>CBDFKQ010000027.1:0-153562 GCA_965248855.1 Spirosomataceae bacterium | reverse complement strand
ATTAAAAATTAAGTTTAAATTATTTTCATCCAGATATTGAAAGCTATAAGCTCTGATATAACTGATGAGTTCATCAAGTTTAATGCTTGTTTTATTCATCATCCATATTATGTGCTGCATGTTATCAATTAATTCACCGGATTTTTTGGATATTATGCTTAAATCATTAAACACTGTGTTTTTATTAACATCAAAGGATATTTTTTCTGCAAGAAACCTGATTGTAGTTAATCCTGGTCCCAAATCATCATGAAGTTCTGAAGCTACTCTTCGCCTTTCGTTTTGTTGGGTTTCTATTATTGCTTCCAATTTTTCTATATGATGTTGTTTTCTTTCTACAATAAGAGCCTGCTCAACTATTGCTTTTTCTTCTGTTATTAACTTTTGCCTGTAACCTAAGCCAAGCGAAAAACAAAGTAACTCAAGTACGATTCCAACTTGCATGTAAAAAAGTGGTTCTAATACATAATAATCCAATTTAATGATGCTTAAAATCATAGCAGTGGCGCTACCTGCTACAACCATAAAAGAGCCTATAAGAAAATAAACTGTAAGCTTATTATTTACATTAAAAACTTTGGATATGCCATAAATGGAAAATACAATAAGATAAAGCCTTACCAGGTGATGTAAATATTCGTGAACAGTAAATGCTTTAAAAATAAAACATAATATAAAATCAAATATGATATAACCGAAAAGAAAATAACAGGTTATTATAAGAGCTTTATATACTTGTGGTTGTAAAGTCGGGAAATCAATTAATAAAATTGCGAATAAAAAATACATGATGTACGCTGCCATTGGAGGACCAACGCGTGAAAATTCATATAAACTTTGTTCTAATTCGCGGTTGTGAAGGTAAAAGTATATTAACCAAAAAAGCATATAAAGAAAATAATATCCGTATATACGACTTCTCATTTGGTAGAACTGCATACCGGTAAAAAGCATGATCATACCCACCATTCCCATAAAAATTAATTGCCAATGTTCATATGAAAGCATATTAGTTCTATTTTTTTACCGGCGAAACAAATTTTAAGCAATACTAACATCTAAATGTTAGAATATAATGCTCCTTTTATTTAAAGCGCGATTTATTTAATGGAGAAAGTGCATCTGTTCTCGAATTATATAAAGTGTAGAAAGTAAATGCATTTAATATTACATAATCTTCTAACCATTTTATGTTATTGACGACCATTATGCTTGTGCCTACTTTTGTAAATAATGCGGACTATCTAAGTAATACTCAAATTAAGGCTATTAATCCAATTATGTCTACTTTGAATTAAAACAATTAAAAAATAGGGCCTACTAAACAATTAAACAATTACAAAACCATGAAAAGATTAGTTACTGTTATGAGTATTATCCTCACGATTATTTTAAATACGTCGTGCTCCAAAAGTGATAGTAAACCTTCAATAGCTACAAAAACAAGCGTAACGGCTATAAGTCCTAATTCCGGTACTTCAGGAATGTCTGTAATAATAACAGGAAGTAATTTTAGCAATACAAACAATATTGTAACCTTTCAGAATGGTATTGCAGCAACAGTAACATTAGCAACTCCAACAAGCCTTACAGTAACAGTTCCTACAGGTGGCTCTACAGGTTCAATATCCGTTAATGGTGTTGCAGGGCCGGTATTTACTTATACAGCCGGATCTGACCCCAATGTGTACATTGCAGGTGGGGGTAATACCGGAAGCTTAACTGATAAGGCCACATATTGGAATGCCGGTGTTGCAAATATATTACCTGATGGCACTCAAGCTTATGGAATTTTTGTTTCCGGCAGTGATATTTATGTTGCCGGTACAAAAGGAAATGCCGGAGTACTAAATGCAAGGTATTGGAAGAATGGTACTGCAATACCATTAGATTTAACAAATAAAAGTAACAAATCGGAAGCCAAGGCTATTACGCTATCCGGTAGTGATGTGTATGTTGCAGGTTATGAAGATGTTATAGCAAAATATTGGAAGAATGGTGTCGCAACTTCTTTAAATACAACTTCAGGTAATACTGCTTACGGTACCAGCATTTGTATATCAGGAAATGATGTTTATGTTGGAGGATATGAATATTCCGGAGGAACCACAGCAGTATATTGGAAAAACGGAACTGAAGTAAACTTTACCAATGGTAAAAATGTGTCTCAAACGAATTCCATATTATTTTACAGTAATGATATTTATGCTGCCGGATTTGAATATTCAAATGATGGAGCACACAGAATAGCAAAATATTGGAAAAATGGAAATGCTGTAGCGTTATCAGACAGTACCCACGATGCTGAAATTTTAAGTTTTGTAATATCCGGCTTGGATGTTTATGCGGCAGGATATGATAATGGTGTTGCCCAATACTGGAAAAATGGTAAGGCAGTAAAATTAACAACAACAACCGGATCTTATGCTACAGCCATCGTTGTATCTGTAAGTGATGTATATGTAGCGGGGCATGATAGTAATGGCCCAAAATATTGGAAAAATGGAAGTGTGGTAAATTTACCAAATATTAGTGGTTCAGAACTGGCAACTGCAATTTTTCTTAAATAAGTCTCAAAGGCACGTTATTCGATTAACCTGCATTTTACCTGTTACTCTAGTAACAATTAAAAATATCTATAATATCAAATAATTAAATATATATGAAAAATTTATTAATAAGCTCCGTTCTATTTCTTATTACAATATTATCAATCTCTTGTTCAAAAAAAGATGATAGTGTACCTACACGGGGAACTTTTGTTTTGGATAACACAGCTTTTGTTCAAACAGATGGCATTGACAATTCTGATACTGTCTTTTTTGCAACCAAAGGAAAATTTAATACTCTTGCAGTTGGTGCAAAATCTAATGCGGGAGCGAAGAGTTTGATTTATTTTATTTTTAATGGACTGGCAAAGCCCTCTTCAGGAAATTATGAAATATCTACAGATACTTCCTCTTCTGCTTTCGCAAACTTTCAAAACTCTTCAAATAAAGTGATTATCATTACCCTTGATAGCATTTCGCCTGCATCTCAATTATTATTTGCAGTTCCGCAACCCGGATCTGCTAAAGCCTACGCCAATGTAACTTTAAATGCTACAGGAAAATTAAATATATCTGTTCCTCAAATAACAATTAAAGGTACTAATCTAGATAATACAGATCCAAAAAATACTAAAAGTACAGATAAATCAACAACTATATCCGGTTCTTTCATTGAAAAATAAAGAATTAATACTTTTCCATTTTAAGATTTATCAAATCATTTGAAGTATTATTATTGAATAGACAAAACCTTTCAAAAATTAAATTTTGAAAGGTTTTTGTTTTTTTTGTTTTTTAAAATTCGTGGGATTTTTGTCCCCATGGCAGATGTCTTCACCCGCCACTAATTTTCCCGGCAAGGCTTTCTTTTTATTCTCTTTCTACTTCTTTGTGTCTAAGACACTACTACTCATTTTAATCCGTAGAAACAATCTACGGACAGAAAGGGTAAATTATTTTAAGTTTTAAGAAATAAAAATTAAATTTTTAAGCCATTTTTCGAAATCATCGGGATTTTTGTTTTGATTATCTAAATAGTCTTTATCATAAATAATTTTAATAAATAATTTTCTAATTTCTGAATCTATTTTGAAAGATGTTTCAGATAAATCCTTTGAATCAAGCTTTTGACCATGTATGTACTTAGAACGAGTACTATAGCATTTTTTAACCAAATCAAAAATCTCTATTTTATCTTTAAAATCATTTCCAATATAGCAAGCAATTCTCTCTGAAACTTTATGAGTAATTTCGTTAGGGTCAGTACTAAACAAAGATTCGCAGCAAGATATATAAAACATAATCTTCTGTGGCAAAAAAGAATTTATTCTTGCAAGTGTTAAAAAGTTAAAAGCTCTATGAATTCTATTTGTAGCTTTATAATCTATATAATTAAAGTCACCTGGAGTAATTTCAGTTCTTTCCCACTTCTCTTTTGACTCTTCTTCTGATAAATTTATTTTAAAATTAATTATGTCATTTAACTTATGTAAATATGATAATGCAATATCTAACTCCGCTTTTAAGAACTTAATTTTATCAAACTTGCCCTTTGAGTTAGAAATCAAATCACATTTCGTCCTCGAAAGGACCTTGTTTTTTAGTTTATATTCAAGATATATGGTATCAACTCTTACACAGCAATCTTTTATAAACCATAAACAATGTATGTAGGCTTGCAATAAATTTATTCCGGTTTCGGTAAGAGCGTGTAGTTTTACCGAATCTGTTTCTTTACTAAATTCATTATCATTAATTAATGAAAAAAAAATTGGAGAAGTATTTAACTTATTAAATACTTCTAAACCATAATATAGAATTAATTCTCCACCCACAAACATTTTAGCAGAATTGTGGTTGCGTAGATTAAATCCTTTGAAATTTAAAGACATACTTGAATCATCAATTTCAAGGTTTTCTACAGCACATATTAATAATATCAGATCATTCATGATGAATATTTACTTTAAAAGTATTGTTCCTATTTCTTATGTCTATCACTACGAGCACACTATCCGTTGAGTTCCCGAAGAAGCATTTTGAATTCTTATGATTAGTTCTAAGAGATATTTATATTCAAAAAAAATCAATATATCAATATCGTTTTTTCAATAATTAATAAAAAAATAAAATTTATTATTTCCCTTGAAAATTAGGTTTGCGTTTTTCTAAAAATGCTTTTGTACCTTCTTTAAAATCTTCTGTGCGGGAACAAATTCCAAAAGAATTTGCTTCGGTTTGATAACCATCTTCTTCCGATTTATTATAAACTGCATTAATGCAGTTTATAACCATTTCGATGGCGATTGGAGCCTTATTAAATATTTTCGATAAGATTTCCTTTGCTTTGGGTAATAATTCTTCTTGCGCTTCTACAACATGATTTACTAAGCCTAAAATTTTTGCTTCATTTGCAGGAATCATTTCACCGGTCATAATTAATTCCATTGCTTTGCCTTTGCCGATTAATTGAGGTAAGCGTTGTGTGCCACCATAGCCGGGGATTAAACCCAAACTCACTTCCGGTAAGCCAAACTTAGCACTTTGAACAGCTACTCTTATATGGCAAGCCATTGCCAATTCACAACCACCGCCAAGTGCAAAACCATTTACAGCAGCAATAACCGGCTTAGGACATGTTTCTATCGAAGAAAAAACATCCTGGCCGTTTTCAGAAAATTTACGGCTGTTCACACCTGTAATAGTTGCAAATTCAGCGATATCAGCACCTGCAACAAAAGCTTTTTCGCCTTCACCAATAAAAATTACTCCTTTTATTGAGTTATCACTGTAAACCTGTTCCATAGCCGATCGAATTTCGGTAAGGGTTTGTTGGTTCAATGAATTCATTTTAGAAGCTCTGGCAATGATGATTGTTAAAATGCCGTCTTGGTGAGAAAGTTGTAAATTTTCAAATGCCATAAAACTTTATTATTTGAGAGTAAAGCGTTTGTCGAGTCAAATATAATAGGAGATTTCTTATCTTAATGCAGGTTGGTAACCAATTCACATAAATATAAAAGTACAGTTATTGAATTTTAAAATGTTTTTACTGAAAGAATGTATTAAAAATGAGCTAATTAGATTTCGTTAATATTTTTAAAATTTAAAATGTATAAAAAAATAGAATGTTACTGTTGCAGAATAAAAAAATGAAAGTATATTTGCATCCACATTTTAATAATACAAGCGAAAGTAGCTCAGTTGGTAGAGCGATACCTTGCCAAGGTATAGGTCGCGAGTTCGAACCTCGTCTTTCGCTCTCTTTAAAAAAGAAGCACCGACATAGCGGTGCTTCTTTTTTAAAGCAAATATTAAAAATTTTAAAACTTTGATTATTAAAGTTTTAATGCCGGGATGGTGGAATTGGTAGACACGCAGGACTTAAAATCCTGTGAGACCTAAATCTCGTGCGGGTTCGACCCCCGCTCCTGGTACTAAAGCCCTTACAAATTTTGTAAGGGCTTTTTTATTTCTCGATTTTTACATTTTTTATACGAATTAAACATTTTTAAAATTAAACTTTCAATAATTATTGAAAGTTTAAAAACTTTAATATATTTGCAATGAAATGAAAATAGAAGACGCAAAATTAAAATTTATTCAGGCATGGGGTAAACTGGGTTCTGAGTGGGGCATTAACCGCACTATGGCTCAAATACATGCCTTATTAATGATCTCTGAAAAACCTTTAAGTACTGAAGAGATTATGGAAAGCTTAAGTATTTCACGGGGCAATGCCAATATGAATATACGCGATCTGCTTAATTGGAATTTAATTCATAAAGAACTCCATCCGGGTGACAGAAAAGAATATTTTAATGGCGAAAAAGATATTTGGGAAGTTGCAAAGCGAATTGCAAGAGAAAGGAAAAAAAGGGAAATAGAGCCGGTTTTATATGAATTGCAACAACTTCAGTATATCGAAGATGCAAAATCTGAAGAGGCCAAACAATTTGTTGAAACCATTAAAAATATTCATGCTTTTGCAAGTAAAGTAGATAAAAGTGTAGAAACTATGTTAAAGGCAGATGAAAACTGGTTTTTTGGCTCGATACTTAAACTTTTAAAATAAATATTTTTTTGTCATTAATTTTCACTAATTATTGAAAGTATGAAAACATTAGAAAATTATATTGTGTTATATGACGCTGATTGCCCGATGTGCAATCTATATACAAATACATTTGTAAAGACCGGCATGCTAAGTGATAACGGAAGGGAATCTTATCAAAATATGCCTGCTCATGTGTGCCCTTATGTTGATCAACAAAGAGCAGTAAATGAAATTGCGTTGATAAATACAGAAACAGGAGAAGTAACTTATGGTATCAAGAGTCTTTTTATAATAATAGGAAATTCTTTTCCGTTCTTTAACCCATTATTTTCATCACCTTTATTTATAAAAATAATGAGTGTGTTGTATGCATTTGTTTCATATAACAGGCGTATAATAATTCCTTTAAAGCAGATACCTGAAAATAATTTTACTTATCAGCCAACATTTAAAATAAATTATCGAATTGCATATTTGGTTTTTACCTGGTTTGTTACATCAATAATATTAAACTCTTATACTCATTTATTAAATGGAATAATTCCTTCCGGAGATTTTTATAGGGAGTTTTTAATATGTGGAGGGCAGATTATATTTCAGGGATTAATTGTTTTTTCTTATAAAAAAGAAAAAACATGGGAATATCTGGGTAACATGATGACCATTTCATTTGCCGGAAGCTTATTACTTCTCTTACCAATCGCTCTCAATTTAATTGCAAACATCAATGTTGTATTTTACTTAATTTACTTTATAGTAATTGTGTGTTTAATGCTTTTAGAACACATCCGCAGATCAAAACTTTTAAACTTAGGATGGTTGCTGACTATTACCTGGATATTATATAGATCAATTGTTTTATTAATAATATTAAAATAAAATTTTATGAAATATAATAAAATTGTTTTGGCAGGTGGAAATGGTTATTTAGGCAACGTATTGGCTGATTATTATAAAAACAAAGCAAATGAGATTATAATATTAAGTCGCACGCTTCTCAAATCTAATGACAATATTAAAACATTAGTATGGGATGGAAAAACAGAAGGAGAATGGGTTGCAGAATTAGAAAATACAGATATGGTAATAAACCTATGTGGTAAGAATGTCAATTGCAGATATAATAAAAAAAATAAATCAGAAATAATTTCTTCAAGGGTTTTACCTACCGAATTATTAGGAAAAATAATTCAAAAGCTTACAACTCCTCCTAAATTATGGATAAATATTACGAGTGCGACCATTTACCGACATGCTGAAGATAAACCTCAAGATGAAATTACCGGAGAAATAGGAAATGGTTTTTCCGTTGAAGTGTGTAAAGTATGGGAAAAAACATTTTTTGAAATACCAACACCACAAACTCGAAAAGTGGCACTGAGACTTGGAATAGTACTTGGAAACAGCGATGGGGTTTTTCCGAGATTATTAAATTTAGCCAAATTAGGGATAGGAGGTAAGCAAGGAAATGGAAATCAGTTTGTTGCCTGGATTCATGAACTTGATACAGTAAAATGTACAGAATGGTTTTTAAATAATAATGAAAGCGGTATTTTTAATTGCACTGCACCTGAACCTATTCGAAATGCTAAGTTAATGCGGGCAATAAGAAAAACTTATAATATTCCTTTCGGATTTCCTGCACCTGAATGGCTGCTTGCCATCGGCGCTTTTGTTATCGGCACTGAACCCGAATTAATTTTAAAAAGCAGATGGGTAATACCAAAAAAATTACTTGACGCCGGGTTCAAGTTTGAATTTTCAAAGGCGGAAGAAGCGGTTGAAGCACTTTATAAAAATAAATAATTTATTTCATTTTTATAATAGTTACTCCGGCGCCGCCTCTGTCAGCATGTTCATCTGTCATGGAAGAAATTTGTGAGTATTGTTTTAAATGATTTCTTACCAAAGTTCTTAGTATGCCATCACCTTTTCCATGCACAATTCTTACCTCGGTTTGGTTTAGCATAATTGCATCATCAATTAAATCGTCAACCAATGGAAGGGCTTCTTCAGTTCTTTTTCCTCTTAGGTCGAGTTGATAACTGAAATTACTCATTTTTTCATTCATATCTATTCCTTTCATTGGAGGAATAAATTCCTTAGTTTGTTTTTTAAATTCTTTTCTGGTAATTTTTTCTAACCTGTTTAATTTTATATTAGATTTTAAAGAACCAATTCTAATTTCAACATCTTTACCTTTTATGCTTAAAACTTCTCCTGAGGCGGTTTGCCCTTTCACTCTTACTAAGTTTCCGACAATTATTTCGCCATTGATTACTTCAATTTCTTCATTTTCATCATCTTCCGTTTCTTCAATAATAATATCGGGTTGAAGTTCATTTTCAAAAAATTCTAATTCATTTCTTAATTTTTTTGTTGAAACTTTTTCCGCTTTATTTTCAATTATTTCTCTTATGGTACTTTCTATTTTTTTGTTTGCATTGGCAACCAAATCTTTTGCTTCCTGTTTTGCTTTATTTAATAATTGCTTCTTGTTTGTTTCAATTTCAAATTTTAAGGTTTCGTAATCGAGTTGTAATTTTTTAAGATCTTTTTCCCTGATTTTTAATTCCTGATTTTTTTGCGAAAGGTTTCTCTTTTCAATTTCTAAATCTCTTAGAAGTTGGTCAAAATCAACTTGTTTTTCTCCTGCTTTTATTTTTGCATTGGCAATAACCTCTTGAGGAAGGCCAATTTTATGTGCGATTTCAAAAGCAAACGAACTGCCCGGTTTTCCAATTTCCAAAAGATACAATGGCTCTAAATTCTGTGTATCAAACCTCATTGCTCCATTTTGAATGCCTTCGTTATGTTCTGCAAAAAGTTTTAAATTGGTATAATGAGTGTTAATAACACCAAATGCTTTCGCTTCATTTAGTTTTTGTAATATACTTTCGGCAATTGCACCTCCCATACCGGGTTCGGTGCCGGTTCCAAACTCGTCAATTAAAAACAAAGTATTTTTATTCGCGAATTTTATAAAATGCTTCATGTTTGAAAGATGAGAGCTATAAGTACTCAAATCATTTTCAAGGCTTTGTTCATCACCAATATCAATAAATATATTTTTAAATAAGCCTATTTTTGTGTTTTCGGCAACAGGGATTAATAACCCGCATTGAAACATGTATTGAATTAAACCTACTGTTTTTAATGTAACAGATTTTCCCCCTGCATTCGGCCCGGAAATTAATAAAATTCTATATTTTGGATCTAATTTTAAATTAAGAGGAACAATTTGTTTACCTGCATTTCTATGAGCAATATAAAGGAGTGGATGATAAGTATTTTCCCAATTAACCAATGGTTGATTGCCAAAATGAGGATTTATGGCATTAATATCGATTGCAAATTTTGCTTTCGCACGTAAAAAATCAACAATACCTAAAAATATATAAGCCTTTTTTAATTGTGGTACGTATGGACGTAAATTATCTGTCAGTAAAGTCAGTATTTTTATTATTTCTCTTTTCTCGGCATATTCAAGTTCACGTATTTCATTGTTTGATTCTAAAATTTCTACAGGTTCAATAAAAAGTGTTTGTCCGGTAGATGATTCATCTTGAACAAACCCTTTAATTCTTTTTTTAAATTCTGCCGTTACCGGAATTACCATCCTTCCATTTCTTATCGTTGGTGAGGCATCTTCCGAAACATAACCATTGCTTTTTGCAGATTTTAAAATTGAATCTAATTTTTTTCTTAATCCGGATTGCTCAGAAATTATTTGTTTGCGAATTTGTTGAAGTTCTGAAGACGCATTATCCTTAAGTTTTCCTCTTTCATCAATTACAGAATTAATTTTAGCAAGCAATTGCTTTTCTATTTCTATTCCTTCTGTTAAGTTTCTAAGATTTGAAAATTGTGTTTCATCTTGGTTTTTAAAAAAACGAAGGCAATCAGAAATGGTTTGTAAGGAAAGCTTTACATCAAAAAACTCATCTTCAATTAAAAAAGTACCTTCAATGGCAGCTTTAGATAAAGAAGGAGTTGCATCAATGTAATTAGAAGAGGGGAAATCAGGTTCGAGTATTAAAATTTCTTTAAACTCTGCTGTTTGCCTCACCAGTTTGTTTATAATATCAAAATCGTCGGAAAATCGAATTTTTTCAGCAAAACGTTTTCCTAAACTGCTTATGCAATTTTGCTTAATTATTTCCCTGATTTTATCAAAGCCGATTTTTTGTTCAATATTAGACGGATATAGCATTATTTAATAAAAGAAATAGGTTTTGCTTTATTATTTTCAGGCACTTTAGGCAATGTTTTCGGTGAGGGGGAATTTTTCTTTTCCATTTGTTCATTTCGTTTTTGCAAAGTATCGGCCACCGCGGTATAAATATCCTGCATGTATTCAACATGCGTAAGGTAAAATTTATAACTTCTGTTATACGTTGCAGTATCCGTTTTAAATTTTTTCATAATTTTTATCTCCCATGCTCTCTGAAGAGCATATGAAGAATCAACACTTTTAAAATTTATATTCTGAATCTCAGTTTCTGCCATATGAATTTCTGACAGTATTAAAATCATTTTATTTTCAGGCAAAACATCTTCAGGAATTGTTGTTTTGGCATTACACGCGGTTAATAATAAGAGGCCGATTAAAAAATATCTTTTCATGCTACAAAAATATACAACTTATAGAAAACTATTTTAAATTATTATTTCAATGCAAAATCAATTGAATTAATAATTAAATAATTTTTTTATAAAAAGAAAGATATTTTTGCATTTAAAAACATTTAAACCAATGTATAATTTATGAAAACATATCAATCGCTTGTTGATGCTTTGGCAGATTTAAAAGTAAGGGGTTATGAACACGATTTTAATTTGGATGAAACGCATTTGATAGTTGCTCACATGTCATTAAAATTAAACCCCGATGAATTTCATATCAGAGAATTTTATCGGTTTGAAGGAATGACAAACCCATCTGATAATTCTATATTATATGCTATAGAATCAAACAATGGGATAAAAGGAGTGCTTGTGAATGCTTATGGAGTTTATGCTGATAGCATGTCGAATGAGATGATAGAAAAACTAAATACGCATTCAAAATGATTTAAAAATTATGAATATATTGATATTGATAAACTGATAATTATAAAATTATTTTTATTTTTTATTTTTTGATTTACATTTTTCTTTTTGGGTTAGGGATTGCAGTGGAAATCCTATTCTTATGGATTAAGCAAGTGCATTTATATAAATTTTTTCATATATTCTATTTGAATTTATGAGTGAAAAAATCCTTGCTATTAGTTTTGCTCTAACCGTATTGATAACTGTCATTTTATTTTTTCCTTCAGCCACTTTTCTAAGAAAATATTGCCTTATTTCACCCTCCATTTTAACAGCTGAAAGGGCTGCCATGTGAAATAAGCGTTTGAGGTTTTTATTTGCCCTGTGTGAAACTTTATTTTTGGAACGGATGCTGCTTCCTGAATGATATTTAAACGGGGCGCATCCTGCATGGCAGGCAAATTTTCTTGCATTTGAAAATTTAGTAAACCCTTGAGTAGCAATCAGGGTTTGAATGGCAGTTTGCTTACCAATCCCGTCAATGCCAATAATGGTCTCATATTGATTTTTTATGGCTTCATTGTTTTTTATAAGTTTTTCTATTTCATCATCTATTTCCCGGATAGAACTGTTAAGTTGATCAATTAAACTTTTATAACGTTTTTCTTTGTGGCTGTAAAGTTTTTTGTCGGCAAACTTTTTTTCATCTTTAAGTTGGGCCATATATTTTGCCCGGTCACTTACAAGCAAATCCCTTTCAGAATTCAAATAAGCCATGTGATCAAAAACCGGATCAACTGCTTTTAAAAGTATTGCTTTATCAACAAACCGCTTGGCATATAAAGCGATACGTTTTGCATCAAGTTTGTCATCTTTGCCTCTTTGAAGGCCTTGTGAACCTTTAATTTCAGAAGGGTTCTCCATCCACAAACTATAGCCGGCTTCCAATACTCTTTCTTTTAATATACTGCTGTACCGGCCCGTATGTTCAGCACAAAAAAGTACTTCCGGGCCTGTAAGCTGATGGATGCTGAATATTCCTTTCATTTGGTCATGAATACTTTTTTTGTCATTGGCACATTGATAAAAAAAAAATTCTGCTTTATGAGTTAATAAACAAAAATCCAAAGTGCTTTTGCTGATGTCTATTCCAATAAAATGTTTGTAATTAAGCATAAGTTCTTTAATTTTATTTTAGGAAACACTTGAGGGTTAAGAACTGAACGATAACCTAAAAACCTTAACAGGGCAGAATTAAATTCTTATACAGGTCTTACGTTCAGGCAGGAAAAGGTTCCGAATAGGATTATAAGCCAAAAGCTTATTTTTGTGAATGGTTCACCTTTACCTGTCTTAACCTAAAAGTAAAATATATAAATTTATTTTTACTTTCAAAAATTACTATCTTAGATTTTTACAACTATACAAACCTAAGGTTTTTGTGAGGTACGAACAAAAAGATTGGAACGTAAAGCCCGGCCGCAGGCAACCCCCAAAAAAATTTACGTTAATATTTCTTTTTAATTGAATCCATTAATAAATCAATTTAAATTATTATAGTCTTAAATATTTGTACGTAAAATCAGATAGAAAATAAAATAAATTAAAAATATGGTTGATTTTTCCAATAAGGTAGTTTGGATAACAGGGGCATCATCCGGAATAGGAGAGGCTTTAACATATGCTTTTGCAAAAAGCAATGCAAAAGTAATTATTTCTGCACGGAGGGAAGATGAATTGCAAAGGGTAAAGAACAATGTAAATAATGAAAATATTTTCGTTTTGCCTTTGGATGTTACCAAACCTGAAACATTTGATTTAAAAGTTGCAGAAGCCGGAAAAGCATTCGGCAGCATAGATATTTTGCTGCATAACAGTGGCATAAGTCATCGGTCATGGGTTAATGATACGGAAATGGAAGTGCACAGGCGAGTGATGGAAGTAAATTATTTCGGTTGCATTGGTTTAACAAAAGCTATTTTACCTTATTTTATTGAAAAGAATAAAGGTCATTTTGCAGTAATCAGTAGCGTGTCCGGTAAGTTATCAATTCCCATGCGATCAGCATATTGTGCATCAAAACATGCAATACAAGGTTATTTTGATGGTTTAAGAGCAGAAGTTTGGAGAAATAATATTAAAGTAACTGTCGTTTGCCCGGGTTTTGTACGAACCAACATCAGTTTCAATGCTTTAAAAGCAAATGGTGAAATTAATAATGTGATGGATAATACAATAGGTAACGGATACCCTGTAGAAAAAGTAGCAGAACAGATTTTAAAAGTTATTCACGCCGGAAAATTTGAAGCATATGTAGGAAAAAAAATGGGGAAAGAACAAATTTCACTATTTGTAAACAGATTTTTCCCCAACTTATTTAAATTAATAGTAAGAAAACACATTCCTAAATGATTACAATTTATACTGATGGCGCTGCAAGTGGAAACCCGGGACCGGGAGGTTATGGAGTTGTGTTGAGATTTGGTGATCATTATAAAGAATTATCTGAAGGTTATAAATTAACTACCAACAACAGAATGGAGCTTTCGGCAGCTATTGCCGGTTTGGAAGCTTTAAAAAATGATGGACAAATAGTTACCATTTACACTGATTCGAAATATGTAATGGATCCTGTAACGCAGGGATGGCTTTGGGGATGGATAAAAAAAGATTTTAAAGGAAAAAAAAATAAGGATCTATGGTTACGCTTTGTAAAAGCTTATAAAAAACATCAGGTAAATTTTATATGGGTTAAGGGCCATGCAGGTAATATTGATAATGAACGTTGCGATGTACTTGCTGTTGAAGCCTCAAGAAAGAATAATTTACTGACAGATGAAGGATATATTAACAGTAAAGATGAAATAGATTCTCTTTTCTAGTATGCCCAAATCATTCTTTCAATTCAAATATTTTTTAATTAATCAGGAAAATTGTGCAATGAAAGTGTGTACAGATGCTTGTTTTTTCGGAGCTTATGTTAAAGCATTTGATGCAAAAAACATATTAGACATTGGCACCGGAACAGGTTTGCTAAGTTTAATGCTGGCTCAACGGACAAACGCAAATATTACTTCAATAGAAATTGATAAACAAGCCTACTTACAAGCAAAAAATAATTTTGAAAACAGCAAATGGAATAATCGACTGAATGCCATTTATGGAAGCATCCAAGAGTTTTCTAAAAATCATATTTCTAAATTTGATTTAATTATTTCAAATCCTCCCTTTTTCCAATCCTCACTAAAAAGCAAAACATTAAATCAAAATGTGGCTTTGCATGGCGCAGAATTATCTTTTACAGATTTAATGATATCTGTTAATAATTTACTCAGCTCTCATGGGCATTTTTGGGTAATGTTGCCACCTTATGAAAGTGAATTATTAAATGAAATAGCAACCGGTTTTGGACTGTATAATATTAATGAGTGCAATTTATTCTCCACAGAAAACGGAAAGCTCATCAGAAAAATTACTTGTTTTGGTTATGTGAAAAGTGAGCATTGCAAGATAGAAAATTATAATATTAAAGACGCAAACGATACCTATTCAAAATCTTTTAAAGAAATTTTAAAAGATTTTTATTTGGCTTTTTAAAATGGCTTTAGTTTTAAAAAAAAATCCTTTCAATATTTACTTTTTGTAAAAAAGTAAATCCACACATGAATTATATTATTAGTATTGACATAGGTACCACCAGCACTAAAGCAATTGCTTTTGATGAAGAAGGTAGAATTATTTCGAAAAAAAATATTGGATACGAATTATTACATCCTCAATTAAATTATAGTGAACAGAACCCTGATATAATTTTTAATGCAGTTATAGAAGGTTTAATATTTATACAAAATGATTGTCAACCAAAAGGCGAATTAACTGGAGTAAGTTTTAGTGCTGCCATGCATAGCATAATGTGTGTTGACGAACGGGGTAAACCACTTACTCAACTTATTGTTTGGGCTGATAATCGTGCCGGTAAAGTCGCCGAAAAATTAAAATTATCAATGGAGGGAGAATTCATTCATAAAGCAACCGGCACACCCATTCATCCAATGAGCCCTTTATGTAAAATTATTTGGTTCAGAGAAAATGACCCCGCTTTATTAAAAGCGACGTATAAATTTATAGGAATTAAAGAATATATATTTTTTAAGCTATTTAATAAATATATAATTGACCACTCAGTTGCATCTGCTACCGGCTTGTTTGATATTAATTCAAGAGTTTGGAATGCTACAGCCTTATCTGCAGCTTCAATTAATCAAGAAAAACTTTCCGAGATAGTTTCTGTTTTTCATATCGAAAAATTATTAAGTAATGAGTGGTCAGAAAAATTAAATATTCCTGTTCAAACTTCATTTATTATCGGAGGTAATGATGGTTGCCTTGCTAATTTGGGTGTGGGTGCAATAGATAAAGGAAATTTAGCTGTAACCATTGGCACAAGCGGTGCAATAAGAGCAGTTATAGATAAACCTTTTATTGAAGACGGCTTAAGGAATTTTTGTTATTTACTTACTGAAAATCTTTTTGTAGTTGGGGGAGCAACAAATAATGGAGCAATTATTTTAGAATGGCTTCAAAACGATCTTTTTTGCCCTTTAAATAAATCAATTCTAAGCATTACCGATTTAATAAAAATAGCGGAAACCATTTCTCCGGGTTCTGACGGATTAATTTTTCTTCCTTATTTATTGGGTGAGCGTGCACCAATTTATAACCCTGAAGCAAAAGGAATGTATTTTGGAATTACTATTAACCATACCCGGGCACATTTTATCAGAGCAACTATGGAAGGGATCATTTTTGCAATCTATAGTATTGGAAAAGTAATTTCTGAAAACATACAAGAAGTGCAAAATATTTTCGTCAGCGGAGGGTTTGCTCACTCAAAGTTTTGGATTCAAATGTTGGCCGATGTATTTGGTAAGAAAGTAATTTTGAATGATACAGTTGAGAGTTCAGCATTTGGTGCCGCATTTATTGGGTGGAGAGCATTGGGAATAATAAATGATTTTGACGGAATAAATAAATTTATTCATCCGATTGAAAGTTTTGAACCTGAAATGGATAATTATAAAATATACAAACAAAATTTTTTGAAATATGAAAGGCTATATGAAAAACTTAAGGATGAATTTTAATTTTATTTTAATTAAAAATTATTAATATAACGATATCGTTTTTTAGATAATTAAAGATTTTTTTTAAACCAACGTAAATTTGTCTTCAATTTCGTCGGCTTCAATTTTTAGCACATTAGAAAGGGATAACAAAACGAGAGTACGTGAAGCAATTTGGCGTGATACTTTTGCCAACGACATAAATTGCAATAAGGTTATATATTTATTTTTGCTTAAATATTCTATTAATTGTTTTTCCTTTTCGCCATATTGAAAACGTAAATCTTTTTCTTTTCTTTTACCTTTTAATATTTCCCGTACTTCTTTACTTGCCTGCACAGTTCTGTCGCGAACCCTGATATATGATTTAGAATCATGATTAGCTGTATCGTGTTTTACATAATGTGGCCTTTGATCGCTTTTATATATATCAAACTTTAAAATTTCTAATTCATCATTAATAGCAATACGTTCAATAGAATAAGAAATTACAGGATAGCAATACTTTTCAATAGCCTTCACCAAAATATAATCATCCTCATCTGCGAATTTTAATCCTTTTAAAACTCTATCATCATTTACCCCAATAAGTAAAATACCACCTTCAGTATTTGCAAATGCAACTATTTCCCTCACTATTTTTTCAGGATGAGCTGCTTTAAGTTTAAATTCCAAATGAAGTCCCTCACCTTTTTTTACTAATTCTTTTAATTCTTTTAAATTCATTGTGAGTAAAATAATAATAATATTCACTTTAAAATAAAATTATACCACCTTTTTTACTTATTGCTAATGTTTGCTTACGTACATTTTGTATTATTAACCTTTTACAGGTTAAAATTATTAATTTTTTAAAAACGCGCCTTACACAAAACTTACATAACTTTTAAAATGATTAATTAATGTAAATATTTATTAATCAGCATGTTAAAATAAATTATTGAATGATTTAAAACGTTAAATATATAAATACTGACTAACTAATTAAAAAATATTATATGTTTAATTAATTTATTACATCCATATTACACTTCGCTCTATTGTATTATTCTAAGAACCCCCATTTATATATTTCGGTTTCATATTTTCGACAAACTTCTTATCATTTGTATTATTTAAATAGAATATTATTTAATGTTTCATATCTCTATATATGAATAGTGCAATTAATATTTACTTTTTATATTTGAAATAGATAATATATAACTATTTCAAGTTCTGTTAATTGATAAATTGAGAATTTAAATTAAAATATTATTATTGTTAAATCGATAATAACAAAATTATATTTTGCTTTTTATATAATTTCGATATAATAAGTAATCTAATAATATAATTTTTTTTACAAAACAAACAACTTACTATCTTAAACAGTCAATATTTTATTACTTAAGATTATATATCGAAAAGTTATACTTTTCTAATACCTTTCAATGATATACTTTTGTAACGTGATAAATGAGAAAAGCAAATCACACAAACAAATTAGAAAAATCTAAAATTTTATAAATATGAAAAAAGTAATCCTAACAATCGTAGCCTTAGCAGCCGGAGTTGCTGTTAACGCTCAAAACAATTCAGTTAAAATAGAAAATACTGAACGTCCATCTGTTTACAATTTAGTTTACAAAGCAGAAACTGCCGGTAAAGTAACTGTAAAGATAACTGACCAAACAGGCCATGTAGTATTAGTTGATGAATTATATGGTAAAAACTTTGCTCGCCCTTATAATTTTAACAGCGTGCCAACAGGCAAATTCAACATTGAAGTAAGTGATAAAAAAACATCCGAAACACTAAGCTTAGTTCATAACTATGCATCAATTACTCCAATACATGAAGTGGCTGTAAAAGCAATAGAAAATAATAAATATGAATTAACGGTTATTGGAAACAAATCTGACAATGTTGTGGTTAATATTTATGATAAAAACAACGAATTGATTCATTCTGATTTAATTGATAAAAAAGGAAGTTTTAGCCGAGTGTATGATTTAAATAAAATAAAAGCAAGCGGTTATACTTTTGAAGTATCAGTGGCCGATAAAATTGTTAGCAAAGTAGCTTTACAATAATATTTCTTAGCCTCCACAATAAGGTAAAGGTTAAAGCTCTCAACGCATTTGCGTTGGGAGCTTTTGTTTTAAAGCTTAATTCTTATTTTTGTGCTAAAGTTTTAAATCCCCATGAAAAAATCAGGTACTTTTTTTTTATTAACTCTTATAATTCTTTTAAATGCCTGTCATTCCAATAAAAATTTTATTGCGAAGAAACCGACAGAAAAATATATGTATACCGATTCTCTTTCCTTCGAACGACAAATTTCTACTATTAATATTCCTATCGACATACCGGTACAGGAAGTTGAAAATCAAATTAACAATCAATTAAAAGGTTTGATTTATGAAGATGATAAACTGGATGACGATAACTTAATGCTTAAAGTTTGGAAGAGGGATTCAATTTTAGTGAATGCGGAAGGAAATGTTTTTAATTTAATAATACCACTTAAAATTTGGGCTAAGGCCGGTAAATTCGGTATTTATAAAGAGCTTGAGTTTTCTTTAAATGCAAAATTAGCAACTCAATTAACGCTCACACCTGATTGGCAATTAAAAACTGTTTCAACAATAAAAGGATATGACTGGATTTCAAAACCGGTTTTTGATTTGGGATTAATTAAAATACCTATTACGGGAATAGTTGAAAGAGCGTTAGATGATCAAATACCCAATATTACCAACGAATTGGACAAGTTTGTCGGTGAAAAAGTAGAATTGAAAAAATATATTCAAAAAGTTTGGACTCAGGTTCAAAGCCCGACTTTAATTTCCAAAGAATATGATACATGGTTAATGATTTCTCCTGTAGAAGTTATAATGACTCCTATTAATGGAAAAAACAAACGCGCAAAATGTACTTTTGGCATTAAAACATATACCGAATCAATTATAGGTGAAAAACCCGATCAAAAGGTAAATCCTATTTTACCTCCTTTGAAAGTTGTAAATCAAATGACAGATGATTTTTCAATTGGTGTAAGCGGTGAGATATCTTTAAAAAATGCAGGAAAATTACTGTCAAATTTGTTGGTGGGCCAACAATACAGTTTTCAAAACGGAAAATATAATGTTACAGTAAAGAAAATAGATTTGTTTGGAAGCAATGATAAAATAATAATTGCAGCAGGTTTGGAAGGAAGTATAACAGGTACAGTTTATTTTATTGGAGTTCCTTTTTTTAATAATGTAACAAAATCACTCGAAGTGAAAAATTTAGATTATGAACTGGATACAAAGAGCAAATTAATAAAAGTAGCCAGTTGGTTTGCACATGGCAAATTTGTAAAAATAATGTCGGAAAGTTTTAAATTTCCACTTTCAGGACAAATTGAAGATGCAAAAAAACTTATCCAACAAAATTTAAATAATTACAAAATAGCAAAAGGTATTTATTTAAACGGAAAATTAAATTCACTGGAACCTAAAAATGTATACATCACCCCAAAATCTATAATTGCAACTCTGGAGGCAAGTGGAAAAGCTGATATTAAGATTGAAGGGTTGTAAATGGTAATTTTATCTAGGAATATTAAATTTTTTTTAATATTTAATAACAATCTTATTTCCACTTTCCATAGCCGAGTATATGGCTTCAATTATTTTCATATCAATTAAACCTTCTTCTCCGGGAACGGTATTGGGTTGATTATTTATAATTGATTTGCAAATTCCATTCAATTGAGCAACCTGATGAGTTGTTTGTGGAAATTTCATTTCACCTTCAGGACTTTTTCCTTTTAATGGTCCGTAACCAAATGCAGGTCCTAATTCAAATGTTCCTTTTTCGGCTGACGCAAATAATCGTTCAATTGAAGATGTATACGTTGTTATAGAACTGCTTATTGCCCCACTCGGAAATTGAAATTGCCAGGTTAAAGTTTCTTCAACTTCCTTAAACCTGACAGGATCTGTTTTTATTTGTTGTGCAGTAACGCTTATTGGATTTTCGCCTAAAACATATCTGCAACCTTGAATAGCATAAATTCCAACATCCATTAAAGGTCCGCCACCCGCCATCGCTTTTTTCATTCGCCATTGATTGGGATTACCAATATTAAATCCAAAACTAGATTCTACAAATTTTACGTTTCCATAAATTTTTTGCTGGCCTAAGCGTGCCATTTCTAAATTAAAAGGTTCAAAATGTAAACGATAGCCAATTGCCAATTGCCTGTTTGCTTTTTTGCATGCATCAATCATTTCTTCTGCTTCTTTCACCGAAACCGACATTGGTTTTTCACAAATTACATGTTTACCTGCTTCTGCTGCACGTATTACAAATTCGTGATGCATAGAGTTAGGCAGAACAATATAAACTATATCAATATCTTTATTATCAATTATGGTATCAAAGTTTTCATAATTGTAAACATTTTTTTTTGAAAGATTATATTTTTTAATCCATTCTTCAGCTTTTGAAGGTGTGCCTGTTACAATCCCGCTTAATTTACAATAATCAGTTTTTTGCAGGGCGGGTGCCAGCAGGTGCGAGGAATAATATCCTAAACCAACTAAAGCAATTTTCAATTTTTTTTCTTCAGGGATAAATTCTTTTTGTAAATCCTGTTTTGCGAATATATCATTATTTAAAAAAGCTGATGCTCCAATACCCAAGGAAATTTTTTGAAGAAAATCGCGACGTGAAGAATGAGGCATATATAATTGGATTTAATTTTCTTTTTTTTAATATAAATAATATATTAATTATTCAATTACAATTAAAACATAAGTTTCTAAATAGACAAATGTTGTCAATAGGAATTATATAGTTCTATCTGACATAATTATAATAATTAAATTTCACTTTAAAAATTAATTAAAACTTAATTTGATAAGCCTCTCGAGTTACTGTATTGACAATTGTAATATCTATCCGTTATTCGTCTCTGTTAATTCTTATTTGTATTAGCGAACCTTTAAAAATAAAAACTATTTAATTATTCACTTAAATCAAATTGGAGTTTGAGCAAATTACTATATATGCCTTCTTCCTTATAAGCCAGGTCAGAGTGAGTGCCGGATTCTATAATATTTCCGTCACCGATTACATAAATAAAATCAACTTTTCGAATAGTAGCCAGGCGATGAGCGATAATAATTGTAGTGCGATTTTTCATTAACTGATCTAAAGCATCTTGAACTAATTTTTCACTTTCAGCATCAAGTGAACTTGTGGCTTCATCAAGAATTAAAATTTTAGGATCTTTTAATATTGCACGAGCTATTGCAATTCTTTGCTTTTGCCCACCTGAAAGTTTTATACCTCTTTCACCAACCATTGTTTGAAGACCTTCAGGAAATTTTTCTATAAATTCTAATGTATTGGCTTGCCTTGCTGCTTCACGAATTTCTTCTTTCGATGCACCCGGTTTTCCATAAGCAATATTTTCTTCAATGGTACCTCCAAATAAAATAACCTCTTGAGGTACTATCCCAATATTTTTCCTTATATCATTTAATTCCAAAGATTCAATATCTGTATTACTGATTTTTATTTTACCGGATAAAGGTTTGTAATATCTTAATAATAAAGCGGTAATGGTTGATTTACCTGCACCGCTATGCCCGACTAAGGCGATTTTTTGACCGTTTTGAATATGAAATGATATGTTTTTTAATACATTTACATCAGGCCTTGAAGGGTAATTAAAAATTACATTTTCAAATTCAATATCAGCAATCTCAGATAATTTATTTTTTATAAGTGCTGATGTATTTTCAGATTCTTCACCCAGAATCTCTCTTATTCTTTCCGAAGCTCCAATTGTTTTTTGTATTTGACTATATAATTCTCCCAACCCCGCTACTGAACCGCCTATAAATGCCGTATAAACTATAAAACCAATTAATTCACCTTCAGTAATCAAACCTTGAGCTAAAAGAGTGGATGCATACCATATGATACCAACAATTCCTCCAAACAATACAAAAATTATAAATGAAGCAAAAAGTCCTCTGAATTGTGCGGCTTTCATTGCATTTAAAACCACATCTTTAAGAGAAAAAGCATATCTGTTTATTTCATATTGCTCATTGGTAAATGCTTTAACGGTATTTACCGATTGTAATGTTTCGACAACAACTGTATTTGCATTTGCAAGTGAATCTTGTGTTTTTTTAGATAGTTTACGAATATATCTTCCAAATATAATGGCACCAATTATAAGCAAGGGAAAAGTTGCCAACATAAAAAGAGTAAGCTTTGAATATAAAAACAACATTAAAGCGATGCCTGCTACTAACGTTATGATTTGCCTTACAAACTCTGCCAAGGTCCAGGACAGTATATCTTGTAATTGTTGTACATCTGATGTAATTCGGCTTGTAAGTTCTCCTACTCTTCTTTCTTCAAAAAATGGAACAGGTAAATGTATTAATTTAGAATAAACTGATATTCGGATATCTTTTAATGCATTTTCACTTACAACAGTAAAAGTTTTTATGCGAAAAAATGAAAATATGGCATTTACAAATAAAATTAATAACAACGCTATACCAACTTGATTAATAGAATAACCTGCGGCATTTCCTTTTGCTGCATCAACTAGTTTGCCTGATAAAAATGGGAATGCAAGAGTTGCAAGGGAAGATAATACCAGGCAAATCATTCCGGCAATAAAATGTATTCTGTAAGGCCTGACAAATTTGAAAATATAAGAAAATTCTTTTTTTAGATTTTCGCCGGTTACTTTCTTTTTAGGTATATCGTCCTGATCGTCGTTGCGGTTATTGCGTGCCAAAATGTTTTTTGTTTTTTTGTTATTTCAAATATTTTTTGTAAAAATAATATACAATTCCCATTAAATCAGCAGACGAATACTTAAGTCAAATATTTTGAATGGTTTTAAACAAAAAAAACCTGAATTATAATCAGGTTTTTTTTGTTTATTAAGGGTTCATTTAGACTTAATGTTTCATTAACTCCTCTATTTCATCAGCTTCCAAAGGGATTGATGCCATCAAATCGATGTTTCCTGTTTCTGTAATTAAAATATTATTTTCAAGTCGAATTCCAATATTTTCTTCCTTTATATAAATTCCCGGTTCACATGTAAAAACCATTCCGGCCTCAAATTTTCTATATTTATTGCCTACATCATGCACATCCAAACCGATAAAATGTGAAGTGCCATGCATAAAATATTTTTTGTAAAGTGGTTTTTCAGGATCTTGTTTATCTACCTCATTTTTATTAAGTAAACCCAATTCAATTAATTCAATCTCCATTATTTTACCAACCTCTTTATGATAATCATCCCAAATATTACCGACAACCAACATTTTTGTTGCAGCCTTCATTACTCTTAACACTGCATCATACACCAGGCGCTGCCTCACAGAAAATTTTCCATTAACAGGAATCGTCCGTGTCATATCCGATGCATAATTTGCATAACTTGATCCTACATCCATGAGTAATAAATCACCATCATTGCAAGATAAATTATTATCAATATAATGAAGCACACATGAATTTGTACCTGAAGCAATAATGGGAGTGTATGCATGAGTTGCACGATTTCTTACAAATTCATGAGTATATTCAGCTTCAACTTCAAATTCCATAACTCCCGGTTTTACGAAATTTAATATCCTGCGAAAGCTTTTTTCGGTAATAGAAATTGCTTTTTTTAATAATTCAATTTCTATTGGGTGTTTTATAGCACGCAAAAGGTGCATAATTGGTGCAGATCTTTCATATTTATGTAATGGAAACTGCGCTTTACACTTTTTTATAAATCTGGCATCCCTTGTTTCAACTTCTACAACCGCTCTGTTATGTTCATTTGTGTTTAAATAAACATATTCAACCTCCAACATTAAGGCTTCAAAAATTTTATCAAATTGATTCAACCAGTGAATGGTTTCAATACCTGACGTCTCTTTAGCCAGTTGTTTGGTATATTTTGCGCCTTCCCAAATAGCAATATTCTCGTTTGTTTCCCTGAGAAAAAGAATTGTTTTATAATGAGCGTTGTTGGAATCAGGGTAAATAATTAAAATTGATTCTTCCTGATCTATACCGGATAGATAAAAAATATCATTGTTTTGCCTGAAGGCAAGCGTACTGTCAGCATTAGTAAGGATTAAATCATTTGAATGAAAAACCGCCAGAGAATTCGGTTTTAAAGATTTAGAAAATTTTTCTCTATTATAAATGAATAATTTTTCATCAATAGCCGGGTAACGTTTCATGATTTTTAATTAAAGTGATTTTATTTCAATAATAAGAATATTTTGAAATAAAATTATATAAACGAAGGAGAAGTTTTAAATAGAAGAAATTGAAAGCCCGATAATAACATCAATAGTTAAAGGCTTACAAATTATTTTTTTAATAAATTTATTATCAATAATGCTCGATAAATCATTTTTATTGGTTGAACTGGAAAGAATTACGATTTTACAAGCCTCTAAAATATAAGATGGCAGTGTTTCAAACACTTTTAAAAATCCGAAACCATCCAGAACGGGCATATTTAAATCTAAAAAAATAATTTCAGGGAGTTCATCTTGAGGAGTAACATTTAGATATTCTAATGCGCTTAAACCTGAATTTTTACTCACAATTTTGTGAGCGAATGAAGTAATTTCTATTACTTTTTTAACAATAAGTTGGTCAATATCACTATCATCAACTACTAAAATGTTGTTGTACGCAAATTTTGCCTGGGGCATGGATAATAATTATAATTATTAATTAAGAATCATATTTAAAATAAATATGCTTAAATGATTTACACACAGGCTGATTTAAGGTAAAATTATTTATTGTTAATACCTTTTGGCATCTCTTTTAATTCTTTGAGAGCCTGCTCGTTTAACGGTTTAGTTATAAATTTAATTACATAATCGTTATCAACTATTTTTTCAATATCCCTTTTATTATCAGAACTTGAAAGAATAACAACCTTGCATTTATTTTTTAATTCATCAGAAAACATTTCGAATTCAAATAAAAAAACAAAGCCGTCAACAATTGGCATATTTATATCCAAAAAAATTAATTCAGGTAAGTTTTGAGGATTTTTTTGTTCTCTTTCCAAATATTCCAAGGCGCTTTTGCCTGAGTTTTTTACCTCTATTCTCTTGGCAAATTTAGTAATCTCAATGATGCGTTTGCTGATAAAATTATCAGTATCATTATCATCTACCAACATTACCAATTCAATAGGATTTTCCATATTTATATATAAAACTTATTAAAAGGTGCTGAACATACATATAAGTATATATTAATGCAAATATACTCTTCAATTATATTTCAAAAATAAGAATTTAACTCTCAATAGCAGAAATTATTTTTAAAAATTAATTATATAAAGGTAATAAAATTTAAAAAAAAGCAATACAATCCAATGTTTTATTCCAAGTATTTAAAAAGAAATAATTCAATATGATTAGCCTACAAGCGATTTGGAAAGAATTAATGAAACTTTAATAAAGAAAAATATAATTTTCACTAAAAAAAATGTGTAAGTTCCTAAGCAAAATTATATTCTAAAAAAAAATTATATAAATTATTTATTTTTTAAAAAATTAAAATTTTTATATTGAAAATAATTTTTAAATCCTCTCATATAATTTTTCTTAAAATGATCAGATTATTTATTATTCTATTGTTGTGTTTTTTAAATATTTTTTATTCAAGTGCCCAATCTGCCACCTGGTTCAATGAAGAGTTTAATGACAATCAAAATGGATGGTTATTTACAGAAAATAATGAAGTTTCTTATCAGATTAAAAATGGAAAGTATTTAATACACAATAAAGCCTCCAATGCTCAAAACTCATATATAAATATTTTTACGGATCCGGAAAAAGATTTTACGCTTGAAACAAACATAATCCAAAAAGAGGGTAATAAAGCAAATGGATTTGGGTTTATTATTGGAATTAATGATGGGTGGTTATATTTTTTAATTGATCCAAAGGAAAGTGAATATCTATTAGGAATCTATAAAAGCAAGCAATGGAATTATTTTGCTTCACCTCCGGGAAAAACATGGATAGTAAATGATAAAATAAAAAAAGATTCTCTCTCCAACAAATTCTTCTTCGCCCGCCAAAATGGAAAGTACTTATTTAAAATAAATGATGTAGAATTATATCATACGGATAATCTTTCAAGTATTCCAAATATTTCAGGGCCTTTTGGTATAGCTACGTTTACGGATATGAAATTAGAGGTTAGTAATTTTATACTTAAGCAGGATATAAAAATCAACCTTCTTCCAAAAATGCCTGTTGGATTAAAAAAAATAAGTTTAGGTAGTAATGTTAATTCTCAATACACTGAAAAAGTACCTTATATTTCTCCCGATGGGAAAATTTTATACTTTAACAGTTCTGATAATCCATTAAATACCGGCAGCCCCGATAAAGACGATATTTGGATCTCTGAAGCGATTAATGATACTTCATGGAGTATGAGAAAACAAATTGGCAGGCCTTTAAATAATGAAAGCCATAATTTTGTTATTTCTTCCACACCTGATAATAATACTTTATTAATTGCCAATACTTATAATAAAGATGGGTCATCAAAAGGCGGTGGTGTATCTATTTCCCATCGCACGGAAACCGGATGGAGTTTGCCCGATGATGTAATAATTGATAATTATGTAAATAAATCCGATAAAGTAAATTATTATTTATCTGCAAACAGACAAGCATTATTAATGTCAGTTCAGGCAGATGACAGTTATGGAGGAAGAGATATTTATGTAAGTTTTTTACTTTCAGAAAATCATTGGTCTAAACCAAAAAATCTTGGAAATGTGGTGAATACTTCAAGATTTGAAGATACACCTTTTTTAGCTGCGGATGGAGTAACATTATATTTTTCATCCGACGGGCATCCCGGATATGGTTCAAATGATATTTTTGTCAGCAGAAGATTAGATGAAAGTTGGACAAACTGGAGCGAACCGCAAAACATGGGTAACTCTATAAATACTGATGCATGGGATGCCTATTATACTTTACCTGCTTCCGGTAAATATGCCTATATGACAACATCAAAAAATACTCTTGGTGGTTTAGATATAGTAAGATTAAAAATACCTGATGTGGCAAAACCAAAGGCTGTGGTTTTAATCCATGGAAAAGTTTTAAATAATAAAACAAAAGAACCTTTAAAATCTGTAATTACTTATTATGATTTAAAAACACATAAAATTTTAGGAACTGCAACAAGCAATCCCATTGATGGAACTTATACAATCGTATTACCGGTTGGCTTTTCTTATAGTTTTTTAGCCAAAAAAGATAAATTTTATTCTGTAACTGATAATATAGTAATAGATAAATCAAAAATTTACACCGAAATAACCCGCGACCTTTATCTTGCCCCCATCGAAATTGGTGCTACAATTCGATTAAATAATATTTTCTTTCCTATCGGAGAATATACTTTATTACCCGATTCTTATCAAGAACTCGGGCATTTAGTAGATTTATTAAATGATAACCCTAATATGGAAATTGTTTTAGAAGGTCATACAGATATAATCGGTAACCCAAGCGATAACCAGCTTTTATCAGAAAACAGAGTGAAGGCTGTAAAGCAATATTTAATAAGCAAAGGGATAAACGAAAGCAGATTAAACACCAAAGCTTATGGTGGTACAAAACCGATAAATAAAAACGGAAATGACGAAGAAAGAAAAGTAAACAGAAGAGTAGAATTTAAAATCCTTAAAAATTAAATTATCAATATATCAATATCGTTTTACTCATAAAAAAAACAGCCGTTATTTTCACCGGCTGTTTTTTTTATTAAATAGCTTTGCATTTAGTAAATTTGATTTTTTATTTAATAACACTAAATGGGTCTGGTATTTTATACTATTGGAGTTCGGTTTTATTTATTAATGGTAATAATTTTTTCTCCTTGGAATAAAAAAGCTAAACTTTTTATTGATGGAAGAAAAAATATTTTTGAAAAAATAAATAATAAACTTTTAAATAATTCTAAAAAGTTAGTTTGGTTTCATTGTTCTTCACTTGGCGAATTTGAACAAGGCCGGCCTGTTATCGAAGGTTTTAAACTTAAACATCCGGAATATTTTATTTTTCTTACTTTTTTTTCACCCTCAGGCTATGAAGTAAAAAAAAATTATGAACCGGCGGATGCAGTTTTTTATTTACCGATTGATTCTAAAAAGAATGCATATAAACTAATTCAATCAATAAATCCATCCCTTGTTTATTTTGTAAAATATGATTTTTGGTATTATTATTTGAAAGAATTAAAAAACCGTAAGATAAATACCATTTTATTTTCAGCAAATTTCAGAGAAGATCAATTGTTTTTTAGATCTTATGGGCATTTTTACAGACAAATGTTATTCTTCTTTAATCATATTTTTGTTCAAAATACTTTTTCCGAAAAGCTTTTGGAAAATATTGGATATAAAAATATTACAGTTGCCGGAGACACGCGGTTTGACAGGGTTATTGAAAATGCAGGAAATATTAAATCAATCCCATTAGCTGAAAAATTTAAAACCAATAAAAAGGTTTTAATTGTTGGAAGTGCCTGGGAAGAGGACATGGAAATAATAATTCCTTTGGTAAATCAATTTCCACATCAACTTAAATATATTATTGCACCTCACGAAATAAAAGAAAATTTTATTTCTGATATTGAAAACAAGCTTCAAAAAAAATCAATCAGGTTTTCCAAAGCAGATTTACAAAGTATTGATGATTATGATATTTTAATTATTGATAATGTTGGTATGCTTTCCTCTTTATATCAATATGGCGATTTTGCATATGTTGGCGGAGGTTTTAAACAAGGTTTACATAATATTTTAGAACCTGCCGCCTTTGCTCTGCCGGTTATATTCGGACCGGAAAAGAATTTTCAAAGATTTCCGGAGGCAAAAGATTTATTAAATTTAAATGGGGCTACATCAATCAGTAATTTGAATGAATTATATAATATTATTTTAAAATTATATAATTCAGAACCTTATAGACAGGAAATGGCAATAACTGTTAAAAATTATATTTTAGATGGAACCGGTGCAACAGAGAAAATTTTACTTTGGCAGTAGGTATAATTAAAAGAATGGATACTGAAGATAAAATAAAAAGTAAAGATATTATTGGGTTGGTAATGCGCTCTACGGGGTCGTGGTATGATGTATTGACCGACGAAAAAGAAAAAGTAGAATGCCGCTTGAGAGGGAAATTTAAATTGGATGGAAAAAAAATTACAAACCCGATTGCTGTTGGAGATAAAGTGATATTTGAATATGAAGGGAATGATAAAGGAATAATAACGCAAATTTTACCCAGGCGAAATTACATAATGCGAAAATCAGTTCATCGCAAGTATGAAAGCCATATTTTGGCTGCCAATTTGGATCAGGCGGTTTTAATTGCCACATTGGTTTTCCCAAAAACGTCACTTGGTTTTATTGACAGGTTTTTGATTATAACAGAATCTTTTCGAATTCCCACTATTATTATTTTTAATAAAATCGATTTACTTGATGAAGATGGAATGGATTATTTAAATGAGTTAACAGATCTTTATCAATCTATAGGATATCCATGTATATCCACTTCAATAAATGAAAAAATAAATATTGATTCTTTCCACGAAAGTTTAAAAAATAAAAAAAGTTTAGTAGCCGGTCATTCAGGTGTTGGCAAGTCGTCATTGGTAAATACAATTAATCCAAATTTAGATATTAAAACCTCCGAAGTTTCAACATTTGCAAACAAAGGTGTACATACCACCACTTTTGCAGAAATGTTCGAGATAGAAGAGAACTCCTATATAATAGATAGCCCGGGAATAAAAGAATTGGGCTTGGCCGGTATTGAACCATGGGAAATAAGCCATTATTTTCCTGAAATGCGTTTATTGCTTAACAATTGTAAATACCACAATTGCACACATGCACACGAGCCCGGCTGTGCCGTGATTTTAGGAGTTGAACAAGGAACAATTGCCGAAAGCAGGTATATTAATTATTTAAGCATGCTTAATAATGAAGACAACAGGAGGTAAATTAATTATCAAGGTTTTTTTTTAAAATTTCCATCAGTTCATTATTCCGTTTAAGAATTTTATAATCCGTTTATAAAATGCTTTATATTCTTATGCAACCTTCAGCATAAATTTCCCTCATATTAATAGAAAAAAGATTCTAACCCCTACAGATGATAAAATTATCGCTCTGTAAAATATATAATTATTTAAAAAAAAAATTAAAAAAACTATCAAAATCATGAAATCAAATCAAAACAATGGAAAAAATTTCCATAAAGTATTCATCCTGGCAACTTTAATGTCAGTTATCTCCTTATCTTCTTTTGCAGATACAAATGACGAAAAAGAGCCTAAATTTAAAGCTGTAGTATTTAAAAAACAAAATACAATGACTTTTAAAGCCATTGCTAAAGAATTGAGTGGAGCTAAGATTACCGTAAAAATTAAAAACAAAACCGGTAATTTGTTTTATGATGAATCGTATTATAAAAAAGAAACTTACAATAGAAATTTTGATGTTTCTACTTTGGAAGATGGAGAATATGTTTTTGAAATTAAAAGTGGTAATGAAGTTTATGAACAAAGATTTAATATTATTTCAGGTACCATAAAAGAAGTAGTTGTAAAATAATTTTTCATCTATTTAAAATTAAATCATCCGGATATAATTCGGGTGATTTTTTATTTTATAACACCTTATAAATGTATCTTAAAAACTGATATTAATTTTTATATATCTTTACGATCACTTTTTTCTTTTATAAAAATTTAAAATAAATATAATGAGTTTATTAGTTGTAGGTTCAGTAGCATTCGACGCCATTGAAACCCCTTTTGGAAAAACAGATAAAATTTTAGGTGGTTCGGCTACTTTTATTTCTTTGGCCTCATCTTATTTTACAAAAAAAATTAATCTTGTTGGAGTAGTTGGAGGTGATTTTCCTAAAGAGGACATAAAAACATTTCAAAATCATGGCATAAATACCCAAGGCTTACAAGTTAAGGAAGATGAAAAAACATTTTTCTGGTCAGGAAAATATCATAATGATATGAACAGTCGCGACACATTAGTTACAGAATTAAATGTTTTAGGTGATTTTGATCCAATAATCCCGGAAAATTATCAGGAATGCGATTATTTAATGCTTGGCAACTTGGCACCAAGTGTTCAAAAAACTGTTATTGAGCGATTAAAAAAGCGACCTAAGTTAATAATGCTCGATACAATGAATTTATGGATTAACATTGCCCTTGCTGATTTGCAGGAAGTAATGAAAATGGTTGATATTTTGGTCGTTAATGATGAAGAGGCAAGAATGCTTTCAAAAGAATATTCTATAGTAAAAGCCGCAAAAAAAATTATGGAAATGGGTCCAAAAATATTGATTATAAAAAAAGGTGAACATGGGGCTTTACTATTTAATAAAAATCAAATATTTTTTGCACCTGCTTTACCACTGGAAGAAGTTTTTGATCCAACGGGTGCCGGTGATACATTTGCAGGTGGGTTTATTGGATATATTGCAAAATCAAAAGATATATCTTTTGAAAATATGAAAAGAGCTATTATATATGGATCGGCTATGGCTTCTTTTTGTGTAGAAAAATTTGGTACGGAAAGAATTGTTAATTTATCTTCAGCGGAAGTTGAAGAAAGAGTTCAGGAATTTGTTGATTTAGTTCAATTTGAAATTTCTATTTAAATTTTGAAAATTAAAATCTAATTTAAAAAACATTTTGAAAATTGGTTTGGCATTATCGGGAGGTGGTGCAAGAGGGATCGGACATATTGGAATTTTAAAAGCGTTGGATGAATTTGGCATTAAACCAAATATAATTTCCGGAGCAAGTTCAGGTGCCATAATTGGTGCGTTATATGCATTAGGTTTATCTCCCGATGATATTTTAAAACAATTTATAAATAACAGATTTTTAACTTATTTCCGCCCGGCATTCAGCAATGGATTTATTAAAATGAATAATTTGGTAAATCTTTATTTGGAGTATTTCCCAACCAATTCGTTTGAAGATCTAAAAATACCATTAATTGTAAATGCAACTGATTTAAATAGGGGAAAGACAATTTATTTTTCTACAGGTGAATTAATAACTCCAATTCTGGCATCATGTTGCATTCCGGTAATGTTTCAACCTGTTGAATTTGAAGGTTTAACATTAGCCGATGCGGGTATATTAAATAACCTGCCTGTAGAACCTCTGTTAGGAAAATGTGATTTTATTATTGGTGCTCATACTAATCCATATGACTCTTCCCATCCTTTAACTTCAATTAAATCCGTTATGGAAAGAAGTTTGTTGCTTGCTATTCACACAAACGTTAATGAAAGGATAAAATATTGTGATATTTTTATTGAACCTACCTTATTAAATAAATTTACGACTTTTGATATTGGTAAAGCAAAAGAGATGTTTCAAATAGGATATGAATATACCATATCAATGAAAGAACAATTTGAAACTTTATTACTTCAAAAATAAATGTTTTTATAAATTGCGATCAAAATTTAAAATGCATGTTAAAATCCCTTTCTCGCTTTTATTTTTGGTTAACGGGTTGGAAAGTGGTTGGTAAACCTCCTGAAATAAAAAAATATATTCTAGTTGCAGCTCCTCACACCAGCAATTGGGATTTGGTATATGCACTTTGTGCCTGGTCTATCTTAGAAATGAATGTTAAATACCTGGCAAAAGAAGAATTATTTAAATTTCCTTTAGGTATTCTTTTACGTGCTTTTGGTGGAATTCCTGTAAACAGATCACATAAAGGCCATATGGTTGAAAATATGGTTGAATTATTAAAAAATGAAGACGAAGTAGCATTAATAGTTCCTGTAGAAGGAACCAGAGATTTTGTAAATGAATGGAAAACCGGTTTCTATTATGCTGCCTTAGGTGCCAATATGCCTATTTTATTATCTTTTTTGGATTACAAAAAAAAAGAGGGCGGTATGTTACCTGATATTATTTATCCATCAGGGGATATTGAAACTGATTTAATAAAAATAAAAACATTATTAAAAAATATAACTCCTAAATATCCTGAAAAATCAAGTTTGAAAAATTTTAAACCTGAAGAAATATAATTTTTTTGAGCTCTTAAAATTTAAATTTTTATTTGCAGTTTTTTATAAAAACGTGCAAAAATTTTTGAAATATGAATATTTTTAATCAACCTTTTTTTATAAAATTAATAAAATTCAGTGTAGTTGGTGCCACAGGTGTTTCTGTCGATTTTATAATTACCTATATTTTTAAGGAAATTTTTAAAGTACAAAAATATATCTCAAGCAGCATTGGTTTTGTTGTTTCTGCGATTGTAAACTTCACTTTAAATCGTATCTGGACTTTTCAAAACCACGACCCCAATTGGGCATTTCAGTTTTTTAAATTTTTTGGAGTAGCCTTGGTGGGATTAACAATCAGCTTAATTATTACTTATCTGTTAAATGAAAAAATAAAACTTAATTTTTATTTAGCCAAAGCATTATCAATAGGAGGGGCAATGATTTGGAATTTTTTGGTTAATAATTATTATACTTTTTCTTAAAAATTTAATTTAAGCATTCTCAAATAATTTCATTATTATTTCCTGAAACTTTTCTTCTTCCTCCAAAAAATAAACTTCAATAGGTAAGTAAAAAAAGGGCAATCCCGAAGTATCAAGAGTAGAAAGTTTAACAAAATCTTTTTCAGTGGTTAAAATACTTTTTGCTTTTGATTTTAAAAAAGATGCTTTTATTTTTTCTATATCTTTTTGCAAGTATTGGTGATGGTCATTATAAATAACATGGCCATAAATTTTAAATGCGACTTCCAATTGTTTTTCAAAATTTTTTGGTTGTGCAATTGCCGAAACCAATAAAAGTTCGTCAGCCATTTCCCCTCCTGATTCCTTATAGGCAAAGTTTTCATTTGAGAATGGAATAGGCTTTCCATAGTGGATACCGGTAAAGAAAATATTTGTTCCGGATTTACAATATTTTATTATTTTTTCGGAGATAATTTTTTTTGAAGCGTTTGTTAAATCAGCAGGGCATTTGCTTACTATAACTAAATCCGATCTTTTAGCACCTCTTCTATTTTCTCGCAACCTACCAACCGGCAGCATATAATCATTATAAAATAATCGATTGTAATCTGTTAATAATATATTTAATGTTGGTATTACACTTCGGTGTTGAAAGGCATCATCCAGTAAAATTATTTCTGTTTCCTGTATTTTAGCAACAATTTGTGGGATGGCCATTGCCCTTTCTTCTCCTACTGTTATGCTTACATCCGGAGAAAATTTTTTATAAAATTGCATTGGTTCATCACCTATGGTATTTGGAGAATCTGAATCATTTGCTATTCTAAAACCCGTCGTATCTCTACCATATCCTCTGCTTAAAGTTGTTATTTTTTTATTTTTTATTTTTAAAAATTTAATTAAATATTCAATATGTGGAGTTTTACCGGTACCACCCACTGTTAAGTTGCCTACATTTATGGTAACGGTTTTAAATTGAAATGATTTGTAAAAATTTTTGTCAAATAAAAGATTTCGAATTAAAATAGCCAGAAAGTAAATTAATGCAAAAGGAAAAAGAAAAAATTTCATGAGAAATATTTATGTGCTAATTTGTAAATATAACAATGGCTGTGAATGTTTACCTTTGTACCTTAAACTTTATTTGCTTTAATCCATTAACCGGTTTTATATATTAATATGTCACGCATTTTAACAGGTATTCAAAGTTCAGGACGACCACACCTAGGCAATCTATTAGGAGCGATAATTCCGGCTATAAAAATGTCAGAAGAGCCAAATAATGAAAGTTTCTTTTTTATAGCTGATTTACATTCACTTACATCCTTAAAAGATGCCGGAAAGCGAAAAGAATATGTTAATTCAATTGCAGCAGCTTGGTTAGCATTTGGTTTTAATGCAAATAAAAATGTGTTTTGGAGACAATCCCAAGTACCTGCCCATACTGAATTGGCTTGGTATTTAAATTGCGTAACACCTTTTCCAATGCTTTCAAACTCAGTTACATTTAAAGATAAAATAGAAAAATTATCAGATGTTAATGTGGGCTTATTTACCTACCCGGTTTTACAGGCAGCAGATATATTATTATACAACGCTGATTTTGTACCGGTAGGAAAAGATCAACAGCAAAATTTAGAAATCTCACGCGATTTAGCTACCAGATTTAATAATCAGTTTGGAGAAACTTTTGTAATACCGGAAGCAAAAATAAGTGAAGAGGTAATGATTATCCCCGGTACAGACGGTACAAAGATGAGTAAATCTTATAATAACTATATTGATATTTTTCTCCCTGAAAAAGAACTTTTAAAAGTAATTAAAACAATTAAAACCGACAGCAGGGCTTTAGAAGAGCCTAAAGATCCGGAAACAGATATTGTGTTTAAACTTTTTTCTTTAATCGGCACAAGTGAAGAAACAGAAATTTTGCGTAAAAAGTATTTAGAGGGAAATTTTGGATATGGACATGCAAAGCAGGCACTCCAAGAAATTATTTTAGAAAAATATGCCGAACCTCGAAGAATCTATAATTATTATATCGATAACGAGAAGGAATTGAATGAAATTTTAATGACAGGTGAAAAAAAAGCAAGAGAAATATCTTCAATTGTTTTAAATAAAGTTAAAGAAAAATTAGGGTTTTGATTTATGGAGAGAAAGGACAAGAGACAATAGACATGAGAAATTTCTCTTGTCTATTGTCTCTTGTCTCTTGTCTAATTTCTTTTGTCTTTTATCTAATTTCTTTATTCTATTTAAAACCCAATTTATCAATAAAGTCTTTAGCACCATCCTTTAAATCTTCAATTTTTTCGGAAGCCACATCTTTTATATTTTCAAATTTAAGATGGGCTTCATCTTTTAAAATTTGATTAAAATCAAATTCTTTTCCCGATAAAACATTTTGCACTTGAGTTGAAACAGCGTTGGGCATTTTATTTTTTAATTGTTCCATCACAATTTCAATTGTAGTTTGGGCTTGACTGGCGCTGATACCGGTGCGACTGGTTATTAAATTAATAATTTCCTGCATAAGTTTTTTGTTTAAATTATTGATTTATACTTTGTAAATAAAACAAAATACTTTAATAAAATAAATTTATTTATAAATATCATTATATAACTATGGGTTTGCTAATCTGCTTACTATGTAATAAAAAATAAATCTATTACTTGTAAAAATCATCTAATTAGATTTAAATTTGAAATATATAAAATCCATCTTTTTAACATTAAATCTAAAAAAAATTATGGCATACAATATCGAAGACATTGAAGGAATAGGCCCGGTTTTCGCCGGCAAATTAAAAGAAATCGGAATAAATACGGTTGAAGAATTACTGAAAGAAGGTGCTCACAAAAAAGGCAGAAGCGGGATAGCGGAAAAAACCAGTATCGATGAATCTAAAATACTTACATGGGTAAATCATGCAGATTTATTTAGAATTAAAGGGATTGCAGGTCAATTTTCAGAATTATTAGAAGCTTCGGGAGTTGATACAGTTAAAGAATTCAGAACGAGAAATGCTGAAAATTTACATTTAAAACTTGTTCAGGTAAACGAAGTTAAAAATCTTACTAATCGTGTACCTTCTGTTGAAATGTTGATAGAAATGATTGAAGAAGCAAAAACTTTAGATCCTAAAGTATCACACTAATCATATTTTAAATATTGATTGCATATTTAATATGCAATCAATATTTAAAATAAAAATTTATTCCGGCTCCTGCTGGCTTAAACAATGAAAACTACCCAAGCCCCAAATAATATCTGTAGAATCTAAACCAATTACATTCCTATCCGGAAAGCAATCTTGTAAGATATTTAAAGCATTTTCATCATTTTCATCTTTAAATGTTGGCACAATTACATTTTTATTACTGATGTAAAAATTTGCATAAGAAGCCGGTAAACGCTGATCATCAAAAATTATCGGCTTAGGCATTGGTAACTCAATTATATTTAATTGTTTTCCATTCTCTAATCTCAACTTATTTAAAGCTTTTAAATTATCCTGTAGAATTTGATAATTTTCATCAGCTTTATTTTTTTCAATAATAGTAACTACAGAATCCTTATTTACAAATCTGGTTAAATCATCAATGTGTCCATCAGTATCATCACCAATAATTCCATCGCCTAACCATAAAATATTTTTTACTCCATAATAACGATGTAAATATTCTTCAATTTCCTGTTGGTTTAAATGCGGGTTGCGATTAGGATTAAGCAAACACGCTTTTGTTGTCAACAATGTACCTTCACCATTAAAGTCAACAGAACCACCTTCCATCACGATACCCGGGTGGTAAACCGGAATATTAAATTTTTCGCCAATCTTTGTAGGCACTACATCGTCCAAATCATAAGGCGGATATTTGTCGCCCCACGCATTATAATTCCAATCAACAATTATTTTTTTTTGTTCAGCTTGTGGATTTATTAAAAAAGCAGGTCCATGATCGCGGCACCATGCATCATTGGTAGGGTTAAAATAAAAATCTATTTGCTGCATATTTACTCCTGCAGCTAAAAAAATATTTTCGGCAAAAGATTTCATTACTTCATCACTCACATTTATTCTAACCCGTTCACCTTCAGCCAGTATTTTGACAAACTGAGCATACACAGGATAAATACTTTGAATTTTACCCGGCCATGATTCTTCTTTATGTGGAAAGCTTAACCATGTAGCTACATGCGGGTGCCATTCTGCAGGGAAAAAATAACCAAGTTCGGAAGGATACTTTTCAAAATTTATCATTACAACTGTTTTCTAAAAACGGTATATTAATTTTCTTCATCCAAAAGCCTTTTGGTAATGGGTTGATAACTGTCAATTCTTCTATCTCGCAAAAATGGCCAATGGGTACGATAAAAATCTGTTTTTTGAAGATCCAATTCATGCACAATTACATCTTCATTGTTATGTGAAGCTTGGTATAATATTTTACCGAAAGGATTTGAAATAAATGACCCTCCCCAAAATTTAACTCCTGCTTCTTCTCCGACACGGTTAACAGAAACCACATGAACTCCATTTGCAACAGAATGTGATCGTTGAATTATTTGCCATGCCTCATACTGTTCTATATTTGTTTTTTCATCCTGATCAACTGCCCAACCTATCGCCGTCGGATAAACTAAAAATTCTGCTCCCATTAAAGATGTTATCCTTGCTGCTTCGGGATACCATTGATCCCAACAAATTAAAACACCAATTTTGCCATATCGGGTATTAAAAACTTTATAACCTAAATCACCCGGAGTGAAATAAAATTTCTCATAAAATCCAGGATCATCAGGGATATGCATTTTCCTATATTTTCCTAAATATTTTCCGTCGGCATCCAACACTGCAGTTGTATTGTGATATAATCCTTCAGTTCGTTTCTCAAAAAGTGAAGCGATTATTACAACTCCCAATTCTTTGGCAAGTTCACCTAAGGTTTCGGTTGATGGACCCGGTATGGCTTCTGCCAACTTAAAATTGCCATAATCTTCAATATCACAAAAATATAAAGAAAGAAATAGTTCTTGCAGACAAATAACTTGTGCTCCCTTTGCTGCTGCTTCTCGAATTTTTATAATTGATTTTTTTAAATTATCCGCTTTATCGCTTGTGCATGACATTTGAACCAAACCAACATTTACTTTTTTTGACATATATGGAATGAATTATTCAGATCATTTAATTAATAATCTGAAATGTTTAGTATTCAATTATTATTCACAAAAGTAAAAATTTATTATCAGTACTAAAGTTTTACTGTAAATATAAATTTTTAATAATATACAAAAAAAAACAGCTTCATATTTTGAAGCTGTTTTGTGTTATATAAATTTTTCGAATTTTAAAAAGAATCTATTTTAAACGGTACTGTAAGTAAATTTGGATCGTTGTGTGCTTGATCCAAGGATATCGTTTCATTTTCGGAAGGTTGGAATGAGTTTTCACTTGTTAGTGTTGATACAATATTAAATAATTGTATCATTTTATTATTGGCACCATCCCAATACTCACCAAGGTGAATTTCAACTCTTAATAATGTTAAATTCGGGTCATCTTTTCCATATGGAAACAATTTATCCAATTCCGGATTCCATAAGGCATCTATTTTAGTACGATCTGCATCTTCACGCGCAGCACCTGAAACCGAAACATATAATTGTTTATCTAAATTTGAAAAGCTAAGATTTACTCTTTCATCTTTTTGTAGTTCATTAGCTTTTGGTGAATTTTTTTTAGTAAAAAACCATATCACGCCTTCATTATCTACTTTTTGTGCAGCCATTGGTCTGCTGATTAAATTCCCCTTTTCGTCGAGAGTAGTGAGCATGGCAATTTTAATATGCTCTATCATGTCTCTCAGTTTAGAGAACTGATTATCAATTTGTGCTTGAGCTTCCATAATGTTATTATTAAAATGTTTAATAGAATGTTCAATATTCTGCAACATATCAGTATTAAAAAATCATTCTAACCGAGTAACAATTTACGAGGGGTCAATAATAGCATTATAAATATCAATGCTATTTTTTATAAAAGATATGTAGAGATAAACCTCTACATAATGGGGAATAAAAATAATTTAAAAATTATTAATATCTTGGCTTATAGTCAATTGATTGCCCTTTGTTTTTTCTCTTCTCGATATAAAAATTCTTTTCGGCTATGTAAAGTGTTTTGGTAAAAGAAGCACATGGTTTTTCATTTTCATCAAGGTACTCAAGTGCCAATTCCAAATTCATTTCACCTTCATTTTTGATTTTATCTTTTATATTCTTTACCAACTCATCTGATATTATAAATCTGCATTTTAATATTTTATTAGCAGGTTTAATAAATCTAATGGTGGCAGCTTTATCCCATACTACATAATTTTTTCCTAAAATTTGCATGAGCATAAGCATGTAGATAGGATCGATACTGCTATACATACTTCCGCCGAAAATTGTATTAACATAATTTCTGGTAAGCAGGTTTTTAGTTAGTTTTACGTGAGTTTCTTTAAAATCATAAGAACAAAATTTTATTTTGGCACCTGTTGCAATATAAAGAGGCGCTAAATTAAATAAGATTCTTATCCAATACGATTTGTTATTTTCTACTTTCTCTGTCGGAAATAATTTCATGATTATATCAATATCAATAAATTAATTTTAAAAATTAATTATACATTATTCAGAATGTGATTGGTTATCTTTTTTTAAACAACATTTTTTAAATTTTAGTCCACTTTCACAAGGGCAAGGTGCGTTCCTGTCTGTCTTTTTTCCATAAGGGTAAAAAATCGTATTAAGATCGAAGTTAAAAAATTTAACCGGATCCTGATGGTAAGTTTTTTTAAGTAAATTATATAATGTAGGGTTTTCATTTAATAAATCTTTTGGCTTATCAAAAAAATATTCTGTAGAAACTGCAAAAAACTCCGCTCTGTTAGTAGCACCATATTCATTTATAGTCGATTTTCCTTTTTTTATTTCACTCATTTCTTCATCGGCAATACTGATCCATTGAGGAATTAATTCGGGTGATAAGTAACTTGAAGGTATGCCATCAATTACTCCGTCAGCTTCATCAAGAATATGAGCAAATTCGTGAATTCCTACATTTTCTTCGTCGCCGGCGTTAAAACCGTGTAATAGAGATTGTTTTGATAATGTCATATAATAAGTATGACCAAACATTGGTTGTACCTGACCAAGTATAGAATTAGAGTGCTCTTTATCTATTTCATAATCTTTCACCGAACCATCGGTTACAAATATTTCTCCTAAATTATCATATTCCCAATTTTTTAATCCAAACACAGGGATGATAGCACTGGCGGCAACTAATAATTTTATTTCGTCGTTTATTTCTGTTTTAATGCCAACGATTCGTTTCTCGTTAATAAAAATATGTATCAATTGTTTAAAACGGATCTTTTCCTCTTCCTGCAAACCTACATAAAATGCAACTTTTTCATTTAAAATGGCTTCCCATTGTTTTGGAAACTCTGCTTTTAATATTTTCTTTCTGTTTCGTTGTTTCCTGCTTATAAACCAATAAAAAATATAAATAATAAATATAACGAAAGATGAAAAAAGCCAAATCATAATAATAATTTAAAAAAGTTGTTTGTAGGATAAATTTGCTTAAAAAATAATTGTATGTTAATGTTTTTTTTTAAATTGGCATGTAATTTACATAACAATCAAACTTATAGTAATTCATGAAAAAACTATCATTTATTTTAGGATTTATTTGCCTATTTGCTACAATTAATACTTTTGGTCAGGCAAAACCAAAAACTAAAGAAAAAAAGGAAATAAAAGAAGTAAAATCAACTAAAACAGAAAAGAAGGAAGTAGAAAAGAAGGAAGAAAAAAAAGAAGCAAAGGAAAAAAAGGAAGCTAAGGAAGCTAAGGAAGCAGCAAAGGAAAAAAAAGAAGCCAAAGAGATAGCAAAGGAAAAAAAAGAAGCTAAAGAGGTAACAAAAAAAGAAACCGAAAAAAAGGAAACTGAAATAAAAGGTAAAAAGGAAACTGTAAAAAAAGAAACAGTTACTAAAAAAGAAACAAAAAAAGAAGAAGAGAGAGAGGCTGAACCCGCGGTTTTAAAGAAAGTAGCAGGTGCTGACAAAGCAATTGGAAAAGATGATAAAGGCCGTACAGTTTACGAAGGTCCAAAAGGTGGAAGATACTACGTAAACAGTGCAGGAAATAAAATGTATGTAACTGATACTTATAAGAAATAGTTATATCAGTTGAAAATAAAAATGGCATTGAAATTTTTCAATGCCATTTTTATTTTGTAAAGAAATCAATATATTTTACCTGCAATCTTTATGAAAATAAGCATTTACCAACCTAAAATATAAGCAAAAATTAAAGGGACAACTATTGTTGCATCAGACTCTACAATAAACTTTGGGGTAGTAATATCTAATTTTCCCCACGTTATTTTTTCGTTTGGTACAGCACCGGAATAAGATCCATAACTCGTTGTTGAATCAGATATTTGACAGAAATAACTCCAAAATGGAATATTTTCCATTTCCATATCCTGATATAACATAGGCACTACGCAAATTGGAAAATCACCTGCAATACCCCCACCGATTTGAAAAAATCCAACTCCCTTTCCTTCTGAATTTTTTATGTACCAATCAGCAAGAAAAGTCATATATTCTATTCCGCTTTTCATTGTAACAGGTTTTATTTGACCTTTAATACAGTAAGAAGCGAATATATTTCCCATTGTTGAATCTTCCCAGCCCGGTACTACTATAGGTAAGTTCTTTTTTGCTGCAGCAAGCATCCAACTATTTTCCGGATCAATTTCATAATATTGTTCCAACACCCCAGTTAACAACATTTTATACATATATTCATGAGGGAAATATCTTTCTCCACTGTCATTGGCATCTTGCCAAAGTTTATGAATATGTTTTTGTAAGCGGCGAAAAGCCTCTTCTTCAGGAATGCAAGTATCTGTTACTCTGTTATAATGATTTTCTAATAAATTCCATTCATCCTGTGGGCTTAAATCTCTGTAATTAGGTACCCTTTTATAATGTGAGTGAGCTACCAAATTCATTATATCTTCTTCTAAATTGGCACCTGTGCAAGATATAATACTAATTTTATCTTGCCTGATCATCTCTGCCAATGATTTTCCTAATTCAGCAGTACTCATTGCACCCGCAATAGTTACCATCATTTTCCCATTTTCCAACAAATGCGTTTCATATCCTTTGGCAGCATCAACTAATGCAGCAGCATTAAAATGTAAATAATGTTTTTCAACAAATTGAGATATCGGGCCTTTCATAGTCTTATGATTAAATTTTTTATTTAAAATGTGTTTTAATATTTAAGATAACAAATTACTTTTTATTCGTAAAAACAAAATATTGTTAAAGATAACTTAACCACCATTTATCTTTATTATTTCTTTTATAATTTTCATACAATTTACACAGCGGATAAATCGCGATTATTAATATTATCCAAATTAAATATACAATTCCCAAATTAAAACCATAACCTTTTAGATTTTCGTTTGCTGTAACCCATTTGCTTAAAATCATTTCTGACCAATTATGGCCTGTAAAATTAATTATTATAATAGCCAGTAAATGAATAATATAAATATGAACAAGATAAAAAAACATGGGTACTCTGCCAATGGTAATTATTTTATTACTTATTTTGTTATCGATATTTTCCGATTGAGACAAAAATATTAAAGCCGGCCCCAATGTCATTAAGGAATATAAAAGTGAAGGAGGGTACTTGGTAGTATTTAAGAACGATAAAATAGTAAAGAAGGTGGATGACTGAGTTGACCACACAGAAGGATCGCCATAAAAATTGATGAACCTGATAATAATAAAAAGTGTAGCTGATATTAATCCGGTATATAATAAAATCTTTTTTCTCCGTGAAGGATCAAAATTTTTGTTATAAAATTCCCCAAAACAATAACCTAAAGTTATTATCCCAATCCAGGGAATTATTGGATAAGCAGTAACAATATTTGCAAAATCTGTATGATAGAATTTCCATTTAAAGAAAAAATTGATAAAACTATCATCAGGGATATTTATAAAATCAATTAAATTATGAAAGATGAAAATTGAAATTCCAATTAACCAAAGAAGTGGTTTTGGTAAATAAACTAATAAACCCAAAACCATCATACAAACTCCGATTGCCCATATAACCTGCAAAGCAAAAAAATGAAAATGAATATTGAAGAACCAACCGAAATTAACTACTGTAAATTCTAAAATTATCAACCAAAAACCTCTTTTTAATAAAAAGGCTGAGATTTGTTTCCGGCCAATATTTTGTCCATTTATGTAAGCTGATAGTCCGGTTAAAAAAATAAAAACCGGCGCACAAAAATGTGTAATCCATCTGGTAAAAAAGATTAATCCATTTGTTTGACTAAGATCTGTCGGGTTGAATAGAAAAGCATCAGCATGGAAATAATCTCTCACATGGTCTAACACCATAATAATCATTACTATTCCTCTTAAAAGATCAATAGATTCTATTCTTTTATTATTAATTTTAATATTTGATTGTAGAATATTTTCCATTTTTTATTATTAGATTAAAAATCCCACCAATTATTTAAAGGATGGTCAGTATTTAAAACAACTGCTTCGCCTATCATTGGCACTACAATATTAATATTTTTTTTAATTGCCGCATTTACCGCCCGTTTTATTGGTTCATTCCAATCATGCGTAGATAAAATAAATTTTCCCCAATGAACAGGTAATAAGGTTTTTGCTTTTAAATCTATTGCAGCTTCAACAGTTTGTTCGGGTAGCATGTGTATAAATGGCCATTTATCGCCATACTGGCCACATTCTAATAATACTAAATCAAAAGGACCAAATTTTTCTCCTATTTCTTTAAAATGATTTCCGTAACCAGAATCACCACCTAAAAATAAATTGTAACCTTCAATTTTTAAAACAAACGATGCCCACAATGTCTTTCCCCTTTTAAATTTTCTTCCTGAAAAATGCCTTGCAGGTGTTGCAGCAATATCAACGTTATTTGATATATTTTTAATTTCCCACCAATCAAGTTCTGTAATTATTTCATTTTTAAAACCCCAATATTCTAAATGTGCACCAACACCAAGTGGTGTGAAAATCTTTTTAACTTTAGGTATTAGTTTTGTCACTGTTTCATAATCAAGATGATCATAATGGTCGTGAGTGATGATGAGAATATCAATATTTGGAAGATCCTCAGTACTGTAATTGTTTGAACCTTCAAATGCTTTTCCAATGAACGAAACAGGTGATGCATGGCCGCTAAACACCGGATCGACCAATATATTATATTGTTTTGATTTGATAAAATACGACGAATGTCCAAACCAGATAATAGTTGGTTCAATTAACTTTAAATTTATTAAATCAGTTTTAACTGAAGGTAAAATTTTTGGTGGTGCAGTACTTGCAGATTTATTAAAAAATTGGAACATCATTTTTATAAAGGAAGCCTCCTTTAAAATAATTTCTGTCGGTACTAAATTTTGAAAAGAGCCATTCACATAATTTGCCGACTTTTCAATTCGTAACAATCTTTCACCTGACGGATTTATTCCAAATATTTTCCTTTGGAGGAATAAAAATATTACCAAAGTGTCGATTAATAAAAATATGGAGAAAAAGATAATCATTATCATTTTTATAGTTTTGTTTATTAAGGTTATTCTATCGGATTTAATTCCATTTTTGAAGAAATGGCACAGATTTTTTTTGTTAAAATTTTATAATTTAAAAATATAAAATTATGGCAAAATACGGAGAAAAGTCACAAGAGAAAGTTGCTGAAACAATGCACGAAATGAAGGAAGGAAAATTAAAAACCGGTACCGGTAAAAAAGTAACCGATAAAAAGCAAGCTATTGCTATTGGGCTTTCAGAAGCAAAAAAGGAAGGCGGGAAAGTGCCAAAGAAAAAAAAGTAAAACTTTTTCTTCTTTTTAAGAATAATTTTAGAATTATAAATTTGTCTATATCGATAAACTGATAATTTAAAAATTATTTTTTTTAATTAAATCCGTTATTATTAAATAAATTATTAATAATAATTAAGTTTCAATATTCTAAATAGGGAGCAAACTTGGTTAGGACATCTTTATCCAGTGCCCTGATCTGATTTAAATCATCGATAGAATTAAAATTTCCATGTTGGGTTTTATAATTGATTATCAAACTTGCCAGCTTATAAGAAATGTAAGGATGTTTATCTAATTCGTTTACGGTTGCATTATTAACATTTATTTTTTTCACTTCCGCTTTTATAAAAGCGTATTTTAATAATTCATCTGCCGTGGCCGGCGGCAACCCATATACTTCTCTCACTTGGTTTACTTCATAAAAACCGCCTAAGGCATCTCTGTATTTAATTATTCGTTTTGCATATCCGGTACCTATTCCATTTATTAATTTTAATTGAATAGTATCCGCAGTGTTTAAGTCAAAATTTGTAAGTTTTTGTATTACTTTTTTTTCAAATTTCTTCCCTGGATTTTTATTTTCAAACCCACTTAATAATTTTTTACTTTCATATTTTTGAATTTGAATATAAGGCTCTAACTCAACATAAAGATCCTTAGGAAAATCGTAAATTTTTAAAAGATCTTCCTTCTTTTTGAAATGACCTCCTTTTGCACGATAATTTATTATCCGCTTTGCTATAAATTCCTTTAAACCCAATTGTTGAAATTGCTCTTGAGAAATTTGATTAGGATCGAAATAAAATACTTTCTTTTCTACAACAAATAATGTTGTAGATGTTATAACATTATTTGTGTTTACTTTTTCTAATAATGAAGTAATGCTGTCAAATTTTTGTTTTTCAGAATTTGATAAAGCTTGGGTAGGGTTATATAAAATATCAAATAATAATGGTGCTGTAATCACCACTATTAGAATGAGGATAACTACTAAAAATCCATTAATTTCTTTATATGAAAATCCGAAATACTTTCTGATTATAACCCGAAGCCGACTAAGCATTAAAATTTATCAAAAATAAAAATTATTTAAATTAAAAATTACTTTTGAACGGATTGTAACTGCTTTTGAAAAAATATCAAATGACTTTCAATAGTTGTAGCCCAATATTTAAAATCATGCTTTCCTTTATTTTCTAAATATTCATAATTAACAATCGCGGTCATTAATTTAGTATGAAATTTTCTGTTGGCTTCAATAAAAAATTCGTCTTGCGCACCACAATCAACAATAACAGGTACTTTGCTTTGTTTTAATTGATCTACCATATTCAAAACAGAGTTTTCGGTATACCGCTCAGGATATTTTTTATTGTCTCCCAATATGGCAGTCATTTCATCTAAAGTCCAATCGTATTCAGTAACGATGGTTAAATCAATGGCACCGCTTGTACTGCCGGCAGCCAAATATTTTTCCGGATTTCGAATAGCCAAATAAATTGCACCTTGCCCTCCCATGCTAATTCCGGTAATAAATCTTCCGCTTTTAGAATTAATGGTTTTAAATTTTTGATCAATAAAAGGGATTAATTCTTTTATCATAAATGTTTCGTAAAGGCTTTCTTTATTAACCGGGCTATCCAAATAAAAACTGTTTTTAGCATCTGGACAAACAAATATGAAATTGTATTTATCTGATAAATCAGTTAAATAATTTTTAGGAAGTCCTAATATCCAATCTTTATAACTACCACCAAAACCATGAAGCAGGTAAACCACTTCATATTTTTTTTGCGATGATGAATAGTTTTGAGGTTTAATTATATTAACAAAAATGTGCTTCTTCATTGAAAGGCTGTAAACCTCAATGGTTTCCACCGTTCCTGCCTTAATTGAAACGGTATAAAACAAAAAAAAGGCAATAGAAATTGAAAATTTGATTAAATTAAGCATAGCGTATAAATATTAATAAATAATACTGCGTAGTTAATTAAAACCATTCAAATAAAAAAGATTATCGGAACATATAACCTAATTTTATACCAAATTGAAGGTCGCCACTCCAATGGTTATATATTAAAGGCTGAGGATATGTACTTTGCGTATAATAGAGATATCTAAAATATGGAGATAATATGGTATAAAAATCGAGTAATATAAAATTTTCTTTAATGGCGAATTTAAAACGATATCCACTTGAAAAATTAATTTTGTAATCATTTGCAGTCTCAACCACATCATGCAAATTATCCGACCTTGTTGGATGGGTTGCAGTAAATAAAATTTCAGCCTTGTCATGGTGAGAATAACGGTAAGCGAAGCCAAGATCACTATGAAAACCTTTCTTCCAAAATCTTTTTAAAGTAATTCCTCCTTGGAATGTTTCAGTAAATTTCATTACATTAAAATCATCCTCTCCATCTGATGAATGATATAAACAATTTAGGCAAGTAGGATTTTTTTTAATAAAAGAAAGTTCAACGCTCCATTTCTTAGCTATAAACCTTTCATAATTTAAACTATATTGAATAAACTGTTGATTACCATTATCAAAAGCAGCTTGAAGTATTAAAGGCAATATGTCGAAACTAATAATATTTTTGGGGGATTGTAAATTACTTTTTTTATTATTTGCTATCTCATTTTTAATTTTATTAATCTCTAAAGTGATAAATTTTAAACTTATATCATTTTTTAAAAGTTGTTCTTCTTTCTTTTGTATGTTATTAATTTTTATCGATTCCCTTATTTCATTTTTAACAGAATCGTTTTTTAAATCAAGATTAAACGTTAAGCTATCAAATTTAAACCTTAGTGCTGCACCTGATGACCCATCAATAATAAATGGTAAACCAAAAGTTGGTAATGAAAGTAGTGCATCCCCAATTAAATATTTCTTTTCAACTTTACCTCGGAATGCCATTACTTTATCTTCATAACCAGGATGAGAAACTTGAATTTCTATTAAGTCTTTTCTTTTCAATGTTACTATTGCAGGAGTTATTCCTGCCTTTTTTCCATTGACAAATATTTGAGAACCATTCGGATTTGAAATGATTTTAATTTTTTGTTTTGTTCCATGTATAATAGTTGCACAGCTTGAAAGGATTAATAACAAAGGAAGAATTATTAAATTTTTCATTTTAGTTTGGCTTGATAAATGGGTAATTGAACGCATACAATTATTAAACCAAAATAATAATTATCAATTAAAACATTAATCCAACTTTAAAACCAAGCTGAAAAGCTAAAATGAGCCTTGATGTACTTTCAGATTCATTTGTTTTTAACGAATATGGAATTTCTGAATAATATCTTGTAAGTTGATAATGATCTAAATCAACAAACCTATAATAGGGCGTAATCCCTCCAAAAATATCTAGAGTAATAAAATCTTTTTTAGTAAAAGCAGGTATTAAAAAGCAATATCCTGTAAGCAATTTAATTTGATAATCTTTTGCTTTAATTCTTACATTACTTATAAAATCAAAATCACCGACATGTAAAATAAATGTATCATGCTCTTTCCATATAACTTGAGCATTCTTTGCTTTTAATTCTCTATAAGCAAGACCAAAATCAGTGTGAAAACCCTTTTTCCAATATTTTTTCAAAATCAAACTTACCTGATAAACTTCTGAAAATTTTGCAGCGTTGGATTCACCAAAAGGATTTTTAGAAAATACAGTTTTATATTCGCAATCAGGACAGATGGCGTTCTTTTTTAAAAAAGATAATTCAAAACTTAATTTTTCTGTTAAATACCTTTCATAGCTTATTTGATATTTAATCAATTGATAAGGTTCACCGGGTATTGCAAGGTTTTTAACTGCTTGTGAAACTATTGGTAGAATGTCAAAAGAGATAACATTTTTCGGCAATTTGGGGCCAGCTTTTGTAATATGTAAATAACTAAGATTATTTTTTAATAATTCCGAAATATTTACAGTCGTATCGGTTGTAGTTCCAAATGGAATGCCATTATTTTTAATAGTAGAGCCATTAGGATTTGAAACGACTTTAATTTTTTGTTTTGTTCCATGTATAAAAGTTGCACAGCTTGAAAGGATCAGTAATAAAGAAATAATTAATAAATTTTTCATGGCTGATAAAATTTCTAAAGAATTTGCGAAGCCAACACTCCAATACCTTCATTAAAATTTACCGGATTATAATTTAATTTTTCTCGCGCTTTTGTAATAATAAAACCTGTGCGTGGCGGTCTTTTTGCAGGTTGTGTAAATGTGGCTGCCGTGGCTCTGTTAATTAAATTTTTATCCAGTTTAAAAAAATCGGCAGTTTGTAATGCCATTTGATATGGGGTTAATAATTCATCTCCCGAAATATTATATATACCTTTTGCTTCGTTTTTTATTATTAAATAACATCCCATCGCTAAATCTTCAGCAAGTGTCGGTGTGCGCCATTGGTCATCTACTACATTGATTGTTTTTCCATCTTCAAGAGATTTTTTCACCCATAATATTATATTGCTTCTGCTCATGTCGTTTGCAATACCATAAACCAACACAGTTCTTGCTATCGCCCAAGGTCCTTTGCTTTCAATTAAAATCTTTTCTGCTTCAAGCTTACTCTCTCCATAAAAACTTAATGGTTTTCCTTCAGCTTCTTCATCGTAAGGACCGTTTTCGCCATCAAAAATGAAATCAGTAGATAAATGCAAAAGAAAAATATTTTTTTCTTCGCATACGTTTTTTAAATACCTGACAGCATCAACATTTAATTTAATACAGGCTTCTTTTTCACTTTCGCATTGATCTACGTTAGTCATTGCAGCTGTATGAATAATATAATTAGGATTAACCTTGGTAATAAGGTTTTCAATTTCTTCTTTATTTGTTATATCTAAACTTTGGTAAATATAATCTTCATCAGCAGGCAGGCGGTTATCTCCTTTTGCGGTTGCAATGAGTTGGTATTCGTTTTTATCGGTAATTAGTTTTACGAGCTTTTGACCTAGTAAACCATTTGAACCCGTTACTAAAATTGTCTTTTTCATAATTTTTGTTTTCTAATTCCTTAATTTGGAAATGTATAATTATATAATTTTTTTATTTTTTTTTTCGATATTTTTTCACTCGATATTTTCATTTTTATATCATCAATAGGCCTGTATTGTTTATCGGTTGGTCGAACAATTATTTTATCGATCACATCAAGGCCGTCAATTACCTCGCCATAAACAGTATAGTTCATATCTAAATGTGGTGCCCCGCCAATTGTTCTGTAAATTTCTTTTTGATCTTCAGGTATTGTTCTACCAGAGCGTTTTTCTGCATTAGGGAACATAGCATCAGTAAATTTTTTCCCTTGAACAATATAAAATTGACAACCACTTGATGCCTTTTGAGGATTATTATCTCGGGCTGCGGCCAAAGCACCTTTCTTATGAAAAAGTTTTTCATTAAACTCCGCCGGAATAGTATAACCAACATCACCTTCTCCCAATTGCTCGCCGGGCTTTGCTGTTTTGGATTTTGGATCACCACCCTGAATCATAAAATTATTCATTACACGGTGGAACAATAAACTGTCGTAAAAATTCTTTTTAACCAGTTTAAGAAAATTTGCCTTATGTTTTGGAGTTTCGTCATACAAAACAAGCTTCATATCTCCATATGAAGTAGCAATGGTAATTATATAATCCTTCTTGGATTTTTTTTGTGCAGAAACACTTAAAGATAAAAAAACCGATAAAAAAAGGAATAAAATATAAATTGAAATCTTTTTCATAAAATTGGAAAATTAAATAAAATCAAAAATATAAAATTTAATATCTAATAATATATTGTTTGAAAACAAAAAAAGAGATGTTATCAAACATCCCTTTTTTAAAATGCAATTATGAATATATCAATATCGGTTTTTTGATATTATTATTTTAAAAATTATTATTCGGTTACAATTTTTTTCAATGCCATAATATAACCCATATGTAAACCTTCATGAAACTGTAAGAAACTTATTGCATCATTAATATTTTTTATTTCGACATCATATCTGGAATTCCAAGTTTTATATCCTTCAAAAACATTATTGTCAACATCGTTCTCAAGCAAATCCAATGATGTAAATAACAATTTTTTTACTTCTTCAATTTCAATTTCGGTAAGTGGTTTTTCAGGTTTTGAACCCGGTTTGTAAGCATTATAAAAATCTTCGCTTATATGAATATTTTTTTCTGACCTTTTGTAACAAATTCCCTGCTGAGCTGATATTAAATGAGCCAGATTCCAAATAATGTTATTGTTAAAATTAGTTGGAACCATGTTTAATTGATCCAAACTTAAATCCTTGATTATATTAAGTAGACTAGTCCTTATTTTTCTAATATTATTAATCTCGTAATTCATAGTTATTAATCTTGTAGATAGTTTTAAAACTTAAATATTTGTTCGAAATTAAACAATTTTAAAAATTATTTTTAAAAACTAAAATATTTGGTTTACTAAATTTCAAGCCCCACAGTAATTTGTATTAATTAAAAAATAATAAATTTTCATAGCTTTATTAAAAATATCAATTTTATTGAATGACAGATTATAAAAAAACAAATCTATTTTCAAACCCGAACAATGATACCGGGTTCAGTAATAACAATAACAGTGGTGGAGGGAGGTTTATCAATAAGGATGGGACTTTTAATTTGATTAAAGAAGGGATGCCTGTTTGGAAAAGAATAAGTGTGTTTCACGATATGCTCAACCTGCCATTGTGGAAATTTATTTTTATAATAGTACTATTTTATTTGTTTATTAATTTGGTTTTTGCAACCATCTATTTTGCGATTGGCCCTGCTCAATTTGATGGGGTTGTTATTGGAAATAATTTAAATAATTACAAACAACTTTTTTATTTTAGCACCCAAACCTTCACAACTGTGGGTTATGGCCGTGTAAATCCTATAGGTGATTTCGCAAATTTAGTTGCAGGTATTGAAGCATTAACCGGTTTTTTATCCCTTGCTATTGCAACAGGTTTAATTTATGGAAGGTTTTCGAAACCAAAAAGCTATCTTATTTTTAGCGATCATGCTTTAATAAGCCCCTATAAAGAATCTTTTGGATTGATGTTTCGCTTTGCTGCATATAAAGATAAACATGCTTTAACCGAATTGGAAATAAAGGTAACAGTAGGTTTGCAGACGATAGAAAACGAAAATCCGATTTATAAATATTTTACATTAGATTTGGAAAGAAGTCGTGTTGATAGTATGCCAATGAGTTGGACGGTGGTTCACCCCATTACAGAAAATAGCCCATTTTATGAATTTACAGAAAACGATTTAATCGTTTCGGATGTGGAATTGTATGTTAATCTACGAGGCTTCGATGATGTTTTTTCTAATTACGTTCACCAACGAACTTCATATACTTTTAATGAAATACTTTTCAACAGAAAATTTATACCTATGTATAAAGAAAGTGAGGATGGAAAAACTACAATTCTGGAATTACATAAATTAAATATTCATAAAGAAATTAGTAAATAAACCTCTTGAGTGAATTAAAAAATTAAAGTAGGATTAAAGTATTTTTAAACAGGGTTAAATATATTTTAATTTCAATTTTAAAATTCTTCATTATACTAAAAAAAGCAAAATCGGATTAATCAGTTTTTTAAACTAATATTACACCCGATCGAATATGTAAAAACCTAATTAAAATAACTTAATTAAAAATTATTATTGTATATATCACCTTCAAAAGACTTTATAAACAGAATAATTATAAATTTTGGTTTCATTTAAATATAAAACCTACTTTCTGTTGAAAAAGTCGTTTTAGGCATATAAATTTGTCGCTTCTCAAAACTGACATAGGATTAAAAAGATAAAGTTAAAAAATGATTTTACTTCAAAAAACATATATACCGTCCGATTACCTTCCATTATTTATACAATTGGGTTGTGCATTAGGCTTTATTGTTTTTGCTTTGATTCTTACTCATCTATTAGGTCCAAAAAGGCATGGGGCAGTAAAAGATGAAGCATTTGAAAGTGGTATTGAGGCAAAGGGTGATGCAAGAATGCCTATTTCGGTTAAATATTTTTTAACTGCTATTCTTTTTGTTTTATTTGATGTTGAAATAATTTTTATGTATCCGTGGGCAGTAAATTTTAGAGAATTAGGCCTTACGGCCTTTATAGAAATGATTTTATTTATGGGCTTATTATTGGTTGGCTTTATATACGTTATTAAAAAAGGAGTTTTGAATTGGCTGGAGGATTAATATTGAAACAATAATTTAAAGAAAATTGTTATTTTATTGGAGTAGTAAAATTCTATTAAATGTTGCTTTAATGACAGATATAAAAGAGTTAAAAATAGTTGAGGCCCCTGAAGGACATGCAGGTGCAGGTTTTTTTGCTACATCTTATAGTGCTGTAATAGGTTTAGCAAGAAAAAATTCACTATGGCCATTGCCATTCGCAACTTCGTGTTGTGGTATTGAATTTATGGCCACTATGGGGTCTCATTATGATATTTCCAGATTTGGATCCGAGAGGCCAAGTTTTTCACCTCGTCAAGCCGATTTATTAATGGTAATGGGTACAATTGCAAAAAAAATGGCACCTATTGTCAAACAAGTTTATACACAAATGGCAGAACCCCGTTGGGTAATGGCTGTTGGTGCCTGTGCATCCAGTGGTGGTATATTTGATACATATAGTGTATTACAAGGCATTGATAGAGTTGTACCGGTTGATGTTTATGTTCCGGGTTGCCCGCCAAGGCCTGAACAGATTATAGAAGGATTAATGCAAATCCAAGAATTAGCCGGTAAAGAATCTTATAGAAGGAGAAATTCGGAAGAGTACCAATTATTAATGGATAGCTATAATATTAAATAATAATAATATAAAATATTGTGATAGTAGTAAGTAAGGATATTATTATAGAAGAACTTCAAGAAAAGTATGGCGAAGCCATACTTGAAGTCAGTGAACCTTATAATTTACTGACTCTAATAATTACAAAAGATAAAATTAAAAATGTGCTTGAGCATATGTTTGCTCATAAACAATGGCAATTAAATTTTTTAACAGACCTTACTGCCATTCATTTCCCTGACTTAATTGATAATGAGTTTTGCGTAGTTTATCATTTGCATAGCTTAGTTAATAATTTTAGAATACGATTAAAAGTATTTATACCACTCAGCAATCCTGAAATTGATTCTGCAACTTCTATTTGGGAAGCAGCAAACTGGATGGAAAGAGAAACTTATGATTTTTTTGGAATTATTTTTAAAGGGCATCCTAACCTTGTGAAAATACTAAATATTGATGAACAGGATTATTTTCCAATGAGACGAGAATATCCTCTTGAAGATCAGACGAGAAGAGATAAAGATGATGCCATGTTTGGCAGATAGTTTTTGAAAAAAGATAATTTAAACTTAAGGGTTTAAAAAATAAATTATGTCAGACATTATAAAGAGTCAGTCAAATATTTTGAGTTCAAACAATATAACTATTGTTGAAGAGACAGATAATGAATTAATGACGCTCAATTTAGGGCCGACTCATCCTGCTACTCATGGTATTTTTCAAAATATATTAAAATTGGATGGAGAAAAGATCGTTTCAACTGAAATGACTATTGGTTATATCCATCGTGCATTCGAAAAAATTGCTGAAAGAAGACCTTTCTATCAAATTACCCCTCTTACAGACAGAATGAATTATTGCTCATCACCAATTAATAACATGGGTTGGTGGATGACAGTAGAAAAATTATTAGAAATTAAAGTTCCACAAAGGGCTCAATACCTTCGCGTGATTGTAATGGAACTGGCAAGAATTTCAGATCATTTAATTTGTAACTCAATATTAGGTGTTGATTCAGGAGCATTTACCGGCTTCTTATATCTCTTTCAGGAAAGAGAAAAAATCTATGAAATTTATGAAGAAATCTGTGGAGCTCGCTTAACTACCAATATGGGTAGAATGGGTGGCATGGAAAGAGATTTTTCGGAAGTAGCAATTATGAAATTAAGGAAATGGTTAGATGAATTTCCAAAAGTCATGAAGGAATTTGAAAAAATGTTTACCCGAAACAGAATATTTATGGATAGGGTAATAGGTGTTGGAGGTATTTCCGGTGAAAGGGCTTTAAATTATGGATTTACAGGCCCTAATTTAAGAGCTGCAGGTGTGGATTATGATGTACGCGTGATGGAACCTTATTCATCTTATGAAGATTTTGAATTTGAAATTCCGATTGGTACCACAGGCGATACATATGATAGATTTATAGTAAGAAATGAAGAAATTTGGCAAAGCTTACGAATTATAGAACAAGCTTTGGCAAAATTACCAACAGCAGAAGGATCGTATTTTGCTAATATTCCGGAATATTATCTTCCTCCAAAAAAAGAAGTGTATAGAAGTATGGAAGCTCTCATATATCATTTCAAAATTATAATGGGTGAGATAGATGCACCAGTTGGTGAAGTATATCATTCAGTAGAAGGTGGTAATGGAGAATTAGGATTTTATCTTTTAAGTGATGGCGGTCGTACACCTTATCGTTTACATTTTCGCAGGCCATGTTTTATTTATTATCAGGCATATCCTGAAATGATTAAAGGTGTGACATTATCTGACGCAATTGTTATATTAAGCAGTTTAAATGTTATTGCGGGTGAATTAGATTCCTGATTTAATTTATTTATCTAACATATATAAAAATAAAGAATAATAAGTATAAAAGAATGGCTGAAGTAACTGAAGATATAAAATTTACTGATGATCGTTTAAAAGAAGCGAAAAGATATATTGGCCATTACCCTGAAGGCAAACAAAAATCAGCAATTTTACCAATTATGCACTTAGCGCAGGATCAATGGGGTTGGTTAAGTGCAGGGGTTATGGATTATATTGCATCCTTACTTATTCTTGAACCTATTGAAGTATATGAAGTAGCTACATTTTATACTATGTTTCACCTTCAAAAGACAGGTAAGTATGTTATGGAAGTATGTCATACGGGTCCTTGTGTTTTAATGGGTGCTGAAGATACCATTGAGCATATCGAAAATAAATTAGGAATAAAAGTAGGTGAAACTTCCGTAGATGGATTATTTTCTTTAAAAACAGTTGAATGCCTGGCCGCATGTGGCTTTGCACCGGTAATTCAAATCAAAGAAACATACTACGAAAATATGAATGTAGAAAATGTTGATAGGTTAATGGATGAGCTTGCTAAAAATTAAATTATTTTTTAGCATTATTATGATTTGCAAATGGGAAAAACAAAAATTTTAACTGGTCAAATTGGAATACCTGATATTCAGGATATAAATATTTACATGAAAAATGGTGGCTACGCTTCCATTGAAAAAGCTTTAAAAACTTTAACGCCTGATGAAGTTGTTGAAGAAGTAAAAGCTTCCGGTTTAAGAGGGCGTGGAGGTGCCGGTTTCCCAACCGGAATGAAATGGTCGTTTATTGATAAAAAATCAGGTAAACCCCGTTATTTAGTTTGTAATGCTGACGAATCTGAACCGGGTACTTTTAAGGATAGATATCTAATGAGTGAAAATCCTCATTTATTGATAGAGGGGATGATTGTTGCCAGTTATGCTTTAGGTGCTAATACCTCATACATTTATATACGGGGTGAATTATTATATGTTTTAAGGATCCTGGAAAAAGCGATAGCACAAGCATATGAAAAAGGATTGTTGGGTAAAAATATATTAGGCACTGATTATTCTCTTGATCTCCATGTAGCCCCAGGTGGCGGAGCTTATATTTGTGGAGAAGAAACAGCTTTATTAGAAAGTTTAGAAGGAAAAAGAGGAAATCCCAGAAATAAACCTCCATTTCCTGCAGTTTCTGGTTTATATAATTGCCCTACTGTGGTTAATAATGTTGAATCGATAGCTGCAACTCCCTGGATAGTTTTGAATGGAGGTGCCGAATACGCTAAGATTGGCATTGGTAAAAGCACCGGAACAAAATTAATCTCGGCTTGTGGCCACATTAAAAAACCGGGTATTTATGAAATAGAATTAGGGGTACCTGTAGAAGAATTTCTTTATTCTGATGAATATTGTGGTGGAATACGAGACGGGCATCAGTTAAAGGCTGTTGTTGCCGGTGGGTCTTCAGTTCCTATTTTACCTGCAGCTTTAATTTTAAAAACTGCGAGTGGCGAAAATCGACTGATGAGTTATGAAGGACTTTCAGATGGAGGATTTGCAACAGGAACCATGTTGGGTTCAGGTGGTTTTATCGCAATGGACGAAACGACTTGCATAGTTAGAAATACTTGGAATTTTACTAGATTTTATCATCATGAATCATGTGGTCAGTGCAGTCCATGTCGTGAGGGGACAGGTTGGATGGAAAAAGTTTTGCATAGAATAGAACATGGTCATGGAACAATTAAAGATATTGATTTATTGGTAGATATTACAAAACAAATTGAGGGTAAAACAATATGTCCACTTGGGGATGCTGCAGCTTGGCCAGTTGCATCTGCTGTAAGGCATTTTAGGGAAGAATTTGAATGGCACATTACTAGCCCAACTGAAGCTTCAAAAAAGGGGGCTGTTTATAAGAAAGAATCTTTTTTGGTTTAAAAATTTGTGATTCAATAAAATGGAAAATACTCCTCATGTAATGTTAAAAGTTACTTTTGATGGAATTGAAGTTGATGTAGAAGCAGGATCTACGATTTTACAGGCTGCCCGTAAAATTGGTGGAGATATTGTTCCTCCTGCTATGTGTTATTACAGTTCTTTAAAAGGATCAGGTGGTAAATGCCGTGCTTGTTTAGTAAAAGTTACTGCCGGTTCTTCAAAAGACCCGCGCCCGATGCCAAAATTAGTTGCATCTTGTATAACACCAGTTCAGGATGGAATGGTTATCGAAAATATATTGAATGAAGAAGTAGTAAAAGCGCGTGATGGTATTGTTGAAATGTTGTTAATAAATCACCCACTTGATTGCCCTATCTGTGACCAGGCGGGTGAATGTGAATTACAAAATTTTGCCTATAAACATGGTTTGGAAGAAACCAGATATGAAGAAGATAGACGTGAATTTGAAAGGATAGATATTGGCCAATACATTCAATTACACATGACAAGGTGTATATTATGCTACCGCTGCGTTTATACTGCCGACCAATTTGCAAATAAAAGAGTTCATGGGGTATTAGGCAGGGGCGATGCTTCGGAGATAGGTACATATATTCAAAATTCTATTGATCAAGACTTTTCAGGTAACATTGTAGATGTTTGTCCCGTTGGAGCATTGACAGACAAAACTTTTAGGTTTAAACAAAGGGTTTGGTTTACAAAACCGGTTTACGCACATAGGAATTGCTCAAAATGTTGTGGAGAAGTTGAATTATGGGAAAGAGGCGGTGAAGTTTTAAGGATTACTGCAAGGAAAAATAACTATAACGAAATACCTGAAGGAAAATTTATTTGCAACGAATGCAGGTTTGAAAAGAAAAATACTGAAAGTTGGGTTATTGAAGGACCTTCTCCAATAACAAGAATGTCAGTTATTTCTGCAAATAAATACAGCAAAAAACTTGTACCTTCTTTTGCATTTAAGATTGCAGAAAATTATAATCCTGATGTACCTGATCAAATTAAAAAACTTACGGAATAAATTGCCTGATGTATTATAATTTATAATAAATGGAATTAGCACTCATTATCAAGATAATTGTAATAGTAGTAATTTTTAGCATTACATTACTTATTGCAACTTATTCTACCTATGCAGAACGGAAAGTTGCAGCTTGGATACAAGACAGAAGCGGACCAAATCGTGCCGGGCCATTTGGTTTATTACAACCCATTGCCGATGCCGGAAAAATGTTTTTTAAAGAAGAATTTATACCTGCGCATTCAAATAAATGGTTGTTCATTGCCGGTCCTGCCTTAGCTATGTTAACTGCCTTAATGTCCAGTGCTGTAATTCCATTTGGCAAAAGTTTAATGGTTGGAGAAAACTATTATCCATTAGTTGGTATTGATGTAAACATTGGTGTTTTATACATTTTTGGGATGGTTTCTCTTGGTGTATATGGTATAATGGTTGGAGGATGGGCTTCTAACAATAAATTTTCTCTCTTAGGGGCATTAAGGGCAGCCTCTCAAAATATTAGTTATGAATTAGCGATGGGATTATCCATGGTTGCAGTGTTAATGATGTACGGGACGCTTTCATTAACTGAAATTTCACTAAAACAAACAGGTTTTAATTGGACAATACTCTACCAACCTCTTGGTTTTATAATTTTTCTTGTTTGTGCGTTTGCAGAATGCAATAGAACTCCATTTGATTTACCGGAATGTGAAACAGAATTAGTGGGAGGTTATCATACAGAATATAGCAGCATGAAATTAGGATTTTATTTATTTTCCGAGTACATAAATATGTTTGTTTCATCTGCTTTAATGGCGACCTTGTATTTTGGAGGGTATAATTATCCGGGTTGGCATCAAGTATATTCATTCGTAGCTGATCATTTCGGACATGCAACAGGCCATAATGTATATGTTCTTATTGGAACAAGTGTACTTTTTGCAAAAATTTTATTTGGAATATTTTTCTTTATGTGGGTTCGTTGGACATTACCCCGTTTTCGCTACGACCAGTTAATGGATTTAGGATGGAAGGGTTTAATACCTACTGCAATTTTTAACATAGTTTTAACAGGCAGCGCCATACTTTCTCAAGATTATTTTAAATTCACAGGAATTTATTTTATAATATATTATGGGGGTGTATTATTACTTATTGCAGGGGGAATATTATGGAGTTTTTTTAATTATAAGAAAAAAATAGTTTTGGCGAAGGCTTAAGTGATGAATAAAATATTAGATAATTATGCAACTGACTAATAGGGCAAAAAAATTAGAACAAAAACCAATGACTTTTGCTGAATCTATTTATTTACCGGCAATTGCTCAAGGTTTAGGAATAACGCTTAAACATTTTTTTAGTAAGAAAGCTACAATCCAATACCCGGAAGAAAAAAGGCCATTTAGCCCTATTTTTAGAGGTTTACATATTTTAAAACGTGATGAACAAGGCAGGGAAAGGTGTACCGCCTGTGGATTATGTGCAGTTGCATGCCCTGCAGAAGCTATTACTATGATTGCAGGTGAAAGACAAAAAGGAGAAGAAAATTTATATAGAGAAGAAAAATATGCTGTAAAGTATGAAATTAACATGCTAAGATGCATATTTTGTGGTTTATGTGAAGAAGCATGCCCTAAGGCTGCCATTTTTTTACAACCTGATAAAATGGCTCCGGTTTTCACAGAAAGAGATCAAGTTATTTATGGAAAGGATAGATTAGTGGAGGATGTAAACAATAGAGCAAATATAGGAATACAAAAGTTTGTTTCTGAAGCTGAAATGACTTCCAAATTACGTTAAAACTTTTTTATAATACTTTCTTTTAAGATGTCTTACTTTTGTAATCCAAATTGTTTAATACATTTTAACCTTATAACTTGCCGACTTAAATAATTTAACGATGATTAAGGATATTCCTTTCTTATTTCTAGCAGTCATAACACTTTTTAGTGCAATCATGGTAATTGCATCTAAAAATCCCATCCATAGTATATTATATTTAATTTTTACATTCTTCACTTTAACGGCACATTATATCAGGCTTAACGCTCAATTTATAAGTGTTGTAAACCTTATAGTTTATGCGGGTGCTATAATGGTTTTGTTTTTGTTTACTTTAATGTTTTTAAATTTAAGATCGGATACAGAACCTTCAAAACCGGTTTTGATTAAATTTATTGCTGTTATTGCAGGAGGATTAATCTTTGTTTTATTTGTTGCAGCTTTTATAAAAGCAGATCATTCACAAATTGTTTCTAAAAATCCTAACTCCCAGATTGGTATGGTGGAAGTTTTAGGTAAGGTTTTGTTTAAAGAATATTTGCTTCCTTTCGAGTTAGCTTCTGTTTTGTTTCTTGTTTCCATGGTAGGTGCAATACTTTTAGGAAAAAAAGAAAAAAAGTCTGAAAATACAGTAAAATTAATTAGTTCTGACAAAACTGAAGATCTTTTAAAAATAGAAAAATCGTCCGAATATAATTTATTAAAAGACTGAATTAACATATAAAGTGTATGAATGAAGCAATGATTGGTGATGTGCCTTTAAACTACTATATTTTTTTAGCCACTGCAATATTTGTTATAGGAATAGTTGGAGTGTTAATTCGTAGAAACGCACTCATTATATTCATGTCTGTTGAGTTGATGTTAAATGCTGTAAATCTATTAATGGTTGCCTTTTCCACTTTTCGCTCAGATCCTTCAGGACAAGTTTTTGTATTTTTTATTATGGCTGTTGCTGCTGCTGAAGTTTCTGTAGGTTTGGCAATTATCGTTTTAATTTATAGAAATATTAAAAGCATTGATGTAAATCTGCTTAATAAATTAAAGTGGTAAAACATTTTTATTAAATATTCATTTTGATTAAAGCAAAATATGGATTTGAGTAAATTAGAAAATATTGTTAAATTATTTTGCATTTTAATTATTTGCACTCCCCTTCTTGGGTTTGTAATAAATGGTCTTGGTTTTAAAAAAATCTCAAAGGGAGCAGCCTCTTTTATTGGTACTTTATCTATAGTAATATCTCTCATAACCACCATAATTTTATTTTATTACTTCAAAAGTATGGGTAATGCCACCTTAGCAGTTAATATGTTTAACTGGATTAAAGTTGGTGATACCGAAATAGGATTTTCATTTTACATTGATCAGCTCACATTATTAATGCTCAGTATAATTACCGGCGTTGGCTCCTTAATTCATATTTACTCAATAGGTTATATGAAAAATGATGAAGGGTTTGGTAAGTTTTTTTCCTTTTTAAATCTCTTCGTATTTTTTATGCTTGTTTTAGTAATGGGTGGAAACTATGTAGTGATGTTTATTGGATGGGAAGGAGTTGGCTTATGTTCATACTTATTAATAGGATTTTGGAATACTAATTCCAACTATGGTAATGCCGCCCGAAAAGCGTTTATAATGAATAGAATTGGTGATTTAGGTTTTTTATTAGGAATTTTTCTAATATTCAATCATTTTGGAGGAGTTGGCTTTGATTCTATTTCTTACCAGGCAGTTAATATGAAAGTAGGTGACCCTACTATAATGTGGATCACAATATTTTTATTTGTCGGTGCTATGGGCAAATCAGCTCAAATTCCATTATATACATGGCTACCGGATGCAATGGCGGGGCCTACTCCTGTTTCTGCTTTGATACATGCAGCAACAATGGTTACTGCAGGGGTTTATATGATTGTAAGATCTAATTTATTATATTCATTAGCACCTGTAACCTTGTCAATAATTGCTTGGGTAGGTTTAGCAACAGCTTTATTTGCGGCAACAATAGGTATTTTCCAGAATGATATTAAAAAAGTTTTAGCTTATTCAACAGTAAGTCAGCTTGGTTATATGTTTTTAGGTTTAGGAGTCGGGGCATTTTCATCTAGTATGTTTCATGTAATGACCCATGCATTTTTCAAAGCACTTCTTTTTCTTGCTGCAGGTAGTGTTATTCATGCAATGAGTGACGAGCAAGATATTAGAAAGATGGGAGGTTTAAATAAAAAATTAAAAATTACTTTTTTAACTTTTTTAATTGGAACAATTGCCATATCCGGGATTCCACCTTTTGCCGGTTTCTTTTCTAAAGATGATATTTTAGCCCATGTATATGATAATAATAAATTAATGTGGGCACTTGGTGTTCTGGGATCAGTCCTTACATCCTTTTATATGTTTCGATTATTATTTTTAACATTTTTTGGATCTTTCCGAGGATCACACGAGCAAGAACATCATCTTCATGAATCACCTTTGAGCATGACATTACCACTCATTATCCTCGCCGTTCTTTCAAGTGTTGCAGGCTTTATTGGTCTTCCGGAAATTTTCAGTAAAGTAAATATTCTTTTTAATTTTTTATCTCCAATATATAATGATGCAAAAACTGTTCGCCCGGAGATGTTTAAGGTTCATTCAAATTATAATACAGAAATTTTATTAATGAGTATTTCAGCCGGAGCTGCAGTTCTTTCAATGATTGTAGCCTACATGGTTTATATTGTTAAAAAGAAAATACCTAATGAAGATTCACAGATACGTGGTATTTCCAAGTTAATTTATAACAAATATTATATTGACGAATTATATAATGGTTTATTTGTGAAACCAATTTCATCATTATCAAATATTTTCCATTCCACGTTTGAAAAATTAATTGATGGTGGCGTTAATGGAACCGGTATGTTGGTTACGAAGTCAGGAAATTTATTAAGGAGAATCCAAACAGGAGAAATTGGTTATTATCTGTTTTATATGGTTTTCGGAATTGGTTTAGTCTTGTTATTAAATTATTTTTTATAGTATTTCTTAAAAGTTCTTGTATAAGTGATAATTATATATATCACATACGAAAATATTAAATTTCAAATATGATTACAGCTATTTTACTTCTTTTTCCGGCTACCTCGGCCATGTTATTGTTGTTTTTTAATGGAAAAGCGGTAAAAAGAGCAGCCTTGCTTTTAACAATCTTAGAATTTGCTATTGCAGTATGGGCGTTTAGCCAGTTTTCTATTGAAGCAGGTACAAATTATGCTTTAAAATTAAATTGGATTCCTTCATTAGGAATTAGCTTTAATGTTGGAATGGACGGAATAAGCTTATTACTTGTTTTATTAACAACTTTTTTAGTACCTCTTATAATACTCTCAACATTTACTCATGATTATGAAAACCCTGCATCATTTTATGCTCTTATTTTATTAATGCAAGCAGGTTTAATTGGTGTATTTGTTTCGCTTGATGCATTTTTATTTTATTTTTTCTGGGAAGTGGCACTAGTGCCAATTTATTTCATAGCAGGCTTATGGGGAGGTGAAAGAAGGATTGAAGTTACATTTAAGTTTTTTATTTATACAATGCTAGGGAGCTTGTTTATGTTGGTTTCACTATCTTATTTATATTTTTCTACACCCGGAACCCATACATCAGATATTAAAGCTATGTATAACTTGGCTTTAAGTTCTAAAACTCAGGGAATTTTATTTTGGGGTTTATTCGTAGCATTTGCAATAAAAATGCCAATATTTCCTTTCCATACCTGGCAACCGGATACCTATACCGAGTCGCCAACTCCTGCAACCATGTTATTATCCGGAATTATGTTAAAAATGGGTATTTATGGAGTAATCAGGTGGATTTTGCCAATTGTACCATTAGGCGTTCAACAATGGGGTACAACCGTAATGGTATTATCAATAATTGGAATAGTATATGGTGCAATCATTGCTATTCAACAAAATGATATTAAAAGATTAATTGCTTATTCGTCATTCTCCCATGTGGGTTTAATGGCTGCAGGTGTTTTTTCTTTATCTCTTTCAGGTCTTCAAGGCTCAGTTATTCAAATGCTTAGCCATGGAATAAATGTAGTGGGAATCTTTTTTATCGTTCAAATTATAAGTGATCGATTACATACAAGGGATATAACTAAGTTAGGTGGTATAACAAAGAACGCCCCTTACCTCACTGTTTTATTTATGATTTTGCTATTAGGCAGTGTTGCACTACCATTAACAAATGGATTTATCGGTGAGTTTTTATTATTGAAGGGAATTTACGAATACAAGGCATGGATGTCGGTGATTGCAGGATCAACAATAATATTTGGCGCAGTATATATGCTTCGAATGTTTCAAAAGGTTATGTTAGGAGAAAGCAATGAATTAACATCATCAATAAATGACTTGAATTTAACAGAGAAATTAACTTTAATTCCTTTAGCTGTAATGGTTTTTGTTATTGGTATTTATCCAAACCTATTTTTAAAAGTTTCTGAACCGGCTATTGTTGAGATTTTAAAAGCAGCAACAAATAGCAGTTTAGGTTTAAAATAAATTTCGGAAACATCTTCATAGATAATCCATTTAATTATTAATTCATGAATTCGATAATATTTCTTTCCGTTTTTGGTATTGTAATATTGTTTTTAGGTTTTTTAAAAAACAAACAAATACTATTACCTATTGCATTAACATTTGTTTTTGCGGCGCTTGCCATAAATTTTACAGATTGGAACCACCCAAAAGATTATTTTGGTGGAATGCTTAAAGTTGATAATGCCTCAGTAGCCTTTACAGGAATTATATTAATAACTGTATTATTAATCTTACCTCTCTCTCAAAAATATATTCGAAATAAAGATTCCCATTTGGCAGAATACTATGCATTAATGCTTTTTGCGGCAGTAGGCGCTATAATGATGGTTAGTTTTGGAAACATGATTATATTATTTGTCGGTCTGGAAATTCTTTCTATTAGTATGTATATACTGGCCGGAAGTGATCAAAGAAATTTAAAATCGAATGAAGCTGCATTAAAATATTTTTTAATGGGTGCATTTGCAACCGGAATTTTATTATTTGGTATTGCTTTAATTTATGGTGGAACAGGTTCGTTTGACACACATATCATTGGAAGCATTATTTCTTCTACAACCGGAAATAAAGCTATAATTGCAGTCGGTACTCTTTTAATATTAATAGGAATGTTATTTAAAGTTTCTGCAGCTCCATTCCATTTTTGGACTCCTGATGTTTATGAAGGCACGCCCACTTTATTCACAATATATATGTCAACCATCGTTAAAACTGCAGGCTTCGCTGCTCTTTTAAGGTTGATTACTCTATGTTTTTCAGGAATTCAGGAAACTTGGATAATAATTTTAGCCTCTATTTGTGTTTTAACCCTTTTGATTGGAAATGTCACAGCAACCTTTCAAAAAAATACAAAACGCATGATGGCATATTCAAGCATTTCACATGCGGGTTATATGATTATTGCTTTATTAGCCCTTTCAGGATTTTCTCAAAAAGCAATATTATTTTATTCATTAGCTTACAGTATTGCAAGTGTAGGCGCATTTGGAGTTTTAATGGCAGTATCTGATGCAAAAGGATCAGAAAACTTCGAAGCTTTTAATGGTTTAGGAAAAAGCAATCCAAGCTTGGCATTTGTGATGACGATTTGCAGTTTATCACTTGCCGGTATTCCACTAACTGCCGGTTTTTTTGGAAAGTTTTTCGTTTTTGTCAGCGCTTTAGAGCAAAATTTGGTTTGGGTGTTAATACCTGCTATTTTAATGACAGCAGTTGGTGTATATTATTATTTTAAGGTAATTATAGCCATGTATATGAAACCCGGAGATAATATTGAAATTAATCTTTCACCTGCTTACCAATTGGTTTTAGTAATTACTTCCGTTACTACACTTGTTTTAGGAATAATGCCACAAATTTTTAGTGAAATTTTAAAATAAACTAAATCTCTATAATAATATAAAGATTTAGTTTTTAAAGAATAGGAAAAAAATTAATTCTTCTTTTTAGGTAGAAGTAATTGATCTATTTCATAAACAATTCCATTCGAAGCTTGTTTCCCTGCACCTATTATAAAAGCATGATTTCCTCTCTCATCAGATAATTTAATTTTTTTTCCTTCAAGCGAAACTAAAATTTTTCCATTTTCTATTGTTGTCAAATTTGTTTTGCCCTTGCCCACTCTTATTAGATGTGAAAGTTTAATTAAATCTATTTTTTCTTTTAAAATTAAATACGAAATCATTCCACGAAGTTTCTCTTTGTTTTCAGGTTTGTTTAATTCATCAAAAGTACTTTCCGGAGCCATTTTATCGAAAGCTAGATTGATTGGGGCAAAAAAAGTATATGGTCCTTTTTCTTTTAGGGATTCCGACATATCAGCATTTTTTAATGCATCTTTTAAATTGGAATGATTTTTTGAAGCATTAATTATTGAAAGTATATCCTGATTTTGTGCATATGCAACATGCGCAGTGCTTAATCCAAGTAAGATAAGAATGGTATAAAATATGTTTTTCATTTCATTTTAGTTTAAATTAATTTATTTTATTGTTTGTAAAGAAATCGTACCAATGATTGAATAAAACTTAGAATAATTTTTTTTAATTAGATTTTGTCATGCCGAACTCAAAACATTAGATTTGCAATAATTAATAAAAATTTAAATATGTCAGAAATCACTCAACCACTAAAAACCGTCGCCTTAAATGATTTACATATACAATTGGGAGCAAAAATGGTCCCTTTTGCAGGCTTTAATATGCCGGTTCGCTATAGTTCTGATTTAGATGAGCACAATACCGTGCGCAATGGAGTTGGCGTGTTTGATGTTTCGCACATGGGTGAGTTTAGAATTACGGGTGAAGACGCCTTAAAATTAATCCAAAAGGTAACAACTAATGATGCTTCCAAATTAATTGATGGCAAGGTTCAATATTCATGTATGACAAATACCAAAGGTGGTATTGTTGATGATTTGCTTATTTATAAAATAAAAGATAATTCATATTTTTTGGTTGTTAATGCGTCAAATATTGAAAAGGATTGGAATTGGATAAAATCTTACAATAAAGAAGGAGCAAAAATGGAGAATGTATCAGATAATACATGTCTTTTTGCAGTTCAGGGTCCAAAAGCCGCAGCTACCTTACAGAAAATTACAGATTTAGATTTATCATCAATCGAACAATATTCATTTAAAGTAGGTACACTGGCAGGTGTTGAAAATGTTTATATTTCCGCAACCGGATATACCGGTGCAGGTGGTTTTGAATTATATTTGAAAAATGAAGATGCGTACACCATTTGGAACGCCATTTTCGAAGCAGGAAAAGAGTTTGGAATCAAACCTATTGGTTTAGGTGCAAGAGATACATTAAGGTTAGAAATGGGTTTTTGTTTATATGGAAATGATATCGATGATAATACATCACCATTAGAAGCAGGATTAGGTTGGATTACAAAATTCAGTAAGGATTTTGTAAATTCAGACCAGCACTTAAAACAAAAAGCAAAAGGTGCTTTAAAAAAATTAGTAGGTTTTGAAATGATTGAAAAATCAATTCCACGAAGCCACTATGAAATTTTTTCCGAATCAGATGAAAAAATCGGTGATGTAACTTCAGGAACAATCTCGCCAACACTTGGAGTTGGTATTGGAATGGGTTATGTTAAAACGGAATATAGTAAACCCGATGCAGAAATTTATATTAAAATCAGAGATAAAAATTATAAGGCAAAAGTGGTTAAAATGCCTTTCATAAATAAGTAATTTCAAAGGAAATAATGATGAATATGGATGTTTGCATGAGTCCGGAACTCTTGCATTTATATGATTTAAAAAATAAAATTGTAGTAGTTGTTGATATTTTACGTGCTACTTCGTGTATGGTAACTGCCTTTGCAAATGAAGTTGAAAGTATTACCCCTGTTGCATCGGTAGATGAATGTAAATTTTTGCAAGACCGGGGTTATATGGCCGCCGCAGAGAGGGACGCCTGTAAAATTGAGGGTTTTGATTTGGATAACTCCCCTTTTAGTTATTTAAACGAAAATATTAAAAATAAAAAAATTGCTGTTACTACCACAAATGGCACATTAGCCATAACAAAATCTTCTGCGGCTGAACAGGTTATTATTGGTTCATTTTTAAATATAAAAGCCGTTGCCAAGTATATAAAAGAACAACAATTAAATGTATTAATTGTTTGTGCCGGTTGGAAAGGAAAAATAAATTTAGAGGATACTATTTTTGCGGGGGCTTTGGCTGAAGAGCTTACAGGTACTTTTATTTTTGATGACGACTCCACTTTAATAGCTCATAATCTCTACATGACGAATAAAGATAATCTTTACAAATTTTTAACACTTTCTTCACACGTTAAAAGGCTGCAAAACCTTAATTTAGATAAAGATATTTTATTTTGCCTCCAAAGAGATATTTATAATGTTGTTCCAATCTTAATAGGGAATGAGTTATGTTGCTCAACAAAAAGCAAAATGCATATGGTGTAACATTAAGATAATACATAACCATATTAATAGCATAAACAAATAATTTATTATCCTTATAATAAAACAGTTCATTTGCTAATATTATTTAATTTATATTTAAGAATTGCAAATAATTGTGAGCTCTGCAACCAATTTAAAAAAATAAAAAAAATACAGATAAATTTTAATTATTAATTTTAAATTTGCCGGATTTAAATACAAAAAAATAATGCCCAAAAATAAAAATATTAAATCCGTTCTCATTATTGGATCCGGTCCTATAGTTATTGGTCAAGCCTGTGAATTTGATTACTCCGGCACACAAGCCGCCCGTTCTCTAAGAGAAGAAGGGATAGAAGTAATTCTTATCAATTCAAATCCGGCTACAATTATGACTGATCCGCTCACGGCGAATCACATTTACTTAAAGCCTCTAGAAAAAAAATATATAAAGGAAATACTTGAAAACCATAATATTGATGCGGTTTTACCTACAATGGGTGGTCAAACTGCGTTAAACTTGGCAATTGATTGCGATAAGGCAGGTTTATGGAAAAAATATGGTGTAGAAATTATTGGAGTGGATATAGAAGCCATACACACCACTGAAGACCGCGAAAAATTTCGTTTAAGAATGATTGAATTAGATTTGGGTGTTTGCAAGGGGTCGACCGCCAAATCTTATTTAGAAGGAAAAGAAATAGCACAAAAAATTGGCTTTCCTTTGGTTATTCGTCCTTCATTTACTTTAGCAGGAACAGGTGGTGGATTTGTTGAAGACCCTGCTAAATTTGATGAAGCATTAACAAGAGGCTTGACAGCATCTCCCATACATGAAGTATTAGTTGAGCAAAGCATAAGTGGTTGGAAAGAATATGAGTTGGAATTATTAAGAGACAGCAATGGGAATGTAATAATAATTTGCTCCATCGAAAATTTTGACCCGATGGGCATTCATACGGGTGATTCAGTAACAGTTGCACCCGCAATGACTTTATCTGATACAGTATATCAGAAAATGCGGAATCAGGCAATAAAGGCAATGAATGGAATTGGAATGTTTGCAGGAGGATGCAATATTCAATTTTCTGTAAACCCTGATACGGATGATATTATTGTAATTGAAATCAATCCCCGCGTATCTCGTTCTTCAGCATTGGCAAGTAAAGCAACCGGTTATCCAATTGCAAAAATTGCTGCTAAATTGGCAATAGGTTATAATCTTGATGAATTACCAAACCAAATTACAAAAACAACATCAGCTTACTTTGAACCTGCCTTGGATTATGTTGTCGTAAAAATCCCTCGTTGGAATTTTGATAAATTTAAAGGAGCTGACAGGCATTTGGGCTTGCAAATGAAATCTGTTGGTGAAGTAATGGCAATTGGAAGTAATTTTCAGGAAGCACTTCAAAAGGCATGTCAATCTTTAGAGATTAAAAGAAATGGATTGGGTGCTGATGGAAAAGAAGTTACAGATCAGGAATTGATATTAAACAGTTTAAAATATCCAAGTTGGAATCGTTTGTTTCATATTTATGATGCATTTAAACTTGGTATTTCATTTAAAACCATACAAAAATTATCCAAAATTGATCCATGGTTTCTTCATCAAATCGAAGAAATGGTTTTGATGGAATATGAAATTGAAAAATACACTTTTGATACTATTCCGACAGATCTATTATACACCGCCAAGAAAAAAGGATATGCAGACAGGCAAGTTGCCCATTTATTGAATTGCCTGGAAAGTGAAATTTATACAAAAAGAAATGCGCTTGGAATAAAAAGAATTTATAAATGTGTAGATACCTGCGCTGCTGAATTTGAAGCAAAAACCCCATATTATTATTCCACTTTTACAAATGAAAGTAACTACGAACCGCTAACGGAAAATAATAAAAGTGAAGTAAATGAATCTGTAGTTTCAAATAGAAAGAAAGTTGTGGTTCTGGGTTCCGGTCCAAACAGGATAGGGCAGGGGATAGAGTTTGATTATTCATGTGTGCATGGTGTGTTGGCAGCGAAAGAATGTGGATATGAAACCATAATGATTAATTGCAACCCCGAAACCGTATCAACAGATTTTGATATTGCAGATAAACTTTATTTTGAACCTGTTTTTTGGGAAACGATTTATGAAATAATTCAACACGAAAAACCGGAAGGAGTAATTGTTCAATTAGGTGGACAAACAGCATTAAAACTTGCCGAAAAATTAAGTCGCTATGGAATTAAAATATTAGGAACAAGTTTTGAAGCTTTGGATTTAGCAGAAGACAGAGGAAGTTTTTCAACTTTATTAAAAGAAAACGATATACCATATCCACAATTTGGTGTAATTGATGACGCAGATTCGGCAGTTGAACTTTCAAGAACACTTGGTTTTCCATTATTGGTTCGTCCAAGTTATGTATTGGGTGGGCAGAGCATGAAAATCGTTATTAACGAAACAGAATTAGAAGAGCATGTTGTAAAAATTTTACAGGATATCCCTGATAATAAAATTTTATTGGATCATTTTCTAGAAAATGCTGTAGAAGCCGAGGCAGATGCCATATGTGATGGAGAAAATGTATACATAATCGGTATAATGGAACACATAGAACCTGCCGGAATTCACTCCGGTGATTCATATGCTGTTTTACCACCCTTTGATTTGAGCGAAAATGTTATTAATCAAATTGAAACCTATACTAAAAAAATTGCACTAGCTTTAAGAACAGTTGGTTTAATAAATATACAATTTGCAATTAAAAACGATACCGTATATATTATTGAAGCAAATCCTCGCGCTTCACGTACAGTCCCATTTATTTGTAAAGCCTATCAGGAGCCTTATGTAAACTATGCAACCAAAGTTATGATTGGTGCGAAAAAGGTTACTGACTTTGATTTTAAACCTGTTAAAAAAGGATACGCTATCAAGGTTCCGGTTTTTTCATTCAGTAAATTTCCTGATGTGAATAAAGAATTAGGCCCGGAAATGAAATCAACCGGAGAAGCCATTTATTTTATCGATGATTTACAAGATGATTACTTCCTTGAAATCTATAATAAAAGGAATATATATTTAAGCAGATAATCTATTTTTAAATTTTATTCTTACTGATTTCAAAAAAGGGTTAAATAAAAAAGGTGGAACTTAAGTTCCGCCTTTTTTTGTGTACAGTGATTTAAATTTAAATTCAGAATAAATAAATTGTTATTACATTTATCATGTAAGAGTTTTTAAACATTATTTCCATCATGAAAATATTTACCAAAAACCAACTTGCCTTACGCAATGGGTCTGATATGGAAGAAATTTGGATTGCTTATAAAGGGATAATATATGATGTGAAAAAATCGCGATTGTGGAAAAATGGAAAGCATTATGAGCATTGGGCAGGACAAGACTTAACAGATGAATTAAAAGATGCACCTCATACTGATTTTGTTTTTGATAAATTTGAAGTTGTAGGCAAATTAAATTAGATTAAAAGATTATTAAGTGAAGGAACAAAAACATTTTTTTGAAAAACATTTTCCCGTTGGAGCTGCTGATTATTGCTTTAATCTTTTTGAAGAAAATAATTTTATTTTTAAAATTACAAGAAAACGTCAATCCAAGTTGGGAGATTATAGTTATAATCCGGTACGCGGGCACCAAATTACTGTAAATGAAAATTTAAATCCATTTGCTTTTACAATTACTTATCTGCATGAGGTGGCACATTATAAAGTTCATGTTGCTCATAAACGCCGAAAAGCCCCCCACGGAAAAGAATGGAAAGCTCATTTTCGTGATTTAATGATACCTATTTTAAATAATTATATCTTCCCGGAAAATATATTGGTCAATCTTCAAAATTATATTCAAAATCCTAAAGCATCTTCATGTGCCGACATTAAATTATTAAAATCTTTAAGGATTTATGATCAAACGGAAACAGAAAATTTACTGTCCGATTTAAAGGACGGCGATACTTTTAAATTAAGTGGAAGAATTTTTAAAAAATTAATTAAAAAACGTACGCGTGTGCTATGTGAAGAAACTGCCACAAAAAGAAAATTTTTAATTTCTGAAGCAGCATCAATTGAAATTCTTAATAATTGACAGGCAATGATTAAAGTATTTAGAAAAATTCATTTATTTAAAGATGTATTCTTCCATTATTTGTAACTATGATGGGTATTTACCTTGGGCTTTTACTTAACCAGTGGCAAAATAATCAATCCGAAAAATCATTAAAAAAAACTATTCAAACTCAAATAGAACAAGAAGTTAAAGAAAACTTAAAAACTCTTTTAATTAAAAATGCTTATCACATTCAAAGTTTGCGCCTTGCAAATCATTATGATTCTTTAAAAAAAGATTCTCTTATCCATTTTTTTAATCATTGGGAAGGCCTAAACCCTGCCTTTTTAAAACGGACAGCTTTCGAATCTGCAAATTTTAGTGGGAGTTTTAAGGCATTTCACTATGAGGAATATCATAAAATAAGTTCACTATATACCATACAATCCCAAATAGAGAAGGTTAATGAATTATATATAAATAACTTCTTAAACCTGCTTTCAAATTCCGGAGATGATATAACTAAAACTTTTAATTTTTTGAAAATATATTTAAAAGACATCATCACTAATGAAAAAAGTTTGATAAAAAATTACCGGGAATGGTTAAAAAACCAGAAAAAAAAATAATATTTTAATTAAATTTTGCACATTTAACTTTTAAATAATTTTTTAAGTTATCGTGTCAATAATAATCCTTATTTGTGGCCTTGCATTACTTCTCTTTCTTATAATAGGCCTTCAATTCAATGCTTTTATATCTTTAATTATCGTTACCATTTTTGTTGGCTTAGGAGTGGGAATGAATTTAATTTCTGTTTTAAAATCTTTGCAAAAAGGGATGGGAGATACATTGGGTTCCCTTGCAATGGTTTTAGGCTTTGGAGTGATGCTTGGCAAAATTTTATCAGAAACCGGCGCCATTCAAAGAATAAGTTCCGGAATGATAAATGCATTTGGAGTGAAAAATATAAAATTAGCATTGGTTTTAACAGGTTTTGTAGTGGGGATTGCAATGTTTTATAATGCAGGTTTTGTAGTTTTAATTCCTTTGGTTTTTACAATTGCAGCTCAAACTAATTTGCCACTTATTTATATTGGTATTCCAATGGCTTCTGCACTTTCGGTAACTCATGGATTTTTACCACCACATCCGGGACCATCATCAATAGCTGTTCTTTTTCATGCAGACATTGGTAAGGTTTTGATTTATGGAGTTATCTTAGCTATACCTACTCTTTTTTTCTCAGGGCTGTTATTTCCTAATTTTCTAAAAAAAATACCTTCCACTCCTCCAACAGGAATTTTTTCAAATAAAATATTTTCTGATGACGAAATGCCTTCTTTTGCTTTAAGCTTAATCGTTGCCCTCATTCCTGTTTTACTTATGGCTGCAGGTACAGCTGCTGATTTTATTTTCCCGGAGAATTCACCATTCAAAATGATATTTCATTTTATTGGCGACCCCGGCATTGCACTTTTAATAGCGGTTATAGGGGCGGTTTTTTTATTAAAAAAAAACCGGTCAATGGAATATTTAATGAAACAAATGAGTGAATCTGTTGGAAGTATTGCTTTAATATTTTTAATTATTGGAGCAGGTGGGGCGTTTAAGCAGGTTTTAATTGATACAGGTTTGGGTAAAGAGATTGCATTAGGTTTTAAAAATTCTAATATTTCACCTTTATTTTTAGGTTGGCTTATTGCTTTACTTATCAGAGTGGCATTAGGTTCTGCAACAGTAGCAGGTTTAACCGCTGCAGGCATAGTACAACCAATGTTGAGTACGCTAAATGTAAACCAGGAGTTGATGGTACTATCAATAGGTGCAGGAAGTTTAATGTGTTCTCATGTGAATGATACAGGTTTTTGGATGTTTAAAGAATATTTTGGCCTTACAGTAACAGATACTTTTAAAAGTTGGACGATAATGGAAACTATTGTTGGTATAACAGGCTTAGGCGGAGTACTTCTTTTAAATATTTTTGTTTAATTACAATTCCATAAATTTATTTTTTTTCAATCAAAGATTTTTAAATTAAAATATCAAAATAACGATATTGATAAAATTGATATTTATTTAATAGAAAAAATTAATTCAAACTAATAATACAAAATATGCAACAAATAGGAATAATTGGTCTTGGAAAAATGGGTTATAACCTGGCTTTGAATTTAAAAAGAAATAATTTTGAAGTAATAGCCAATGATGTTCAGAAAGAGAATATTGAAAGAATAGGTGGAGAAGGGATTACTCCTGCCTTTTCTCTTAAACATTTATGCGAAGCCCTTCAAGGTCGCAAAGTAATTTGGATGATGGTGCCTGCCGGAGAGATTGTTGATCAACTTATCGAAGACCTTATACCTCTTCTTCAAACAGGTGATATATTGGTTGATGGAGGAAATTCATTTTATAAAGATTCTATTCGCCGCCATGTTCGTTTAAAAATGAAAGGAATAGATTATTTGGACTGTGGCACCAGCGGTGGTTTAAGTGGTGCTTTAAATGGTGCCTGCACGATGATAGGTGGCGAAAAAGAAGCTTTTGATTATTGTGAAAGCGTTTTTAAAAGTGTTTCTATTGAAAATGGATATTTATATTGTGGAAAACCCGGCAGTGGCCATTTTGTAAAAATGGTGCATAACGGAATTGAATACGGTATGATGCAATCAATGGCAGAAGGCTTTGAAGTATTAGAAAAATCTGACTTTGATATAAATTTTAAAGAAGTTGCAAGAGTTTGGAACCATGGATCGGTAGTGAGAAGTTGGTTGATGGAATTAATTGAAAATGCTTTTGAAAAAGATCCAAAATTAGATGCTATTAAAGGAATAATGCATTCTTCCGGTGAAGGCAAGTGGACATTAGAAACTGCTTTGAATATGGAAGTAGCAACTCCGGTAATTGCTCTCTCATTAATGATGCGCTACCGCTCACAACAAGATGATACCTTTTCCGGCAAAGTGGTTGCTGCATTGAGAAATGAATTTGGCGGGCATAAAGTGGAATTGAAATAAGATCTGTTTTTTAATAAAACGATATCTGAAATTAAAAAGGTAAGGCTGATTAGTAATTGAATAAATTATAATCAGCCTTACCTTTTTTTATTTAACTTAAACCTCTACAATTTATATTATATTAAACATTAATCTGTTATACTAAATATTAATACATAATCTTTCAAATTCAAAAAACTAACTTAACCATTATGAAAATAATTTTGAAAGTCGTAATTATAGTTCTACTATTTTTCCATATTAACTGTATTTATGCACGGAACAAACATAAAGCATATAACGCATCGATAAAATTTATGGATGGGCAAAGGATTAGAGGTCGATTGATTTTAGCAACAGATTCTTCTTTAGTTATTGTAACGTCGTTAAATGATACAATAAATATTTCCGCATTAAATATTAAAAAACTTACTCTAAAGCGAAAATTTAAACATAAGAAAACCTCTTTATTAACATTTTCAGGACTTGCGCTTATTACAGGAATTTACATATATTCTGATTATAAGCCACAGGGTATCGATTTGGGACGTAGTGGAAGTGCTATAGTTGGAGGGTTATATATTGGAAATGCAATAGCACTTCCGACTTCCGCCATAATAATCGGTTTAAAAGAACTTTCTATAAAGAAATATCATATAAATGGTTCTCAACTTACATATGGATATGTAAAACCTTACCTTAAAAAGTATTATTAATAACCAAATTTTTTATGAAAAAAATCTTAATTTTTCTTTTTTGTCTTTTCTTATTTAATAATTGTAAAAAGAAAGATATAGACGCCTTACCTCCTGTTACTCAAAATGGGGCAAATACTTTTGGATGCTTAGTGAATGGTAAACCTTGGATATCTAATGGAAAACCCGCTTCTTTGTTTAATAGGGGAACAAAAACGATAGAAGGCGGTTATCAAGCTAATTATATTGATACAGTTAGGAACAATGTACTTTTATGGTGTGCCAGCAAAGATGGTACATCTATGCAACTCTATATTAATAATGTAGGCAAGCCAGGAACTTATGATTTAGCATTTAACGGAGCAACATATCCTGCAGTTGTAGTTCCATATAGTTATGGAAGTTATGGCGATAAAAACAGTTTATATAAAACCAACATCTATCACAAAGGAACCGTAATAATTACCAAGGCTGATACAATAAATAATGCCGTTGCTGGAACTTTTGAGTTTGAAGGATATAATTATGATACCAAGCAGACAATTTTAATAACAAAGGGAAGATTTGATTTCCTTTATAAACCATAATATTAAATAAATGAAAAAAAATTTAATTTTTATTTTCTGCCTTTTCTTTTTTAATAGTTGTAAAAAGAATGCAATAGACGCTTTACCTCCTGTTACTCAAAATGGAGCAAATACTTTTGGATGTTTAGTGAATGGTAAACCTTGGGTCTCTACTGGTAAACCCGCCTCATTATTTAATAGGGGAACGAAAGCGATAGAAGGAGGATACATTTTAACTTCTCTTCTTAAAGATTCAGCAAGAAATAATGTGTCATTAATGGCAGAAAGAGGTGATGGTACAAGTATAGATATCTATATAAATAACGTATATAAACCAGGAATTTACCCTTTAATATTTGATACAGGAACGTATCCGGCTAATATTGTTCCATTTAATTATGGGGTTTTTTTTGATATTACACACTTATATTTAACCAACTCTTCTCACAAAGGAACTGTAATAATTACCAAGGCTGATACAATAACTAACGCCGTTGCTGGAACTTTTGAGTTTAATGGATTTAACAATAATACTCAACAAACTATTTTAGTCACAAATGGAAGATTTGATTTTCTTTATAAGCCTTAAAAATTCTTAATGATAGGAGGAGTTATATCTTCAATTTTAAATTAAGTTTCCTAATAATTCCGAAATTCCATATATCGGGATTACTTCAATGTTATCATATTGATTATAATTTTCCAGCGAAACCCGAATACCTTTATTCAATTTTTTTTCTTTTAAAAATAAAAAAAGGCTTTGCATAGATCCTTTCTTCCCTGATTTTACTTCCAAAGGTATAATGCTTTCGTTTTGCTGAATTACATAATCAACTTCTGCATTACTGCTTTTTGCTTCTCTATGCCAATAATATAAACTTTCCTGCCGATAAGGAGGATAATTTTTTAACAATTCCAAACCTACAAACTGCTCTGCTATTGCTCCCTTATTAATAATATCGAAGTTGTTTTCAAACAAAATTTCCGGAATATTCAATCCTAATAGTCTTTGAAAAATTCCTGTATCAAGCAACATCATTTTTCGATTTTTTGGATTGGTTTCTGCTCCCAATGGCAGCCCGTTTGCAGCAGTACTTGTTACCGGTATCACTAACCCTGACATTATTAATAAATCAATTGCTTGCTTAATCTGTTTATGATTGGTTTCTGTTGCTGCATTATTGTATACAAATTTACCACCCGCCTGTTTGATCACCGAATCAAAAACTTCAGAAATACGAAGAAAGGGAACTTGCTTTTTATATTTCGAAAAATCTGTTTTTAAAGAGGTGATTAAGTCATCAAGTATTTGCCTGCAAAAACTTATATTTTTATTTTTAGCATAAGATGCTACCACTTCAGGCATACCTCCAATAATTAAAAATCTTTTGATATGTTCGATCAATTTTTCATGAATGGGCTCCGGTAAAGGTTTATTTATAGATGCTTTCTTTTTTGCTTCTAAAAGAGCCTTCTCACCTATGCCATCAAGATATTCATCAAATGAAAGTGGGTAAACAAAAAGAGACCTTATTCTCCCTACTCCGAAAGACGGAATTTCTGCCAAGGCAAATTCTAAAAGAGACCCGGCCGCAATTACATGTAATTGGGTATATTTTTCATAAAAAAAACGCAAAGAGGAAATTGCGGGAATACAAGCTTGAATTTCATCGAAAAATAATAATGTTCTGCCGGGTATGATTGGAATATTATATAGGATAGATAGATTTTCACATAAATATTTAGGATCCAAATCACCTTCGAAAAGTTTATGAACTTGTTTTTGTTCTTCAAAATTTATTTCCAAAAAATATTCAAATTTCTTTGCTAATTCACGAATCGCTGTCGATTTTCCTACTTGTCTTGCACCTCTTATAAGCAATGGTTTTATTTCTCTTTGCTTACGCCATTCCAGCAAGGTATGATCAATCTTTCTAGATAAATACATTTATACAAGGCAATAAATATACAAGTTTTACATTTTTACAAGGCAATAATAAGAAGTATTTTACATTTATACAAGGTAATAATAGATTCAATTTTCCATTTATGAAAGGCAATGATTTAATATTCAACTTTATATCAATGAATAGGGCTACTTTAATATTATAGAAAAAAGTAAAAGTATTGCGGGGAATAAAATAAAAAAACTTCCTACAAATAGTTATGGGAAGTTTTTATTCTTAAAATTTTATTTTTTTATAAATACAGTTTCAGTTTTTACAAGTAATTTTTTTAATGCGTCTTTTTCCAAATCAGCATGATGCTTGCCTACTCCAATTATATAAGGAGCAATAACCAATGAAACGATTGACATTAATTTAATTAAAATATTCATTGAAGGGCCGGAAGTATCTTTGAAAGGATCACCAACTGTATCTCCGGTAACAGAAGCTTTATGAGGTTCTGATTTTTTAAAATATTCTTTCCCGTCAATAGTAACACCTTTTTCAAATGATTTTTTAGCATTATCCCAGGCACCACCTGCGTTCGATTGAAATAAAGCCATTAAAACACCTGAAACTGTTACTCCGGCAAGTAAGCCACCCAGCACTTCAGGACCGAAAACGAAACCTACAATTACAGGTATTACCAATGCAATGGCACCGGGCAAAATCATTTCACGAATAGCAGCTTTTGTAGATATTTCAACGCACTTTTCATATTCCGGGCGGGCTTTGCCTTCCATTATCCCTTTTATTTCTTTAAACTGGCGCCTAACCTCTTTCACCATATCCATTGCAGCACGGCCAACAGCACTTATTGCTAAGGATGAAAAAATAAATGGTATCATACCCCCTACAAATAAACCTGCAAGAACAGTTGGGTTTGCCACATTAATTGCATCAATTTGAGCAGTACCCATAAAAGCAGCAAACAGTGCAAGAGATGTTAAAGCAGCTGAAGCAATTGCAAATCCTTTGCCGATAGCAGCTGTGGTATTTCCAACAGCATCCAACACATCTGTTTTTTCACGAACTTCTTTAGGCAATTCGCACATTTCAGCAATACCTCCTGCATTATCAGCAATTGGACCAAATGCATCAATTGCCAATTGCATTGCAGTTGTTGCCATCATACCAGCAGCGGCAATAGATACACCATATAAACCTGCAAAATAATAAGACCCAACAATACCGGCTGCTAAAACCAAAATAGGTAACATAGTTGACTCCATCCCGACTGCTAAACCACCAATCACATTCGTGGCATGCCCTGTACCTGATTTTTGAATAATTGAAAGCACAGGTTTTTTACCCATTGCAGTATAATATTCAGTTATTAAACTCATTAAAGCACCTACTACCAAACCAACAATTACAGATCCTAATACGCCGGAAGGTGTAAATTCATAACCTCTTAAACTTAAATGTGATGGCAACATCCAAAAAATAAGTCCTGCAGAAGCAATACCGGTTAAAATTATAGATACCCAGTTGCCTAAGTTTAATGCACCCTGTACGTTCCCACCTTCATTAATTTTTACAAATAACATTCCGATGGCCGAAAAAATAATTCCAAAACCGGCAATAACCATTGGTAACAATATAGGTGCGATCCCTCCAAAATGATCTGCCGAAATAATTTCCCTTCCTAAAACCATAGTTGCCAAAACTGTAGCAACATATGAGCCGAATAAATCTGCACCCATTCCTGCTACATCACCTACGTTATCACCAACGTTATCAGCAATTGTTGCAGGATTTCGAGGATCGTCTTCAGGGATACCGGCTTCAACCTTACCGACTAAATCAGCACCAACATCCGCTGCTTTTGTATAAATACCTCCCCCTACTCTGGCAAACAATGCAATACTTTCAGCACCTAATGAAAAACCTGTAAGTACTTCTAATGCACGCTCCATATCCGGGCCATTCACATCGCCTTTTACAAAAAGAGTATAAAAAATAATAAATAAAGATCCTAAACCTAATACTGCTAAACCGGCAACACCCATCCCCATTACAGAGCCACCTGTAAACGAAACTTTCAATGCCTGACTTAAGCTTGTTTTGGCTGCCTGGGTTGTTCTAACATTTGCTTTTGTAGCGATTTTCATTCCTATAAACCCGGCTAAGGCAGAGAAAAAAGCACCAATTATAAAAGCAACTGCTATTAACCAATGCGACCTTTCGCTACTTAATGATAAACCAAGAAGTAAAATTGTAGCTATAACAACAAAACCGACCAACACTTTGTACTCAGCCTTTAAAAATGCCATTGCCCCATCGGCGATATAGCCCGAAATTTCTTTCATGCGAGCATCTCCCGCATCTTGTTTTAGTACCCAATTTGATTTGAGATAAGTGTAAATTAAAGCAATAACTCCAAATAATGGAATCAGGTAAATAATATAACCCATAATAAAATGTTTAAGAAAATGATTTAAGATAAAGAATAAAAAACGATCCGCAAGATGAAAAAAAATGCTTAAATCTTAAAATTTTTAAACTTTTTTTTGAAAAAGTGAAAGAAAAAGAGGAATGATAACGTAATGAAGTGGTTTTAACTTATGTTAATATGGATATGTATTTAACATCATTACTCTTTTATTTCATCAATCCCCTCGTAAACATCCTTTAATTTTAATTCATAACCTATTGAATCTATATTGATATTGCCATTTATAATATCAGAGGAGTCTGAAAATTCCCAAAAGTGATTATCAGTTCTTGAATATTTTTCAACGCTGTATATTTTTTCAGAGCTGATCATAAAATATTCCTTTAAAGAAGGAATATTCCTGTAAAGCCGAAATTTATCCCCCCTATCATATTTTTCTGTGCTTTCAGATAAAACTTCAATAATTATAATGGGGTTTAATATTGTATCTAAATGTTGATCATCTAAAAATTCTTTTTTACCACAAACCACCATAAAATCAGGATAAGTATATAAACCGTTTAGCGGAATGTGTAATCTCATATCACTATTGTAAGTTCTGCAATCCTTTTTCCATAAAAAACCTCCAATTAAAATATTTAAATTAGATGTTATGGTATTATGGTTGTCACTTGCACCGGCCATTGCAAATATTTCGCCTTTAAAATACTCACTTTTATATTCTGCTTTCCGTTCAATATTAAGATATTCTTCTTCAGTATATGTATGAATGTAAGGCTTTGCTGACATTTGTATATTAATTAAAATTATCTAAATATAGATATCGATAAACTAATAATTTAGTTAAGTGTTCAAAATTATTTTTAAAAATAAATTTTGAAAAATGTTTTTCAATCGCAGATTTAAAACCTTTAGAGTTAAGATCTATACTTGTAAGGCATTGTACAGGGTAATGGAAGTTCAAGTTTCAAACCACTTTTGTGGTTTTATTAAGGTATAAGAGTTGCCTGATTGATACTAAATGACATAATAAAACAATGGGGACAATAAATGTCGGCTACCAACTAAACGGAAAATATAAAATTGCTATGTTTGGTTGGTCAAAAGCAAATTTTTGTAATGGCAATGGTGCCGATAATGTAGCATTCATTACAATATTTAACAAAAGTGCAAGACAAATAAAATTCCAGACCAAAATTATTCGACTACTTAACTTTCCTTTTGTCAAACCGAAATACGCAATAAAAGGTGCAGTAATTCCTGCCAGGATGTCAAAATTTCTCCCTTCAAATGTCATCAATTGGGGAACAGCTTTATATAAAAACAACCACCATAATACTAGTTCAACAGAGATTCTGATGATGTTTAAATAAGTTATATTTATCAATGGTAAACCGTCAATAAATTGTCTTCCCTTTCGTGTCACAAACAATAAAAGAATAATTAAATTTATTGGCAATACGCCAAATATTAAAATTTTTGGTGGGGTAGAAGTAAGGTTTGAATTGTAAACATTTTTATGCGTCAGTATCATTTGTATTACTAACCAACAGATTAAGCCAAATAAAATAGCATTTGCTTTTTTTCTTGTTGTTTCAAAAGTTGATTCTTTAACAGCCAAATAAAAAAGTAAAAATGTTGTAATTGTTATCAATATAAAAGTGATTGGAATATACGTTGGAAGGTTCTTTATCATTGTCTTTTTGTTTGGAAGTTAATAAGAGTTTACATTAACACGTCTTTGACTTGATTAATAACATCGAAAATCGTTAAGCCGTTATCGGTTAATTTCTAAATCTCTTTTTTTACATCAAAATAACACAGATCAAAGTCGTAACCACTTGCCAAATGACAAGAAAATCATGAAAGAGTTATTTTTTTGAAAATTCTTTTCTAATTCTGCTCAAAGAAGTAGAAGTCATTCCCAGATAGGAAGCTATATGTTTGAGATGGGCATATTTAAAAACTTCTTCATTAGCATTTATTAAATTTGCATAACGTTCTTCTCCACTTTTATTAATCATTCCCAACGTTCGTTTTTTAAACGCCACTAAACTTTTTACTAAAATAAATCTACCATATTCCCTAAATTCAGGAACAGTGTGGAAAAGCATATTTAACTTCTCAAAAGTTATCGAAAATCCTTTTGAATTTGTTACAGCTTGTATATTTTCTAAAGAAACAGTATGCATAAAAAAAGACGACGCTTCAAATACCATACTATTTTGAGGAAAGAAATTTGTGGTTATTTCATTTCCATTCATGTCATATGTAAAAGCTCTCATAAAGCCTTCTGATAAAAATAAATAATCAAAGCTATGCTTACCCTCTTTAAGAAAATAGTCATTTTTTGAAAATTCTCTTTCCTTAAAATGATCTGCAATATTTTCAATTATTTGTCTTGAGGCATCTGAATTATTTTGAATAAAATTTATCAGTTGTTCTTTGTCCATTTATTATTTATTTAACTTTATCCGGGTAGTTTTTCAACACTAAAATTTATCAATATATAGATATCGATAAATTCATATTTTAATTAGTTATAAAAAATATTTTTAAATTTTATAAAAAATTCAACCTCTAATTTTTTTTTAAAAATTTAAAATCAATTAAACACACAATTTTATTGATTAATTTCTATTATTATTGTAGCTATGCATATAAATATATTTAAGTTTTTCACTTTAAAGTTGAGTTAATGCAAACAAGAAGAGATTTTATAAAACAAGCCGGTGTTTTAATAGCCGCAGGTGCATTTTTAACACCTAAATTTTCTCAAGCTGCTAAATTAAATAAGTTTGGTATCCAACTTTATACCTTAAGGGATGTAATTGAAAAAGATACTAAAAACGTTTTAACACATCTCTCAAAAGATGGTTATAAAGAGTTAGAAGCCTACGGAGTAGATTCGGGTAAGTTTTTTGGCCACGCAGCCAAAGAATTTAAAAAAATGGTTGATGACTTGGGTATGAAAACCATAAGTACGCATGCCTCTATGGGTAGGCCTATAGGTAAAACTGCAAAAGATGGGCTTGATGTATACGCTCCGAAATGGAAAAAAGCAGTTCAAGCAGCAAATGAAGCCGGTTTAAAATACATTAATATACCTTATTTGGAAGATCATTTTCGTAAAACAGAAGATGATGTTAAACAAACTGCAGAAATATTTAATAAGTTAGCCGAATATGCCAAAGCAAATGGTTTGGATTTTGCATATCATAACCATGATTTTGAATTCCAAAAAGTCGGTAATAAAGAAATCTATGATATTTTACTGGCTGAAACAGATGCAAAGCTGGTTAAATTTGAAATGGATTTATACTGGGTTGTTTACGCAGAAAAAGATCCTATTGCTTATTTTGATAAACATCCCGGACGTTTCTCAATGTGGCACATTAAGGATATGAATAAAACCAATAAAAAAGAAAATACGGATATCGGTAAGGGTTCAATAGACTTTATAAAACTTTGGAAACACAGTGAAAAGGCAGGCTTAAAACATAGTTTTGTTGAGCAGGAAAGTGGCTATAATCCGGATTCTATAACAAGTGCAAAACATTGTGCAGACTATTTGAAAACTGTAAATTATTAGATTTAGAAGAAAGAGGAAAGACAAAAGACAAGAGAAATTTCATTTGATATTTTCTTTTTTCACATCTATTTAATAAAACTAAATATTGTCAACCTATTTCCGGAACGATACAAAAAAGCCTTTACAAACATGTAAAGGCTTTTTTGATCTTGTCTTTCGTCTCTTGTCTTTCCTCTGGTTACTCCTTACCACGTAAAGCTCTTGGCACTTCAATGCTTGCCAATGGCATAGTTGCTTTGTTAAGGATAATATAATTTTCTGATTTTATATCTTCAACACGTACACTTTTTCCCAAATCTAAGTTAGTTACATCAACATCGATATAATCAGGGATATCTTTTGGAAGTGCTTTAATATCCAATTTGTATTTTTTTGTTAATAACTTCCCACCTTTGGTTGAACCAAGTGCAGTACCCACAAAGCGAAGTGGAACTGAAAGTTTTACAGCTTTACTTTCATTTAATTCCAGAAAATCAACATGAAGTATCATTTCATTTACGGGATGGAATTGGGAATCTTTAAGAACTGCTTTGTATTCTTTTCCTTCAATGTTCAAATTTACCTGATAAACGTTTGGAGTATATAATAACTCTCTGAACAAAATCATTGGTGAGTAAAAATGTACTTGGTCGGTTCCTCCGTACAATACGCAAGGGATGTTTCCGTCTAATCTAAGGTCGGCAGAATCTTTTTTTCCGAGATTTGCTCTTTTATACCCTATAATCTCAATACTTTTCATGTTTAAAAGTGTTAAATGGTTATAAAAATTAATAATTTATGAATAAGGAACTGATTGATTCGTGATCGTGAATATTACGAATTGCCTTTGCAAACAATGAAGCAACTGATAATACTTTAATTTTGTCTGATTTACTGTGAAGAGGGAGGGTATCAGATACTACCAATTCTTCTAAAATAGAATTATTAATATTCTCGTAAGCCTTACCCGACAAAACCGGGTGCGTACAAATTGCTCTTACACTTTTTGCACCTTTCGCCATTATAATTTGTGCAGCTTTTGTGATAGTCCCTGCTGTGTCAACCAAATCATCAATTAAAATAACATTTGAATTTTCCACATCGCCAATAATTTGCATGGATGCAATTTCATTAGCCCTTGGCCTGTGTTTATCACAAACTACAATTTCGGCATTAAAATGTTTTGCAAAAGATCTTGTTCTGCTTACACCGCCTACATCGGGTGAAGCGAAAATAAGATTATCTAAATTTAAACTCCTTACATAAGGTACAAAAACAGCGTTGCCTTCCAAATGATCAACAGGCACATCAAAAAAGCCTTGAATTTGACCGGCATGTAAATCCAAAGTAATTAACCTGTTAGCACCTGCAGCTGAAAGTAAATTAGCAACCAGTTTTGCAGCAATTGCAACCCTTGGCTTATCTTTTCTGTCTTGCCTTGCGTATCCAAAATAAGGAATAACTGCAGTAATATATGCTGCTGAAGCTCGCTTAACTGCATCAATCATCAACAATAACTCCATCAAATTTTCGGATGGCGGATTAGTTGACATGATTAAAAAAATTTCATCCCCTCTTACCGATTCGTGAAAAACAGGCGATAATTCTCCATCACTAAATTTTTGCATTGTCATAGCACCCAAAGGCTTTCCGTAATAATGGGCTATCTTCTCAGCTAAATAATTGGTTGTAGTTCCGGAAAATAGTTGTACTGCAGGCATTATTTTACGATTTTTTGGAGTATGAAAATCTTTTTTAAGATTTGAAAAGCAGGGTGCAAATGTAGGATTTTAAATTAAAATTAAAAAGCGAAATGTTAAATAATCGTAATTAGATAAATGTTAATAGTGAGTAAAATGTTAATCATTATTATAAAATCAATCTCTAATCAAAAAAATTCATAAAAAATATTCTAAATATCAATTTATTGATATTGATATATTTATAATTAAAATTGATTTGTAATTTATTATCAGTAATTAAAATAAAAAAAATCCGTAAACATTGTTTGCGGATTTTTTAAAACTAAATTCTCATTTTTTGCTATTCTTTATTTATAGATCCTGCACCCGATTCATCTTTATTAATGATATTAGGGTTGCCACGATAACTGATATGTCCTGCTCCACTTGCATGCGCTTCAATTTCTTTTGTTACATTTACTTTCGCATTACTTGCTCCATTAACATCTGCTTTTACTCTTTCTGATTTTAAATCGAAGGCATCTAAGTGAGATGCGCCGGATGCGTCAATATTCATATTATTTGATGTTCCGGAAATTTTTAACGACGAAGCACCATTTATATTCACATCTAAATTATTTGTATTTACATCCATATCCGCTTCTGATGCACCGGAAAGTTCTACTTCCATATCGTTATGATTATTAAAGCCTGACACATGGCCCTTTGATGCGCCATTGAGTTCAATTCTTTCTAAAACAGGCATTGTTATAAAAATGACAGGCCTTCGAAAATGATTATTAAAATTAAAAAAATGAATAAATTCTTCCTCATAATTTATTTTTAAAGTATTGCCATCCACTTCAGATGAAATTTTATTTTTAATATCTTTTGGAGCATCAATATCTACAGTATATGAATCTCCCTGCTTAATTTTTACTTCAAAAGCACCGTTAACTTCAACTCTATCAAATTCATCTTTATTATTATATCCGGTCGAACTTTTATTGTTACTTCCATTGCTACAGGTTACACACACTAAGCCGTCTTTACCGGTAAATTTATATTTTTCTCCGACATGTATGTCATCATTGTTGCTATCATCTTCCCATTTAAAATCCCAACTTCTATTGTAGTTTTTATGTATACCCATCTGAAACCTTGAGTTCATAAGATTTATAAAATGTTCATCAGCAATAAAAACTTGATCATAAGGAATATACAATCTCAACACCAAATGCTGACCTCTAAATTTTGAGTCTTTACTCAATTCATACTTTTCATCAAAAAACAAAACCGAATCATTTTTTTGTTGCACATTGTATGATATCATTTTAGCATTATTAATAGCATCATTTTTATCAACTCCCCGGCTTACATAAATTTTTTCAAGTTTTACAGTTTTGCCTTCATAACCATTTATGGAGAAATTTAAAAAATTTCTAATTTTATCATCCTCATCGTTTTCCGCTGATGTTAATGCAATTTGGTTACCTTTTATATTATAATTGACAGTTTCTTCAAATTTCCCTTGTTTTCTAAACTGGCTTGCCAAAGTTATTCCTGTAATACTTAAACCGATTATACTTACTATCCATATTCCAACAAAAGCTAAAGTCATTCTTTTATTAAAGAAGCTTCTGCCCGACACAAGTGTCATTCCCAAAATTCCAACCATTATTATTGGAAAAAGTAATGTTAAGAACGCAAAAACAGCAAATGCCGGAGAAATAGTGTTAGATAATAAATATGTGGGAAAATTACCTAAATGCACATAATGATCAGTAATTAAACCAAGATATGTGCCTAAGATTATTATTAAGCTTAATATTAAAGCAAAAGAAATAATTATAATAATAATACCCGCAAAAGCAACCATCACTTTTAAAATACTACCTACCAAAGGGCTTAATGCTGATACGATTTGAGAAATAACCCTGAAAGGAAAAAGTAAAATTTTAATTCCTAAACTTTCTTCTTTTTCATCTTCTGCATTTAAATTCTTTTTTATATTTTTTTCAATATTTGAAAGGGTAACCGGTTGACCATGCATTTGCATTTTTTCTGTTACTGTTTTAGCTACAGGAGTGATAATCCATAAAATGGCATAAAAATAAAAACCCGCCCCAAAAAAACAGAAAGAAATAATAAGCACAACTCTAATAATGGTGAGAGTATTTGGATCACCGCCAAAGTAAGCTGCTAAACCACTAGCTACACCACCTATTACTTTTTTTTCAGGATCGCGATAAAATTTCTTTACTTTTTCATCATCTTCAAGATCATTAGCCCCTGGTACCGCAACCCATAAAATAATATAGGCAACTAAAAAACTTCCATAAATAGAGGTACCCAATATAAAAATCAACCTGATCCAAAGAGGATCGATTTTTAAATAGTGAGCTATCCCCGAAGCTACCCCTCCCAATGTTTTCTTTTTTTCGTCCCTTAGTAGTTTTTTTGCCGGTGAAGAATTCGTTTGAGATTGAGCATAAAAAGTTGAATTTTTAGTTTGAGTATTTATATATTCATCCGATTCTATGGCATCAAAATCAGAAATACTACCCATTGTAGAAATTAATGCGTTTACATCGTCAAGTGTAATTACTTGTTTGGCGGTGTTTATTTTTGCAAAAAATATTTCTGCGATCCTGCTTTCGATGTCAGCTATAATTTCTTTATTACCTTCATAACCGGCAAAGTATTGCTGAATAGATAATAGGTATTGATTTAATTTTTCATACCCGTCTTCCTCAATGTAAAAAACGATTCCACTTATATTTATACTTATTGTTTTTTTCATTTTTTTAAATATTAAAAATTTTGTAAGGCTAAAAATTAAGGATTTTTAAAAACCTGTTAAATAGTTAAAATTATATTCCGGTGTCCGGTCTTTCTCCAATACCACCATTTTTGCGTATGTTAATTCCTTCTTTAATTTCCGAATGCATTCTTCCTGATTTATTCTGAGTAATACTAAAGGTGGATTCAACAAGTTCTGACCAGGTTCCTTCCAATAAATTTAAAAAATCAGTTCCTTTTTGAGTAAGCATATAATATTTCCGAGGAGGACCGGAGCTTGATTCAACCCATTTATAATCTGCAAGTTCAGCATTTTTTAATCTGGTTAATAAAGGATATAAGGTGCCTTCAACAACCATAATTTTTGCAGCTGTTAGTTCTTCAAGCATATCAGAAGCATACACCTCTCCGCGCGAAATAATATGCAAAACACAGAATTCCAGAATCCCCTTCCGCATTTGCACTTGTGTGTTTTCTACATTCATATTGTTATTTATTTAATTTCTACAATCTTTCATCTGTTATAACAATACAAATATAATATATGGTACTATGCAAAACAAGGTACTAATTACAAGTGAAGTATTTTTAATATGGACGGAAGAAAATAATGGCGAACGGAAAATTAATATTCCGGAATAAAATACGTGATTGAAAGAGGTTGTTAGTTTAATAAACTATAATAAATTCAATTTATTATTTAATAAAAATGCCGAAAATAACATCATGGCAATAAAAGGTGAGGATAAGAGTTCTTTAAAGTTCTCCATCGCCGAATAAGCTTCTTTAGAAAAACCAAATGCATTACCTATAATAATAATCATAAAACATAAGATTATTATTCCCAAATAAAATACTATGGTAATTTTTACATACCCTTTATTATAAAAATAAAAATATACTGCAAGTATATTTAGGAGGAGAAATGCCAATATATAAATAAGGCTCGAGATCCACTTTGGATTTAAAAAGAAATATGGGATTACGTTTACTTTCTGAGGAAAATCACCCGAATATGTATTAGGGCGTGGCATAAAAAACGGTTCTTCCGGGAGGGTAAAGTTTAAAAGATATTGTCGTCTTATATCACCTAAACCAATCATTAATAAAAAGACAACTATTGTTATAGTTATTTTAAATAATGAAGTTTTATTAAAATAATCATAAAACGACATTTTCACTTTTATTTGCTTTATTAATTTCGATTCCGGAAAATTTATTAACCCACCAAACCCATAATAAAAATATACATCCATAAACTAATATGGTAAATGTATACCGATGGTTGAAATCAAGTGTTTGCACATAATACAATTTAATAAGGCTTAGTATCACTGCCCTCATTACATTAACAAAATTAATTATAACCAAACCAAGGGGAATAAACCAAAGTTTATGTTTTATAGGGCCGGGAAAACTTATAAGAAAACCAATAAAAAGAGCGTACAATACTAAACCATTGCAAACATGAGCAATGCCCAGCCAATGTTTGCCATTGAGAAGTATGGTGCTAGAGTTCTGATTTATAGAATAATAGGAATTAAAACCAATAAAATTTAAAATCTTACTACTCATAACAGCCATTTGAGAGGTAACATAATTGTCTATACTTCCCTCAGGTTTCAACCAAAGCTCATATACAAGAAACCATACCAAATAACAACAAACAGCAAGTACTAAAAACTTTATAAGCTTTTTACTTGAATTCATTTACTAATCTTCATTTTTTAATTCTTTCTTAGCCTTTCTATTTTCAGCTATTTTTTTTCCTCCATAAGCAACACCGGCTGCAATTAAAAGACTTACTCCGCCATCAATAGGAATCTCAGGATCACCCGGATCTATAGGACCTTGTGCAAAAGAAAGAAAAGGAACAAAAAATATAACAACAGTTATAGAAAATATTAAAATTATTTTTTTCATCATACAATCCAAGGCTAATCTTTGATAAACTTTAAAAATTTAGAATCATTACCATCAACTAATTTCAATATATAAGTTCCAGATTTTAGATTTAAATTCTCTATAACAAATTGAGACCCATTATTTTTAGGAAGTAAAATTTTCTCAAAAACCATACCACCGGTTATATTGAAAATAGTTGATAGAAGCGATTTACCATTCTTTAAATTAAAATTAATATTTAAATCCTTAACAACAGGGTTTGGAAAAATTATGATATTATTATCTAAAGAATTGTTTTCAATTCCGGTAACAGCCATAATTCTTTCATTAGATGTACCAACACATCCATCCGAGTACTTTACAATTAAACTATAAGACCCATCAGAAGTTACTTCATAAGTTTTGTTTGTTGCACCGGCTATAAGTTTACCATCTTTTATCCATTGATTTCCCGTTTTAATATTTGATATCAATGTTAAACCATTCTGAGAAAAAGTGGGTTCTAAACCTTGTTTTTCAAAAACCAGTTTAAATCTTGTTTTTTCGTAAACATTAGAATTATTATCTATGTTAAAATTATATACTTTGTTAGATCTCACATCTACTTGTTTATTACTTATAGAATCAATTAATGTAATACTAACTCCTTTATCGAAATTTTCAAAATCTGAGAAATCTAATCTATATGAACCTGATATTTTAGAATGAGCCGCAATTTTAAATTCTTTATGACAAGAGCTAAACGATGAACCATTAATTGAAAGTCTATTGGTGTCAATCGCAGAACATATTGTTGAAATGTTAACAGCATCGTTTTTCCATTTATATGCGTCAAAACCACTATCAAATCTATCTGAAGCTTTATTATCAAAATATATTACTGTTTCATCTCTTATTACACTTCCTACAAGAGAGATTCTTATGAGATCATTAGGAATACCGGAGGTTCGATAAAATGTAGCGGGACTCGACTTAACACTTTCATCTAAATTTAAACTTCCACTACCGGAAGCATGAACATAAAAACCTTGACCTGAAGCAATATTTCCATTAAAGCCTGCAGGAGTGCTAATACCGTTGGCAACAAAAGAATACATAGTTCCGGCTCCGTTTCCTCCAATGTTTGCATTATCCCTTATATAAACAGTATTATCTAGCTTTGTAGGAAAAATTGAACTGTTGCTACTTAAACCTACAATGGCGTTCCAACTTATCGGTGCAGCATAAGGGTTCCCAATAAAATTCCAACCGGCCTGTGAGTTACTTGGAACAACATCAGAATAAGTGAATGGAATACTAATATTTCCAATATTTGGAGTACCTTGTAAATTTAATAAAGTAGGCGTTGTACTTGAATTTCTAACAAATAAAAGATAACCTTTACCAACATTTAAAAGAGCATTAGTCGGGTCGGAACTTAATGTTCCGGATCCGGGATAACCTGTAGCACCTTTATTCTTATCGTTCAAGGTAAATGCTTTATTTTCATCGTAATAATATAAAGACGGAAAAGTAGTATTTAATGTTCTTCCATCAGAAACACCAGAACTTGGGTCAGCGAAAATCCCTGTGATTGGAATAATGCTTTTCCATTGAGAAACAGTTGCATTGCTTACAGGAGAAGACATATAACGATATTCTCTACCGGCTATGGGATTTGCTAAAAATCTTTGAACATTTAAACTTCCGGTTAAAGATGCACCTGCAGGTACAGGTGCAATAGATGCATCACCACTCGCATCAGAAATTAGCGTAAAAACTTGATTATTAGAAGCACCATCAACATCAATTTTTGATGTTCCGGTTAAGGTCAAGACATGCTTAATAGACGTATTTGCTTCATTTTTTAAACCAACTGAATTTGATACTGTTAAATCATAAAATATGGTATTACTTGAACCAAAAATATTTTGTGCTGCAGTTCCATTAAAGGTAGTGTTTGCTAAGTTTGCATTAAAACCTCCATTATTAGTAAAATTACCTGTTAATGATAAACCATTCACACCAGACAGATTCATTATACTTGAATTTGCAATAAATAAGTCCCCGTTTATTGTTAGGGGGGAAGTACTTATGGAACTAATAGTATTTGAAACATAGAAGATTGGTACTATAGGACTAATAGCGTTCGGAAAAAATATTCCTCCGGCAATTGATGATCCGGCACTCCATAAAAATTGGGATCCATTATCATAGGTAACTTGATTACTTGTTCCATAAATTTCCTGGCCATTTGTATTATCAGCAATTTCAACAATTCCAGCATTAAATACATGCATAACAACACCCGCCGCAAAAATAGGTGTCTGACCTAGAGAATGTAAAAATTTGCCTTTTATAATTAAATCATCTCCTTTACCATTTTTTAATGAAAGACTAGAAGTTGAATTATTAAGCTGAAGTACTCCACCAACTGCAATTGTAGTTTGATCAATATCTATTGTTGAAGATAAAGTTACAACATGGGAATTTTGAATTAAAATAGAATTATCTAAATATGTTGGAGTAGAAGTTGAGGAATTGGACCAAGTAATACTATCTGGTGAAATTTGCCATGTACTTGGCGAAGTCCAACTTCCAGACGTTAAACTACGATAATACATCGGTGGTGGAGGAAAGTTTATAGTAAGTGTGAATGTATTTTGTGTATTGTTTATACTAGCATTAGTTCCTCCAGCAGGGTTTTGCAATTGAAAAACATATGTTTTTGATCCAGTTTGGTTGGTATAATTTGGTTTTACCTTAAAAAATTGTGGTGTACTTGTATTTGCAAGAAAAGTAATTGTATATGGAGATGAGAAAATTAAATCTGAAGCTAGTCCCGTACCAGCCCCAGTTAAAACAGCCTGAACTGTTGTATTAACAGTTGTACTGGGATTTAAAATGGAAGTATAAACATTGTAGCCATTACTAAGATAACCAATAGAACGACTACTTGGAGGATTAAAAGATAAAACAGTGTTTAGGGAAGTTAATGGCTGAATTGTGAAATCATCAATTGCCAAACCATCTTCAGTACCAGAAACTTGAAAATCTCTCCATCGAATCCAAAAATTACCTCCATTAATTAAACTTAAACCAGAGATAGAAAAACTAAGTGCTGTATTATTTGGAGATGCATTACCGTCTAGTTGCCCGATTGAGGTATTAACCGGAGATAAAAAGTCAAGTTGAGTTACTCCTGTCCAAGTTCCATTTGATAGCGAAGTAGCATCAGTACTATATTCAAATATTAATTTATCTGAGATACCATTGGCTAAATTATTACTCCATTCTTTTCCAACGTATGTAACATTTAATTGTGTAACAGTTCCTCCTGTATTGTTTGAAAAATTAGAACCTATAGTTGTAGATTGGCTTGGATCTCTAAGCGTCCCAAAAGATATATTACCTGACAAACCATAACTGTAAGTATCCCCAGAATTTGAACTTCCATCATCTCCAACATAAAAATTATCACCTCCATTTTCAATAAAGTACCATCCATTTGGTAATACATTGGATGGACCGGGAGTTACTAAACTATTAAAATTTTGACTATATGGTGTAGAAGTTGAGGTTAATGAAATTGTTCCACTTCCTACTAGCGTTTGAGAGAAAATCGAATAATGTGAAAATAAAAATCCTAATAAAACTAATAACTCTTTTTTCATATAACAACTTTTGAAATAGTTCTAATGTTTAATACGTAATACTATGTTAATAGTAAATAATTTTCGTAAAAATAAATAAAAAAATTTGTATTAAAATAATTTCTTTCCCATATATTAATGGTATTTTAATTAATGGCATCTTAATCATAAAATTAAATATCTTTATAAAATAATTAATAGAAAGGCATGAATAATAATGGTGAGGAGTACTATGAGCTTTTACGAAAACCCACAATGGAGATAGGTTGGTATGCAAAAGATAACGTTTTTAAATTTAATGTTTTAAAGTCTTACAGCCTGTTGGATGGAAAAGATATCACTTTTGAAATTGCCGGTTTTATGGCTTCAAAAAAGTCTACAAAACTTATGGTTAAAATGGATGTCCCTATTACTTTTACAAAAGAGATAATGGATTATACGTTAAACGAAACCTTTCATTTTTTGCATGAAATAGGTATGAAATCTATCGTTTATGTTCATTATGATGCGGCATCATATTCTCCCTTTGCAAGCTTGGTTAAGGATAAATATAATTTTAACGTTGCCGTATTCAGTACCGAGGCAGAAGCAAGAAACTGGCTAAGGTTGTTATAAAAATGATATTATTTAAAAACAGATTCATGTTTAATTATATTATCATAATGCATGACTGTATCTAAGCCTATATTTCATTTAATTCAGATACTATAAAGTTGCTGCCGGCAATTAAAATCAAATCATTCGGAGAAGCATTTTTTTTTGCTTCCAACAAGGCCTCATTTACATTTTTTATTATTTCTCCCCTAACATTATACTTTTTTGCTGTTTCGGCCAGTATTTCGGCATCAAGCTTACGAGGAATATTGGGTTCACAGAAAAAATAATGCGCATCTTTGGGTAGTAGATTTAAAATTTTATTTATATCCTTATCGTTAACCGTACCGATTACCCAAAATAATTTTTCATAGTTATAATTTTTCAATTGTTCAATAATAGCTTTTATACCGGCTTCGTTATGCCCCGTGTCACACACAACCAATGGATGTTCAGATAATATCTGCCACCTGCCTTTTAATCCTGTCAACTTATTCACCTCTGATAAACCTTCTTGAATATGTTCTTCGGAAAGATTCCAACCCATTTCTTTGGCAACATTTACAGTTTCAATAATTCCTGCAATATTTTTAAACTGATAATTACCCGTTAAATCTGTTATTATATTAAATTTATAGATTCCATTTTCAAGCACCTCAACATTCCTTTTCCCGATAGTATAAGATATATGCCTGATATTAATCTTATCGGATGCGAAAACGATTGATGAATTTGTTTCCCGGGCCTTCTCAATAAAAACATTCTCTACTTCTTCTTGTCTTTCATTAATCACAACAGGAATTTTATTTTTTATGATCCCGGCTTTTTCTTTTGCAATTTCTTTTAAAGTATTACCCAATAAGTTAACATGGTCATAACTTATATTTGTTATTATTGAAATTTCGGGAATGATAACGTTTGTAGAATCTAACCTGCCACCTAAACCGGTTTCAATTATAGCAATGTCAACTTTTTCTTTGGCAAAAAAATCAAATGCCAAACCAACTGTCAATTCAAAAAAAGAAGGTTGCAGTTGATCAATAAATCCCTTGTTTTTTTCAATAAACTCAACCACACATTGCGGGGAAATTTCTATACCATTTATTCTGATCCTCTCTGTGAAAGATTTTAGATGTGGTGAAGTATAAAGACCTGTTTTATAACCTGCTGACTGAAAAACAGCGGCAAGCCCATGCGAAGTACTTCCTTTTCCGTTTGTGCCTGCTACATGTATGGATTTAAATTTGTTCTCAGGGTTATTTAAGTGAGAACAAAGCTTTTGTGTATTTATTAAATCGGCTTTATAAGCTGCAGCTCCAATGCGGGAATACATTGGTAATTGAGCATATAAATAATCGAGCGTTTGTTGATATGTCATTAATAATTCAAAGAAATTTTTTATATAAGTATTATTTTTTGTGCATTTGTCGGTACCCTACCAACAAACAACCTATAGGATAATGTTTCAAATTTTAAATAAAACCAAACTCGGGAATTCCTACCAAGATATTGAAAACTTTTTCTCGTGAATAAATATCAATTGATAAGGTGCTTTGCTCCCTTATATAATATTTTCTGTATGCATTGAATAAACGGTTATTTTTGTTAAGACATATACATAACAAGTTATTATATTGTGTTAGTTGATAAATCTTTCAAAAGATTGCCAATATTTATCTTTATATATTTCGTTTTTTATTTTAAAATTTTTTGAATAAAGTTGTTGAATTTTAAAGAATACTTTGGAAGCTTTACTAAAATCTTTGGAAGCAAAGTAAATTTCTCTTTCATTTCCGGAAGTTTGTCTATCAATATTTAAATATCCATCAATGTCTTTAAGTTCATTCATTATTTCATCTTCTATCTGACTTAATAACTCAAAATCGAAGTTGTTTGGCATTCCATTATTATTGTTCCCATCATATTTAAAAATCAATATAGAAATCCATGGGTGTGAGGCCTTACTATTCCAATTTAATAAATCGGTATTAATTACCGCGACCAAATAATTACCTCGTTCATGCTCTGCCTCTAGTAAAGAATAAGCATTATCATTTATATTAGAGTAAACGCTTTCATACTTTTGAATAAATTCTTTTTGTCGCCAATTTAAATAATCTTTAAATTTATCTATTGGAATCAACTCCTTTTGAACTTCTTTTTAACCAATAATATTGAGATTGTCAATATTATTTACAAAGTCAAGCTCACCCAAGTAGTTATCTAAGAAAATATAAACTCCATTTGATATTTGTTCCTTATTTTCTTCACTTAAATCATCATGAACGATTATAATATCAATTTCATCAGGATATTCAGCAATTTCTTGAGAATAAAAATTAATGTTTGATTTATTAAATTCATAACCCGCCATTTTAATATTTACATCCTGTATGTCTAAAGCAGGCTTTAGGGAAGTAAATTCCCATCCATTAATATTTGGTGCCGAGTTTACAAGTTCTTCTACAAATACAATGTTTTTCACACTTCCATCTGCAGTCAAAACTAATTCAACTGTATTATCATCATACATTCCGGTTAAATAGAAATAACCTTCTTTAAGTTCGTTGAGTTTTGGGGAAAGCTTATTAAAAAAATTTTTTTCGATATTTTTATTTTCTTTAATTATTTTAAAAAAGCTTTTTTGATTTGAATTAAACCAATTTCAAAAATCTTCATTACATAATAAAGTTTCGGTTCCGGTCTTGAAATTTTTTTTAGGAAGTTCATTAATGTTATTTTATTGTTATGCCTAATCTTTTAACACTTCTCCTATTTGCTTTTCTATTTTTAACGTTAATTAAAACCACCTTTCTAATTATCGTTATATCAATATCGAAATATCAATAATTTAGGTTTTATAAAGCGAAATGACGAAATTTACTTCATAAGATTTGAGACAAAAGACATTAAACAAAAGATAAAAAAATATGAAAAACCAACTTACTGCATCTATCGAAAACACCTTAATGAAATTAACTTTTAAGCAAAAGAATTTTATTTACACAATCGCAAGGCTTGAGTACAGAATATGGAATGCATTAACCAAGTTGGAAATTGTAAATAAATTGATTAAAGAAGAGCAAAGCAATATTATTTCTTTAAACGCAGCCATTACGGCAGCGGGGAAGGGAAAAGTGGCGGATAAACTTATTGTTTGGAAAACAAAAGCAGAATACAAATTATTTAAACTCAATTTGCGTAAGAACAAAATTGATGTGGTTAAAATTATAATTAACCAAAGTAAATTAGCACAAACAAAGCAGGGTTTAAAGGCCATAGAAGCCGATATTTTGGAATTTAAAAAACAACAGTTCAAATCAAATTCAATTATTGAAACTACAATTACTGATAATGCATCAAATACTTTATTTAACGATTGGCAAAAGCACCAACATCAAAATGCTTCAATAAAAGCATCTTTAAGTAAATATTTTAATGAAGCATTGAAAATGGCTTCTTAAGGGGATGAACTAATTTTTTAGTTTCAGTTTATTTAGAGGCAATTGATTGTTACCTTTGCGTTTCTCAAATAAATTCCTGATGGCTAAGAACACTTCTTCGCAAACCCCAACCCCTCCAACAACATATCAAAATACAACAGGTTACGAAAACATTGAAGTGTTTGGTGTGCGCGAACATAACCTGAAAGATATTGATGTAATTATTCCGCGAAATAAATTAGTAATTACGGGGGTAAGCCGGTCCGGTAAATCTTCCTAACCTAGTCTTAGCGTCCCCGCCGGGATTTAAATATCATAAGCGGGCACTTATTTAAAGATAGGCAGGTAGCAGATGCTACGACCAAAATGATAAAGAAATAAAAATAAAAGCGTAATGTCTTATACTCCAATTTTTAAGAGCATAAATAGTCTTTTGCATGCGAACCAAACAGGATTCACTACTGAAACTAATGCATTTCATATACATCAATTCCAATTAGAAAATGGAGCAGATATACAAGAAGGCAAACCGCATAGAACTGATTTTTATGGAGTGACATTTATTGAGGGCGGTAATGGAAAAATTTGTATAAATGGCAATTGCCACGAATTTGAAAATAACATTTTGATCCATACTTCTCCCGGACAAATTATAACAGCATCCGTGAATACTATTTCCAACGGATACGTCATTTTCTTTATGCCGGAATTTATAAACATCAAAAAACCGGAGACCATAGAAAGCCTTTTTCCATTTTTTAAACTCAATTCTAAAGGTGCTTTTAATGTAGGTGATGATTTGGTTCTTTTTAAAGCACAATTCCGGAACATGAACATTGAATATTACAAAAAGGATATTGAATATATGAACGTTATCAGAAGCTATCTGCTCGTGCTGCTTCATTTAATAACCAGACAGTATTTAAAAAACACCAATGTTAATGTTAACACCCACACAAATAAAAACTACATCCTGACTTCGGAATTTGAAGCCTTGATTCTTCAACATATGCCCGAAAGAAAAGCTGTAACATACCTTGCCGAAGAGCTATCCGTAAGCTCCAAACATTTAATTGAAGTTATAAAAACAACTACAGGTAAAACACCCTCCGAATTAATCATTCAGATTTATATGCTGGAAGCCAAGAAGCTATTATTATATTCTAATCTATCAGTGAATGAGGTAGCTTACAGTCTTAACTTTAATGACCCGTCATACTTCAACAAGGTTTTTAAAAAATACTTCAACATTTCCCCTCTCTCTTTCAAAAAGCAAAAGTAAAATATTTACCCTAGAATATGAATTTTATACCATTTTAGGGCTCAGGTTTCAACTAATTTTGCAGTCATAAACGATTTAGCAAGAATAGAATGAACCATCGCTACTTAAAGACCACTTATCTTCTTTTATCCTTTTTTTTTGCCTCATATTGCACGCAAGCTCAGGTTGTTGTAAACAACGGGCTTTCCCGACTGAAAATAATCAGGTATGAGGAAAATTATGATCACCTCAAAGTGACTGACAGCACTAAGTTTATTGAAAAAATAAAACACGTACCATTTGGTAAAAGTGATGGCTACGTTTCGTTTGGCGGGGAAATAAGACTTGATTATGAGAGAACTCAGGATCCGGTGTTTGGCTTGATTAAAGGAACAGATCATTCAGGGCTGTTCCGGACTTATCTCCATGCAGATAATCACTTTGGTAAAAAATTCAGGGTATTTGTTCAGATAGCCAGCGGATTGAAAAATTGGGGACTTAATGATCCATTACCTATTGAAGAAGATAAATTGTTTGTACATCAGGCATTTGCAGAGTACGATTTTTCGAACAAGCCCGATAAAAGAATCATATTCCGAATAGGAAGGCAGGAATTACAAGTTGGCTCAGGAAGAATTCTATCAACCAGAATAGGACCTAATATAAGGCAAAGTTTTGAGGTAGGAAGGTTGGTGTTGATGGGATTTTCTAAATGGAATTTCACTGCCTTTTATGGAAAGCCTGTCTTTAACCAACCGGGTGTATTTGATAATAAAATTTTAGATGGAAGGTCACCGGAATTTTGGAATGCCGCTACCACCAGAAGCTTTAAAAACTTTAATACAGATATCTATTATTTTGGCTACCACAATCAACAGGCAACCTTTAATCGAGGCGTTGGTAACGAAATGAGGCATTCCATTGGTGGACGAATTTATGCCAGAAAAACCTTTGATTTTGATATAGAAGCACTGCACCAATTCGGAAAATTTGACGGAGCGACCATCAGTGCCTATACAGCATCTGCCAATATCGGTTATTCCTTTAATCATTTCATTTCTAAGCCAAGGTTAGGTTTGAAATTGGACTATATGTCTGGAGATCAAAATAAATCCGATCATACTTTTCAAACTTTTAATGCCATGTTCCCTGACGGCGGATATTTTGGAGGGGTGAGGGCATTGGGACCCGCTAATCTTTTTGATATTCATCCATCTGTTGATTTTCAGGTTGCGGAAAGAATTCAATTAAGCTCGGCAGCCATTCTGGTTTGGAGGGCCAGTTTGTCTGATGGTTTATATAATCCCGGAGGTATTGTGATTGTGAAGGAACCGGGTACTAACCGGGAGCGGTTTGTAGGAACTCAGTTTTCGCAATCTGCACGATGGGAAGTTAACCGGTATTTTTCCCTTTTGGCAATATATTCCCATTTTTTTGCGGGCGATTATCTTAATAAAAGTATTAATCCTACACGAACAAGCACCGATTTCTTTTCATTACTCACAACCTTTCAATTTTAATCAAATGAGCATGTTACAAATAAGCGAAGTATTACAGACGGGTCAAAAAGCCTGGGAGGCCTTTTCAAGGGGTTGGGCTTCGGGAGCTTGGGAAGAGTACAGGCTGATGCTCTCGCAGGATATAGAGTTTTCATTTCCGGTTGGTCCCTTTCGCGGAAAATATACAGGGAAAGAAGGCTATGAAAAGATGATAGCTAAAATAGAGTCTGATAGTAAGACGGGTTATCGCTTATTGTTTACGGTGACGCACATTTCGTCAAACAACAACACTGTTGTAGTTGAGTATGAAGCGGTAGGGAATTTTGACGGTTACCCTTACCGCAGCAATAACGCAATTGCATTTTCATTTCTTGATGAAAAGATTAGTGCCTACAGGGAATATTTCGGCGACCTTGACTTTGACATGTTTGACCACTTCGCAAAACTGGCTGATAACCAATTTAAATAAAGTACAATCATCAATAAAATTTATGCTTAAAATTTACTACGATGATGGTTAACTAAAAATTTAGTAAAACGTCATTACTTAATAATTTATTTAATTTAAAAATGAAAAGAATGAAAAATTTAAAATCAAAAGTTATATTATCTTTATTGGCATTAATCCTATCACTAAATGTAGTAAACGCCCAAATTAAAAAAGCTACGCAAAGGCCTGTATGGGACGCTTCCACGGCAGCTATAATTTTCATAGACTATCAGCCCGAAATGATTGCCGGAGTGAAGTCAGGAGATCCAAAGGCGATTGTGTTAAATGCACGATTTTTAGCTCGTCTCGCAAAAGCTACAAAAATGCCCATTGTGCTGAGCACAGTTGCAGTAAAAACAGGTGTGGGTTTGCAACGTAATAAACCAACCGATGATTCGCTGCATGCAGATCTTAGCCATGCCCCCGAAATTGACCGCACAACAATGGATGCCTATGAAGATCAAGCCTTCTTGGCTGCTGTAAAGGCGACTGGTAAGAAGCGCCTTATCATCGTCGGGCTGTTTACGGAAATCTGCCTCACATATCCGGTGATAGAGTTTCTTGCAGATGGCTACGAGGTAATGTTCGTTAGCGATGCAGTTGGTGGAACCAGCCTAATAGCACATGAAACTGCTATACAGCGAATGATACAGGCAGGTGCAATTCCCAATTCATGCGGTGGCCTTGCGGCAGAACTTTTCAGAGATTGGAAGAATCCTGTAGCGAAAAATGTAGGACCTGTATTGGGTTGGTATATGTCCGAAACGCAGAAATTGGCTAAGAAGCAATAATCGCGATATCTTGAAGGTTACCAACCAAAATTTATGAAACTTACTTCAAAAAAGGTATAAAGGTGCTGGAGGTATCTCGGCAGCACTTTTCAACCATATATAACATTATAAAAATTAGAAAAAAAGTAATATAAATCCAAATCCAAATGCTAAGGCTATAGAAGCCTTAGCATATTTTAAAAGTAGTTATGATAAAAATAGCCATCATTATTGGCAGTACCCGCCCTCATAGAAATGGGGAAGCCGTAGCAAAATGGGTGTACGAAATCGCAAAAACCAAAAGCGAAGCAGATTTTGAACTTGTAGATTTAAAAGACTACAATCTTCCGTTATTGGATGAACCTATGCCACCATCCATGGGGCATTATTCCAAAGAACACACAAAAAATTGGGCTAAGAAAATTGCTTCTTTTGACAGCTACATATTTGTAACCCCCGATTATAACCGATCCATACCGGCTTCCTTAAAGAATGCAATAGATTATCTATATGCGGAATGGAACAATAAAGTTGCCGGTTTTGTGGGCTATAGTGGCAGTGGGTCAGTAAGAGCCATTGAACAATTAAGAATAGTGATGTCAGAACTGCAAATAGCGGATGTCCGTGATCAGGTCAATTTGTCTTTGATAACTGATTTTAAAAACTTCAGCGAATTCAACCCCGCACCTTTTCATGCTGGTATTTTAGAAAATATGATCAATCAAGTAATTGCCTGGAGCGATGCACTGAAGCAATTTCGAAATAGAACCCCTTCTTCGACGGCAAATTATGTTGAATAAACCAAAGCTTTACGCTCCGATTATAAACCACTTTCTTAGATTTATTTAATCCTTAATCAAATGAGCACAAAACTAACTTTCAGTCAATCTATCTTAGCGGGCTTGTTGGCGGGCCTGACTTCTGCTGTGATAAATTCAATTTTATTTTTTATATTTCATACATCGGGCATCCTTTCAGATGTCATTCATTTACAACCCAATCAGCCTTTGACGATTGTTCCGGTACTCATATCAAGCCTGATACCTTCCCTGATCGGAGCTTGTGTATTTTTTTTGTTTGAAAGATTTACCGTAAGCGGTTTCAGGATTTTTAGCATTGTAGCCATCATATTGGTACTTTTATCATTGGCGAGTCCTTTTATGGCTGTTCAGGGCATGCCTATAAGTTATGGTATTGTGCTCGATGCAATGCACCTCGTAGTTGCCTTTTCTTTATTATATTTTATCAACAGAAAAAAACAATTAAATAGAGAATTGAGATCATAAAATGAACACCGATACACTACAATTTTCTAATCTTTCGGAACCGGATTTTGAATGGCTCAGAAATCCTATTCTCAGGCTGACAGTCTTGATATCATTGGCTTTGGAAACGGCCTTGCTGAAGATGCAGGTTTTCAATGGACAATGTGCCTCCTGTTTTGGGAAAAACAGCCATTTTATGCAATGTAAAGCCTTTTTGGAAAAGCATTAATGCTATGAATCATCATTTTATTAATCTTTATTCGATCAATAATTCCATTATTCCGGAAACCGTGGTTATTATACAAGAATGCATGATTTTGTGATCTCCATTCCTGTGTCACCATTATTGAGCAGAACAGTTATGGGTTTGCCGCTCATTAACTGGGTCTATATTGATTTATCAACCTTTATAACACATAGTGTATTTCTAAATCCAAATAGCCGCAAAATGAAATTTTATCATCCTGTCTTGATTTTTATATTAGGTTGCCTGGCAGCCATATCGCCCCTTTCAATCGATATTTATCTGCCCGGCTTTATCAATATCGCAAAGGATTTCGCAACAACTGTTGATAGGGTTTCATCTTCATTATCGGCTTTTCTGATAGGGGTGGCGGTTTGTCAACTTTTTTACGGACCACTGTTGGACAAATTCGGGAGAAAGCCTCCACTGGTGGCGGGGCTTATTTTTTATTGCCTGACTTCAATAGGATGTATGATTTCACAAAATCTTAACATGTTCATTTTTTTTCGCTTTTTGCAGGCGGTAGGTTGTTGTGTGGCCATGGTTGCACCGACAGCTATTATCCGGGATGTTTTTCCGGTGAAAGAAAATGCAAAAGTACTATCCATGATGGTATTGATTTTAGGGGTCTCCCCTATTTTTGCACCTACGATCGGAAGTTTTGTGTTGACGGTAAGCAGTTGGCGCGTACTCTTTGCCATCATGGGAGGTTTTGGCTTGAGTGCGCTGACAGCTGTGATGTTTATTTTTAAAGAAAGTAAGTCGCCTGATAAAACCGTCTTGCTCAACCCCGGAAAAATCGTTCAAACTTATATTCAAATATTTAAGAACCAACGTTTTTATCCATTTGCATTAGCAGCAGCTTTTGCATCCGGCGGCTTTTTCTCTTACCTGGCCGGTTCCCCGTTCGTATTAATGAAAATATTTGCCGTAGGGCAGAAGAATTTTGGTATTTTATTCGGATCCATTGCATTTGGACTCATTTTATGCAGCCAGTTAAACAATTTGTTGCTCAAAAAATATGCTTCGGAAAGAATTTTAAAAGCAGCTCTGCTGGTACAAACCATCATAGGGTTGCTGTTGTTTGTACTTTCAAATTTCCATTACCAGAATCTTTACAGCTTTTTTGTACTTACCTTTTTATTTGTGGGTTGCTTAGGGTTTATTTTTTCGAATGCAACTGCGTTGAGTATCGCACCCTTCGAAAAAGAGGCAGGCTCTGCTTCTGCATTACTGGGTTCGCTCCAAATGGGTGCCGGAGCCCTTGTTTCAAGTATTCTAAGTGTCATTAGCAATGGTACTACAAAGCCCATGATATTGCTCATGGTGATTAGCGCCGGTATTGCTTGTTTGATTATATTTAGCGCAAAGAAGGATGTTATTCCTAAAATTGATTAATTTTAATGAGACTCCTTGTTCCAAAAACAAAATTTATAATAAATCAGAGGTTATACCCGTTATATACTATATGCTGTTTCTCATTCATTCGTAAAGACTACGCATTTTCGGTTAATCTTACAATTATCAGTATTAATTTATATAAAAATTAAAGCCGAGCTATTAAATTTTATATAAATTTTAGATAGAATTTTTTATTACTGTAGTTCGACATGTTCGCTTTTGCGGCATCTAACAGCAGATAAAGTAGAATTTGCAATCAGTTTACGGCTGTACCCATTCAATAATCAAATTTTTGTTTTTCGGCAACGTATTCCAATACGACTTAGGAACCTGCCTTAAGCAAAGTTTTAAATTTTTTTCTAAGGTTATGTTGGTAGTGGCAAAATAGTGCTGCCATAATATATTATAATATTCACTTAGCAGAGAATGAACTATTTTTTTTTAGTTTTCCATTTATTTTAGAAGCAATTGATTGTTACCTTTGCGTTTCTCAAATAAATTCCTGATGGCTAAGAAAAATTCTTCGCAAACCCCTTCAACTACTTATCAAGATACAACAGGTTACGAAAACATAGAAGTGTTTGGCGCGCGCGAACATAACCTGAAAGATATTGATGTAATTATTCCGCGCAATAAATTAGTGGTAATTACAGGAATAAGCGGGTCCGGTAAATCTTCTTTAGCTTTCGATACCATATATGCAGAGGGTCAACGACGATACATGGAGAGTTTTTCTGCGTATGCACGTTCTTTTTTGGGTAATATGGAACGGCCTGATGTTGATAAAATAAATGGATTGAGCCCTGTTATTTCCATAGAACAAAAAACAACTTCAAAAAACCCTCGCTCAACTGTTGGCACAACAACAGAAATCTACGATTTCATGCGTTTGTTATTTGCCCGCACAGCCGATGCCTATTCGTATGTAACAGGTGAAAAGATGGTAAAACAATCTCAAGATCAGATTGTAAATATTATTTTAGAAAAATTTCTCGAGCAAAAGTTAATTATTTTAACTCCTGTTGTAAAAGGACGGAAAGGGCATTACAGAGAAGATTTTGTGCAGATAGCAAAAATGGGTTTTACAAAAGTGCGTGTGGACGGCGAAATACAAGATATTGTGCCTAAAATGCAGCTTGATAGATATAAAATTCATGATATTGAAGTTGTAATAGATAGAATAGTTGTAAAAGAAGAAGATCGTTTTCGATTATCGCAATCTGTTGGAATGGCTCTTTCTCATGGCAAAGGTTTGATGATGGTTCAGGATGAGAAAGGAAATGTGCAGCATTTTTCGCAAAATTTAATGGATCCGATTTCAGGTGTTGCTTATGACGACCCTGCACCGAATATGTTTTCTTTCAATTCGCCTTATGGTTGGTGCCCGGTTTGTGAAGGATTGGGTGTAATAGAAGAAATTACAGAAGAAAGCGTTATTCCTGATAAGTCGTTGAGTATAAGTCGTGGTGGAATTTTACCATTGGGAGAGTACAGAGAAATTTGGATTTTTAATCATATTAAATCTTATCTCAAATCATATAATATAAAATTAACAACCCCTCTTAACGATTATCCTCCCGAATTAATAAAAGTACTCTTATATGGTTCCGACTATGTAAACAGCAGTAATGAAAATGATGATAAACATCAAACATATTTATCATTTGAAGGGGTAATAACTTTTCTAAAAAAACAACAGGAATCCGGTTCAGAAAAAACAAAATCGTGGATTGAAGATTTTGTAACTGTTAAAACTTGTTACGAATGCAAAGGTGCAAGATTGAAAAAGGAAAGTTTGTGTTTTAAGCTTGATGAAAAAAATATTTCTGAGCTTACTAATATGGACATTTCTATTTTGAATAACTGGTTTGAAGGATTAGAAACAAGGTTATCGGAAAGGCAAAATAAAATTGCATCCGAAGTTTTAAAAGAAATACGCAAACGCCTTGGATTTTTATTAAACATTGGTCTTAATTATTTGACTTTAAACAGACCAATGCGTTCTTTATCGGGTGGTGAAGCACAACGAATAAGATTGGCAACCCAAATAGGTACTCAATTAGTTGGCGTTTTATATATTTTAGATGAACCAAGCATTGGCTTGCACCAACGGGATAATGTAAAATTAATTAATGCCTTGCAGGAATTAAGAGACGTTGGTAATTCGGTTTTAGTTGTTGAGCATGATAAAGATATGATGCTCGCCGCAGATTATATCCTTGATATTGGCCCCGGCGCAGGCAGGCATGGCGGGCATGTGGTTGCAGAAGGAACACCGGAAGAATTTCTTAAAATAAAAAGCAAAACTGCTGCCTATTTAAGCGGTGAAGAAAAAATAAAAATCCCTGAAAAAAGAAGAGAAGGAAATGGAAAATTTCTAACATTAAAAAACGCCACCGGTAATAATCTTAAAAATGTAACATTAAAACTACCTTTAGGTAAAATGATTTCTATTACCGGAGTTTCGGGAAGTGGAAAATCAACTTTGATACACGATACCCTTTATCCGATATTAAACCAATATTTTTTCCGATCTCGTACTAAACCATTGGAATACAATAGTATTGAAGGATTAGAAAATCTCGACAAAGTAATTGAAGTCGATCAATCACCAATCGGCAGAACACCACGTAGCAACCCTGCAACTTATATTGGTGTTTTTCAAGACATAAGAAATTTATATTCAGAATTACCGGAAGCAAAAATAAGAGGATATAAACCCGGTAGATTTTCATTTAATGTTTCCGGCGGCCGATGCGAAACTTGTGAAGGGGCAGGAATAAAAAAAATTGAAATGGAATTTCTGCCTGATGTATATGTTCAATGCGAAACATGCAAAGGCAAAAGATACAATAGAGAAACTTTAGAAGTTAGATTTAAAGGTAAATCCATTTCCGATGTGCTTGACATGACAGTGGAACAAGCAGTAGAATTTTTTGAAAAACAACCTTCTATTTTTAGAAAAGTTAATACACTCAATGATGTTGGTTTAGGATATATAACCCTTGGCCAACATGCTACAACATTATCCGGTGGTGAAGCGCAAAGGGTGAAATTATCTACCGAACTATCTAAAAAAGATACAGGTAAAACACTTTATATACTTGATGAACCAACTACAGGGCTTCATTTTCAGGATATACAACTTTTATTATCAGTTTTAAATAAAATAGCAGATAAAGGAAATACAGTTTTAATAATTGAGCATAATTTGGATGTAATAAAAGTTTCCGATCATGTTATAGATATCGGACCGGAAGGCGGAGCCGCAGGAGGAGAAATAATTTGCGAAGGCACGCCGGAACAAGTAGCAAAAAATAAAAAAAGCTTTACAGCCATTTTTTTAAGGGAAGAGTTAAAATAGGAGATTTTCGTTTTGCATTTTTTTAATAAAAATAATTAAATATTTATCAATCCGAATAACGATTGCCAGTTTTTTGGATTGATAAAATCTTGTTGAGGCAATCCATTTCTCAGCTGCCACAAATGCAATGCCTCCAAAGTTTTATTGCCAAATATCCCATCCTGAATGCCGGTATTAAATCCATTTAAATTTAAGATATATTGTAAAGCTTCGACTTTTGATTGATAAAAACTTGCCGGTGATAAAGTTTTTGAACGAGAGAGTAACCATAAATTATCAATACTATCCAAATAATAATTTAAATCTATAAAAGTATTTTTTCCTGATATGCCATGTACAAAACCTTTATCATCATATTGCCAAAAAGTGGGGTGCTCCCAACCTCCAAACATTGGTAAATAATTTGGACCATATCCGGCAACCCAAAGTTTATAATTTTTAAATTTTGCCGAATTATTAAGATAATTTGTATTTGCCCAAAACCAATTCCCTGTATAAATAATTGGCTTTATGTTTAAAGCATTTTCTACAGTATCCAACCAAATTTGTATCTCCGTCTCGCAAGTTGATTGTGAATAATTTTCGGTTATATCTTCAATATCAAGCACCGGTGGCAAATCAAAATCAGTAATAGTACCAACAGTATTTATAAATTCATCTGCCTGATCTTTTGCTTTGGTTTTGAACCTGAAATAATGATAAGCTCCCTTTAATAAACATGTCCTGGCAAAACCATCATTATGAATTTTAAAATGCCGGTCTTTATAAATACCTTCAGTTGCCTTAATGAAAACAAAGGCCAGTCGATTTTGATTAAATAAATCGTAATTGTTTATTTTTTGGAAGTTCGAAACATCAATTCCTTTTAACATCTTGAAAGATTATTTATTTATTGTACAAAAGTTTAAATTAATAATTAATAGGTTTGATTTCAATATAATAAAAAAAGAGGCAAGCTATTTTATTAGCATGCCTCTTTTTTTATTAAAAATTAATTTTTATCCAACATCCGGGCGACTTCCTGCACCTGCAAATTGTAATTTTAATTCGTCATCCAATTTATCTGCCCACCATTCAAGGTCAGCTATACAGGTTGCAACTTCTTCATACTCGATACCGTTAATATCTCTTTCGTAAGTTGCATAAACCCAATCAGAGCCTTTCATTACAGATAATTTTACTCCCAATTGAGTATCGTTCAATTCGAGCAAGTGCCTGTAATATTGTAGTTCCAAAGCCTTTGGAACTTGCATTAAAGGAGAAAAAAGCCTTAAATAATTTCTTATCCTTCCATCACCTAAGGTAAGGGATTGAACAAAAACTTCAATTTTTGCCGATCCGATAGTCCAATAATATGCTCTTTTTTCAGGGTTATAAATTTGTTCTTTTGTTAATCCAACAGAAGTTGCATATTTTTCAATCATTGCTTCTACTTGTTCTCTTGTTACTGACATAGGTTTAATTTTTAAGGTGAAAGATTGTTTGAAAGGTAAAATATATTCTTTTAAAAATGAAAAATTCACAAAAAAATAATATTTACTTTCTTTTGTTAATGTAAATCTTGTAATTCAGTAACCTTAGTTTATTATCTATTTAGAATTTTCAATTCACGTAATAAAAAAACGCTTTAAAAAAGATTAAAAACGTTTTAAAAGTTAATGTCAAAACCTTTTAATCGATCACTTCTACCTGAAGCGAACTAGAATGGTAAATTTTTTGAGTCGCTTTTATAAAATCTGCATTATCGGCTTTATAAATATTTTCCACATATTTTTGAGGGTTGCGATCAAACAATGGAAATACAGTACTTTGAACCTGAATCATTATTTTGTGGCCTTTTTTGAAAGTGTGCAATACATCTTGCAAGCGAAATTTTACATCTGTAATTTGGTTTGGTATAAGTGGCTCGGGTTTTTCAAAACTGTTTCTAAACCTGCTGCGCATTATTTCACTTCTAACCATTTGTTGGTAACCACCTAATATTTTTCCTTTATCAGGCATAAATGCATGATTAGGCTCGCTGTCAGGATATACATCGATTAGTTTTATAAAAAAATCGACATCGCTGCCTGTGGTTGATATTTTTAATTTAGCCATTATTTCTCCGCCCAAAGTAATATCGTTTTCTAATACGTCTGTTTGAAATACCAATACATCCGGTCGGCTTGCTACAAAACGTTGATCTTCCGACATGTACCTGAATGGAGTAAAACCAAACATTTCAGTTTCATGTTCGCTCATTGGCACCGGTTTCATTGGGTCAGAAATATACTCTGAGAAAGTATTTTCTTTTTCGGAATTTTTAAAATCAAGCTTTCCGCCTTCCTGAAAATATAAATCAACCTTTTTAGCATTTTTTACAGGCCATTCATTAAATTTTTTGTACATTTTTTTTCCGGTATCGAATAAATAAGCTTCCGGTAAATCCACTTTTGTTTTTTCATCTTCTTTTAAAAAATGATGGAAAAATTTTCCTTCAATTTCCCTTTGATAAAATGTAGCCAGACTATCGCCAAAATAAATATCACCGTGAAGTGTGTGACCTGTTTCTCTCGACCAACGGCCATGCCCAAAAGGCCCCATTGTTAAAATATTAAATGTACCCGGATTATTTTTTTCAAGCGTTTTATAAATATTTAATGGGCCTGACAAGTCTTCAGCATCAAACCAACCTCCAACAGTAAGCATTGCGTGTTTTACATTTTTTAAATGTGGAAGAATGCTTCTCTTTTGCCAAAATTCATCATAATTAGGATGTTCTACTGTTTCTTTCCAAAAGAAATTATCACTGTAATATTTATCGCCATTTTTTAATGGCCCTAAATCCATATAAAACTTATAACCATCTTTTGTGCCGGGCCTATCAATCATTTTGCTTTCCCACCATCCTTCTGATGTTGGTTTTGGATGCTGAATACCAAAAAGTGGAAATGTTAAAAAATATTCTTCTAAAAAAGCACCATTATGATGAAAATCATCAAAGAAAAAATCTGAAATGGGTGCTTGAGGTGTTGATGCTTTTAAAGCCGGATGTTCGCTTAATGCACCGGCTATTGTATAAAAACCGGGATAAGAAATTCCATATTGCCCTACTCTGCCGTTATTATTTTTTATATTTTTTATCAACCAATCAATGGTATCATAAGTATCCGATGCTTCATCAATTGCTTTGTCAGTTTTAGGATTTTTTTTGGGGATATGTGGTGTCATATTCGTCCAGGTTCCTTCCGACATATACCTGCCCCTTACATCCTGATACACGAAAATATATTTTTCCTTCATAGTAAAATCAGAAGGACCAACATGATTAGCATACTCTACACCATATGGTGCAATAGAATAACATGTTCTCTGCATTAAAAAAGGATACTTATTTTTTTCAGAAGCATCCTTAGGTACATATACAATAGTGAATAATTTTATCCCATCCCGCATTGTAATTTGATGCTCAAATTTGTTATAATTTTCTTTTACAAAATTATTTTTATCGTTTTGGGCTGTAATGTTTCCCCAAATACAAATGAGGAAAATAAGAATTATTATTTTTTTCATAAAAACAATTTAATTGATTATAATAGAATATTAATTTTAAATAAATTTATTTGAAACTGTTATTTGCTTTATTCCTTTTTGAATTAAGTTATTGAAACCCGCCGCACGCATCTCCGGAATTTCAGGCTTACACTTTCTGATTTCTTACTTTTTTTTATTCAAATACTTTTTGTTCTTTTCAAAATAATTTTATGTAGTACTTAAATGCCTATTTAAATTAAGTTATTATTTTTAACAGTAACAATAAAATAAAACGTTTATCCTGCCATGCATTAATCGACATAATAAAATAGATGTTAATAAATATTAATATTTCGATATCAAAATACCGATATTTTAATTGTTGTTTGATTTATAATGATAATAGTCTCCATTTGTCGAAAACAAAACTAATATTATTTAACATAATCTAACTCTATCTTTATTAGGTAGGGTATCGGTGGAGTTTTTATTAGTATATCAATATTTCTACCACACATCACAAAAATTTTCCTCCAAGTTTATTTTTAATCTTCTTTGTAATAAATTTAAAAATTACAAAATTTTAAACTTATTATGAATATCCTTGAAACCCATAATGTTGTTAAGCGATATGCTGCTCATACCGCATTGGATAATGTAAGTATTAATGTGCCTGATCGGAGTATTTTTGGTTTGTTAGGCCCTAATGGTGCCGGGAAAACATCTCTTATCAGAATTATTACTCAAATAACGGCACCCGACAGTGGTGAAATTATTTTTAATAATAAAAAATTAGATCTTTCGCACATTGCACAAATTGGGTATTTGCCCGAAGAAAGAGGATTATATAAAAAAATGAAAGTTGGAGAGCATTTGTTATACCTGGCACAATTAAAAGGTTTAACAAAAAATGAAGCAATGGAAAAATTAAAAATTTGGTTTATAAAATTCGATATAAAAACCTGGTGGGATAAAAAAGTTGAAGATTTATCGAAGGGGATGCAGCAAAAAATTCAATTTATTGCAACTGTTTTACATCAACCAAAATTAATAATTCTTGATGAACCATTCTCCGGTTTTGATCCTATAAACGCCAATATTATTAAAGATGAAATTTTAGAACTGCGCAAGCAGGGAAGTACTATTATTTTTTCGACCCACAGAATGGAATCTGTTGAAGAATTATGTGATTACATTGCTCTGATAAATAACTCAAAAGTGATTTTGAATGGCTCTACAAAAGAGGTAAGGCATCAATTTAAAACCAATACTTATTATGTTGAAGGAAAAGGAAACAATCAACTTTTAAATTTACCGGAGGGTTTTATTCAATCCGGTATGGAAACCCTTGATGATGATTATTTCAAAATAAATATTAAAATCCCTTCAACAGCTTCATCAAATGAGTTGATCCAATTACTCATTAAAGAAATTGAAATTCGAATATTTAAAGAAAATATCCCAAGCATGAATGAAATTTTTATTTCATCTGTGAGCGGAGAAAACGAAGTAAAAAATATACTTTCTGACATTAATAATTAAAATATCTTTAAAGCTTTATAAAAAATTATATGAATAAAATTTGGTTGATCATAAAAAGAGAATATTGGGTGAGGGTTCGTAAAAAATCTTTCATTGTCATGACACTCTTAGGGCCATTACTATCAGTAATGCCAATGGTTTTATCTGTTTATTTTTCTACAAAAGGAACAGAAAACAAAACCATTGAAGTACTCGACGAAACAGGTTTATTTGATAATAAACTTTCATCAACAAAATCATTATCATTTAAAAAAAGTAATGCAGTTTCGCTCAATGAGGCAAAAGTTAGTTTCAAAAAATCAAAAGAGTATGCTTTACTTTTTATTCCTGATTTTGATATTGAAAAACCACAGGGAATAAAATTATTTACTAAAAAGAATGTTAGTCCGGAAATAGTTCAAAGTATAAAAGAAACCGTAAAAAAAGTTTTAGAAGATAAAAAATTAATTGATGCAGGTATTAATAAGGATATTTTGGATAAAACAAAAGTTGATTTTAATATCAGCACCATAAATATTGATAATGAAGGGGAAAAGGAAGGCAGTGCATGGGGTTCGTACATTATTGGTTTTGGCTCGGCATTTCTATTATATATATCATTGTTTATTTATGGAGCTCAGGTAATGAGAGGAGTAATTGAAGAAAAAACAAGCAGGATAGTAGAGGTAATGATTTCGTCAGTGAAGCCTATACAATTGATGATGGGAAAAATTATTGGTGTTGGGTTAGTTGGGATTACTCAATTTGTTTTTTGGATAGGGATAGGTTGGATGTTGGCCACAGCATCAACGAGTGTGTTATTTAAAGATAAAGTTATTACAAAAGCAAAACAAGAAAATAAAGTTCAGGTTAATAAAGAAAACCAAACCACTCAGCCTATTTTGGAAACACAAGAATCAAGCCCGTTAAAATTTTTGGAAACGCTAAATATTCCGTTAATTATCGGTTGTTTTATTTTTTATTTTATTGGTGGTTATTTGTTGTACAGTGCTTTGTTTGCTGCAGTGGGGGCTGCAGTGGATGCAGAAACCGACACGCAGCAATTTATGCTGCCCATTACAATTCCTATTATTATTTCTTTTATTGCTGCACAATATGTAATAAGAGAACCGGATGGGCCAATTGCTTTTTGGATGTCGATCATTCCATTTACATCACCTATTATTATGATGGTGCGTTTGCCATTTATGGATGCAAGCCAGTATTGGCAAATTATTTTATCGATGGTATTTTTGATAGCAGGTTTTGTTGGAACAACGTGGTTAGCTGCAAGGATATATCGGGTAGGAATATTAATGTATGGAAAAAAAGTTTCTTATAAAGAACTTTATAAATGGTTGTTTTATAAAGCGTAAAATTATCTCTTAAAACCACCCCTAAACCCTCCTAAAAATAGGAGGGGAACTGTTTGGGAAAGCATTTAAATTTAATTTTTATTTAAAAACCTATCATTACACTAACGATAATGGCAAGAAAGATTTCCCCAATATTATATTTGAATCGGTTTTCAGCCAGTTTTGAATTAATGTTGAATAAATATTTCTGAAATCAATTTCAAATTTTAAATCTCCTTCATCCAAATTTAATAAATCAGGTGCATTGTTATATAAACCCGGTTTTTTTAATTTATCTCCAATCAAAAATAAATTATTGGCGGTACCATGGTCGGTTCCATTACTGCCATTTTGAGCAACCCTTCTTCCAAATTCAGAAAAAGTCATTACCAGAGTATCATCAAGTTTTTGATTTTCTTTTAAATCATTTACGAAAACTTCTATAGCATCACTGTATTGTTTTAACAAATCATTTTGCTTTCCGTTTTGTGCAAAGTGAGTATCAAACCCGGAAATTGAAACATAAAATACATTTGTTTCAACACCGGAAATAATTAATTCGGAAACTGTTTTAAGTTTATTGCCAATATCGTTTTTTGGATAATTTGCTTTGGTTTTATAAATTTTAGATTTATCATAAATATAACCGGCAGATGAAATAGTTTCGCTTAAAGTTTTATATAAATAGGAAACATTTTCGTGGCTGTCATCCTGTGGTTGGGCTTTATTTATTTTATCAATAAATGGATCTCTGGTGCTTTGAAAAAGTTTTTGTGCGTTTTGCACTGCCATTCCTTTTAGTTTTTCACCTTTCATTGCCAAACTCAATGTATCATCAACTTCAATGGCATCGTAAGGATGTAAACATGTTCCATTGCAGGCAGCATCTAAATATCTTCCTACCCAACCACTTGTTAAAAATTGATTTGAATCGGATGCAGTTTGCCAAATATCCATTGATCTGAAATGTGAACGATCGGGATTAGGATAGCCAACATTATTTATTATTGAAATCAAACCCCGGTCATAAATATTTTTAAATCCTGTCATACTCGGGTTCAAACCAATATCATCATTAATTTTAAGTACTTTATTTTTATCAATAGCAATATCCGGTCGAGATTTGTAATAAACATCATTACTATAAGGTATTACAGTATTCAGGCCATCATTACCACCTGAAAGTTGAATAATTACTAAAATTTTTTCTCCGGTAATTTTTTTGTTCAAATGATTAATTTCAAATGCTTTCAAAAAATTGGGTATCATCATCGTCCCTGCAGTTGCCAAAGCCGAATTGCGTAAAAATTTTCGTCTTGATATATTTTTGTATGACATTGATAATTTAATTAACACATTTGATATTCAGGTAATTCTGTAATGGCAATGGCAATACTTTTTATCATGCTTTCTTTACCGGCTTTCACTATTTTGGATGATAAAAGTTCTTTTTGAGTTATTGTTAATTTATAAGCAAGCAAATAGTTAATTAGAGCATCGAGCAAATCATTTTCTTTAACATTATCAAATTGAGCAGCAAAATTTTGCCAATCAGCCGTTACATTAAAATTTTTACCTGCTCCTTTTGATAAAAATTCTGTATTTACATCACCATCGTGCTTAACCTGAATGTTTATTTCAGCTGATTTAAAAATAAGATCGGGAAGCCTTAAGCGGAACATTAAACTTGAGCTGTCAATCCAATTTTTACCTTCTTTCCAACCTGCTACGTTTGGGGGATAAAATAATACCTGCCCCAATGCTTTTTGAATAAATAATTGCGATTGTGCTTTTTCAAATTTTAAACCAAAAGTTTTTTGCAACTCAACCAATAGCTCAATGGGATTTTTTATTCTTTTTCCAATATTTTCAGGATAATAAAACCAATCCGATTTAAAAATTTCTTCCATCAGTTTGCCAATATCATAACCGGAGTTATAAAATCCACCGGCAAGTTGTTTAATTATTTTTTCATTCGGAATGTCATTTACAAAGTAAGAATATATTTTTCCGGTTATAAAAAACGCAGTTTTTTTATTTTGGAGAATCATTGTCAGAATGTCTTCTCCGGAAAAATTTCCCGTTTTTTCAAAAAATATTTTTTCGCCATCATCATGTTGTTTCTTGTTAATTATAAAACTTCCATCAGTTTTGAAATTCCATCCTGTAAAAGCTTTGGCAGCGTTTTTAATATCATGTTCGGTATAATTTCCTCTGCCCAAAGTAAATAATTCCATCACTTCTCGTGCGAAATTTTCATTCGGACTGTTTTTTTTATTCTGCCGATTATTCAAATAAGCCAACATGGAAGGATCTTTTGAAATGGCCATCAACAAATCGCCAAATTTACCCAGTGCAAATGTTCTGATGGTGTTGTTTTGATTTTGAACATAAAATACATTTCTATTTTCGCAAGCGAAATGGCCGTGCCAAAAGAGTGTCATTTTTTCTCTCAAAACAGCTTTGCCGGTAATCATTTTATCTAACCACAGTGCATTAAGAGTTTTAATTTTTTCACCGGATTCTTTTCTTAAATCATTCCTCATCATTTTTACTTCTTCGGATGATTTCCCGGAAAAATCCTGATCTATAGTATTGCCTGCAACTACTTTTAGCGTTTCAATAGGTAATGACTCTTTAAAAAGATTGTTAACAACTGACAACAGACTATTATGGGATAAATTATTTAATTCTGATGCACTTAATCCAAACCCTGCTCTGGAATATAAATGTCTTATTTTAGTATATTTATCAATTCCGGACATTATTTGTTTCGTTATTTTGTTTTAGAAAGGCTTTATCAATAAAGGTTTAAAGTTTTTAAACTTAATTTTTTTATTTGTTTATATCCGTATTTATTTAAAATCCAATTTTATTTGTCAGATTAAAAGAATAATTCATCAGTCTATACTTAAAGTAGATAATTGAAAGTACATATTATTAAAGTATTTAATAATTTCTTTTTTGGTTTTTTCATTCATCTTTGTATCTTTTCAGTGTATTATATAACCGATGTTGTGTAATCTATTTTTTGCGATAGTGATTTTCTATGTAAAACCTTATTTTTTTCTTTAAATGTTGGTTAGATATATAGAGGATTTGATTTAAAAATGGTTTTTAATTATGAATATATTGATATTGATAAAACGATAAATATAAATTAGTTTTTTTTTGTGATTTATTTTTCTTTTTTGGCTTAGGGATTGGAGTGGAAATCCTTTTTGTGAGGGACGAACAAAAGATTGGAACGTAAAGCCCGGCCGCAGGCAAGCCCCAAACATTTTATTTTGATCTGTTTTAACTTGTAAAATTTAAAGAAAGAAAACCTTATAATTTTATTAAAAAAAGAATGATTTGCATGATGTCGATGATTTTTGTGCATAACGACAGCTATACAGTATTTGCTAATATTTTAGAAAAAAAATTATGAAATAAATATTAAAATGTTTTTAAGTTTATTAAACATTCTATTATTTAATATAGTTAACGAGCAGTTATTTGAAGCTCTTTTCTATGGAAGTGTAATAGTAATATTCATCCTGGTGATTTCTTTGTATTATTTTTATTCCAACTCTGCTAATCTCAAAACTTTTATTAGAGATTTACAGCAAAAGTTTGAAAGGAGAGCTTTTGAGAATGATTCTCAATCGAAACAAATAATAAATTACGATATTAAAATTACGCAACTTCAAAAACAGGCAGAGGAATCAAACAGGAAAATACAGGATTTGGGTGTTATTTTCTCCGATCAAAATGTAATTCTTGAAAGGGAAGTGCGCAAACAAACACAAAAAATAAGTGATTCTAATGAAAAGCTACAAAAGGTTGTAGATGAACTTGATATGTTCATTTATAAAACTTCTCATGACATAAGAGGGCCTCTTGCAAGATTGATCGGCTTAAGCCAACTGGCTTTATTAGATGTAAATGATGCAGTGGCCTTAGAATATTTGACAAAACTGGGTTTTGAAGCAAATCATTTAAATTCTATTTTAAAAAGGCTTTCAACCATTTATGAAATAAACAATGCAGATTTATTTTTAGAAAATTTTAATGTGAAGGATATTATTAATAATACAATATCAAATTTGAGCATTAATAATGAAATAATTATTGAAACTTTTGTTCAACCAACATTAGAAATAAATACAGATAAAAAATTATTTGTATTTATTTTAAAAAACCTTCTTGAAAACGCTATCCGCTTTCGTAAAAAGTATGATGGACATAAACCATTAATTACAATCCATTTTAACAGTAATGCAAATAATTATACATTAAGCGTGTATGATAATGGTATTGGAGTAAATGAAGTAGACTCGCAACTTATTTTTGATATGTTTACCAGAGCGGCAGGTATTCATAAAACTACCGGATTGGGTTTGTACATGTGTAAATTGGCTGCAGAAAAGTTGAGTGGAAAAATTTCTCTGGTTGTTAACAAAAACGACATGACTGAATTTAAAGTCGAATTTCCTTTACAATAATTTTTTTAAAGATATAGAATTTAAAAATTAATACCTGTTGTAAAAATATTCCCTACTTTTTTCAAGGAGAGATAAGGTGATAAAATCTGTGCGGCTTCTCAACAAAAAACAACATTATTACCCGGTCATTTCTCATTTTAATTCATATCACTTACATTTGTATTTTTACAATTAATTATCTTTATGATACAAAGGGTACAGTCAATATTTTTATTTTTAATAGTTGTTCTTATGGCAGCTGCTTTATTTCTTCCGGTATGGGAAAAAACAAATAGTTATACCTTAACAGATTCTAAAGAATCAGTAACCATCGGCGAGAAAGCAACGTTAACCGCTTGGAAATTAATTCATTCCAAGAATGAAATTAAAGAAGAAAAATCAACTTACTATATAGCGGCCTTGGCAATTCTTTCAGCATTGGTGGCAGGTTATACCATATTTAGATATGATAATCGCCGGATACAATTATATTTGTGTATTGCTATAGATTTATTGTTGGCAGGTACATCTACAGCAATGATCATAACCGGTAACAGTGCTGCTTCAAAATTCAGTCCATCTATACCGGGTAATTTCACAACCGGTTTATATTTAGTAATTGGTGCTTTAATTTGCAATTTAATTGCAAAAAGATTTATCAGAAGGGATGATATGATGGTAAAATCGGCTGATAGATTAAGATAATTTACAAATGATATATTAATTACAAAATTCTAAACTATTCAATTTCAATTCTTTTTTATAAATTTAACAATTAATTAAAAATAAAAAATAAATATCATGGGAAAAGGTGATGGTAAAAGTAAAAAAGGCAAAATAAGCAAACATAGTTTTGGTGTAAGCCGTCCGCATAAGCAACCTACATTTAAAGCAGTTGTAGCAGCAACACCTGCAGTAAAAGAAGAAGCTAAGAAAAAATAATTCACTTAATTGTATGAAGGCCGGGCCATGGAAACTCCATGACCCGGCTTTTTTTATTTAAAAAAATTCTCGTTTAGTAGCATTAAAAAATGCAGTTAAAAACAAATTCTTGATTTTCAAGTACAAATTTTTGAACTTGGCACATTAATATCTTTTAACTCACAGATTTAACTTTTCCCATGAATAAGATTTTTATTATTTCAATTTTATTATTCTTTCTGCAACCTAAAACGAGCAATGCCCAACAAGATTGGGAAAAACCTTTTGAAAGATCAGAGAAGGCATATCTGGTTGGTGATTATAGGTCTGCATACAAAGCTTTACCAACAAAAGTTATTCAAAAAATGACTGATAAACCAATTCAAGCTATTTATTATGCTTTTGAAGGAAAATACAAAGATGGCTTGGGAAAATTTGGTGAGATGGAAAAGAGTTTGACTCAAGCTGTTTCCTTATTAAATCAGGATAAAAAAATAAATCCTCAATCGGCACTCGCCAGGTTAAGAATTGCAGATACATATAATGCTTATGGCAACCCCAGCAAAGGCCTGGAAAATATTTTAAAAGCAAAAGAAATTGCCGATCAATTAATAGCATTGGATACAGTTGTTAAATTAAATGTTTATTCATCACTTGCTAAAACCTATTTTCTACTTGGTGAACTGAATGAATCCTTAGAACTGGCAAAAAAACTATTACCAACTGCATTAAAAGAAATAAATGTCAGCTCAATTACTTATAATTATCAAAGAAAAGGACAAACCAAAAGCAAGACGCGCAAACTAAGCACTTTCGAAATTCTTCAACGAAAAAATTTATATGCCGATCTTCTTTTAATCAAAGCCAATTCACAAGCTAAAAAAGGAGATATAACAGATGCAGATGTATCTTATCAATCAACAGAGAATTGGATTAAAACCAATATTGGTGAGAAAAGCTATATGTATAATAAGTGCAAATACGATCAGGTAAAAAGTAAAGAAGCAGACGCAGAAGATAGAGAAAGCATAAGAGGTTACGAGAAAGTGCTTGGTAACAAAGGAAAAAGATCGTTTAGTGCGGTAAGTAAATTTGGTATTGAAGTGACAGAGTCGTTGGTAAAGCAATATTATGAAGAAGGTAGTAACAGAAGTAAAAAAGAAGCAAAAGATTTATTGCACTTTGGCGAAAAAGATATCCATACTGCGTATGGAAGCCGAACTATTTATGATGTTTTAATTGATGAAATGCGTGCAGAAAGATTCTCTGATCAAGACGACTTGGATAAACAGGAAACCAGATTAAATAAATTATTGAGAGGAAGGTTAAATGGTATAAACAACCTTCCGACAGATTTTTCCAAAACCCCAAAAGAAGGTATAAATACTTTTTTAAATCTTGGTACCTACGATATTCCTGCTGATCATCCCTACAATTATCAGATAGCATTGCAAATGTATGATGTGGCATTTAATAAAGGTGATTACCCTAAGGCTTTAATTTATTTAAACAGGGCATTAATAATTAAAAAGAATCTTTTTACCGATCAGGTACCGGAGTGGTATACGTCGAAATTAAAATTAGGAAGCTTTTATACTAATGGAGCAGAAAATTTACCCGAAGCAGAAAAGATTTTAAATGAATGCCTTCCTATTGTTCAAAGTGAATATACATCTCAAAATGCAGATTATATAGATGGTTTAAATGACTTGGCAAAAATTTATGATTATACCGACAGGTATCAAAAAGCAATTGATGTATTGCAGGAAACAGCAAACAGTTTGAAAAAAAGACTTGGTGAAAAAGAAAATTTGCCACTTGCCGAAGCACTTTCAGGGATAGGTTATATGCAGTTAAGAGCAGGAAATTATAAAATTGCCGAATCAAACCTTGATAACGCTATAAAATTATTTGAAAGTAAAAGAAGAGGGAGAAGGATGATTGCTTATGCAAGAGCATTACAAACAAAAGCACGTTTATATACTACACTTGGTTTATATAAAGAAGCGGAAACGCTTTTAGATAAATCCGAATCTAAATCTATTCGTAAACATACAAGCGATAATATCAGTGTTAAATCCTTAGATGATATTGGGTTTTTATATATTAAAAAAGGGTTATTTTCTAAAGTTGAAGAACCTTTATTGCAATCTTTAATTAATACGGAAAAACAATATGGGGCTGTTCACAGAAATCTTATTAATACACTTAATATGCTTGCTTCGCTTAAGTATGAACAGGCAGATTATATAAAAGCACAAGAATATATTAGGAGAGCCTCGGATATAGCCGTGAAGTTATATGGAGAAAATTCTGATCGAAATGCTACATGTTTACTCACCTTAGGCCATGTGCAGGCCTCGTTGGGTGATTATGAAAAATCTGAACAAAGTTTACAAAAAGCAATTCAAATTACTCAAACCAATAGAAATGAAAAACATATTTTACTGGTTGACCCCATGGCTTCAATTGCCGAAATAAAATTTTTAAGAACGAATAGTGTAAAGGAATCTGAAACATTACTGAATCAGGCTAAAGAAATAGTGGCCAAAGAACTTGGAACCGATAGTCCTCTATATGCTGAAGTTTTGAAAAAAACGTCTTTAATTTATACCGAGACAAATAAATTGGATCAAGCTTTAAATCTTTTAAATGATGCGAATAACATTTACACAAAAAAACTGGGTAAGTCAAATAAAAACTCGGCTGATGTGTATTCAATTAAAGGCGATTTATACAGTAAGAAAAAAGATTTTAAAAATGCCGAATTAAATTACGAAAATGCTAAAACGATTTATGAAGATGTATTTAATAAACGTTATCCCGCCTACAAGAAAACAGTAGGTAAGCTGGGCAGGATGTATTTTATTAAAGGTGATTATAAAAAATCGCAAACCAGTCTGGACGAAAGTACTGACTATTATTTAAAATATTTAAAGCAAACTTTCCCTTCTTTAAGTGAAGGTGAAAAAGCTAAATTTTGGAATTCAATCCGTGGGGATTTTGAATTTTATAATACCCTTGCAATAAAACAAAAAGATGTTCAGCCGGAATTATTAGGAAAAATTTATGATTTTCAACTTGCCACAAAGGCAATTTTGCTCAGCTCTTCAGTAAAAGTAAGAGAACGAATATTAAGCAGCCCTGACACTTCTTTAAAAGCAAAATACAAAAGATGGATTAATCTAAAAGAATTTTTTAATAATGTTATTTCCTTAAATAGTAAGCAATTACAAGAAGGAAACATTAACCCTGACAAAGTAGAACAGCAAATTGAAGATTTAGAAAAAGATTTGAGCGGAAAATCCGAAGCTTTTGCGAAAGGTTATGATTCTAAAGATTACAAATGGGAAAATGTAAAAGAAAATTTAAAATCCGGTGAGGCAGCCCTCGAAGTAATCAGATTTAGATATTTTACTACCAATTTTTCCGATTCTATAGTGTATGCTGCTTTAATAGTTACACCTCAAACACGAAAGAACCCGGAGCTTGTAGTTTTTAAAAATGGAAATCAACTTGAATCCAAATTTTTAAAATATTATAACAATAATATTAAATTAAAGAATGAGGAAAACATATCCTATAAACAGTTTTGGGAGCCGATAGATAAATATATAAAAGCAGAAAAAATATTTCTTTCGCCCGATGGTGTTTATAATATGATAAACGTTTCTTCCTTACATACCCCTGATAATAAATATATATTGGATAAGTATAATGTTATTTTAGTTAGTAATACCAGAGATATAATAACTAAAAAACTTTCTAAAAGGGTTGATTTTTCTGATAAGTCAGTTGTATTGATTGGTAATCCAAGCTTTTATGCCAAAAATGATACCATTGAAAAAACTTTAGAATCTTTGCCGGGTGCCGAAGTAGAAGTAAAAGCCATTCAGGAATTATTTAATAAGGAGAAATGGAATGCCAAGAAATATATTGAGGCAGATGCAGATGAAGACGTAGTTAAAAAACTCAATAGCCCGAGAGTATTTCATGTGGCAACCCACGGTTATTTTTTAGCAGATGAAGATGCTGAAGATGAAGTTTCGGAAGTTACAAATGAAAACAAACAGATAAAAAATCCTTTACTTCGCTCAGGTTTAGTTTTTAAAGGAGGTGGTGATGTGATAGGGAAAAAGAAAATTGTTTCAGGTGAAAATGGAATACTTTCAGCTTACGAAGCAATGAATTTGAATTTTGATAATACCGAATTAGTTGTGCTGTCGGCTTGTGAAACAGGTAAAGGCGAAGTGCAAGTTGGCGAAGGTGTTTTTGGTTTACAAAGAGCTTTTTTAGTAGCAGGTGCGGATGCTATAATTATGAGTTTATTTAAAGTAAATGACGAAGTAACTCAAAAGCTGATGTTAAAATTTTATCAAAAATGGTTGAAGACAGGCAGTAAAAGAATTGCATTTGCTGAAGCACAAAAAGAAATTAAAGACGAATATAAATATCCAATATTTTGGGGAGCATTTAATATGATTGGAATCGATTAAATTATCTTATATTAAGAAGCCGTGGGTAAATTATACTTACGGTTTCTTAATTTTTCAGCATAAATTTTTATTTCCATTTTTCATTTTTTTTTAGATTTAAGCTAAAAATTATTAATCCTTCCGGGATAAAAACACAATCTATTATATTAATATCATATCAAAAGCTTTTTCTATTTCAAATATACCTGTAAAAAACATTGTGCAATTATTATATTGATTTAAATATTGAAAAGTATTTAAATCAATATAAATTTGCAGCATTAAAAAAATAAATATGAATTATAAAAATTTTAAAAGTGTAGATAAATGTGTGTTTGGCAGAGGGAGTTTTAGTCAATTGAGGGAAATAATTGATGTTAAAAAGAAAAATGAAGATGACTATTTTGTTTTTTTACTTGATGATGTTTTTGTAGGGAAACCTATGGAGCACAGCCTTCCATTGCAAGAAGGAATAGATAAACTAATCTATGTAAATGTTGATAAAGAACCTACTACAGATCAAATGGATGCGCTTACTGCCAAAGTACATTCCTTTGGTAAATTACCTGCAGGATTAATCGGAATAGGAGGGGGGTCGGTAATGGATGTGGCCAAGGCATTATCGATGTTATTAACAAATGATGGACCTGCTACTCAATATCAAGGATTAAATTTAATAAAAAATCCTGCTATTTATAAAGTGGGTGTGCCTACTCTTGCCGGTACCGGCGCAGAAGTTTCGATGACAGCCGTTTTAACCGGACCGGTAAAAAAATTAGGTATCAAATGTGAATATACCATGTTTGATCAAATTATTTTAGATCCAAATCTGATAGCAGATGCGCCAATTGAACAGCGTTTTTACACAGGTATGGATTCATACATTCATTGTGTAGAATCATTAACAGGCACAAAAAATAATGCTTTTAGTATGGCATTCGGTGGAAAAGCATTAGAGTTGTGTAAAGATGTTTTTCTTGATCCGTTTACTTCCCGCGAAGAAGCAGATGATAAATTAATGATTGCTTCCTACATGGGTGGTTTGAGTTTAACGTATTCGGAAGTGGGGGTTTGCCACGCTTTGTCATACGGATTATCTTTTGTTTTCGGAACAAGACATGGCATTGCAAATTGCATCGCTTTCGATAAACTGGAAGAAGTGTATGGAGAAGGTGTGATTCATTTTAGGAGAATGTTAAGCTTAAATAACGTTACTCTACCGAAAAACTTGGCAAAGGATTGGACTGAAGAGGAAATATCTAAAATGGCTGATGTTGCTTATGCTTTAGAACACATGTGGATTCACGCCTATGGAGCTGACTGGAAGGAAAAAGTAAATAAAGAAAAAATAATGAATTGGTATAAAATGATGTAAATAATAAATCAAAGAAAGATTATCTGATATTATTTTATTAAATTTTTGGAAAAAATATTGAAAAAACGATATCGATATATTATTAATTTAAAAAGAATTTTCTATTAAATAAAGATTATTTTAAGATTTTAGAAACGTTAATATGTAAATTGATTGTAACATTGTCGGACATGGTCCAACTATTTCCACCCACATTATAATCTTGCCTGTTAATTGTAAAGCTTCCGTTAAAAACACCTGAATTGCCATTTTCAGAAAAGTCAAAAGGCATTTCAATATTTTTTGTAATGGACTTAATAGTTAATTGGAATGTGCCGACATAATTATTTTTGTTTTTGTTGGCAAACTTTACAGATTTCATTGTAATTTTTGGAAATTTTTCCACTCCGAAATACTCCTCTTTTCTAAGGTGATTATCCCTCATACCTAAACCTGTATTAATCGTTTTAGCTTCTATTGAAGCAGTAATATTACTCGCATCTAAATTGGATGGCTCGAACAAAATTTGTGCAGATAAATCTTTAAATGAACCCACTATTTTAAACCCTGCATTTTTAATTTTAAATTCAACTTCTGAAGATTGAACTGCCCATTTCGCTTGCGAAAAAGCAATTAAACTACAGATTAAAAATAGTAATGTTAAAAATATTTTTTTCATTATAATGGAGATATTTTTTATTAGTTTAAAGCCAAATAAATTTCATTCGTTATGAGTTTGAGAGTACAAACCGGTATTGATTAAAAAAAAATAACAAAATGAAAAATATATTTTCTTCATGAAATTTAAAAATAAAATGTAAGAGTAGAACGGGTATAATTCACTTGGTTATAAGCCTCTAATTCCTTCATCATAGTAGTAACAGTTTGCCTGGATGCACCAATTAAACCTGCTATATCCTGTTGGGTAAGAAAACAATTGGATGTTACTTTATTGTTTTCTTTTTTTCCATTTTTAACAGCAAAATCTCTTAAAAAACTTATCAGGCGTGCCTTTGTATTTTTATGAATTAAATCTGAAAAACGATTTTCTATGGATTTCAATTTTTCACCCACCTTTCGCGTATACATGAGCGCTAAAGTTGGATTTCTTTTTAAAATATTTTCAAAATCTATAACATTAAACGATAAGATAAAAACCTCATTGCTAATTACCCTAATAAATTCATCTTCCTTTTTGTAATTGTTTTCAGAGAAAATGTACCCAAAAATATCATTTTCGTTCAAAATCTCTTTAATGCTTTCGTTTCCATCATCGTTAGTCATTAATTTAACTAAACCTTTCGCAATAAAATAAATTTTATCATTCTCAATGCTAGAAAAATAAAAATCATTATTCTTTTTAATTTTTCTTAACTCTGCAAATTGTGAAATTGATCGCTTTTCATTTTTTTCTAATTGTGAAAAGAAAGACTGGCCTTGAAGGAGGTTATATTTTTGATTGATTTCCATGGAATAAATTTTGTTAGGTGCAATTGACTTTGATTTGATTTACAAAAGCAAATGAACATTTTACTTATCACGGAACTATCACAAAGAGGAAGAATGAGTTTTTGTTAACAGTTTTAATTTATTAAAGCAATATTACGCCCTTTCACATTTGTCGCATTGATATCGTTTTATCAATATCCTTCCCTTGGTCTGTCCCCTGACAGACCAAATATTCGACTCAAAGTTTTTTCGTCCTGTCGGGGGACAGGCCGAGGCATAAAGAAATAGAAAAATTTTAAATAATTAAAAAATTGAAGCAATTAAATTGGCGAATAATTTTTAATATGAAAAACAAAAGAGGTTCCCATATTAATCTTGCTTTTTACCAAAATTACTGAATCATGTAATTCAAGTATCTTTTTTACTATTGCAAGACCCAAACCTGTTGTGTTAGTCCTGATTTTATCGTTTTTATAATAGCGATCGAAAATAAAAGGAAGTTCGTCTTCAGCAATGCCAATGCCGGAATCTGAAATTTTTACCTCTACGCCATTATTTTTTTGTAATAACTCAATCATTATTATACCGCCTACGGGAGTAAATTTAATTGCATTATCAAGTAAATTTTGTAAAACCCTATCAATCATAGCAATATCTGCAAATACCAATGGAAGGTTTTTAGAAAAATCGGATTGAAGAGTGATACTTTTGTTGGAAGCAATAAGTTGATATTTTAATAATGTATCGCTTATCAGATCCGTAATAAAAAACGGTTCCTTCTGCGGAATTATTTGCATGGCTTCCAACTTGGAAAACTCAAAAAGTTCAGTTACTAAATGCTGAAGGCTTTCACTGCTTGTTAAAATTATTTTTTTATAACTTATTTCATCTCCGGGTGATATATTATTTTTTAAAAGCAGGGTTTCGGCATACCCATGGATTACAGCAATAGGTGTTCGAAGGTCGTGCGAAATGTTGGCAATCAATTCACTTCTAAGTTTTTCTAAAGACCTGAGTTGTTCAATATTTTGTGTTAACGTATCAGCCATTTCGTTGAATGTATGAGCAAGAATGCCAAACTCTCCACCCATATTTCCTGAAATTCTACTTTTAAAATTACCACTTTTAAACTTTTCAACTACATATTTAATTTTCCTAAGGTTTTTGGTAAGTACCCAGATAAGTAAAAGTCCAATTAAAAATGCTCCCAAGAGTGTAATAAGCATCGAAAATGTACCGAGTCGCATTAAATAAGTACCCAATAATATATCCGTTACAGAGTTAACTTCTTCTCCCACTAAAACAACATACATATAACCTTGAAGAATTCCATTTTTTTCAATAGCAGCAGCAGAAAAAACGTTTTCAATTGATGGATGGCGCGGGTCTTCACCCATCACACAAACTGCGCCTTTGGTTTTGATAAATGTATAAACAGGTGCTAAAGAAAGTTTTTTAAGTTTTATTTTTTTATTTGGGGCGAAATAAGAAAGTATGTTTCCATGGGGATCCAGTAAATAAATTTCAATAGCAGGGTTTAATGTCATTACATCGTGAAACATTTCTTCCAAAGCGCTATGGTTAACTTCTCCGGAATCAGTAAAGGTTGGAAAAGTTTTTACCATATGCTCGGCAATTCCGGAATTAAGGCGTTGTGTTGCCTCTTGAAAGTAATTTTTGGAAGTAAAGCCGATAATATAAATATATGCAAAGCCCACAAACAAAAGGAGCATAAATAAGACAGCCAAAAGCCTCCAATACAAATTGTTGAATAAGGTTTTATTTTTTAATTTTTTCATACATCTTCCGAAAAACGATAACCAATGCCCCATGTGGTGAGGATATATGTGGGATTATTAATGTCGGGTTCTATTTTAGACCTCAATCTATTAATGTGCGAATTAACTGTATGTTCGAAGCCTTCAAACTCATAACCCCATACCGTATTAAGGATTTGCTCCCTCGAAAAACTTTTACCGGGTTGGGCAGCCAATAAAACAAGTAAATCAAATTCTTTACGTGTAAGATCGATTTTTTGGTGATTTACTTTTACATTTCTGTTGCTTTCATCAATCTCTATTCCTATAAATGTTCTTCTTTTTTCTGTTATATTCATTTTTCCATCTTGCATTTCTGCACGGCGAAAAATGGCTTTAACCCTTGCCAACAGTTCACCTATTTTAAAAGGTTTAGTTAAATAATCATCCGCACCGGCTTCCAAACCTTTTATTATATCTTGTTCTTCAGCTTTTGCCGTTAACATTAAAATACGTGATGATATATTATTTTGCCTGATTTTTTTACAAACTTCCAACCCTTTAATGCCGGGTAACATAAGGTCAAGCACAATTAAATCAAATTTTTGATCTTTAATTGCCTCTAAACCCTCTTCACCTGTTAAAGCTTTAATCACATTGCAAGGCAAGTCACGAAGATGTATATCCAGTAGCTCAATTATATATTTATCATCTTCAATCAATAAAACCTGATTCATTGTGTGTTACAATTATAACTTGCAAGGTAAAAATGTTTCTTTATTGATTTTGTCGGTTAAACGACTTTTCGGCAATTATATTTATAAATTCTATGGTTGGAAAAAAATGCAAATCAAAAAAGTATTTTTTTTGTTATTTTGTATTGAATAAAACAATTTGGATGAATAGTTTCGATTACAAAGAATATTTAAAAAAAATACCTGACAACCCGGGTGTTTACAGATTTTATAATACCGAGAAAGAAATTTTATATGTAGGTAAGGCAAAAAATTTAAAAAACAGAGTAAGCAGCTACTTTAATAAATCTTCTCAACATAATTACAAAACCATCAAACTTGTTTCGCAAATTAATGATATTGAATTTACGATTGTAAATAATGAATATGATGCACTACTGCTCGAAAATAATTTAATAAAAAGATTTCAACCCAGATATAATATTTTATTGAAAGACGATAAATCTTATCCGTTTATTTGCGTTTCAAACGAAAAATTTCCTCGTGTTTTTCCCACCAGAAGGCCGGAACTTAATGAAGGCAAATTATATGGGCCATATGCAAGTGTGCGGGCAATGAATAATGTGCTTGATTTATTACCAAAACTTTATAATATAAGAAGTTGCACTTTAAACCTTAATGAAAAAAATATTTCGGCAGGTAAATTTAAAGTTTGTTTGGAATACCATATAGGGAATTGTAAGGGCCCCTGTGAAGGCTTTCAAAATGAAGAAAATTATAATAAAGAGATTGACCTTGTTCATCAGATTTTAAACGGTAATCTCACTCCCGCAAGGCAATATTTTACTGAACAAATGAATTTGACATCTGCAAATTTAGAGTTTGAAAAAGCACATAATTATAAAGTAAGGTTAGAAACACTGGATTCTTATCAAAGCAAATCTCTCATTGTCAATCCGAAAATGAATGAAGTAGATGTATTTACAATTGTTTCGGATGAAAAGGCTGCCTACATAAATTTTATTAAAGTTTCTCAGGGTTTAATCATCCAATCAAAAAATATAGACGTAAAAAAGAAAATGGATGAAAGTGACAGCGAAATATTAACATTAATGGTAGTAGAAATGAGAAGTGAATTGAAAAGCCAGGCCAATGAAGTAATTACAAATGAAGCATTAACCAGCAAAATTTTAGGTGTTGATTGCCAGATTCCTCAAATTGGTGATAAGAGAAAACTAATTGAACTCTCTTATAAAAATGTTTTATATTTTAAGAAAGAAATAACTGAAGCCAACTTATCACAACAAGAAAAAAAAGAACAACGCGACAAACGTGTTTTAGAAACCTTGCAAAAAGATTTGCGATTAAAATCTTTGCCGATTCATATTGAATGCTTCGATAACTCGAACATGCAGGGTACCAATCCTGTTGCCTCAATGGTTTGTTTTAAAAACGGATTTTCAGCAAAAAAAGAATATCGTCATTTTAATATTAAAACCGTTATAGGGCCAAATGATTTTGATTCTATGAAAGAAATTGTGGGGAGGAGGTATAAAAGATTAATTTTAGAAAATTCTCCCTTACCCGATTTAATTATTGTTGATGGAGGTAAAGGTCAATTAAGTTCGGCTGTTGAAGCACTTGAAGAATTAAATATTTATGGCCGGGTTCCTATCATTGGTATTGCTAAAAGATTGGAAGAAATTTATTTTCCTGGTGATTCATTGCCCATTTACATTAATAAAAAATCTGAATCATTAAAATTAATTCAAAGAATAAGAGATGAAGCGCATAGGTTTGCCATCACTTTCCATCGCGACCAGAGAAGCAGGAACAGCCTACAGGGTCAACTGGATTTTATTGATGGAATTGGCGAAAAAACTTCACAAAAATTATTATCTACTTACAAATCTGTAAAAAAAATCAAAGAAGTTTCTTTTGAAGAATTATCAAATCTAATAGGAAAGGATAGAGCAACAATTGTAATAGAAAATTTGAAATAATAATTTTATACAAAAAATATTCTTTAAGCAAAAGTGAATAAAAAATAATCAAACTGATAATTAATTTTTTATTAATTATCAGTTTATCAATATCTATATATTCATAATTTAACGATTATGATAATTTGTAAAAAATCAGGTATTAATTCAAAGTTTTATTTTATAATCATTATCTTTTTATAAACAATATTATTTAAGGTTTTAATTGCCAATATATATTCACCGGCAGGAAAGCCATGGTCAAGTTTGAATGAAACTAAATTAATGCTTTCAGTAACATTTATATCCTTGATCTGAATACCATAAACTGACATTATGCTTATATGCCTTATTGCTTCATCAGAAGAAATTGTCAAATTATCTCCATTGGAAGGGTTTGGGAAAACTGTTATTTTACTCTTATCTACCTCATTTAATGAAATAGTTTTTGAGAGTTTCATTGATTCATTATAATCTACTTCTTTTAACCTATAGTATGTGGCTCCTTCCGGAGTATTAGGATCGGTCAAACTATAATGTTGTAAAGAGGCGGAATTTCCTTTTGCAAGTACTTTCCCAATATCTGTAAAGCTCACCCCGTCAATGCTTCTCTGAACAATAAAATGCGAGCTGCTTTGTTCAAATGAAGTGGTCCAGGTAATTATTACATTGTCGCTCCTTAATGAGGCCTGAAAATTTATAATAGTTACCGGTAATGGAACAGTTGAACCTATTTTAGAAAATTCAGAAAACGAGGTAAAGCCTGTCCTTTTATCTTGGTTTATATAAGTACTTCCTCCAAATATCCAATTTGCAGCACTATTAGTTCTTTTTGCAAAGGTGGGTCTGGGGCCACCGCATACCATACCTACAGGAAATAAAGTAATGTCATAAGCCCCTGAGCTTGGCTGAAAATCGGGTGTGAGTGTCCAATAGCCACCCGTACAAGGTTGGTCATAATTAATGCTTGCTTCGCTAAATGAGGTGGCATTGTTCCAACTTGCATTGGTCGGATTAAAAAAGCCAAGGATATTAGATGTTAAACCAAAAGCACTTGTAATACTCACATTAATATTTTCATATCTTGAGGCATCTCCTACGGGAAAATCATAATTATTAACACCTGATACAGATCTTCTCAAATTTCCAAAAATATATGATAAAGAATTGTTATTTATAACACTTGTAGGTAATGCAGAAGTTACATTTACTTCGAAGGCATTTGTTTTAATAAGCCCATTATTCAAAGTTAATAGGGTATTTATTTTTATATCGGAGTTACCGAGAGTTACCAAACCGCTGCTTGTCCTGTTCATAAACACCTCTCTAAAGAAGTTGAATAAAGGGGTTAGTTTAACAGTTCCGACTAAATCTCCCTGTCCTAAAAAATAAAGTTTTGCGTTCAGTGATCCTGTCAGTGTACCCGTATCTTCTATCAGTGTACCATGTAAGGTAAGTTTATTATCATTAAGGGAAAGAAACCCTGTGCCCTGAATGTCCAAATAACCAACTTTTGTAGCCATATCTCCAACATCTACATCATGAACTGAAATAATAGTTGTATTTGAGTTGTTAAGAAGGTTTAAATTATAATAATTAGTGTTTGAAGAACCGTTAATATCACTTATTGGTGACGTTTGATTGTATGGTAATATGAAATCCCTAATGCATGGATCAGCAGTTTCAAGTTTATCGACATTTAATTGTGTCAATCCAAACCCTTTTGTAAAAGTTGAATTATTTGTAAACCGGCCGGCTAAATTTAATTTTCCATTATTTTGAACAATGAATGAGCCATTATTTTTAAACTCGCCTATGTTACCGGCTCCATCATATAACCAACAACTTTCCATTGTTGATCCATTATTTACAGTAAGTGTGCCTTGAACATCAAGCGTGTAAAATACAGCACGATAATCATTTACGGGAAGAGCGTTACCTACATTTTGATAAACAGTTGTACTCTTGCCGGCCGGGATGATAACAAAATCAGCGCAATCCGGTATTGCATTTGCATCCCAATTGCCTGGGTCGTTCCAGGCATCGGAGTTTGTATGTGTGAAACTAACAATATTTTGAACTTCATCAGCACCTATATCAGGCCCCCTTCTAAAATCAATCCCGTCAAAATCGGTCAATGTAATTAAAGGAAGAGGTAAGGCGTCGGCATCAATCTTGTTTCCGGTAGCAGGAAGGTGTAAATCAGCAATTGCTTTATTAGTAAAACCTAATGGCAATGTAGTTTTAAGAGCAATAGATTTTATATCCGCTCCAGAAGAGGTTTGCCAATTAGAAAATGAATTTGCAGATCCAAGCCAAGAACCGGTATTCGCTAAATTAGAAGTATAAAACGCATTATGATTAGGAGAAAAATCCGATGAACAAGGAGAAGTATTTGTCCAATTCACTGTAGTAACCTGATTGCCAATGGCAAAATGATTGCCCGAACCCTGCCTTTCATTATAAAATATATTGTTAAATATTTGATTTGGGGTGGTTATAGAGGTTCCATCATCCCCACCCCGCAAAAAGCCGTATGTTGAATAGGTTCCCGAAGCTGCGCTTCCTCCTATAAAAATTGAATTGTATATTATATTTAGTATGTCTGTATCAGCAAAATTATTCCATATACCAACAAACATAGTAGCTGAAGTATTATTGGTTTCCGTTAGTATTTAGCCCCAGGGAAATCATATTGTTTAATATAAGCATATTATTACCAAGGTCTCTGCTAATAATACCTGCAGCCACCGCACTTGTACCACCTGATGAATTAGTTATATCATATACATAGTTACTCTCTACTCTTCCATTAATTCCACCTGTAAGCATAATACCGGCAGCATTTGTTCCCGTAGGGGCGGGCGCAGATATACTTCTTACTGAAAAAATCGAATTGTTTTTAATTGTGGAAGTACTTGTTGCATTTTGATAAATACCACATACAGAAATCAAATCTTGTTTAGAAGGTGCACTGCTTTGAGAAATTAAGTTGGATATTGTATTATTAGTAATTTGAGCATTTGCTGTTCCGGTATTACTAATACCGTATGAGTAAGAACTTGAGTTGGTCGAATAGTTACTTAAATTATTAATTGTATTGTTGTTAATATTCAACGAGTTAGGTGAGGCAGAAGTATTTACAATACCTGCAACTGTATTTCAGGCAGGTAGAGGAAGAGTTGTTTATAGAAATATTATCAGTTAAAGTATTGCTTCCTATCTGGTTGCCGGAAATAATAAGGTTTGGAAAACCTGAATTCACGTAAATCCCTACCACATCAAAGCCAAGCGTTGATGCAGCGGGAAAACTACATGTAATACCACCTATTTTGTTATTTTGAATAAGCCCGCTTGTTCCCCCTCCCCATTCAATAAGATGGATGGGAGAAATACAACCCGTATTATTAGTTTCCTGCGAAAATTGCAAAGCACTTGGTGCCGTTAATGAACCTAGGATATTATTTGTAATAGTTGCTGAACCTCCAATTATGTAAATACCTCTAAAGCTGTCTTCAGCACCACATGGAGCAGCCTGACGGAAAAATGGCATTGTTATATTTGAAATTGTATTATTATCAATGGTTACAGAATTTCCAAGCGATTGAATTACCCTTAGCCATATCCTTTGGTTGCTGATAGGTTCGCCATAGATATATGTTCCACCGCCACACAAGGGTGCATTTCCTCCAAAATAATTTCCTTGTATGGTCACATTATTAACCGACGCTCCTATTGTGACTAAATTAGTATATTTTGTATTACCCGGTCCGCCATAAAAAGGTACTGTTTGGTAAATGCTGTTATTTGTAAAAATAAAATTGTTGGTATTTTGAATTACATTCACTACTCTTTTATTGTTTCCTATTGGGGGATTGGCTGCGAAGAAATTATAAATATTACAATTTTGAACAGTAACGTTACTATTGGGAGCAGCTGCAGAAAGACCTGAAGTAACAATAGCTACATTTGGAATATTTGTAGTAGCTGTTGGAACTATAACATTACCGATAACCGGGGGACTAGATATATCATTTCGGATATCATTATTTGATATGGTTATATTTTTATTGCCGATGCTGCTTCCGTTCCCTATGTATATAGAGCCATTGAAATCATCACTATTGGTTTCAATATAGCAGTTTTGAACCGTACAACTTTGCGCGTCATTAATGAATTGAATAACTTGATTATTCCCCTTTTGTCTGATAGTGAGGTTTTTTGCCCCGCTGAAAATTCCATCAATAATAACATTGTGGGCGCCACTTAAGTTGATAAAGGGAGCAGCACTACTTGTTATGATTAGGTTAGCAGCTGTTATTTTTACAGTTACTGAAAGATATGACCCGGCTACTGTAAGTGTTGATGTTGTATTATCGGTAAAACTTGCATTGATATTTACCGTAACGTTTGTTCCTGAGTATGTACCGGCATTAATAGCGGTGAAGGCCTGCCTTATATTTGCATACGGGGTAGCACCTATGCTTACTTGAGATTGGACATTAATACAAAAAAATGAAAAAACCGTTATTAATATTATTGCTTTCTTTATTAATGTAAAAAATAAGTATTTAATTTTAGACATGATATTACAAGTGAAATATTAGTTGATATTTAATATTTTTATTTGTATATCTGTTTTAATTAAATAATGTAACCACATGTCTTTTCGAAAAAGTACAGTGTGAGAAATTATTAATCAATATTATTCGCAGCGTGAATTTTTTCTAAAAGATAATCTTGTCCTAATATTTCTGAACAGGTTTTTATTGCACCAATTGATACACCATAAACTCCGTGCATATGCAAATTTTGACCGGTAAGTAATAAATTTGGAATTTTTGTTTTTACAGGAATGAATGATTTAATAGGGTTTTCGCAATCTTTTAATACTCCATATAGTGCTCCATTAGCACCACCAATATAATCGCGATAGGTGAGGGGAGTAGAAGAATAATAAGATTTTACATGTTGCCTGATATCAGGATATAATTTTTCAATTTTATCTAATACTTTTTCTGATTTTTCTATTTTAAATGCTTCGTAGCTTTCCCCTCTGTCTTCTTTTTCGGAAGTAGTGTTATATGTTTCTCTCCATTGATCAACTTCTTCTTCACGCATATATGTTATAACTATAATTCCATCAGCATATTCTTTCGATTTTGAATGTGAAGAATAATACAAAGCAACAGCGTTTGGCCAGTCTTCCGGTTCGTAATCATTTAAATCCCATACATCTTCTGTATTACTGAAATAGACATTGTAATTTTTATATGGAAAAGAATCTTTTTTCATTACCAGATAAAGTATAAAAGCCGATGAAGTGCTGTCAAGGCTTTTAATTCTATTTCGATATGCTTTTTTTATCTTGTCAGTTTCCAACATATCCAACGTAGTTGATGGATGAATGGCGGAAATAAATATTTTACCTTCAATATTTCTGCCATCGGCAAGCTCGGCATATTTTAATTCTTCTTCACCCATTACTAACCGTGAAACCTTTGCGTAATTAATAATTTTCCCACCATTTTGACGTATTTGCCTGCTTAATAATTTTGAGATTTGCGAACTGCCATTTTCAAAACGGTGCGCACTTAATATATAAGAATTTATTACTAACGCATGCACATATAATGGGCTCCTCAAGCGATCACCTGCATATAATACGTTTGAAGCAGAGAGTATTGCTTTTAATCTTTTATTGGGAGTTAATTGATCAATAAAATCAAATGCATTAATAGAGAGAACATCCAAATCATTTAAAAGCTCACTCGTACCGTTATCTAAATTATATAAAGGGAATAATGTGCATATATGCTTAATAGTATCGCAATATTTTATAATGGCTTGTTCATCATCAGGAAAATCTTTTGCCAGATTTTTAATAAATAAATCATAGCCCATTCCATGATAATACCATTTTTCTTCATTTTCAAAAATGATTCTATCAAAGCCTTCTTCACTTAATTGTTCTATTTTTAATTGGTCAAAAATTCCAAAATATTTAAATAATTTTCTTAATATATGGCCTTCACCCATTCCACCTACATAATGAACACCGGTGTCGAAAATAACCCTGTCACGTACAAATGTTTGCAAACTCCCACCTATCTGGCGGTTTTTTTCTAAAATACAAACTTTATAACCTTCTTTACTTAGTATATCTCCACATACTAAACCACCTAATCCGCTACCAATAATAACAATATCAAATTTTTCTTCCTGCATTTAACTAAAAAGGTTTGCGGACATAGTAAATAATATTTGAATTTAATTTTGTCTGATCTATAATTTTCGCTTCCAAATTAAGCGATTTAAATATTTCAATCATTTCTTGAGATGAAATAAAAGATAAAGTTTTATTATCCGATTTATTAAACCCAATCAATTTAACTGAAAAAAATTCTGAAATTTTTGTTCCTTTATGCCTTTGCTTTAAAGAATTATCAGCATCTCTAATAATTAAAACTCCTCCCGGATTTAATTTTTCGACACATATTGAAATTAATTTTTTCTGAAAATCTTTTCTTAGATAATGTAATACATCACTAATTACAAAAGCATCAGCATATTCATAATTAAATTCCAAAGCATCAGAGGTATAAAATGAAACATTTGGTGTATCATTATTACAATGCGCCGCTAAATTTATTTTTTCTTCGTCAAAATCTAATCCAACAATTTTTCGTTCATCAGAAAGATAAGAAAGCATATACGTCATAAAACCATAGCCACAACCCACATCATAAATTTTTCCTTTCATCGGCACCAAATCATTCATGGTAGAATAGTTTTTCTCCAATTTTACTTTTATTCGCATATACCATTCCAGCACAGGGCCTTTGTAAATATATTTTTGTAATAAGCGATAGTAAAAATAGGCAGGCGTTTCAATTTTCCTTTTTACTATTTCATATTCTTCCTTTAAATATTTACCTATTGATTTTGTTTTTTCCTGATATGAATAACCAAAATCGGTATTTAAGGTTTTAATTCTTGGTAAAATATTTACTGCAATGGTTCCGACTTTAACAAAATAATCATTTTTAGGCATGCAATATCCTGTTCCGAAAATAACAACAGGAATTATATCCATTTTTAATTGCTCCGCCAAAAAAAACGCGCCCTTGTGAAATCTTTTCATTTTTAAATCTTCACTTCGTGTCCCTTCCGGAAATACTCCAATTGAATATCCTTTATCAACCGATTCTTTTATTTTTTCCAAATTATTTTCAACACTTTCATCCACACAGAAAAAGCCCGCCATTCTTACCACCGGGCCAAGAAATGGAGAATTCCAAACCCAATTATTTGTAAAAAGAATAATTTTAGGATGTGCAGATAAAAATAAAAGGATATCTAAGAAAGATTGATGATTGGCAACTATAACTGCAGGCGTTTTTAAATTTTCGTTAAACGGATTAAAATATTCTTTTTTGATAAAGAAAACACCCCATACCAATGATCGAGTAAAGTACATGATCATATAATGGTAAATTAATTTTGTTTTGTCATTTTTTAATTGGAAGATTTTAAAAAGAATAAAACCTATTATGGTTAATAAAACACATCCAAAAAGAAAATAAAAAATTGCCAAAAAAGAACTGACCAATGAAAATAATGTTATCGGGTTTAATCCTTTTTTTACTCTATCGCCAATTAATGATTTAAAAAGAAGTGGTATAAATGTGTATGACACTAACAAAACGCAGGAAATGCCAATAACAGAAATTACGGCGATGGATTTTAATGCCGGGTGTTTTGCAAAAATTAAAACACCAATTCCAAATAAAGTTGTGAGAGCTGAAAGAAAAATAGAAATTTTATACGATGGTAAATTTTTTGTTCCATCTTTATATTCCATCAGCAAACCATCCATCATAAAAATACTGTAATCATCACCAAGGCCAAATATAAAAGTGGAAATGATAATGTTTACGATATTAAAATGAAGATCAAAAATGCTCATCATGCCTAATATCCATAACCAACTTATAAGCATTGGAAGAAACGTGATGAGTGCAAGCTCTATTCGAGCATAAAAAATCCATAATATTAAAAATACGAGTAGTGAAGAAGTATATAATATTTGATTAAAATCTGCTTTTACAATTTCAATAAACTTGCGAATTATATATTGTTTATCGAGGATATAGGTACCCTTTGAAGTTGAGATTGATTTATAAACTTTTTCTGTGTTGGCAGGTGGCACTTTTAAACATGCCATTATAATGGTTAAATTTTTGGAAGAAGAAATATAATCTTTCAAAAAATATTTTTTTACATCTTGAATTTCTTCACCGGAAATTTTTGTGAAATTTTTATCAAGTAGTTGAAAAAAACTATCAAATGCATTTATTTTAAATCCATGTTTTGGTGCTTCTTGAGCAAAAATCGCTTTCAATTTTTCTTTTTTATCGGCAGTCCAAAATCTTTCCCAACGTTGTTTTCGTATTTTTTGAAGTGAGTCTGAAATGATTAAAGAGGTAACACCAAAGTATTTTGATACTGTATTAGTTTTAATTAGGCTTTTAATTTTAATCAATGCTTTTTCATTCTGACTGATTGCTTCATCGAGATTTTTACCTTTAAAAAGGAGATAAATATTTTTATCTGATTCTTTTTCTTCAATATTAATATGCTTTTCCGCATCCCTTAATTCCGGTGACATGAAGTTTAATGCATTCAGGTCATTTTCAAACTTTACTTGTTTAAAAGTAAAAAAGAAAAATATTGAAAGTCCAAAGATTAAAAAAATTGACATTCCGGTAAGTAGTTTACCGGAGGGCAAATATTTTAATATTATTTTTTCGAATTGATTTTCTTGTTTTAAATGTTCCGGTATTTTGTAATAAGCAAGCAGTGGAGGAAAAAAGATAAGTGTAAAAATAATTGCTCCTGCTAAGCTTAATCCTGAAAATAAACCAAAGTCAAAAAGTATTTCAGATTTTACAAAAAGCAAACTAAAAAACGCCAATACTGTCGAAATATTCCCGATCAATAGAGGTGTTGATAAATCTTTAATTACTGTTTGTATTGATCGGGTATGTTTGTAATGAGTAAAAGAATGTAAAGAATAATTTACAGCAATTCCAATAATAACCGCTCCTCCACCAACTGCTACCGATGAAATAGATTGTTTAAATAAATAAATTAATGCCAATGCAAATCCAACTCCGAAAACAATTGGAAATAAAATAATAATCGGCAGAGAAACTTTTCTAAAATATCCCCACAATAAAAGACAAATACATAATAATGAAATACTTACTGTTAGCCATACATCTTTTTGAATTTGTTTTGAATTGGCCACAGCCATAGCGCTCGATCCAAAATATTCTGTGTGTATATCTTTATATCCTTCAGCTTTTAACTTATTTATTAATGAATTAATATTATCAATTAATTTTCCATTTTGAGATGTTTCGCTTGGTGGGTTTGCCGGAGTGATTAATAATAAAAGACTTTTTCTATCCCTGCTTATAATATAACCATCATATAATTCATATTCTTTATTGATTTGTAAAGTTTGAAGTTTTGATAGAACAAGAGTTGTAAAATGTAAAGGATCGGATGTTATTTGTTCTTTCACCATCATGCTGATGGGAGACATAAGCGTATTGTAATTTTTTTGCAAACTTTTTGCAACATTGCTATCTACAATTGCATCCTCTAATGTTTTATAATCTTGTTCTTCTAAAAAAAAGGGAAGGTTATTATAAAATAAATTGTACGCTTTTAACATTACCTCATCCGGTAAGCGATGCCTGACTTCTTTAATAAGATTTTTGTTTTCTTTATTAGTTTCTAATTTTTCAATAAAAGCGGAAGCATAAGTTGTTAAACGATCGGCATCGACTTGGTTTGTATCATTTAAAGAAATTCTCACCACCAATTTTTCCATAATGCCTGAGTGAGTAAGTACTTCTTGGTATTCATCACCATCACCACTTCCCGGCAAAATTTTAGTGATATCTTCTTCCATTCTTATTTTAGAGGAAAAGAAGAATATAGGAAGGGCAATGAGCACTAAAAGGCTCCAATAAATTATTTTATTTTTTGAAAAAAAATTATAAATTTTTAAAAAAATTGCTTCCATACATTAAATTTTTTCCAACTTCTTTTTTCTAAAAAGATATAACAATAAATAAGATAAAAAACCAAAAAAAAGTGCTGCTATAATGGCAAAACAAATACTGCCAATTATATATTGAAAAAAGTTTTGTTTTATGGCCTCTGCAGTTAATCCGGTATTAAATTCAACTCCGTTACTGCCCAACATATATTGGCCGGTTTTAAAACTTAGAAATAAAATAATAGGCATTAAAGGTAGTATACTAATGTTGGAAGCGAGCACAACAATTACTTTGTTGAGCTTTAATATATGTGCTAATGCTATTGAAGAAATAATTTGCCAACCCCATATAGGTATAATCCCCATAAAAACTCCAAATGCAATTGAAAGTGATATATGTAAATTACTTTCTTTACTATCTAAAATATTATCTCTTATAAGTTGCTTAAGACTTTTTTTTTTAAGGTTGTTAAATAAACGAACAGGAATGTAATAGAGCAATGCAAAAATTACTAAAACAGTATTTAAAACACTTACTCTCGAAAAATCTTTAAAAGGACGGAAATGCGATATTCTTTCATTTGCCGGTGCATAATATACGCTTACAGGAACAAAACAAATATTTATTCCTTTCCAAGCTGCACGAACTATAACTTCAATTTCAAATTCGTATTTTACAGTATAGAAATGTATTTTACTAAGTGGGAGCAAAGGATAAAGCCTGTAGCCGGATTGTGTGTCAAGTGCTTCAATTCCTGTTTCGAATTTAAACCAAAAATTAGAAAATTTATGTCCGAAACTGCTTTTACCCGGTACACTTGCCTGTTCCATGTTGCGGGCACCAATTATTATTGCATTTTTTTCTTCATTTAATTTTTCTAGAAACAGTGGAATATCTTTAGCAAAATGTTGCCCGTCAGAATCTATAGTTATTGCGTATAAATATCCTTTTTCGAAAGCATATTTAAATCCTTTTCTTAATGCCAAACCTTTACCACGATTTGGTTTTTCGTTTAGTATCTGAATGCCTGAAATAGATTGAAGAATATCATAAGTATCATCTGTAGAGCCATCATTAATTACAATCACATCATCAGTGTATTCACGTACATCTGTAATTACATTTTTTAAAGTAGTTGCATTGTTATACGTGGGGATAATAACGCAGCATTTTAATTCTTTAAAAATATCTTTATACTGATTTTTATTTTCTATTAATGACGTTGTCATTTGATTTTATAAATTCCTGAAAATTTCATACTGATAGTTTGTGTTTGTATTATTTTACTTACTTTCAATACCAGAAAAAATTTTATTTTGTTTTTTTATCTTATCGGATAATGGTGCGATTAATAAGTATTGCCTATTAAAAGCTTCTTGATTTACTTTAAAGTATTCAGACAATTTTCTTATAACATCTTTGGAAAAACCTTTTTTATAATTTAAAATATCTGAAATATATCCTTTGCTTAAACCTAAAATTTCTGAAAGATGTTTAGCTTTCAATTCGTGGTCTTCCATGAAAGAATGAAGTAAAATTACAGGGTCGGCGTCATTTAAAGTATTATTTTTTGAATCAAAAGATTCAATGAGAACCGTTAATAAATCTATCTCATCTTGGTCTGCATTATTGTCAATTAAACTTTCAAGTTTTTTGCAGTAATCAAAATATTGATCCTTGTTTTTTATTACAGTATATTTTAATGTTTCCATAATAAATCAGAAAATATTTATTGCATATTGTTCATTATTATTACAAATCTTGTCATATTCCTTATGACTGCCAATCCAACAGATAAACAAATGGATTTGTTTATCACCAAAAGCATACTTACATATCATTCTGTAATTATTTCCACCAATATTAAATATTACCCTATTACTTCCATTTCCTAATAAATCTGCTGAATTATAAGTACTTTTTATGTCACCTGCTTGTAGCCAATTTACTTCTTTCAATTTTGAAAACCAATCTTCAAAAGATTTTCTACTGTTAGGATAATTTTTAATAAAATTCTCAATAGTATCTTTTTTAATTAAATGAACTTTCATATAGAATATAAAAATCAACAATAAAGTTCTCTAATTGTGAACAAATTTAAGGAAATAATTTAAAAAAAATAATGAATATTATTTTTAGGTTATAATTTCTGTATTATTTGATTTTATAAATACCTGAAAATTTCATACTGATAGTTCCATCTTGTACCAATTCGCTGGTAATTGAAAGCTGATCTTGCGAAAGATATTTGAAACGAATATTAAAAGTAAGTATTTTATTTGCTACAGGAATTATAGGTAACAAATATTTAATATTGGCAGCACTTTGCAAACCAATTAAAATATTAAGATTTTCTTGTAAAATATCCCTCTGTATTTGTATCATTACCACGCCCGGTAAAATAGCTTGTTGAGGAAAATGGCCTTTAAAAACAGGATCTTTTGGGTCAAGATTAAATTCGGCAACTAATTTATCATCAGTTTCATTACTGATCTTTAGAATATTATATAACATGAAATATTATAACTGTGTCAAATGTAAAGTAAGTTTGAAATTATAATTTTTTATTAAAACATTTTTTGGAATTCCATTTTCAAAATCCTTTGCAACTAATCCCGTTTTTAATATATATTTTTTATTTAAAACTTCAATTTTAATAATAGGTCCATCTTTGGCTTTATAAAATTGATAAATCAAGTCAGGAGTGCTTTTTCTGTAAACCAATAATTTATCTGCCTCCTTATTTTCTACTTTTTTTGTTTCACCAATAAAATTATCCAACATCACAAACATACGAATGTTTTTTTGAATCGCTTTTATTACAATAACCCTATCCATTTGTTTTATTACTTCAAATGTATTGGAGGTTTTGGGTGTGAGTTGCATTTCAAATAATTTCGCACCCGGTGGAGTTGTAAAAGCAACACGGCATGTGGTATCATCAATAAATTTTATAAATAAAATTCCCGAGAAAAATTTACCGTAAATGGTAACATCAGTTTTGTATTGAAATGTATTATCCTTATTACTGAAATAATTTTCAATGGCAGTGGAATCTAGCGTTTCTTTTCGCTTACTTAATTTTGAGGTAATAGTACAGGAAAAAAAAATTATTAATAAACTACTTAACCACAAACTCTTCATCTTTAATTTCAATATTTTGTTGGGTGTTAAAAAATGAAATTAAAGTATAATCTCCGGATTTTTCGGTTAACCTTAATTTTAAAACAGTTAATTTTTTCTTGTCTATATAAATTTTAATTTTTTGAATTAAGTCTGCAATTGATTTATCCAAGGGTTGTAATTCAAGCAAATAAACATTATCATTCTCGAAATAAGTGATTTTATAATCTTTGCTTTGTAATACATTTCCGTTCATAGTATTAATAAGCATGTCGTTTATTTGTTTGAAGAGCTTGTTTGAACGCGAATCGAATTTATTTACTTTCGCCCCATCTTTAATATAAATTTTGCCATTGTTCAATACCATTAAATATTTAAATGGGGTAATGTATTCCAACCTAATTTTATCTTGCTTTTTGTATCTAAAAATCCCTTTTGATACAATACTATCCTGCATAAAACTCAAATGTTTTTCCTGAACGAAATCACTTTTTATGCTGATCAGTTTTTTAACATTTTCGTCAAACTTTATATTAAATTCTTTTGGATCTTTTATGGATTTAAAACCTTTCTCTTGTGCAAAACATAAGAAGGGAATTATAAAAATTGATAAAATGAATAATTTTTTAATTTTCTGCATTTTGTTTTTTTGTAAAAATCTATTTTAATAATTTATCAAGACGTTCAACTTTTAAATTTGTTTTTTTTATTTCTTCCAAAAACTCCTTTAATATTTGTGGAGCATTTTCAAGATGGTCGTGCAATAAAATTATATCACCACCTTTTAAATCTTTTGTAATCCTTAATATTACTTTATTAATATCTTTAATTACTGTATCCAAAGATCTTTTGTTCCACCCAATAGTAAACATTTTTTCTTTTTTAATTGCTTTTGCAAGCATAGGATTTGTTACTCCATAGGGTGGCCGGAATAAGTTATTTTCATCTCCTGTAATAGCAAAAATTAAGTCATTTGTTTGTTTAATTTCATTTTGCATTTTTTTTGAAGGAAACATATCAAACCAATATGAATGAGAATAGGAATGATTACCTATCAAATGCCCTTCATTATAAATTCTTTTCAAAATATGTTCATTGCCGATTATATTTTTACCAATACAAAAAAACACTGCTTTACAATTATATTCTTTTAAAATGTCTAACACTTTCGGTGTAATATTTTTATTAGGCCCGTCATCAAAACTTAAAACTATTTTATTTTCATTATTAACAACTTTATTAATGGCTATTAAGTGAAAATTACTTTGGATATTAAATGAACCAAAAGAAACTATAGCGATAAACACAAAAATAATACCTGTAATTAAAAAAAAGTTTCCGATTGCAAAACCTCCAATTAAAAGTAAAATAAATATAATTTGTGTAATCCTAAACTTGGACATTAGACAGAAGATAAATGCAATGGTTTTTGCCATGAAACTGGTTATAAAAAATTACATTTTTATAGCTTTTGGCATTACCGGATTTAATAACAGAGGATAAATGGATAAGATTATTTTTAATTATTAGAGAAGTAAATAAAAGACCGAAGGCTGATGAAGTAAAATATTCTCCACTAAGATTTTTAAAATATGTAATTGATGTTTGTTCTTTAAAATTTTCAGAAAAGTGCGCGTAATAATTATCATAATTTACATCACCATTATTTCCCATAACCAATAAATCAATATCCTCAATATTTAAATTATTTTCAGAAAGAATAGTTTCCAGCTCATTATTAATTTCTGAAAAAGTCGCGTCATTAAATATTATTTTTAAAGATTTAATTTCTGCGTAAGTGGTGGAAGAAATATGATTTGAAATTGTAAAAAAAGCACTTCCTTCTCCGGCTATCGTTCCGGATGTTTCACTTTGAAAAAGTTTGCCGGTATAATTATCTTTTTTCCAAAACTTAAATTGATTTAATAAATCTAAAACCACCGGAGTCATTTCATCCATACCTCCAATTAAATAATTCTTTATGCTTTCATCCTCTTTTAATTGTAAGAAACAATCAATTAATGCACTTTCAAAAGAAATAAATCTATGAACATATGTTGAATTATAACCTGTACATTTTAATGCAATAGCAATTTGGCTACTAATTGTATTATGTGTTGAATGAATAAATGCAGTCGGAGATGACATTACACCTTCATTACTTAAAGTCGTTTTTAAAAACTTTTCAGTATCTTCCATGCAACCAAGGCCTGTACCGGTAATAATTCCATCAGGAAGTGAAACATTGCTGTCAATCAAACAATTTTTTGCTGCTACTAAAGATATTTTTAATAATCTACTCATCCTCCTGATATTATTCGGCTCAATATATCCTGAATAATCGGGTTCAATTAATTTTAAATAAATCTCTTCCGGATTTTTAATTTCTTCAAATATAGAAGCTAAATTTTGTCCCCGAGGTGAAACAACGCCCAAACCGTTTATAAAAGCACCGCCTCCTTTTAGCATTTTGAAAAAATTAAAGAACTGTTATTACCTCCAAAACCAAATGAATTGGAGAGGACATTATTTAAAACAGGAAGTTTTTTTAAAGAAATTTCAGGTGAAAGGCTAAGGCCATTAATTTTATTTTGAAAATTTAAATTTGGAAAGATAATATTATTTTGAATAGCTAAAACAGAATAAACGGCTTCAATACCTCCGGATGCTGCAAGTGTATGCCCGGTATATGCCTTAGTTGAACTAAAAGGTGGAATTTTATTTCCAAAAACCCTTTCAATTGCCCTCCCTTCAGATAAATCATTATTTACAGTAGCAGTGCCATGTGCATTTATATAATCTATATTTTCCGGATTTATATTATTAATTAAAAGTGCCTTTGTCATTGCTAAATATGCTCCCTGACCATTTTCAGAAGAAGCAGTTTGGTGATAAGCATCACATGCATTCCCATAACCCGTTAATTCTGCCAATGGGTTTCGCTTTGATTTAGTAATATTTTTTTCAGATTCTAATACAATATATCCTGCCCCTTCTCCTAAATTTAATCCTTTTCGTTCCTGATCAAAAGGTTTACACTTTTCATCCGATAAAATCATCAATGAATTAAATCCATTAATGGTAAATAAAGTTAATCCATCCGTTCCTCCGGCCACAGCACAATCCAACATTCCGGCTTTAATCATTTTAGCTGCCTGCATAATTGCATTTGCTGATGAAGAGCATGCAGTACTAATTGTTGTTAAAAAATCTTTAATTTTTAAATGATTGGCAATGGTTTCTGTACTTTCACCACAATCATGCACAAGTGCGTAATTTTTATCGTATTGGGTACTGTTAATATAATTTTTATAAAGTTCTTCCCCTTTATCCATTCCACCAACACTTGTGGCGTTGAAGAAACCCACTTTATATTCTTTACAATTAATTCCGGATGAATGAAGGGCTTCCTTTGCTGCAATTAATCCAAGTAATGCAGTACGAGAAAATATTTTATTACTTTTTATTTTTAAAATATTTTTTAATTCGTCATTGTTTATTTTTATTTCGCCGGCAGGTAAAGTTGTTTTTAAATTTGTATTCAAAAAATTAATTTCACCAATACCGGATCGCATGGATGTTAATGAATCAAACGATTCTTTAACATCCATGCCAATTGATGATATAGTTCCTAAACCGGTAATAAAAACCCTTTCCATTAATAAAATTTACTTAAGCTTTTCTTGCCAAAATATAATCTGCCATCGTTTTGATAGAGTAAAATACATCTTTACCTTCCTCTGCACTATTCAACTTTATTCCATATTTTCTTTGAAGGAGAACTATCAGCTCCAATGCGTCTATCGAATCTAAACCAAGCCCTTTTACAAAAAGTGGTTCATGTTCATCAATTTCTTCAGGTTTAATTTGTAAATGAAGTTGTTCAACTATCTCCTTCTTTAACTCACTAATTAATTCTTCCATTGTTATTTTTTATATATTTGATTTAAAAGCTCTGGCGTAAAGGGTTTGCCGTTTTGTTGATTTATTTCAATTGAAAATATAAAAACCTCGTAATTTTCTCCTAAAAAATTTATCCAACCTCCAATGCATGCTTCAGTATCTGTATGAAGAATTAAATTTTTTATGTAAAAATGCATTTGTTCAGCATCAAAAGAATTGGAAATAAAAAAAGCGTTTTCTCCTTTTATTTTATTTCGGATACAAATTTCTCCGGAAACAACATTGGGTAAAGTATAAACAAACAAAGTGGGACTTGGGAAATAAGAATCAGACTTTAATGTGTTTAAATAATGTTGATCTGTTTCAGTGGAGGCATCATTATTAGATAAAACAATACCTATTTCTTCACTTTTATATTTTAATAATATATTGTTTGCCTTCAATAAATATTCACAAGCTAATAATCCTAGTTTGCTTTGATTATCCATTTTATAAAACTTAGGATAATCTATCTCTAATTTTATATATAAATCATTAAAGAAATTGTCAATGCTTTTTGATTTTTCTTCAATTAAAATTTCACCATCTAACTTTAAAAAGTTGGTTTTAATTTGACAATAATTTGTTAAAATAATTTCAGTCATTTAAAGAAAAAATAAGAGAAGCATTACATCCACCAAAGCCGGAAGCGGTTTTTAAACAATTATTAACTTTAGCGATTTTATTTTGTTTAATAATATTTAAGGGCAATGACACACCATGATCTCTATACCCTTTTGTTAAAATAAGCATCTGATTTTTAATAGAATGCATTGAAACAATTGTTTCTAAAATACCTGCAGCACCTAAAGTATGTCCAAAATATCCTTTTAAACTATTTATGGGAGTTGTTTCCAGATTTGAAAGGTGAAGAGCTTTCGCTTCCATTTCATCATTATAAATGGTAGCAGTTCCATGTCCGGAAATGTAGTCTATTTCTGAATTTAAAAAATTTGAGTATTTGAGAGATTTTTTGATGGAAAGTGAAAGCCCATCACCGGTTTTAGAAGGTCCTGAAATATGGTTGGCATCATTTGAAGTCGCGCCTCCATTAATTTCGATATTTTTATTATCTATTTTATCTGAAGAAAGAATAATTGTAGCTGCTGCTTCACCCAAATTTATTCCGTCTCTTTCCTGATCAAATGGTTTACAAAAACCTTTACTTAAAGCATATAAACTTTGAAAACCTGAAATTGTAAATTCAGATATTATATCTCCTCCTGTAACAATTACATGATCATAAATACCGGCTTTAATATAAGAACTTGCAATAATTATTGACAAAACGCCTGATATACATGCGTTTGAAACAACTATAGGTTCATTTTGATTTTTAAAATAAGTAGTAACAGCCTTTGCCATCACTGATAATTTTATTTTTTCAGGAAATAATTTTGAATTTTTGTTAGATTCAAGCAAATCAATATTTCCCTTCGTACTGGAAAATAAAAAAAGCGTTTTTGAAGATTTTGGATCAATATTACATTTTGAGGAGGCATCTAAAATAGAATAGATGAATAATTTTTCAAGTTTGGTATAAATATCAGGGTTTTCAATTTTTTCCGAAACCGTTTCTAATTGAAAATCATTAAATAATGCCGAATAAAAATTTTTAAGGGAAATCGATTCTTTATTTTGCAATTCTATACCCGATTTATTTAATAATAATGCCTCCCAATTATGTTTAGAATTAAAACCTAATGGAGAAATGATATTATCAGCAATGGCGTATACTTCTTTCATTTTAATAATCCAATCCTTCTCTTCCAGTTTAAAAAAAACTCAGGCACATTCAAACACAGATTATTTTTTGAATCTAAAAAAACTTGAAGACTCATTCCTGTTGCTATAACTTCGTCCGTTTCTATATTTTTAATTATATAGCTAAATTTTAATTTAGCAGCATCTGTTTCCCAATAATTTGTTTGAATGTTTATTCTATCGCCATATTTAAGTGATCTTTTGTAATCGCAATTAATTTTTACAATTGGAATTACAAAACCTTCTTTATAGACA
>CBDFKQ010000026.1:120000-148374 GCA_965248855.1 Spirosomataceae bacterium | reverse complement strand
CAAGCCCTACCCCCCAGGGATCGTAATGATTTTCCTGAACAATCAGCGATTCTTGGATCTGCAAATCAAATGTCATCAAACCAGACAGGGGTGTCACTTTCATTCACTACCATCACCTGCACATACCCGTCATCGGTAGCAGTGTAATCCAATTGCAACAAACTTGAGCAATTCCCCTGACTTGCAGCCGTTACTAATCTCTTGTCGCTGCCAATATAACGCATATCCTTGTCAAATACAATATACATGATATACGCTTTGATCACCTGACCGTTAAAAGAAATTCCGTTTAAGAAATTTGTAATCGGTGCCTGTAAGCCTACACCCAAAGTACTGATCTGGTTTGCAGTCGGATCCAAACCCGTTGATCCGGCTGCTGATTTTAACAGACCAAAACCGATGGTTTGAAGGAAAGTATTGGTAAGGTCATTTCTCCACGCTGTAGGTTTGCTTAAATAAATAGGCCTTGCAGAGAAAGTAAGGTTATCGCCCCTTGTAATCTTTCTTGTCATCCATGGGCCAATGGGATTGTTCTTGTCTGTTTTGGCAGAATAGTTACCCGTACAGGCCTGTCCGTTATCCCTTGTTTTTAAATATTCGGCATTCCACTGCCCTGTTTCTCCGGGAAGGTTTACGTCTTCCATGGTTGCGGCAAAGTGGTTGTTGTTTCCCTGCCTGAAAGACACCCTTAAATTACCCAAATGGTCTTTATAGTGGTATTCATATACATGCACCTGTTTGTTTAATGCGGCAGGGGTAAGTACCCTCCCTTCAGCACTCGGGAAAAACTGCAGCTCACCCGACTCATACACAAAACCATTTACATAACTTGTTTGTTTTGTTACACTGCCCTGAACGGTTACATTGCTTTGCAGTTTGGTTCCCGAGGCATCGTATATATTATCGATCTCATTGCCACTTGTCCAGAGTATCTTTTCGGGAAGGTTCAGATGATTGTATCTGATGGTTTGTATATCTTTGTTGTCATCCCTTGTTAAACTACCGTTTTCATTATAATCATAATGGATTTCACTTGTCCCGCTTGCCGGCAACCTGTCAGCCCTGTAAAAATCATCGGCGATGGCATCACCCGGTTTTACATAGTCCGAGTTATCGGTTACTGCCTGAAGGCGGTTGCCCTTGTATGTGTAATAAAGCATGTCGACAAATGCATATTTTTTTATTCCGGTGTTAATGGCGGCTAAATTATATCTGGGCAGGGAGGTGATATTGGCCATTGTCGTCATATCTGGCCGCCGTATAAAAACTTTCCGTATTGTTGTTATAGTTTTGATAATTGGCTTCCCCCAGGCGGTTAAGGCCATCATAGTTATAAGAGAATAACCGGCCGGCACCCGAAACAGAACTGCTGAAGTACTGTGCCGAAATATTCCCGTTGTACTCATAAGCAAGGCTCATGGAAAAAAGCTTGCCCCCCATGCTCCCCATCCATCCCCTGATGTTGTAATTATAATTTATTTGGTCTAAGGCATTGTTTAAGTTCTTATTGAGCAGTTGCCCCAGTGAATTGTATTTATAGGCTCCGACTTCTTCTTCATTTTCCCCGTCTACCTGCATGGTGGTTTTAAGTACCCTGCCTGCGTGGTCGTAGGTGCTTTTATTGAGGATGGATTTTGAAGCAACGCCTCCCTGCCTGTTGTGGAAGGTTCTGTGCTCAAGTGCCTTGCCCGAAAAATCATACAGGGTGCAGTTTAATTCGGTACCTCCCATGATATTACCGGATTGCGTTTGTACCACTCTGCCGTATTTATCATAAAAAGGGATGTTCCAAAGGAAACCGTCGGGTACTTTTGCCCTGATTTCATTTGTGGGGTTGAGGATCAGGGTTTTTGAACCGGTGGCTTTGCCCACTGCCCTAAACTTATCTGTAGGGTAACCGATAATATCTATGTTGTTGTTAATGTCAACAAATTTAACATCATCGGCATCATTGCCGTTGTTGTTAAAGTCATAATCATCATAATAACTTACGCTTTGAACGGCAAGGTTTGTACTCGGGAAAACAACGGTTGTATAGCCGTGGGTTGTGCCCGCCAATCTGGTTTCAAACAGATTACCCGTCTGTCCGCTTAAAGTTAAAGCAGTCTGTATATCCGCCCCGGTTCTGCTGTCTGTATACAGGCCGCTCATTACATGCCTTGAAAAAGCATCGTATTTTACAAAACTCCATTCCTGCCTTGTTTTTTGTGCTGCATCTTGGCTTAAAACCAACCTGTCGGCCAAATCATATACCATAGAGGTAAGCCCGCCGCCGGGTACCTGTTTTTCAATGAGCCTGTGCCTTTCGTCATAGTCATAGGTAAAAAGCCAGTTGGTTGTAAAGTCTCCCGTATAACCTATGATATAAGTATTATTTGTTAAAACACTTGCCGGATTATTATTGGCCATGGGCGGCAACACAAACCTTAAGTTACCAAAGTCATCATAGATATAATCTGTTTCTATCCAGTCGGAGATCGCTTCGCTGCCCGGCGTTTTTTGTGCTTTTTTACATACCACCCTCCCTTCCTTGTCTTTGTATTCTCTTGTAAGTACTCCTTTCTCATCTTTTGTTTCACTTACAAAGAGTTGCCCTTCGGTATTGGTGGCATCAGTGCCCTGATAAAAGCCCGTTGCATCAGCTGCACTTGCTGCGGTCCCGGTGTCAAAGTTATAGGTCCACAGCCTCACTTCTCCTGCCGTGTTGGTGCGTTCCAGTTTCCTTACGGAAGGATTGGTATTGTTGTAATTGCCTGTTTTGTCAATGAGTTGCCAGGCAGTCCCGGGTGCACCCTGTTCAAGCACTCTGTTTAAAGGGGATGCTTCAAAAATGGTTTCTGCAAAGGGGGCATTGTCTCTTACCACATCTGTTCTTGCCGTATTGACATAAAAGTCCTGTTGCATGCCGCCTGTTCCCAAAGCATTTGTTTTATAGGCACCTGTTGTTTCACCCGAAACATAAGGCAGGTATTTTTTTGGTTCTCTCCCGAAAGCATCATATTCAACCGGCTGCACTATGTCTTTTTTATCGGGGCTGCCCTGGGTAATTACCGATTGCAAGGGTCTTCCCAAGCCGTCAAAATAAGTGGTCTTTTGGCTTTGCTGAATGATGTTTAAGCCCGCCAGCCGGGCTTCGTCCGTAACGGGAACCAATATGGTATTTTCTGTTACATAATTATAATCATTGCCCGCATTGGTTCCTCCGGGGATGGTACCCAAAGAAGTAAGGCCCGTGTTTGCGTTAATGGGAAGGGTTTGGGAGGTAACCATATAAGGCATGGTTCCTGCCGCTACCGAAGCAAATAAGGTAAGTATTTGGGTTTTGTCTGTAGGGAAACTTTGTTGTACCGCTCCGTTTAAAGAAACGGTAATAATGCTCCCTGTCCTTGCTATTCTGACGACATCTCCGGTGATTAAAGGAGGCAAAGCGGCTTCGCTTACGGCAAAGGTTTCTGTTAATGTTGTGCTTAAGGCCGGGTCTTTGACGGTATAGGCCACTGCCTGACCGGCATTCATCCAGCCAAACCGGAAGTGCATGCCCGTATTGTCTCTGTTTACATATTCTACCCATCCGTCTTTATTCGCAAGGATTTGGTTTAAAGCGCCTGCGGTGGCCTGAGCGGAAGTTACCGTTTGGGCAAGGCTGCCGTCGGACAATAAATTGGCATTGTTTGTTGCAAGGGGTAAAGTGGTATTGCCGGAACCGTTCCAGGCTGCTTTATTACCCACTCCGTAAGTGTAATTTTTTGTGTTGCCTGCTTTGTCGCTCACCGTAACCGTATAATCACCCGCATGAAGGCCGTTGCGGGTATCTCCCACAAAACCGTCTGACCATTTATAATCATAGGGGCCCACGCCGCCTCTTGCATGCACATTCATCTGAGAACCTACAAGGCCTTCATTGTTTATTTGTTCGCTTACATAGGCAGAAAGAGGGGTACACGCAGTGAAGGAAGTAAACATTGGACTTATAACCCATGCATCCCTTTCGCTCCCCAAAGCATATATGCTTGAACTTCCGGGAAGTTCAACGCTCCAGGGGGAGCCGTTAACAGAGCACACTACGTCATTAACAGTGACTTCTATCATATACCGGTCTGTTCCGTTCGTATTATATTTCTTGCGTTGCACCCTCAGTACATCGCCAAGATTTGCCGGGATAGCTATAGAACTTTGGATGGATTTATTATAATATAAGTAAAAGACTCCGCCTGCAATAAAGGCACCCAATACCGGGCTTGAGGTATTCTTATCCAACAGTGAAACGCCAAAACCCTGTGAACCGTCATATACATATTCTATCCATCCTTCAGTGTAAGGAGGAATAAAGGAATTGGAATAGGCATGGCTAAACGTGGCACCACCACCGGAAACGATATTTTTGACCGGTTCCCAAATGGCCTGGTTACCTGACAGGCAGGTATTGGTCATTGATTTGCCTTGTGCATCCGTAACCCTGATTTGATACCGGGTCCCCGGTACAGGTGAAGTAAAGACAAGTGTGTTGCTGACGGCAGGCGAAGGCAGGGTTGTCCATGCATTATTAACAAACCGTTCCCATTTATAACCGCCTCCCGCAAGTTCAAGGCCGCCCAAAACTGAAATACGAAGGTCTTTGCCGGTAGTTAAATTGGCTCCGCCTTGGCCACAGTCAAGCCGGGGGTATTCTGCCGTTAATGACATGGGACCACAAAAAGAAACGGTTGCCGGCACGGATCCGATCATCATCACATTGATCGGATCCGTATAAACGCCCAGGTTTTGACTGCAATCGTTTGAAGGGCATGCAGGGCTTGTGACAGCCGCACCATTTATTTTATAAGTAATGACACTCTCACCCGGTGCATTGATACTTCTTTCTACACTGAGAATATCACTGTCTGATGTGGCAGAAAGTATAATATCCCTTGGTGAAAAATGAATTAAACCGTCACTATTCCTTTGAAAACCAAGGCGTTGATAATTTCTCCAATTGTAAGTAAAGCCTACTGTCATCCCTGTTTTTATATCCCCTGCTTTAGCACTAAAGCTTCCGCTTTCTCCGGGTTGCAGGGTATTAAAGGAAACGTTCATGCCAAAAACCTGATCTGCGTTCCAAACAACAGGACCGGTGCAGGTCTGTCCGGAAACCTTTAAAAAAGGCAGCAGAAAAAAGAATAACAATATATATTTTTTCATAATGTTTAAGGAAAAAGTAATTTTATAGTATTTGTTACCGGGATTTTAATTAAGGCTGACCTTTATAATGGTAATTATAGTTTTTGATGATGTTGCCGTCCCGGTCTTTGGCGTTCTTTAATCTTTGGAAGGCATCATACTCAAAAAAGGTAGTGATATTATTTTCATCTGTTTTTGATGTCATGCCGATTAAAGGTGCATAGGTATAGGTGGTAACCATAGCTTTTTTAAGGCGGGGGTCTGTCCGTAAAACCTGTAAGGTTTGCCTGACTTGGGCATCTGTGCCGGGGCTTGCGGAAGCAAGTTGATCTATTGTGGTCTGGGTTAATACGGATTGTACTTGAGCGTAGGTAGCATTTTTAATTTCTGCGATGGGGTAGGTGTTATTGTAGCCCCAGAGGTAAGTTATAGGGATGTCATTTGATTTCCTTACCTGAATCTGGTTCGCATCCTTATAAATTTTATTGTAGCGTAATTCATATTTATTGTCTATGATTAAATCATTCTGATCGGATACGGCAGATTTTATAAAGCCGGCAGAGTTGGTATTAGACAATGGGAGCGTATATAGACTTACCGGACAGACAAACCCTTCACTGATGGTATATTCTTGAAAGGCAGAACCTGTTAACAAGGTACTGTTCCCATCTTGTACATATTGCCTTGTTTCTACAGGGGCAATCATGTGGTTGGTCTGCATTTGGTTGATGGCAGACATCCTTGAAGATGGATTTTGATTGGTACAGTTTAAGAAATCTGTTTGACAGGACAAAGGGTCTTTAGTACAATTATCCAAATTCTTCCGACATGGGGATTTATAATCAAGGCTATAAGTATATTCTGTTGCCATAACCCTGTTCACATTATTACTGGTCGATGTAGTAACCAGTGTGGGTTTCATATGTAATGGATTGTCATAACTATATTTAGTATTAGTAGTAACAAACTGATTAGGATCATTTTTATTATATATAGTTTCTAATAAAGAAGTAGGCAGAACCTTATAGCAATCGTACGCATAGGTATAATAGGAAAAAATATTAAGGCAGCCAGGAATTGTACCAGGTGAGAAACCTGCATCAAGAGGGGCAGGTTCCCACGATAAATCATAAACCTTAGAGCTAGGATGTGATTCTGCAAACATCCCAAAAATTCTTTCCGTTTTATAAGAGGAATAACCGTATTCTGAATGCCTTTTTTTAATATTATTGGCATCAAAGTCAGTTTGTGAGATTAACTTACCATTCAGATTATAAGGCGTAAAAGAAGGATAGCCTGCCAGGAAGATTCCATTAGGCCTATCAGGTGTATTGATATAATCATATATTGAATAACCATTTTCCCCATTTGTTCCGTACGAGACTTTAATATGTGAGTATCCCACATAGCTTCCTTGCGATGAAGTACTTGCCCCGGAATAAGAATCAGAGGTACCTGTAATTATTTGGCCCGAATTCCAATACAAAAATTCAGGTTTTGTACTATAGACCTTCTGAGTATGAGTATTCCAAAAATGAAACATAGGATAAGACATTACCAGCCCGGAACTGCTGTTGTCGTTTAAGGTATAACAATAGTTTTTAATCATATCTTTATTATGATCAAAACCATCATAACTCACTACTTGCTTCACCCTTGCACCGCCACCTAATGATTTAGGACTATCTCGATAAACATTAACTGATATCGTAGCGTATGCCCCCTGATTATTTTGTAAATTATCAGGTAGCTTTGTAACTAACATATATTGCCCGGGATTTAGAAAAATTAATTTAGAGGTAAGATAAGTGGCAGTATTATTAATTGATTGGCTAAAAAACTCCTGGCTAAAGTTTGGACCTCCCATGATCTTCACATACATATTATAATATTTTGTATTTCCCGTTGGGTCATAACATGGGTTACCTAATATACCACACTCGATAGTATTATTATTGTAAAAATCGGTATAAGCAGTTACATAAACCCCATTTGTTGATTCCTCCTGAGATACTGTAAAATTTATATTGTTTTGAGTATTTCTGTCATTAGAATTTTGAGGCTTAACATCGTTTGCACTATAAGTAGAATAATTAAAGGTATCATAATTACCCGAAGTGTGGTCGTTATTACTGAAATCGTTAGGCTCAAAAGAAAACTGTGTGTATCCTCCGGTAGGATAATCAATTCTTTCAATTAAACCGGCTGTAACAAACTCAGCATTTGCTTTTCTATTGGCTCCATCAAATTGATAAGTTTTATCGCCTACAATTCCAAGAAATGTGGGTATCATTACCCTATTATATATTCCATTGTAAAATCCCCATCGGTCACTTGAAAATGAGTTTTTACATGGTAAAGGCTTACTGTTATAAGTAAATGAATGACGTAAGACTTTTTGACTAACTGTGTTAATTTCATTTAATCCGTCAAGCCGAAGACGTTTGTTGGACACGCCGGGTGAGTAATCAAAATTAGTTGATTCCAAAGCACTAATATAATATCCATAGTTAAATGTGAAAATCTTTATTATTTCATTTTTATAATTTAAAATTTTAATGGTATCAAGCTGATGTGCGCTTTTATTACCCGTGTAGTCCTTTAGGTCCTGCCTGCTTGGGTTGGCTTTAAAGTCAATATATCCTGTTGAAAATCGTATTTTAGATAAATTTAAAATATTCGTAGTATAAATTTGACCTCCATTAAATGTACGATTATCTCTTTCTTCAAGTGTTTCTAAACAAGTATTTATGAATGCCTTTGTTTCAGAGTAAGTAGTTTGAGAAATAAATTCCTTATCATCATATTCTAAAGAAATCACTTCGCCTTTGGTTCCTTTGATCTCGCTAAGATACCAGCCCGTAAAAACAGCTTGATCTTTATTATTAGGATTATAATTAGCAGTAGTCTCCGTATTGCCAAAATTATATTGTGTACCTTCCGCGTCTATTATTTTAAATCTGGGCGCATTCCCATCCCAATAAAGAGTTATAAGTAAATCATCTTGGTTCAACAAATGAATATTACCTTTTTGATCAAAAAAGAACTTGCCGGTAGAATTTCCAAAATTGTAAATAAATATGTCCGGCTCCCAATCTAAGTCACGACCTCCGTGTTCAACAGCCCAACCGAGTACTCCTGAATAATCCACTCTTTCTACTTGGTTTGTTTGAGAGCAAATTTTAGCTATGCAGTTATTCTGAAGAATAAAGGAGGGAGGATCGCAATTAGGAACCGGAACATCTTTTCTAATGTATCCGTCTGTGAAATTACCAAGATCATTTCTTCCTTTAACAATGTGTGTAATGGAACCACCTGCATTTAAAGACCAGGCAAGTCCGCACCAGGATGCTTCCTCTGATACTTTAATCCCGGAAGCATGGTAACTTAATGATATAGGCAATTCAATACCTTTGTCGGTTATTGTATATATAGGAATAGAGATATTGGGGATGCCGGTATAGGTGCTTACCGGTATATCACCATATTTTGCAAAAGCAGTCATAGTGGGCGCCGGTGGAATTATATTGTTTTGAGCCCAAAGGATTTTTGTTAAAAAGCAAAAATAAATTGTAAGACTTGTTTTTTTCATAAAATAGTAAATTTTTATTTTAAGTTATTTTTAGTTTCCTTTTAAAACCCCCTCACCATTGTCCCGCTCAATCCCGTCCTGAGCTTGCTCAAATCAAGGGCACTCCATCCGGAAGTATTGAGTTTAAAACTTTCCAGTTTTTTCAAATTAGAAAGCCCTTCAGGCACGTTGTCTATTTTATTGCCCCATGCATTTAAATCTTGTAGTTGGGTTAACTGGTTCATTTCATTGGGTAGCTTGGTGAGTTTATTGTTACCAATGTTTAAAAACTTAAGTTTGCTTACCTTTCCTATTGATTGTGGTAAAGATGTGAGCAAGTTGCCTTGCAAATCTAAACTTTGGAGTTCTTTTAAGCCAGAGAGGTCTTGAGGTAAACTTGTCAATTGGTTGCCACTTAGTTTTAACTTTTCAAGCCCTTTAATATGAGTGATTTCATTGGGTAGGGATGTAAGGATATTGCTTTGCAAATCAAGGCTTTTAAGATTATCCAAATTGCCTATACTTTTTGGTAAGCCTTCCAGTTTATTGCCCCCAATGTGCAAGGTTTTTAATTTCTTAAGCCCCGGTATTTCCGGTAAACTGCTGATAAGGTTTTCAGGTGCATGCAGGTTTTCCAGATTGGTAAGTTTATTGATGCTGGCAGGGAAAGTACTTAGTTTATTGCTTCCTATACTTAGGCTTTTTAAATTCGTTAGCTTTTCTATTGAATTCGGCAAGCTGCTTAATTGGTTACCTCCAGCTTGCAGGTTGCTTAACTTTTCCAATCCTCCCAAGCCTTCAGGTAAATTGGTTAGTTTGTTTAAACCAATATTTAAATGTTCCAAGTTTTTAAGCTTTCCAATTTCTTCCGGTAAAGCTGTGAGTTTGTTGTTGCCCGCATTAAGTACCTGCAAATTCTTTAAGTCGCCGATCTCTTTAGGGAAAGAGCTTAGCCCGTTGTTGTTTACATGCAGTTCCTGCAGGTTTTTAAATTTACCGATATCCGGCCCCAGTTCTTTTATGTTGGACAGTGAAAGTTTATAAACACTTTCCGGATGCTTTAAAGCAGCTTCCAAACTTTCAAAAGTTTTGGTTAACCCTAATTCTTCTTTTTTCAAGAGCCCTTTAAAGGAAGCAGACCTTATCTGCAGGTCAGGCAGCTTAAGGGAATCTATTTCGGCAGGGACTGAAGTGATTTTATTATTTACGATTTGCAGGCTTTTAAGCTTTTTTAACTTAGCTAGGCCAGTAGGTAAAGAATCCACCTGGTTTTCAGAAAGCTTAAGTACAACTAAATTGGGCAGTGAAAGTAGAGCAAGGGGAAAATGTCTGAATTTATTATTGCTTAAATCAAGCACCTGCAGGTTTTTAAGGGCTGAAATCCTCGGAGGTATATGATCAAGTGCCGTATAATTGAGTTCAAGCACCTGCAGGTTTTTAAATTTTAGTATTTGATCGGGAAAACTTCCGATTGAATCACATAAAGCAAGCTTATAAACCTTTAAAGGGTTTTTGATCGCTTCACTTAAAGAAATGAAAAGGTTTTTAATTATTTAATTCCTCGAGAGAAAGGAGCTTGCTTTGACAGTAACTTTTATTAAAGGAAAATAAAAAGCACAGCCATACAAGGGCAATTGCTTGCAAATAAATTTTTTTCATATGTCGGGAAAGTAGTTAGTCAATGAACCAATAGGAAATTACCTACAGGCTCTTAAAGTAAATTACAGGTTTGTATTAACGCTTGATAAATTTTTAATCGGCAGGACCGAGAAGAAAAGGACGTTAAATAATAATAAATTAATGGGTTGCGTTATGGTATTGCAAAAGTATCATCAAACTCACACATTAACAAATTTCTTACATCAGAATTTTAAAAAGATAATCTTTGGTTAACATAGGAAAATTTAATTATAGCCGGTTGAGAATAATAATACGCAGTTATGTAATCCCTATACAAAGATAATAAATTTTAATTAAATACTTAAATTTATTTCAAGTAATTTAAGTAAATATTTAAAATATTTTTAAATAAATCAATTTAATTTGTTTAACCCGGTATTTCCCTTTTTTTACTTAAATAAGTATCCTTTTCAAGATCAACACTTACTCTAAGGCGGTTCAACTTTTTAGAAGGGTTAAAATTAGGTGATAAAAGTAAACGAGGTCAATTAATTTAAACATGGATACATCCCTTGAGGTTGCGGTTACTAACGTGGCTTTTAAGGCAATAATAATAAATACCGACAGTTGACTCTCCCTGCCATTCATCATTGTATTCGGAGTTTTGATATACAAGTTTACCCCAACGGTTATAAATAAATAATGACCATTTACCGGGCGAAAGTCCTATAATTTTAAAAGTATCATTTTTGCCGTCACCGTTCGGGGTTATTACATTAGGGATGAATATATCCCTTTCGCATTCCTGATTTCTTAGCTTAAATTTAATTTATATGATACCACACCCTTTTTTATTTCCACAGAATAATCCCCGCTTGTTTTAAGCCATAAATGTTTGGCAGTTATATCAGAAGCAATGATATTATTTTTTTTCCAGATAACCTGCCAATTGGTATCGGGTAAGCCTATCGGGTAAGCATTTACCAGTGGCTGTCATCAACACAAACCGTCTCTTCCCACCCTTCACAAAATTCAACAGGAGACAGGTTGTCCATTAATATATAACCATAAGTATTTGCGTTGCCCCAAGCTTCAAACATGATTCCCTGTACGTCTGCAGTGGATGTAAAACTAACGAAATAGCTTTTCCAATAGTGATGATCTATAAAAGGTGATTGCCACAATAAATCTTTTTGGCACAATCTGAATTATAACTCCAAACTTTCATTCTAATCGGTACCGAATAAAGATCCGGCTTAGCATTAGCCAGATCTACCGTAAAGTTATAATTTATGTTTTTTTTCAAGGTCAATTTTTGATTCGTTTCCTCGTTAAAACTATCATTGTAAAATAGACCTACATATGTTTTGCCGTCAGAAGGTGGATGAGTTTCTCCATAAACTCCGTTTAAAATATCGGGTTCTGCATTTAAGATACAGGAACTCCATTCCGGGGGATTACGAGGCAAGAAAAAATTATCGTATGTTACATTTGCTTCAAAGGAAGGGTTTTGAAACTGTAAATATTTTAAAGTTGGCTGGCTGATAACCATGCAATAAACCAGCTGCATTATAAAGATTATTAAAAATTTCATGTGGATAGTTTATATGCAAAATTATAAAATTTTGGTGACAAACCCGTTTTTGTGAGTCGGTAAAATTAAACGGGCGTTTTTTGGATACTCATTTTTATAAAGAGGCTGCTTTTTAAAAACCACCTCCTATTCTTTTTTAAATACTGCAAAATTAACGAAACCGGTAATGAAATATGAGTAAGATTTCAGACGTTTTAATTAGTTTTAGAAGCCTGCCATTATTCGGAAATCAAATCAATTACCAGATTAGGAAATATTTATCAAAATAATAATAAAATCCAAATAATGATGAAGATTGGATTTGACATCAAACCGGATAAAAATAACCTTACTATATAATAGCGCACTTAAGTTATATTGAATTGAAGAGAAGGCTTTATAATTTTTGAGATTTGGATAAAAGATTGGATCTGAACGCAATAAGGGAACTTCCAAATTATTTTTCAATAAACATTTTATTCCTTTAAAATAAAATGTTATTGAAAAGTCTTTTTTAAATATTTTATTTTTGAAAATTACCGACTATTTTAAAAGCGAAATAACCATTACCTGTTGCCTGCCAAATTCTTACCCATACCGGCAATAATTGTTCAGTACCTCTGGCAGTAGTGATATCTCCAAGATCAATAATATCATTCCAACCAAATTGATTTAAAATTCCTTTTACTTCTGTTTTTGAATTTTCATCGTTTCCACTTACAAGCATTGTTGCATCTCCACCACATAATTTAGCATCTACCATTATGTGTGCATTTACAATGTTTAATGTTTTTACAACATGCGAACCCACTAACAGATCTTGCACGGCTTCACCCAATGAATAAACATTACAAAATTCAGGAATTAAACTTGGAGGCATTCCTTTTGAGAAATCAAGCGGATTAGAAATATCAATTACAGTTTTTCCTTTGAAATTTTCAACTTCTGCCATTTTTAAAGCTTCAAGAGTTATTTCTCCTTTTGTACAAAGAAAAATTATTTCTCCAAATTTTGCGGCATCTTTAAAAGTACCATTACTTGCTCTTGATCCATTTCCATCTTTCCATTTTGTTGCTTTTTCGTTGGTTGAAGTTCGGCTTCCCATTTTAACTTCGTAGCCTAATTCAATTAATTTAGAACCAATGGTTTCACCCACAACTCCTGTTCCTATAATTCCAATTTTTTTCATAAAATTTTATTTACTTTTGTATGTAACTATAAAAATGATAGTGCAAATATGAATTGTTTTTTTTATTCATACAATAACTGTTTTACAGGATATTAACTATCATTTTTGACGGAATTGAAAAAATTTATATATTATGATAATTGATAATAAGCAAATAGTAGTTGAAATTGGTGATAAAATATACCATTGTGCGATGGATATTACCATGGATTTTATTGGAGGAAAATGGAAAACTGTGGTTTTGTGGTATTTGCGCAAAGACAAAAAAAGGTTTGGAGAATTAAAAAAATTAATTCCGGATATAACCGAAAAAATGCTCAGCCTACAATTGAAACAATTGGAAGAGGATGGATTAATAAACAGAAAATTATACCCGGTTGTTCCACCCAAAGTTGAATACAGTTTAACCGAATTCGGTGTCACGCTGATCCCCGTGTTGGAAGCGATAGCAAAATGGGGAAGGAATTTGAGTGACGAGAAAGGGATAAAAAAGGAAGTAAATGCAAAAAAAATTTAACAGTAATTTAAGGCTCAGAGACACAACAATTCAGTTTTAATTTTTAACGATTTAAAATAAAATCAAAAAATAAATACCGGCATTAAATTCTTAGGTAAAAAGAAAATTATAAATTTGTTTTTTTACTACAAAAAATATGAAGAATAACGAACTTAAAGCGCTGGTTTCATTACTGGATGATGAGGATAAGGAGGTTTTACAATTGGTTGAACAACAAATAATTTCGTTAGGTGATACTATAATTCCTTTTTTAGAACAGGAATGGGAAAAAAATTTCAATCCCTTTGTACAGAAAAAAATTGAAGATTTAATTCATCATTTACAATTTGATTCCCTAAAAACGAGGCTGCTAAATTGGAAAGACAATAACCAATCCGATTTACTTGAAGGCATATGGTTGTTGGCCACTTATCAATATCCCGATTTATCTTTAGAAAAATTAAGAAAAGAATTCGAACAATTATATTATGAAGCCTGGGTTGATTTTAAAAATGATATGCACCCTCTAGAACAAGTTAAGGCTCTTAATAATGTAATTTTTAATAAAATGAAATTTGGTGCAAATACAAAAAATTTTCATGCGCCAAATAATTCTATGATTAATGTGGTGTTGGAAAGTAAAAAAGGCAACCCTATTTCATTATGCGTGGTTTATATGCTCATCGCCCAAAAATTAAAAATGCCTATATATGGTGTTAATCTGCCCAATTTGTTTATTTTAACTTATAAATCCGCAGAAACACAATTTTATATCAATGTTTTTAATAGGGGCATCGTTTTTTCTAAAACAGATATTGATAGTTATTTAACCCAACTTACACTACCTCACTCCGATATTTTTTATGAACCTTGCCAGCCTATTGATATAATAAGAAGGGTTTTAAGAAATTTGGTTGTTTCTTTTGAAAAAACGGGAGATACCGATAAAGTAGAAGAGGTAAAATACCTTTTATCTTTTATAATAGATGAAACAGATAATGATATATTGGAATAAATTAAAGAAAATGAATTTAATTTTTATTAATTATGAAAAAGACTTTTATAACATTTTTTTATTTTTTCTGTTCGATAATATCTTTTTCGCAAAGTTTAAATAGAACCTTTGACGCACCTTTTTTGAAAAAATACAATATCCTATTTTCCCTAAGGATACCAGTTTAGTTATTAAAGACGGGTCGTTCTTTGAAAATTTATTTGGCTTTAATGCAGATTTTGAAAATTTTTCCAAAAAATTCAAAATTTTAAAAACCGAATATAAATTCCGACACGTTACCAATAAACCACTAAAAAATATTTATGTTGAAGGCGAAATTGATACTTTAAAAACAGTTAATTTTTCTAAAACAGGCCGGGAGGATTCCGGTATGTACTTCCAGTTTTTTAAAAGTACCTCAGATAAAATTGGTCGAAGCTGGTTACTTTCAGCCAGCATCCTTTCAAATGAATTTGTTGTAGGCAAGTTTAATAACATTGGAATGACAAAAGCTGATTTTATTAAAAAAAATAAAATGAAAAGTAAATCATATAAGAATAATATAGTTTATCAAACTTTGGAGGGAAATCAAGGTTGTATTTTTTATTTTTCAAAAGACACATTATATCAAATAGATTATTATACCTACCCTGATTAAAAATTTATTTAAAACAAAAGACTTTCCCTGAAGTAGAAATTTTCCAAAAAATTATTCATATTCCCTTTTTAAACGACTAGTGCACATGCAATATTAGGATTCTCTGGGTTTACAGATAATTTTAATTTTGCCGGATGAATAATTAAAATCCATATCTTCAATCGGTATTGCCCCCATTAAAACCATATTGCCTAATACCAAAGCACCTGTCAGGCACATTCTGTTTTGATAATTTATTTTTATAGGCCCTACATAAGGTACAAGCAATTTTGATCCATCTGCGATAGTAACTTCTCTTTTTCAAAGTCTTGTAATTTTAATTGAATAGCAATATGTGAAGGAATGCACAGAAATAAAGCCCGCGTATAAACCAATGCCTTAACTATAAACGGCTCAAGATCGGTTTAGGACGGATTGGATAATTTTAAGTCAGCATAAATTTGTCCATTGATTAGTTTGAAATTAATATTTAACTAATAAAAAATAAATCTAAATCGTTTTATATTATTAAAATGATTTACATAAACATTTATCTAACCGGGTTAAAAGTTTACTTTCCTTAATAAGGAAACACTTCAAATAATAATGTTCTACAAAATTACTTTTGAACAAATCAATAAAATTTTAATATGAAAAACTTATTCCTTTATATAAGGATAATCGGTTTGTACGTAAATATCCTTATAAACTTCTTCTACCGGAGGGTAAGGAGATTCTTCAGCAAATTTTACTGATTCCTCAACTTGCTCCTTAATTTCAGCATCTATCGCTTCCAAATCACTTTCACTTGCTATTTTCTTTTCTAAAATGGTATGGCGTACTTGTTCAATAGGGTCAAGATTTTTATAACTTTCTACTTCTTCCCTTGTACGGTATTTTTGAGGATCGGACATTGAATGGCCTCTGTATCTGTATGTTCTTAACTCTAATAAATAAGGACCCTTACCTGCGCGTGCATGTTCGGCTGCGCGGCCAACTGCTTCATGCACTGCTTCAACATTCATTGCATCTACCGGTTCGGCAGGCATGTCATAACTTTCTCCTATTGTATACAATTCGGTTACATTTGATGTACGGGCAACCGAAGTACCCATTGCATAACCATTGTTTTCAATCACAAAAATTACGGGAATATTCCAAAGCATTGCCATATTAAATGTTTCGTGTAAGGCGCCCTGGCGAACTGCACCATCACCAAAAGAACAAACACATACATTCTTTGTACCCAAATATTGTTCAGCGAATGCAATACCCGCACCTAGTGGAATTTGAGCTCCTACTATTCCATGACCTCCCATAAAATTTACCTTTTTATCAAACATGTGCATTGATCCGCCTTTACCTTTGGATACACCGGTTTGTTTTGCATATAATTCTGCCATTATATTTTTTGGGTCGGTACCGAGTGCAAGTGGATGTGCATGATCGCGATAAGCCGTTATCCATTTGTCGTCTTTTGTTAAGGCACTTACTGCTCCGGCTGCGCATGCCTCTTGGCCGATATATAAATGGCAAAAGCCTTTTATTTTTTGTTGTCCATATAATTGACCCGCTTTTTCTTCAAACTTGCGCATTAAAGTCATTGAGCGATACCAATACATGTATGTTTCTTTAGAATAAGTTGCAGATGTTTTTTGAGGAACTCCTTTTGCTTGTTCTGTGCCTTTATTATTTTTTGCAGGTGTTTCTTTAGTATTAGGCATATAATATGTTTGCGATTTTTTTAAAAGGTTAACAGCATTTATTATTTAAAATACAACCCTATTAGGTAGTTTTGTGTTTTAATTTTTGCGAAATTAAGAAATTAAATGTACTTAGAAAAAATCCATTTATTGAATTTTAAAAATTACGATGAATTTTCAACAGAATTCTGTTCGCAAATTAATTGTATAGTGGGTGAAAACGGCAGTGGAAAAACAAATTTATTGGATGCCATATACTATCTGTCATTAACAAAAAGTGCTTTTAGCCAGAGCGATAACCAGGTTTTAAAACATGAAAAAGATTTTTTTTTACTTAATGGAAATTATTTAATAGATAACGAAAATGTTGAAGTAAAATGCAGCCTTAAAGCAGGACAAAGAAAAATTTTACAACTCAATAAAAACCCCTACGAAAGAATAAGTGAGCACATCGGTAAAATACCTATCGTTTTAATTGCCCCCGACGATACAGAATTAATTAAAAATGGCAGTGAAGAAAGAAGAAAGTTTTTTGATGGTCTGATAGCCCAGCTTGATTATAACTACTTACTTGATTTTATAAAATACAATTCAATATTAAAACAGAGGAATGCTTTGTTAAAACAGTTTTCGGAGAAAAATTATTTTGATGCTGAAATGCTGGAGGTTTATAATAATCAATTACTGCCTTTGGGAGAAAACATTCATCAAAAAAGAAAAGATTTTATCGGCGAGTTTGTTCCGGTTTTTAGAAACCGATATTTAACCTTATCCGAAAGCAGAGAAGAAGTAGACTTGACTTACGTTTCAGAATTATTTGAAAAAAATTTTCATTATAATTTTTTTAATAATTATAAGAAAGATATTAAATACCAACGCACGTTAATGGGAGTTCATAAGGATGATTTTGTTTTTGAAATCGATAAATTTTCTTTGAAAAAATATGGTTCGCAAGGCCAACAAAAATCATTTGTAATTGCTTTAAAACTCGCTCAATTTGAGTTCATTAAAATTAAAAAAAAGGTAAAACCTATTTTACTTTTAGATGATATTTTCGACAAGCTTGATGAAAGAAGGATACATGAAATGATGAATATGATAGCCGACCGGCAATTTGGACAAATCTTCGTTACTGATGCCAGGCCGGAAAGAACCGAAAAAATATTCGAAAAAATCTCTGCCGAAATTCGTATCTTTCACACTTCAAAGTAGAATGGAAAAATTGGTTTTCTTTTAATATTTTTTACCTTAATTACAAGTTTTTTATTTGATGGAGAATTCTGATCAAGACAATAATAACAAGAAACCAAAAGATTCTTTTCGTACATCTCAAACCACTCCATTAAAAAATGCTCTTAACGAATTGTTAAATGTTTATAAATTAAAAGGGAAAACAGAAGAATCTCATATAATAACTTCTTGGAGAAGATTAATGGGCAATGCCATTGCCAACCGAACTACTAAATTATATATTTATGAAAATAAAATATATATTCAAATTAATTCGGCCCCATTAAAAAATGAGTTAATGATGGCAAAATCAAAAATTATAGAAATCATAAGTAAGGAAATAGAAGACGACAGGATTACGGATGTGGTTTTTTTATAAAACATTCTTTTTTCGCAGAAATTTTATTCCATTTTAACATCATGTTTGCTTAACTAACATACCCGGGTTAACTTGTCTTGCTCCATTTCGATTTTTTTCTTTAATGATAAAACCGGATTTATTTTATAAGTATTTCAATATCTAAATAACGATATCTATAACTTTTTTATTTATTATTTTCCGAAATCATATTTTTTAAGGTAATAATAAACGTAGTTCCAACAGACTCTTTTGATATTACCTTTATTGTTCCCTTCAACTTTTCAATAATTTCCTTTACAATATATAATCCAATCCCCGAGCCTGCCATTTTACCTTGTAGCCTGAAGAACATTTGAAATATTTTTTCATGGTATTCAGGTGCAATACCCACACCATTATCTTCTATAGATAAATGTAAATTTTCAACATCCACCTTGCATGATACTTTAATGAATTTATTTTCACTTTGTCCATGTTTATGATACTTAATTGCGTTAGAAATAATATTTTCAATAATTGTATTAAATCTTTGTTCGTCAGAAAAAAAAGCTTGTTGTTCATCAATATTCAATTCAAAAGTAATCCCTGAAGCTTCTTTAATATTGCACAAAGCCTCTATTATTTCATTTATATTATTTTTAACATTAATTTTTCTAATATCTATTTCTATACGGTTGTTACGGGAATAACTTAAAATATTTTTAATAAATTGATCCAGGCGGTTAACACTGGTTTGTATCATTTTATTATAGCCAAGAATATTTTCTTCCTTTCCCTCTGACTCGATTAAAGATGCAAGACCCATTACCGAAGTAAGCGGTGAGCGCAAATCATGTGAAACACTGTAAACAAAGCGGTCAAGTTCTGAATTTGTTTTTTCTAACTCTTTATTCTTATTTAATAATTGCTCTTCAACTTTTTTTCTACCGGTAATATCACGAGAGTGGCAGGCAGCACCTATTATTTCTTTTCCATTGCGAATGGGATAAAAAGATATTTCGGCCCAGGTTGCAGTTCCTGATGAAGTGGTAAATTCTGTTTCCATAAATACCTCTCCTTTAAAAGCGCGCTGATACAAATTTTTATATCTTTCTACTCTTTTTTCAGGGAGCCCTGTTTCGAGCATATTTATTCCATTATAAATCCAATTTCCACTTACCAATTTAACTAAATCATTGAAAGGTTTATTAGATGTTATAAGTTTATAATCTCTATCTATACTCCACATTAAATCTTTGGTATTATTAATGAGAGCAATGAAATTATTTTTATCAAACTCTCTTTGTTGTTCAGCCAATATTTTTGCAGAAATATCCCTAAAGTTTGCAACCATAGCTTGAATGCCGGGTTCGTGAAGGAGATTTGTAATTGTGCCTTCGCACCAAATCCAATTTCCATTTTTATGCCTCCTTCTTTGCTGAAAAGAAAATGAGGCGCCATTAACTTCAGCTATCTTCTTTCTGTTTTTAGTAAACTCTTTTACATCATCAGGATGAATAATATCGAAAAGAGAGGTAAACATTAATGACTCTTTTTGATAACCCAATACCTTTTCGACTGATGGGCTAGAATAAATTATTGTTCCATCTGCCTCGGAAAGCGTTTTCATATCTGCGCTTTTTTCAATAAGTGCACGAAATTTTATTTCGTTTTGGATTATAAGTTCTTCGGCTTTTATGTGTTTTCTTTTATTTTCTAAATTTTCAATGGCGAAAGATATATCTCCCGCTGCTTCTTCGAGCAAAGCTGTTTCATCTTCATCGAAAAAATTTTCAATTCCGGAAAATAATCCAAATATTCCAACTACTTCACCATACTTTTTGATTGGCATCGAAATAGCTGCATAAATTCCTTGTCTTATAAATTCCTCTTTCCAGTTAGCAAGTTCAGGGTCGTTCTGAAGGTTGTTATTAAAAGATTGCCTACCGGTTTTAATAACTTTTAATGCCGGGGTGTTTTTATATAGAGGATTATTAATATCTAAACCCGAAAAGTTAAGTATTTTTCTTGCCTCACTTTCATCGCCACAAAATTTTCTTATACTCAAAATATTATTTTCATCAATCAAACTAATCCACCCCATGTTAAAACCTCCAATATTTAATGCTACTTGGCAGGCATTATCAAAAAGTACGTCTTCATTATCAATATGTACAATGCTTTTATTTATGGCACTGAGAAAACTATACAAACGATTGGCTTTTCTTAATTTTTCATTTGCTTTTATTTGTTCACTAATATCTACTGAAAGAACATAAAGACCTTCCGGTATAGGTTGTATGCTAATATCAAAATAACCTTTTGATGAGTCAGGATATGTGAATTCGTTTGTAAGCCTTGCAGATATACGATTCGACATACAATTTTGCATTGTTTTAAACAAATTTGTATGCTCTATTCCCGGATATTTTTCCGGCATTGTATATCCAAGAAGCTCTTCTCTTGAAAAATTACTGTGCTTAACTGCAGTATCGTTTAAATATAAATACCGAAAATTGAAATCTTGGATTTGTACCCCTTCAAGCATATTATCAAGGGTGTGGCGAAAGTATTTTTCAGTTTCAAATGAAAACTCTTCATTTTCTTTATGTTTTCTTTCTATTATAAATTGGTCAAGGGCAAAAGAAATATCACCCGATAAATATACAAGCAAATCAATTTCTTCTTTTTCATAAAAACCGATTTCAGTTGCATACAAATTAAGTGTACCAATTATTGCACCTGATTGCCTGACAGGTAAAACTATACAGGATTTTATGTTTACTATAGAAATTATATTTTGAAGGGGGGAAAATTCGGATGCCGTTTTAATATTATTACATAAATAATAAGTGCCGGTTTGTAATACGGTTTTTTGAGGTTTATCGACTATCGAAAAAAGATTTATTACTTCGGTGGGTATTCCACTTTGATGATCTAAAGTAATTTTATTCTTAAAATCAAACAAGCCTATAAAAGCTATTTTAAATATCCCTGATTGAACAGCTAAGTTGCATATTTTACTAAAGAGAGAATCTTTGTTTTTCTCCCTAATAATTTCGCGGTTTACCCGGTTTATTAAGTCATAAATATGTAAAGAATTATTTAATTTCTCCGTGGTTTCCATTTGCCGGGTTTTAAAAGTTTAAATCCCTTTCAACCAAATTGCTTACTAATTTATTTCTAAAATGTAAACATCGAAAATGAATAAATAAAAATAGGTTGATTAAATAAAAGTTTCCATGTTATTTTTAGACCCATATAATTAATTAAACTTTTAAGCAGGTTGATTTTAAACTTCAATTTATTTTTGATACTTTTTGTAACAGTAAAAAATAAATATAATATTTTTTTATTCAAACTGATAATTAATAATTTGATTAAAAGGCTTTTTGATTAAAAAGATTTTGAAATGTTCTTATGTCTTTTCAATACTATAATAAAATCAATGTTCAGCCTTTCTTGCAAAAAAACTTAAATGACTGATGAAATTAACTTGACAAAAGTTATTTATAATGGTATTTATTTCCGGTCTAATACCGATTAAGGCTTATTTTTAAGGGATGAATCAAACTTAAATTCTATTTTATATCCTAAGAGATTACAATTTCTCTTTTAAAAAATCAGCTGTATAATTGTTTTTGATTTTTTTCATATCTTCAGGTATCCCTTCAAAAACAACATCACCTCCACCATCACCGCCTTCCGGGCCCATATCTATTATCCAATCTGCACATTTAATCACTTCCATATTATGCTCAATAATAATAACAGTATCTCCTTGTTCTACCAAAGCATTTATAGCCGAAAGTAATTTTTTGATATCATAAAAGTGTAATCCGGTTGTCGGTTCATCAAAAATAAATATCGTTTTACCCTGATTTGAAATTCCTTTTCCTAAAAAAGATGCAAGTTTAACCCTTTGAGCTTCACCACCTGAAAGTGTGGTAGCAGATTGACCTAATTTTACATAACCTAAACCTACTTTTTGAAGAGGTAAAAGTTTTTCAGCGATTTTAGGATCAGTTTTAAAAAATTCAATACTTTCATCAACAGTCATTGCTAATACATCAGCAATATTTTTATTATTATGGGTAACCTCAAGTACTTCCTGTTTAAAACGTTTTCCATGGCAACTTTCACATTTTAACTGAATATCAGCCATAAATTGCATTTCTATAGTAATCACACCTTCTCCTGTACAAACTTCACATCTCCCGCCATCCACATTGAATGAAAAATGAGAAGGTTTATACGCTCTGGCTTTTGATAAGGGTTGTTCTGCAAATAAATTTCTGATGATATCATAAACTTTTATGTATGAAACCGGATTTGAACGAGATGATTTACCAATGGGGTTTTGATCAATCATTTCAATCTGAGAAACTTTATTTAAATCACCATCCAGATTGTCAAATTTACCCGATTCTTCACTGTTAAATTCCCCCAACCTTTTTGCAAGTGCAGGATAAAAAATCTCCCTCACTAAAGTAGATTTTCCGGAGCCGCTTACACCTGTAACAACAGTAAGGATTCCCAATGGGAAACTAACAGTTAAATTTTTTAAATTATTTTCTCTTGCACCTTTAACTATTATAAAAGAAGTTGCTTTTCTGCGAATGGTTGGCAGAGGGATAAAATCTGTACCTTTTAAAAACCTTACTGTATGCGAATCAATATCGTCTGTCATTTCACTTTCCACTCCCTGAAAAATTAATTCACCACCATGTGCACCGGCATCAGGCCCAATATCAATTATTTGATCAGCAGCACGCATTACTTCTTCCTCATGTTCAACAACTATAACAGTATTGCCAAGGTCGCGAAGTATTTTTAATACTTCAATTAATTGTTGGGTATCTCTGGGGTGCAATCCAATGCTTGGCTCATCTAATATATACATACTGCCAACTAAGGCACTGCCTAATGATGTTGCCAGTTTAATTCTTTGATGTTCACCGCCCGACAAAGTAATTGTTAACCTGTTTAACGTTAAATATTTTAACCCGACTTTTACTAAATAATCTAATCTGTTTGTTATCTCTGTTAGAATTCTTTTGGCTACTTTCTCTTCGAAATCAGGAAGCTTTAAGGTTTTAAAAAAATTATAAACTTCTAAAACCGGCATTAAAACTAAATCTGTTATTGACTTTTGTTCTATTTTTACATAAGAGGCATCTTTTCTTAATCGCGTTCCTTTACATTCCGGACAAGTAGTTTTACCTCTGTATCTGGAAAGCATAACTCGATATTGAATTTTATAGGTTTGTGTTTCGATGTAATTAAAAAATTCATCCAAACCTTTAAAATAAGAATTTCCCTTCCACAAAAGTTCTTTTTCACTCTCTGTTAAATCTTCATAAGCGCGATGAATAGGAAAATCAAAACGGATACCATTTTTAAGAAGAGGCTTTAACCATTCCTCACTCATTTTTTCTCCTCTCCAAGGCGCCAACGCACCATCGTATACAGAATTAGTTTTGTCGGGTATAACCAAATCAATATCAATTCCTAATACTTTTCCAAAACCTTCACAACGTTTACATGCACCATAGGGGTTATTAAAACTAAAAAGATTTACGCTGGGCTCTTCAAAAATAATCCCATCCGCTTCAAATTTATCGGAAAACTTTCGAACCTCTTTCCCGGCAATGTTTATCACACATAAATCATTTCCTTCAAAAAAAGCAGTTTGTACAGAATCGGAAATCCTAAACCTGTTATCTTCTTTATTGTGATTAACAATATTCCTGTCTATTAAAATAAAAACATCTTTTTTCGACAGATTTTTTATTTTTTTTGCATCTTCTTGTAATTCTTCAATAAATATTAATTCATCACCGGCATATATTCTGGTAAAACCTTTCTGCAATAAAATTTTTAATTCATCTTCCAGTTTGCGCTCTTCGTGAATGGTAAGCGGAGCAAGAATCATAAATTTTTGTCCTTCTTCAAAAGTATGAATCCAATCAACTACATCAGTAACCGTATTTCGTTTTACAAGCTTGTTTGAAACCGGTGAATACGTTTTCCCAATGCGTGAAAATAATAATTTTAAATAATCATAAATTTCCGTTGTGGTGCCAACAGTAGAACGTGGATTTCGATTTGATACTTTTTGTTCAATCGCAATAGCAGGGGAAACACCACGAATGTATTCCACTTCCGGTTTTTCCATTCTGCCTAAAAATTGGCGGGCGTATGAACTTAAACTTTCAACATACATCCTTTGCCCTTCTGCAAATAAGGTATCAAATGCCAAAGAAGATTTACCTGAACCGGAAAGCCCGGTAATAACTACAAATTTATTTCTGGGTATGGCGACACTTAAATTTTTTAAATTATTAACTTTTGCACCTTTAATAATAATAAACTTTTTAGGATCAAGTGAGTCAATGGATTCGGGAGCGTTCAGAAGCATTTCTGTTTTCATATTTTTGCAAAATTACAAAAAGCTAATTTCAAAAACAGATTTTATTTAAATCTGATTTTTGAAATCAAAAAAACAATAACAGAAAAAGTTGGGGGATGGTTGCAAAAAAGATAGAAAGGCTTAAGGATAGAATTAAAAAGATAGATATGAAAGGGAATTTTTAAATTGATTGATTAAATTTGAACCATGTGTTATAAGTTGGTGAGAGATGATTAATATCCCTTTATTTATGCTTCGCTATTCCCTTCGGAACATCACGAAGGCGGGTTAGTTAAATTAGGACTGCCAGTTGATAAAATGAATACTAGAGGTTGATTTATCATGGCTTAAAAATATGTAATTCCATATCTATTTTTGGAACTTTGAGTCCACATAATTTATCTAGAATCAGTCTTTGTGTTTTTCCATAGCAAACATTTGCAGATAATAAAATGCAAGATTAAAATCCCCCTTGTAACGTTCTTTAATCTTTGAAGATGCACTATCCTGAATTATGAAGGATTGATTATTATAATTAAACCCAATTGTCGAAGTTGCTTTATCATATACTAATCCGCCAGAAAAATCAGTCTGTATTTTAGAGACTTTAAGTTCGTGTAATTTTTTTAAAACAGCTGCACGACTATCATTCGTCATCAAAAAGGCATTTTCTTTTTGACTACCTTGGACGCGGTGATTAAATTTGCAGGAGTCGTAAGTAAATTTAATATCCAAACGTTCGTCGAGCATACCACCTCCACGTGATACGGTAATTGTAAAATCATTCGACCAAATTTCCGGTAATTTAAATTTTGTGCTTGTCATATCTTGTATAGGTGGATGTACAAGTAAAATAAAATGCACTAAAAAAGAGTAAATCATAATTTTGCAATTTAAGTGACTTAAAAATTAACATATAAGTTAAAAACTTAGTTACTTTATGATTCAAAATTATAAAAATTCCATTAATAGTTGTTGTTAATATATGAAGTTGTATATATTATTCTTCGACCGTTAATTCAATCAATGATCGGTTTACTTGAAGTTTAAAAAAAAATTATTTTGAACTCCATTTTGTAATCCCATTAACAACCTCATCACCAACATTCTTAAAAGATCCTCCTGCATATATTTCGTCGTTAAAAATTGCTATTGCGTTAACGGATCCACTAATTCCCTTTCCAAGTGTTGACCATGTATTGCCATCCCATGTTGCAATTCCGTTAACATGTTGATTTCCCAATAATTTAAAATTCCCTCCTACATAAAGTAAATCTTTATAAACCAACATTGCACGAATAGCTGTTTGCATATTATTGTATCCGGGCATTGTTGGTGGACCAACTGCAACCCATCTTTTATCTTTTCTTTCTGCAATAAAATTAGCTTGTATATTATTAATACTATGAAAAAATCCGCCGGCAAATAAATTGCCCTTATAAGCAGCAAAACTAGAAATTGCTCCTCCCATTTTTACATCTTCAAAAGACCAACTTATGCCATTCCACTTATATACGCTTTTTTCGTTTTCGTCTGAAGCTTTGATAAACAATCCACCGGTATAGAGTTCATCTTTATAATCAAATAATGCTAAAATATTATTTTGCCTGCCCTCGCCAAGAGTAGACCATAACTTCCCATTCCATTTGGCTATATAATTGGCCTGCCTTCACCTGCAGAAGTAAAACCGCCACCCACATACAGTTCATCCTTATATTGACTAAATGATTCTACTTCACTATTTATACCAAGGCCTACAGGTGACCAATTTTTGCCATCCCATTTTGCAATGTGCTTGGTATTGGTGTTGCCTGCTTTGTCAAAATATCCACCAACATACAATTCTTGATTATATACACATAAGGCTTTGACATATCCTTCAATCCCTTCACACAGCGATAACCATTCTTTGCCATTCCACCTTGCTATATTGTTGGTTTTTTTTCCACCTGCCATTTCAAAAGAACCTCCGGCGTACAGTTCTCCTTTATAAACAACCAATGCATTTATATATCCTTGTTTGTTATTGTTATTAACATATCCCTCGTTATCTACAAAATGAGGGTCTCGAGGTTCTTTACTTTCTTTCTCCTGTATATTAAATGTAATGCCGGTTCCTAATGCAACCCATTTCTGGGCATTAATATTCGTGTAAACGATAAAAAGTATAATGATAAAAAAAAAATTCGCTTTCATGTTACAATTTAGCCCTCTTTAAGTTCGTCCAATATAAATAATATTTTAATAGTAAAATATCTTAAGGATAAATCTTTTACTACTAATGAGGTGCAAAGATTAAAACCGATTTATTTGTTTAAATATTTCAAAGTGTTCTATATATATTTTTCAAAAAAATGTCAGGTCCTAAAAAAGTTACAGTATAATTGAAAGTACTGCTGTTGGTTTACAATTCTAATATAGTCCTGAAATAAGTTTACTTATCAACTTTATTAATTTATACTTTATAAAAGTTTTAAATAAATTAAGTGCGTCGTCGCAAAAAAAGTTTATTAATTCTTATAGAACCTAGTCCTAAGTGCGAAATACATGAATAAAGAAAAGGGTAAGTTTGCCGATACTCATATTTGGCCGCTCTTCATAATAAAGTTTTATTCTTCCAATATTTTTTTGCTTCTTCAAGGGTGCTTACTTTAAAATGATACAGGCACTCTTTTTTAAATAAATTTAGTCTTTCAGCTATTGCATTTGCTTAGTGGTTCGCCGGTTTGTGTAGTGCTGATTTGGATGTGATTGTCCTATGATACTTTACATTCTCATCACTACAATATTGTACGCCTTTGAATGGTGGATAAGTTTACTTTTAGCAGGGTTTACCCGATATTTGACTTTTAACTCCTTGGATTATCTGATATTATACAGTTTCTAATGAGTATTTTATACTGGGTATGAGCTTAGCCATTTAATTATAATTATCAAGGCTACTATATAAACAGATTTGCTTTATCAGGGGATGATAAATAATCGAATTTCTAAACCGGTTATGTATAAGTGAAGGAAGGCTTAAATTGTACTTTTTACTAATATTAAATGGCCAGTGCCTTTTTCAATATACTCTTTGACACCACTTCCAACCACCTAAAGGTTAGAAATAACAAAAACAGCCTCGAATTACATCGGGGCTGTTAGTTTAATAAAATTGGCGGTTACCTACTTTCCCAAATTTGACTTCAGTATCATCGGCGGTGTGGGGCTTAACTTCTCTGTTCGGAATGGGAAGAGGTGAACACCCACCCTATGACCACCATTATCTTTTGACTTCTTACAGTCAATATCTTTTAATTCATTTGAATCATATTGACAAAAATAGATATTATAACAACCTTTCAGTCAGATAAATAAAAGTAAAAACCTGTCGAGTAATTAGTACGGCTCGACTTTGTCATTTCCGACTTTACATCTGCCGCCTATCAACGTAGTAGTCTGCTACGACT
>CBDFKQ010000026.1:0-115000 GCA_965248855.1 Spirosomataceae bacterium | reverse complement strand
TTGTCTCTATGAATTTTTTACAAATCTTTCGAAACTTGGATGAGAATCTTTATCCCCAATTTTAATAACTTATTTTTTTACCCTGCTCCTCTTAAAACTATTTTTTTTTACTTTTAATTACTTCTCTTAATTCTATCCCCGATTTGGGTCTGCAAAGGTAAGAAAAAAGAAACTCAAAAACAAAATAAAATTTAAAATATTTTTTCGTTTCCCTGATTATAAAGAACAAAATCTAAAACTGTCTTAACACCCCTCTAATCCCAAAACAACTTATTTAAGAACTTAATCAACTCCCATCCGACTCCCTTCTTTCCGTAACGGGATGCAAAGGTGAACCTTTGAATTTGTATTTCCAAATACATTTATAAAAAAATTGTTATAATATTTATTCAAATTAAAATAAGTATTGACATTCAATAAATTATGAATAAAAATAATATGAATTTATTTTTATTTAGAGAATTAAAAACATCGACGATAATAACTTCACATATTTTTTACTTAAATGCAGTATAGAAGTATTCGCCTATCTTCCATATATCAAAATTTAACCCCTCCTGCCCATTGGCTAGAAATGCTACAACCAAATCGTCATCAGGATATAAAATAAAAAATGCGCTGCCATTTGAAAGGTGGCCGGAATGGAAATAAACTTTATGACCATTTTGATCTTTTAGAATGTACCACCCTAATCCATAATTCGTTTCTATACCGTCAGTTGTTCTTTGGCTTTTAAACAATTGATAAATATCCGGCAAATCCAATCGGCCTCTGTATAATAAGTAATCACCATACCTGGTTAAGTCTTCAGCAGTAGAAAGCAGGCCGCCGCTTGAAAACTTATAACTTAAATCTTCAAAACCTGCTTCAAGGCCCGAGTAATCGTATTGTTTACTTTTATTTAAATTTGTTCCAGGTATATCACCATTTGTATTGTTCATTTTTAAAGGTTGCCAAAAATTTTCAGTCATGTATTTAAGATAAGGCCCTTTACTAATATTTTCAATTATGGCCCCGATTAAAACCCACCCATAAGAGGAATAAAAAAATTGACTCCCCGGTTTAAACAGTAAAGAATCATTTTTAAATATTTCCAAGGCATCTGTTAATGTGCTATAATTCTTTGTTCGGATAAAGTCACTTATATCATTCTCTTTATAATGCCTTATCCCCGATAAATGCCCGGCTAATTGCCCGGTGGTGATTGGATATTTTTTCAGCGGGAACGATGGTACGTAATTTTCAATGGGTGCATCCAAATTTAATTTCAGTTCTTTTTCAAGCTTTAATAATGCAATAGAAGTCAAAGTTTTTGAGACACTGCCAATTCTAAAACAGGTTTGATTGGTAACAGGGATATTATTTACAGCATCTGCCAAACCGAAGCCTTTAGATAGTATTAATTTCCCCTTCTTTGAAACAGCTATCTGAGCTCCGTTTAGATCATGTTCCAAAAGGAACTGCTCAACTAACCCAATAGTTTTACATGATGCAATATTCTCCTTACAGTCGTTAGGGTTAATTTTATTTGACTCTGTAATTATATTATCGTCACTCTGATTACTTAACTGTATTCTGGCAGTAAGTATGGCGCTTGCTCTTTTCCATTCCCCAAGACTATTAGTACGATAATACGATTTATAATTATTTAATGAGAAAGGGATGAGGGATACCCCAAAAGAAGTGCCCACCATAAAACCGTTCCAATTTATAAATGAAATTTTTTTCCCATCCACAAGAGCAGTATCAATTGTGACTTTTTCGGGGTGTACTTTTTTATATTTAGCATATTCTTTTAATAAGTCCAATCTTTGATTGTCTTCCAAAATCCATTCAAAAACCAAATAAAAAGAAGGTTTAGTAATAAGAATTTTATATTTTAAAAGGTCAAAGAAAATCCATCCTTCCCTTATTGAAGATGTAATTATTACATTCTCTTTTAATAGATCATCTCCCGGCAGGCCCGAAATGCTATCTACCTTCATTAACCTTACGCGAACTTTAAATTCTTTTAAAGTATTTTTTGAAATTTTTAGTGTAGCGCTTTCAATGTATAGTGGAAACTTGAGCTTGGAATAGTAGGCAGGGTATTTATTTTCGATTAATAAGGCCATTGAAGCCCCGGCAGCTAAAGTATCTCCGTACATAGCGCCACCCGTATTATACTTATTGCCAAGTTTAAAACTATTTTTATTTTCTCTTTTAGCCGTAACAGTAACTGTTGAAAGAAGCGTTATCCTTTCTGACAACAGTATTGTCATATCCGGGTTTTGCCTAAGATAAGAAACAGGAATCCTTTTTCTGCCGTACCCTAACGCTGAAAAAACAATGGTATCATTTAACAATTGAGCCGGTATAGTTAATGAATAACTCCCATCGCTATTTGATAAGGTACCTACACTTGATTTCGGGATACCAATATTTGTATAAAACAGTGGCAATTTATTTTTGAAGTCCTTAATATTTCCTGTAACCCTTATTTGAGAGAAAGAATAAAAGGCAATGTTAAACAAACAAAAAATAGTAAACGCTTTTCGAATAATCATTATAACTATAACAGATTTAAGAATGACATTAAAAGACTTATTTTTTTCTACTTACATAATACCATGCAACATAAATAATATTTCCTTTATTAAGGGTTTATGGGAATGTTATTTATATTAAATTATTTCCCTTATAAAAAGGGCAGCCCGATCAAAACTTATAATTTTTTAATTAAAATATCAGTATTTCGATATCAAGATATTGATATTTTCATGGTTATATAAAATAAATTTACGAAATTTGATAAGCACTAATGAAAAGAAAAACATGGCAGGAAATATCAAAAACGTTGATTTCGTATTGGAAAAATTAATACACAAACAAAAACTGTATACCTATCAAATCGCTAAGCTTGAATACAAAATTTATGTCGGCTTAGTTAAATTAGAACAGGTAAACCTGCTTATAAATAAAATGGAAACGAATATCAAATCCCTTAATGCTGCTATTATTGCGTCCGGTGATGGGGAGATAAAGGATAAACTTGTAGTATGGAAAATAAAAGCAGAATATCAACTTTTTAAACTGGGGATGAGGAAAAACAAAATTGATGTAGTCAAACTTATTTTGAACCAATCGAAATTGGAAGAAGTAAAGCAAGCTTTAATTGTTGTCAATCAAAGTATTAAGGTCTTACAAAACCCTTCTTTGGAAGAAACAAATATAGAATATTTGCCCATTGCCACTTCAAATAAAAATACAGAAAGTATTACAGATATTAATTTATATGGCAACTTTAATAAAAAAACCAAATCAAATGGAACAAATAATGTTGACTTAAAGTTGGCCTCCTAATTAATGATTTAATTACTCTGTAAAATTCGGCTAAGTTGCTTAAGCTGACATGGTGTCAGACGTGATAAATCTGTTTTATTGCAGAGTCAAACTTTCTTAACATAAGTTTATAATTCTTTTCTCAACCTGGCCACAGGGATGTTTAATTGTTCTCTGTATTTTGCTACAGTTCTCCTGGCAATATTATATCCCTTCTCATTTAAAATCTTTTCGATTTTATCATCGGATAGTGGAACACGTTTTTCTTCAGCTTCAATTAAATCTTTTAAAATGCTTTTTACTTCCCTGCTGCTTGCATCCTCGCCTGAATCGGTTGTAATACCTTCAGAAAAAAAATATTTTAATGGATAAACCCCGAATTCTGTTTGGATCGTTTTGCTGTTGGCAACTCTTGAAACTGTAGAAATATCCATCTCAATATCTTTGGCAATATCTTTTAATATCATTGGCCGTAGTTTGCTTTCATCCCCTTCCAAAAAAAACTCATATTGAAATTGAATGATCGACTGCATTGTTTTTAACAACGTTTGCTGCCTCTGTTTGATAGCATCAATAAACCATTTGGCAGCATCTAATTTTTGTTTTACAAAAGAGGCGGTTTCCTTTATCGACTTATCTTTTTTATCGCTTTTATCATAAGTATCAAGCATTTCGGCATAAGAGCGGCTTATCCTCAGTTCGGGAGTATTTCTGGAATTGAGTGAAATATCCAACCTTCCATTTGTATTGGTGAGCAAAAAATCGGGTATTAAATATTGCGTACGCACATCACCTATTGCCGAGCTCCCGGGTTTAGGGTTTAAGCGCGTAATTATTTTAATTGTTTCTTTTAATTGTTCATCATTAATATTGAGGCGTTTTTGTATTTTATCGTAATGTTTTTTTGTAAATTCTTCAAAATAATCATCCATTATTTTAATGGCATTTACAACTACCGGGTTTAAATGATCTTTCCTATCCAATTGCAATAACAGGCATTCCTGCAAATTTCTTGCTCCAATTCCGGCAGGGTCAAATGATTGAATGCGTTTTAATATATTTTCCACTTCCTCCAGGCCGGTATCAACACTTTGTAAAAAAGCAAGATCATTAACAATTGCCTCCAGTTCGCGGCGAATGTAACCATCTTCATCAATGCTGCCAATTAATTGTCGCCCTATTAATTCTTCCCTTTCATTAAACTTCATAAAGCCGAGCTGAATTAAAAGGGCATCTTCTAATGTAGAGGCGACGGGAATTGGCATACTTCTGTCGTCATCATCACCACTTCCGCTGCCATCCATTTGAGTTTTATATCCTCCATCATCTTCTCCCGTTAAATATTCATCTATATTTAGTTCTTCTTTGGCATCGTCGTCAAATTCATTTTCCTTATCGTCTTGAAAATCATCGTCATACTCTTCATCCGGCTTTTCGACATTATCCGCAGGTTCTTCTTTTCCTTCTTCTAAAACCGGATTATTTGCCAGTTCTTCTTCGATCCTTGTTTCCAGTTCGGCAGTGGGTATTTGCAGTAACTTTATAAACTGTATTTGCTGGGGAGAAAGTTTCTGAGAAAGTGATTGCCGTAAACCTAATTTTTGCATACAATTCTAAACTACGTTAAACCTTCGATATTAAAGTGCAAAATTACAGTTTTTTTGGATTTCCGATTAAAAATCATAAATCATTTTAAGGTAACTATTTTATTTTTAGAAATTAATAACTTTCGTTTAAAGATATATTTTAAATATTTATGGTAATAAATTAAAATACAAATGGTAATTCCTGCTGTCATAGCAACAGATGCAAACAATATTTCACTTAATAATTAAGTGGTTAGAAAGAAGGGTAAACTTACAAAAAGGAGTTGAGGGACTATAGATTATCTTATACAGGTAAAATTTATATCTTTAGAATAACATTTTAGCAATTAGAGTTTTAGTAATAATTACTAAAATGTTATTGAATATTAATTCAAAAAAAATTTTAAAGAATTAAATATTATACCGTAAAGTTATAAATAATATGATAAAGATATTAAATACATTAGGAGTAAAAAGCAATAACATTATTTTTATAAAATTTATAATAACTAGTATTTTCATATTAGACTTTAAAATTACTCTAAGCTTATGTCATTATTTTTCAATTTAAATACGCTACCAAAATGGTTGAAAAAGTTATCAAACTCTTTATTATAATCCGGGCTTTTTGAATTAATAACAATTGGGTCGGCAATTAATTTATCTGCATAAGCCTTTAGTTCTGTCATATTTTGCCAGCGTTTGTCGTTTTTAAGCATATCAAAGTTTAATAATACGGTAAAAAACGCCATGAATGAACATTCAACCATTTGAGTTTCATGTGTGCCTGTCTTATCAATTAAAGTTCGCAAATCCTTCTTTATATCTTGCAGACCTGCAAAAATTTTATCAATATTAATATTCATAACTGATTCGTCTTTTGCTGTATACACATTTCGCATAAAGTCAAGTAATTCGCCACAAGTAAAGATTAAACCACGGTGCTGTGCCCTTTCGAAAGAATCTAAGGGTAAAAATGACGGCTCAATTGTTTCATTAAAATATCCGTTAATAGTGACTGAACGCGATAAAATTCTATTATCAGAGAGTTTCAAAAGTGGCATGCTCACCTTAGGAGAAAGTTCAAACAGCCATTCGGGCAAATTATATATTGGTAAGCGGGTAACTTTAAAATCTATATTTTGCTTTAAACCTTTTTTCTCTAACAAAATAACGCTCTTATGTAAAAATGGGCAAAGATGATGAGATATTAATTCAAATTTATCGTTATTCATTATGATATTTTTTAAGAGGAAAAATTAATGTAGGGTACTAAAGTACCCTACATTTTAAGAAGTTATTATTCATCTAATTAACCTTTTTTAGCTTTCTCCATCGCTTTCATAAAGCCAGAGTCTAATGAAATAGTGTAAGATTGAATTTTCCAAATCCCGTTTTCTTTCAGTGCCACCATCTTATTTCTTGCGGTTGCAGCTAAATAAGGAATTTCATTTACTTCGCTTAAGTACAAGTCAAATGTAACTTCAGCTATATTTTTACCTATACTTTTTGAAGCAATGTTTACAGAACTATGCCTTTTTCCAAAAGCCGGTCCACCGGAAACATTATAGCCTTGTTGCCATTTTTTAATAGCTTCATACCCTTTAAATGTACCAAAAGGATTTGTAAGAACAGGATTATTTAAACTCCACAAGTTCATATAATCATCAAGGGCGGTTAAGTTGGGAGTATCTGTAAAAAGATTCCATTTACTAACCAATTCCGATAATTCAACTTTATCACTTAAGGATACTGTTTGTGCTTTTACATTTACAAAGCCCAAAGCTATAAGGGCTGATAGAAATACTAATCTTACTTTTGTCATTGTATATTTTTTTTAAGTTAAACAATGATACAAAAGTGGCAGGCGCGGATAGATAAGTTTGGTGACTTTAGTTACAACTTGAAATTTTTTTTTAAAGATTTATAATATTAATCTGTTTATTTCCCAATTTAAGTCTTCCGTCTAATTCCAAACGTTTTAATAAACGTGAAACGACTTCCCTTGCAGTTCCTAAATGATTTGCCAGCTCAGAATGGGTAATTTCAATTGGATTTTTTTGTTGTGAAAGCGATTTGAGTTTATCAATCATTCTTTCATCCACACTTTTAAATGCAATAGCATCAACTAATGAAAAGAATTCTATAAATCGATTATTATATAATTGAGCAACGAAATCTCTCCATGTTTTATAATTGTCGTTCCATGTACGTATTTGTTCATCCGATATCGAAATCATTTTTGTGGGTGTTTCAGTAACTGCCATTAAATTATTTATGTTTCCAAAATTATTGGCTAAGCTTGCAGTAATTGTTAAAAAACAACTTTCCCCGGCATTGATATAATACATAATAATTTCTCGCCCACCATCATCTATTCTTGTTACTTTTATTGTACCTTTTAAAACTAAAGGCGTGTACTTTACTCTTTTATTTTCGGGTTGACGTAGTACGGTACCTGAAGATAATTCCATTAACAGGGCAATTGTCGAGTTCTGTTAAAAGGTCGGGTTCAAATAGACCTTTAAAAATGCTTATATCAGTCATGATCGTGTTAATTGCTTGGTAATTTGCAATATTTATCAAAAATCAATATTGTCTCGTTTTCCGCACTCATTATTATTTATTACAAGTAAATAAATATTTCTTCAAGCTCGCTAAGTTACATAATGAAAATCGCTGTTTAACCATACATAGGATTAACGGTTTCTCCAATAAATCGTTCAAATAACCGAAGCACCCACCATTAAATAATTCGTAATACTTTCGAAATAATATTAGATTAATATACAAAATACCGTAGGCGGTTCGTGCTACAATGGTTTTCTTGTCCGTCATAAATATATCTTCTATCACATTTATATTAACTTTATAAGAAAAACCACAACATTGTGAAACTAAATAAGTGTCAGCCGGATTACTGTGAGGGTTGACAATAGGATATGTATTACTAAAAAATTAATTATCAGTTTATCAATATTGCTTAGTTAAGTATAATTTTTTATAATTCACTTAATATATTTTTTCGATTTGCGTTTATATAAGAAGATTGGATTAATTAAGGAAAAGTAAATTATTATTATAATCTTTCAAAAGCAGTTACATTTGAATAAAATAATTTATTTTAAATTAATTATCACATTTTTCTGTGTATTTTAAATTTTCATAAACATTTATAATGCGAGGATATATCTGTTAATAATATATTAAACTTATATTTTAACTGATAAGTGTACTTTATTAAAATAAAGTTAATAAATATAAAATTTCAATGGCAAAAAAAAGTCAAATACGTGTAAAGGCTCAGCGGGGAAAGGATAGTTCACAACGCACACGAAAAAAAAGAGCAAACAGTGCTACACAAGGCATAAAATTCCAACTTGTCACTTTTTTAACTCAACATTCTTCTCAATCTTTTGATTTTAAAGAATTATGTAAAAGATTATTACTTAAAGACAAAAAATCAAAAATAAAGCTTGAAGAATATGTTCAGGAATTGGTTTTCAGTGAAACCATTATTAAAAAAGATGATGGAAGCTTACAAATAAACAGCGAACCGGACGACGTAACCGGAACAATAGATTTTGTGAATGCAAATTTTGCATTTTTAGTAGCTCCGGGAGTTGAAAATGATTTATGGATCAGTTCCGAAGATTTAATGGGCGCACTTAATGGAGATAAAGTTAAAGCGCATATTTATGAAACCGGCAGAGGAAAAAAATTAGAAGGCAAGGTTGTTGAGATTTTGGAAAGGGCTAAAGATACTTTCGTTGGTAAAATTCAAATATTGGCGAAGTACGCATTTGTAACTCCCGATACACGCAAAATGTTTTATGATATATTCGTTCCTAAAGACAGGATAGGCAAAGCAAAAGACGGCGATAAAGTAATAGTAAAAATTTCTAAATATCCGGAAGGGAATGATAACCCTGAAGGAATTGTAACGCAGGTATTAGGTAAAGCGGGTGAACATAATACTGAAATTCATGCTATAATGGCTGAATATGGTTTGCCTTTTCAATTTACAGATGAATTGGAATCTGAAGCCGGAACTTTATCAACCGTTATTACAGATTCGGAAATTAATAAAAGAAGGGATTTTAGAAAGATTACCACTTTTACCATCGATCCTGAAGATGCAAAAGATTTTGATGATGCCCTTTCTTTTGAAGAATTACCTAATGGTAATTACGAAATTGGAGTACACATTGCTGATGTTACTCATTATATTTTACCGGATACCGAACTTGAAAAAGAAGCTTATAAAAGAGCTACTTCGGTTTATTTGGTAGACAGGACGATCCCCATGCTTCCCGAAAAATTATCAAACGAACTTTGTTCTTTAAGGCCCAATGAAGATAAATTAACTTTTTCTGCTGTTTTTGAAATCGATAAAAAAGCGAAAATAATCAATCAATGGTTTGGTCGTACAGTTATTCATTCCAATCGCAGATTTAGTTACGAACAGGCACAAGAAATAATGGATAATAATGAAGGGGGGTTTGTAAAAGAACTTTTAATTTTAAATGATCTGGCAAAAAAAATGCGTGATGAGCGCATGAAAAAAGGTGCCATTAGTTTTGAAACAGATGAAGTAAAATTTAAACTGGATGAAAAGGGAACGCCATTAAGCGTGTATCTGAAAGTGAGAAAAGATACTCATAAACTTATTGAAGAGTTTATGCTGTTGGCTAATAAGAAAGTAGCAGAATTCGTCTATAATAAAGAAAAAGGCAAAAATAAACTTACAATGGTTTACAGGGTTCATGAAAGGCCCGATCAGGAAAAATTAAAAACTCTTTCAGTATTTGTAAAAAAACTCGGTTATAATATTGAAACTGAAGGCAATAAAATTTCTCAATCATTAAATGAAATGATGGAGCAGGCGGTAGATAAGCCGGAAGGAAATGCGTTACAAAATCTGGCAATTCGTACTATGGCAAAGGCACGATACAGTACAGAAGCTATAGGCCACTTTGGGCTGGCATTTAGTCATTATTCGCACTTTACTTCTCCTATTCGACGATATCCGGATATGATGGCACATCGATTATTGCAAATATATTTAAATAATGGTGAATCTGCTTCAGCAGCAACCTTCGAAGAAAAATGTAAACATTCATCCGAAAGAGAGAAAAATGCCGCTGATGCTGAACGAGCCTCTATAAAATATAAACAAGTGGAGTTAATGCATTTGAATGGCACCGGTGTGTTTGAAGGTGTAGTAACAGGAGTTACAGAATTTGGTGTATATGTAGAGTTGGTAGAAAATCATTGTGAAGGACTTGTAAGAATGGCCGACATTGGAGATGACTTTTACGAACACGATCCTAAAAATTATAGAATAGTTGGAAAGCATACCGGAAATATTATAAGCTTCGGTGAGAAAGTTTTTGTAAAAGTTAAGGCAACCAATTTGGAAAAAAGGAATATAGATTTAATTTTTGTAAAAAATCTTCCTAAAAATCAAAAAATTAAAGGAGTTGATTCTTCATCTGAAAAGATTGAAAATTTAAAACGAGGTTTTAAAGAAGAATATGGTTTTGATTTATAAAAATAGCATAAAAAAAATATTTTATTTTGAATTCTACAAAAGCTTTATTTGATGTTGAGTCTATCATTACGCAACTCAATAAAGAAATTTCATTACTCCAATATGGGGATCAACCCAATGAGCTTTACGAACCCATTCGATATTTAATGGCCTTAAACGGCAAAAGACTTAGGCCTTTACTTGTTATTTTAGGAAATTATTTATTTTCGGATACTTATCTTAATGATTTAAAACCTGCCATTGCTGTTGAAGTTTTTCACAATTTCACTCTCATGCATGATGATATTATGGATAATGCCCCTTTACGCAGAGGTATGCCAACCGTTCATGAAAAATGGAATAATAATATCGCTATTTTATCCGGTGATGTGATGCTTGTGCAAGCTTATGAATTATTTTTAAACCTTCCTTCAAATCAATTACGTAAAGTTTTAATTGCTTTTAACAAATGTGCAGCCGAAGTTTGCGAAGGTCAGCAAACGGATATGAATTTTGAGAAAAGAGAATTGGTAAGTGAAAAAGAATACCTTGAAATGATAAGGCAAAAAACCGCTGTGCTTTTAGGTTTTAGTTTAAAATTAGGAGGTATTATTGGTAATGCAGAACAAAAAGAACTTGATCTTTTACAACACTTAGGCGAAAACATTGGAATAGGTTTTCAATTGAAAGATGATTTGCTTGATGTATTTGGAGAAAAAAATAAAACAGGGAAACAAATTGGCGGCGACATCATCGCAAATAAAAAAACTTTTCTTCTTATTCAAGCCATAGAAAAAGCAAATCCTGAAGAATTAAAAAATTTAAATCATTGGTTATCAATTAAAAATTTTGATAACGATGAAAAAGTAAGTGCCATCACTATTATTTATGAGCAATTAAATATAAAATCCATAACCGGAAATAAAATTAATGAGTATTTTAATAAAGCTTATCATTGTTTAGACGAATTAAATGCTGATACAAATAAGAAAAAATACCTTAAAAGTTTTATTGAAAAATTAATTGGCAGAGACAGCTAAACCACTTTAAGATTTAAAAGAATGTATATATTAGGATTAAATGCCTACCACGGAGATTCAGCAGCTTGTATTTTTAAAGATGGGGAATTAATTGTTGCATCGGAAGAAGAGCGTTTTAGAAGAATTAAACATTGGGCAGGATTTCCATCAGAAGCAATAAAATTTTGTTTAAAAGAGGCCGGAATTTCTATTGAACAAGTTGATCATGTAACTTTATCCAGAGACCCAAAAGCTAATTTTAATCAAAAAATATTTCATGTTCTTAAAAACGGGATAAGTTTAAAAACTTTAACAGACCGTTTGAGCAACCGAAAAAAAGTTTCGTCGGTAAGAGATGAATTTTTAAAAGCATTTAATTTGGACGAAAACAACTTTAAGGCGCAAATTCATAATATTGAACATCACAGAAGTCATTTGGCAAGTGCATTTTTCGCTTCTCCATTTGAAGAATCCGCTATTCTTTCTATAGATGGCTTTGGCGATTTCAGTTCAACAATGATTGCCATTGGAAAAGGAAATAAAATTGAAGTGTTGGATAGTGTTCAATACCCACACTCTGCAGGGGTATTTTATACAGCATTTACTCAATTTTTAGGTTTCCCGCATTACGGAGATGAATATAAAGTAATGGGCTTAGCCCCTTATGGAAAAGCAACTTTAGTTGATAAACTCAGGGATGTACTTATTTTTAAAGAAGACGGTTTATTTGAAATAAATAAAAAATATTTTTTGCATCCTAAAAAAGGGGTGAAAATGACATGGGAAGATGGTATTCCTGAAATTGACGAACTTTTCTCACCTTATCTTGTCGAAAAATTTGGTCAACCACGTCAAAAAGATGAACCTTTATCGGATTATCATAAAGATTTAGCAGCTTCTGTTCAACGAATTTGTGAAGAATTAATATTTCACATTTTAAATCATTTACATAAAAGAACAGGAATAGAGAATATTTGTATCGCAGGCGGTGTGGCTCAAAATTCTGTTGCAAATGGAAAATTAAAATTAAACACTCCTTTTAAAAATATTTATATACCTCCTGCGGGGCATGATGCAGGCACTTCAATAGGATCCGGACTTTATTTATACAATCAACTATTAGATCAGCCAAGGATAAAACCCATGTTTAATCCTTTTACGGGAAGTAAGTTTACCAATGAAGAGATTGAAATATTATTGAAAGAAAAAAATATTAATTATACCAAATTAGATAACGATTTACTTTTTGATAAAGTAACTGATTGTTTAATTGGTGGAGGTGTGGTAGGTTGGTTTCAGGGAAGAGCAGAATTTGGACCAAGGGCTTTAGGCCATCGATCCATTTTAGCAGATCCAAGACGAAATGATGTAAAAGAAATTTTAAATTTAAAAATTAAAAGAAGGGAAAGTTTTCGGCCTTTTGCGCCCTCTATATTAAAAGAAGCAGTTTCAGATTTCTTCGAACAAACGGATAATGTTCCTTTTATGGAAAAAGTATTTGTGATCAGGCAAGAGAAAAGAGAATTAATTCCTGCAGTTACTCATGTTGATGGAACCGGCAGGTTACAAAGTGTTGATAAGCTTGTAGAACCAAAATATTATGGATTGATTGAAACTTTTGGAAAAAAAAGCGGAGTGCCTGTATTGGTTAATACTTCTTTCAATGAAAACGAACCAATAGTCAACACTCCGCAGCAAGCACTTGATTGTTTTTTAAGAACAAAAATGGATATGCTTGTTATGGAAAATATAATTATTGAAAGAAATTAAATTTTCCATATGGTAGTTATCATATATTTTTTAAAAGCAATGAACTGGCAAATTACAATTCAAAATTAATATAGGCACTTAATTTATATTGATAATTTGCCGTTTGCCCCACAAAAACAAAATTTTCGCTCTTGTGGTTTGTCACTTTTTTCCTCTTAAGTAACTAGACTCTAACTAGCTGTAAGCCAAGTGCCTTTGCTTGCTTGTTCAATCTGTTAATTTGCTTTTCTTTAAACTGTTTTTCATATACTTCATTTCGCATTGGTTCAAATTTAACTTTATCTTTCAACATCTTATAAAAGATTACTGCTATTTTTCTTGCTGTTGCTACTATTGCTTTTGGTGTTCCTTTCTTGCTTTTTATTTTTTTATAGAAATGTGATAGCCAGTTATTACTTCTTTGAATAGAATAAGCTGCCAATTTAAATACCTGACCAGCTCTATTCTTCTTTTTTGGGATTTTGCTGCTTAATATTTTTCCCCCTGAAATTTTATTATTGGGGGCTAGGTTGAGCCAGGATGTAAAATGTTTCACCGTGGGCCACTTACTCATATCAAGTCCAATCTCACTAATAATCCCTATCGCATTTGAATCGGTAATGCCAAATATCTCCGTTAAATCCACGCTTGTTATCGTAGCCAGATTGATATTTCCCAAATTTATGTCATTTTTATTCCTCTTTCCATTTTGTTTCTTTTCTTCTAATTCTTCTTCATTAACTAAGGTTTTTAAGTGTTCTTCTATCTTTTTATCGCAATCTATAATGCTTGCACAGTATGTTTTATACATATTATAACTTTGTTCCAGTTCAAAAAGATGTTCTTCCTTCCAAATTCCATTCAGCGATTTTTTTATTGATTCTTTCTTTTCTCTTCGGATGCGGTTATCACACAAGGCTGTTAGTTTTTCCACATCCCGTTCGCCTTTTAGAATGCTTTCTATTATTTCTCTACCTGATTTTCCGGTAATGTCTGCGATGACATGTTGAAGTTTTACATTCATTTGTTCAAAAGCTTTCTGCATCATGCGCACATGAGTAGCCGACATTTCTATTAAATTTTTCCTATGACGAACATAGGTTCTTAGTTTTCTGGTAAAGCCATCGGGTTGAAAGCCGGAAGACAATAAACCGCAGCTATGTAATTGCCTGATCCATTCTGCATCGCTAATGTCAGTCTTTTTACCTTTTACATTTTTTACATGTTTGGCTGTAACTAGCAATACATCTATCCCTGCTTCCTGAATCATGAGAAACAGACTCACCCAGTAAATTCCAGTGGCTTCCATGGCTACTGTATCTACCTTGCATTCTTTTAACCATGCTACAAGGGTTTCCAAATCTTCTGTAAAAGCACCAAAAGCTTTTATAGGTTCTGATAAATCAGGGTTTACAGCTACAAAATGCTCTTTACTGGAAATGTCAATCCCGGCAGCATTAGGAGAAATAATGGGAAATGCTTTTTTGTGTGTCATGCTTTTAAAATTTAAAGTATAAAAAGCAGTGCATTTGTTCTTTCCAGATTCCTATAAGCTCTTAAACGGGGTCCTGATTTATTGGCCACCAAATGGATTTCTATTAAAAGAACATAACCAAACTTGATGGCGGGTTCGTATAACACCATTGAAAAAGACGGTTTTGCTTTGGCACTGCTAGCTTGACAAGTTACTTCAGGGGATTTAGAATTTCAAATGTTTAGATACTTGATGAAAAAAGTAACCAAAAAAATCAAGAAATTCCGAAAGCTATCCTCGCACATACCCACCGCACGCCCGCCGGAATTTCAGGCTTACACTTTCTAACTCTAACTTTCTTTTATTCATATCTTTTTTGTTCTTTTTATAATAAATTATTAATACTTAAATGCCTATTCATTACAAAATGATTCTAATATAAATTGATATCTTAGTTTAATCTGCCCATTTTACCTGCCTGAAAATCTTCAAAAGCTTCCATTAATTCTTTTCTTGTATTCATTACAAAAGGGCCATGTGTAGCTAAGGGCTCGTTGATGATCTCACCTCCGATAATCATTATTTTAGCTTTTGTATTGGCTGAAATTTGTAAATCATTTCCAATTTGTTCCAATAAAGCGATTTGCCCTGCTTTAATGGTGTTGGTATTATTTAATTTTAATTCTCCATTTAAAACATAAACAGATATATTAAGATTTTCACTAAAATTTAAAGTGGTAATGGCTCCTTCTTCCAATTCTAAATCTGCCAATATAACTTTGCTGTAGGTTTCTGCCGAACCATTCAAATCCATTAAATTACCTGCCATAACCCTAAGCTTTACGCCTTCCTGTAATATTTTAGACGGAAATTTTTCCGCATTGATTTCCTGATATCGCGGTGCAATCATTTTATATTTTGCCGGCAGGTTTACCCATAGTTGAACAAACTCAAGTATACCACTGTTTTTTGAAAATTCTTTTTCATGCTTTTCTTCATGCACTATGCCCGAAGCAGCCGTCATCCATTGAACATCTCCAGGAAATAGTTTTCCGGAATTACCTGCCGAATCACGATGTTCTAATGCGCCTTGATAAACAACCGTAACAGTTTCAAAACCTCTATGTGGGTGTTCGTCAACTCCTTTTTGTTTTTCGGAACTTTTCACAACCATAGGGCCATGATGATCTAATAATAAATATGGACTAAAATCAAAAGAAATTTTTGTGGATGAAAGGCATTTTTACCAATAAAACCATCACCGACATTTTGAGGTTGGGCTGATAATATTTTAACTATTCCTTTATTCATAATTTTAAATGTTTAAACATATAAATTAAAAACGCATAACCATTTCCATTAGTTCTTTTTTATAACAAAAATCGAATTACTGCTTTTTTTTAATAGAAGATATTTCTTTTCAAGAGGCAGGTAAATAATATCATCATACTCAATCGGATAAATAATTGATCCGATCTCGTTCATTAAACCCTTTTTTCCTGATCTTAAAACAATAATCTTTTGATCTTCCTGAGGAAAAACCTTTTCAAAGCGTGGTGCCAGTATTTCTTTTCCTTCTTTATTTATAATTCCTTCACGATTATTTTTTTTAGTGATATATAAACCGGAAGGGCCGGCAATTATTTCGTTAAATACAAAAGGAGTAATCTCTTTTCCGAATTTGTTTAATAAACCGAATTTGGATTTTTTTTCTGCAATGCTTATTCCATTTTCAAACCTGCTTACAAAATCATAATTGGGTTGAATTATAATATTTTCATATTTATCAATAAAACCCCATTTACCCTGAAATTTAATGGCGGCTAAGTTTTCACTAAAACTTTTCACATTTTCATATTGATTGCTGATCCGCATTAAACCGGCAGAATCTAAAAAACCCCAAGTTCGCCTTGGCTTTACAGGTATGCGCCAATCCCATTGAAGAGGAACGCTATCAATTTCTATTTCTTCAACTTCTTTATCAATAAAGCCGGTATTTGATTTTATAAAAATGGAAGTATCCGGAGAGAAACCTCTTAAAATCCATTGTTCGTAATTTTTTAAATTAAAAGTATCTTTACTTATTTGAGTTATTTTTTCGAGCTGAACAGGAATGATAGTTTTTCCGGAGGCACTCGCTAAGCCAAAAAACATTTCTGTTTTAAAATGTATGGACATAAAATCAGGCGGAATGTTAATTTTGCCGATGAGAAACAGATTGTTGTTTGAAGAAAAACTTATTGTATCATATTCATTTGGTATAACAAAGTCGCCTTTTTCATTTATAACACCCCATTTGTTCTCTTGTTTAACTATTCCAAATTTATTCATAAACTCTCCAACAACTTGAAATGAAGCCGGAATAAGTAATTTACCTTTTCTATTTTTAAAACCATAAAGCGAATTATCGTCCTGAAAGGGGTATAAAGAGTTTGTTTTTGTTTGAGAAAAAATAGGGTATTGAAGGACTAAAAAAAATGCAATAAAAAATATTCTCATAATAAAATTTAAAATCGGACTCCAAAATTAAAAAAATCATTCCAATGAGATTTAGATTTTTTTAATTTTCTATAAAATTAAATATGAGTTTATCAATATCGTTATATTCATAAATCGTATTTTAATTTTTAAAACTGTTTTTTTATTGAGAGAATAAAAAATAAATTTAAAAAGAGAAAATCATAAGTGTTATTCAAATATTTTTCCCGGATTTAATATTCCGTTCGGGTCAAAAACTTTTTTAATCCCCCGCATCAATTCAATATTAATTTGCGACAAAGCAATATGGATATAAGGTTTTTGAACATAACCAATCCCATGTTCACCGGATATGGTCCCGCCTAACTCCACAACCAGATGAAATAATTCTTTAATTCCTTCGGGTAACTTTATATTCCATTCTTCATCATTTAAATTACCTTTTATAATGTTTACATGAAGGTTACCGTCACCTGCATGGCCATAGCATACCGATTTAAAACCATATTTTAAGCCAATTTCTTTTATACCTTTTAGCAATTGCGGAAGATGTGCACGAGGCACAACTGTATCCTCTTCTTTATATACAGAGTTGTGCCTTACCGCATACGGTACTTTTCGGCGCAACAACCACAATTCGTCTTTTTGTTTTTCCGTCTCACCAATTAATACTTCGCCAATCTCATATTTTTCCAATACTTCGTAAATTTTTTCAGCCTCTTTGTACAGTTCGTCCATTTCATTGCCATCAATTTCAATAAGTAAATGTGCTTGAATGTTTTTTTCTATAATCATTGATGACCCTAAATAATCTATAGCCCAATCAATAGCATCCCGTTCCATAAACTCAAGGCAGGATGGAACAATACCGGCCATAAAAATTGCGGATACTGCTTCGCAAGCTTGTTCAGCAGATGCAAAAGGAATCAACAAAACAAGATTATTTTTGGGAAAGGATCTTAATTTGAATACTGCTTTTGTTATTATTCCTAACGTGCCTTCACTGCCAACCATTAATTGGGTGAGGTTATAACCTGTAGAATATTTAATAACGTTTGCACCTGTCCATATTATTTCACCATTGGCAAGCACTACTTCGAGGTTTAATACATTTTCGCGTGTGGTTCCATATTTTACCGCCCTTGGTCCGCCTGAAGACAATGCAAGATTGCCACCCAACGTACAACTTCCTTTGCTTGATGGATCTACAGGATAAAACAATCCTTTTTCCATCACTGCATTTTGAAATACTTCTGTAATAACTCCCGGCTCAACAGTGGCCTGGTAATTCTTTTCATCAATACTAATTATTTTATTTAATCGTTCTGTTGAAAGGGCAATGCCTTTGTTTACAGGCAAAGCGGAGCCACTTAAACCTGTTCCCGCTCCGCGAACTGTGACAGGAATAAAATTTTTATTACAATAACTTAATATTTTGCTTATTTCTTTAACATTTAAAGGTTTTACAACTATATCCGGTAAAAATGAAAGATCTTCTGTTTCATCGCGCGAGAAAATGCTTAGGGTTTCATTATCAGAAAAAACAAAATCATTGCCCACTATGTTTTTCATCGCATCAGTCAAACTTTCAATCGGCACATTCGTATTCATATTGTTTGTAAGAAAAATAAATTATTAAATTTGTTTAAATTCAAGAAATAGCCTTTGGGTAAATCTAAAAAAAATATTTTTCACATTTTTATATTTCTGTTTCTTTTAAGCAGCTCATTCTATTCCTGTAGAAGTGCCAAACAAAAACAAAGCAGAAAACACTCCCGCCACCACTCTTCAAAACCAAAAAAAACAGAAAATAAAAAAATTACAAAAAAAGATGACGAAGAGTCAAGCGCACCTAAATTAAAAGGCAAAGCAGCTGCCGATAAAGTAATTAAGACTGCAAAATCATATTTAGGCACACCCTATCAATATGGAGGAAGCTCTAAAAGAGGTACAGACTGCTCCGGCTTAGCTTTTCAGGCTTACAAATCAATTGGCGTTTCATTACCAAGGGTTGCAGGAGATCAGGCTGATGTTGGAGAAAGAATCAGCATTGATGAATTAAAACCGGGTGACTTAGTTTTTTTTGGTGCAAAAAAAGGGAGCAAAAAAATAACACATGTTGGTATTGTTACCAATGTAAAAAGCAGCAATGAAATATTATTCATCCATGCAAGCACCAGTAAAGGTGTAATAGAAAGCAACTTATTTTCAGAATATTATCATAAAATTTATATCAAAGCTTCGCGACCGGATGTGAATTGAAGATGTATTAAAATAGAGAAGATAAAGTTTATCAATATTTATCAGAAATATTTTTCCAGCTTAAAACATTATAATTAGTTCTTTTTTCATTTTCCGTTCCTCCATAAATTAAATTTTTATTTATTCTAGCCGGGCTTGAGATTTCCTCAAAACGGTCAAGTTCTTTAAAGTAGGCACTGCTTACAGTTTGGCCTGATTTAATTTCAAAAACAGATAAATCATTTCCATTTTTATAAAGCAAATCTATTTCATGAGCATTGCTATCCTGCCAAAAAAAATATTCTCTGTGAAGGTATTGATGGTAATTTTGTTTATAATACTCTGCAATAATCATGTTTTCAAAAACATGACCCTTTATTTTATTATCATTTTCAAGGTCATTTGAAGATCTTATTCCCAGTAAAAAATTTAACAGCCCTGTGTCATAGAAATACAGTTTAGGGCTTTTAATGATCCTTTTGTTAAAATTTTGATAATAAGGTTGTAATAAAAAAATAACATAACTGCTTTCCAAAATTGATAACCATGCCTTTGCTGTATTTATCGAAACCCCGCAATCACTTGCCAATCCGCTAATATTTAATAGTTGCCCTGCCCTGCCTGCACATAAGCTTATAAATACCCTGAATAATTTTAAATCTTTAATATTAAGTAATTCTGTTACATCTTTTTCTAAATAAGTCTGAATGTAATTAGAGTAAAATACAATGGGGTTAATTTCTCTAACATAAATAGCGGGATAAAAACCTTTTAATGCTACATCTACAAACTGACCTTCAAGCGCATTTTCAACCTTTAATTCCAAAAAATCAAAAGGTAATAATTTAAATAAGGCCACTCTGCCTGCCAGTGATTGGGTTATATTATTTAATAAGTGAAAATTTTGTGAACCTGACAAAATATATTGACCCATCATTTGAGATTCATCAACTCTACCTTGGATATAAGAAAACAATGCAGGTACTTTTTGTACTTCATCCAAAATTATTTTTTGATCGTATTTGTTTAAAAAACCTACAGGGTCGGAAGTTGCAAATTCTCTCGTATCAGGGTTTTCGAGGGATAAGTATTTATAATCGTTAAATAAATTTCTTATTAAAGTTGTTTTTCCGGATTGCCTTGGTCCAGTAATAGCCAGTATTGGGAATTTTGATTTCTGCTTTTGAATAATTGCAGCAATTTGCCTTGAGATAAAATCAGACATTTTTCAATATTAAATTTTATTCAAAGGTAATAGCTATTGATCGATTTACATAACTTCTATTGATAGATTTACATAAGCTCTATTGATTGATTTACATAAACTAATTATAAAATAGAATTAATAGACCATTAGGAATAAAAAAGGGTAATGCAAACGATCAACAAATAACGATCTTTCCATTATGAGGCAACCTGATAAACTTCTATAAAATATGCGCTTAAAAGTTGGCTTACAGAAAAGCGATAGGTTCTTTTGTAGAAACCATTAACAAGGTTTTGCATTGGTAGAGTTAAACAAAATCGAACTGTACAAAGAAAGTATTTTTGAATTATTGGAGAGGTTCAGGCAAGTTAAAGAAGAAAACCCTGTCAACCAATCCATAAAAACTTTTTTGAAAGAACATCTCAAAATGGCTTCATAAGAGGGATACTTAACTCATTATAAGTGCTTTAATTTCAGAGATATACTTATCAATATCCCCGGCCCCAATTGTAACTAACACATCAATATCACTTTCTTTAAGCGTTTTTATCAAGTCGTTTTTATTGATTAAAACTTTGTTTTTTAAAGTTACATTTTTGAAAATAATTTCAGAAGTTACTCCTTCAATGGGCATTTCTCTTGCAGGATAAATATCCAATAAAATCAATGCGTCTGCAATGCTTAAACTTTCTGAAAATGCAGGTGCAAAATCCCTCGTTCTGGTAAATAAATGAGGTTGAAAAATGGCAGTAATCTTTCTGGTTGGATATAATGCTTTAACAGACTTTAAAAATGCTTCAATCTCCGCCGGGTGATGTGCATAATCGTCTATATAAATTTTATTTTCAGTTTTAATAATATAATCAAACCTGCGTTTTACTCCCCGAAATTCTGTTAAGGCATTTTTTATAGTTTCCTCATCAATCCCCACTGATAGGGCAATGGAAATGGCCGCAGTTGCATTTTCAATATTATGAAAGCCGGGAACCCCTAAGGCAATGTTTTTTATTGATCCGGATTTATAAATAAAATCAAAAGTAAACTGTCCGTTATCTGTTCGGATGTTTTCAGCTTTAAAAGGTGCATCCTCTTCAATACTGTATTCAAAAATTTCTATTTCATTGTTTATGGGAACGATATTTAAACCTTTTTTAATAAATAATTTTCCGCCTTTTTTTATTTGGGAAATGAAATCCAGAAAAGATTTTTGAATTTCTTCAAAATTTCCATAAATATCCAAGTGATCAGGATCAATTGAAGTAATAATAGCAAGGTTGGGATATAAGGTGAGAAAAGAACGGTCATATTCATCTGCTTCTGCAACAACCATCACATCATTAAGCCCATTTTTATTAACAAGCATGTTTGAGCCATAATTTTGTGTAATCCCGCCTAAAAAAGCTGTTATATTTTTATTTGCATATTTGAGAATGTGCGCAACCATTGATGATGTAGTAGTTTTGCCATGTGTACCGGCTACAGCGATGGTAAATAAATTTTGAGTGAGGAAACCCAAAACCGCCGATCGTTTTTTTACTTCAAAGCCATTTGATTGAAAATAATTTAATTCCGAATGATTTTTTGGAACAGCGGGTGTATAAACAATCAGGGTTTTAGATTTATCTGATAAAAATTCATTTGGGATTAAATTAATATTATCATCAAAATGTAATGAAATTTTTTCTTCTTCAAGTTGTGTTGTTAAGCTTGTCGGGGTTAAATCATATCCTCCAACTTCATAACCGTTTGCCTTAAACCAACGTGCAAGTGCACTCATCCCGATACCACCAATACCGAGAAAGTAAATGTATTTTAATTGTTGAAGATCCATTTAAATAATTGCAATTTTTAGTGCGCAATTTGCAATTATTTTGAAATAAAAGAGGAAATATTTTTTTCTGAATTTAAACTCACCTGCTATAAACAAATCATATTTATAAAATTATTTATCTATGCCTCTTTGCTCTTTTATGGCAGGATTTTGAAATTTATGCTTTAAAGTAGTATTGCATTAAATCCATATCTTATAACTTTTCTTCACAGTCTTTCCAATTCCACCAAATAATTTTGTCCGGTTCTTGTTTTTCTTTGGGTGTATTGGCTATATAAACTGCACAACGCATAATATAAAGCAATGCCCTATTTTCAACTTTTCCCTTCAACTCATTGTTACATTTATACAACTCATCAGCATCCCATTTTTGTAGGTCTGCTATGGATTTTATGCCTAAACGCCAAAAGTCGGAAGCAATACGCTTTCCGACCCCCGGTAAGGTTTTTAGTTTACTGATTGCCTTTTCTCTCTCCTCATGTATATTATCAGCCATAAATTATAAATTAGAAACAAGCAATTCTTCAGTTGTTATCTGTTTCCCAAAGGCATAAACTATGTTTTGAAGAAAATTGTCTCTTATTTGGGTTGTAAAAGTAGCACTTGCGTCAGAAATAACAGTAGGTATGTATCCTCTATCGTGAGAATCTCTAAAAGTAGATTCAACGCAGGCGTGAAGGGCATAGCCTGCCAAATAAATTTCTTCAATATGATTATTTCTTAAGTAGGCATCTAAGTTAGAACCACTAAATGCACTTACTCCTACCCGACCACTTACCTCAAACTCTCCTTCAACAGGTAAAAAGTCTTGATGATATTCACTTCCTTTTGTACCTGCCTGAAAGGTTTTTGTGTTTTTAATTAAGCCCCACATTCCTGCCTCTTTATTGCCGAGTTCAGGGTAGCCTTCGTTAAAAAAATATCCTACATGTATAATGTGCCAATTTTGCTTTCTTGCATAATGAAGTACACTTTCACCGTTAATAACTGAATTTGAGAATTGTTCCCTATCCTGCATAAAAGTATTTAAAATACTGTCTGCCAAAAGCCAATCATTTTGAAACTCAATCATAATTAGTGCCCTGTTTATTTTTTTATTTTGCATTTTCATTGATTTTAATTGTGAATTGCAAAATTGAAAACTAAAAACTGTATAAAAATTCAACTACTTGAAGAAATCGACTTTCGTGAAATTTTTTTTCTTATCATACTTAAAAATTGTGGTGTGATGCCAAGGTAAAGTGCAAGATGTTTCAGGGGTATTCTTTTTTCAAATAGTGGATATTTTTTTCTTAATTTTATATATTTCTCTTCTGCGGTTTCCGTAATATTACTCATAATTCTTTCTTGCTGAGCAATAAATGCTCTCTCTAAAAGAATACGAAATAACACATTGATTTGTGGTATTTTTTTATAAATGATTTCCAAATTTTGTTTCGTAATTCTTATTACTTCTGTGTCTTCTATTGCTTCTATAAAATATTCCGTTGGCTGCTCTAAAAGAAAACTATATAAATCTCCTGCCCACCAATTCTCCAATGAAAATGTTAAGATACTTTCTTTGCCATTTTGGTCAATTTTGTATGTTCTTAAGCATCCTTTAATTATAAAATTTTGATAGCGATTTACATCACCTTTTTTAATAATAAATTTTCCTTTTTTAAAATTTGCCGAAGTTACTTTACTTAAAAACTGTTCCTCCTCTTCAAAAGTAAGTGAGACATATTTTTTTATATAGTCAATTATTTGTTTATTATTCTCCATTTTAGATTTAGAATTTTTTATTCTAAGGTTGCAACATTATTATTATTATTACAAAGCCTCAACTTATTCTTAGATCTGGTAACCTATATAAATCATAAATTGTTGCTCAGAAGAGCGGAGATTGAGATTCAATCACATTGGTTTGTTAAGTTAATAACATTAATTTAAATATGGTTTTAAATTATGAATATATTGATATTGATAAACTGATAATTATAATTATTTATTTTTTTGGTTGAAGTTTATTATTTTCTTTTGGCTAAAGGATTGGAACTTAATCCCCGGATATAAGCAGGTCCAAGACATTTATTTTAATACTTTTATAACCTGATAAAGTTTAAAAATAAAACCGTTAAAATTTTATTGTCTGATAATAAAAAATCAATTACTTATTATTTAAACCTAAAATGTTTCTACTCATTAATCCGGGAAAATAAAAAACCGGATTATTAATATCTATTTTTGTAATGATATACGATAGATTGTAATTAAAAATGATGAAAGATATAATTCAATTACTTCCCGATTCAATTGCCAATCAAATTGCAGCCGGCGAGGTGGTTCAAAGACCTGCCTCTGTAGTAAAAGAGTTGATGGAAAATGCAATAGACAGTGGTGCAGATTATATTCAACTTATAGTAAAAGATGCGGGTAAAACTTTAATTCAAATAATTGATAATGGCTCCGGAATGTCGGAAACGGATGCAAGAATGAGTTTTGAAAGGCATGCAACATCCAAAATAAGAAAGACGGAAGATTTATTTTCAATCCGAACAATGGGTTTTCGCGGCGAAGCCCTGGCATCTATTGCTGCAGTTGCGCAAGTAGAAATGCGAACCCGAAGAAAAGATGATGAGTTGGGAACACTTATAAAAATTGAAGGTTCTGAAATTAAAAGCCATGAATCTATAACATGCCAAACAGGGACGAATTTATGTGTTAAAAATTTGTTCTTTAATGTACCTGCACGAAGAAATTTTTTAAAATCCAATGCGGTAGAAATGAGGCATATTCTTGAAGAATTTCATAGGATAGCATTATCATATCCCGAAAAAAGTTTTGAATTTTTTAATAACGACCTTGAAATATACCGTTTAACCGGAGGTAAGTTGAGCCACAGAATTGTAGCCTTGTTTGGCAAACACTATAAAGAACAATTAACTGCATGCGATGAAGAAACCCCTTTTGTAAAAGTACGTGGATATATAGGTAAGCCTGAATTTGCAAAAAAAAGTAGGGGGGAGCAATTTTTCTTTGTTAATAACAGGTATATCCGTCATAATTATTTACACTACGCCCTCATGTCGGCCTATGATAACCTTATTCATGAAGGCACATTTCCTTTTTACATTTTATTTATCGAAATCGATCCTGTTCATATAGACATCAACGTTCATCCCACAAAAACTGAAATAAAGTTTGATGATGAAAGGGCCATTTACGCTGTAATTGCTGCCGCAGCTACTATGGCATTGGGAACCAACAATATAGTGCCATCACTCGATTTTGAATCAAATATTAAAATCAGTGATGCAATGTTCCCTCAATCAAATAAAAAAACTTTTAATAATGATTATTTGAATGAAACGCCGAGAGAAAAATCTAATCTAAAAAACTGGAATAAAATGTATCAAGATTTTCAGGATGCATTTTTGAATGAGAGGGATCAACATAACGCTAATATTATTGAAACGGAATCTACTCCGCTCCGGGAAATTACTTTTGGAAGTAAAGTAAACAACATTGAGAAGGAAACACACGAAGGTGAAAGTTTTAATGATTATACAAAAGCAGTTTTATCATTATATAACCGTTACCTTATATTACAAACCCGAGGCGGTTTGTTATTGATAGACAGGCAGCTTGCACATGAACGTGTTCTTTATGACCGTTTTATGGAGAGGATAACAAACCACAGCGGTACTTCACAACAATTATTATTCCCTTTGGCGGTACAATTTAACGCGGCAGATTTTGAATTGCTGATGGAAATGGAAGAAGAAATTAAAGGTTTAGGATTTGTATTAAATGTAATAGGTAAACATACCATAGCGGTAAACGGAGTTCCCGGTGATTTATTAAGCGGAACCGAAAAATCAATACTTGAGGGATTGATTGAGCAATATAAATGGAATTCTAACCTTCAAATAGGGAGGCAGGAAAATATAGCAAGGTCATTAGCTAAGAGATCTGCCATTAAACCCGGTTTATCATTATCTGAATCGGAAACAAGTTTATTAATAGAGCAACTCTTTGCTACAACACGCCCTAATTTTACTCCGGATGGAAAATCCATATTTATTATTTTAAGTATGGATAAAATTTCTGCCATGTTTGGTTAGTCATTTATTTCAAAAAATAGGAATAAAATTTAAATTTTATTTTCTTAATAAGACTGTTTTTGTAATGTTTATTATTAATTCGCAAACAAAAACGGTTTGTATTTGACATGAATGGGTTCATCTTTTTGAAAAGATGAACCCATTCACATCTTTAATTAAATTATACTGTCTAAAAACTTAACCAATAATTTTATTACGGATCTCTTTTACTTTTGGTATGATGTCTGTTAAAATCTGAGGAGTAATTTTAAGGTCTCCTTTGTTGTTCTTTAATTGCTCTTCAATATTTAGAGTTTCAAATTTTTTGTGTAACTCTTCAAGATGAGTAGTAAATTCTTTAACTGTTGCATCTTGTTTGGCAGCTTTAAGAATACTTATTAAATCGCCAAGTGTTTTTTTCTGTTTTGCGATTGTTAAAATTAAACTGCTCAATACCCCATCCCTGATTTCTACAGAAACATTCTTTGGATATTTTTCTATTAAACCTGTGGAGATAGATAAGCCTTCTATAAAAGCACCAACTGCAACCAGAGAAGCTGTATTTGTTCTGTCGCTTTCTTTTAAATATTTATCGGCGGTAATCATACTTTCATTTACCAAACCGATTAAAGAATCTTTTTTCGATAAGTTAGCTTCAAATCTTTTTTGAATAGAGCTGTCAAATATTTTAGTAACGCCTACTTTTTCAGCCAGTTTTTGAGCCGATTTAACATGGTTTAAAATATCTTGCGTTTTATTATAAGAGGCTAAATATCCTATATCTGTTCCATAAACACCCAAATTGAGAGCTGCCTTATCAGAAGTTGTAGTATATGATTCAACTTTATTGGAAGGGTTAACCAATGTAGGGTTAAAATCTGCACCCGTCAACTGAAGCATTGCCGGAATTTCAGAAACTTTTGGCAATTCACCTAAAAATTTATCCGTTACTGTTGTGGTGGTGGTTACTGTATCCGTAGTTAAAGAATCAGTAGTTGTGTGCTTATCGGTTTTTGTTTCAGAACATCCCGAAAAGGCTAACATCCCTGCAGAAAATAATAAAATTGCAGTTGTATTAATTGTGTATTTCATAAAAAAGGTTTGGTTTAAAGAGATATACTTTTAAAATAATTAAAAACGAGTTCCGATAATCTGATATATACGCAAATAAAATAAAAATTTATATAGAATACATCTTACACCATTATTAAATTTAGTAGGAAAGAGATATAAATTTATTTTAACAGTTTCTTTTCCGCTAAAAATTCTATTTCAAAAATATTGGGAATATAATTTTATCTTCACATGAAAAATCAAAGGAAATCTTTTTTTTTATCCTCTTTTTTTATTTTAAGTTTGATAAAAATTAAAATCATTAACATGAAAAAGAAAATATTATTATCGGCAATTTTATTAATTGCTATTGTGAGTGAAACTTATTCACAAACTGAGGTGCATAAAAAAGCAGCCGAAGAACTTTTAATAGCCTCGGGTGCCGAGCAGAACTTTAAAACGTCTATGGAGAAAATGATGGAGCTTCAAACCAAATCAAACCCTGCAATGGCTCAATACTCGGATATAATTAAACAATGGGCAAATAAATATATCAGTTGGGCCGGTTTAAAAGATGATATGGTGAAATTATATACTGATGAATTTTCAGAAAAAGAACTGAAAGAAATTTCCAAGTTTTATAAATCTCCAATCGGGTTAAAATTGGCTTCCAAACAAGGCGAAATAATGAGTAAAGGGGCTGAAATTGGCCAAAAGAAAGCGCTTGAGCATACTCCCGAATTGCAAAAAATGATTATGGATAAAATGGGGGACAAAAAAGATTAATAATCATTCCCGGATCTTAATATATTATAAAAAAATAGCGGCACGCAAAGCATGCCGCTATTTTAAACTTATATTTAACTAAAACTTACAATCTCAAAATTTTAAAATCAATTTAAAAAAGTAAAAATATTTTTTTACAATCAAGATGTAACAGAACCCAATAATAATAAAGATATAAATAATAAAACCACATAAAAAGCAAGTTCTCTTACAACTTTACGTTCTGAACGGCTTTTAATTTTAATTGAAAACATAAATCAAACATTTTTTTTACCATGACCCATCTCGAACCAAAAGGGTTGCATCAACTTAAAAATTTTTCTAAAAAAAAATAAAAACCCGTTTTAAAATTGAAAACGCAATCCGGTACCTACATTTAAAGATATTGGATAACTGTTCACAGACGATGCTTTAGTAAATGAACTTAAAGCCGTACGGAAACCGGGCTCCAAAAAGAAAGAATACCTCTTTGAAAGTTTATAATCCATTCTTAAATTTAATAATCCGCTATATCCGAGGCTTTTATAAATAGAATTGCTGCTGTTAAAAGTTTGCTCACTCACCCCTTCTTTGTGATTACCGATTTGATTATTAATAAAAATATCTGCCGAAATTCCGGCACCCGCACTTATACCGATTTTTTTATTTACTAATTTATATCTGATCATAATGGGAACACTTAAGTATCGATAAGTATTGTTAACAATAATATCACTATTTGAATTAATGCGATTAGAGGAGGCGTTGATTGAAACCTTATCTAAGGTCTCTAATTGGCTTGTTTTATTACTTGTAGAAACTACATCTGTTATATATGTAGTTTTACTGTTTGTTAAATTATCTGTAAAGTATTGAGAAGTAGTAATCTGCGAATTTTGATATAAATATTGCAAACCCATGTTAATGGAAAATTTAGAATTAAGCGAGTATCCTGCACCAAAGTTTACCTGATATGAAAAAGCAGGTTTTGAATTGCTTAAATCATTATCAACTGCACCTGAAGCATTTTGAAAGGCCGTTTTTGATATTGGTGTAAAATAATTACCGCTTAATGAATTAACATTTCTGCCCGCTTGATTGCTTTGTACAGAATTTGCATATGAAGAGGCTTTATTGCTTTGAATGTTGGGTTGAAAATTACCGGGAGCATATGCTAAATCTATATTCCATTTTTGAATTTCCTTTTTCTCTTCTTTTTTATCAGGTTCATCCCCTGTTAAAGGCAGGTAATTTACTTTTATAGGTAAAACAACCGGTTCGTCCTTAAAATCTTTGGTTAATCTTTTTATTGAATAAATGGCTAAAATATTATTTATTCCGGTTACCGAAATTTTATTATAATATACAACTTCATTATTTTCTTGTATTAAAATTTCTTTTGAATAATTATTCTGATTTTTATTAACTAAAAACTGTTTTTTTAAAGATTGAAACTCAGCTTGTCCTTTCTTCAAAGTATTAAACTGATCTTTCTTTCCGGATTGATTAGAATCATCTTTTTTAGAGTAAAAATTATCCGTCTTTTTGGATGGATCTGACCTTCTATCCGAGGTTTTATTTAAATTATTATTATTTCCGATTTTTTGGTTAGATAATACCTTACTGTCTTTAAGAGTTGAATTTATTTTTTTATTATCTTCCTTGTTATCAACCAAAACAGTTAAAGTTTTATCCTCTCGTTTATTATACAGGTAGCCTGTAAATAAACCAATTGCCAATAAAAAACATGCAACGGCCGCATACCGCAAAAACATAAAAAATGTTTTGCGTTTGTTTTTCGCATTGGCAGCGTCTAAATCCATTTTTACAGAATCCCATGAGGTTCTCCATGGTTTTATTTCTGCATTTTTAAATGCTTTCTGCCAGTCTTTCTCAAACTCACCTTTTTCGAAATCGTCCTGCATTTACTGTTACTTTAAATTACTTGTTTGGGTACTCAAGTTTATTTTCATAGCTGTGTTGTTGTATCATTTGCTGCAAAGTTACTTTTGCCCTTGCATATTGAGATTTACTAGTGCCCTCGCTTATCCCTAGCATTACACTTATTTCTCTATGGTTATAACCTTCAATTGCGTATAAATTAAAAATAACCTGATAACCTGCAGGTAACTTTTGTATCATATTTATTAATTCTAAAAAACTATAGGAAGATAGGGGTGGTTGTTCTCCATCACTGTAATTTTCTAAAATTATGGAATCGGAAGCAGGTAAAACCAAAACCTGTTTTCTTATAACTTTTAAGGCTGTATTTATAATTATTTTTTTAATCCATTGATCTAAAGGGCAATCATTTCTAAAATTTTCAATGTTAAGAAAAACTTTTACAAAAGCTTCCTGAAGAATGTCTTCAGCCTCCATTCTGTTTTTGGTATAACGCATACATACTACGAACATCTTTTTTTCAAAATGCTCATATAATTTACGTTGCGATACCGAATCGCTTTTTTTACAACCATTAATTATTTCCTCTTCTTTAAACATGAGGGTGGATTAATTGTAATTTTTCCCTCCTAATTTTTGCTATGACCCATCTCGGAGCAAAAGGGTTGCATCACCGGTAAAATATATTTTATTGGAGATAAAATTGAAAGTATAATTAACCCGGAAAATTTTATAATTTAAAACTTTTTCCGGTTTAATTCACTATCCATCAATATTTTATACTTTTAAACTCAAAAAATGTAAAAGTTTATTATTTAGATAAGACGGGAAATTTCAAAAATGTGACAAAAAATATTAAAATATATTTTGTCACATTTAATTTGTATTCCATATTTCCCAAGCTTTTTCTGCCTGGGCATGTAGCATTTCCAATCCGTTTTTAACCTCTGCACCTTTTTCTTTGCCTAATTTCATAAATGAAGTTTCCGGAGGGTTATAAACTAAATCATACAGCAAATGGCGGTTATCCAATAAATTATAATTTATGTAAGGGTGTTCATCTATATTAGGATGCATACCCAAGGGGCTTGTATTAATTATTAAATTATTTTCATTTAAAATTTTTGCATAGAGCTCTTCATAAATAATATTTTCATCTGTTTTAACTCTCGAAACGATTATAAATGGAATATTTAAATCGATTAATGCAGCCTGAACTGCCTTGCTTGCGCCCCCTGTGCCCAGTACAATTGCTTTTATTGTTGAAATATCTCTTTTTAAAATTTTCAGCCAATTTTCTAATGATAATTTAAAGCCATAATAATCAGAATTGAAACCTATCTTTTTCCCATCATCCAAAATTTTAATTACGTTAACTGCTTTTACTTTTTTTGCCGATATGTCTAATAAATCAAGATATTGAATTACATTTTGCTTATGAGGGATGGTTACATTTAAGCCTTTTATCTGAGGGTTGTCAATAAGAATATTTTTTAGGTTTTCGATTTTTTCTATTTCAAATAATTCATAACGGGCGTCTTCAATATTTTCATTTATAAACTTTTCAGTAAAATATTTTTTAGAAAACGAATGCGATAATGGATACCCTATTAATCCAAATAATTTCATGCTTGTATCGATTAATTAAAATTCAAGACTTATAAAGGAAAACAATATTAACTCTGCCATGCCGAATTTAAAAAGTTGAATTGGAAATATGGAATCATAATCCATAAAATAAAATAAAATCATAAAAAATAAATTATAATTATCGGTTTATCAATATCGGTATACTCATAATTTAAATCGAATAATTTATTAAAATTAAAAATGAATAATCGCGAAGAGAAAAGTTAGATTAAATATAACCACACTATTGAAAAATAATTTACTTTAAACAGGTCAGTAAAAAAAATCAATTTTTGCTTAAGACTATTTCTTAAAGTATATAAGCTTCCTAAAAAGTCGAGATCAGAGGATGGCAATAAACGCAAAAGACCGATTTGTATAAATCGGTCTTTTGCGTTTTAAAGCGAGTATAAAAGTATTTTAATATACTCAACCCCAGTAATATTAAAATTTATTGTACAATAAGTTTTTCAACTGATGAAAAATTCTCGTTAATCACCCTTACAATATACATTCCCTGCCTGAGAGCCGAAATGTTGAGAGTAGCAGATGTGCCTGATGCGGTAGTTTTGTAAACTACATTTCCATTCATATCGATAATACTTATGTTTGAACTCCCAACTTCAGAAGCATTAAATACTACGGTTACTTCTTTCTCAGCAGGGTTGGGTGATAAAATGGATTTTAATTGTTTTATTTCATATTTGCCTTTTACACCGGCTAACCTTCCACTGCTTGTTGCCACAAACTTTATCTCATAAGCATCAATAGTATTGCCGTTTACATCTTCAACCCTTGCCGTTATAGTATGGCTACCTGCAGGCACATTGCTCCATTTAGTAGACCATGGGCTTGAAGTAGTTGAATTTAACCATATCCAGTTGTCATACCAGTAATATACTTTTGCAACATTTCCTGTAACATTTACCTGAATATTAAGGTCGCTTCCTGCAGCTATTGTTTGGTTATTAGTCGGAGAAGTAATAGTAATGCCTAATGCTGAACTATTTGTTGCAACAAATGTAATATTGTTGGCATAGACAGTTTTACCGTTAACATCTTCAACCATTGCCATTATGGTATGCGTACCTGCTGGCACATTATTCCATTTAGTAGACCATGGGCTTGAAGTAACTGAACTCAACCAAACCCAATTATCATACCAGTAATATACTTTTGCAACATTACCCGTAACATTTACCTGAATATTTAGGTCGCTTCCGGGAGTTATTGTTTGGTTATTAGCAGGGGAGGTGATACTAATACTTAACGGAGTACTACTGGCTGCGGTTACTGTAATTGAGCTCGTAGATTTAAATGAGCCATCTGATGTAATAGCAGTAATAGTAGCAGAACCGGCTGCAACACCCGTAACCAAGCCGCTTGAACTTACCGTAGCCACTGAAGTATTGCTTGAAGTCCAACTTACAGATGAGTTGCTCGCATTAGACGGAGAAACTGTGGCAGTAAGCTGTTGTGTATTATTCAAAGCAATACTTGTTGAACCGGGGCTGACAGCAACGCCTGTAACAGCTATTGTTGTTGAGGTTGCACTTCCTGAAGTTCCAAATACTCTGCACTCATAAAAACTCGCCCATGCATATCCACCTGTATACCCTACTGTAGTTACTCTTACATACTTGGCAGATGATACATTAATTGCTTCAGAAGTATGTCCTTGTACTGTATTTGAAGATTTGTCAAGTGCAATTGTCCAGATATTGTTGTCAATTGAGGTTTCCACCTTATAATAATAAGTGGAAGCTGTAACTTCCCAATCAATTTCAATTTTACTTAAGGTATAATTACTACCCAAATCCACTGACCAAGTTTTAGGGAAGCTTCCATCATTGGCAGCCCAACGAGTAGAATTATTTCCATCATTTCCCTTAGAAGCTTCATTACCTGTTTGCTCTGAATTAGCAGAAGCGGTTTTATTTGAGGCTAAATTAACAGCCGTTCCGCCACCCGATGAACCGGAGCTTACTGTAATTGAACTTGTGGATTTAAATGAGCCATCTGATGTGGTAGCAGTAATAGTAGCAGAACCGGCAGCAACACCTGTAACCAAGCCGCTTGAACCAACTGTGGCCACTGAAGTATTACTTGAAGACCAACTTACCGATGAATTGCTTGCATTAGACGGAGAAACGGTAGCAGTAAGCTGTTGTGTCCCATTCACAGCAATACTTGTTGAAGTAGGGTTGACAGCAACGCCTGTAACAGATACTGTTGAAACGGTACCATCAGGGTAAAGCCTGTCCTTAGGTACTCCTGTGTATCCGTGTCCCGGATAATTCCATTCAAGTTTAGCAGATGCAGCACCTCCGCCTTGATAATACTCCACTTTAATATCATATTTAGTGTTAGCTGATAAAGTGATTGCGGTACTCACATTTGGGTTACCGGCACCTTGGTCTATCCATGCATCAATAATCTTTGTTCCATTTATCCACACTCTGATCCCATCGTCACTGTAAGTCCTGAAAGTATAACTTCCGTCAACAGGAGCTTCTATTTTACCGGTCCATCGTACCGAAAAATTAGTTGTGCCAAGGCTTCCAACCGCCGGGCCATTGGTGCTCCAGTCAAAACTAATGTTATCATCATTTCTGACAACGGGAGTACCTGTAAGGTCTATGGAGTTAAAATAGGAGCCTGTAATACCAGTTCCATTACCCTTAGTTACAGTAGTGACGGTTGAAGTACCGTTCGCATCTACATATTTAAAGCTGGAACCTGTATAACCGATATATACCCTTCCATAAATATCTTTATCCCCATCCATGGCTGTGGGAGTATCAAAAGAACCATCTACAGCTGCCGTAACAAAGTCCCAGTTGGCCCCTTCGTCAGTTGAACGAAACAAACCTTCCTGTCCATTAATAATTCCATACAGGAAGAGCGTAGGATAAGAGGCATTGGTTGCCGTTTTACCTAAAGCGATCATGTAAGTGGCATCCACATTTGAAGATTTAGTCCAGGTATCACCACCATCAACTGAGTGGTAAAGAGGTTTTTTACTGTTGTAGCCACTGGCCCAAAACAAATGCCCCGCCTTACCGGGCACAGTTCGTACAATAGCGTTCCAGGCACCTAAAGGTGGGTTGTTTGCTGATTGCACCCAGCTTTCTCCGCCATTGGTACTCTTATAAAATCCGTAATTCCAGTTATAGATATAAAACGTGCCGTCTGTTACCCTATCAGATTGTAACACTTCCTTATTACTATAATAAGCATGGTGCCCGCCATCTGTTGAATTGCTTCCTTCATTTACCTGATACCAGGTAGCCCCTCTGTCTTTAGTATAATAAGGCATACCCTTACTGGATGGAAGCCATACTATGTTATCAAGATTATTGGATGATACAGCCATATTTCCATATTGCATGCCACTTGGAGCCGTACCGTTTGAAAGAGCACTGAACATGTTCCAGGTCTTTCCTCCATCCAGAGAATAACCGCTTGACCTTGCAGGGGCATGAGAACCGGTATGGTCGTCTATCAGAGCTACAATTTGAAGCGGATTCTTTTCTACATAATCCAAATCCCAACAAGAACCAAAAACCTTATTGGGCTTTTTTTCTGTCGGATAAGTATCCAAGTTGTCTTTGTAAAAAAGTTTCTGATCCCAGAAGGCAGTGATTGGTACACCACCGGGAGGAGCAACTACATCATTAGCTACCATGTTTTCAATACCTGCACTTACATTGTTCCAAGTAAGCGTGCTTCCCGTAATTTCGGTACTTCTCCACATACCTGTTCCTTCGGCAAACCAAAGTTCACCCGAAGTTTTAGGGTCGAACTGAACCGCACCAACAGATAGCCAACCGGTATCAATCCAGGCTAACCATGGCACATCAGTAGCGGTAGTGGCTCTGTTTATTGTCTGAAAACCGGTTGCACCTCCATCTGTAGTACGGTAGATGGTACCTCCGCCTTCGCTGAAAGCAAAAATCCTGTCGGTATTATTGGGATCAAGGGCAACTTCAACTACACTGCTGGTTCCTGATGAAATATTCGTCCACGTTCCATTTTTATACTTCCAAACCTCTTTGTTAGAAGCAATTACCAGTACATTGTTTACCACTTCGGCATCGTCTATCCTACCTACCGTATAACCGGTCATCAGATGAAATGTCGCTCCTCCGTCGGTGCTTTGGTACACCCCTTTATTATGAAGAGTAGCGTAAACATTTTTAGTTACTGTCACTCCGTTTCTGGTGGTAGTGCCACTGCTGCCATCAATTATAACCATACCGATACCAAAAATACTTTCATCACCCTTAGACACATCGGACACAGTATTCCAAGCAGTTCCACCATTATCAGTTCGGTACAAACCCTGTGCACTTGATCCAAAATAAACCACATTAGGGTTGTTGGGATCCACACAAAGTTTTTCGCCCTGAGTTTTAGGCCCGTCAGTATTAGGCAAGGCTGTGAAGCCACACAGGCCAGTTACACTCCAATTCTTTCCCTGGTCCGTACTTTTAAAAATGCATCCTTCCTGCCAATTGTTTTTCGTATCACTATAAGCCATATAAAGGGTATTACCATTAGATGGATCTGACACAACGCTGACAGCACCACCAAAACTATTTTTACCGGAACCCACATCCAGATTATCCAGAGCATAACCGGCAGGCATCGTCTTAGTGGTTACCAGGTTTGTCCATGTTTTAGTTGCTTCATTCCAAATTACGGGTGTCCCTACATCGGTTCGTGCCACCACAGGGGTACCACTCGGATTGATGTGCATACCTGTCATCCATCCACCGCCTCCGATTTTAAGCGTCTTTGCTGTAGAGGTGCCCGAAATGTCTCCATATTGTGCATAAGAACTGACAATGGCTGTAAAAAATAAAACTAAAACAGATATTCCGACCTTTAAAATATTTTTAAGGGGAATAAAATTGATAAACTCATGAGCTTTTGTAAGTCTCATAAAATACAGTTTGGCATTTCGCCAATACTGATTTTGATTAATCTTTTTCATGATAATAATAGTTAATTAAAATACATACAATATTAATTTATGTTAAATAGTAGTACTATCACCAGATTATATATTACTATCACTAGTTTATAATATCTTAGAATTTACATAATATTATTATCCTTAGATTATATATTAATATCGCCATATTATCTAAGAAAGCATATTATCATTGCCTTTTAACTTTTGTGGGTGCAAATCCAAAATATTCGGAGAAGCATCTGGAAAAATAACCGGGGCTGTTGAAGCCGAGTTGATAAGCGATTTCGGAAATGTTAGAGTCGCTGTTTTTAATAAGCTCGAGGGATTTTTTTAACCTGTAATTACGTATAAAAATGTTAATAGAGACATCAGCAAGAGCATTCACCTTTTTATATAAGCCACTCTTACTAATACCCAATGCTTTTGCCAAATAATCTCCATCTAAATCCGGGTTGTTGATCTCAGCTTCTATAATATCGGTAAGCCTGTTAATAAAATCCAGATCAGTTTTATTGTTTGCAAGTGTAATAATATCCTTTTCCGGTTCATTAATAAATTGCCCCCTTAATTTTTTGCGTTGAATAATTATATTACGCAACCTTGCTTTGAGGATATCAATATTAAAAGGTTTGGAAATATAATCGTCGGCGCCTGTGTCTAGCCCTTCAATAATATTTTCTGTTGAAGAACGCGCTGTAAGCAGAATTACAGGTATGTGGCTTGTAGTTTCAAAAGATTTTATATTCCTGCATAGTTCTATGCCATCCATCCCCGGCATCATAATATCACTTAATATGGCATCAGGAAACCTTAATTGGGCTTGCTCATAAGCACTAAGTCCGTTTGTACAAACTATAATTCGGTATTCTTGTTCCATTTCCTGTGTTATCAACAAACGCAAGTCTTGGTTGTCCTCAGCAATTAGTAATAAAGGCTTTTCGGAATTATTTAAATCATTAAAAGTTATCGCATCAACATTCTTATCATCAACGCTTAAGATTGGCAGTATTGAATTTTCAATTTCTCCTGAACTTATCTCATCTAAATCAAAGTTTTCTCTTGAAATACTCAAAGTAACGGTGAACGTAGAGCCCTTACCCGGCTCACTGATTACTTTTATATCGCCTTTATGTAGAAATGCTAATTGCTTGGCAAAAGCTAAACCCAATCCTGTTGACTCAAATCTTTGAAAATTTTTATCTTTAACCTCAAAAAAACGGTCGAACAGATAAGGAATATCTTTCCGGGATACACCAATACCTGTATCGATAATGTTTATTTGTAATGTTTGATGATTTACTGATAATGCACAAACAATTTTTCCGCCGTCGGGTGTATATTTAATAGCATTAGAAAGCAGGTTAAAAAGAATTTTTTCTACGCAATCCCTATCTATAAAGCCTATAACAGGAGAATCAGGCACTTGAAAAATCAAATCGATGTTAGATTTGGCTGACAATGGAATAAATTCCGAAATCAAATTACTTATAAAATCACTTATTACTGTTTCTTCGACTTTAATTTTATATAATTCCTGATCAATTTTTCTAAAATCAAGTAATTGGTTGGTAAGTTTTAGTAAGCGCAGTGCATTACGATTAATCATTCCATAATCATCCGTAATACTAAAAGTTTTACCGGTTTCTGCTTTTTGTAATTTGCTTAAAGTACTTAATATAATCGTTAAAGGCGTTCTGAATTCATGTGATATATTAGTAAAAAAATTTATTTTTATATTATCAGCGTCATGTAGCTTTTCGGAAATTGTTATTATTTCATCTTTTTGTCTGCCGATTTCTTCATTCGCGTTTTTTAGATGTTGAGTTCTGAGTTCTATTTTGTTTTCTAAAATTATCTGCCTTCGTTGAAGGTTTTTAATCCTTTGGCGGTAAGCAAATAATACAGCACCTGTTAAAATAAATATAACCATGGATTTGAACCATACCGTTTCCCACCAGGGTGGTAAAATTTCGAGTTGAAGATTTATTTCTTTATCACTCCAAATACCATCATTATTGCCGGCCATAACCTTAAATACATATTTGCCTGCCGGAAGCTTAGTGTAGGTTGCGAACAGTTCTTTATAATCAGTATACTTCCATTCCTTATCGTAACCTTCGAGTTTATATTTTAACTTATTTTTTTTGGGTACCGCATAATGCAAAGCAGCGAATTCGAATGTAATATCATCTTCATCGTATTTTAAAGTTAATTTTTCAGTATAATTAATAGCCTGATTTAATATAGTATGCTTATTTAAGGTGTCACCCGCATGAATAAGCCTATTATAAATTCTAAATCCCGTAATTACTGCATTTGGTTTGAAAGGATTATTAATTATCTTTTCGGGGAAGAAGGCTATAATTCCATTATTCCCTCCAAGGTAAACCTTTCCATCTTTTGTCTTAAATATGGCATTTGAATTGAACTCATCAGTTTCTAAGCCATCTTCTTTAGAAAAGTTATGAAAAACCTTACTTAAGGGATCAAAACAGCTTATACCGTTAACGGTACTTAACCATAAAAACCCTCGAGTATCTTCTGTTATTCCTGTTATAGTATTATTGGACAGGCCGTTTTTAACTGTATAATGAATAAATGTCTTTTCTTTTTCATTCATCAGGCACAAACCACCTCCACCTGTACCGATCCAAAGTTGGCCTTTTTGACTGCGATACAATGAACTAATTTCATTACTGGAGATTGTATTGACCTTTTCACGCAGTTTTTTAAAATGTTCAAAAGATTTAGTTTTGAGGTTAAACTTATCCAGGCCTTCGCTTAAACTACCAATCCAAATTATAGTATCTCCATCCGCCAACATACAGGTTATGTAGTTACTAACTAAGTGATTACGTGAGTCTGAGATGGCATTGGCATTTTTCCATGGTAATTGCCTGCTTGAATAATTAAAAAAATTACCTTGGGAGACATTCATTTTAGTTAAACCGGCCGAAAAAGAGCTAAACCATAAATCGCCATTTAAATCAGGGATAATTTTTCTTACAGCCCAGCCAACATTGCTTGCGCTTTTCAGAGGATCATAAATAAAGTTGGTAAACTCTTCCGTTTTCGGGTCAAACCTGCTTATTTGTGAATCGTGAAATCCAAGCCATATATAACCCTTTTTATCTTGTGAAATGGTGGCGACTGACTTACCTGCCGGGCAGTTTTTACAACCAATAGTTTGCGTGTACCTTTTAATATTATTGCCTTCTTTATTTAATCTTACTAAGCCGTTTGCAGTTCCAATCCAACATGTTTCATTCAAATCTACATATATGGAATAAACTACATCTTTAGGCAGTTCATTTTTATCTGTCAAACTTATTTTTTCGAATGGCTTTCCGTTTAAATCACATTTAACTATTCCTCCTTTTTCCAATCCGATCCACATTACGCCAAATTTATCCTCGAACAGGCATAATACATTTTTGTTTTTTACGATGTCTTTGTACGACTTTTGGTTTGAAACAGATTCTATCTGAAGGTTTTTATCGATGCGGAATAAATTAAAATTATTTCCTTCAAGGGCAACCCACATATTTCCCTTGCTATCTTCTTTTAAAGAACTAACGCGTGAATCTCCATTGAAATCTCTATAATCACTAGAGTGGAAGAGGTTAGTTATTTTATAATTGGATATACTCTTTTGTTCAATCAGGCTAAGACCATGTGAATGAGCTATCCAGATAACTCCACCGGGTGATTCTAAAATATAATCCACATTATAGATTGATTTTGCATTAAAGGCTTTAAAATCATTGGCGTTTTTAGGAAACGAATTGCAATAAAATACACCATGGCTTCGGGTGCCAATCCAATAAGAGCCTTTTTTATCTTGTATAATTGACGTATAGGAATTGCCAGACAGCGTGTCGGGCTCATATTGAGATGACTTTTGAATAATAAATGATAAAAAATTATTGGTTTTGTAATTATAGATACTTAACCCCAATCGGGTACCTATCCAAATACTTCCTCTTTTATCTTCGTAAATAGTTATTATCTCATTATTAATGATACTATTAGGATTCGTTTTTGAATTAAAATAATGGTAAAAAGTATTATTTTTCCTTTCAAACTTATTTAGACCATTGTTAGTACCTATCCATACATTGCCGCGCCTATCTTCAAAAATAGTATTGATAATATTATCCGAAAGGCCATCTTTTAAATTTTTATTGGCAAGAAAGTTGAGAAATTTCTCCGTTTTAGGATCATAATAACTTAAACCACCTGTTAAAAAACTAATCCAGATAAGGCCTTTACTGTCTTCAAATAAGTTTTTAATAATTCTACCCTGGATGCTAAAAGGATTATCCGGGTCGGTGTTAAAAACTTTAAAATTATAACCGTCAAATTTGTTAAGCCCCGATTCTGTACCTATCCAAATAAATCCTTGTTTATCCTGTAAGATGGAATTTACCAGGCTATTACTTAATCCTTGTTCTAAGCTTATTTGTTCAAAATTTAAATGCTGTGCGGAAATAAAAGTGATATTCATTAGTAAAAAAATACTAACTAATTTCTTTATTAACATTAGGTATTATCATTAAATAACTTCAAATATCCAATAAAATATTTATATAATTATAAATTATTTTTCAAACGTGCTTGATAAGAATGTCTCATCTATTTCATAAATTGAGATCTATGGAGGAGAAAATACTCCATTTGTTTCTTGGATTGAGGACAGGCCTATAACTATGATAACCCGGGAACTTCAATATATATCAAAAAAAATAATTTTTTTGTTTTGATATTATTAAAAAGTTATTACATTTATGTCAATCGATAAAATTACTATAATTTATTGATTCTTTATAATTTTTTCAAGATTTTAATATCTAAAATTATATATTATCAAGTTTTAATTTTATTAGAAGAGCTTTTTTAATTAGTAGATTATTACGATTATGATAAAGAATATATTTTGTTCAATTGCCATTTTATTAATTTTAAGTTCGTTTAAAAACTACAATAACGAAACGCTTACGAATTGGAAAATTCAAATTAATGATAAAATAGTTACGGCTGATAATATTAAATTAGAACTCTTATCAAAAAATACAGAATTTAAAATTGAGTATTTAAACACAAGTAAATCTGTTAATTACAGATTTATAGAAGTTGTTAATAAAGAAGGTATTGTTTTAAAAAAATATTCTTTCGAAGGTAAAGATATCAGTCAGGGTATGTCATTTAAGGCAGATTCTTTTTATGATAAATTGGGTGAAGATGAAAAACTTTCTATTTTTTATTACGAAAAAGGAAAACAATCAAAAGCAGGCAAAATTAAACTTGTTGAGATTACTTTTTAAAAACTTTTATAGGAAATAAAAAAACAATCCGATGTAAAAATGAAAACCATTTTTACATCGGATTGTTTTTTTATTAGTACGTTTACGGGTCAAAACCATTCTACACGAGCATGAATACATCAATTCTGGCTGAAATCATTACTATTGGTGATGAAATTTTGTACGGCCAAATAACAGATACCAATACCCGCTTTATAAGTGCCGAGTTAGATAAAATCGGTATTAAAACCGTCAGAAAATCATCGGTTGGTGATCAAAAAGAAAAAATTTTAGAAATATTAAAAGAGGCAGCATCTCGAGCAAATGTTATAATAATGACAGGAGGTTTAGGACCTACAAAAGATGATATTACCAAGCATACCCTTGCTGAATATTTTAATTGTGAATTAAAATTAAATAAGGAGGCTTTGGAAGATGTTACAGGCTTTTTTATTCAAATTGGCAGAGAGCTTACGGAAACTAATAGAAGTCAGGCTTTTTTACCTGAAAATTGCACATTCATTTCGAATAAATTTGGCACTGCTCCGGGAATGTGGTTTGAAAATAAAGGAAAAATTTTTGTTTCTCTTCCGGGAGTACCCAAAGAGATGGAAGGCTTGATGAATACTGAAATTTTACAAAGACTTAAATCATTTTTTAATACCCCTATTTTTTATCATAAATTCATTCGTACGATTGGCATCGGAGAATCCTATTTAGCAGATAAAATTACTGATTGGGAAGATGGATTACCGGAGCATATTAAATTGGCTTATTTACCATCAAGCGGACAAGTAAGACTTAGATTAACTGCATCCGGGGATGATGAAGAGAAATTAAAAAGGGATGTGGAAACTGAAATAAATAAACTTCTGCCTTTAATTTCTGAAAACGTTTACGGTTTTAATAATGAAGAAATTGAAAGTGCAATAGGTAAATTATTAATTGAAAAAGGAAAAACACTTGCAATAGCCGAAAGCTGCACAGGAGGACATACGTCATATTTAATTACTAAGGTAGCCGGTTGTTCTAAATATTATTCCGGCAGTGTAGTAGCTTATGATAATAAAATAAAGATAAACGTACTTGGCGTTGACGCAGAAACAATTAATAAATATGGTGCAGTAAGCGAAGAAACTGCAAAAGAAATGGCCGAAGGAATAAGAAAAAAATTTGGGACAAATATCGGTATTGCCGATACCGGGATAGTTGGCCCGGATGGAGGAACTGAAGAGAAACCTGTAGGTACAGTTTGGCTGGCTTATGCTGATGGCGAAAAAACAATTGCTAAAAAGGTACAGTTTTTCAGGCAAAGAGAATTAAATATAAATTTAATATCCAATTCATTATTGAATATGCTTCGCCTGATTTTAATAGAAAAACGTTGACTTTGCGTTAAAAAGATTATTTTTGCAAAAATGGATTTAATATAATTATATTCGTTTTTACTACAACCTATTCTTTAATAACAAAAATATGGCACTTATTAAAATGTTAATGCCTAAGATGGGCGAAAGCATTATGGAGGGGACTGTTCTTAGATGGTTAAAAAAAGTTGGTGAAAAAATAGACCAGGATGAATCCGTTTTAGAAGTTGCTACCGATAAGGTCGATACCGAAGTTCCGGCACTTGATGGTGGATATTTAATGGAAATTCTTGTAAAAGAAGGCGAAGTGGTAGCAATTGGAAGTCCTATCGCTATTATAAATACTGAACCAATCTCTAAAAATAATTCTGAAAACCCTTCTTCTAATAATCAAACGGCTCATCAAATTGAAGAAAGTTATAAGCCCGGCAATAATTTTTTAACCGGTACATCATCCGAAAAAAATAATTCAAAGTCCAATCCTTATAAGCTTGCAGAAGCTGCGAGCGGAAGGTTTTATTCGCCACTGGTTTTAACTATAGCCCGTGAAGAAGGAATAACAATGCATGATCTTGAATATATAGTGGGTACCGGTGGAGAAGAAAGAGTTACAAAAAAAGATATTTTAAATTATTTATCTTTTAAAAATGGCAATATTGCTGAAAATGTACCTATAGTAATCGAAGAAGAACATAAAGAAGATAAAATTATATCTATTCCACTTGAAAAAACAGGTTCTGCATTTATTTCTCTCGATAAACCATATTTAGAAAAAGAGGAAGAAATTGAAGAAGAAGAAAATAAAACTGAACCCGAAAATAATCTTCAAAAGGTAGAAAAGAAAGAACCTGAACCTATTGAAGAAATAAAAGAAACAATACAGGAAGCGAAAGAAGATACAAAAGAAAGACAAGAGAAGGATCCTGAAATTAAATATTTTAATCCGGAGCCTCAGGAACCAGTAGGCAGCCCCGCTGTTTCAGTAAACGGAAATATGGAAATTATTGAAATGGACAGGATGCGCAAAATGATAGCGCAAAGAATGGTCGATTCAAAAAGGATTTCTCCACATGTTACTTCTTTTGTTGAAGCAGATGTTACCAATATTGTTTTTTGGAGAAACAGAGTTAAACACGAGTTTAAAGAAAAACAGGGCGACGCAATTACTTTCACGCCTATTTTTATCGAAGCTGTTGCTCGGGCATTGCGCGATTACCCAATGCTTAACATTTCAGTTGATGGTGATAAAATTTTAATTAAAAAAGATATTAATATTGGTATGGCTGTAGCTTTGCCGAATGGAAATTTAATTGTTCCTGTTATTCATAATGCAGATCAATTAAATATTGTTGGTTTAACCAAAAGAGTTAATGATCTTGCCCGCCGTGCCCGCGAAAATAAATTGAAATTAGAAGATCTCGAAGGCGGAACATATACGATTTCAAATATAGGATCTTTTGGAAATGTGATGGGTACACCCATTATTAATCAACCTCAGGTAGGAATAATGTCGTTAGGTGCAATTCAAAAAAAACCTGCAGTTATAGAAACACCGTATGGAGATACATTAGGTATCAGGCAAATGATGTATTTGTCGCATTCATACGATCATCGTGTTGTAGATGGTGCGCTGGGGGGAATGTTTGTAAGAAGGGTTGCTGATTATTTGGAAAACTTCGATGTCAATCGCAAAGTTTCATAATTTTTTAATGAATGTACATTAAAATAGGAAAAAGGTTTTTAGATTTTTTACTGGCGGGAGGGTTTTTAATAATCCTATCGCCGGTTTTTTTTATTTTAATATTTTTTTTATTTTTTTATAATAAGAGAGAAATTTTTTTTATTCAAACCAGAATAGGGTTTAATAACAAGCCTTTTAAAATATTAAAATTTAAAACAATGAATGAGGCAAAGGACGATGACAATTTGTTATTGTCTGATGATAAAAGAATTTCTGTTTTTGGTTTTTTTTTAAGGAAATACTCATTGGATGAATTACCTCAATTGATAAATATTTTATTTGGTGATATGAGTGTGGTTGGCCCAAGACCTTTATTACCGGAATATTTATCTTATTATAATCAAACTCAATTACAAAGGCATAATGTATTGCCCGGAATCACGGGTTTAGCTCAAATTAATGGAAGAAATGATTTGGCTTGGGAAGAAAGATTTTATTGGGATGTAAAATATGCAAAAGAAGTTTCTTTTAAGCTGGATATAACAATACTCCTTACCACTGTTAAGAAACTTTTAACTTCTTCTGAAATTCATGGAGATGTTATTTCTAAAAAGTTTACCGGTTATTTATCGGAAGTAAAATAAAGCCCTATCAAATAAAAATTATGCTTTTATATGGAAATGGCGGCCATGCCAAAGTATTGATGGATTGTTTAAAAGATTTAAATATTCCACTGAAAGGCATTTTTGACGACAATCCGATTAAAGATAATTTAAATTCAAACTATTTTACCGGAATTTATAATCATGATGTTTTTATAGATGATGAAGTAGTGATTTCGATTGGAAATAATCTGTTAAGAAAAGAAATTTCGAAAAAAATATCTCATCCGTTTGGTATTATTATTCATCCGTCAGCAGTTGTTTCATCTTCAACACAAATTAAATCCGGTACTGTAGTAATTCACCAATCCCTTATTCAAAGCAGTACCATTATCGGCCGGCATGTAGTTTTAAATTCCGGATGTTCGGTAGATCATGATTGCGAAATTTCTGATTATGTTCATATTGGGCCCCATGCAACAGTTTGTGGAGGAATAAAAATTGGTGAAGGAACTTTGGTGGGAGCAGGTGCAGTAATAATTTCAAATAAAACAATTGGAAAATGGGTAACCATTGGTGCCGGAGCTGTGGTTACAGAAAATATCCCCGATTATGCTGTTGTTGTAGGTAATCCCGCACAAATTATCAGATATAATAATCCATAATTTTTTTGATTTTAATTTTTAACTTTCCACATGGAAAATAAAAATTCTTCAAAGCGTATTTGGCTTTCACCTCCACATTTAAATGGAAGTGAATTAAAATATATCAAAGATGCCATTCATAAAAATTGGGTTACCACAGCAGGAGAAAATATTGATGAATTTGAGAAATCATTACAAAAATATACCAATACCAAATACGTTGTTGCACTAAATAGCGGCACATCTGCAATCCATTTGGGATTAATTTTATTGGGGGTGAAAGAAGGTGATGAAGTAATTTGCCCCACTTTAACATTTGCAGCCACGGCAAATCCCATTGTCTATTTAAAAGCCACACCTGTTTTTATTGACAGTGAAGAAAAAACCTGGAATATTAATCCTGTTCTATTAAAGGATTTTATATTAAAGCAATTAAAAAAAAATAAAAAACCTAAAGCCATTATTGTGGTTCATTTATACGGCCAACCGGCCTTAATGAACGAAATACTAACTATTTCACAAGAGTTTAATATTCCCATTTTGGAAGATGCTGCTGAGGCATTAGGTTCATACTTTTATTATAATTCAAATAAAATAATGGCAGGTGCCGGAAGTGAAATTGGAATTTTATCTTTCAATGGAAATAAAATAATTACAACTTCAGGAGGAGGTGCTTTATTAACGAATGATAAATCATTGGCAGAAAAAGCACTTTACCTCGCTACACAGGCTCGCGATCTCCTCCCCTATTACCATCATCAGGAAATCGGTTATAACTACAGGATGAGCAACATAAGTGCAGGTATCGGTTGTGGACAAATGGAAAATATTAATGAAAAGGTATCGGTAAAAAGAAACATTTTTGAATTTTACAAAAATGAATTTATAAAATTTCCTTTTATAAAATTTCAACCTGAACCGGATGGTACGTATTCTAACCATTGGCTCAGCACCATTTTAATTGAAAAAATATCAGGAATAACTCCTGAAATGCTTAGATTGGAATTAGAAAAAAATAATATTGAATCAAGGCCATTATGGAAACCATTGCATTTACAACCGGTTTTTAATGATTGCAAATATTATGGAGAAGATAATATAGCTGAAAGCTTATTTAAAACAGGTTTATGTTTGCCTGCCGGAACACAATTAAATGAAATCGATCTTCAAAAAATATGTAAAATTATTAAAACCTTATTAAATCCTGTAATGTTATAAAGCCTGATAATGAGAATTTTAAAACTGCCTGAAAGATTCTCTACCTACAATTGCACTTTTATTGTCTGCGCCTAAAAATAAAAATATTATTTTATCACTTTTATCTCATAAGCATCTTTTACTGTTGTACTGATGTATGTACTCAAGCCTTCACCAATCATTGCCAGTTCTTTCATCTTACTAATATTTTCATTTCCTGCACTTGAAAAAGTATACTTATAAATGTTTCCGTCTTTAAACTTAACTTTTATAAAATCTGTTCCCATTTGATAGGCAACCACACCTGAGTTGCCTTTTTTATTTTTATACTTTTGCATTTATAATTTATATTAAAGGTAAAAAAAATGAATTATGAGTTTATCAATATCGATAAACTCATAATTCATTAAGCAATTAAGATATCTTGTATTTTGCAAAAAATTAATTCGAAATTAGTTTGGCTTTATTTTTTGCAGGCGACCAATTTTTTCGAATAAGTTTTTATTCTTTTTATTAAAAAATAAAAAACTTTGAAGTTGATCTGTAGACGCAGTAAAAATAATTGTTCCGTCTTCTTTTTTTATATAAGGCAGGGTCATTTTTTTTTCATAAATCATTTTTTGCATATCCTTACTACTGATACCAAAAAGCTCCAGTTTATCTTTATTTATTTTTATTTCCTGAATAAAGTGTAAAGGTTGAGAAGAATCCCCTTCATTAATTTTTAAATAATCGAAATAAAAATTTTCATCAACGGCAAATAACGTAACATTTTTATTTGTATCCGCCTTACCTGCTTTATCGCCGCTTTCTTTATTTATTATAGTATATTTTCCTTTATGTTGTTTGGTAATTAAAATATGGGGTAAGTTGCTGTTCAGCTTATTTTCAATTGCCTTCCATTCCCCTTCAACTTGTGGAAGATCAATTATATCTTTCTCTTTGTAATATGCCTTTTCCGACAAAATACAATTTTGAAATAATAAACTTAAACCAAAAAAAGTTATCGCTATTACAACATTTTTCATATTTATTTTTTTAAAAACTTATAAAATAAAGCCCTAAACTCACATCAGGGTATTGAATATTTTTAATTTCATTATAAGAAAAGGCAGCATAATTATATCGTGCCGATAAATTTAATCCAAAAGTATCGGTAAACGGAACCAAAATACCTGCACCCAGCCTCGCTCCAAACCTTACTGATGATTTGCTATCACCATAAACACCATCCCATTTATTATAATTAACTAAATGTATGCCCGCACCGGCTATAGCATAAGGATTAATTTTTTTATTGGTCGTAAAGTGATAAAAACCGGTAAGCATTACCGGAGCTGTACTTAAATATTTCGTCAGCACGGAAGAAAATGACCCATTACCATTTGGATATGTTTCTCTTGGGTATTGCTCTTTAAAATTATTCCACCCAATTGATAAACCTGCTGCAAATTTATCGGTAATAAAACTTCTTACATCTGCATTAAAGCCACTAAACATTTTATCGGAAATAAAATTATGTAAAGAACCATTTGGTAAGCCTGCCGAATAATTAATTGTAAAAATTTTATCTCCTGCCAAAACTTGCGAATTACTTTGAGAAAATGCTTTTATATTTATTAAAATAAATACAAAAGAGATATATAAAAAATTATTTTTTTTCATATTTAATAATTTTAATTTATTTTTTTAAATAACTTGACTGTGTAAATATATTTTGAATGCCATCAATAAATCTTTTTTCAAGAGGTACAGATTGATTGTCAGAAAAATCTCCCAAAATCTCCCCCTCCCAAACTACTTTTAATTTATTAACAATAGAATGATCTTTTAAATCAACTATTTGTAAAACCAGAGCATCATTTGTAATCTGATAGTTATATATATAAGCAGGGTTTCCATAATATCCTCCTCCATATCCACCATATCCGTAGCCAGATCCATAACCATAACCATAACCATAACCATAACCGTAAGGATATGATACTGAAGTGCCGGTACTGATAACTTCTATTCTGTTTACACTTATTCCTACATCAGGATTTTGATTTTTTGCAACATATGAATATCCTTTTTGTTGCATGGCGCTTTTAATTGCAGATATTGTACTGATATCAATACTACCACGTGACTTTTTAATTGATGTATCCTGATTTGATGAATAAACTACAGAATCGGATATTGAATAAGTTTTATAATCAGAAAATTTACCCGTTGGATCGTAATTGGTTACATAGATATCCTTTTCTTCGGGGTTTAACGAATTTTCAGGATTAGGTGCAATACAGCCGAAAAAAAATCCCGGAAGTACAAAGCAAAATATTAAAATTATTTTTTCGATAAAATGTTTCATTTTTTTAAAGATTTATAATTAAAATACTAAAAGTATACCTAACAAAAAAGGCCTTTCCAATTAGAAAGGCCTTTACTTAAATAGTTTAATTGCTTACTTATACATTACAGATTTTACTGCTTCCATTGTCCTTTTCACACTTGGCAAAATGGCTTCGATAAGCGTTGGTGCATAAGGAAGAGGAACGTCAAGACTGTTTACACGAATTACCGGCGCATCTAAATAATCGAAAGCAAAACGTTGAACATGATATGTAATTTCAGAAGAGATGGCTGCTAAAGGCCATGCTTCTTCTACTACTACTAAACGATTTGTTTTTTTTACGGAGTTAACAATTGTTTCATAATCTATTGGCCTTACTGTACGCAAATCTATCACCTCAGCAGAAACCCCTTCTTTTTCCAATTCGGCAGCTGTACTCATAGCTACTTTCATCATTTTACCAAAAGACACGATTGTTACGTCATTACCGGGGCGCTTAATGTGTGCCCGGCCAATAGGAATGATATATTCTTCTTCCGGTACTTCACCTTTATCGGAATACATTAATTCAGATTCCATAAAAATTACAGGGTCATTATCCCTGATAGAACTTTTAAGTAGACCTTTTGCATCATAAGGATCGCATGGAACAACAACCTTTAAACCGGGTGTGTTTGCAAACCAGCTTTCAAAGTTTTGAGAATGCTGTGAACTTAACATACCGGCATTACCGGTTGGACCGCGAAAAACAATAGGTACAGAATATTGCCCGCCGGACATTGACATCATTTTCGCTGCCGAATTAATTATTTGATCAATAGCAACTAATGAAAAATTAAAAGTCATAAATTCAATTATCGGTCTCAAACCATTTGCTGCAGCTCCAACTCCGATACCGGCAAAGCCTAACTCGGCAATGGGAGTATCAATAATTCTTTTTGCACCAAACTCAGCAAGCATTCCCTCACTCACCTTATATGCACCATTGTATTCAGCAACCTCTTCGCCCATAAGGAAAATTTTGTCATCTTTTCGCATCTCTTCCGACATTGCTTCCCGAAGGGCTTGCCTAAACTGTATTTCTCTCATACTTTAAATATTTGCAGAATAAAATGTTTCGTGTGCTGTAAATAAAACTGTAATTGTTATAAAATTCCGAGCAAAAATAAAGATTAAGATTTAATAGACAAAAAGTAGTTTGTAAAAAGATAAAATAAAAAAACCTGCTTCATAAGAAACAGGTTTTTTTATTTTTATAAAATTAACTTTAATAATTATTTAATAGCATTTTTAAATGCTTCGCTGTTTAAATAAGCATCAAATTCTAAATCTGTTAAAGCTTTTGCTTTTAAAGAAGCATCAGCTTGAGTAGCTTTTTGTAAATTAGTTGTTAAAGCAGATTCGTTTTTAGCACGGGCAGCAGCGATAGCAGCTACATAATAAGTCCAACCTTGAGTTGCATCGGCAGTTGCAGATTCATTCAATGTAGCTAAAGCAGCATCATATTGTTTAGATAATACTTGAGCAAGACCTTTATTGTATAATACAGTTGCATCTTGACCTGCAGCGCTTAAAGAATTGATAGCTTCAGCATAATTACCAGAACGGATACCGGCAATACCTTGTTGCGCTTTAATTGAACGGGCAACATCTTGTCCACCATTTAAGCCTGCTGCTTTAGTTAAAGCTTCAGAAGCTTCTTTCGCTTGTCCTTTCATTGTATAAGCAACAGCTAAATTACTAAATGCTTCAGCAGTTTCTTTTTTGTTGTTAGCCATTTGTAAATGAGAGATAGCAGCATCAACCAAAGTAGCCATTTGAGTTTTATCAGTTGCTTTTTTAGCTAAATCTAATTGGATAGCTGCAACATTGTTATGTGCCTGCCAGCTGTCAGATTTTTTAACAGCAGCTTCGTAGATAGCTTGTTTTTCTTTTAAATCAGGTGTTAAAGAAGCAGAATATAATAATTCTTGTTCATTTAAAGCACCTAAACTGTCTTTACCTTCAGCAATTTTTTTACCCAATACTGCAATTTCAGCATCCGGTTTTTTTCTCTTTTAAAGTTAAAATTTCAGTTTGTGCAGCTCTTAATTTAGGATAAACGTGAGCAAATAATTTACCATAGAAAGGTAATTTAGATATTTTAGCAGCTTTATCATAAAAAGTGTCACCACCATCAACAAGGCCTAAAACCTGATCTTTTTGCTCTTGAGTTAAATCTTTATAAGTAGCTAAAGAATCTTTTAACATTGTCCAATCCAATACTATTGCTTTTTGAACGAATTCAATGCTGTCAGATTTAGTTTTGTAATCAAACCTCTTCATTTGACCCTTGTAGAATTTTTCAATTGAAGCAGAACGGTGACCGGCTAATTTAGTATTTTTTGTTTCTGTTCCTTCCGGAGAGTGAGAGCCGGTAATAGTTACAGTTTTTGTTACGTTTTTGTGTGCAATAAATGCATCTAAGAATTTACCGCGTTTACTTGATGTTTCACTTGCTCTTAAATCTGCATTACCTTGTGAAAAGTAAAAATTTACATTTACAGGTACGAATTCAGGTTGGTTGTTATAACCATGATCTCCATAAGATACCAGGTAAATATCTTTTACTAAACGAGAAGTAGTAATAAGACCACGAGTAAAAGGAAATTCAGGCGTAACTTTTGATTTACTTCCTTTTGCAGCAGTACCAACTAAAACTAAACTTCCTCTTTGTTCCATTCCGTCTTTATAGTCGAATGAAAAAGATTTATCAAGCTTTGGTTGTTCTTTTTTTGCATTAGGATAATTTTCTGCTTTGAACTCAATAGTGCCTACATCTACTTTTTGATCTCCGTATTTGTATCCTACTGCGCCTGTATAAGTTGTTTTCTTCTTCAACATTTTAACAGGTAATAAGGCCGTCATGTCAAAATTCACTTTGTTGCCATGAACTTCTAGAGGATCCGGAACAGTTGTCAGTTTCTGGTCTTTTGCCTTTTTTATCATTTGAGGCAAAGTACAGCCTGAGAAAGTTAATACTCCAAAGAGTATAAGGGCTGATAATGCTTTGTTGTTCTGATTCATATGGATTGGAATAAGTGTTTGGTTTTTGGTTCGCGAAATTATAGTTATTAAATTAGTATTGCAATTCTATAAGATTTTTTTTAAATTTACGTTATATATTTTTTTCTTACACTATATATTTTTCTGTCATTAATACGAAAATAATTACATTAAGTTACGACTATGCTAAAATTTCAAACTTTTTTTGAGACAAACTTTTTTGGAGTATGTACAAAATTGGGTGAAAAGCTTGGAATTTCAACATTTAGTATTCGCTTATTTTTTGTTCACGCTTGTTTTTTTACTTTTGGATCTCCAATAATTATATATCTCGGTTTAGCCTGGCTGCTCAATTTACGTAAATATTTACGTCAAAAACATCATCCTATCCTTTGGTAAACCACTTTTACTTATTATATAATTGATTGTAAGTCTTCTTTTTATTCCAAAAATAATCCTTTACGATACTATTGGGAAAAAGTTTTTCTGAACTATCTTTTTTTACAAAAATCTGTACCTTTTGTCTATTTTTATTCCATTTTAAAAAATATACATAAAAACTATAATGTGCTTTCAAAATAGCCAGAAAATCTGATATAGTTTCCGAAAACAAAAACTTAATCGCCGCAACCCCATCTAAAAAAAGTCTGATAAAAATGGTGGTAAATAATTTTTGTGAAGGTAAATTTTTATATAATAATAAAATGCCATTGCGAAAATTTAGAAACGTTTTTCTTGGATGGGTTTTGGGTAGCGTTCCTCCACCTAAATGATACACAGTACTATGACCGCAATACATTATTTTATATTCCGCATTTTGCATTCTCCAACATAAATCTATTTCTTCCATATGGGCAAAAAAATCATCATCTAATCCGCCCAATTGATGATAAATGTCAGCACGAACAAACATGCATGCCCCACTAGCCCAAAAAATTTCAATTATATCATTGTATTGGCCATCATCTTTTTCAATTGTAGTAAAAATCCTTCCTCTACAAAATGGGAAACCATATTTATCTACAAAACCGCCGGCTGCACCTGCATATTCAAAATACTCTCTATTAACAAACGATTTTATTTTGGGCTGGCATGCTGATATATTTTTATCACTTTCCATTAATTGTAATATGGGAGGGATCCAGTTACTTGTTACTTCAACATCCGAATTTAATAATATATAAAACTCAGCGTCTATTTGATTGAAGGCCAAGTTATAGCCTTTGCTAAAGCCATTGTTCTCAGCAAAAGAAAGAACATTTATTTGTGGGAAAATTTCTTGTAAAAATTTTAAAGAATCGTCTGTTGAACCATTATCTGCTATATAAATAGGATAAGTGTGGCTAAAATTTACTACAGAGGGTAAGAATTTTTCTAAATGGTTTTTACCATTGTAATTGAGGATAACAATTGCTAATTTTTCCAAATTGTATGAATTCTAATCCGATTAAGGATTAAATAAGTAGTAAAATAATTTAACTGTTCATTAAACTATTTAAATCAAAACCCGGAATGTTAGGCAAAACTCCTTGGGTTGCAGATTGCATTTCGTCTTTTATTTTTAAATCTATATCCTGAATTGCTTTATTGATAGCTGCAGTTATTAGATCCTGCGATACTTCTTTATCTGCGATATTTAATAATGAATCATCAATATCAAGTTTAATTATTTGACGATTGCCATTAATTGTTACCTTAACTAAACCTGCACCCGACTCACTCGTTAATTGTAACTTGGATACCTTTTCCTGAACCTCCTTCATTTTCCCCTGCATTTCTTTTACTTTGCCCATCATCCCCATTAAATCAAACATAACTTTTTTGTTTAAATAATAAATATATTACAAAAGTAAAAAAAATTATCTGATCAAAGCAAAGGTTCCACTTCTTTTAATAGACTTGCCGGAAAAATCTACAGCATTTATATTATAAACATAAGAATCTACCGGTGCAGGTTGGTTTTGAATATTTCCATCCCAACCTTTATATATGTCATCAGACGCAAATATTACCTGACCCCACCTATTATAAATCGTCATATTAAAAGTTTGAATAAAAATTCCATTTGCACGAAAATCAGGATTTAAATTATCTCCATTTGGCGTAAAAGCTGTTGGAACTGCAAGTTTAGAATCTTGCTGCCAAATGAAAATATTTGAATAACTAATTAATCCTGATGAAATGCCGGTTGTTTTAATCCTAAATCGAAAAATCTGTTGACTTTTATCAAATTCAGGAAGTGAAAAATTTAAATTTAAGCCTGAATATAAAGTTTTAACAAGTGAATTATTTTCATCAATAATTTCCAACGTGTAATTTTTTATACCCGAATCCCATCCTTTGTATTCTGTCCAAATTAACTGTAGGTTTTCTTTTGAAAGATAAACAGGGCAAACATCATTTGATTCGGATTGGTTATCACATGAATCTTTATAAATAACTTTATAACATATTGAAGAGTTATAAGGGTTACTTTCTTTATATGAGGGCTGTAATGTAACAGCGATTAATAAATTATTTAAGAAAATAGAATAGTTTTTAATCGTAGTTGACAAAGGTGCAGGCCAGCTTAAAATAGGTTTACCATTTTCAATGGTAGCAGTAATATTATTTATAGCAACAGGTGAATAATTGGTTAAGCCTATTGCACAAGAAGGATAGGAATAAGAAGAAATATTATTTTTTAAAACCGTTATAAGCTGATAGCAATAATTGCGGTGACAAATAATATTATTATCAATAAAATAGCTTTGAAGTTGATTTACGCTTTCGGATAATAAATTTCCATTTTTAAATATTTGGTATTTTACAAAATCATTTCCGGTATAAACTTTCCATTTTAATGTGATATTATTGGTAGCACTTTGAGCATTAAAAGGCAGCGTTTGAATTTTTATTGAAGAATCTTGATAGCAGCTTGTATTTGATTTTATAAAGTATTGATAAACCGAGTTACTATCCAAATTGGAAACTTTTAATACAATTGTATTTTGGTTGGTATCAACAAATGACTTTATGTTTTTAGTAACATGGGTATTTAAGTTAGTTTGATAAATATTATAACTTAAATAATTTTTAATACTATCTAATCGAATAATATCAGTTGTTAAGTTTGATCTGTTTACATCAATCCATAAGGGTATAGTTATGTTTTGAATAGGGGTAATAGTTTTGGAAGTGGAAGGATTGCAAGATTTAAGATTACCTGTGACGACAATTTTTGCCTGTGAATTATTTATATATATATGAGAAACATTTCCTGAAGGATAAGTTATTGGTGGGGAACTGTCACCAAAATCGACTGTATAATTATCATATCCTGAATCGTTAATTTGTAAGTCAACTTTAAAATTTGAGCAAAATGAAACTGAGAAAGTTGGATTGCCAAGCACCTGCAAACTTTTACCTGTAGAATCCCCTGTTGCGCCGATAGGTACAACTTGAGCAATTCTATATTTACCAGGTTTGTTATATTTATAATAAGCCTTCCCTGTATTTATATCTGATGGAACAATAACAGATGGGTTATTTACCTCATCTACTAAATAATTTACTATACAATTACTATTTGATAAATCCAAAAGCGTTATTTTATAACCTAAGCAAATTTTTGTTATCGAATCGCTATTTGAATCGAGTATTTTAAAATTTGCTTTTGCTCCGGGTGATGGGTTGCAAGATGGTTGACCATAACCATCTGTGAGGAAAAACAAAAAGAGAATTAGAAAAAAAATATTTTTCAAAAAGGTATTTTTAATTTTATTTTAATAACGCAAATATTTTAAATATTATTGAATCATATCGCTATCAGCATCTAAATAAAATGGAAACTTTTGACGATATTCATATAATTCATCTTTATTTAAGAATATTGATTGGATACAACTCTCATTTTCTGCATCAACCAATGTATTTCCTTTGTAATCTATCACTGCAGAACCACCAATATATTCCAAACCTTTATCATCAGTACCAATCCTATTAACGCCCAGACAATAAGATAAATTTTCTATTGCCCTTGATCTTAATAATGTTTTCCAGGCAATATGCCTCGGAGATGGCCAGTTGGCTACATAAATTAAACAATCATAAATTGGTTGGCTATCTTTAGAAAGATTTCTGCTCCAAATAGGAAACCTTAAATCATAACAAATAAAGGGACAAAATCTCCAATCCTTCCAAGTCGCAATTTTTTTTTCCTGACCGGCAATGAAATAAATGTGTTCGCCGGAATTCCGGTAAAGGTGTTTTTTATCATAAAATAAATATTCCCCATTCGGCTGCATCCAAATTAAACGGTTAAAATATTTTTGGTTTTCTTTTATGATATAACTTCCGGTAATAACAGCCCCGGTTTGGTTTGAAAGTTGTTTCATCCATTTAAATGTGGTCATGTTCATAGATTCTGCAAAATTTACATTGTTCATAGTAAATCCTGTATTGAACATTTCGGGTAATACGATCAAATCAGTCGGAGATTTTATTCTCCAAATTTTTTCTTCAAAAGCTGCAAGGTTGGCCGTGATATTTTCCCAGTATATATCAGATTGAATTATAGTAACGTTAAAGTTTTGCATTTAAATTTAATTTATTAGCCACCTCTGTCGTAAGTTCTTCAGCTATTGATTTCGATCTGGAAAACGGAATAGCTTTGCTTAAATCATCAAAAATTATTTTATCCTCTGATGACGAAACAACAATAAGATGTTTATTTTCAGGAATACTTTTATCACAAAATGTCGGATATTTGCCATTGTCTTCACAAACAAAAACACTTAATCCGTGTTCTTCCATAGCCATGTAAGTACCGCTTTTATTTAAAAAATAGGGGGAGGTAGTGCTAATTCCAAAATCAATAAATTGTAGAAATTCCGAAATTTCATGAGCTGACCTATAACCAAGCTCTATAAAATATATTTGCGGATATTTAATTTCCATCTTATCCCACTTGGCCTTGCCGCTACCCATTTTTCCGGCCGAAATTATTATAATTTTTTTATCTGTAGGTATATTTTTTAATAAACACGGTAATAATATATCCTCATTTAAATTTGAATATAAAGTTCCAAAAAAACCAAAAGTTAAATATTTATTACTTAAATATCCTTCATTTACCGTTAACCGGCTCATAATTTTATCTACAATCCATTTAAAATTTGGTTTTTCAATAATAGGAATGTTACTTAATATTGAAATTCTTTTTGATTCAACCTTTTTATTTTTTAGAAATGATTTATTTATTAAAGTACTTACATTAATTAAAAAAGGATCCAGCCTTTTTATCATTGCCTTTACGTGCCATTGCTGAATTGCTCCCCATAACCGACTTTTCCATCCTGAATTTAAATCCGATCCTGCCCAAAGCTCATGAAACATTATCTGGATTGGAACAGATCCTGAAATCTTTTTTAAGTTTTCGCCAATGTTAAATGGTACGCCTTTAGGATGATAGCTATAACCACAATATTGAAAGCTTATAAAATCAGGTTTAAATTGATGAATTATATTTTTAACTTTTAAAAAACGGTTTTTCCGAAGCGATAAGCTCGAAAGCCGTATTTTCTTTACCAACCCACCTTGATTTATTTTTTCTTCATAAGTACTATCTTTAACAAAAAAATCATTTAAGCCTATTACAATAGACTCATGACCAATAAGATTACAAAATGAAGATAATATTAATGTATAATCACCTATTCCATCTTTCCCTTCTTCAATACAGCCTGTAATAAATAAAATTTTCATTTTCAAATTAATTATAAATAAAAAGGTAAAACAAAAAAATCCCAACGATTTTTTTATTTTACCTTTAAAGCTTATTTTCCAACAATTATTTAATTAATTTCCCTAATCTGTTCCAGCGTATTTTTTTGAACAAGTTGGATTCATGATAATCCAAAGATAACCAAACAAAAACACCTTTGCCCACTATATAATCATTAGGCACAAAGCCCCAAAATCTAGAATCTTCTGAGTTATGCCTGTTATCTCCCATCATCCAATAGTAATTTTGTTTAAAGGTGTAATCATCAACTTCTTTACCTTCAATAAATAATTTTCCATTTTCGATTTTTGCATCTTTATTTCCATCATATTCTAGAAATATACGTCTGTAAACAATTATATTTTCAGGTGTAATTTTAATTTTTGCATCCTTTTTTGGAATATATAATGGGCCAAAATTATCCACATTCCAAATAAATTTTTCGGATTGAGGAAATATTCTTGGTTCCGGAAATCCCGGAGCCTGGATATCTGCAGTAATTGATTTTACAAAATCTGCTTTTTTTAATTCTTCAGCTTTTTCCGGAGTTAATAATACAATATATAAACTTCCGGTTTCATTCTCAGCCCTTGCCCGTATATCACCTTCGCCTTGTGGTAAATCTAATATCCCGAATTTTTTAAAAATTTTAGGTGAAATAACCTGATTTGTGACTACTTTGTAACTCAATTGGCTTTGGGGTGGTTGATATCCTTCAGCACCATTTATAAAAACCTTACCGTTAACAATTTTTATTGTATCTCCGCCTATTGCAATGCAACGTTTAATGTAATGTGTCTTTAAATCTACAGGATGGTTTGGGTCGCCCGGCCAGTTGAATACAACCACGTCGTTGTTTTTAACTGACGAAATACCCGGCAACCGATACATTGGCAGTTGAATCCATTTTAAATAAGACGGAACACTATCAGTAAACCATAATTTATTATCGGACAAGGGAACATGTAAAGGAGTTTTAGGCGTGCGCGCTCCGTAATGAAACTTGCTTACAAAAACAAAATCACCAACCATTAATGATCTTTCCATGGAGGCAGTCGGTATAGTGTAGGGTTGCATCACCAACCAATGGACTAATGAAGCTACGGTTACTGCAAATACGATTGTTTCAACCCATTCTCTGGCTGCACTTTTTACGGGCTTTATGTTTTTTACTGAATTTGCTTCAGGATTTACAACAGCATTATCGGTATTTTTTTTATCGGAATTGAAATTCATCTTTGGATGTTATAGAAAAGGAATTAATATATTAAAATTTAATGTATTTAGATTTTTAATAAAAGCACAAATATATAATAATGTATATAATATCAGTTTAATGATATTTAAAAAACCAATTTAAAATTTATTTTTAAAATTGTAGAATCATAACGAAATCCGTATAATTAAATTATTTTTTACAAATTATTTTCAAAAATCACTTGTGATTCATTTTAAAATCATCGCCTAAATAAAAAATTATATATTTGTTTTCATAAAAAATCCGGCATGGTGAATTTAAAAATTTTATATCTTACTTATGATGGATTAACAGATCCATTAGGTCAATCGCAAGTGCTTCCTTATTTTGCCGGATTATCCAAAAAAGGATATCAGATAACTATAATCAGTGCAGAAAAATCAGAAAACTTAAGAAAAAGAGGGGAAGTAATAAAAGGTTTGATTGAAAAAAGCAATCTCAAATGGCACCCGATATCTTATTATAAAAAACCTCCTGTTTTATCAACTTATCTGGATATTAGAAAAATGGATAAGGAAGCAAGGAAACTCCATGAAGTAAATAAATTTGATATTGTTCATTGCAGGAGTTACATAACTGCGTTGATTGGCGAAGGTTTGAAAAAACGGTATAATATTAAATTTATTTTTGATATGCGTGGCTTTTGGGCTGATGAGAGAGTAGAAGGAGGGCTGTGGAATTTAAAAAACCCGATATATAAATCAATTTATAATTATTTTAAAGACAAAGAAAGGGACTTTTTAAAAAAGGCCGACTATACTATTTCTTTAACTTATAATGCAAAAAAAGAAATAAAAAATTGGAAGGGTTATGAAGAAATACCTATAGAAGTTATTCCCTGTTGTGTAGATACAGAACTATTTGATCCGGAAAAATATAAAATTATTCATCTTGAAAAATGGTGGAAAACCTTAAACATACAACCTCATGAACTGATAATTTCTTATTTGGGATCACTCGGTACCTGGTATTTAATGGATGAGGTAATAGAATTTTGTAAAATTTTAAAATCCATTCACAAGGATGTTAAATTTTTATTTATCACTCAGGATGAGCCTAAAATAATATTAGATAAGGCATCAGCAAAAGATATTGGAAGAGATAGTTTTATCTTTTACAAGGCCGAACGCGTAGAAGTACCCTATCTTTTAAAGTTAAGCCAGGCTTCAGTATTTTTTGTAAAGCCCAGTTATTCCAAAAAAGCATCTTCGCCGACAAGAATGGGAGAAATTTTAAGTATGAATATTCCTGTTATTTGTAATGGAGAGGTAGGTGATACTGAATATCTTTTTGAAAATTATACTTGCGGGATTTTAATGAAAGATTTTACTGAAAAAAGTTTTAAAGAGGCAACGGCTGAGCTATTATTACTGATTGATAAAATGGCAAAAAATCCTCTCCCCTTGCGTGAAACTGCGCTCAGTTATTTCGATTTACAAAAAGGGATTGACTTATATGATGGTGTTTACAAAGAGCTATCGTCATCTTAATGAAAAAAATTATTTTCCTGTTTCCATACCCGACCGGCACAGCAGCATCTCAACGTTTTAGGTTTGAACAATATCTTAAGCTATTATCGGACAGTAATTTTGAATTGGAATTTCAATCATTTCTTGACAATCAAACCTGGAAAATTTTATATAAAAAAGGTCATTTTTCTTTAAAAATAATAGGAATAATAAAAGGTTTTTTAAGAAGATTTAGACTATTATTTAAAATACATAAATATGATTTTGTATTTATTCATCGAGAAGCATCACCAATTGGGCCGCCTTTGTTTGAATTTATAATTGCTAAAATTTTAAAAAAAAAAATAATTTTTGATTTTGATGATGCCATTTGGCTACCTAATACCTCCGGTCAAAATAAAATTATTGCCTTTTTAAAGTTTCATTCTAAAACGGGTTTAATATATAAATGGAGTTATAAAATAAGTGCCGGAAATAACTTTCTTTCACAATATGCTTTAAAATACAACCCCAAAGTTTGTATTAATCCCACTACTATTGATACCAATCAACTTCATAATAAAATAAAAAATCAAAATTCTGCTGAAGTTATTATTGGTTGGACGGGCACGCATTCAACTTTAATTTATTTAGCTGAAATCGTTCCAATTATTAGAAAGTTAGAAGAACATTTTAATTTTACATTTTTAGTAATCTGTGATAAAAATCCTAATTACGTTTTAAAATCATTTAGATTTTTACCATGGGATAAAACAAGTGAGATTGACGATTTACTAAAAATAAATATTGGAATAATGCCGCTTAAAGATGATGAATGGGCAAAAGGCAAGTGTGGTTTTAAAGCCTTACAATATATGTCGTTAGGAATACCTGCTGTCGTTTCGCCGGTGGGTGTTAATTTAGAAATTATAAAAAATAATCAAACCGGATTTGTTTGTAACAGCCCGGGTGATTGGTATTTAGCTTTTGAAAAATTATTATCAAATGTTAGTTTGAGGGAGGAAATGGGTAAAAATGCTCGAAAAACTATTATCCAAAATTATTCGGTTCAGGCAAATTCTCTAAATTTTTTAACTCTTTTTGATTGACGGGTTGGAGCTTTACCAATGTTTCTAATAATGTACAATGCCGATAGAAAGAAAGGCATCATGGGTATTTTATATCGTACTAAAGTTCCGAAATTATAACTGGTAACCCCCACGCCAAAAGAAAATATCAACGTAAATAACAAGCAAAAAATAATAATAGGATGTTTTTGAATTAACCTTAGTAACCTTATAAATTTTATTTCCCAAATTATTCTTAACGTCATAAATAAAAAAATAAAAGCCTCAATAGCTGATAAGAACATAACCGGGTTTTTCGCTTCCCAAATAAATGGCCTGTAAAGTGTAACAAAAATGGCTTGAGGTAACTTTAAAAATAAATTTCCTATAGTTCCATCAAACTCACCCAAACTGTATGACGATCCTCCTTGAGAATTGCTCACATACAATAGCCATTCCGCACTTTCTCTGGTGGAAAAAGCAATATTTTCAAATTTATATTTTGAATTTTCTTCTGTTAATTTAGTTACTGCCAAATAACCGGCCGGAATTGCAAGGGCGATAATAAAAGGTAAAGAAATAAACCTGACCAAGCCGGATTTTATTTTTGAACGGTATTGAAGAAAAATCCATAAAAAAACAGGCGGTAAAAATGAAAGTAAAATATAAACTTTTATTTTTTCAATTATTATCATTGCAATTATCAAAATAACGATATTTAAAATTATTTTTTTTCTTTTAATAAAAGCAAAATAAATGGCATTGAACAGCCAACCCAAAGCACCTAAAGTAATAGTATCTTTCATTAAACCTGAACCCCAAAAAAATACAGAAGGTATAAAAAATACAGCAATTGCAAATTGTTTGTGCAATTGCGGGTACATATCATATAAAGCTTTATAAAAAGCCCACATGCCCGAAAAACAAAATAAAGCAAAAAATATGGCTATAAGTGTATATGTATGAAAGGTAAACAGGCTTAAAAAGCCTGCGAATTGCACAACCGGATAAGAGTGCTCATCAATAATATAATAAATACGTTGTGTGTAAGCATACGTTTCAGCGTCGGTAGTATTGTTAGAAAATATTATTTTTAATGCTATAAATGGATTTTCCAGAAAGGCATCCCAAATAGGTGTAGTGTCACGAAAGTAATTAAAAGTATCTCCCCCTCCATAATAAAACTGATAAATTAAGCCTAAAGAAATTGCACCAAATATCTTTACACTAAGGGCAGGCAGAAAATATTTTTTAGTAATAGAATTTGTTTGTTTCCTGCGGTAAATTACAGCTCCGATATAAATAAAAGGCAGATATAAAAGGGTTAAAAATATATCTTTAAGTTCCATTCGCAGGTATTTCTAAATATTATCAGTTTGTTATTTTACTAAAGTTTAATATGAGTTTTCAAATTTAATGTTTTAATTTGAGGGTTTATGAAATTTTTAATTCTTAAAAAAGATATTGAAAATTTCTTTATAAGAGGTTTTAAGTTTTGTTTTTAAAAACCGGTTGTAATATATTTTTAATAAACCTATGAATATTTCGCCCACTGATTCTTTTCAGATAATATATTCGCTGTTTCAGCACGAATATTTGGGCTATGTATTCGAATCATTTATCGTTGAGCTCAACCACAACGGTATATTAACACTAAAGCATCAAAACATCTCATCTAAAAACGCAAAAGAGTTTTCGAAAGTATTGGATGATATTGATTACCAATTAATTAAACTTACAGATGCTTTACATCAAGATGTAATTCTTAAAAAGTTTTCACCAAAAAAGATAACTATTTCAGAATTCTTTTTAAAAGTGTATGATCCTAAAAAGGGAGATAAATTATTACAAGAAGCTGTTGACCAATATGTAGAAAAGGTTAAAGTAAAATTTATGGAACTGGTGGGTAATAGATTGCTTTTTATAATGGGCAATGATGGAAACCCGACCTGGAAAAAAGTAGAAAAAATTACAGATAAAGTAAATGTGCTATTTCATTTTTACAGGAATGAAACCGATACTCATTATTTCCCGACTTTGAAGTGTGGTAACTCAAAACTTGAATTTCAATATCGTGATACGCTTATATTATGCAATGAACCTGCTTATTTATTAGTTGATGACAAGCTCTATACATTTGAAAAGCATGTTGACGGAAAGAAAATTCGTCCCTTTCTAAATAAAAAATTTATAACAGTTCCCAGAAATATTGAAGAAGAATATTATAAAAAATTTGTAGCTCCACTTATTGCCTCTTTTGATGTGTATGCAAAAGGGTTTTACATTAAAAATGAAAAGTATAATCCGGTTCCCTTATTAATTTTTTCCGAATACATTCAAAAAGGTCAAACAAAATTAGCCTTTTTTGGGAATGATGAGGAAGAAGAATATATTGACGACGTAGAAAGTCATATAGTTTTTGAATTATCATTCAGATATGGGGAATTTATTTTTAAAACAGACCATGCAGGGGGAGTAAGTGTAAGTGTTGAAAAAGTAGCAGATTCATTTATTTTTCATAAGGTAAAAAGAGATATTGAATTTGAACTGGAATCATTAAAGTTACTTAAAACTTTAGGCATGGAAGTTAAAAACGGAAAATTCTTAATGGACAGGATGACTGCATTTAACTGGATGTCGAAAAATTTACAAACATTGGAAGAAGCCCAATTTTTAATGTGGCAATCGCAAAATGACATAAAAAGATATTTCGTAGGCCGTTCTGAAATTACAGTTAAAATTGCTGAAAATATTGATTGGTTTGATATATATGCCATTGTTAGATTTGGTGAATATGAAATACCTTTTTTAAAACTTAAAAGATTAATATTTGAAAAGAAAAGAGAATTTATTTTACCAAATGGCGAAACAGCAGTTATTCCGGAAGAATGGCTAACCCAATACTCTGAATTGTTTGCTTTTGCAGAAATTAATGAAATTAATAACGGATATTCTCTTAAAAAATATCATTTATCTTTAGTACAAGATTTGCATGACGGAAATTTGGCACAGCTTTCCATCAATCATAAATTAGAAAGTTTAAGAGATTTTGACAGGATAGAAGATTATGCACTTCCCGAAGGATTTAAAGGAAGTTTACGCCCGTATCAAAAAGCCGGTTATAATTGGATGCGTTTTTTAAATCAATATAGATTTGGTGGATGCCTTGCAGATGATATGGGCTTGGGAAAAACAATTCAAACGCTTGCCTTATTGCAATCACAAAAAGAATCGGGCACAGGTAATGCTTCTTTAATTGTATTGCCAACATCTTTAATTTACAATTGGGAACTTGAATCAGGAAAATTTACTCCCGATTTAAAAATTTTAATTTATACGGGAACAAACAGAAATAAAAATATCCATCAGTTTAACCATATTGATATAATCATAACTTCTTACGGAATTGTAAGGATAGATATCGATTTGTTAAAAAAATATCCTTTCAATTATGTAATTCTTGATGAATCGCAAGCCATAAAAAACCCTTCGTCTAATATAGCTCAATCGGTAGCGCAATTAAATGCAAAACATCGTTTAATATTAACAGGCACACCTCTCGAAAATAATACTCTTGATTTGTGGAGCCAAATGAGTTTCTTAAATCCCGGTTTACTTGGCACTCAACGGTTTTTTAAAAATGAATTTCAAGTGCCTATCGAAAAGAAAAATGATGAATCGAAAATAAAAAAACTTTTTACAATAATAAAACCATTTATATTAAGAAGGCATAAATCTCAAGTAGTAAAGGAACTTCCCGATAAAATTGAAAGTGTGCAGTTTTGTATAATGGATGAAGAACAGGAGAAGGTTTATGAAGAAGCAAAATCATTTTTTAGAAATAAAATTATTGAAAAAATTGCAGAGCAGGGTATTGCCAAGTCGCAATTAATATTATTACAAGGTTTAACAGCCTTAAGACAATTAGCGAACCATCCAAAAATGGTAAATACCGATTATGAAGGTGAATCGGGTAAACTTAAAGATGTTTGGCATAAACTAAGTACTGCAATAAGTGAAAATCATAAAATTTTAATTTTTAGCCAATTTGTTAAACATCTCACTATTCTTCGAGGGTGCCTGGATGAAAATAATATTGAATATGCTTATTTGGATGGCAGTACTAAAGACAGGCAACAGCAGGTTGAGTTATTTCAAAATAATGAAAAAATTCAAGTATTCTTACTTTCATTGAAGGCAGGTGGATTGGGTTTAAATTTAACAGCCGCAGATTATGTATTTATTTTAGATCCCTGGTGGAACCCCGCAATAGAAGCTCAAGCTGTTGACAGGGCGCACAGGATTGGTCAAAAAAATACGGTAATGACTTATAAATTTATTTCAAAGAATACTGTTGAAGAAAAGATTTTAGCCTTGCAGAATAATAAAAAAAGACTTTTTCATGATTTAATATCAAACGAAGAAACCTTTGTAAAATCCCTCACCAAAGAAGATATATTTTCTCTTTTGGATTAATGAATACTTTAAAGGTTGGGTTATTTCTCTTAAGGTAAAAAAATTAAAATAAATACGCTCCAATTTTCTCTTCATCGTCCAGCACCACTTCAATATGTTCCTGCACTGTTGTTGAAAGTGAATAACCAACATAATCAGCAGATACGGGGAATGAACGATAGCTTCTTTTAACCAGTACTGCGATTTTTAATTTCTTAATTTCTATATTTAAAAACGGTTTTAAACTATAAATTAATGTTTTCCCACTGTTTAACACATCATCAACTACAATAACAGATTTTTTGTAAAGACAATCAGAATCACAATCAAGAGAAATCTCTGTTTGAGTAGGCGTAAATTTATCGAGGGTTACTTTTACAATTTTAACCTTAAAAGAACATATTTTTACAAGCTCTTTTTCAATCATGGTTGCTAAAATATATCCTCTGTCCCATATCCCGGCTAAAATTATTTCTTCTTCTTCAAAATTATTCTCATAAACCTCATAAGCAATCCTTTTTATTTTTTGCAAAGTTTGAGCCCTATCCAATATTTGATGAGATGTAGAAGTCATTGTAATTAATTTAATTTTCAAATATCTTAATATTTATTCATGTTACGCAAATTATTTTGCATAACCGTTTCTCGTAAAAAAACGATAAATATGTTTTTTGATGAAATTTTAATTGACGAATAAATCTAAAAAAAAGCTTTGGATGGCCAATAAAAAGATGCTATAAATTAGTTTTCTTTATTTCCATATACGAATTTAATATATCATTTAAATGCCTTTGGGTATGATAAATAATATATATCAGCCAATCTTTAACTGTCATATCGCCCAGGTATAAATGTTTGTATATTTTATTGGATAGAGATATGTCACCATTTTTTAAACTCCTGGTCAGTTCCTCTCTTTCAAGTAAAAAAATATCTTTAAAAGTTATAAAATCTTTAACTTCTCCTTTCAATTCTCTAATTTCAATCTCTGTTATTTTTGGCCCTCCTTTATAATCGACAACGATTTTTTTTAGTTTTTCATTTCCATATAAGTATTCATCATTTACAATTTTACCGGATTCACTTTTAGGTAATTCTAGTGTTTGGCAATCAGAAATACATATGTGTTCAAGAATTTCGGAGATACTGCATTCATTTTCTTTTTTAAAATTAATTTCGTCGTTTGAATATTTTTCTATTATTTCTAATAATGCGTTTGTATTGGATGAGAGGTCTTTTAAATATTCATTAATTTCCATAAATTTTCGATAAAATGTTTTATAAAGTAAACTTTGAAATTAATTATCCTACAGCTCTTAATATATTTTCAATTACAATATTATTGTGTTAATTATTTTTCTAAATAGATAATTTAAATTATAAAAATCAGAATTTATTTTAAAACCTTAATAAACACATATGGAGCTTGAGGAAAAGGCATTTCAAACTTCCGATAAAGGAACCTATCAAAGTACTGTTTGGAATTTTAATGATATTAAAATGGGTCATGCCATCTCAAAATTTAAAACTCTCACAGGCACTCCGGCTTCTAATAATAACGATGTGGTAAGGATGCACTTTGGCTTAAAAGGCGATTATTCATTCACTTACAAACAATTGAACAAATGTTTTGATTTGATTGGAGGCCATCATAACATAATGTATTCCAACGGCTTTGATATGGTGGTTAAAAATAAAACTTTAGAGTTAGAAATCTTTGGGGTTCAGTTTCCGAAAGAATTATTTATCGGGTTTACAGAAAATGCAAGTGACTCTTTAAAACGATTTTCAGAAAATATCATTAATGGAAAAAATGTTATCCTTACTGATACCTGGGGTTCAATAGATATATCGATTCAACAGGTTATTCGGCAAATTATCAACTGTAAATTTGCCGGTGAATTAAAAAGACATTTTCTTTTCTCTAAAAGCATAGAACTTTTGGTTTTATCTGCGGATGGTTGTGAAATATCGGAAAATAAAAAAGAGTTATTCATAAAAAGTAAAGCCGATAAAGAAAAATTAATTGAAGTAAGAGATCTGGTGAATTCCAGAATTCATTGCCCTCCAAATTTATCTGAAATCGCAAAAATTGTAGGTCTGAATGAGTATAAACTTAAGCGTGGGTTTAAAGAAACTTTCAATTCTACTATTTTTGAATATTTAACTAAACAGCGGCTTCAGCTTGGCTATCAATACTTATTCGATACACAAAAAAGTGTTAATGAAATATCTGAAGAACTTGGCTATGCCACACCTCAACATTTCAATAATGTTTTTAAAAAAAGATTTGGTATAACTCCTAATTCGGTTAGAAAAAATCCATAAAACGCAATCGGAATAATTTTGTAATTTTTAGTTTTGTTTTTATATTTTAAAACTAAAAAATACCATGATAAAATCTCCATTATTCGTTGAGAACACAATCCATATAAATGCTTCCGCAGCAAAAGTATGGGATGCTTTAATTAACCCTGAACAAACAAAAAAATACATGTTTGGCTGCGAAACTGTTTCTGATTGGAAAGTGGGAAGCAGCTTAGATTGGAAAGCTTTTTATGAAGGAAAAGAAATGGTATTTGTAAAAGGTAACATACTTAAAATAGATCCTGAAAAACATTTATCATATACCACTTTTGATCCTAACTCTACTACAATCCAAGATATTCCCGAAAATTATTTGACAGTAACATATGATTTATTAGAACACGATGGAAAAACAATTTTAAATGTAAGTCAGGGTGATTTCTCGAAAGTGGGCGATGGAGACAAAAGATATAATGATGTATATAATGGAGGTGACGGTTGGAACCCGGTATTGATTAAGATTAAAGAATTAATAGAAGGTTGATTGTTTAATTAAAAAATCAACCATAGCTTCTAACATAAAAATTGAATTTGCGAGTAAACATATTGCACAATTATTTGCCAAGAAGGAGTAAAAATATCAGGGTGGGCTGCCCGGATATTTTTAAATATTTATTTACAATTTATATTATGGACGGATGATATCTCCCCAATTATTACCGGGGCCTTCCTCCTTAAAGTTAATGGTTCCTACTTCACCGGCTGATCCTCCAAACCCTATTCCTAATAACTCGAACCCAAAGCCATATCCGCGATAAGCGCTTAAGCTGAGTATTTCAGCCCAACGACCTTGTAATAAGGCAGGGACATTAACCGTTCCTGCTCCTGATACTGCAAGTGGACCAAATTGCCCTCCTATGGTAAAAGTTACATTTCCGTTTGTAGATACACTTACCGGCCCTACTCCTGTTGAAAAAGAATTATTGTTGATGTTATAACCAAACTTTACAGGGCCTGCAGTTCCTTTTATAACTGATGACTTTGAAAAGTCATCAAGTTCAATGGCAAAAGTTTGATTACTGCGCGAATCAAGTACAAATGTCCTTGCAACAGCAGTTGCGGCGTTCAAGAATTCTTCAGGATATTTTCTGTCACTTTTAGTTTGCCCGGTACCCTGTGCAAATCTTGTAATTTTAGGCGTATTTCTTTGGTCTTGACTATAAACAATTACATAACATGCCTTACCCTTTTTAATTTCATCCAATAAATTAAGAAGATCGGCCGGTGAAGCGCCCGCTGATTCTCTGTTGGGATGAGTATGCCAGTAACCTGTCACTTCCGAAACGCTTGGATAATATCCGTTGGTAGTAATATCGTGCGTATTACCTTTAATGGAAACATACCCGTATAAATCCGTTCCCTGCACCTTATATACCACTCCACCATATTCAAGGTGTTCATCAATCGAATTGTTCCACACTTTTCCAACGGCAGCCTGTACGGCGTCATATTCAGTAGGATAAAGTATAAACATGGCTCCATAAGCATCACCGTTGGTTACACATGGGCTGGTATTATCAGCCATCCCCAATTGAAGGTCTTGCCCGCCTGATGATGAATTCCATTGCCACAGGTTACCTGTATTGACATGTGCAAATACATTTATTCCCGTAGGAGTTGCTATGGCTGCAGGGCTGGTGTTGCCGGCCATGCCCAATTGAAGGTCACTCCCTCCTGAGGGGGTCCATTGCCACATATTACCAGTATTAGCCTGAACATATACAACAACCCCTCCAGTAGAATTCGATACTGCTGATGGGCTTGTATTGGCGGCCATACCAATTTGAAGGTCACTGCCTCCCGAAGGAGTCCATTGCCAAAGGTTGCCGGTATTAGCCTGAACATACGCATAGACTCCTGAAGTATTTGATACTGCTGACGGGCTGGTATTGTCGGCCATCCCTATTTGCAGGTCACTGCCTCCCGAAGGCGTCCATTGCCATAAATTACCCGTGTTGGCCTGACAATATACATGAACTGTTCCCTGAGCATCTGTTACTGCCACCGGACTTGTGCCAGGTGCCATACCAATGCCCAAATTGGTACCACCTGATGCAGCAGTCCATTGCCACAATTCGCCTGTATTGGCCTGCAGAAAAACGTTTATTCCGTTAGGGGTTAATACTGCCGTAGGGCTTGTGCCGGGTGCCATGCCCAAACCTAAATTAGCGCCACCGGATGCGGCAGTCCATTGCCACAGTTCGCCGGTATTAGCCTGAAGAAAAACATTGGATTCACCATTCGAACCCCATGCAGCTGAAGGGCTTGTGCCCGCAGCCATACCTATCCCAAGGTTAGTACCGCTAAAGCCATCGGTTTGCCAGAGATAATTGGTATTGGTTTGGATATATACAGGAAAAGCATTTTCCGTATTATCTAATCGAGCCTCTTTAATCGACTTCTTGTTAACGCCAGTTTTACCGGTTCTGTTTTCATAGATAGTTAAAGATTGCATTTGCGTTGCTGAAGGTAAAAAAGTACCGTCGGCATTGATAATTTTTAAACTCGCTTTTTTATTTCCAACTATTACATGAAGGATATAAACACCCGAACTCTGCCGGGCACCGTCGGTCAGGCTCAATTGTTGGTCACCTTCGCTAAAAATTTTGCTTGTCAACACGGTAGATTTACCCTGTGTATTAACCAGCATTGCATTTACTTCACTTCCACCTTTCGGTACATTAAAATAAAGGGTATTATCACTAACTCTTAGTGATAATTGATTATCGGAAGCTGTGCTCTTCACCTGAGCAGCGACCTGATGGACCAAAAATACGGGCGTCAGACAATAAATGGCCAACATAAAACACAACTTGGCTAACCTCTTCATAAAGGGTACATTAATGTACATAGTTTTCATTTTGCAATTTTAAGAGTTAAATAATTTTTAAATATATTTAATCTTCAACTCTACCTGCCAGTCTTATACATTATATTATTGTTACTTAATTGGTACTTTCTTTTAATAAGGCAAAGTTTTTTTTGGGGTTAATGGAAGAAAGTAATTAAAAAAATTGATAATTATAACCTTCAACAGAAGTTTGATGAGAGAGGTATCTTTGATAATTTATTGCATTGGTGCTAAAAGTAAGAAACCTTTTTCTTAATATTAATACTTTAGTAAACGCCTTATAATACATATAATTCGGACTAGTCTCTTTTAAGTAAAAACAGCTTATATGTTAATTCAATTTCTGCAAAAATTGTAAAACCCACTTTTTTATACCATAAAATATTTTTATCCACGGAAGTTTCTAAATAAATAGGCATCTCTTTTTCATCGGCAATCCTGATAATATCGTTCATTAACGCACTTCCTTTCCTATTATTTTGATCCTCAGGCAACACGCCAATAAACTATAAATGAATAAATGGTTTATTGGGATGGTATGATTTAATTTTAGATTCTCGATCCGAAATTTTTAAAACTTTTGAAATTCCAACACCTAAAACCAATTTTATATCTAAATAAGTTGTCCTGATGGTAGATTTCTTATCATGAGGATACAAAATTAAAGCACAGCCTTTTTTATCATCCGATAAAAACACTTCTCCATACAGAAAACACATTTCAAAGGAGTACTCCATGAGTGATCTAATACGTTCCAGCCTTTTTTTGTCCTGCTTAACTACATAATTAACACTTTTGTTATCATCAAAAGATCTTGCAAGAATTTCAATAGCAACGTGTTTGTCTTTATAAACTGCCTTAATCATAAGTTTTAATTATTACTAACTGATTTTACCCTCAAAATATTAAGGTTTATAATCATATAAATTGATTTAATTATGAAATTATTTTATGAATTTTATTTTTATTTCTCAATAATGAAAAATTTAAATCCGAAAAAAAATAACTTATAATTATCAATTTATCAATATCGGTATATTCATAATTTAATTCGTATCTAATGATTCCTGATAAAAGAATATATTTCTGAGAGATGATTATTTAAATAGAAAACTATTTATTGCTATCTATAACTAAAAACAAACTATAACCATTCCAGTATAAAATGCAATTTTTATTTACCTTAATGAAATAAAAATATCCGGACATAATGCCCGGATACCTTAAATATTTACTAATGTACATTATGAGTGTATTCCTCCAATAATAGATTTTATATAAGTTCAACGTTATTTTTTCAGAAGAGCAATTGCATTCTACCTTTAAATTTAATAGGATAAAAAAAAGGGCTGCTTCATGCGAAGCAGCCCTTTTTTGTTTTTAAGGATCTAATTATCGAAGATCACTTTTTTATTAATAGTTTCGGAAGAAGTTTTTAATTTAATTATATATAAACCTTCTCTTAATGAACTTCCATCAACAGGATAGTTTTGAGCCACTCCTTTTAAAGCCGTTCCGGTAAAAATGGTTTTAACCAGCCTTCCCTGTGTATCATAAAGATGAATTGCAATTTGTTCGTTATGCGTTGCCGTGTAAGAAACATTTGCAATGCCGTTTGCAGGGTTAGGATAAACATTAAGCGTATTAGCACCGGCTTCACTTTCTTCAGCAACTTTTTTGGCTGTTGTTTGAGATGTTCTGGCTGCAGATGAAATAAGGGTAAACGCCCATTGCTGATTGGTTCCTCCTCCATAAGTCCATTGCTGTACATTAGCGCCGTCTGCTGATGATGCAGCGGCAACATCAAGAGCTTTGCGACAACATTTTGCAACCAGTTCATAATAACCGTTACCTACATCTGTTATTGACCATTTCTGTGCATCTGTTCCGTTATCGGTCCATTGTTGCACGTTGGTTCCATCAGTAGTGCCGCTAGCGTTTACATCAAGGCATTTACCGCTGTGTTTGGCTGTAAGTTTGTAATAACCTCCGCCTACATCTGTTACTTTCCATTGTTGGTTGCTTCCTCCCCCATAAGTCCATTGCTGTACATTGGCACCGTCCTGGGTTGCAGTCGGGCCGCCGGTAACATCAAGGGCTTTGCCGCTGTGTCTGGCAGCTATCTCATAGGTAGACCCGGATACTATGCCTCCTGCTTTAAGACTAAAACTTACATCGTCATAAGCAATCCATTGGTTGCCTGAAGAAGTACTTAAAAAGCCGATTTCGCATTGTCCGTTGGTCACTGTTACATCCATCGAAATTTGAGTCCAGCTGTTTGTTACCGGAATAGCTGTGGTAATGTAATTTTTATTTGAATCAAATAATCCTGCATACATTGAGCCAATTGCAGCTGTTGATTTAACATATGCACTGAGGGTATATGTACCATTGGCCAAGCCTGTAAGATTTTGAATTGAGTTGACTTGTTGCCAGGCAGTAGCTTTATAATGTACTCCATAATAACTGCCGCTGTGTGCAGGAGCTGCGCCTCCTGATGACTCGGTATAGTTAACATTAACATCAGCACTATTTGCCTGCCATTTAGTCCAATGTAGAGGGTTAAAAGTACCTGTATTGTCTTCCTCGAAGCCGGGATTAGACACCAGGTTGCCGGTAGTAGGACGCGGAGGATTAAATTGTTTTATTGTAGAGTGGTTCTTGAGCGAGGTAAATGCCAGGTTTTGAAGATAAGCGGCATCTGAAGTTGTGAGGCTAATATTTCCGGGATAGGTGTTGGTTACATTAGTCAAACCAACAGGAGATTCTAAATAAATGGATGAATACATAGAAACAGCTGAGATATAACTTCTTCTAGGGCCCGGGTGCCAGTTATCTCCCGGATCTAACCAGTTGGCATTTGTAGGGTCTTCAAGAAAACCTTGCTTCCAGGCCCAGAAAACAGGAACAAGCTCGGCATAAGGCCTTTGGGCATGTATTTGTTCATATATGCTTTGCTGACTATTCATTGTGGCATCATCAGGATAAGGGCCGGTAGGATGCACAAAATACATAAGTATAATTGCATTAGGATTTACTTTACGTATTTCATCCATGAATAATGTTCCATAATCGCGCATATCCGCAGCAGGATCATTCCAACCCTGAAGGACTACATAATTCCATGCTTTACTCTTTATTTTATTAAGGGCGGCTTGGTTCGGATCAGTCCAAAACCCATATAAGGTTTGCCCTCCTATAACATAATTATCAACTGTAACATCTTTTCCTGCCTGTTGGGCTATTTGGCCAAACATAAATGGCATCCCATTATAAAAAGTAAAACTGTTCCCAATAAATAGAACATCAATGTGACCTGTAGGAGGGGTATCCGCAAATAGAGAAGTGCTACTCAGGCCGGTTGTTAAAAACAGAATTATAACGATTATAAAATTGAGAAGCTTTCTTCTCAGTAAATCATGCCATAGTAATGGTTTCTTTTTTTCTGTAAAGTTATTCATATGATTGGGTTAGTTAATTTTGATAAAATTATAATGATAACAAAAATGTATATTTTATTACTTTTAGAATAATAATATAAGTTATGTTTTAAAATATACTGCCTTGAGAAAAGGCAGTATATTTCTTTTTATTAAAATGACCTTCTTTTATTTATTAAAGATCACTTTTTTATTAATAGTGTTTGTAGGAGTATTTAATTTAATGATATATAAACCCTCTCTTAAAGAACTTCCATCAACGGGATAGTTTTGTGTCACTCCTTTTAATGCAGTTCCGGTAAATACTGTTTTAACTAACCTTCCCTGAGTATCATAAAGTTGAATCGCTATTTGTTCGTTATGCGGTGACGTATAAGAAATATTGGCAATGCCGTTTGCAGGGTTTGGATATACATTAAGTGTATTGGTACCGGCTTCACTTTCTTCAGCAACTTTTTTGGCTGTTGTTTGAGATGTTCTGGCTGCCGATGAAATAAGGGTAAACGCCCATTGCTGATTGGTCCCTCCCCCATAAGTCCATTGCTGTACATTGGCGCCGTCTGCCGTCGATACGCCTGTAACATCAAGGGCTTTGCCGCTGCATTTTGCAACCAGTTCATAATAACCGTTACCTACATCTGTTATTGACCATTTCTGTGCATCTGTTCCGTTGTCGGTCCATTGTTGTACGTTGGTTCCATCGGTAGTGCCGCTGGCGTTTACATCAAGGCATTTGCCGCTGTGTTTAGCTGTAAGTTTATAGTAACCTCCACCAACATCTGTTACTTTCCATTGTTGGTTGGTTCCACCGCCATATGTCCATTGTTGTACATTGGCTCCGTCCTGAGTTGCAGTAGGGCCTCCGTTTACATCTAATGCTTTGCCACAGTTTTTGTTTGTAATCTCATAAGTAGAGCCGGATACTATACCTCCTGCCTTAAGACTAAAGCTTACATCATCATAAGCAATCCACTGATTGCCGGCAGAAGCACTTAAAAAGCCAATTTCACATTTACCATTGGCTACAACTACATCCATTGAAATTTGAGTCCAGGTAGTTGTTACGGGAATAGCGGTGGTAATGTAATTGTTATTTGAATCAAATAATCCTGCATACATTGAGCCGATAGCAGCTGTTGATTTTACATAAGCACTCAGGGTATATTTGCCATTGGCTAAACCGGTAAGATTTTGAATAGTATTGACTTGTTGCCAGGCAGTAGCTTTATAATGAACTCCATAATAGGTTCCGCTGTGTGCAGGGCCTGCGCCTCCCGATGACTCGGTATAGTTAACATTAACATCAGCACTGTTTGCCTGCCATTTAGTCCAGCTTTGTGGAGTTTGAGTACCTGCCTTGTCTGCCTCAAATCCGGGATTAGAGATTAAGTTGCCGGCGGTTGGAGGAGGCGTGGTGGTACCTGTGCCCGGTGCACCTATTGTCCAGAAACCAAAATCATTTGTTCCTACTAATAATTCTCTTGTTTTAGGATTAACACGACACCACAATGCATCTATTGCACCGCCTCCGCCCGGAGTGGCATACTTTGTATTACCAATTCGGGGAGATGGAGTAATGGATTCCCAGGTTGCACCGCCATCTTTTGAACGCATTACAGAATTATCCGGTGCATAAAAATGGCCGCCATTTGCAACATATACTATTTTAGGATCTACAGGATCTACTGCTACGCTTCTTGTATTTGGGCCGTTTCCATACTGATCAGTAGGGAATGCGCCCATAGTTACCAATGTTCCGGTTGCTAAGTTATATTTTTCTACGTAAAAATCATGGCATACATAGATAAAGTTATTTACATTATCTATAGCAATATCTCTTAGGTCACCTCCACCTGAATGATATACTTTTTGGAAAGTAGCTCCTTTATCTGTTGATTTGAATACAGCCCATCCATCAGGGAAAGTTTCCCATGAGTAGCCATAAAGTGCGTTTGTTTTATTATCATGAGTTAAAACTGTAACTCCCTTATCGGTACCGTTCCATGTTTTTCCTGCATCTGCACTTCTGTAAGTATTATAAAACCATACATTGACATCGGTAGGATCCAAATAACTGGATGCGGTTGGTAAAAAACCCTGACCCAAATTTTGTGTTTCATAGGTTTTGCCATAATCACGGGTAATTCGTAATACCGGTTTGTAGAAGTCATTGTTTTCACATTCTGCAAAAAACCAAACACCCGGGGAAACTGCATAGGCAGAGAAATTCCATCCATACCATTTTCCATTTATAGCCACATCATACCACGTTTTTCCGGCATCATAGGTGGTGGCACCATTCCAATCGCACGAAGGTAAAGTTATATAGTCGGGGTTTTGGGAATTGAAGTGAAATGAATTTTTCTGGCCCAGGAATATGCCGGTATAACCTTTATTGGACCACTTATAAGTTTTTCCTCCGTCAAAGGTCTTGGTCATAAAGTCGTGGCGGCCTTCCCATCCGATATTCCCGTCTGTAGCATGCCATGCAAATGCACGGTCTGTTTTTGTAGCAATACCGTCAATAACAGAATGACCCAGATTTGAAAAATCCCCTGTGCCCCAATTATTTCCACCGTCATTTGAATAATACCTGTTGTCGCCCACCGAAAGTGTCATGTTGTTTGTATTTGCAGGGCTAACTTCAAATCTGTCTATATAAGAATTGCTGTTGCTTGCAGGCCATCCATTGTTACCTGTAGCTGAAAAATTATTCCCGTTATCGTTGGAAACATATACTTTATCGTGATGTACAACCATATAAGTTTTGCCGCTAACATTTCTTACGTGGGCGATTCCATCAACCCCGGTGTAAATTGTTTGAAAGCTGGCTCCTTTGTCTGTACTTCGAAGTAAATCTTTAAGAGGTGAATTCCAGGCAAAGATATCGCCGGTTGAGTTATTAATCGCAAGAGCACGAGTAACAGTTAAAGCTGTCGAAGTACTCCAAGTGCTGCCTCCGTTGGTTGAAACATAGAAGGTGCCTGTGGCCGATGAATAGTACATACGAGTGCAATAACCTTTGCCCGCATCGTAGCTTGACCCGTCGATCACCAATTGTTCTCCTAAACGATCGTACATTCCGTTTTTTGAATTATTGTCATCCCGAAGAACCTGGGACCATGTGATACCTTTGTCTGTCGAAATCCAGATACCGTTTTGCTGCCCTGCAACGTTATACGCACTCCCGCTGACCATGAATACCCGATTGGCGTTGGACGGATCAATTTGAAGTGTCAGTGTATTTATTCCGCTTAAGCCCTGACCTGTGGCTATCCAATTGGCACCTGCGTCAGTTGAGCGGTATAAACCGCCTACATCAGTACCAAACATAACAAAGTTAGGGTCTGCCTTACTTGTCACAATATCATTTATTACCTGCCCGCCTTCACCATCATTTATCAGATAAGGTGACCAATGCTCTTGGGCACTAATAAAATTACTTTTTAATACCAAAAGAATAATCAAAGAAACAAACCATTTCATGTGATTACCGGACCATACGTGTTCCACGAGTGAATTTGTGCCTGCAGAAGAGCTACCCCTCTGATCTAAGCGTATAGGTTTTAACATATAATAGTTTTTATGCTTAATTTAAAGATAGAAGCACTATCTGTACAATTTGAATAAAAAATATAAATATTTAATGATCAAAGGTAAACAATAAATAAATTAATAAAAACAATTTTGACATTTTTTTAAACAATTTTGACATTTTTTTTTAATTATCTTGATACGTTAATTATTAAGGTGTTATCTAACATTTTAAGTGGATTGAATACTATAAGGAAATTGTCGACTGATTTAGAGTTAATCGATATTAAGTCTCTTTATTAAAAAAGTAAAAACCTTCTTTTTAAATAAAATTATAAGAATGTTGATTAACCTTATGACAACTGCTAATAAGAAAGGATAAATTAAAAGGAAAATTCTCCGAAATTTTTATTGAGAGGAAAAATATTGAAGAACAGAAATTTAAATGCCTAAACATAATAATCGACTTTTTTGCTTATTAAAAAGTTGATAAGCGCACTTGATTCTTTCAAAAAAAAGTAATCACATATTTCTGCTTTAAAAGTTTAATATAACAAAAAAGGGCTGCTTCATGTGAAGCAACCCTTTTTTTATACCATTTAGTTAAGATCTATTTATCGAAGATCACTTTTTTATTAATAGTTTCAGAAGAAGTTTTTAATTTAATGATATATAAACCTTCTTTTAATGAACTTCCATCAACAGGATAGTTTTGTGTCACTCCTTTTAATGCAGTTCCGGTAAAGATGGTTTTAACCAACCTTCCCTGAGTATCATACAGGTGAATCGCAATTTGTTCGTTATGGCTTGCCGTATAAGAAATATTGGCAATACCGTTTGCAGGGTTTGGATAAACATTGAAGTTGGTAAGAGCAGGTTCCGTGTTTTCCACTTTCTTTCCGTTTGCACTTGCTTCTCTTGCACCTGATGCTGAAAGAAGAGTGAAAGCCCATTTCTGTGCATCTGTTCCGTTGTCTGTCCATTGTTGTACATTTGTACCATCAGCTGTGCCGCTGCCGTTTACATCCAGTGCTTTACCACTGCATTTAACAATCAATTTATAATAACCGCCACCAACATCGGTAATGGTCCATTTCTGAGCATCTCCTCCGTTGTCGGTCCATTGTTGTACGTTGGTTCCATCGGTAGTGCCGCTGGCGTTTACATCAAGGCATTTACCGCTGTGTTTGGCTGTAAGTTTATAGTAACCTCCACCAACATCTGTTACTTTCCATTGTTGGTTGGTTCCACCGCCATATGTCCATTGTTGTACATTGGCTCCGTCCTGAGTTGCAGTAGGGCCTCCGTTTACATCTAATGCTTTGCCACTGTTTTTGTTTGTAATCTCATAAGTAGAGCCGGATACTATACCTCCTGCCTTAAGACTAAAGCTTACATCATCATAAGCAATCCACTGATTGCCGGCAGAAGCACTTAAAAAGCCAATTTCACATTTACCATTGGCTACAACTACATCCATTGAAATTTGAGTCCAGGTAGTTGTTACGGGAATAGCGGTGGTAATGTAATTGTTATTTGAATCAAATAATCCTGCATACATTGAGCCGATAGCAGCTGTTGATTTTACATAAGCACTCAGGGTATATTTGCCATTGGCTAAACCGGTAAGATTTTGAATAGTATTGACTTGTTGCCAGGCAGTAGCTTTATAATGAACTCCATAATAGGTTCCGCTGTGTGCAGGGCCTGCGCCTCCCGATGACTCGGTATAGTTAACATTAACATCAGCACTGTTTGCCTGCCATTTAGTCCAGCTTTGTGGAGTTTGAGTACCTGCCTTGTCTGCCTCAAATCCGGGATTAGAGATTAAGTTGCCGGCGGTTGGAGGAGGCGTGGTGGTAACTGATCCCGGAGCACCTATTGTCCAGAAACCAAAATCGTTTGTACCTACCAACAATTCTCTTGTTTTAGGATTGACACGACACCACAATGCGTCTATTGCACCGCCGCCGCCCGGAGTGGCATACTTTGTATTATTATTTCGGGGAGACGGTGTGATCGATTCCCAGGTTGCACCGCCATCTTTTGAACGCATTATAGAATTATCCGGTGCATAAAAATGGCCGCCATTTGCAACATATACTATTTTAGGATCTACAGGATCCACTGCTACGCTTCTTGTAGTTGGGCCATTGCCATACTGATCCTTAGGGAAAGCTCCCATAGTTTCAAATGTACCGGTGGATACGTTGTATTTTTCTACATAAAAATCATGACATGCATATATAAAGCCATTTACATTGTCTACTGCAATATCTCTTAAATCTCCACCGCCTGCTGAAAATACTTTTTGGAAGGTGGCACCCTTATCGGTTGATTTAAATACAGCCCATCCGGTATCATATGAATAACCATAAAGTGCGTTTGTTTTATTATCATGAGTCAAAACAACAACTCCCTTATCGGTACCGTTCCATGTTTTTCCTGCATCTGTACTTCTGTAAGTATTATAAAACCATACATTGACATCGGTAGGATCAAGATAACTTGATGTGGATGGTAGCCAACCCTGACCCAAATTTTGTGTTTCATAGGTTTTGCCATAATCACGGGTAATTCGTAATACCGGTTTGTAGAAGTTATTGTCTTCACATTCTGCAAAGAACCAAACACCCGGGGAAACTGCATAGGCAGAGAAATTCCATCCATACCATTTTCCATTTATAGACACATCATACCACGTTTTTCCGGCATCATAGGTGGTGGCACCATTCCAATCGCACGAAGGTAAAGTTATATAGTCGGGGTTTTGTGAATTGAAGTGGAATGTATTTCTCTGACCCAGAAATATGCCCGTATAACCTTTATTGGACCACTTATAAGTTTTTCCTCCGTCAAAGGTTTTGGTTACAAAGTCATGACGGGTATCCCATCCTATATTCCCGTCTGTAGCATGCCATGCAAATGCCCGATCTGCTTTTCCTGCAATACCATCTATAACAGAATGACCAAGGTTTGAAAAGTCGCCCAGACCCCAGTTATTTCCACCATCGTTTGAATAATACCTGCTGTCGCCTACCAAAAGTGTCATGTTGTTATTATTAGCCGGGCTAACCTCAAATCTTTCAATATAAGAATTACTGTTGCTTGCAGGCCATCCATTATTGCCTGTTGCCGTAAAGCTGTTTCCATTATCTGTAGAAACATATACTTTATCATGGTGTACAACCATGTATGTTTTGTTGCCTACATTTCTTACGTGTGCAGGCCAGTCGATACCTGTATATATTTTTTGAAAACTGGAGCCTTTATCTGTACTGCGCAATAAATCATTATTAGTAGACCAGGCAAAGATATCGCCGGTTGAGTTGTTCATTGACAGGTGATAAGCATTAACAGTTAAAGCAGTCGAAGTGTTCCAAATGCTGCCTCCGTCTGTGGATGTATAAAAAGTGCCTGTTGCGGATGAATAATACATTCTGGTGCAATAACCTTTGCCGGCATCGTAACTTGAGCCGTCAATCACCAATTGCTCACCCAAGCGATCGTACATTCCGTTCTTGGAATTATTATCATCCCGAAGAACCTGTGACCAGGTGATACCTTTATCTGTTGACATCCAGATACCATCTTGCTGACCGGCAACATTGAAGGGACTACCGCTAACCATAAATACGCGATTAGCGTTACTTTGATCGATTTGCAGGGTTAGGGTGTTTAATCCACTTAAGCCCATACCTGTCGGTATCCAATTCGCACCTCCGTCTGTTGAGCGAAAAAGGCCGCCAACATCTGTACCCATCATGATAAAGTCAGGATCTGCTTTGCTTACCGCAATATCATTAATTACCTGCCCGCCTTCGCCTTCATTTATTAAGTAAGGTGACCAATGCTCCTGTGCACTGATAAAATTACTTTTTAGTACTAAAAGAGCAATCAATGAAAAAATCCATTTCATGTGATTACCGGACCATACATGTTCCGTGGGTGAATTTGTGCCTGCAGAAGAGCTACTCTCCATTTCTAAGCGTAAGTGTGTAGACATAAGATGTTTTTATGCTTTTTTTTATATTTATTATAATTATAATACAAAAATATATATATAATTTATAAAGAAATATATGTTTTTACTCAAAAAAATAAAGTTTTTAAACATAAAATTTTTATATAAAAAATAGGTAAATTTATATTTAGGTTTAAATTGAATTAATATGAAACCTCAATTGCCTCTTTCTGAACATTCATCTTTTCCCGCAAATAAGCTTATCACTATATATTTCTAAATACTCTGCTATCTTTTTTCTTTGGGTTATTATATTGATGTTAATGAGGTAGATTATGAATATACTGATATTGATAAACCGATAATTAAAATTTATTTCTATTTTTTGCGATTTAATTTTTTCTTTTTAGCTTAAGGATAGAAGAGAAATCTTTTGAGGTAAATTTCTACCTTAAAATAAACGATATGTATATAAAAAACGGGATTGCTTCTTGCGATGCAATCCCGTTTTTTTCGTTTTATCAAAATCTATTTGTCGAAGATCACTTTTTTAGTAATAGTTTCAGAAGAAGTTTTCAATTTAATGATATATAAACCTTCTCTTAAAGAACTTCCATCAACACGATAGTTTTGTTCTACTCCTTTTAATGCAGCTCCGTTAAAGATGGTTTTAACCAACTTTCCCTGAGTATCATATAAATGAATCGCAATTTGTTCATTATGCGTTGCCGTATATGAAATATTGGCAATACCGTTTGAAGGGTTAGGATAAACATAAAAGTTGTTAAGAGCAGGTTCCGTGTTTTCCACTTTCTTTCCGGTTGCACTTGCTTCCCTTGCACCTGTAGCCGAGATATAAGTGAGTGCCCACTTTTGATTGTCTCCTCCGGCGTAATCCCATTGATTGGCTAATGCTCCATCTCCTGTTGCACTTGGTCCACCGCTGATATCAAGACATTTACCACTGTGTTTGGCTGTAAGTTTATAATAACCGCCGCCAACACTATCTATTTTCCACTTTTGGTTATCTCCTCCTCCGTATGTCCATTGTTGAACTTTAACTCCATTACCCGTGGCGGTCGGTCCGCCGTTTACATCAAGAGCTTTACCGCTGCATCTGGCTTTTAAGCTGTAATAACCTCCGCCAACATCTTCTAATAACCATTTTTGAGCATCGGTTCCATTGGAAGTATATTGTTTAACAGTGGCACCGTCTGCTGTTGAAGATTGATCAACATCCAAAACCTTTCCGCTGTGTTTGGCTGTAAGTTTATAATAGCCCGAGAAGGTTGTTGACGTGGAAGTTGCCGGGAAAACTTCTATTCCGCTTATCTTAGCATTATCCAATGCACCGTTTGTAAATGCAATAATTATTTGATTACTTGAATTTGGAGTGATGGTATACTCTTTTACTACTGCCTTGTTGTTTGCTCCTGCTGCAGCAAATACATCAAAATCGGTTAACTCTCTTGTTCCGTTGATGTCTACATTAAACTTACGTTTTCCTGCCGCATTAAAAAATATTTCGGCAAAATGTAAACGGACAGTATAAGATTTGCTAGAAGTTAAAGAAGGGAAGGTATAAGTAGAAGGTCCCCATCTTTCACTTTGGTAAACAGCCGCAGGTGCCGGATTGGCTGCTCCGCTTACATCTATTGTAGAAGTGACACTGTAAGTGTTGCCTCCCGATACATAAGCATCGGCTGCAAATGTGCCTGTTGCTCCTCCACCTGTGTTGATGGCGTAAGAAGATGATGTTGGCGGAGGGGGTGTAGTTGTGGAGCCTATAGAACCGGTTCCATAATATAGCCTACATCCATTAGAAGTATTTTTTAAAGCAAGTTCAAGAAATTGCTGACCATTTGTAGACGGCAATAATGGGGAACTATAATTAGGACAAGGATTATCACCGGAATTTGGAGATTCCACCGGAGCGGCAATTTCAGTCCAGACACCTATGCCATTATTATTATTTATCATTATAACTTTTCCATTTCCATCAGCAAAAGACCCACTGTTAGTGTATAGGGTTTGACCCACAACGAGTAATATACCATTTGCACTGCCATCATTTGCCCAGGCTACTGTTGGAGCATGAGCATAATGATTATTTTTTGTTGATTCTACGCGCGTACCAAGGTTTGATGCTGTTCCCCATTCATAACCATTAGTAGAAGTACGAATAAATACATCACAATTTCCATATCCACATACTTCATAAGTCATTACATAATTTCCATTTGGCAACTTCCGCACGACTGCCATTCCCGGTCTTTTACTTCCATCATTAACACCTACATCAATAACATCATCGCCCCAGGTTGCTCCACCATCCGTAGATACTCTGTGAGCAAGAAGCTGATTGTATCCACTGCCTTTATATTCTTCACTTGAAAAATAGATTACAAGTCTTCCTTGTGAATCTACAGCAAATTCGGGTTCCCACAAACCGGTATTACCACTAACAGCAGTGGAAAAATATTTCCAGCTTCTGGCCTGGTCGGTACTCTTCCATATTCGTATTGAACATGGCCCCCTCGAACCTTGATCGGTACCTACAGAAGTGGCCCAAAAAAGAGTACCTGCAGTGGTAGCTCCCATATTAATTGGCACTTCGTAAAATCCACTACAGCAATGGCGTGGAGGTGTATTATCTGAAACGTTTCCTACCTCATTGGCACTCCAGGTAAGTCCCTGATCATTGCTTTCATAAAATAAGGCTCCTGAACCATAATCAAAGCTGGCAATGAGTCTACCATTCGCTGAGCCGTTGTTTTGAAGACGAATGACTCTTGGATAGTAAGCTGTTTTGTCGGCCAGCATATTCTGTGCCCGGCTATGAGAAACAACGAAAAGTAAGATAATTAATGTCCTCATAAATAAACTTAAGTACGAATGGCGTACATTTCTTAAGAATTGAACTTTCATAAATTTTACGATATAAAGTGAGAATACTTATATAAAAAAACGGGATTGCATCGAAAGAAGCAATCCCGTTTTTTTATTTGTTATTAAAGACCTACTTATCGAAGATCACTTTTTTATTAATAGTTTCAGAAGAAGTTTTTAATTTAATGATATATAAACCTTCTCTTAAAGAACTTCCATCAACACGATAGTTTTGTTCTACGCCTTTTAATGCAGCTCCGTTAAAGATGGTTTTAACCAGCCTTCCCTGTGTATCATAAAGATGAATCGCAATTTGTTCATTATGCGTTGCCGTATATGAAATATTGGCAATACCGTTTGAAGGGTTTGGATAAACATTAAAGTTGGTAAGAGCAGGTTCTACATTTTCTACTTTCTTTCCGGTTGCACTTGCTTCCCTTGCACCTGATGCTGAAAGAAGGGTAAAGGCCCATTGTTGGTTTGTTCCTCCTCCGTAAGTCCATTGTTGTACATTTACTCCATCACCTGTTGCTGTCGGGCCTCCATTTACATCTAATGCCTTACCGCTTACTTTGGAAATCACCTTGTAATAACCGCTCCCTATATCCGTAATTGACCACCTTTGTGCATCTGTACTGTTGTCGGTATATTGTTTTACATTAGTACCATCGGTAGTGCCGCTTCCGTGTACATCCAAACATTTACCACTGTGTTTAGCTGTAAGTTTATAGTAACCTCCACCCATATCTTCAACTTTCCATTGTTGATTGGTTCCTCCTGCATAAGTCCATTGTTGTACATTAGCGTTGTCCTGAGTTGCAGTTGGTCCTCCATTTACATCCAAGGCTTTACCACTATGTCTGGCTGTGATCTCATAGGTTGAGCCGGATACTATGCCTGATGGTGGGGGCGTTACGCTTGTAGCAGGGGAAACTTCTATTCCACTTATTTTGGCATTATCTAACGCACCATTTGTAAATGCAATGATTATTTGATTACTTGAATTAGGAGTGATGGTATACTCTTTTACCACCGCCTTGTTATTTGCTCCTGCTGCAGCAAATACATCAAAATCAGTTAATTGCCTTGTTCCATTAATATCAACATTAAACTTACGTTTGCCTGCAGCATTAAAATATATTTCGGCAAAATGTAAACGGACAGTATAAGATTTGCCTGCAGTTAAAGAAGGGAAGGTATAGGTAGAAGGTCCCCATCTTTCACTTTGATAAACTGCCGCAGGTGCGGGATTAGTTACTCCGCTTACATTTATTGTAGAAGTGACAGTATAGGTATTTCCTCCCGATACATAAGCATCAGCTACAAATGTTCCTGATGCTGCTCCACCTGAATTAATAGTGTAAGATGTTGCAGGAGGAGGTGGTGTTGTGGTTGTTGAACCAGGCGCGCCTATTGTCCAGAAACCAAAATCGTTTGTACCTACTAAAAGTTCTCTTGTTTTAGGATTGACACGACACCACAATGCGTCAATTGCGCCGCCGCCGCCCGGAGTGGCATACTTTGTATTACTGTTTCGGGGAGATGGAGTAATGGATTCCCACGTTGCACCGCCATCTTTTGAACGCATTACAGAATTGTCCGGTGCATAAAAATGGCCGCCATTTGCAACATATACTATTTTAGGATCTACAGGATCCACTGCCACGCTTCTTGTAGTTGGGCCATTGCCATACTGATCCTTTGGGAAAGCTCCCATAGTTTCAAATGTACCGGTGGCTACATTGAATTTTTCTACATAAAAATCATGACAGGCATATATAAAGCCGTTTACATTGTCTACTGCAATGTCTCTTAAATCTCCACCGCCTGCTGAAAATACTTTTTGGAAGGTGGCACCCTTATCGGTTGATTTAAATACAGCCCATCCGGTATCATATGAATAACCATAAAGTGCGTTTGTTTTATTATCATGAGTTAAAACTGTAACTCCCTTATCGGTACCGGTCCATGTTTTTCCTGCATCTGCACTTCTGTAAGTATTATAAAACCATACATTTATATCAGTAGGATCGAGATAACTTGATATGGATGGTAACCAACCCTGACCCAAATTTTGTGTTTCATAGGTTTTGCCATAATCACGGGTAATTCGTAATACCGGTTTGTAGAAGTTATTGTCTTCACATTCTGCAAAAAACCAAACACCCGGGGAAACTGCATAGGCAGAGAAATTCCATCCATACCATTTTCCATTTATAGACACATCATACCACGTTTTTCCGGCATCATAAGTGGTGGCACCATTCCAATCGCATGAAGGTAAAGTTATATAGTCGGGGTTTTGTGAATTGAAGTGGAATGTATTTCTCTGACCCAGGAATATGCCCGTATAACCTTTATTTGACCACTTATAGGTTTTTCCTCCGTCAAAGGTTTTGGTCATAAAGTCATGACGGGTATCCCATCCTATATTCCCGTCTGTAGCATGCCATGCAAATGCCCGATCTGCTTTTCCTGCAATACCATCTATAACAGAATGACCAAGGTTTGAAAAGTCGCCCAGACCCCAGTTATTTCCACCATCGTTTGAATAATACCTGCTGTCGCCTACCAAAAGTGTCATGTTGTTATTATTAGCCGGGCTAACCTCAAATCTTTCAATATAAGAATTACTGTTGCTTGCAGGCCATCCATTATTGCCTGTTGCCGTAAAGCTGTTTCCATTATCTGTAGAAACATATACTTTATCGTGGTGTACAACCATGTATGTTTTGTTGCCTACATTTCTTACGTGTGCAGGCCAGTCGATACCTGTATATATTTTTTGAAAACTGGAGCCTTTATCTGTACTGCGCAATAAATCATTATTAGTAGACCAGGCAAAGATATCGCCGGTTGAGTTGTTCATTGACAGGTGATAAGCATTAACAGTTAAAGCAGTCGAAGTGTTCCAACTGCTGCCTCCGTCTGTGGATGTATAAAAAGTGCCTGTTGCAGATGAATAATACATTCTGGTGCAATAACCTTTGCCGGCATCGTAACTTGAGCCGTCAATCACCAATTGCTCACCCAGGCGATCGTACATTCCGTTCTTGGAATTATTATCATCCCGAAGAACCTGTGACCAGGTGATACCTTTATCTGTTGACATCCAGATACCATCTTGCTGACCGGCAACATTGAAGGGACTACCGCTAACCATAAATATGCGATTAGCGTTACTTTGATCGATTTGAAGGGTTAAGGTGTTTAATCCACTTAAGCCCATACCTGTCGGTATCCAATTCGCACCTCCGTCTGTTGAGCGAAAAAGGCCGCTTACGTCGGTGCCAAACATAATAAAGTTAGGGTCTGCTTTGCTTACCGCAATATCATTAATTACCTGACCGCCTTCGCCTTCATTTATTAAGTAAGGTGACCAATGCTCCTGAGCACTGATAAAATTACTTTTTAGTACTAAAAGAATAATCAATGAAAAAATCCATTTCATGTGATTACAGAACCATATGTGTGCCCTTGGTGAATTTGTAACTGCAGAAGAGATGCTCTCCTGATCTAAGTTTAGAGTTTTTAACATATGATAGTTTAAAGATTTTTATAGATAGAATCCCTATCTATATTATTGGTTTAAAAATATTATTTTTCGCCGGTGAAAGATGATGCTTAGTAAGAAAAAAAATGTGATTATCTTTCAATTTATTTAACTGATATTATGCAAATTGGTTACATACAACCTTATATATTTTTTCGCGGTTATTTATCTTGTTGTTAAAATAAATGTAATATTTGATTAGAGATGCTTTTAAATATGAATATACCGATATCGATAAACCGATAATTAAAATTTATTTTTATTTTTTGTTATTTAATTTTTTATTTATTCTTATTTCGGATTAGGGATTGCAGTGGAAATCCTTTTTATTGAGTACGAGTAAAAAGATTGAAACGTAAAGCCCCGGCCAGAGGCAAGCCCCAAACATTCATTTTTAATTTTTTTTAAGAACCGAAAAAAAAATTAATTAACTTATCCTGCTCCAATTCGTTTCGTTTTTCTTTAAAGATTGAATGTGGTTTTTAATATTAATATTTTGAAGAGAAATTAAATCAGGGTCTTCTAAAAGTATTTTTTCAGCGGCTTCTCGGGCTTCCTGCAATATCATTCCATCTTTAGCTAAATCTGCAATTAATAAATCTAATACCCCGCTTTGTTGAATGCCCGTAAGGTCGCCGGGGCCTCTTAATTGTAAATCAACATCTGCAATTTCAAAACCATTATCCGTTTTTACCATTGTTTGCAGCCTAGTCTTTCCTTCAGTAGTTAATTTATAACTGCTCATTAAAATACAATAAGATTGATCTGCTCCCCTTCCTACCCTCCCTCTGAGTTGATGCAATTGTGATAAACCAAACCTCTCAGCATTTTCTACCACCATCACACTGGCATTTGGTACATTCACTCCTACTTCTATTACCGTGGTAGCAACCATTATCTGTGTTTCATTTTTTATAAAACGTTGCATTTCAAAATCTTTATCCTTGCTTTTCATTTTCCCATGCACAATACTGATTTGATATTCATTAAAATACCTGCTTACGCTTTCATACCCATCCATCAAATCTTTCCAATCTTTTGTTTCAGACTCTTCAATTAAAGGATAAACGATATAAATCTGTCGCCCTTTTTTAATTTCTTCTTTCAAAAAACCAAAAACCTGTAAGCGATGCGAATCATAGCGATGCACAGTTTTAATTTGTTTCCTTCCCGGTGGCAATTCATCAATAATTGAAACATCAAGGTCGCCATATAAAGTCATGGCTAAAGTCCTGGGTATTGGTGTTGCCGTCATTACTAAAACATGCGGATATATTTCCGGATTTTTATTCCAAAGCTTTGCTCTTTGTGCAACTCCAAATCGGTGTTGTTCATCAATTACACAGATACCTAAATTTTTAAATTGTACAGTATCTTCGAGTAATGCATGCGTGCCTACTATTATTTTTAAATCGCTGTTCAGTAATTCTTCAAATATTACTCTTCTCTCTTTTATTTTGGTAGAGCCTGTAAGTTTGCCAATTTTAATGCCCATTTTATCTCCGTATTCTTTCAGGTTATTGTAATGCTGCTCAGCTAAAATTTCAGTTGGTGCCATCAAACATGCCTGCGCGCCATTATCTATTGCGATAAGCATAATTATAAAGGCAACAATCGTTTTTCCACTGCCTACATCACCTTGCAGCAACCTGTTCATTTGTGTACCCGATACCAGATCTTTATAAATTTCTTTTATCACGCGTTTTTGAGCATTTGTCAGGTCAAATGGCAGGTGATTATTGTAGAAATCTGTTAGTGAGGCCGTGATTTTAAATATTTGACCGTGGTATTCAACTTTCCTGAAAACTTTTTGTTTTATTAATTTAAGTTGGATATAAAATAACTCTTCAAACTTTAACCTCTTCTTTACTTTTTCCAGTTCGTCCATATTTTTTGGAAAATGAATACCCTGCATGGCTGTTGCCTTATCAATTAAATGATGTTCTAAAAGTAACGAAGAGGGCAAAGTTTCTTTAAAATTTAATTTTCCGGCGTTAAGCACTTGCCTAATCATTTTGCCTATTACTTTGCTGTCAATATATTTTTTTTTAATTCTTTCGGTAAGATTATATATTGGTTGCAGGCCTGAAGATCGTTCAAATTCTTCTTGCGAAAACTCCTCCATATCAGGATGAGTAATACTGAATCGATTATTAAATACTGTAGGTTTGCCAAAAACTAAATATTCATTGCTTTCCTTTATGTTTTTTAAAATCCAATCTACTCTGTTAAACCATACCAACTCAATCTCTCCTGTCCCGTCAAAAAAATGACCAATTAATCTTTTTTTAAATCCCTCGCCGATTTGTTGAAAACGACTAATTTTTCCTTTTAACTGAATGTAAGGCATCTCTTCAGATAAATTTTTTATTTTATAAATATGACTTCTATCCTCATGCCGGAATGGATAATATTGAATGAGATCGCCATAAGTAAAAATATTTAATTCCTTATTTATTATTACAGCTTTTTGAGGACCGATGCCTTTTAAAAATTCAATTTTGGTTTCGAAAAAATTGGTTTGTGAATTCTGCATTTTTTATTGGCAATACGATTTTGCATTGTAAATATATTTATTATGAGCTGAATTAGGATTAGGAATGGAAGAAAAAGAGGATTTATAATTTTATAATTAATGATTTTATTTTTCAAATGCAAAAATTATAAATATCAAAATAACGATATTGATAAAACGATATGAAACTTAAAGTACTAAATCCTGAAATCCTATAATCCATTAATATTAATTCAGACAAATTAAAATTTGCTATTACGGATTTTTACAGGTTTTTTCGCATTCAATTAAAAAAATTTACAATTTAAGTTTTTAATTATGTCAATCCATTCTGAAATTAAGCGTGTTACTACTCATACCCTTCAGGAAATGAAGATAAAAGGTGAGAAAATAAGTATGCTTACCGCTTATGATTTTTCGATGGCCAGATTGATTGATGAAGCAGGTATTGAAGTTGTTCTTGTAGGAGATTCTGCTTCAAATGTGATGGCAGGGCATGAAACAACGCTTCCTATTACATTAGAGCAAATGATTTATCATGCTGCCTCAGTTGTTAGAGGTGTTAAAAGAGCTTTAGTAGTAGTAGATATTCCTTTTGGATCTTATCAGGGAAGCCCAAAAGATGCATTACATTCTGCCATTAAAATAATGAAAGAATCGGGTGCACATGCAGTAAAAATGGAAGGCGGTGCTGTGGTAAAAGATTCGATAGAAAGAGTATTAAGTGCCGGAATACCTGTAATGGGTCATTTAGGTTTGACACCTCAAGCCATTTATAAATTTGGCACTTATCAGGTGAGAGCTAAAGAAGAGGCCGAAGCAAATATATTAGTTGACGATGCCAAATTATTAACAAACCTTGGATGCTTTGGGATAGTACTTGAAAAAATTCCTGCAAGTTTGGGCAAAAAAGTTACCGAAACAATTTCTATTCCCACTATTGGAATAGGTGCGGGTAAAGATTTAGACGGGCAAGTTTTGGTTTTGCATGATATGCTTGGAATTAACAAGGAATTTAATCCAAAATTTTTAAGAAGATATGCCGATCTTCATACCATTATAATTTCAGCAGTGGCTCAATATATTAAAGATATTAAAGACAAGGATTTCCCTAATGAGAAAGAGAGTTATTAATTTTTTGGACAAAAGATTAAAGACTATAGACAAAAGATGTATCTTGTCTTGAGTCTATTGTCTATTGTCTATTGTCTTTTGTCTTTAATCTATTTAAACAATTCAAGTAAAATCATTTTATCATCAAAGGGATATTTAACTCCTTTAATTTCCTGATAGTTTTCGTGCCCTTTACCTGCAATTAAAATAATATCGCCTTGCTTTGCCAGACTGACAGCGGTTGAAATTGCAGTTTTTCTGTCTTCAATTATACTCACTTTTTTCTTTTCGATCACTCCGACTCCTTTGTACATTTGGTTTAAAATTTCTGCCGGTTCTTCGTTTCTTGGGTTATCGGATGTTAAAATAACCGTATCGGAATATTTGCTGGCTATTTCGGCCATTATCGGGCGTTTGCCGGCATCTCTGTTTCCTCCACAACCAACTACTGTTATAACCCGGTTATTTTCTTTTAATTCCTGAATGGTTTTTAATACATTTTCAAGCGCATCAGGTGTGTGAGCATAGTCTATTATTCCAATGGTTTTATTTTTCGAAACAACCTGATCAAAACGACCGGGAGCGGGGTTTAAAGCTGATAAATGTGTTAAAACATTTTCTTTATCTTCGCCTAACAGTATTGCTGTCGCGTAAATTGTTAATAGATTGTATGCATTAAAATTACCAACCAACTTAAACCAAACTTCCCTCCCATCCATATCCATTTCTAATCCATGAAGGGTATTGGTTAATAACTTTCCCTTAAAATCTCCAATGGTTTGTAGTGAAAATGTTTTTTTTAATGCTTTTGTATTTTGCAGCATTACCATTCCTCTTTTATCATCCAAATTAGTAAGTGCGAAAGCTGACGAAGGCAATTGATCAAAAAATGATTTTTTTGCTTTAATATAATTATCGAAATTTCCATGGAAATCAAGATGGTCGTGAGTAATATTTGTAAAAATCCCTCCGGTAAATTTTAATCCTGCAATTCTTTCCTGAACCACTGCATGAGAGCTCACTTCCATAAATACATACCGACATTTTTTTTTAACCATCTCACTTAATAACTTATTTAAAGCTATAGGATCGGGTGTGGTATGAGTAGAACGAAAGATTTGATCGTTGATTTGGTTTTGAATCGTAGAAATTAAGCCAACATTATAACCTAATGCTCTAAACAATTTAAAAAGTAATGTAACGGTTGTGGTTTTTCCATTAGTACCTGTTACACCAATCAGTTTTACTTTTTGAGAAGGATTATCAAAAAAATTTGAAGCAAGTATGCCAAGTGTTTTTGAACTATCAGCAACCTGAATATATGTTATTTCATTTATTAATTTTCCGGGAAGTATTTCACAAACAATTGATTTTGCTCCTTTCTGAATTGCCTGTTCAATAAATTGATGTCCATCCGATTGAAGTCCCTTTACTGCTATAAAAACACAACCTTCGGCAACTTTTCTTGAATCGTCGGTAATATCTAATATCTCAATGTATGTATCTCCCGATGTAGATAACAGTGGCGCCTTGTAAAGAATATCCTTTAGTTGCACAGGTTTAAAATTAATATCTCTTACAAAGCTATTTTATTTTTTTATTCTTTATGGTAAAAGCATACTTAAATTCTTTTTGTATCACAAAGCTTCACTTCTTTTGGGAAAATAAATCTCTCGTAACTTAAGACATGGAATCTCAATTAATTTCCCCATAATTACTCCGAAGAAGACAGAAAAGAAAACATAGAGTATAAATTCTAAAACTTCACCAACTTTTAAATGATTTAAAAAAATGCGAGTTATATAAATATTAATATTGCCTTTAATATAATGTTGAACAAATGTATGCCACAAATATATTGAATAGGAATAAAACCCAATTTTTGCAACCCATGCATATATTTTATCCCCTGTAATTTTTTTTATAATATTTGATAATTGCTGATTGCTTACCATTAAAATAAGTAAAATGCCATTACCTAAGTATTGAAAAGTCAATCCAAAAGTATGCATAAAGTTATTTTGGATAGGCAAAAAAACACTAAATGATAAGCAGAAAAGGCAGGCAATCAACAAAATTTTATAGTAAGTTTGTAAAAACAATAAAACCTGCTCTTCATAGTAGCTATAATAATATGCTATTAATGAGCCAAAAAGCAAAGAATCTATTCTTAAATGAGTGGGATATGTGTGTATATCACTTAAATAAACCGGATACTTTAAAGTTGTTAGTATTCTAAATGTTAAACAAACAATTGCAACTATTAAAAAAAAATAAAAAAAATAATGCTTTCCTTTACCTATCATTTTAAACTTACTGAATATTAAAATAATAATAACAAGTAAAAAATAAAATTGTTCTTCAACGCTTAAAGACCACGTATGCCAATGAAGTCTGATTAATTCTGTGTAGTTTTGAATAAAAAAAGCTTCATAAATTAATTTTCTCCAAAATCGATCTTCATTTGGTATAAGTAATTCAAAAACAATTGCTACTAATAGAAATAAATAATAGTTTGGATAAATTTTAAACCCGCGCCTTATTAAAAATAATTTTCCATTAATACTTCCATATTTCTTTATTTCATGAAATAATAAACCTGTTACCAAAAAGCCGCTTAAAACAAAAAATAAATCTACCCCTGCCCATCCGAATTTTATTAATTTAGACAATTGCATATGAGCGTATAATACCATTAACACCGCTATTCCACGCAAAAAGTCTATGTTCTCATTTCTCATAATTATTTACCTCATATCAAATTCACTTAATATTGCTTTTATACGCAGATATAAACAAAAAAATATTTTCTGCTATTAAATTTTATTTTTTTTATTTTAGGCAATCATAAATCTATACTGAATTAATTAATCTATTTATAAATGTCTTCAATTTTAGTTATTTCAATACTTATTGCATATTTCGGAGCGTTATTATTAATTGCATATTTAACTTCAAAAAATGCCGGTTCCGAAACATTTTTTACGGGCAATAAATCTTCTCCATGGTATTTAGTTTCTTTCGGCATGATTGGTACAACTCTTTCGGGAGTAACTTTTATTTCAGTTCCGGGTGCCGTAGGCAAATCAGGTTTTGCTTATTTTCAGGTAATTTTAGGAAACTTAGCAGGTTATTTAGTTGTCGCACTTATATTATTACCTCTGTATTATAAACTAAATTTAATTTCGATTTATACTTATCTCGAAAAAAGATTTGGTTTTTGGTCTTATAAATCCGGTTCAATTGCTTTTATAATTTCCAGAACCATTGGCGCAGCATTCAGGTTATTTTTAGCTGTTTTAGTTTTAGATCTTTTTCTTTTTCAGGCTTTAAATGTTCCATTTTGGCTTGTTACCTTGGTTACTTTAGGGTTAATATGGATTTATACATTTAAAGGCGGTGTAAAAACCATTATCTGGACTGATAGTTTTCAAACCATTTTTTTAGTAATGGCGCTTATCATGAGTATTTTTTTTATTGCTCATGAACTTGAACTTGATTCTTTTAATAAAGTTTTTGAAACAATAAAAACGGGTGGGCATTCGAGAATATTTTTTTTTGACGACGTAAACAGTCCGAATTTCTTTTGGAAAAAATTCCTTTCCGGTATTTTTTTAGTCATATGCATGGTAGGCCTTGACCAGGATATGATGCAAAAAAACCTAAGTTGCCATAATATTGGTGAAGCTAAAAAAAACATGTTTTCTTTTTTAGGAGTATTTGTTGTAGTTAATATCCTTTTTCTTTCTTTAGGTGCTTTATTATATTTTTATGCGGAAAGCAGTGGGATTAATATTCCTGCTAACAGAGATTATTTGTACCCGACTTTGGCCTTAAAATATTTTGGAACGGCGGCAGGTGTATTTTTTTTATTAGGCATTACTGCTTCATCCTATGCAAGTTCCGATTCCGCACTTGCAGCATTAACAACAGCATTTTGTATTGATTTTTTAAATTTTGAAAAGAAATCTGAAAAATCAAGACAAAATTTAAAGTTTATGGTTCATTTAGGATTCACTTTTATACTTTTTATTATCATCCTTGCCTTTAAAACTTTAAATAACGATAGTGTTGTTAATGCTGTATTTAAGGTAGCAGGATACACCTATGGCCCATTACTAGGTTTATTTAGCTTTGGCTTACTTACTAAAAGACAAGTTAGAGATAAATTTGTACCTTTTATTTGTATTCTCTCACCTGCCGTTTGCTACATATTAAATCAAAATTCCGAAAAATGGTTGTATGGATATAAATTCGACTTTGAATTATTGATTTTAAATGGCTTGATTACTTTTTTTGGGCTTTGGATTATTTCTTTTAAAGAAGAAAAAAAGATTTTATTGAAAAACTGATAATGATATAATGATAAACCTTCCTGAAAAATTTTATGGCTAAATACACTAATAATAAAAGTATCACCGAAAAAAATATGAAATATATTGGTTAACTCCTTATATAATTCATATTTATAATAACTGTGATCCGGTAAAATAGAAAGAGTTGTTTAAAATAAATATAATGGTCAAAAAATGGATGGCAAATATGAATCCATCTGACAAATATTCGACTTGAGTTTGCAACACATTGTTCAGTAACAAAAAAGCTGTCCATAAGACAGCTTTTTCTTTTAAAGATGAGCGTAGATATTAACTATTCTGCCGTCGGGATCTTTAACCCTGCCAAACCGTTGCCCCCAAAATGCATCCCATGGCTCTGCGTAACCTTCGTAACCTGCATTTACAAGTCGGGAATAGATGGTATCTACCTCACCGGCGGTGTCGACCATAAATTGAAGGTTCAAGTTCTGCCCCACAGGCCGTTGATAGTTAGGATCCGCATGTTTTGCAACATCTTCTGAAAGAAAACCCAATATTATACCGTTAGGTGCTTCGAAATCCACATTAGATTCTTTGTCAAGACCATCCGGGATGGGAAGGCCTAATGTTCTGTAAAAAGAAAGTGTTTTGCTCATATCGGTTACAACAATGCCGACTGTTTTTAAATTGATTGTCATATTATTTAATTTTTTTTCAAATTACGTTATTAACTTTTGAGAAAACATTGATCTAAAGCAACGTTATTAAGTTATAATATCCTGTAAGAAGCCTTAAAATAATTATAAAGTTGTGGTGTTACCTGGTACATACTGAAAATTCTCACATGATTTTCATATTTTCCGGAATAATAAATACTTTTAGTTATCAAATCACCTTGTTGAATCTCATTTGAGTAAAACTTAAGGTCAAGAGATTTTTTCATCGGCCTTATAATGAGAAATGTTTGACGGTGAACAAATATTATGCAATTTTGAGTAGTGCTTATCAATACGTCTTCCCAATCCGCGATTTCAATCAAAATCTTGTCGAAAATCAATACAAGGTCAGTATCTTTACCTGTAAATAAACTGTCAATACTAACTTTTACACAATTATGCCATTGATTTTCTTTTAACAATTCACGGTCACATTTCGGGCAGGTCCAACTCATTTATATATTATTGATTGTTATATGCCTGTAAAAAAACTGTTTGCGCCCATCTACGGAAACCGGTTTGCGTATCAACCACCGGAGTTTCCTGATCAGGATTAAAAAGTCCATTTTGTATTTCATCGTACATATCTGTCAATGCCTCTGCAAATTTTGGTGCTGCTCCAATTCCCAACATAGTTTCCATGTATTTTGATTTAGGTATATTAACAAATCTTACCGGTTTCGCTACTACATCACTCAGTATCGCAGCAATTTCGTTATAACTAACAATATCGCTTTGAATATCAACGCTGCTGTTACCGACCGAATGAGCATCTGTAAGCCACTTTACTGCTTCTCTTGCAATATCTTTAACGCTAACTTGAGGGGCTTTGAAATTACCGTCAAACGGCATAAAAAACATGCCGGATTGTTTGATTGATTCCAATTGATAAAGCAAGCTTTCGAAAAACACCGGGCAGCGTAAGGCCTTCATAGATGCTCCCGATTCAGTCAAAATCTCCTCGGCCTTATGGAGAGCCCGGGTAATAGCTCCGTACCTGTTTTTAGATTTCCCGCGACCCGATAAGAATACGATACGTTTAACACCCGAATATTTAACGGCATTTGCAGCAATAGTAGCAAAATTTGAATAACGGTCTATAATGTCATTCTCTATATGAGTTTCAGGAACACAGTAGTAAACAGCTTCACATCCTTTCATTGCATGATTCAGCTCTTCCTGAATGAGTAACGAGCCACAAACAACATCTGCAGCGTTCTTTACAATCTCAGATAAACTTTTAGGATGTCTTGCAAAAACGCGTATTGGCGAGCCAAGTTTTATAAGTTCTTCTGTAATAAGTGAACCGGTTTTTCCGGTAGGTGTAGTGACTAAAATCATAAAAATATTTGTTTATACAAATATGTGACAAGCAAATCACCAATACATTGATCTATATCAACGTTTAGAGATTTGCTTTTAATCTGCTGACTGTAGACGGTGTAAGCCCTAAAAAAGAAGCTGCCATTTTGTTGGATACGCGCATTAAGAAATTAGGCTGATAATCTATCACCCATTTTAATTTATCCATTGCAGATAAATTTTGAAATCCATAAATCCTCTTTTGAGCTGTGATAAAAGCTAATTCAAGTATTTGGCGGTATATATAAGCTACTTGAGGTACGGTATCCACCAGCATAAAAAAATCGTTGCGTGAAATTGCTAAAAGTTCGGACGGTTCAATCGTTTGTACATACTCAAAGGATGGATTTTGTAAAATTAAACTTGGCAAAGCGGTGCCAAAGGCTCCTTCAAAGGCAAAATAACGTGTTGCTTCATTACCTTCGTCATTCAAAGCATACAAACGCAAACATCCTTTGTTCACGAAATAATAATATTTGCATATTTCTCCCGGACTTAATAAAACTTCCTTTCTTTTCGTCTTTACAGGTTTAAAAAAGCTAATAATATAATTTAAGGTTTCGTTATCAACTGAAATTCGGTCTTTGAAATATTTTTTGAGGATATCCATTTGAAAAAATTATTAATAATGAACTGCACGGAATTCTTATTTATCGCAAGTGTGCGACTTGTTATTTCCTAAAACTAAAGAGAAATATGATTTAAAATTTGTACTAATGCTTTTCTTAAAACAAGTAAATTAAAATTAATTAAGTATATAACCGAATTTTTAGGAAGTTGTTTAATTCGGATACAAGATGCATAATTGCCGTGTGGTGGAGTCTTATGGGAATCTATTATATTTCAGATTACAAAATGATAAGTAACAAATAATAAATAACTCTCTGCCTTAGTATCCAACTAAGGCAGAGAGTTATTTTACTGATTAAAAAAAATTATTTCAGATAAATAACCAAACTTTTAATTTTAAAAAAATGAAAAGTATTATAATATCATTTATTATTGGCCTGTCACTTTGTAGTATCGAGTTTGCATGCACTGAAAAAAATACTCATTCAACTGTGCAAAAAATCGATACTATTGACTGGGATAAAATTGAGGAGCATATATCAAATTCAGAAAAAAGAAAAGTTCTTAAAGTTGTTGATGATCATTTGATTAAAAGTTATGAAGAAATGTCTGAAGAAATGAAAAGTGATGATATCTATTCATTATTTCATGTTGTAGACCTAAATAATGACAAAAAAAAGGATATCATCTTTAGTGGTTATGGAGGAGCTGCTGAAGAATATATTATGATAATATTAAATCAAAAAGATAATTACAATAAAATATTTCAAGGCTATGGGCATATAACAAAATTAGGTATTGAAAAAATGCATACGGATTTCATTTTACATAGAAAAGCTGGCGTAGAGTCGCCTTATGGAGATTCTATTAATGTATTTAGATTACAAAATGATAAGGTTATAAAAATAACTAAATAAGGATGTTCATAAAAAAAGACCGGAATAATTCCGGTCTTTTTTTATTTTTTATGCTTTATCTACACGCTTTTCCAAATCAAACAAATCATTAAGTAAATCAATGAGTGTTTCGGCTTCACCCCGCTTGCAGGCAGCTTTAAGTTGGAGAACAGGTAATTTTAATATTTTCTGCATAATGCTTTTGGTGATTTTATCAATATGATCCGTTTCCTGATCAGAAAGATTTTTTACATATCTGTCTATCTCTTCACGACGGATATGCTCCAAAGCATTTTTTAATTTATTGATTGTCGGAGAAACAGCCATTTCCCGGTTCCATTCATCCAAACCAACAACAGATTCATTTATTATTTTTTTCACTTGTGGGATTGCACTCATTCTCTTTTGCAAAGCTTTGTTCGCCTTGGCATGGATATCATCAATGTTATATAATACTATGCCGGTTATCTCTTCTATTGAACTCTCTACACTGCGGGGTACTGAAAGATCAATAAAAAATTTATGTGACAGTAAATTTAAATTTGACAATTCTTTTTTTGTAATAAAAGGGTCGTCTTTAGCAATAGATGATATTATTATATCATATTCATCGATTGCATGCCAAATATTTTCAAATTCAATAATATCAAATTTACATTCTTCTGCTAAATTACTTATTTTACTTAGCGTTCTATTAACCATCGCAACCTTTCCGGTATGCTTACCCATTAAATTTTTACAGACATCAGAGCCTATCTCTCCTATCCCTAAAATTAAAATTTTAGGTTCAACAATATCAGTACATAATAACTCTATTAATTCAACAGTTGCATACGAAACCGAAGCCGCACCATCACGGAAAGAAGTCTCTTGAGCTACTCTTTTATTTGTATAAAATATAGTATGCATTAAGCGATGTAAAAATGGACCGGCCATATTCATATCTGCCGACCATTGATACGCATTTTTCACCTGATTTGAAATTTGTATGTCACCAACAACCTGCGAGCGCAAACCCATTGAAACTTCAAATAAATGAAGAACCGCTTCTTTATGATTTATTATACTCTCAAAATAAGGAATGTATTTCCTGCTCTCTGCTACTCCTTTATGAATTCCTACCAGGCTGATGATTTCTGCACTTAAATCTTCTGATGACGAATAATAAATTTCTGTGCGGTTACATGTAGAAAGAATAATCACTTCAGAAAGATTTAAAATTTCTTTCAGTTGAAACATTATCCTTTTGCCTGTGCTCTCATCCATAGCAAAAAGCTCCCGTATTTCTACAGGTGCGGAGTAATGCGATAAGCTTATTCCTTTAAATTGCTGATGCATGATATTTACTTTCTCAACACAAAATTATAGCAGGAAAGTTTAGTATTGAAATAGATTTTGCTTTTTTTAATTAATTTATATTTTTTGATATATATATTCTTAAAATACATTAGAATATATATAGCTGTTATGCTCTACAGGCTTGAAAAATCAAAATCTTCTTCCAAAAATTTGGTTGTAAAGTTACCGGATTTAAATTTTTCATTATCCATTAACTTAATATGGAAGGGAATGGTAGTTTTTATGCCTTCAATTACAAATTCTTGTAAAGCCCGTTTCATCCTTACCAATCCTTCTTCTCTTGTTCTGGCTGTAACAATTAATTTTGCAATCATCGAATCGTAGTTGGGAGGAATTACATAACCTGCATATACATGGCTGTCAACTCTAATTCCGTGTCCACCGGGAAAATGAAGGTTAGTAATTTTACCGGGAGAAGGTCTGAATCCATTAGAAGGGTCTTCAGCGTTTATTCTGCACTCAATTGCATATAAATCGGGAGTATAATTTTGACCCGAAATTGGCACACCTGCTGCTACTTTAATTTGTTCTTTTATTAAATCGAAGTCGGTTACTTCTTCCGTTATTGGGTGTTCTACCTGAATACGCGTATTCATCTCCATAAAATAGAATTTTCCGAATTTATCAACCAGAAATTCAATTGTACCTGCACCCTCATAATTGATAAAACTTGCACCTTTTATTGCTGCTTCGCCCATCAAATTACGCAATTCGTGAGTCATAATCGGTGAAGGAGTTTCTTCAACCAATTTTTGATGCCTGCGTTGTACTGAGCAATCTCTTTCCGATAAATGACAAACCTTTCCGTATTGATCTCCAACCACTTGAATTTCAATATGGCGAGGGCCTTCAACAAATTTTTCTAAATATAAACCATCATTACCAAAAGCATTACTTGATTCCATTTTGGCATCATTCCATGCTTTTTCAAATTCATCTTCTGCATTAATAATGCGCATTCCCTTTCCACCGCCACCGGCTGTTGCTTTAACAATAACAGGATAACCAATCTCTTTTGCTATTTCTTTTCCTTGTTCAATACTTTCCAACAATCCATCAGAACCCGGCACAACGGGAACGCCGGCCCTTATCATTGTTTCCTTTGCAGTAGCTTTATCGCCCATTGCTTCAATCATTTCGGGAGTTGGCCCTATAAATTTTATATTATATTCCTGACAGATTCTTGAAAACTCGGCATTTTCAGAAAGAAATCCATAACCCGGATGAATGGCATCAGCATTGGTTATTTCTGCTGCGGAAATTATGTTTGGAATGTTAAGATAAGATAACTTTCCGGGAGGAGGGCCTATACAAATAGCTTCATCAGCAAACCGGACATGCAGGCTATCTTTATCTGCTGTCGAATAAACAGCCACTGTTTTAATACCCATTTCCTTACAGGTACGAATAACCCTTAAGGCAATTTCTCCTCTATTGGCGATTAATATTTTTTTAAACATAATGTTATATCTCTATAATTAAACGTTTCAATTTTATTATAAATTAAAACGCATAATGTTTTACCTGAATGTCCTTATCAGATGTTATTACTATAAATTAATTGGGATCAACTAAAAATAAAGGTTGATCATATTCTACCGGTGAAGCATTATCAACCAATACTTTCACAACCCTACCACTTATTTCAGATTCAATTTCATTAAATAATTTCATGGCCTCAATTATGCAAATCACCTGTCCGTTTTTTATTTCATCACCAACATTTGCAAAAACAGGAGAATCAGGATTTGCAGAACGATAAAATGTACCAATCATTGGAGATTTTATCGTAATGTAATTTGCATTATCAGAAACATTATTTGATGGAGTATTTGTAGAATTTGCTTCAACAATAGGTTGTTGAAAAGTATTTTGAGAAGTTTGTGTATTGGTATTTAAGGGTAAATTATGTTGTGGCTGCGCAATTTGTGATATTATTGTTTCCGCCTGTTTGATTGCCGCACTTCTCCTGACACTTATTTTGAATTGATCAGTTTCGATATTCACCTCATCCAAACCCGATTTTGCAATATAATCAATCAGTTCCTGTATCTCTTTTGGTTTCATATATTAAAATGTTCTATTGATTCTTAATTATTAATAACAGAATTTAAATATTAAAATTAATTCTTAATTCCGTCATAAGCCCAGGTAATATAAGCAGCACCCCAGGTAAAACCTCCTCCAAATGCCGAAAAAAGTAATTTATCACCTTTTTTTAATTTGGATTCATAGTCCCATAAACACAATGGCATGCAACCGTTAGTTGTATTGCCATATTTATCAATGTTTATCATTACCTTCTCCTCAGGTAGCCCAATTCTATCTGCTGTTGCATTTATAATTCTTTTATTTGCCTGATGCGGAACTAAATAAGCTAAATCTTTTCCGGTTAAATTATTTTTTACCATCACTTGCTCGGCAACCTCAGCCATATTACTTACTGCATACTTAAAAACTGCCGATCCTTCCTGATAAACAAAATGCAAACCCTCATCCACCGTTTGATGCGTTGCAGGATTTCGGCTTCCTCCCGCTTTTAAAATTAAATATTTTTCTCCAACAGCATCTGATCTTAAAATGAAATCCTGTATTCCAAATCCTTCTTCGTTAGGTTCTACCAATACAGCTCCTGCCCCATCACCAAAAATAATACAAGTTGCGCGGTCAGAATAATCAAGTATGGACGACATTTTATCGGCTCCGATTACAATTATTTTTTTGTATTTACCACTTTCTATGTACTGTGCTGCAGTTGTTAATGAAAATAAAAAGCCCGAACATGCAGCCATTAAATCATAACTAAATGCATTTACTGCACCAATTGCTGTTGCTATAAGATTGGCAGTAGATGGAAAAATATAATCAGGTGTAGCTGTTGCACAAATTACTAAATCAATATCAGCCGGGTCAGTATTTGTTTTTTTTAATAAACCTTCAGCTGCTTTTATTGCCATTACGGATGTACCTTTGCCTTCACCTTTTAATATTCTTCTTTCTTTTATTCCGGTTCTGGTTAAAATCCACTCATCAGATGTATCAACCAATTTCTCCAGTTCCGCATTTGTTAAAATGTAGTCCGGCACATATCCTTGAATTCCGGTAATAGCTGCTCTAATTTTCGTCATATATTTTTGGAAGCTATCAATAAATGTTTTTATTTAAATTGATAGCTTAATAAAAATTATTTCCTTAAGCAAAAAAGACCTGATAAATAAATTTTATCAAGTCCTTATTTAATTTTTTAGGAAGAAAATTTTTCGTTTAATGCTTCTTTAATTTTTAAATGAATATTCGACTGTGCCATTTTAATTGCCAGCATTATCATATTTTTAATTGCTAATGGGCTTGAAACTCCATGACCAATCACTACATTACCGTTTACACCTAATATCGGGCTTCCTCCAATTGCTTCGTAATTCATTTTATCAAAGAAAGAATCATGAATATTTTTATTTTTTAAAATATCATAAATCGATTCAGCCATTTTTAAAATTACATTTCCTGTAAAGCCATCGCAAACTAAAACATCTGCCTTGCCTGTAAATATATCTCTTCCCTCAATATTACCAATAAAATTAATTTTTTTATTTTGTTTTAAAAGTTGGTGAGCTGCCTGAACAACTAAAGTACCTTTTTGTTCTTCTTCTCCCAAATTAATCAATCCAACTTTAGGTTTATTAATATTTAAAAGGTTTTCTGCAAATACCGAACCTATTTCTGCAAATTGATCCAACAACTCCGGTTTACAATCTGCATTGGCGCCAACATCTAATATTATTCCATAATGCCCGTCTACTGTAGGTACTAAACTACAAATAGCCGGCCTCAAAATATGCTCAATTGCTTTTATACTAAACATTGCACCTACAGTCATAGCTCCGGTATTGCCTGCACTGCAAAAAGCATCGGCTCTTTTAGTTTGTAATAAACTAAAACCGATTGCAATACTTGAATTAGGTTTTTGAGCAAGTGCTTTTGTTGGATGTTCGCCCATTTCAATCACTTCACTTGCCGGAATGATTTGAAAGTTACCTCCACTAAAATGATTTTTATCAAGTAAAGGCTGAATAACTTCAGGCTTACCAATTAACAATAACGAACTGTTTGGAGGAAGTTCCTGATATGCCAATATAGCACCTTCTACTACTGCATCGGGAGCAAAATCACCACCCATTGCATCTATTGCAATATTCATCTGAGAATAAATTGGTTAGTTTTAATAATGTTTCCTACTTTATAAAAGCGGAATTTAACAGATAACTTTTCCCAAAGATGATTTTTTAGACTAAATAATAAAAGTGAAAAAACGTATTTCTTCACTTTTATTATTTAGTTAAGCAGTGGGTTTGAAATTTTCGATTACTACTTTACCCTTATAATATAAATTCCCTTCAGATACATAAGCTCTGTGATATAAATGAGGGGTATTTGTAACAGAACATATTGCTATCGCCCTTTCGGTAGTTTTATCGTGTGTCCTTCTTTTATCTCTTCTGGTTCTGGATATTTTTCGTTTTGGATGTGCCATCTTTCCCTATTCTTTTAAAATATAATTTTTATAAATTTATTACTTATTCTCTTTTTTTATTTTCTTTAATGCTTCCCAACGCGGGTCAATAATTTCATCCTCCTTTACTTCTTCTTTTTTCTCATCTTCAGAAGTATAAATAATAATTCCCTCACTCTCTTCCTCATCTTCAGTTAAATTAAACTTTGGATGGAGTTTTTTCATTGGTATTGTAAGGCAAACAAATTCATAAATATATTGAGCTACATTAATTACCTGCTCATCCCTATTTATTATTTCTATTTCGTCAGTTAATATTTCCGGCTCTTCGCCAAATTTTAATATTAACTTCCTTTCATTATCAAATTTAAAATCAAAAGGCTCTAAGGATCTGTCACAAATCAACTCCAACATACCGTCAATCCTAAAATACAATTGCATCATAGTGTCTGAATGATCTAATTCAAGACTTACTATGAAATTTGCCTTTTCAACAGGAGTTCCGGGAAAATTTTTAAAAAATTTATCACCGACATTCCAGGTATACAAATGCTTTTTATTGCCTAATCTGGTTATAGCAATATCAAATTCTCGTAATTCCTTCACAGCATTATAAATTGAGCCCGCAAATATAGAGAGTTATTTTTTATTATTAAAAAAAAATAACAAATTCTCTTGTTCAGATTTAAAAAAGATAACTTATTATTATTATAACAGGTCAAAAACTTCAAATTATGAATATATAGATATCGTTAAACTCATAATTAAATTTTATTTTTTCTGAAGTTTTTTTTATTTATAAAATTCAACAAAAAAGTTTGAGGGTAAATAAAAAATACATTTATAAAAATTATTACCGGAAAATTTTAAAATTTTGAATGAACAATTATTTATATACTATCATATTGAAAACAATGACAAATCCGGATGTTCATAATTTTTACTAATTTGGAATTTATTTTGAGAATATTTCTTTCTTTCAACTATTATTACCCCATCTTTTACACTGTATGAATGAACAGGTACTCAGAGCAATTATAAAACTACTAGTAACAAGTGTAAAAATAGATGGGCTGCAAGATGCTGAAAAACAAAGTGTCGAAAACTTTTTACGTGAAAATATTCGTGGTAATGCCGTTAAGAAATATTTGGAAGAGTTTGATAATTTGGTATCAAATACCAATACCGATTTTCCAACTGCATTAGAAGTTTGTTCACAAATAAACAGGGAATTAAACAGGAAGCAAAAAATTATTGTTTTGCTTCATTTAATTGACCTCGCATTTTCCGATAAAAATTTATCGGAGCGTGAAGAAGCTTTTGATAAACAGGTAGCCGGGGAACTGTTTATTGAAGTAGAAATATATGAAGCCATTAAAAATTTTGTTACCACTAAAGATATTTATGATTTATCATCATTAAGGGTATTAATAATTGATGATAATGAATCTTCGCGCGAAGCACATTTTAAGCATTTTAAAAAAAATGCATTTGGAGCTGCTTTAGCCGTTTTAAGATTACCTGAAGATGAAATATATTTTATCAGAACAAGTGAAAAATTAAATGAGGAAGTAACTTTAAATGGAAAAATATTAAACCCAAATTATGTTTATCCTCTTATTCAGGGAAGTGTAATAAGGACAGAAAAAAGTGATCCAATCTATTTTAGTACGATAACAAATTATTTTTATGAAACAGAATCTGCACCACAACTGACTTTTGAAGCAAAGGATATTAATTTTTTCTTTAAAAGTGGCCATCAAGGCTTGCATGATATTAATATAATTGAAAAAAGCGGGAATTTAATTGCATTAATGGGTGCAAGCGGCTCCGGAAAATCAACCTTATTAAGTGTATTAAACGGAAATAAAAAACCACATAAAGGTCATGTATTAATTAATAACATAAGCATTCATGACCGGCAAGAACAATTAAAGGGTGTTATTGGATACGTACCTCAAGATGATTTATTGATTGAAGAATTAACCGTTTTTGAAAATTTATATTATGCCGGCAAATTATGTTTTGCAGATACTGCTGATATCGAAATTGAAAAATTAGTTTTAAAAACATTACAAAGCTTGGGTTTGGTAGAAACCAAAGATCTGAAAGTTGGGAGTGTACTTGATAAAACAATAAGTGGAGGACAAAGAAAGCGTGTAAATATTGGCTTGGAATTACTTCGGCAACCGGCAGTAATGTTTGTAGATGAGCCAACATCCGGTCTTTCATCTCGCGATTCGGAAAACATTATGGATATATTAAAGGAATTGGCCATCTCCGGAAAGTTAATTTTTGTAGTAATTCATCAACCATCCTCAGATATTTTTAAACTATTTGATAAATTAGTAATTTTAGATACCGGCGGTTACCAAATTTATTATGGAAACCCTCTCGAAGCTTTGGTTTATTTTAAAACACTGACCAACCAGGTAAATGCAGATCAAAGCCTTTGTAATGTGTGCGGCACAGTAAACCCGGAAGTTGTTTTTGATATTATTGATAGCAAAGTAATTGATGAATATGGACATGTAACTGATGAAAGAAAGCATTTGCCAACTGAATGGAGAGATTGTTATTTAGAAAATAATATACTTCCCGAATTAATTCCCACCCTTGAAAAACCCGAAAACACGCTTAATATCCCTAATAAAGGAAAACAATATGTTGTATTTTTGATACGTGACTTTTTATCAAAATTAAGTAATACTCAGTACCTCATTATTAATCTATTGCAAGCTCCTTTACTGGCTTGTATACTGGGTTATATTGTCAGGTTTTATAAAATGGATGACTTGACAAATAAAGGAAGTTATATTTTTAGTGAAAACCCTAACATACCTCCGTATATTTTTATGAGCATTATTGTTGCCCTTTTTATGGGCTTAACAATAAGTGCAGAAGAAATTATACGTGATGCGAAAATAATGAAACGCGAAAAATTTCTTCATCTAAGTCGTACAAGTTATTTGTTTGCAAAAATTTCGATTTTATTTTCTTTTTCTGCTATTCAAAGTCTTCTATACACCATTGTTGGTAATTTAATAGTAGGTATAGAAGGAATGACATTTATATATTGGGCTGTATTATTTTCAACAAGTTGTTTTGCAAATATGTTGGGGCTTAATATATCCCAAACTTTTAAATCAGTAATTACAATTTATATACTAATCCCTATTTTGTTGATTCCTCAATTAATTTTAGGTGGGATAGTTGTTCGTTTTGATCAAATAAACCCAAATATGCACAGCCAGGATAAAACTCCAATAGTGGGTGATATTATGGCTTCCCGATGGTCGTTCGAAGCATTGATGGTGAGCCAGTTTATGTACAATAAATTTGAAAAACAATTTTATGATTTTGACCGGCAACTTGCTTTCTCTGATTATAAGAAAACGTATTATCTTCCAACCTTATCTTCCAAATTAGAATATTGCAAAGGAAATTTAAGACCGGGTGATGAAAACTTTAAAAAAAATATTTCCTTACTCAGAAATGAAATTTATAAGGAATTAGAAGAAAACCAAACAATTAAATTTAAGGAGGCAGATAATTTAACACCTGAAAAATTTAATTTAAATACAGCAAAAGCCACAGAAAAATACCTACATAGCTCTGACAGGTATTATAATAAAATTTATAATAATGCCATTGACGATAAAGATGATTTAATTGCCTCTTTAACAAGCAACCCTATTGATAATAATAAATTTTTAGAAAAAAAGAAAAGATATCAAAATGCGAGGGTTGAAAACTTTGTGACAAGTGATATGAGTGAAGATAGGATTGTGGAATACAATGGAAGGCTGATCAGAAAAATTTATCCTATTTATTTTAAACCCGGAAATTCAAAAAGCCCGATAAATTTTAGAACGCATTTTTTTGCACCTTATAAATTTTTCTTCACGTTTTTAGTACCAACTTTATTTTTTAATATTGCTAATATATGGTTGATGTGCTTGCTTTTATACATTACATTATATTACAAAGTATTTAATTTTATAATAAATAAAGCATCGGGAGAGGTTGAATAATAAATAACCTTTATTTTGGAACAATATTTGAACATGAACGTTGAAAAAATATTATTAATCTAAACATATAATTATGAAAAAAATTTTAATACCCATTTTGTTTATTATCGGTGTATATTCTGCGAGTTTCGCTCAAGACAAAAAAGTAAGAATTGGATTAAGATTGGCACCATCCATAAATATGACAGGTGTAACGACTGATTTTCCTTCAAGTTCTAATGTTGGGACAATAAGTTCAGGATCGAAACCTATGACTTTACAATTTGGTCCTACTTTTGATTTTTTCTTTGGCGAAAATTATGCATTTGGAACGGGTTTATGGTATAACGTAAAATCATTTAGCTTAAAAGGTGATACAGGTGATCAAATTAAAATTAATGCGCAAAGCATTTCTATTCCACTAACATTAAAGTTATATACAAACGAAATAGCGTCTGATTTAAGACTTTATTTTCAACTTGGTGCTGTAGTTGATGTTAAGCTTGCTGAAAAATATAAAAACCAAGATACTAAAGACTTTGCTTCTTCAGGGAAAGTAATTAAGCCGGTAAATATTGGCCCGTACTTAGGAATAGGTGCTGAATATGTTTTAAGTAGTAGTAACTCTTTATTTGCCGGAATTAATTACAATAGAGGTGTAATACAACAATTTAATCATGACTACACCTTCTCGCATTTAAAAGTTCATTCAAGCCAATTAGCATTAGAGATAGGATTAAAATTCTAATTCAACATCATCTTTAAAATTATAAAAAAATAGTCATTGAAATTTAATTTCAATGACTATTTTTTTATAATCTCCCCTTCCATTAAAAAATTAACGCCATCATTTGCATCAGATTTGGTAGCGTTGTCGTAGCCGACTGAAAATGATTTAACATTTATACCTGTAAGTCTTTCTACTTTTTGCTTATTTGAATTTAAAAAATAAACATAATTTTTATCCACTGAATAACTTCTCTCAAGTGGTTTAAAACTTGATGGGTCAGCGCCTTCAACTTTTAATAATGGATCCATTTGAGAAAAGAAAACTGCATAAACATTATTTTTATCTTTGCAGTAATTATCATTATTATCGCTTTTTATAACTTCAAAACTTTCTATATCTACAGGTATTTTTGATTGCTTATCTATAATAAATATGTTTACGCCATCGTCTGCGATATTTTCATTTAAAAGTTTAAATTTATTTGGATCAGCATTTTCGATTAATAAATTACAAAAATAAACATTCTTATCATCGTGGGCATAACAACCTTTGATAGGTTGAAAAGTTACTGGATTTGCACTTTCAATCTTTTTTCCCAAGTAAAAAACACCGGATTCGTCTTTCCAAAATATTGGATTTTTGCTTTTATCGATTACAACCGGAATAAATGTTTTAGCAATTGCTCCCTTAAGTATTTGTCCATGATAAAAAACATGGTCATTGTCTTTAGCATACCATATATCTTCTTTAAAAATCTTAAATGATTTACCATCCGCATCTTTTATTTTATCTCCATCTAAATAAACATTAGATTCTTTTATAAAATAACCACTACCGGGAATTCCTTTTGACACATTATAAAGCATTTGAGGAAAACCGTAAACGATAAAAATTAATCCAACAACTAAACTGAAGCCGATTAGTAAATAATTTACATTCCAACCAAAATATCGAAATTTTAATATTTTAATTATTGTAAAAATTATAACCGGATACCCAATTAAAAACATGGCCATTAAAATCGCAGAAACATTATCTTTAAAACCTCCTGCCACAACCATCATTGGAGACATCATAACTATACCGAACCATGGAATTATAATAATGGTAGCTATGATATTTATTATTAAATTCATTTTTTGTTAAAACATAATGGTTTTTTTACAAATTATTTCTTCTCCTCTGCCATACCATTTCTTTTTAAAAATTCTGCATATAATTTTTTATATTCGGTTACTTCCGGTTCTAATTCAATAGCTTTTTCATAATTTTCAATAGCATTCATGTAAAGTTTTTTATCTTCATAATAAGTGGCTAAAACCACTTTGTGCAAAGATGAATTATCATCATCCGTTTTAAAATTATTTAAATCTTCTTGTATTGATTTATATTCAGTAAGATTTAGCTTTTTCAAGCCATATTCACGTGACTTTAACATCAGTTTTTCTTTAGATTGAACTGTAAATTTAAAATTATCCTCGTTTTTTAACTCCGGTTTTTTTAAATCCAAAACAAATGAAGTATCGGATGTTACAATTTTCAGTATCACTTCATCATAGAGGTTCATAAACTTAACGATGTAACTTTTAGTATCTTTAACCGGATGCCATTTAATATTATAGATGTTTTGCATCAGATTACAAGGGTTTTGAGTGGGCAAAAAAACTACAAAGGCCGATTTTTCTCCACGTTCTGCAGCAGCAACTACATTCATTCGCTCATCCAATCTTTTCTCTCTGTCGGTATTCATTTGAGCCATTAAATACTCGGTATATTTTTGAGTGGCGCTAAGTGCTTTAACATTTATTTTGCTGCTAAGTTGACTGATAAAATAAACTCCCGGCTTTTTTAGTTCTAATGCTTTACCACTTACATGTGCCAAACCCAAAAAACTATTTTGTTCTACTTTTACCTGGTCTTCCAGTAATAATTTTGAACCCGTTCTTAATATAACCCAATTTTCACCTCTCTTAACATAATTTTTACCACTGCTTATCATCACTCTAAATACATGATCTTTATACTGCGCATTTGCAGAAAAGAATAGGAGAGTGATTAAAAATGAAAGAATTACTTTTTTCATAATTATTTTAATTTTTAGATTTCTTAAGACTTACTTTTTCAAAAAAACGAACTATAACACTATAATAAATTTCTAAAAGATCGCCGATCAGTGCTACAATAATGGTTGTTAAAGTCAAATCAATTTTAATACGTAAAAAGTGTAATGAATAAACTGTGAAAGTGGCAATCATTAAAATTTCTATTACCTGAATTAATTTTGTTGATGCGCCATACCAAGTATTGTTATTATGTAACAGGTAAGAAAATAAAATGGTATTGAACAAACAGAAAACAATTGCAACCACCCACGAAACCCATGTAGGAGTAGGATTGATATAATCTTTATCCAAAATCATAGAAATAATATTAGCATGAATAACTGCTCCGTACATATCGGCAAAAGCACGGCCTACATATTGCCTATTCATTGGAGTATAAAATTTATCTTCAATATCTTTAGGATTTAATTTATTTCCCAAAAAACCAAAAATCACAATTTTACCGGTAAGTAAATCCAATCCTTCTCCGCTTTTTAAATCATCATAATCAAAAGTATAATAACCACCTGTTCCGCCTCTTATATTTCGCCTGTAATTAATAAATTCCTCATCATTATTCCGATATAAAAATTGATGAGCTGCGCCTCTATCGTACATTTGAACTGCTTTTACTGCAAATGCGAGTTCTAATTCATTTTTTACTTTCCTACCGGGAGAAAAACTCCTGCACGTTACTTCTTCATCATCACCTTCGGTTACTAAATTTCCAAATCCTTTTTTTGCTACAGTCATAAAACCGGAATATGATGTTTCTAAAGTATCAAATTGATCTTTAGTTTTATTATAATTATTCAATTTAGTAACCATTACAAGGTTATGCGTTTTAGATAAAGCTATTTCAAGACTGCTATCCTGTTCTTCTCCTTTAGGAGATCTAAAAAACACATCTATCCCCACCACTTTAGGATTGTATTTGTTTACAATTTCAATTTCTTCGGCAATACTTTTTCGATCAAGGTATCCTATATTTATCAACACTACTCTTTCATCGATAATAGTAGGGTTCCCTCCCTGAACTGTATCTTTTCTGATTTTAGAAAAAACAATATCGTCTAAAGTAAAATCATTGATGGCTTTTCCTAAAGGGTCTAGAAAATCAAAATCGTTGAGTGTAACCAGGCTCAATAAACCAATAAAACCAAAAAGAAAAAGCGGAAAA
>CBDFKQ010000025.1:0-85945 GCA_965248855.1 Spirosomataceae bacterium | reverse complement strand
TTCATATTGATCAATAGTTATAAAAATGTTAAAAAAAAAGCCGCTTGAAGCGGCTGTGATTTTTTATTAATAAAATTAACGTGCAATTCTTTTTTCTTTAATACGAGCTGCTTTACCCGATTTACCTCTCAAATAATACAACCTGGCTCTGCGAACAGCACCATGTTTTAATACTTCTATTTTTTCAATACTTGGACTCAAAACCGGAAAAATCCTTTCAACACCTACACCATTTGAAATTTTACGTACTGTAAAAAGTTTCGCCATTAGTGGATGGATTTTTTCTTTGAATAACTGTTCCTTGGTAAACCTGAATACGTTCTTTATTACCCTCGCTGATTTTTACGTGTACAGCAATGGTATCCCCTGCTTTAAATTCAGGAAAAGAGGCTCTCTTGGTAGCGTATTCGGCTTCAACGATTTGCATTAAGGGATTCATGATCTATTTATTATCTATCTAGTGAAAATTCTATCTTTGAAAATGGAGTGCAAATATAATGGAAGTGTTTGATTATAAAAATTTTATTTAGAAAAATCTGCAAATCATTTATTCCTTTCAATTGTATAATTCAATAAACTAATTAACGAAGTTCGATAAGCAGAATCGGCAAACGTTTTAAGGATATCGATAGCTTCTTCCTGAAAACGCTTCATTACGCTTGATGCATAAATAAACCGCCTTTCTGTTTTACGAATGCAATTACCTCCTGTACTTTCTTGGGCTTATGACTTTCATTTTTAATAATATTTATAATATTCCTTTTTTCTGCCCAGGTTGATTGGTTTAATGAATATATAAGAGGCAATGTCATCTTTTTCTCTTTAATATCAATTCCCAATGGTTTTCCGATTTCTTCATCACCATAATCGAATAAATCATCTTTAATTTGAAAAGCTATACCAATCTTTTCACCTAAAAGCCGCGTTTTTTCAATTGTTTCTTTATCTGTTATAACAGAAGCTGCACCTACAGCACAACAAGCGGCAATAAGAGCTGCAGTTTTTTGGCGAATAATTTCAAAATAAACTTCTTCAGTGATATCAAGCTTTCTGGCTTTTTCCATTTGAAGCAATTCGCCTTCACTCATATCTTTAACTGCTTTCGAAACAATTTTAAGCAAATGGAAATCACCATTATCTATTGATAATAACAAACCTCTTGATAGCAAATAATCTCCTACCAGAACTGCTATTTTATTTTTCCAAAGTGCATTAATAGAGAAAAATCCTCTTCGTAAATTAGCATCGTCAACAACATCATCGTGAACGAGTGTGGCGGTGTGCAATAATTCTATTAATGCAGCTCCGCGAAAGGTAGATTCATTTATCTCTCCATTGTTACATAGCTTTGCCATTAAAAAAACAACATTGGTCTTACTTGCTTTCCTTTTCTTTTTACAATGTATGTCATGATTCTATCAAGCAGACTTACATTGCTTTTCATAAAATCCCTGAATTTATTTTCAAAAACTTCCATATCATCTTTTATGGGAGCTTGTATTTCTTGAAGTGGATTTGACATTTATTAATGCAGCAATATTAATGTTTATATTACTTTGAACCTGAAAACATATTACTTTGCAAATAAACATAAAAAATTATTGATTCATTTCATTTTAGATGCTGCATAATATTAAAATTGCATTTATAGGATCGGGTAATGTAGCCTGGCATTTATCGCAAGCTTTGGAAAATGCAGGTTATCCTGTTGTTGGTATTTTTAGTCGAAATAAAAAAAACGCGGAAAAGCTCGCATCAAAAATGTATAATGCGGAGCCTACTGATCAATTAGATTTCTCAAAAAGCAGTGCTAATCTATTTTTTATTTGTGTTCACGACGATAGTATTTCGCAAGTTTGCTATGATTTAAAATTACCTGATAACAGCATTGTAGTACATACTTCAGGCAGTCAACCCCTTGAAATTTTAAAATCCCGGCAATTGATTAAAAAAGGTGTTTTTTATCCTTTGCAAACGTTTACTAAAAATACTTTTTTAAATATAGATGAAGTACCTTTTTGTATAGAGGCAGATAATGAGCATACTGAACATGAATTAGTTAAAATTGCTCAAAAAATAAGTAAAACTGTTTATTTAGTAAGCTCTGCTGAAAGGCAAATTTTGCATATTTCTGCTGTTTTTGCATGTAATTTTACCAATCATTTACTCGGTTTATCAAAAGAAATACTTGATAAAGAAAAACTTGAATTTGATTTACTTAAACCTTTAATTCATCAAACATTTAGAAAAGCTTTTGAAGCTGATGATCCTTATGAAGTGCAAACCGGACCTGCAATTCGGAAAGATGTTAATATGATGAATAAGCATTTAGAATATTTAAAAAACGATATTTTAAAAAAAGAAATCTATCAACTTATAAGCGATAGTATTATTGAAACGGGAATGAAATTAAAAAATTAATTAGGAATATTTAAAATGAAAAATTTTAATAAAGCATTTTTTTTCGGGATTGTGTTGGTACTGATCCTTATCATTGTTTACACTTTAGCCAGCCAGGAAAAAAAAACGGATTATAAAAGTAAATTAATTGAAGCCAGGGCAGATAAGGATTATATGTTTAAAACTTCTGACAAATCTCCAATACAAAAAAAAGAGATTTTCGATAAGTTATCTTATTTCCCGCCAAACCCATCATTTAGACTTGAAGCGCAGGTAAAATTAATTAAAGACACTGCTGTTTTTAATGTCCGAACAACAGATGGCAAAAAAGAAAAACATGTAAAATTTGCAAATGCTGTTTTTAATTTAGGGGGTAAACCTCATCAATTACTTTTATTAAAACCCGTTAATAACTCCAATAATGAGCCCGATTATTTATTTTTAGCTTTTACGGATAAAACTTCCGGCAGAAGTACTTATGGAGGAGGAAGATATTTAGATTTAAAATACAAAGGAGAAAAAATTATTTTAGATTTTAATTTGGCATATAATCCTTATTGCTCTTATAATCCAAATTACAGTTGCCCGTTACCGCCAAATGAAAATTATTTGAATATTGCTATTGAAGCAGGTGAAAAAACGTTGGAAAAGGAATAATTTTAAAAAAAATTTATTTATTAATTAAGCTCTCATGTTCTTTAATCCCAGAGGTGTTGCCTTATTAATTGCCCTCACTGTATCGGTTATTACCACTATTTCTGTTTCATTTTTTAAAGAAAATACTTTTATATCTTTATCTGTTACAGCAACCCTTTCTTTTCTGACTTCATTCTCATTAATGCTGTTCTCATTAGAGTTTATGCTATTGAGGGAAATAGAAAAAATTTACATTTTAATAGATAAACTAAAACAAAAAGATTTTAAAATCCATAAGAAAAAAATAAAAGCGAATATAAATCCACTTCGCAGGTTGAATGCCGAAATAATTTCTTATACAAATAAAAAACAACAGGAAATTGAAGAATTAAAAAAACTTGAAACGTATAGAAGGGAATTTTTGGCAGATGTTTCTCACGAATTAAAAACGCCAATTTTTGCTGCTCAAGGTTTTATATATACATTACTTGATGGTGCAGCAGATGATAAAGACATAAGAGATAAATTTTTAAATAAAGCTGCTAAAAGTTTGGACGGACTGAGTGAATTAGTTCAGGATTTACTTACGGTATCGCAAATGGAAAGTGGTGATATACAAATGAAACTTCAACAATGTGATATGGTTAGCCTAACTCAGGAAATTTTTGAAGAACTCGAAGAAAAAGCTCATAAACGTAATATTTCACTATCATTTGATAAAAATTCAGATCATCCTGCCATAGCCAAGGCCGATCCTCAACGGATGAGGCAAGTAATGAACAATTTAATTGACAATGCAATTAAATATGGAAATGAAGCAGGAAAAGTGAGGGTAAATTTTACTGTAGAAAAAGAAAATTTACTTGTAGAAGTTAAAGATGATGGAATTGGTATTGAGCACGAGCACCTTAAAAGAATTTTTGAACGTTTTTATCGTATTGAAAAAAGCAGATCGAAAGATAAAGGCGGAACCGGATTAGGTTTAGCCATTGTAAAGCATATCATTGAAGCCCATCGTACAAAAGTGATTGTAACAAGTAAAGTAGGCAAAGGCACAACTTTTAGCTTTAAACTGGAAAAGGTTTAGATTAAAAAAAATATTTTTTTAATCCGGTAGTTCCCACAGTTCTATTAAGTTATTTTCAGGGTCGAGGATATGAACAAATTTTCCATATTCATAAATCGCAATGTCATCAACTACGGTAATGTTATTCCTTTTTAATTCTTCAACCAAATCTTCAATATTTTCAACCCTATAGTTGATCATAAAATCTTTTACACCCGGTTTAAAATAATTAGTATCAGCCGGGAAGGGGCTCCATTGCAAAAATTCTTTTTTTGTTGGGTCATCTGCTTTGAGAGATTCAAACATAGAACCATATTCATCAGTTATTATGCCTAAATGTTGGCCATACCACTCTTTCATTTTATCAGGATCCTGACATTTAAAAAATATTCCGCCAATTCCGGTAACTTTTTTCATAAAAAATTATTTAAAATGAATTCGGTTTACTAAATAAATATTTTATGCAACATAGAGACTTAAAAAAAACAAAGAATAAATAATTATATTACATATTAAAATATAAATAAAAGTAATTGATCTTATTTAATTAGAAAATATTCTTATCTTTTTCTCGCAAAAAATAATTCTGCGATAATATATCCAAAACTATTAATTATTTTAACATGAACAAACTCGATACAGCACTTGAAAGATTATCAGAGAAGCAATTGATGATTTTATTATTAAAATCTGTTTCTCTTTTGAGTATGCGCGTAAACCGCATTGAAAAAGATACATTTAAAAGTGATGCATATCCCCGCCATTTATTAAATTCTGATAAAGCTTTCATTGAAATGTTGGATGATTTAGCTTCTATGAATTGGTTATTATCAACAGCAGAATTTGAAATGCAAATTGAAGATGTAATGGAAAGAATTAAAAAAAAATAAACCGAATAAAATTTTAAAATAATTACCCGATTACTTAAAAGGTATAAAAGCAAAAAAAAACAATTATCGAAATATTGATAATTGTTTTTTTATTTTTACTCATCATCCGAAATTTTTATGAAAAATGCTTTTTTAATTATTGATGCGCAATTTGATTTTTGTAATCCTGAAGGAGCATTATTTGTTCCGGGTTCTGTGGCAGACATTCAAAAGCTTGCCAAAATAATAAATGATAACCTGCATAAAATTGATCACATTGTAGTAACTCTTGATAACCATCCTGTTAATGATATTTCACATCCCGGTTTTTGGAAAAATGAAAATGGAAATCATCCAAAACCTTTTACACAAATTACTGGCAGGAGATATTAGAAATAGAAATTGGATACCTCAATTTGAATCGGAAAAAGCATTGATATATCTGGAAGCTTTAGAGCAAGAAGGAAAGTTTTTACATTTTATTTGGCCCGAGCATTGTTTAATTGGCTCTAAAGGTGCATCAATAGATGATAATTTGTTAATGGCTCTAAAAAATTGGACAAGGGAAGGAAAACAATACCGGGCAATTATAAAAGGGGAAAATCCATTAACCGAACATTTTGGAATTTTTCAGGCACAAATACCTATTGCAAGTGCAATTGAAACACAATTAAATACGAATTTAATTAATGAATTATTACCTTTTGATAATATTTACCTGGCAGGCCGAAGCTAAATCGCATTGTGTTGCCACAAGTTTAAAACAAGCTATGGATTTTGCTCCGGAGCTTGCAAAAAAAATAACAGTAATTGAAGATTGTATGTCGGATGTGCCGGGATTGGGTTATTTAGGAGAGCCCGTTTTTTGCAGAAGCAAAAAAGAAGGGAGTTCGGTTTGTAAAAAGTGAAAATTTAATAATATAGATGTACTGTTTCTTAATATATTGGTTATGTGTAAAATTTTAAATTCACATATATTTACGATAGGATTTTTGTTCAAATAAATAATTTTATGAAACCATCTGCACCAAAACACATTACATGGATACTGGGATTAATATTCGGTATTTTAGGAATAATTGGCCACTATTATTATGTTCATTACCTCACTGAATACAACTATCTTCTGTTACTTTTTGGCTATGTTTTACTTGCCTTGGGAACTTCATTTAAAGGAATATAATAAAAAGAGAACCATTTTTATATGGTTCTCTTTTTTTAGGCTTTGTAATGCAATAAACCTTTTCCCAATTTCATTATTACCACAGCTCTTTCATTCTCCAAAACTTTTTTTATTTCTTCCGATAAAATTTTTGTCATAATTAAATCATAATCTCCAAATATTTGAGTACTCAAACCGTTCGTTTCAACTGTAATTGTTGAGTGTTTTTTTAATTCTTTAATAAAGTTTAAAACAGAATTCTCAGAACCATCATGCAAAGGGTATAAACTTATTTCAACTGTTAATTCCATTTTTATTGCGATTTAATATTTTATTTATTTTAAATATCTAAATAACGATATTGATATTTAGATAAAATATTTTTTTAAATTAATTTTTTTAAAAATTTAATAAAATTAAAATTTCCCATCTTACAAAAGCTTCAATAGCCTTATCCAATTAAACAAAAAAAGCCTGAAAGAAATAAATCTTTCAGGCTTTTTAAAAATAGAGTTTATTAATTTTCTTCCTCTTCTTCAGTTTTATAACTGTAAAGCGTTTCATCAAGTACTAAAGTATTGGTATTGAATTTATTTACGAAATCGCTAATGATATTATCCGTTAATTCTTCCACATTTAAACCAATTTCTAATGCAATTCCGTAATCAAAATCAGTATTGATTTCTATATATTCTTTTACTTTTATGGCTTCGGTATCTTCCAATTCATCAATAATTTCCATTTTAAACACTTCAACTTCTTCATTCTCATCGGTGCTGTCGATTATTTTTTCTATTTCGGCCTCTGATAAATCGTCAAAGTTTGTCCTTTTATAAGTAGGAAATTGTTTTTCAGCTTCTTCTTCGGCTTTTTCATATAATAAACTGCTGTGGTATAAGCGTAAAGTAAACATCGCCGAATCAAATATAACTTCCCTGCCTTCGTATTGGCCTACAAAATAAAAATGAACATATTCATCGCCTTGAGGTTCATCATCATTTAAAACATAATTTGTGTCGTTATCTTCACAAAACTTTTTTATTTTACTTATTTCTTCTGTATCGTATCCAATGTTTTCCATTATGTGTTCGTTTATCAATTATTATTTTACTAAGGTTTGTTTGATGCAAATATATATCATCTAATTGGATTTTCTTTATATTTAAGGCATGAAAAATCATATTAAGATCTCTTAATACTTAGTTAATAAATAATTCAATTATACATTATTATCTTAATAATGTCGAAAATGAAAATAATTAAAATTTAGAAACTACCTTAAAACAATATTGTAAATTCTATCAAATTAATATGAAACCCATAGTAAATTTTTTGTTACTCATTAGCTTAAGTCTTTATTTACAAAGTTGCGAAACCAAACCAAAATCGGAAATTGATGTTTCAACTATTAAAATAGATATTAAAATTAAACGATTTGAAAAAGAAATTTTTTCCTTAAAATCAAAACAAGAAATTGAAATCTTTCTTAAAAAGAATCAACAGTTTGCTTTATCATTCTTTCAATATTCCGGTAGGGTAGAAGACAGTATAACCATTAATGAAATTTATAACCGAATTAAAAATACTGATTTACAAAAATTCGAAAAGCAGGTTGAAACTGAATACGCGGATATAAAAGACTTAGAAAACCAGTTCAGCAATGCTTTTAAGCATATTAAACATTATTTCCCTACATTCCGGGCTCCGCAAATTTATACTATGGTTTCAGGTTTTTTACCTCAGAAAGATTTAACCGTATCTGATAGTGTTATCATTATTGGGTTGGATTATTTTATGCCGACAAATGCAATGTACGTTCCTGACTTACCGGAGTACATGTTAAAAAGATACAAACGACCATATATTGTACCAATCAGCATTTTAGCTTTATCCGGAAAATATACTAGAGTTGACCTTGCAGACCAAACACTTTTGGCAGACATGATTGGCTTTGGAAAATCTTTGCAGTTTACTTCTTACATGCTTCCGCAAGTATCGGATAGCGTTATAATTGGTTACTCTGCCCAACAATTAAAAGATATTGAACGGGATAAAGAAGTGATTTGGTCTCACTATGTAAAGGAAGGATTATTTTACAGCACTAATCATTTTATAAAACCAAAATATGTTGGCGAAAGGCCCTATACAATCGAAATCGGACAGACCATTCCACCACGCACAGGATGGTGGCTGGGTTGGCAGATGGTAAAAAAATATATGGAAAAAGGGCACACATTGCAAGAAACCCTTGGCAATCCCGATTCTAAAAAAATGTTTACTGAATCGGGTTATAAGGGAAAATAGTTTATATCATTATAGAGATTTACATTTTTTAATCATTTCATCTTTTATATACTATTCTTCTTAAAATAAATGAGTTAAATACTTTTATTTTAGAATATTTTTTTTAATTTTTTTCCCAAATATCATAACCCATTTTATTCATATGCAACTTATCTGATTTAAAAAGCTCGGTTCGAGGCTGACCGGTGTTGTTTAGCATATCATCAAATATATTAACAAACGTTCCATAGTTGGTTTTTATGAAATATTCCATCAACAATTTATTGACCTTCTTAAATTCTTCAATTTTAACCCAACGTGAAGGGGATGGTTTTAAAGAGAAAATTATAATTTTAGTTTTGGGTAGTTGCGAATGTATTTTTTGTATTAAAGTTTTAAAATCATTAAAAACAATTTGAGAAGATTTGTTGGAAGTTGCAATGTCATTTTCTCCGGTGTAAATTACTATTTCTGCCGGTTTATATTTTAAAATTATCCTGTTAAAATAATAAATTAAATCTGAAGTTTCAGATCCGCCAAATCCTCTTTTTATTATTTTTTTTTCGGGAAAATGCTGAGGCAATTCTTCCCAAAATAATATTGAGCTGCTGCCTACAAACAGAATTGCGTTTTCCGGCGGGGTTCCTTTCAAATCTTCTTTTTCAAAAGCCGAAATTTCGTTCGCCCATCTTTCAGGATTATTTTGTGTCTGTGCGAAAATCGGTGCGGCTAATAATAATATAAATAAAATATATGTCCGTTTCATTTTAATATTCCGTTTAACAAAATAATTATGAGTTTATCAATATTGATAAACTCATAAAAAAGATTTTCGTAATAATAAAAAATAAACAAGAATAATAGTTAATAATTTTTGTCGGAACGTAAAAAGCATATATGAAAATTTTATCAGCACAAAACATTAGAGAATTAGATGATTACACAATCCAAAATGAAAACATCACTTCGCAACAATTAATGGAAAGAGCCTGCAGGGTTTTTACGCAATGGTTTATAAGAAATTTCGATACAAGCCATAAAATAAAAATATTTTGCGGAATGGGAAACAATGGTGGTGATGGCTTGGGTATAGGCAGACTTTTAATTGAACAAAAGTATAATGCAAAAATTTATATTCTTGAAAACAGGCAAAATGCTTCTGAAGATTTTCAATATAATTTAGAGAAAATCAGCGCTCCGAAATGGATACGCGAATTGAGTGATATGCCAAGGTTAAACACGGATGATATTATAATTGATGCGATTTTTGGTTTGGGATTAAACAGGCCGACCAATGGAATATCTGCTGAGGCAATTGATGTTATAAATAAATCCGGTTGCACCATAATATCTGTAGATGTTGCATCAGGTTTATTTGCAGATGTTTCTAATCAATCTGAATTTATAATTGAACCCACATATACATTTTCATTTCAATTTCCGAAACTTTCCTTTTTATTTCCTGAAAACGAAAAATATGTTGGCAATTGGGTAATCAGTAATATTGGTTTAAATGAGGAATTTATTCAAAAAACAGAAACTGATTACTTTTTTTCAGATGAGAAATTTGTAAAAACATTATTCAAAAAACGATCTAAATTTTCGCATAAAGGCACCTACGGGCATGCATTTATTATGGCAGGCAGCTTGGGAAAAATGGGTGCTGCCGTATTGGCTTCAAAAGCATGCCTGCGAGCGGGAGCCGGTTTGTTAACAATTCATTCACCACAATGTGGAACAGAAATTTTACAAATATCCATACCCGAGGCAATGGTTGAAATAGATACAGCTGATAATTATTTATCACAATTACCTGATTTGAAAAAATTTAATGCTATAGGTGTCGGGCCCGGAATAGGTTCACACCCCATGACATGTGAAATTTTAGAAAATCTTTTACGCGAAATTAAAGTACCTGTTGTTATAGATGCAGATGGGTTAAATATTATATCACAATTTAAAGTTTTGTTAAATAACCTGCCTTCAGATACTATTTTAACTCCACATCCAAAAGAATTTGAACGGCTTACCGGTCAAGCATATAAAAACCATACTGAAAGGTTAACAGCTTTACAAGAATTTTGCTTGAAGTATAAAGTTATTGTTGTTCTTAAAGGCCATAATACAGCTATCGGGCTTCCGTCAGGAAAAATTTATTTTAATTCGACAGGTAATCCTTCTATGGCAACCGGTGGCACAGGAGATGCACTAACCGGAATTATAACCTCTTTATTGGCTCAGAAATACGATGCTGTAAATGCAGCAATACTTGGCGTTTATATACATGGTAAAGCCGGCGATTTGGTAGCAGAAAAACAAGGATATTCGGGCTTATTGGCAGGCGACTTAATAGATGCCTTACCTTTCGCAATAAAAACATTAGATAAATAATACGAAAATACCGTACTTTGTTTTTTAACTTTTATTTTTTAGATTCGATGGGCTATTACTTTAGCTCAATTTGCCCATGATCAACCCATCACCTTTAACGGAATCCATTTCAAATCCTGTTCAGGAAACAGATACCAATCAACCTATTTATTCCATTCAATTGATTGAAAGAGCCTCTCAGGCATTTGTAAACTGGTTTATTTTAAAATTTCCTAAAACAAAAAAAGTAAAATTTTTTTGTGGTATGGGAGATAACGGAGGCAACGGTCTTGAAATAGCCAGAATGCTTCAGGAAAAAGGTTATAATAATAAAATTTTTATTGTTCAACATACTTCTGATACTTCTTTTGTTTTTAATAAAAACATTACAAGAGTTTCTTCTCATAAATGGATCACCCAATCGAAGGACATTCCTAAAATAAGTGATGATGAAATTGTAATAGATGCCATTTTAGGAATAGGGCTTAACAGGCCGGTTGATAAACACCTGGCTGAAATTATAGATAAAATAAATCATTCGAGAGCCAAAATCATTTCGCTGGATATTGCCAGCGGCTTGTTTGCAGAAAAGCATACATCATCATCTCATGTTATTATCCCTACTTATACAGTTACAATAAACTTACCGAAGCTCGCATTTTTAATGCCTGAAAATGAAAAATATATAGGCGAATACTTTATTTTAAATGTTGGTTTAACAATAGATTTAGTTAAGAAAAACAGATCTGACATTCGCTTTATAAGTGCCCCTTTTGTAAAATCTTTTTTTAAAAAAAGGACGAAATACACCACTAAAGAAAGTTTGGGAAAAGCATTATTAATGGTAGGCACTTCTGAAAATATTGGTTCGGCAATTTTAGCATCCAGGGCTTGTTTGAGAGTTGGTGTAGGGAAATTAACTGTACATACACCCGGTTATGGCCACCATATTTTACAATCTTCTTTACCCGAAGCTTCTGTATTAAAAGACAGCAGATCTATCTATACAACTCAATTCCCTGAATTAGAAAGTTTTACAGTTGTTGGTATTGGACCGGGTATTGGTTCTCATTCTGTAACGATCGAAGTATTTGAAAGATTACTCAAGCAGGCCAATAAACCAATGATATTGACAGATGATGCCATAAATATTTTAATAAAATCAAAAAAACTACTTAATGTATTACCTGTAAGCAGTATTTTGTTAATGGAACCTGAGGAGTTTTATAAACTTACGAAGGATGAGTTTTTTCTAAAATTTGATAATGATTTTGAAAAACTTGAATTATTAAAAAAGTTTACCCGAAAGTATAATGTTGTTTTAATTTTAAAAACCGGAAACAATATTATTGCCTTACCAAACGGGCAGATTCACTTTAATTTTACAGGAAACCCGGGCATGATTGCACATGGAACAGGCGATGTATTAACAGGAATTGTAATGTCGCTGATGGCACAGGGATATGAACCCTGGCGTGCTGCCATTTTAGGTGTTTATCTTCATGGCCTTGCAGGCGATGTGGTGGGTGTTAAAAAAGGTTACAGTGCTTTAATGGCATCCGACTTAATTGAAGAGATTCCATCGGGAATAAAAAAATTAGAAAATATAATCTGAGAAAATATTAATCTTTCAGAATAACCAAGTCCAATACAAAGCCTTCCAAAATATCTTCTCCTGATATTTGATTGTCAAATCCTATAACTTTTGCAATCGTTCCATCAGCGCGGTAAATAAAAACTGTTTCATTTTCTAAATCTACTAACCATCCAAGTTTTACATCATTGCTGATGTATTCTTCCATTTTTTCTTTTTGTTTCTTTAAGGTATCAGATTTTGACATTAATTCCAAAACAAAATCAGGCGCAATGGAAGCAAACTTATTTTTTTCAGTATCACTTAGAAGTGCATCCCTCTCTTTGGATATCCAGGAAATATCAGGGCTTTTAATTGAACCGTCAGGTAAAGTAAAACCGGCAGAAGAATCAAAAACTTTACCTAATTGTTTTTCCTTGTTCCAAATACCAAATTCAATTAACAATTTTGCATTTTTATCTCCTGTAAAATAAGTTGTTGGTGACATAATAAGTATATTATGATCTTTATCTCTTTCAATTCTAAGCTCATGGTTTTGAACACAGAAATCAAAAAACTCCACATCCGAAAGTTTTTCAACTAAATTCCCTTGAATTTTAAATTCGTACATATCTTTTATTTTAAGATTCGTTAAATTTAACAAAAATTAATATCCTTTCAGTTCTGCAAACTCTTTGGCAAAGTAAGTTAAAATGACTTTTGCGCCTGCCCTCTTCATACTTAATAAAATTTCGAGCATTGTTTTTTCACCATCAAGCCAGCCTTTTTGAGCAGCAGCTTTTATCATTGCATATTCACCACTTACATTGTAAGCAGCAATAGGCAAGTCATAATTATCATGCAATAATTTTATAATATCAAGATAAGAAAGTGCAGGCTTAACCATTAAAAAATCTGCGCCTTCCATATAATCCAATTCTGCCTCAATCAGTGCTTCGCGACTGTTTGAAGGGTTCATCTGATACGTTTTTTTATCGCCTGACTTTGGTGCGGATTCCAATGCATCTCTAAACGGGCCATAAAAGGCACTTGCATATTTGGCTGTATAACTCATAATGGATACATTAATAAAACCTTCATCGTCCAATAATTCTCTCACATAACCAACTCTTCCATCCATCATATCAGATGGCCCGATTATATCGGCACCTGCGCGTGCTTGTGCCAATGCCATTTTACCTAAAATAACAAGCGTTTCATCATTCAAAATATTGCCATTTTCAACAAACCCGTCATGGCCGTCAGAACTATAAGGATCCATTGCCAAATCGGTCATTACAGTAACATGAGGGAATTCTTTTTTTATTTTTTTTATGGTTGTAAGGTAAATATTGCCTTCTCTGTGGCTTTCGGTTGCATGTTTATTTTTTAAACTTTCTTCTATTTGTGGAAATAAACAAAAAGTATTTATGCCCTTTTTACTACAATCTTCAATTTCTTTTAAAAGTAAATCAACAGAAAACCTATATATACCGGGCATGGAAGCAATTTCAATTGCTTTATTATGCCCTTCTGTTAAAAACATTGGAAATATTAAATCGTCGGTAGTAAGTAAGGTTTCTTGTGTGAGCCTTCTTATATTTTCAGATTGGCGATTTCTGCGTGGCCTTCTAAGCATAAAATATTTTTTATTTTTTTTCAAAAGTAATTATAAAATGTAAAGGCAAAAACACGAAATTTTTTAAAATATGTAAAGCATATTAAAAATATATCTTCTTTTTCGGGTGGTTAACAGTTAATTATTCTACAAAATTTTACGTTTTGTATAAAAACTATAAAAAACAAAAATGAAATTTTAAAATTATGAGTTTATCAATATCGATAAACTCATAATTGAAAATCTCAATGATAAATAATTCTATCATAAATAGCATTGAAACGCAGCTTTTTATTAATTTTAAAAATTAGTCGGATGACAATATTTCTAAATAAAAATACGATGAAAAAAATATTAATTGTTTTAACTTTTTTATTTGGTTTATGTTTAAATGCTCAGGTAAATCAAAAAAACACACATCAAAAAAATAAGTCGGAACATAAAGAAAATAAAATTACTTATAAAGTACCTGAATATAACCCTGCCATGGATTATCAATCGAAGGCAAAAGAGCTTGCAGAGAGAATTACAGAACAGGATTTGTCCAAACATTTGCATATTATAGCCGCAGATAGTATGCAAGGAAGGGAAACCGGCAAACCCGGTCAAAAAATGGCTGCCAATTATATATCAGGTTCTTTTTTTTATTCGGGTTTGCAACCGGTTGTTCCAACTAAAGATGCAGGAGGGCCAAGTTATTACCAACCTTTTTTTCTAATTAAAAGAAGTTGGGGAAAAGTTGAAATTCAAACTGCTGAAACGAAATATGAATACCTGAAAGATTTTTACATAACAGGTAATACCGGCATGTCGGGTCAATTTGAAACAGATGTAACTTTTGTTGGATATGGCATTGAAACAGATAAATATTCAGATTATAAAGATAAAGACGTAACCGGAAAAGCAGTTTTGATATTGGCCGGCGAACCAAAAAATAAAAAAGGAATTTATTTTTCAACCGGTACAAGTGAAGGTATTGACTGGGCGAATAACTGGCGAAAAAAAGCAAGCCTTGCCCGAACCAAAGGTGCAAAAATAATTTTTGCGATACAGGATGAAAAAGACTTTAATTCATTTATTAATCAATCTTCAACCTATTTAAAAAATGGGGTACTTACCTATGAAAATGGAACGCCTGCTATTGAAAATGGCATTTTTTATATTAAAGGAATGGATGCCTTAAAAAATATATTTAAAATAAAATCAAGAAAAATTAAAAAAGAAATAAAAAGAATTTCGAATGGTAAAAAAGCAAAAATTCCTGATCATTCAGTTAAAATTTTCTCTGAAAGAAAAATTGATACAGTTAAAACAGAAAACGTTTTAGGTTATGTTGAAGGATCTGATAAAAAAGATGAATTAATTATTATTTCTTCTCATTATGATCATATAGGAGTTAACCCTGATGGACAAATTAATAATGGTGCTGATGATGATGGATCAGGAACTTCGGCAGTACTTGAATTGGCTGATGCATTTGGCGTTGGGAAATCTCTAGGATACGGGCCTCGCAGAAGTATTCTCTTTTTAACAGTTACAGGCGAAGAAAAAGGCTTATTGGGCTCAAGATATTATACCGAAAACCCTGTGTTTCTTCTTTCCAATACAGTTTGCGATTTAAATATTGATATGATTGGCCGATTAGATGATACACATATAAATAATCCGGATTACGTTTATTTAATAGGATCAGATAAACTTTCGAGCCAATTGCATAATGTAAGCGAGGAGGCAAATAAAAAATTCTCAAATCTTTCTCTAGATTATAGGTATAACGATGAAAACGATCCTAATCGTTTTTACTACCGGTCAGACCATTATAATTTTGCAAAAAATGGGATCCCTGTAATTTTTTATTTTAATGGGGTTCATGAGGATTATCATAAACCTACGGATGATGTTGAAAAAATAAATTTTAAAAAAATGGAAAAAATTACCAGACTTGTATTTTATACGGCATGGGAAATAGCAAACAGGGAGGAAAGAATAAAAGTGGACAGTAATAAAAAATAATAGAGGATAGGTGGTAAAAAAAGAAAATCCTGCAATAGCAGGATCTTTTTGTTATATAAAAGTAGTAGTAAAACTATTTTAGTCAATCAAATATTAATTAAGATGCCTGGGGGAGACGATGTGTTGAACACCAATCTTGACCCCAAGATCCTTCAACCAGCTATGGAAAGAAAACTAACTTGCGTTAAGTATTTCTTACATAACAAATATAAATAATGAGAAAGTGATAGATAGTGACTTTTAGATAAGTCTTTAATTTTTAAGGATAGAAATATGTTTTTTTTCGATAAATAAATTTTGAAGCAAAAAAATTATTAATATTTTAAATTTTACAGGCAAAATTTAAAAGCTATTCAAAATTTCGATAGAGTAGAGCATTACTTTTTAAAAAATCTTTCTTTTTTATTGTCAAATGACAAAACGTAAACACCGGTAGTGAGGTCATCAACAATTAATGATTTTCCATGTCCACGACGTATGATTCTGCCCGTGGTGGTTCTAATTTCATAAGGAATTTCCCTTGAAAAATAAATCTTGTCATTTACATTTCTGGGATAAAACGTAACGGGTTCAGATCGCTTTGCAGTAAATTTAACTACGAAAGTCATTTCTTTACTATATAAAACTTTTCCGTCAAGCTGGCTATATTTTATTCTATAGGTATTATTTCCGACATTATGTTGAATAGGTGTAGAGTATATTCCGGTATTGTTGGCAGAAATTGTTTGTAATGTGAGCCAGGTACTATTTGAATTATATTGAACCTGATAGGTATCGGTTTTCCTTTCTCCGGTTGTAGTCCATTTTATAACATCCGGATCAATGCTTGTAGAAATAAATTGAAAATTAGGCAGCGGGCGAAGTACATCTAAATTTAAAACCCTCGGTGTGCAACCACTTTTATGGGTTATTACCACTGTCACTGAATCAGAGATTTTAAAAAACGAAAGGTTAATTTCATAAATACTACTTGAAATTTTAGACATCACCTTTCTATTATTGATAAAAACCTCATTGGTACAATAAACTTTATTACCTACAGAAGGATTTTGAATGTATAAGTTTTGTCCATGGTAAATACCCGATATTACCAGATCGTCTCCCTTAACCACCCCATAAAAACTTATAAAAAATAATATTATAAAAAAAGGTTTCAATGGATATTTATGGTATTTAAAATCACCTCAATAATATACACTGTATTCTATATTAAAAACATAAAATCAGTTAATAAAAAGTAAAAATGAGTAATTAAGTTAAACTTACAAAGTAATACGTAAATATAAACTATGTTTTATTTTATTCAAATCTTAAGGCCTCTATAGGATCTAATTTTGAAGCTCTATGAGCCGGATAATAACCGGAAATTAATCCTACAACACTACATGTTATTAATCCAAAAATAGTCCAGCCCCATGGAATTAGAAAATGATTGCTATTTAAAAGTTTTGCAACTCCATTTCCAAATAATACTCCTATAATCACGCCTGTCAATCCTCCCAGCTGACAAATAATTATAGCTTCGGCAAGGAATTGTTGGCGTATTCTTTTTGGAGTTGCACCTAATGCCTTTCTAATTCCAATCTCTCTTGTTCGTTCAGTTACTGAAACCAGCATAATATTCATTAAACCGATCGAAGCACCTAAAAGTGTAATAAAACCAACCAAAAAGCCTCCGATTCTTAAATAACCCGCAACCTGATCTAAACTTGAAGACATTGAATCACTTTTTGATATTTTGAAAGACTCTTTTTTGCCCGGTCTGTCATGTCTTATCTGCCGCATAATACCTGTAGCTTCTGCAATGGCATCATCCATTTGCACCGGGTTTTTAACCGATGAAGTAATATCGTAGGTAACATTTCTGTTGGTTACTAAGGTACGGGCAGCGGTTAATGGTAAAACAATCATACGATCTGCACCGCCTCCACCCATTAGGCTTCCGGATTTTTCTAAAACTCCAATCACTTTATAATGATTTCCGGAGGCTGAAATTGTTTTTCCTAACGGATCTTCTTTTCCAAATAATGTACCTGTAATTTCGTCACCTAAAATGGCAACATTAGCACCTTTTTCTATTTCAGTACTTGAAAAGTTTCTTCCTTTTTTGATGTTGTAAGATTTTATTTGAAGATAACCGGCATCACCACCGATAATGTTAGTATTGGGATTTGTTTTTTTTGATTTATATTTTAATTCGGCATTACCACTAATTGTTGAATAAATTGAAGTGACAGAATTATAAGAATTGAATCTTTCTTTAAAATATACAGCTTCTTCATACTTGATAGGTGGGAAAGTTTTTTCTTCCAGGCCTCTTCTTGCCCGCCTCCAGGGTTGGGTGCTTTCGATATCAAAATTATTCGCCCCTAATGCCGATAAATTACTGTTAACAGATGCTTGAATAGCGTCAACGGCTGTTAAAATACCTACTAACGCCATTATGCCAATGGCAATAATCGAAGCTGTTAGAACGGTTCGGAGCATGTTGCCTTGTATGGCTCGTACCCCTTCTTTTAAATTTTCTAAATAATTCATAATCTGAAAAATGATTCAATTTAAAAATTTATTAATTTTTAAATTGGTTTTATAATTGATGCAACATAATATATTTATTATTGAAAAGTTATAATATGTTAGAAGCGGTTAAAATGTTATATATAGATATTAAAATATCAATTGGCTTTTAATTAATTATATTTATATTTTGATCAATTAATATTGAAATCATGAAATTAAAAAATGTATCAATTTTTATTGGCTTTGTAATCTTTTTAATATCCATGGAGGTGAATGCCTCTCAGATATTAATACCTATGGATGAAACGCAAACCAATCATTTAAAAGCTTATGGAATTGCTTATTGGACCTTATCACAACAAATAGAAGTAAAGTGGCTTTTAAATTACAGAGGCGGGGCATTTATGTGTGATCATGTTAAAAAGATAGAGAATGAATTAACCATAAGAGGGGTGAGTTATACAGTTATTTCAGACGCTCAGCAGGCACAGATTATTAGTGAAATTAATAATACTGAAAGCAATATGGACGTTATGAAACTTGAAAAACCCCCAAAAGTTGCTGTTTATTCACCTAAAAGTAAACAACCTTGGGATGATGCAGTAACATTAGTATTAGGTTATGCAGAAATACCTTATGAAGTAATATTTGATGATGAAGTAATGGACGGAAAATTGCCAAAATATGATTGGCTACACTTACATCATGAGGATTTTACCGGGCAGTATGGAAAGTTTTATGCTACTTTTAGAAACGCACCTTGGTATGTGCAACAAGTAAAGGAATTTGAAACCTGTGCAAAAAAATACGGTTTCTCAAAAGTATCCCAATTAAAGTTGGCTGTAGTAAAAAAGATTCGAGAATTTTGTGGAGGCGGAGGCTTTATATTTGCCATGTGTTCAGCTGCCGATACATATGATATAGCCTTGGCTGCAGATGGTGTAGATATTTGCGAAAGTATGTTTGACGGCGATCCGGCAGACCATCAGGCACAACAAAAGCTTAATTTTAAAGATTGCTTCGCCTTCCATAATTTTATTATTAGTCGCAATCCATATGATTACGAATATTCATCTATTGATAATCAGCAATTTGAAAGAGGTTTAAATGAAAATAACGATTACTTTACCCTATTTAAATTTTCGGCAAAGTGGGATCCTATTCCTACCATGTTAACACAAAATCATACACATGTTATTAAAGGATTTTTAGGCCAGACTACAGCATTTAAAAAAGCATATTTAAAGCCCGAAGTTGTAGTGATGGGAGAGACTGCTTCAGCAAAAGAAGCAAGATACCTTCATGGTTTATTTGGTAAAGGTACCTGGACATTTTATGGTGGTCATGATCCGGAAGATTACCAACATCTGGTAGGCGAAGAGGCAACAGATTTAAATCTTCATCCAAATTCTCCCGGATATAGGTTGATATTAAATAATATTTTATTTCCTGCTGCTAAAAAGAAAAAACAAAAAACTTAGAATTAATGTTTACAAAAATGTAAATCTCCTTGGTTCTAAATGAAATATAGCGAGGTAGTTTGGATTTTAGAAATTATCCCTTCAAGTATTCAATTATTTAATTTTGATTTTCTTTAATTAACAAATCCGCTCCAATGTGGGAGAATGGTTTAGATGCTTTTAAAATTCTGTATTCCCGTTTCTTTTACCGGATCACAGCCAATATTACAGGATAATTCGGTTTTATTATTATCCATTGCAAGGGTACACAGGTGATTTTCTTTTCTGTTTTTTCGCAACCAAAAAAATTGAAATTTTTTTACATAATATATTAGCCTGAGTTGTTTATTTAAATCATGCTTATGTTAGCAAGCGATAAAGAATAAAAATTTTATAGGCCGGCAGGGGGGATAATTAGGATTTAGAGGCTTATTAAAAAATGATAAACCTCTAAATAGGGAATTTGGGTATTAAAGTGATCCCGCTGGGGTCGTGTTTTCGCGCCGCATTGCTTATTTAAGCAATATGGCAAGTGAAACCATATTACGCAAATTGAAGAAATCCAATTTCTTGGTTTGCAAAATGTAAAATATGGTTTGGCGTTTTTTCACTTGCCTTAGATTTTGGGAAGAACTTCTCAAGCTTTCCTAAGAGTTCAATATTTGACCCTCGTAAATAGCCTTTTAATTCTGCAATTGCTATTTTAAAGTTCATTTCATCTTCATAAGAAAAGTAATTGGTATTTTTCTTATGAATCAACATTTCACCTTCCCCGGTAATTAACCACTCTAAGTTTACATTCTCATAAGCTTTTTTTATTTTACATAGAAAGTCAAATGATGGCTTTGATTTTCGACCTGCAATAATCTCATGTAATCCAGGTGCTGATACACCAATCTTTTCCGCGAATTTAGTTTGGCTTTTTTCAAAATGATTTATAAGTATTCCAACTCGTTCATTTACACTAGTTTGCGCCATATTTATTTTATTTAGTTTAATAATAATTAAATGAAGTTAAAATTAATTCTCTGTTATTATTGCAAAATTAACAATTGTTAATAATATTTGCGCTATACAATACATTTATTACGCAAAATAAAGCAGAAATATGTCAGCAACCTATGATTTTGAGAAAAATATTTACTATTCTTTATTAAATAATAGTAAGACTGCATTGAAAAAAGCATACTGTGAACACTTTAAAGTTAGTTTGCGAACTTTTCAATTACGACTTAAAGCAGGTTTTTCAACTGAAGAAAAGCTGTGGTTAATAAATTATGGCATCAGCAACAAAATATTTACAATGGATATGGTTGAATTAACATCTATTAATTAAATCATTCATATACAAATATCTCTAAGAGTCACGCCCTGAGATAATATTGGAATCCTTGAAGGATCACAGGTTCGAATCCCAACAAAATGTTAAATTATATATAGAATCAATGCACATCACCCTAAACTACCTATATGAACATCCAAAAACAAAAAGCCCCCACACCGGGAGAGGTGCAGGGAGCTAAAACGTTGCATCCAAAAGTATTAGTAAAAGCTAACACTTTTAAGATTAAAAAACTCTCGCAGGTCAAAAATCTTAAAAAGTTAGCTTCAAAACAAGAAAAGGACAGCATTTTTTTTCAAACCTTTAATTCCCTTAAGGAAACTTTCAAAAAAGCCCGGGCATATCACCGGCCAAACTAAAAAAAATGGGCAGGGCAATTATGCCCTGCCCATTCTAAACCAGACTAACCACCCTAAAACAGACACCTATGCAAGGTTTAAAAAAAACAAAGTTCCTCGATATTTTCCAGTTCCAACTGGCAAAATTTCGCGACCAATTGAATAATACTTTAGAAGAGTTCCCGGGATATGATAAAAGGAGATTAAAGAAAATGGATTTGCAATTACTTGAAAAGATTGTGGCCTATAGTAACCGCAAAGGTTTCGACCTTGAAAGAATATCCATCACCTGTTCCTATTTAGGGACACAACTAGGCTGCTGCATTAAAACCATTTATAATTTAATCCAACGGTTAAAAAAATTTGACCTTATCAAAACCTGCCAACGCTCCTTTTACGAAAAGATGAAAGGCCGCTTTTATTCAGGATTGGAAATCACCATTAACGCTGAACTGCTCCAACTCCTCGAACCCTCAAAGAACAATCCCTATATCTCTATCAAGAAGCCAAATTTTGCCGGTGTAATTGTGGACAAAATCAAAAAAGCAGTTGATAAGGAAGTGGAAAAGCTTTTTGAGCCCTATAAAACCGCTGAAGAATATTTTAGAAAAAGCCCCCCAGACCCATATTAAAAAAGAGGTCGGTAAAAATTACCTATACAAGGATTCCGAAGGGGAATATTTTAAAAGGAAAATTAAAATGTAAGACCTGTGACCTTTGACCATGTCAGTGGATAAGTTGATAAGTCAGGAATTTAGATAGGTTTTACCCTTGATTTTGAATTTAACATGTGAGAGCTGCCGGAAAGATGCCCCTTCCGCATCGTTCTCAACGATCTTAGAACGCTCCGCAAAACGGGGCGGGCGCGGGCTTGTCCACCATTTTTAAACACTTTATAAAGAAACTAATGAAAGATGCTAAACAAATAGCCTTAAGCAGGTCAAAAAGTACCTATGTACTCATCATAAAAGTAGAACCCACGCACCCGCAGTACGATGCTAATTACTCCGGAAACCTGCCACCCCTTTACAGCATGAGGCCGGGAGAAGAAACAGAAGCCAAAGACTGTTTTGTAAAACTCCTAGATTTAGCGAGGAAAAGGGTGATTGGCCAAAAGCATTTCACTTATGCTAAGATTTTTCATAATGCCTATAAATCACAAGTGGCCGGAAATGTGATCGTGAAAGTTTACCCTAGCGGATTTGAAGAATGGACAGCAGACGTAGCAGCTTATCAAAAAAACAACCCTTCTTAAAGATGGAAGCACTAGAGAGTTTCTTTATTGATAATAATTACTTCCACGAAAAGAAAGAAGGCCTAAAGCTAACAGGCTATCAAATCCTTGCTCTTCAAACGATGGTCCAGGATTCTTTTATCATGCACACAGAATCTATGCAATTCCCCTATGCATTGGCTGAAGTGTTGGTATACCGGAGTTTAACCCAGATCATCAAAAAAGTAAACAGGCATGTTAAGAACCTCCATTATAACAAAAGCAAAATGAAGAAAATAACCTTGCCCGCTTATGACTGGCTGATGATCTGGAACCTGATCGCCTACCATTACAAAGATTCGGATTTTGTAAGCCTGCAAAGGGAAATACACAAAGTAGTTAACCTTCACGAACCTTGGTAAAATGGAACACAAAAACAAAATCTATGCTGAAATCGGTTTCCTAAAAGTGGAAATAGAAAAGCTTATTACGCAAAAAAAAGAAGCGTACAGTAAGTACATGTCTGCCACCGATAAGACTACTGCAAGCTCAGCAATGGAGGAACACCGGAAAATATGCGCAGAAATCCGGGAAACTTCCGAAAAACTGATTACAGCTGAACAATCAACACAATTAAACCTATTTTAATATGATCAATATCTCCATAGAGAATAATATTCATGAGTTAAAATATAAAAACAATCACTATGCCCAAGACTGGAAAGACGAGCATTGGCAAGAACCCATCAAATTCAAAATCATGGAAGCGGTGAACAGGTATTATGATAGTTCACTGGACGCATCACCTGAACCCACCCCGGAGCAAATCAAACTACTAATAGATTATTGTAATTACTTCCTTCATTCCCCTGAAAATAACATACAGGTTGATAAATATACATATAAAGGATTGGCCATTTCTTTAGCCAGAACAAAGCTTACAAGTGTAAAAACACTGAATCAACTAGATAGCTATCTAAATGAATTTTTACCCTACCACATCAACCCGTTTTGAGATGAACAATAGCAAGACCTTTCAACTATTCCTGCTGCTCATTATTGTACTGACCATGTATAATAACCTGGAGCATTCGGCCAAAGTCTATTACCAAATTTCAGCTAATACCAGTTACCCGGATTGGTATAACCACCTGCAAAGCTTTCTAGTGGTCATTGTGATTGACCTTTCAATTATTGCCTTTATCATCAGCACCAGGCATCAGGAAAGCATTGTATTTGCCTGGGTGCTGTTTTTAGTGAACTGCATTTTCTTTGATGTGGCAGGCTCAATGTATGACATCCTAAACGGCAAAAGTCATGTTGAACTCATTACAAGCTTTAACCGCCTATTATCTAAAATGATCTACTCGGCTATTTTCTCTTATTCCATCCACAGATTTTCTTATCTCTGGTATGAGAGTACCCAAACTGAAGATTTGAAAGAGCGGGTAAAGTATTTTGAAACAAAGTTCAACTTAGCTTGTAAAGAACTTAGTAATGTTGACCAGGAGTTGAACGAAGCTAAGCAGGCTCTTGAATCCGCAGAAAATAAAATTAAGTCAATTAGCCAGGAGTTGAGCATTAAAATAAACGATCTGAATATCTCTAATGATAAACTCTACTTATCTGAAATGGAACTGGTGAAGGAGAAGTTAAAGCATGCCAAGGGTGAAAAGGCTAAGGCAGAATTGAAAAGAAAGTTGTACCAGGATATAGGATAAGAAGAGATAGATTTGTGGTATTTATTAAAACTTATAGGTCAAGGAAAAACACTTCGTTTTCATTGTTTGGAAACTGTTCTTCAACATACAAATAAAATTTTTCGTCAAACTCTTTTAAGAAATTAGTAAGCCGGTACATATCTGCATTTATATTTTCACTTTCCTCTTCTTCAATATTTTGCAGCTGAAGGCTAAGCGTTGTTGTTTGAAACGGATCAGAAAGTAATTCAATAGGTGCTTCATTTTGAGAAATAAAGGGTAGTGAATTATGGAAGCGTAAAATAAATTCACCTATTACAATATGGCTTTTCTTTGCAAAAATTTCTTTTTGCTGGTATGTATAATGGTTGTTATTTAACCAATTTCTTATAACTCCTTGAATAATTAGTAAAGCTTCTTCATTCATAACATTTGATTTAAGTTTTTATAATTTTGCTAACCAACGAAAAATTATTAATAATTAAAATATTTTTCTTCTTAATATAATTTATTCTGATTTATAGAGTTGGTGATACCTTAAAGTAAGTCATGGTATTTTCGTGAAAAATTTAACTACTTATTGTCATAATATTAAATGCTAGGAAATGTTAAATATTTGAAATTCTTAAATCAAACTAATATCATTATAATTTACCTTAAAGAACAATGTAGGTATTAACAAAATGAAGGATTTGCTTAATGATTTATCAGAATAAAGAAGTTATCTAATAATGTTACGGTTAAATTATCACTTAGACTATGGAAATAAAATTACCAAAAAAATTAAATTCTGAAAAAGACACATTTATAGATGCAAAAGTAATAGTTATTATAGGTGCAAATGGAGCGGGAAAGACACGATTTGGAGCAAAAATTGAGCAAGAATACAATTCAATTGCACATCGAATATCTGCACAAAAATCCTTAATTATACCCTCCGTTGTTCATCCTAGTTCAAATGAAGATGCAGAGGAAAGACTTTTTTATGGATCAAATACTGTCAATAAAGAGTGGCTTAAGACTCAAGGTAAAATAAGCTATAGGTGGAATAATAATATAAACAACTCGGAGCTTAGTGATTATTCTCATTTATTAGTCCTTTTGTTTACGGAAGAATTTGATGAAGCACTTAGATATAAAAAAGGAAAAACGAATGTTACAAAGCCAATTACCAAATTAGACAGGATTAAAAGAATTTGGGAAGAAGTACTACCTCATCGAGAATTAGATGTAAAAGCTGGAATCATTGACACTCATCCAAAAGGTTATCCGGAGAAGAAGTATAATGCTTCAGAAATGAGTGACGGCGAAAGGATAATCTTTTATCTAATTGGTCAGGCAATTTGTACCAAAGAAAATTCAATATTAATCCTTGACGAACCGGAAATTCATTTACACAAATCAATTTTAAATAGAATATGGGATGAAATTGAAAAAGAAAGGCCAGATTGTACATTTGTTTATTTAACCCATGATGTTGATTTTGCAACTTCAAGAGTTGAAGCAAAAAAGATTTGGATAAAATCATATGAAGAAAATGAAATTTGGGATTATGAGATTTTAGAAGGAAAATCTCCGATTCCGGAACAAATTTACCTTGAAATTTTAGGAAGTCGAAAACCCATTATGTTTATTGAAGGTGATAATAGAAGCATCGATTATAAATTGTACTCTTTTATTTTTTCTGATTATACAATAATATCAGTTGGAAATTGCGATAAAGTATTATCTACAACCAAAGCATTTAAAGATCAACTTGCCTTCCACCATTTGTCAGCAATAGGAATTATCGATCGTGATAGAAAAACTGAAGAGGATGTTCAGAAGATTCGCGCTAATGGTGTATTAGTCACAGAAGTTGCAGAAGCTGATAACTTACTATTGCTTGAAGATATGGTTAAACTCATTGCAAAAATAATGCATAAAGATCCTGAAAACGTTTTTAGTCAAGTTGAAACAAATATAATAGAACTATTTAAAAAAGAACTTGAAAAGCAAGTTACTCAACATACCATTTACCTAATAGAAAAATATTTCAAAAAAGAGTTAAATCCAAGTGTTCAAAATCTTTCCGAATTAAAAGAAAAAATGTCCGAGTTTTTAACTTCATTTAAATATGAAGAAACATATAAACAAATCAATGACAGATTTTTATCCTACATTATCGAAAAACATTATAAGAATATTTTAAAAGTGTATAATCGTAAGGGACTTTTATTTGATAGTAAGCTTTGTGAATTATGCGGAATAGCTAACCAAAAAGATGCATATATTGATTTTGTGAGTGCTACTTTGAAAAATAGTACTGAAGAAAGCATCTTAATTAAACAATTCATTATGCAAGCAATTTGCTAGATTTTTTTTAATTACTTATTTACATTAAAACTCCATTTTATTGGGATTAAAAACCCATTTTCAAAGTTCAAAACCCAATTCATTCTTTAGCACCTCCTTCACCTTATCCGCTTCTTTCTTTGTTAAATTCCTCCTTTTAGTGAAATAGAAAGGGATTTGGTCAAAATAAACCTGCAAATACCGTTTGAGTGTATCCGGGTGCACCCCACATTCGCGGGCGATCTGCACACGGGTAACCAGTAATCCTTTCATAGTATAAGTAGTTGGCCGCTTTTAACAAATGTACAAACACAATTCCCCTGTGCAAAGCCTTAAGAAGCCGTAAAAGCCTGTAAGGCCACGTAAGAAGCTGCAAATCGAAAAGGAAACGCATAAACTTGCCCACGTATCCAATGAAAATACTATGTGGCCAATCCTTTTCCTTGCCGCCGGAGTGTATGGCTTATCTTTTTTAAGCCAGGGTATAGGTGCATCTAAATTAATGGTTAACCAGTCCTCATATGGCTTTGATGTGAAATCCGGTGTGATACTTATTAATATGCAGTTCACTAACCCAAGCGGACAGGAATTTAAAGTAAACTACATATTTCTTGACATACTAAAAGGCACTACCCTACTCGGCCAAATTAGGCAGCAGAATTTAGAAGAAACTTTTATCATCCGTCCCTATTCAGACCAGCAATATATTATACGGGTTAAACCCAATTTTACCAGTTTAGCCCTTAGCTTTTATAAAGGGCTCATAGGGGGCAAGAGCGCCAAACTACCGGACTTAACAGTAAAAGGGAACATCCGGGCGAACAATATCACCATTCCTTATAACCAAATAATCAGTTTTTCGTGATGGCCACTGTACTTGAAAGTTTCGCTTTAAGGAAGTTTGGGAACCCCTTTTTGAAAAAGGTCAAAGAGGTAAGCAACCAGTTGAATATAAAGTCCGATTGGCTCATGCAGATTATGGCCAATGAATCAGGACTAAATCCGGCTAAGACCAACCCCCAGACCGGGGCGGTTGGACTGATCCAGTTCATGCCCTTCATTGCCCAAAAAGTTTTACATACCACCACAGAAAAACTCAAAGCCTTAACCGCCACCGAGCAATTACAATATGTGCAGCAATTCTATTCCCAGCCCCAGTTAAAAGGGAAGCTGAAGAGTTTGGAAAGCCTGTATTTAGCAGCCTTTTACCCTTATGCCCTGACCCAGCCCGATAGTTTCGTGATCGGCAGCGAAAAAGGAACCGCAACCGCCAGAAGGATTGCCCAGCAAAACAAAGGCTTTGATTATAATAAGGACGGTTGGGTTACCGTGGAAGATTATAAAAACTATGTAAAGCATAACTTAAAACCGGAAGAACACCTGGCAGGACTGGAAACCAGCTTGCTTTCAGGGATGGGCGAAGTAAACAAATATGCTATCGGAGATAAAATATACGCTAAGGGCAGGGAATTTACTATTATTGATATCAGCCCTATAGGCCCGAATACAAAAAGAGCCAGGCCTGAAATAGAGTATAATTTCATTGCAAAGGGCAAGCGGGGCGCACATATTATGGGCTGGATCATGGAAGACGGTACAACCTTAATTACTTTTGGGCTTTCAGGAATCTATGATCACCTCAACGACCCTTTCACCATTAACGGAAGCAGGGAAGGCAGGGGAGACATCCCCTATATCCCCGCCCTTGATCCGAGAAAACCCACTTACAAAATAAGAGATAATTACGATTTCTTTTTTTCACCCGCTCAAAATAAAACCACTTTTGAAGCTGATGCAGGCCTTCAAAAAACGATCGCAACCATTAGCAAAGCTGCCCAAACCGGAAGGGAACAAGTGCAGGAGCTAGCCAACTACCTGAAAGCATCCAGCCCGGAACAAAGCGCTTATAACGTCTGGCACTTTTTAAAAACAAACATCGCTTACCACCTTGACACCCCGGGAAAAGAAGAAATCCGCACGCCTAACCGAAGCTGGAAAGACCGCCATCATGGGATTGACTGCGAGGACTTTTCAATTTTTGCACACGCATTACTTACTGATATGGGATACCATCCTGTATTTAATATCGTAGCCTTTAACCATAAGAAAGAGTTCGGCCATATTTTTATTACCCTTCAGGACACCAAAGGGAAGTTTACGGTAGATGTGGTGGTAGGAGGGTTCAATGAACAGGCACCTAATATTACAAAAACCATGCGAATAGAAACCTTATCCGGCCTGCCCAATGAAATGATTAACGGCCTGGCAGGCCCTGCCCCCGCAGATGACTTTACCCTTAGCGTAATAAATTATGAAAATCGGTTGAAATCCAGGGGCATCAACGGCCTAAACCAAAGCGAATGGGACAAAGAACTAAGGAAAGCCCGTTACCTGAAAGTATTGAACGGGACAGAAGAACGGGACATTGTGGCCGCCATGATGGAATATATAGAAGACATATCTCCCAAAGGGAATTTAATCCTGAAGGCCGGGGCTGACCTGGTGCAGATGGTAGAGAAGATTGAGCATTTGGAAGGACTTGCAGGGCTATCCGGAAGGAACAAACAACAAAGGAAAGAAAGAAGAGCGAAACGCAAAGCAGAAGGAAAAGGCGTGTTCAGGAAAGCCTTTAAATTCATTAAAAAGTTTTCACCGGTCACCGTGGCCATCCGTAACGCTTTTTTGCTGGCCATGCGCATCAATTTCCTGCACATCTCCAAAAGGATCAAGTACGGGTATATGACAGAAGAACAGGCCTGGGCAGCCCAGCTCGATATGGGTGAATACGAAAAACTAAAAGGGGTGATTGCAAAACTTGAAAAACTGTTTATTAAAATCGGGGGCAATAAAGAAAAACTACGCAACGCCATCATCAAAGGAGGTAAAGGCCTGAGCGGTATTGAAAGGGTGAATGCCCTAACAGCCCTTCACCCTTCCCCTTTGGATTTGGCAGGGCTTGGTTTTGCCCCGGTGGCGGCAGTAACCGCAGCCCTGCCATTACTCAAAGTAATAGCCTCCTTACTGAAGGCAGTTAATTTTCCCAAGCTCTTAAAGAAGAAAGATAAAAAAGGCGACGAAGAAAGCACCGGAGAAACCGCAGCCGAACAAACCGCCGCAGACTTTGAAGCAGGCGCCCAAAACCAGGCAGTACAGGACATGAGCGAAGTATTGCCGGAAGACCCAAGCCCGGGCAACGGCGAAGCTTCCATACAGGAATTTTCTACTGCCTCCGCAGAGGAAAACAGCGAAACATCAGAACAGGGAAACCAGCCCGATAATGAGCCATCAGGAAACGATGAAGAACTGGCACAAATGAGCAAGGCACAAGCGAGCAATCAAGACCCGGAAGCAGAACAAGCCGAAGGCATGCAAGGCATCGGAGCCTTTTTAGATTCCCTTTCCAAACTAAGTTCGCAATCTGCAAAAGCGGAAGGGTTCATCAATTCAAGTGATGCGTTTATCAAAAAATTAAAACCGGTACTCCAGAGGCGAAAAGAACGAAACCCCAACAGGCAAAAAGTTGCCACCAAGATACAGGCAAAAAAGAATGCCCTTAAGAGCAAAGTAAACCGGCTCTCGGAAAGGGTTAAACCGGTTGTGCAGCCTTCAGATGAAGAAGATGCACCCATGAATAACCTGCAACCTGCAATGACTGAAACCGTCCCTCAGGAAAACGGGAACGATCAAACGGGCCTGTTTGTAGGTGCCGGGATATTGGTTGCTGTGGTACTGACCGGAATGAAGTAAGGGGGAGAAGAAAGAGAAAAGAGGTAAGACAAGGGACATGAGACAAGAGAAAATAAAAGAAGAAAGAGAAAAGAAGAAGGAAGGAAGAAAGAAAGAAAAAAGAAGAAAGAAAACACATAACAAATTAAGAACAGTAAATCACTAAAACCAGCTTTAAAATGGGATTCATTAACACCAAAAAATTACCTTCCGCCCTGAAGAAATCCGCAGTCCGCGGGGCGGCCACTGTGGCTACTGCTTACGTGGCCAATAATGTTTTAATCAATGTCAAGGCCATCCCGCCCAAAATTCACGGACCGCTGTTGTTTTTGCTGGGGACGGTACTGGAAACCACTAAAAACCCCATGATGCAAACCGCCGGGGAAGGGATGAGCGCCTACGGGGCCTTAAAATCAGCGGGTGATATTATCCTCCCTAACAAAAAATCACAACTCGGTTTACAAGGCATCTCCGGGGAACCGATGAACCAGTTTGACTGGAGCCGCGCGCTTTCCGATATGAACGGCACCGATGATGTTTCGGGTATGGAAGATTTCTCAGGGATGGAGGACGTTTCAGGCATGGAAGAAGTTTCCGGAATGGAAGGGGTTGGGACGCTTTCTGACAGCCTGATGTACTAATTAATAAACCACCCATATACCTTCAATCAGCTATTTAAATTTTTAAAACCAATTAAAAAAACCAACAATGAGAAGATCATCAAAATCAGGTGCAGCGGTAACCCGTGCCCAAGGTTTCTTTAACCGCATGGCCGCACTCGGGGAAGTAGATGCAGAGACTACCCGCCTAATCAGGGAAAGGAAAATGACTTTTAACGATGCCGACTATTATGTCCGCAAAATGCTCAATACGGCAGGCACCACAGATATCCTGGATTCTTCCAATATCCGCAGGGCCGGTATTACCAACCTGGATAAAAACCAGTTGCCGGATAATATATACATGGTGCTTGAAGCAGTGAAACTGGGATGGGCGACCGATGCAGGCACCAACCCCGCAGCACCCAAATACCACAGCCAAAACCCGGGAATACCTACTCCATTATTAAACGGGGAAATTGTCATCCATATAGATGATAAACCTATTATAGAATTACCGGCAGGCAGGTTCTTTAATGCGGAAGATCAGGGGATTTCCCAATCCATCCCCGGCATGTATGATACCGTGTTTTTGGAAAACCTCAAACTCATCAAGCATGCAGACCAGCTCAAAGTAACCATCCGCTTGGCAGACGGTTTACAGCTTCCTGCAGGTAACCACTTTTTGGAAGTGCGTTTGATTGGGGTAGGGACAAGGAAAAGATAGGGAGAGGAAAGAAGAAAGAAAAACACTAGACAAGAGATAAAAATAGATTAAGCAATGGGAAGGATAAAACACCAGACACAAACCGTAACGCTTCCGGCTAATTCCCCTGCCGGGACACAGCTTGAATTCAGGGTAACGATGGACAACGCTTATAAACGTGCTATCGGTTATGTGGCTTATGAAAAAATTGCGCCCGGTGCTGCTTACCAGTTAGGGGTCAAAGATGATAATTTTGTGTACCAGTACCTGACTTTGGCAGAAGATTACTTAAGCTCCAGAAACGTCCAGAAGTCCGACCGTTATACCAAATGGGACATCCCAAGCAGTGGGAACTATGTAACCCTCACGGTAAAGTTACTCGCTGTCAACCCTAACCTGCTTGATCTGGATTTTATTTTTCAACTCACTAACGACTGATTATGCGTGACCTGAATTCCATTATTTCCCAGATCATCCAAAACAACCAGCGGTATTGGAAACTCTATGTAAGGGACGGCTATAAAGACCGCTTTGAAGATTCCGACTTTCAGTCCGAGGATATAACGGTAGAACGGGCAGTGGAAATGCTTAAAGAAAGGGTTTACGATTATCGGCAGGACAAGAACAAGGAATTTTCCATTGAACTCCATACTACAAACCGGGGAAGCAGCGGTACAGGAAAGACCGACAAAATCCCTTTTGTAGCGGATAATAATGAACTGGTTAAAAGTGAAAAAATAGAAAACGGCCTACCTGCTTTAAACACCCTGGCAGGATTACAAAGTACCTATTCACACGGGCAACAAGTCTATGCCGATATCCGGCAAATGGAAAACCAATTGAACCAAAGGGAACTGGACTTCAGGGACAGGGTAGCCAAAAAAGATATTGAGATACTTATGCGGGAAATGGAACTCAAAAGAAAAGAAGAAGAGGTCAGGAAGCAAGAGGAAAAAATAAAAGAACTCGAGGCTGAGTATACCTCCCATAGTCAAAAAGTAGCCAAAGGGGTGATGTCAGGAATTGAGAATGTATTATATGGCTTCATGGAAAAAGGAAATCTAACACCGGTCACTACTTCTCCTGATATCGGAGCAGTAGAAACGCAAGACCACCGAACCCAAAGCCAAACCGGCAACCTGATCGAATCCATTGCTACCAATGTCTTTGACAAACTCACTGACAGCGAGCAAATAAAAGCATGGGGGCTGATTACCCAAAAGTTTATTGAACACCCGGAAAGCCCGGAGTTTTTGGAATATATACACCAAGCTAAAAAAATATTCTTACAAGTACAAAAATCAGCGTAATGGGTTTCATTAAATTAAAAGTGTCGCCGTCCGTGGAAATATCTTTTTTAGTACCGGAAGAAAAATCGGAAAGCATCAAAGAAGCCATGACTACACTATTACAACATTGCACAGCAGATGAAATAGCACTGCTGTCCAAAGGGGCAGAAAACCCAACGATTAAAAAGCTGGCTTTACAATACCTACAGATATCATTATAACCATTTAAACAACCAGCCAATGGCAACATTTAGAGCACCTAAAAAACCCAGTATGCCCAAGCCCCCGAAAAAACCAAGGGGATCGGCCAGCATAGCCATACATGCCAGGTACCACCAGAAAGTAAACGAATGGGTAAAGGCATGTAACCAGAAAAAAGCAGATTATGCAAACGCTTTGAAAGCCATTGACAGAGCCAAAGCAGACCATGCGAAACTTTCCAAGAAAACAGAATCCCTGAGCGGGCTAATTTCCAGCGTAAAGAACGGCGCATACACTACGGTTACCTACGTCAACAAAAGAAGAAGGGTCAGTATCAATAGGAAACGCACATCAGGAAGGAGGACACTCATTGACAAAAGGCATAAAGCTAACTTCAGCGGAATAAGAAGAAAGAAAACCACAAGAAAAAAAGCAGCCCCAAAAAGGAGGATGAAAGTAAGCTACCGGAGAAGGGCAGCTTAAACAAGGCCAACATGGTTGTTAAATACATTAAAAAGAAATCAGCTAAATAATAATTTCATGGTAAAAGATAGTAACGAAATGCCGGCAGAGATTCCCATTCCCGGGCAACCGGAAACAGAAGATCAAGAGAATAGTAATACTGAAGAATTGAAAGCTTCAGCAGAAGAAAAAAATGCTAATCCGGAAAAACAAAACCCGGAAACCTTGCCACCGGAAGAAAGCAAGAAAAACAAAAAGGCAGGCAAGCCAAAAGCAAAAGAAACTGAAACCGTCCCTACGGACGGCCTCGGTTTAATATTCGGGATGTTCAAATAAAAAAAAGAAAGCTGCACATGGGAAGGATCGTTTACCCCAAGAAAGACCCGGGTTATACCGTCGTACGGCTTAAGCCTACTGTTAATAACGGCGTCCTTAATAATATTCTGGCCACTAAAAATTACGGCGATAAGGTAAACGGCAGCAACCGCATAGGGAAATTAACCGGGGTAACTAAAACCGAAGCCGTTGATAATTATTTGTATGTCTGGTATGAAGTAATGGCCGTGGTACAAATTGCCGGTAGAATACTGGAGCGCTCAGGCTGGATCAGGGAAGACGCTTTTTCCTTTTATTATAATAACGGGGAAAAACAGCTCGACCCTAAAAAGCAAAGATTAGCTTATGCAGAGCAACAAGCACAGGCCACCCAAAAGGCAATCAACGCCACCGGCCTACTGATGCAGGAACTGGAAAAAGCAGTGAAAGGGAAAACTATCCCTACCGCGCAAAGGCAGGTAGTAAGCACCTTAAATAACCAATATGCCAATACCCTTACCAAACTGAAGGGCATCAAAGGTGTCCAGTTAAAAGGAAGTAACCTTTCAGGCCTGGGGATTGTGCCGGTCATTATTTTAGTGGTAGTAGTAGCTGCGGTATTAGTTGGTTTTGGCATTTCCGAATGGGTAAAATGGTCGCTCAACATGAAGCAGGTAGAAAACGAAGCCCTGACCCAACAAGACTTAATCAAGGCGCAATTGTCTATCCTTAACAATCCTAACGCAACGACCGGGGAAAGGAACTCAGCTTCAGCCGAACTTCAAAAACTCAATGATGCCAGTATAGACAGGAGTAAAGAACTCCTTGAGAACAATAAAGGCAACGGTTTCTTTTCAGACATCAAGTCTTTATTACTATTAGGGATAGGTGGTTTCATTGTCATTAAACTGATTAAGTAATGAACTGGATTAATTACTATAACCAAAAACTTTTTATCCCGATCACCCAGGACCAGGAAGCATTGCCACGGACTGCACGTCTATATCATTTGAAAACAAAGGCGATGTAGATGTACGGATGACGGTTTCAGACGTAGTGATCCTGATTAAGGCGGGGGATGGCATGGCGCACAGCAACGATCCGGATGTACTGGAAAAAACACTGTATCAGCACATCACTTTTGACCCCAACCAAAGCGGGGAAAAATACTTACAGGTAACCAAAGAATTTGTTAAACCCAAATCGCTGGCATGATCTCATTTAAACCCAATACCTTATTTATACAACGGTCGGTGCAAAAACTGATCAATAAAGGAAGCTTTACCTTTTCGGCCAACTTCCATGACCTGGGTGGGGAACCTTCGGACAATGCTGCATTAAACACTTATTTAAATAATTTAAACCAAAGCATTTATGACCGCCTGAATAATAATAAAGAAATCTTATTTAGAGGCAGGCACCATATAGGGGATACCAATGCAGTAAGCGAAGAAATACCCATTGATTTTGGAATTGACATCGGCACTGACCAATATATCATAGCCGGTTCCTTTGTCAGCCTAAGCGCTGATTTTAACATTGATAACAATGTCATCTGGATGGTGAGGGAACACACCGGCACCGGGTTTAAATTTATGATCCGTGAGGTAGCACAATCGGTTAAAGACCTGGCTTTTGATTATGTAATTGTGAAGGCGTAAAGAGATATGAGAGTTTAGACAAGAGAAAAAAGAAAAAAGAAGAAGGAAATAAGAAATAAGAAGGATGAGAGAGAGATAAGCAAGGTAATAAATCCTTCTATCAAGGGAATTAAGAAAATAAAAATACCAAATGCTGTACAGCCATAAAACCTACCAGACCATTACCGCAGATACGGAAAACGTTTCCACGGATTGCAACTGTGTAAGTTTTGAAAACAAGGGGACAGTAACCGTATTTTTAAAAACAGGTGATACGGTGCTGGACATACAGCCCGGGGAAGCGGTGATGTATAACTGCCTGTTCATTGACGTGATCGAAGTTACTTTTTTCAATAAGGTTTACTTTGACCCGCAGGCACAAGCTTCAGACATTAGAAAATTATTCATTACCCGGGAATACATAGGAAGTAAAAAACCTGACCGGAAAATAGAAAACAAACATGTATCAGGATAATGCTGGCTTATGAAAACAAAATTCCTTTACCCATTCGCAAGGCCTTCACCGAAAAAGTGGGGCTTATTGCTAAAACATTGGATTTTGACCCTAACTGGTTAATGATAGTGATGATGAGTGAGAGTGGCTTAAACCCTAAAGCAGAAAACAAATATACCGGTGGGAAAGAACCGGCAGTCGGTCTGATCCAGTGGCTGACATATAGTGCCCAATTTGTGGGGACAACTATTTCAGCCCTTAAACAAATGAACGCATTACAACAGCTCGATTATGTATACCGGTATTTCAAACCGGCTAAAGGGAAGATTAAAAGCGTGCTCGATTTATACACCTGGACGTTTTATCCGCAAGCCTTAGGGAGACCCGATAGTTTTATACTGGGCTCGGACAAAAACCTCGGATATGCCAGGTTAGTAGCGCAGCTAAATCGGCCTTTTGATACCAATAAAGATTTAAAAATCACGCTTGGAGAATTTAAAAAAGCAGCCAGGGAAAACCCCTTTTTAAAACCCTTCAGTAATGAAGAACTAGGGATAACAGAAAGTGCAGGGATTGGCCTATTACTCATTATGGGACTAGGATATTATTTCATTAATAAAATTTTTTAAAAAATGTCAATCAACAAAGGACAAACTCCTACTTCAGGACTTGCGTATCCGGCAACCGGTGCCAATCAGGATGCACAAACCGATTTACTGCAAACCATCAGCGATAATATTTCAAGCCTGATCGGTACGGAAGTAACGGCTGATAGTTTACTGCAAGCGATAAAAGACAGTTTGACTAGCATTTCCACTTCAGGGAAACAGGACGATCAAACTTCTCTGCTGACTGTAATTAAGGATTTATTAAGCAAAGAAGCCACCGCTGCCGGACAAACTTCGCAAAGCCTGATTTTAACGGCCATCGCTACCGCAGTGGCTGCCGGTGCTACTACTTCTGATATTGGACAATTGATTCAGGCTTTACAAGCCGGTTTTGCAACGATTAACCCCAACCTTAAAGTAACCGGTTATGAGCTGACCAAACCCGATGCCCTTACCGCTAATTTTGATATCCTAAACCCGGACGGCGGTTCGGCCGGTGTAGCAGGTGGGATAATTACCCTTGCCCCGCCATCAGTGAATACTAAATCTTTATATTTATTCAGCAAAGGGCTTTATACTTTACCATTACATTCCCTGTTTGATGTGTTCACAGCCGGGGGAAGTTTATTCTATCCCTCTACTATACTGGAGCCATTCGAAACCGGTTTTGTATCAGTAGATCCTGTGACAGGGCTTGTAGATTGGAACCATTACGTAAGTGTTTCAGCCATTGAATACCAAACCACCACAACACTAACCTTATATGAAACAAGGGTAAAAGTTTGCAATAATGGCGTGCTGGTACAAAAGGATTTTTTAAAGCAACCTGCATTGGAAAAACACGGTCAAAATTCTGAAAACACAAATAGTGAAAACACCTTTAACCGGGCGATGAGTCAATTACAAATTAACCATAAAGGGGTCTATTTTGATTATGGCATGCCGGGGATGCAAACCTATGACCAAAGAACGGATTACCTTGAACAGCTACCCGATGAAAGCAGAAATTATAAATTCTTTATCCGGCTCACCGGTGGGTTCCAGAGTTTGAAATTCGGCCACCTCCGGGTATTTGAAACCGGAGCCCCAAGGATCCCTGCTGAAATCATTGCATATAACAAAGTACCGGTATATTTTCCGGAACCCCCGGAAGTCTTAATAGCTGCAGGAAGTGTCGGAATTTATCCTGTCGGCGCATATTTACCTGTTGGCTTTTCCAGTACTCCCACGGTTGCAATTGGCGGATATGTAAACACCGGCCTTGCCAATGCTTCAGGCCAAGAGGTAAAGGGGGCTATGGCCGCCGGTGTTTCGGTGAATTATCCTGCCAAAGATTCACAGCGGTCAGGCCTTCCGGGGAACCAGGTAAAAACCAACCGGTGGTGCATTTACGCAGATGCCAATGCGACTGCACAGGTACAGATAAGCGATGACGGCACGACATGGAGGAACGACCCTGATTTCAATGTTACCATTGTGGCAGGCAGGATCAATAAGATAGAAGTACCGGTTTACTGGAGGTATAACCGTCTAAATTTTAATAACGGCACCGCCCCGCAAACCACCTTAAATATCCAGTATTCACAAATTTGTAACTAAAAAAATAATTAGAAAATAATTAACGGGAATAACTAACAGCTAATAATATGCACATGAAAATCAATTTTAACTCCTGGGTGGATATATTTAAAAACTCTAACAATGCCGCCAACGGCACAGCGATTCAGGTACTGGATGAAAACCTGGAATACCTTGAAAAAGAAACCCTGGCCGCTGTTAAGGAATACAATGAAATGATCCGGCAACTGACTGAAAAATACAGTTCATGATTTTTGTACAGGCTTATTTTTATCCGGAAGTTCCGAGAGATTTTTTAGGGCCGGCATTTCATTATATGTCTTGGGCCTTAAGCCTGCTCCAGCTGAAGAAGTTTGGGTACCGGGTACACCTGCATACCGATCAACCGGGAAAAGAAATCTTGCTTGACAGGCTTCAACTTTCTTATGATCAAGTGATGGTTCAGGAACCGGACTTTGATAAAAGCTACTTTCAAACCTCCTGCAAGATTACTGTTTGCAGAAGCCAGAAAGAACCTTTTGTGTTTATAGATGGGGATTTATTCTTATGGGAACCTATCCCGAAAGAATCTTTGCGGGCAGATTTAATTTGCCAAAACCTAGAGCTGGACAGTTTAGATATGTGGTGCTACAACCAAAGGCTAGCAAAGCTTGGAATCGAACTAAAACCTGAAAACGAAACCATCCATACAGGGGTATTGGGTTTTCAGAATAGTAAGCATATAAGCAAATACGCTGAAAGCCTTTTTGCCTTTTTAAAGGAGAACAGAGAAAGGTTCAAAGACCCGCATTTTTTCGCAGCCTGCTCCGAGCCCTATTTTGCTTACCGCTATGCCAAAGAAAATAACTTAAGTATCGGTACCCTTTTAAAATACCAGGTTTATAAAGGCTATCAAAACTTAGGTGATTTTAGTAACCGGCCTTTTTCCCACATGATGGGGAAATGTAAAAAGGATGAAAGGAATTGCAGGCAATTGGAAGAATATGTAAAAACAAATTATCCTGCAGTTTATAAAAGGATCAAACAATATGTACAATGACTTTGACCAGGCAAGCGCAATCAGGGAAATACTCCGGCAACTGGATTTTTTACGGTCAGAGGAGCTTGGAAGAAATGAGGAACACTTGCAAATGATCGGGGCGATTAAGCAATATATCCAGTCCCTAGACCACCAAAGTAATAACCATTTTAACCATGTATTAAAAGCCCCGATGCTTAGAATAGTCGGCCTTTGCAATGTGCTTTGCCTGCTCACAGACCAGGGTTTGTATGAAGAAACAGAGTTTAAAGAGATTGTACAAAAGATATGTGAGGAATCGGAATCCCTACTCCGGGTACTTGAAAAGTATTTTGGTTATGAGGCAGGGGCTAATAAAAAATTCAACCGAAAAATGAAAAAAAAATGAGCGATTTAACTATAACTATTATCCTGGCCATTGGTGGCCTTGTCATTACCATCATTGGATTTTTTTTAAAGCAAAGTGTCTTTACAGAAATGGAAGATACGAAGAAACAAGTAGACTTGCTTCGGCACCATGTAGGGGAGCAGGAAAAAGAAACCCACAAATCCATTTCACAAATAGAATCCAGCCTGGCCACTAACTATGAGCGGGACAGGGGCGATGAGAAAGCCCGTAGCGTAGAGCTTAGCTCTATAGACAAACGCCTGGAAAAACTGGAAGCAGATATCCGGATCCTTTTAACCAAATAAATATAAACAAAATGAAAGAATTTTTAAAAAACATCATCAAGCATTTATTCAATGAAAAGCTTTCAATTTGGCTTAAGAAATGGAACGAATGGGCGATTCTTTTGCCTATAGCAAGCATTATACTTTTAGTTTCCCAGATATGGTTATACCACCTTTCCGGAGGGATAGCAGCAACTTATGACCTGGGGGTTACACAGAAATTCATTTACGCGATTTTAACAATTTCAATCGCTTCAGGTTTTGCAAGTATTGTGATGAAATTAAGTTTCCCGGATGTATTTGATTATCTGTTCCACTGCTTAAGCAAAGACTGGCCGAATATGCCGGTGCGGGCAAAGCAGGTAATAGCCTTTAGCATGTATGCCTTTTTTATTATTATGATGGTCATAACTATCATTAACTTTTAACCGGCTATTCAAATGAAATATTTATTAATATCAATATTATCTCTACTATTTTCCCTAAACGCATGGCCACAAACCATAATGCAAAAGCGGGAATGCATTTATCAGGCGGCCAGCTCTCAGGTGGGAATTAGGGAAAACCCTTTAGGTTCTAACAAAGGCAAAGAAGTAGAAAAATACCTAAAAGATGTTGGGCTAACTGGAGGTTATGCCTGGTGTGCTGCCTTTACTACCTGGTGTTATAACCAATGCCAGCCATTACCGGCTAATTTTCCAAAAACGGCCTGGGCACCTGCCTATGCTAAGCCTGATAAAATTATTTATAGCAGGGGGATGCAGGTAAAAAGGAAAGGTATAACAACTCAGCCAAAGCAGTCGGATTTATATTTTGTATTTGATTACTATGCCAGGCGCATTGGGCATATAGGGATCATTGAGGATTGGAACCCGCAAGCTTTTGGAAACAGTTACTTAACAACAATTGAGGGAAATACTAATGATAATGGCGGTAGCGAAGGGATAGGCGTTTACAGGAAGGTTAGGAGTAAGAGGATGGTGTTTCAGGTCGCTAACTGGTTTGAATAATGGCTATAACACTAAACCCCCAAATTAACCCAAAAATAAAAATTATAATAGTGGCCATGCTGTTATTGTTTTTAGCATGGCTGCTTGGCCGTTGTTCTCGTAAACCTGTTATTTTAACTGAAAGGCTTCCCAATGATACGGTTTACATTCCTAAGCCTTACCCTAAAATTGAAGTGCAGATAAAGGAAAGGATCAAGCCTTATCCTGTTTATATTTATTTACCTGATACGGCCAGAAGGAAAAAGCTGGAGAAAGAAACCATTATCAACTCCATCCAAACCAAAGGCAATGATTTAATCATTCAGACCATCAACTCGAAAGGGATTATTTTTGAAAATGATTACAAACTTCCTGATCCCATGCCACCCATCAAAATTGATGCGAACGGTAATATGGCTATTGATAAAAAACAAGACAGGAAGGAAAAACGGAAAATAGTCTGGAAGAAAATAAAAAAAACTACCACTATGGTAGGGGTAGTTTTAATCGCTTTTGTAGTTGGAAGGGGTTTTTAGGCATATTAATTAAAAATAATATAAAGGGGAAATATATTCTTTCGTTTTGGTTAATTGAAGAGTTGATTTTAAAAATCTCTCATATTGTTCCCAATTAATCTTATACTCCGTAATGGTTACCGTAACTTTTTCTACATTTAAAAATTTAGCTAAGCAAAGGCGATGCTGTCCACAGGTAGTTATATAAATATCTCTATATTTACTGACTGTCCGCCTTTCTATTTTATAATCATTATGGACGTGTTCAATAAGTTGAGCATGTGACTTCATATTTTTCTTTATTCTATAAAATCGCTTTAACTCGTTTAATAATCCCATCCAAGTAATATCTTTAGAAGAATTATAATCTGGAAAATAATTTATGCCTTTGATGTCTTTAGGATTAATGTTTCCAACTTCTATACTTCCTGGTTCAAAAAATTCATAATCAGGAATATTACTAATCTTCATTACCATGTCGTCATGCCAATCCTCCTCACCAATCTCAACAATATTTTTATTAAGCCAGGCAAAATTGGTAATTTTTGTTTCTTCATTCATAGGGGGTATCTGATAGAAAGTTTTATTCATTAAACCCGAAATTTCTATAATATAGCTATGAATATAGAAGCATTCCTTAAATAAACAAAGCCAAACAATTGATTTAAAATGATTACAAACGTTAAAATAAATAAATAGACTATCAATTCCAGAAAGAAATAACTTTTAAATATAAAAGTAGGAACCATATTAGCTTTTTAATTACTTCCTTTTGTAGCATTCATTTGTTCTAAAAAACTTATTTTATCCTCCAGTAGCTTAATTGTTTTCAAATGCAATTCAAGTTCTCTTTGATGTAGTTCCTTTTCTTTTTCATTCATTTCATTATAATAATTTCCAAAAAAAGTGTTAAAATTTGAATTATTAAAAACGAATTTTTCATCAAAGTTGAGTAGATCATCTACTTTAATATTAAAGATTTCCGAAAGTTTATCTATCTGGGATAAAGTTATATCACTGGTATCATTTTCTATTCTTGAATAACCGGATTGGTTAATACCTAAGCGGTCAGCCATGTATTCCTGCGTATAATTCTTTAATTCCCTTATTTTTTTAATCTTATTTCCGATTTTCATAAAATATCTATTTAAAGTATAATATATGCTTTAAACAGATAAAACAAAACTATACTGCCAATTTACTTTTGTGTGCAATTTATAAAAATAACCCAACGCAGCAAATAATGGTCAGATTAGATACTCATTCGGAAAAGTGGTATTCCCCCGGAAAAAAGGAAAAATTTTACAGCAAGCCGGTTTGGAGCTTATTTCATTTTGTTCAGACTTTAAGAACTTCAATTGCATTAAACTCTAATATAGGAGAAGATAAAAGGGGTAGAATTAACAAAGGGAATTCATGCGAGGATGGAACATTAAGTTAAAGTTCGTTCCACAACGTTAACTATTGTTCGATCATTTTTGTTTACCTTATAATTTCAACCCAGCCTTTAAAGCTTTTATCACTTTTAGAATCCTGCAGAAAATAGTAATAAACACCCGAGCTTAATCCGTCTCCATTCCAATCATTAGTATATGCATTTTTAGAAAATACCTCCTTTCCGATTCGGTTAAAAATATGCAAAGCCCATTTACCCGGTTCAAATCCAATTAGTTTAAAACTTTCATTTTGCAAATCACCGTTAGGAGTAAATACATTTGGAACCATCATATCTTTGTTACATTCATCAAAGCTTATTTTTACCTCATATTGATAAATGCAATTTTTTGTGTTTAATGTAAGTTTATAAATACCCGGTAAAGAAAATTCAAGAATAGAGCCTTTTAAATTATCTGACCTTAATACATAGCCTTGTTGTTTTAAGTAGGATAAATCCAATTCCATTTTTTTTCCATAACAAATTGTAGTATCTGTAAATGAAAGTTTGGGTGAATTCTCAAAAGTGATATTAACAGTATCTGCATATGCTCCACATTGATTTTTAGCCAAAGCATAATATTTTCCTGTTTTGGTAACTTTAAACTGACTATTCTGAGAACCGTCTTGCCATAGATACTCACCACCTGGGATCGAGGCATCTAAAAGTTCAAACGATTTATCACAAACAACCTTGTCAGGTCCAAGGGTTATTGTACTTCTTTTACAAAGTACATTTATAGTATCTTTCTTGGAACAACCATCTTTACAAATCTCTGCCCAATATGTCCCGGGTTTACTAACAGTATATCTTAAATTTGTGCTCCCATCTTGCCAAGCTATTACAGAATTTAAATTAGTCAGATCAATTGTAAATGTTTGACCAATTTCTATTGCAGTGTCTTTTCCTAAAAAATTATCAGATAGATAATCAATGTATATTTTCTTAATTATCTTTTTTGTAGAATTATTTGATAATGTTATTATAGCATTAGCCTCATAAATACCGTTTAAACTATAGGCATGTGAAGGGTTAAAAGAATTTGAAACATTGCTTTGTCCTGAAAGAGAATCCCCAAAATTCCATTTTACTCCTATTATATCTTTATCATTTATAATTTTAAAATTAGATATTCTATCATTACAAGAGGGGTTGCTAATAATGTATGGAGATGTCGTAAAGTAACTGGCCAAAAAATTTGGCAAACCTAAAAAGGTTGATACATCTTGGTTGGGATATGTTGCGTGTAAGAAAACTCCATTATGTTGGTAAGCTATATTATTAATATCAACTGAATTAGGATTTCCAATGACGCCCAAGATATCACTATTTAGGCTTAAAGTACCTCTTTGACAATATAATTTACCATCAATAGCTAACTGTAATGTCCCAAACTCTTCGAAATTACTATAGTAACTATATAATGTGGCAACAGAGTTAATGATATCCTGTGTATTACCGGCATTTAAATTATATTTAACAAGTTTATTATTTATAGAATCAACTCCCGTTGATCTTTTCGTAATAAGAATCGTATTTGTTGCGTATAACTGATTTCCATCAGGGGAAAACCCAATTCCAAAAGTTAATCCCTGAAACTTGTTTGGATCTTGTTTCTGTAGGGTTTGTACATTAGAAATGACCCCGGTAAAATTATCAAAATCAAAAAGTTCTATAATATTAATTTGGTATTCTGCTAAGGCTAATTTATCTCCCTGAGCGGAAAACTTCATCTCCCCCAGTGTGTTGGCAAAGAAGCTTTGATTGAAATAGTGGGGATTTTGAGGAGGAAAATCTTTATGAACGGTTCCACATTTACTGATAACAGGAGTTTGTTTAACACCTTCCGCTGTTATCAGGTAAGCTAAAAATGAATTGCTCTCCCATGCATGATACATCACCCAAATGTCAGTTCCATTTTGATGTAGGACAGCAGTAAGTTTTTCGGTTACATTACTATTTAAAACTATATTTTTTTTTGATGATATAACCCCTCCCAGTCCATTATTGAGGCACATATTTACTTCAGAATACGAAGCTTCTCTAAATTTATCGCCATTGGGTATATAGCCTCCTTGCCCTGCAGTAAAAACATAATAAATTGAGGAATGTCCCGGGTTGGGAATGATCAGTGCGGATTGAGCAGATGTAAAACTGCCATGAAGCCCACTTTCCATTAATAAATGGTTTTTATTATATATGGTACTGCCATCTGTATAAAAAAGAAGATTTCCTTTTTTATCTGAAATAGAAGAACATCCCTCCTCTGTATACAGCTTCCCATTTGTTAAAGGAGTTGGAGGACTAGTAGAAAAGTCTAACCCGGAGTTCCTGCCAAAATACCATTTGTCTGTTTCTTTTTGAGCAAAAACCTGGCTTAAGCCTAAAAAAAAAGTGATGATTATAAGGGCGTTAGCATATTTATCAAAATTTATTAACGGCATCAAAATAATAATTTAATAAAACCTTTCGAAGGCCAAATTTATTACTCAAAAATGTAAATAAAGCTTTACTATGTTATTATTCCAGTAGAGTCACTTTTTAAAACTAATTTGGATAGTATATCTGGTAGAAATTAATTTACCAATTATCTTTCCTGGAACCCATTTCGGCATTAATTTTATTACACGAATAGCTTCGTTATCACAATGCTGGTTTAAAGGTTTTAAAATTTTAATATTAGAAATAATCCCGGTTTCGTTCACTAAGAAATCTAAAATTACAACTCCATCATTTACCCCTAAAGGTTTTTTTAAATTGTATTTTAAAAAGGTATTCAAAGAATCTTTTCCACCTGGATATGAAGGCAGTACACGGTTTGATATTAATTTATGATTTTTTATATGATTCTTTCTAATAGTGTCTTTATTTTGACAATAGGTTTTTATACATGCCACATTTATAAAAAGAATCAAAAGACATTTTAATATTTTAAATATAGTCATTATTTTTATTGAGGATTAATTAAGATTATTAATATTTGCGTATATCATTTATTTCAAAGATATACGCATTTTTTTATTTTATTGGCAACTTCCCGGATTAGGATATAACTCTGTGTATGACCCATCTGAAAATCTAAAGCCGTAATGTAAGATACAATTAGATCCGGTATTGGTTTGGAATAAAAGAATAGGCTGACCATTATTTGTTTCACAATTACAGTTAATAACTTTTTGATTTTGTTGTGTACATGTATTTGTGCAATTTCCATTAGCATTTGCATAAGCTTGTCCATTGCTATTTATGTCTGTCTGTGCCTTGGCATCTGCATCAGCTTGACTAACAAAAGAAACATAAGTTCCGGCAAGGACATTATAGGTTACCGAAGCCCCGGTTAAGCCACAGATACAATTATTACGTGTGTAACTTTGGCTTTTTGCCACGCTTGAATAAGAAATACCACAGATTCCGAGTAAATTGGCATTAGACTGCCCATTAGCATTGATATAATTAAGCGCCTGTTGGTTTGCATCCGCTTTGCTTATTGTTGATTTATAGGCCTTGTCTGGTAAAGATAATGGTACTGTATTGCCAGTATAAATGCCTGTACAGTTATTACGAGTGAAATTTATACTTTGTGCATCACTATAAAATATTTTCCCCTGGCAATCTTCGAGCTGCCCTGCAAAATTATAGCAAAACATTTTAAGGATATTTTTATTTTGATCCAGCACAACAGAAATACGGCCTAAGGCGTCATATTCATAATTAGTTGTTTGGTAATTAGAATTGGTTTCGGAAGTGGTCTGATTATTTGTATTATAATTTACGGTACTCATTTTTACCCCATCCGGATAGAGCCTTACTTCATCTATTAATTGGCCATCCAACCCGATTATCAAGGAGCTTCCCCCATTAACTTTTTGTTTAATAAGTGTCCAATCAGTATTACCTAATTTACTCCAATAAGATAGGTTATACACGCCCTGATGACTTGGAATGTTAAATGCGCCTGCACAGCTATTTAGCCCTGTTTTTGAAACCGGGAATAATGAAACACCTTCCTGACCGTCTTCAAAACTTGTATAGAAAACATCGTCCTGAAAATAGGTAGTTAAAAGTTGAGCTTGGACACTATAAAGATAAAAATATTCCAGCTGTTCAGGATCATCATTTGCATAATACGTAGTTGTAGAGGAGGATGAAATAATGTAAGTACCTGCAGGTAAAGAAATGTCTACACTGTTAGTAAAACTTGTAAGAAAACCTGATGCTTTAGCAAATTGGGTTATGTTGGTTGACCACTTTAAATTCATATACAAGTCATAAATATTCAACGTATAGCCTATTCCAAAAACTGTAACAGAACCCGGGTTTAAACTAAAGAGGTCCATTACATCATATTGGAAAGTAAAGGTTTGATCATGGTCTAGAGAAAAACGTGAAATCTCTGTTATATTGGTATCCCCTCGGGTTAAATCCAAAGGTTGATCATCTGGAAGTGTTGGTCCTTTAAAGACAGGGATTGTTTTTTTTTCTGGGAAGGAATGAAGAGCCTGATTACTAATTTCCGCTATAGGCAGCGTTTGCTTCGCATCATAAAAATAATATTTGTGTAACTCTTTATGGTTCACATCCGAAGTAATTGATGTTTCAACTACATTCCCAAAATTATCAAATCTCTGAATTGTATTCGTAGGGATATAATGGGGGTCTTGACCTTGATTTTTAAGAAAACGCAAGGGGGTAAATTGATCAGTTGGTTGGAATGCAGAAGTGTTTATTTTTAGAGGTGAGTTGGTTGCCAATGAAAATGATTGATATGGGACGATTTGGTCATAATTCATAGGATTTGTCCTGAAGGAAGTATAATTGGCATTTATTACATAGTTTATCCCATTTAAAGTTTTATATGAATAGGTTTCCAGTGGTGGGTCCATATTTCGTTTTTGGAGATTATATACAATTAATTTATCACCAAGCGCATCTTGAGTTTGGGGAAAATCAGAAGCATAGCTAATGTGTTTACCCACTTGGTTCCCATTACTTTCAATTGTTAAAATATCATTAACTTTTGAGTTATTGTTATAAGTGTATATTACGGAGTTATACAAAGATTTAGTTTTATCATCAATATTATATAAGTAGGTTTCTTTTTTTATAGGAGAAAATTTGTATGTTGGATGCTTGTAAATGGCATTCCATAGCGATGTAATAGAGGGGCAGAAATCTTTAAAAGAAGAAATTTTATTTGCTGCTACATAGGTAGCTGATAGTGGCTTGTATGATATAAGGTCTTTTTTTAATGGGTTCCCCAGCTTATTATAAATGGTTATTTCATAAGGATTTCCTCTCAGAAATTCCCTTTCTGTAAAGGGTTGAAAAAAGGAGTAAAAGTTACCTGTGGTTTCTCCCGGTAAATCCCAAAAACTATTCCCATCTCCAAAATCATTTCCAATATTTGTAAATTTGTAAATAGTATAACCTCCATTTTGTTCCTTTTCAACCACTTCACTGTATCCAACAGGATTTCCACTAATATAATCCCCCATAGGTTGAATACTTTGCATTCCTATATATGTAAACTTACAGACCCCATCAAGTTGGTCATAACGATACTTAGGTGTTGATTTTAATATACCACTGTTTGTTAAGGACGATATAGGAGCTGAAGGTGTATACCCAGAAACATATAAATATTCTTTACTTAATTTATTTATATCATTAGGGCTATTATAATTAAGAATTTGTTTTATCCTTAAGCCACCTACTATATTACTATTATCCGGGTTAGAAGATCCCAGATAAGGACTTAAAGGGTTCCATGGATCTATTTGTACTCTCATTCCATATGAGTGAGGTTCATAAAAATATTCAGTTGTACCTCCTGTGGGGGATATTATTTTTTGCAATGTGCCTGCATATAAATACTCGCTGTGGGTGGCACGGGTAAAGTCATAAGAATCTCCTGCGTAATTGATTTCATAGTCATGGAAATCATATTTATTATTAAACCCCCAATGGTCTATATTCCTCATTAAATAATTAGGCAGTAGCTTTGTATCATCAACCCCATCTGATGGTTGGTTATAAGGGAAGTATTGAAACTGATATGGGGGTATAGCAATCCCGTTCTTGTCCTTCTTAGTTAATGATAGTAACATCAACCGTTCATCGGCATTGTTATTATAATTTAAATCAAAGGACAGTTTATTTACATTTCTTATGTCTTGAACGGTGATATTATCTAGTTTATGCCAGACCAGCTTATTAAGGTTATCTGGATAACCATCTACATTGCCAGTGTTTAAAAATGGTAAAAATTGCTTGCCCATTTTGTCGTTATGGCTTTTCCAATACTTATAATAAGGGTCGTATAAGCTTTGGTTAAAAGTCATTTCTGTAGTTGAGGACCTGTTAAAATTTACACTTTCGTAACTACCGGTAATGCTATTTAAATACACTGGGAAGATTAATTGCCCCTGATAAGCGCCATACTCTGGAACAACTGTGGCAGGAGGGGTATCCCCTTCTTTTGAAAAGTAAGTCATGGAGGTATAAAGTTGGTTAATCAGGTTCCCTCTTGAATAACTCAAATTAACTTCTTTTCCATAGACTGTTTGTATTTTCGTTAAATACCAGGTATCCGCAGTTATTATAGAGTTATTCTGATTAAAAAATGGGATTGAGTATTCAATAGCATCAGTTACCCCACCAAATGTATATTTCGTCCCATCCTCTGTTGTGATTACAAAGCCAGTAAAAGAACCACCATAACCGTAACTACCATACTTGAAATGAAAAGAACTTGAAGTTGGAGGATTGAAAGGAATATATAAAAATTCTCCATCCGTAGCACTATAAAAAAGTTCAACTTTAACATTCGAAGTAGATTGGACCCTCCATGGATGATTACCAAAATCATAATCTAAATAAAATTTCCCACTGATCCCTAAAAAATTAAAACTATATTCATCTGTCTCTGTATCATGGCTTAGGTCCTTATCTGTGAGGGGGTTATTGTTGAATCCATTTAAGTCAATATTATTATTATATAATCCCACCGTATTAGGATAATTTTCAACTAGAAACCAATCATCATTAAAATCTCTTATTTTCCTAGTTATTGCGCCACCACTTACTAATGACCAATTTAAGCCTGTCCAACCCGGGTGCATTTCGGTTTTTACACCTCCTGCATTATAGCTTAAGTAAATAGGAACTTTTATAGGCCCTTCGTTTAGTGTATAAATAGGTACAGTAATTTGGGGTAAGCCGGCATACATCGAAACAGGCGCACTTATACCATTTGAGTTGGGGCTAAGCAAACTTTTGGGTGCTTCTGGGAATTGACAGAAGACTGGTAAAGCATGAAGGCATAAAAGAAAGACTATTAAACCATTTTTTAAAAGGTGGTTTGGGATTTTGTTTCTAAACTTTGGTCTCATTTTATTAAAAATAGATTGTTGGTTAAGGTTGTCATTTTAAATTGGGCATCTATTAATTTATGAATAATGTTGTATTGATATAAGTTGAATCAATATCATTTTCATTTTAATAAATTCAAATATTAAAATATTTTTAAATTCCTCCATTGATAGGATTATCAGTTTTATTTTAAAAGTTGATAAAATACGCTTAAATTCAGGGCTTCATGCCTTTTTATTACTATTATCTTCGTGAAGAATAACTTACTAATGAACATGGGGCATAATTTAATTAATACCTTAATTCTTTAAATAATTCACAGTACATAGTCTTGATTTTTATTTAGGCATAATTAGAATAAGATTGGTTTATAATTATTAATTTTTAGTGAAATAACAACTATAATTATAAAATTGATATCTATTTTTGTCAAATATATTGTTATGGTTTGGCAAAACTTGGAGCAAAGTATATAAGATACCATTTCTTTTTATATAATTTGTACTTACAAATTGCAAATATATCAGTATATCTGTAACCAATTTCCTCAATAATTAAATTATTCTCTTTTTTAAGATTTCGAAAGAAACTTGTATCTTTTTCCGATGTTCGCCAATCACCCAATATTACCCATGTTTCTTTTGTCCACATTGAATCTTTTGTTGGATAAGGTCCAGTAATTAAACCACCTTTATTTGGTATTGGAAAAATTATCCTTGAAATTTGAAACACAGAATCAGTATGAAATTTCCGTTCAAAAGTTTCAAATGGTTCTATACCCACGTTTTTTTTTTCTTGGTTACAAGCAGAAAAAAATAAAATCATTAAAAAAAAACTATATATTCTAGTCATATTTTTACTCATTATAATTTAAATTACTTTTAATAAATTTTATGTTATTTTTTACGGTTCTCTACTACTAGGTGGTTCTCTTACAGGTCCCGTAGGCTGATCTCTTAGCCTATCTTGTTGTTCTTGTAACCTTTCTTGTTGCTGTTGTTGATGTTGTTGTTGTTGTTCTCCCTGAATTTGTTCTTGTATTTGTTGCTGTTGCTCGTTTTTACGTTGATCAATAACAAATTTTAAAAGATTATCTATTTGTTGCACCATATTATCCCCTTTTCTAAAAAACTCATTATTAGGATCGGTGAAATCAATTCTATCACTTTTAATCACATCCTTCTTACCATTCCCATAAAGATATACATCTAAATCTCCAAATTTTTCTGCATCAACCTTATAAGCATTGTTCCAGGCTTGAGATAGTTTATTATCCGGAGTTTTAACCACTTCTATATGGGCATGTGGACCAGTGCTTTTGTTACCAGTAGCACCTGATTCGCCAATTTTTTTTCCATTTGTTATAGGATCACCAACTTTAACATTTATAGAATTTAGGTGAGCATAAAATGTGAAATAGCCATCTTTATGCTGTATTATGATGAGATTTCCATATCCACCACTTTCGTCTGTTGTGCGAATTTCTACAACCTTACCACGTGCAAATGCAAGAATTGGAGTACCAATAGGTGCTAGAAAATCCGTACCAGGATGCCAATCAGGTTTACCATAAAGTATTCTGTTTCCAAAACTACTACTTTTTGCAAAACCTCCCACAACTTTTGGTAACTTAATAGTTGGCAATAATCCATCAGAATCAAAATACAGAATTGGATTATTAAAACCATAAGAATAAGGCGAACAGTCCTCACAATTTTCTGCCAAGGCATCTATTCCATGGAATCTTCCGAGTTGAGGATCGTACATTCTAAAGTCTGTCTGATCAAGATGAAGGTTAAAATCTTCAATCCTCTCAGTCATGTCATTAAATTTATAATTATTTTTAAGTGCACCAACCTTCTCAATCCCACTCAAGGACAATCCAAAGGCATCGTAATGGTTTTCTTGGGTAACTAAAGATTGTTGAATTTTTAAAGAAATATCATCAAACCATACGGGTGTATCCGATTCGTTCACTACCATTACCTGCACATAACCATCATCAATAGCCTGATAGGAAAGCTGGAGGGTTGAAGAACAATTACCCAGGCTTGCATTATCAACCACTTGTTTATTGCTGCTTATATAATGCATGTCCTTATCAAAAACAATGTACATAATATAGGCCTTAATTTGGTTGTTATTAAATGTAAAACTGTTTAAAACATTATTTATTGGTATTTGCAGTCCGGTACTCAAAGCAGAATAAGGCACACCGTTTTTATCAGGCGGTGTGCCACCCGCTACAGAAGTGAGCAAGCCTGTAGCTAAGGTTTGGATAATGGTATTTCCTAATTTAGCCCTGAATGCGCTTGGTTGAGTAAAATAAAGTGGCCTGGCAGTAAAAGTAAGTACATCGCCTTTACCAATCTTTTGTGTCATCCATGGGCCTATAGGGTTATTGTTATCTACCTTTGCCGAATAAGTGCCGGTACAGGCCTGTTCATTATTGCGTGTTTGTAAATAATTAATATTCCATTGAGCTGTTTCGGTTTCAAGGTTCACATCTTCCATGGTGGCGTTGTAAGTAACTTGGTCACCTTTTCTAAAAGCCACCCTTAAGTTACCGACCTGATCTTTATAATAATATTCAAAAATGTGCCCGTTTTTACCTGTAACTTCAGGGGTAAGAACCCTGCCTTCTGCACTGGGGATAAACTGTAGCTTACCCGGGAGGCCATTATCAGATTCATAAACCAGGCCTCCCACGTAAGTGTTTTGCTTAGTTATAACGTTTTGCGTAACAACCTTGCTGATAAGTTTTTCACCCGACGCACTATAAATATTTTGGATGTAATTCCCATTTAACCAAATGATCATTTCCGGCAGGTTTAAGAAGTTATACTTTATACTGCTTATATCTTTATTACGGTCAACCTGTAAGTTTCCATTTACATCATAATTATATTGGTTTGAAGCCGTAGAGTTGCCGGTAATCGAAAAATCATCCGCCAGGGCATCGGTCGGTTTAACATATACTGAATTATCTGTTACCGATAATACCTGATTTCCGCTTGGCAAATTACTACTATTATTAGCATCATTATAACTGTAAATTAAATTATCAACAAGCCCAAACTGTTTAACACCATCACTGTCAATGCCAATTAAATTGTTCCGCTGTAAAGAGGTTATATTGCCATTTTTATCATAACTTATATTAGGCATAGAAAAACTTTCATTTGATCCGTTTGGCCCTTGGTAAGTGGTGCTTATAAGCCTGTTTAGCCCATCATAATTATATTGGTGAAGCCTGCTTTTAGCATCATTCCCAACACCTGATGAATTAAGTGTAGCAATGGAACTGATGTTCCCATTATACTGAGAGAACAAACCATTTTTATCATATTGCATCTGCATCGAAAAAAGATCATTTTCAACTGATGGGGATTGGTTTATATCATTAATTTGAGTAAGCCAACCCCTAATATTATATTTAAAATCAATTTTTTGTAAATCGTTGCCTACCTGTTTGTATTGCAGCTGGCCAATTGTGTTGTACTTATACGTACCGATGGTTTCTATATTTTCACCATTAACCTGCATGAGATTAGCGATCACCCTTCCGGCATGATCATAACTTGTGCTGCTGATTATGGTTCTATCTGCAACCAAAGATTTCTGATTATGCATTAACCTGCTTTCTAAGGGCTTACCGGTAAAATCGTAACGTATTGTATTTAATTCCCGACCACCTAAAATATTGTCAGATTGTATCTGGATTGTCCTTCCAAATTCATCGTTAAAATTTGCATTTATTAAATACTTATTATCATTACCATCCAGAACCAGTGTTTTGGTTCCTGTTAATTCATCCTCCGCCCTGGAATTACTGGTTAAAAATCCGGGTGCCGTCCCGGTGGAATTTATATTCTGGTAAGTTACATCATCAATACCATCCAGATTAAAATCATAATCATCATAATAATTAATGATATGAGGTATAATATTAGTAGTAGGGAAAACATTGGTGGAATATCCAAACGAGGTATTTGCCTGCCTTGTTTCAAAAAGAGGGCCGGTTTGGGCGTTTATAATAACTTGTATATCACTTCTTGAACTTTTATCAAGGTTATAAAGGCCATGTATTATAGGCCTTGAAAAAATATCATACTTTATAAATGTCCATTGTTTATTTACCCTTTGCTTTTCGTCCTGAGAAAGTACCAAGTGGTTTTCAACATCATAAACAAAGAAAGTTGTGCCTGAATTCGGTACCTGATTTTCTATTAGCCTATGCCTTTCGTCATATTTATAAGTGAAAATACTATAAATGAAGTTATTAAAGGTAAAAAACTCTTGTTCGTACCGAGCAGATGATAATGGTTTTTCATAATATTTAATGGTATAATTTAAGTTATCATATACCAAAGAAGTAGATAAATTTTTTACTGATTCAGGAGGTAAAACAAAAATAGTATTGCCAAAATCATCATAGATATAATGAGTTTCTGTCCAATCATCAGCCAATTCACTTAGTTTCACAATCTGCGCCTTCTTACAAATAAGCCTGCCGTTTTTATCTTTATAACTCCTAAATAAAAAGCCATTTTCATCTTTAATCTCCGTAACCCACAACAGACCAGCGCCATAAAAATCATTTACAGGATTGCTATAAGCCAATTGATTTACAAAATCAAATCTCCACAATCTTATCTGACCTGCATTATTTATATATTCATTTTTTTGTTGCGTATTGCCGGTTTGTTTTGAATTTCCAACATTATCTTTAATTACTTTCCAACTATCCCCGGGTGCACCTTGTTCGGTTATGCGGTTAAAAGGTGAATTTTCAAAAATAGTTTCTGAATAAGGCAAAGCATCATTAGCAATATCCGGAGTACTGCTATAAAAAGAGGCTTGCATGCCGGTATTACCCAGGGCGTTAGGCTTATAGACGCCGTTTGTTTCATTTGAAACATATGGCAGATATTGTTTTGACCGTCTACCAAAAGCATCATATTCTATAGGTAAAACCATGTCTTGCTTATTAGGGCTTCCTTTTGTTATTACGTTTTGTATTGGTCTCCCCAGTCCGTCAAGGTAAATAGTCTTTTGGCTCATCTGAGTGATATCCAGGGAACCTAATTGGGTAGGATCTGTAATGGGTACGAGGATGGTGTTTTCAGTTATATAATTATAACTATTACCGGTAGCATCATTAGGTATAATTCCTACTGGTGTAAGGGCCCCACCCCCTGTAATTACTGCTACAGTTTGAGAGGTTATTAAAGAACAGGTATTGGTTACATCTATAGATATACTCCCATTGGGATCAGAAGCATAGAAAACGGTTATTTGGTTGGTATTCTGACCTGAAGTAATTCTTGCCCCGGGGATATCCACTTGCCAGTTATAAGTAGTTGCATTGGCTACAGGATCTATATTATAAATATAAGATTCCCCTGCAAGGGCTTGAGTTGGATTGCTAGAAGAACTTGGGTTTGTTAAAAGTGGTAAGCCTGCTATACAGGTTGTGCAATTAGTTGTATTTATATCTCGGTGCCAGGTAGATCCTGTGCCCTGATAATTAAAAGTTCCAACAGTTTTATAATCTGAATAATCTTGTACAGAAGGACCAGACTGGTCATCAAGGGGTGCCCATAATACTAGATTTGTCCGATTGGTTGGAGAAGTATATCCACCTCCTTGATAACTTGAAAGGATTTCATCAGAAGTTAAAATACGGTTGTATAAACGAACTTGTTTGGTATTGCCTGTTAAATAATATTCAACTCCATCAGAAGTATTTAAAGCACCAATCTTCATAGGCTCTACTCTATTGTTGATATCGCCGTTTGTAACCAATCCAATATTATTATCAAGCGACGAAAAAGTTACTTCTTGCCCGTCTATATATAGTTTAAAATTAGAGAAAGTATTCCCGATTCTTTGGGCAACAATATGATGCCAAGTATCCAATGTTAAATTATTGGTACTTGATATTAGCACATATTCAGTCGGAAACCCATTTGAAAGGATGAGGGTCAATTTATTTTCATCAATACCAAAAAACATGCCTTTATATGTCCCATTATTATAATCATAATATATATTTGATAAAATAGTTTGAGTATACTCACCTTTTACAGTTGAAGGCGTATAAATCCATGCTTCCGCTGTAAAATCATTTAAGGCATACTCCCGTTTACCAAAATCCACATAACTACTTCCATTAAGGGCTAAGTAATCGTTAAAAATTTGGCAATCTTTAAATGCCACTTCATATTGAGATTGGGGAAAATTTTTATTAAAAGCTGTATTTAGTGCTACTGTTAAGGCTGCCTTGTCCTGTACCAATCCACCCTGAGCTACAAAAGCATCCACTTTGGCTTTTAAATCTGCGCATGGGATGGGAGTAAATTTGGAAGCAGTAATGGGTGAAACCAGACTTGTACACGTCTGAGCTAAAAGGCTTAAAAATTGTATAAAAAAAATGATGGTTAAAAGAAGGCCTTTTAAAAATTTTTTCATGAAGGAAACGTTATTTATATTTTAATTAATATATATATTCTATTAAAGGTTTGGCCTTACCATTGTTCCACTCAATCCTGTCCTTAACTTGCTTAAATCAACGGCACTCCAGCCTTCTGTATTCAAGCTGAACTTTTCAAGGCTTTTTAAATTGGAAAGGCCGTCAGGTACATTTGTAATTTTATTGCCCCAGGCATTAAGGTCTTTCAAATTAGTAAGCCCGCTCATTTCTTTGGGAAGTTTGGTGAGTTTGTTATTTCCAATGTTGAGAATTTTAAGGCTGCCTAGCTTTCCTATCGAAGCAGGAAGCGTTGTTAGCATGTTTCCCTCTAAGTCTAATGATTGTAAGGACTTAAGCCCTGAAAGGTCGGCAGGCAATGAACTAAGTTTATTACCTGAAATGCCAAGCTTTTCAAGTCCCTTTATTTGACCTAATTCATTTGGTAAAGAAGTTAAGGCATTGCCTTGTAAGTCTAAACTTTTAAGGCCTTCGAGTTTGCCTATGGATGTTGGTAAAGTACTTAACTTATTCCCACCGATATGCAAAGTTTTTAGTTTTTTTAATCCCGGGAATTCAGGAAGGCCGGTAATCTGGTTCTCGGGTGCGTGCAGGTTTTCAAGGCTTGTCAGTTTATTGATATTAGCAGGCAGGGTATTTAGTTTATTATTACCCAGTAATAAGTTTTGTAAAGAACCAAGCTTTTCAATGGAATTGGGTAAAGAGGTAAGCTGGTTACCACCGGCTTGTAAATTTGTAAGTTTTTCTAATCCTCCCAGTCCTTCAGGAAGATTTGTTATTTTATTCAAGCCAATGTTCAAATGCTCGAGGTTTTTTAAATTCCCTATTTCTTCCGGTAAACCGGTTAATTTATTGTTGCCTGCATTGAGTACCTGCAAATTCTTTAAGTCTCCGATTTCTTTAGGGAAAGAACTTAACTGATTATTATTTATATGCAGTTCCTGCAGGTTTTTAAATTTACTAATATCCGGGCCAAGTTCTTTTATATTGGACAATGAAAGTTTATAAACACTTTCAGGGTTCTTTAAAGCTGATTCGAGGCTTTCAAAGGTTTTGCTTACGGCCAGTTCTTCTTTTCTCAATAACCCTTTGAAGGATGAACCCCTAACCTGTAAATCTGGTAGCTTAAGTACTTGTATTTCACTTGGGACAGTAGTTATTTTATTGTTTACAATTTGCAGGCCTTTAAGTTTCTTTAAAGTAGCCAGTTCTTTTGGCAGGGAATCGATTTGGTTTTCAGAAAGTTTGAGTACTGTTAAATTGGGAAGCAAAAGCAAAGCATGTGGGAAATGCTTAAATTTATTATTACTCAAATCAAGTACCTGTAAATTCTTTAGTTTGGATATACCGGCAGGGATATGATCTAAAGCTGTAAAGTTGAGTTCAAGGATCTGAAGGTTTTTAAATTTTAGTATTTCATCAGGAAAGCTTCCGAGTGAATCGCATAAGGCAAGTTTATAAACCTTTGAAGGGCTTTTAATCGCTTCTCTTAAAGAAATGAATTGGTTTTTATCGTTTAATTCCTGAAAGGAAAGAAGTTTACTTTGACTAAAACTATGAAGAGTGAAAACAAAACAAAGTACTACAAGCCCGAATAAATTCAGGTAATAATTTTTCATGTTATGGTGAAGGTAGTATATTAAAAAAAATAATCAATAGTAACCAAAACCCTTTGTAGTGAAAGGGTTTTGAAATATCTAATGAAGTTAATGGGCAATAAAAGTTTCCAATTTATTTTCAGCCAATAAATATTATTTCAGAAAGAGGAAAGAAAAAATTAATTTAATGGTATTACGTGATGGTGAAACAAAGGTATTAGGATTTTTTTATAAAGCAATTTTAACTGATAATAATTGAAAAATTATTAAAAATAAATTATAAAGAAACCTGACAAATATGCCAGGTTTCTTTGATATATTAAATTAAACTATCTCTGTTTCATAAGACTTTTCAAAAAATATTCTCGTTTCCCTTTCTACTCTTTCCAAATCTAAAAAAGTATACATGTCTTTAGTTGTCTGGACTTTTTTGTGGCCAAGCATTTTACTTACTACATCTAAAGAAATCCGTTATTAAGCCATAATGTTCCAGCTGTTTTCCTTGCGATATGTGTTGTAAGATTAAATTTTAAATTCAAATAGCCTGCAATAACTTTTAAATGGTCATTATAGTTTTGATTTGTTAAAAGAGGCAACTTATGATCATATTTCTCTAAAATATCTTTTGCCTTTGGAAATAAAGGTAGTTGAGGTAAAATTTCTGTTTTTTGCCTTTGCTTAATTATCCATTCTTTACCATTAATTAGTTCTATGTCGGTATCATAATTGAATTGGTATAAATCAACATAAGCAAAACCTGTCCAGCATTGGAACATAAAGAGATCAGCAGCTATCTCTAAAGGCTTTGAATTGAAATCAAAAGTTTCTAATTTCCGAACTTCATAACTTTTCAAGAATAAAATATTTTTAGACCTCTCCCTGGTTGTAATATATTCGGTGGCAGCAAGATTGTGTAAGGAATCTTTACGGATGCAAAATTTTTGTACTGCTTTTATGGTTTCCAAATGTCTGAAAGCATGGTTTTTGCAACAGCTACGTAAATTCGCATATAAAAATATTTCAAAAGCGTCCATTAACGTAGGCGAAAACTCATTTGGATAAATATCTATTTGCCCGATACTATTTAAAAACGAAACAAAATTTTTTTTAAAGATTTGATATTTTTTAAAACTGGCCGGCTTGCTATTCGGGTTCTTAATTTTTTTCTCTGAAACCATTAAATCATATTGTTGCAAAAAAGTCGGGTGTTGTATTTTTTTGCCCAGATACCTTTCTTTTACATCTTTTGGAGTGAATGGCTTGCCGATGGCATCAAGTTGGATTTTAATTTGTAAAAGCCTTAAGGAAATTTGTTCCAAATGGGAGTTTTGATAATCCTTCAGTAAGCCTTCCGACATTTGTTTTATTTGGTTCCAATCCGTTTCCCTTATAGAAATATTACAGGATAACTCGGTTTTATGGCTATCCATTGTAAGGGTACACCAGACGGGGGATTCCCCTTTTCGATTTTTTTGGTTTTTTCTCAGCCAAAATAAAATTGACATTTTTTTATAAAATACATTAGCTTGGGTAGGTTATTTAAATCGGGCTAAAGTTAGCAAGCGATTCAAAGAAGTTAGCAAGCGATTTGGAATAAAAATTTATCTGCTGATATGGGGCTAGATTGAATTTAGAGGCTTATGGAAAAACAATAAACCTCTAAATAAGCATTTGGGGCGAAAAACGTGATCCCGCTGGGATTCGAACCCAGGACCCCATCATTAAAAGTGATGTGCTCTACCAGCTGAGCTACGGAATCATTTCTTATTACAGAAATTATTTTAAATTTACAAAAACAAAGCGTTTTTGTAAATTGTGGTGCAAATATACCAGTCTGATTTTATAATGCAACATCAAACAAAAAAAATATTTTATTTTATCATTGGTCTTACATTCGCCTTTTTTATTCCTTATCCGGTAAGAGCTGATAATGTTGACCTTATAAAAGAGGCTGATACTTATTTTCGTCAAAAAAAATTTAAAGAAGCCTTAAATTATTACGAAATAGCTTTAAATGATTCAATTTTCTACCCGGATATGTTCCTTAAGATGGCATTTATAAGTGAAGGCTTAGGCGATTATGCCCAAGGTTTATATTATTTAAACAGATATTATATACTGCATCCTGATCAGAAAATAATCAAAAAAATGGATGAACTTGCCGATAAAAATAGACTTAAAGGATACGCTATTACAGATGAAAATGTATTCTGGACTTTTTATGACAAATATTATCTTTATCTGGTAACGTCGTTTTTTGCAATTGGCGGCATTTTATTTATAAATCTAATTGCAAAATTAATTAGGAAAGATTTTATCTCTATTCAACGAAATACGGGTGTAATCATAATTTTAATATTGTATTTGTTTTTAATAAATATGAGGCCTGTTCAAAAATATATTATTATAAAGAACGACAACACGTATTTAATGGAAGCGGCTACATCAGGGTGTGGAGTTATTCAAATTATAAACAAAGGCAACAGGCTTGCCTATACAGCCAAAAATGATATATGGATACAAACCGAATGGGAAGGTAAAAAGGCATTTATTAATAAAAAAAATATTTGGGAAATAGAAAATTAATTATTTGTTATTGCAATGGAGGGTTTAATGGATCTTTTTCCTGAGAGGGTGTTTGCTCATCAGTTTTTTTTCGGCGCCTTCTTAAAAACTCTCCTAAATTATTAAAGCTTGCGGTATGTAATAAACTAAACCCGGCCATAGTATTAGTAGAATTACTGGCATTGATTACATTTTGAGAATTTCTGTTATACATTTTAACCCTGAACCTCCCATCTTTGGCAAGCCAATATTCTATTGTCCACTCACCTATTAAATTTTGCGATTGTGAACTATAAGCATTTATATTATTATTTCTTGTAATTTTTAAGCGCCCCTTTAACAAGGAATATGACATTCTCCATTGAAAATTAGCGTAAGCATTAGCATCGAGCGTATTTACATTTAAATCAAATTCCAGCTTTTCATCAACTTGAGAAACCCAATAACTTAACTGATTTGATAAAAATTCACTCAAGCTGTTTATTGCCGAACCTTGTGCACCGCTAAAAGAGCCGGCAGGTTGTAACCTTTTTAGAACAATTAAACTAAAGGCCTGCCTGTTTAATTCCTGTTCATCTGTTCTGATTTTTGATAAAAATGCCAATACACCTCTTGGACCAAAATCTGTAGGATATTCTTTCAAATCAATATTTAAATCAATTTGAGGAGTTAATAAGCTACCGGTTAAGGATAAAATTACAGTTACAGGAACCCGCTGGTTATAAACCGGATTATCAATTTCATTTGGTTCTAGTTGTAAAATTGGTTTAAGAGAAGCATATTGTTCGTATGTGGCTTTTAAATCCAAATTAGCTTCATAAGGATCGCCGTTCCAAGTTATTCTTCCTCCCTGCTTTACATTAAACTCTTTATTTACAAATCCGATACCGGGCAAAGTAAAATTATAAAAGCCTTTTTCTATTATAAAATCGCCATACATGTTAAAACTGCCCTTGGTATCTATCTCCATTTTAATTTTACCGTTACCTGAGCCCCTTATAATATCACCGGTACGAATATCAAAAATAATTTCACAATAAGCATCAGGTGTAATATCTAAATTAAAATCAAGGATAACACCACTCAAATCCGGTTTATTTGAAGTTATTGAAGAGGAATCTTTTAATTTATTACTTACAAAACTTATATATTCTTCATCACCGATATCACTGGATTGACTTACAGGAATAAAAATCTTGGTTCCGGCTTCACTTTTGGCGTTTGCTTTTATTATTAAATTTTTAAAGGTCCCGCTTATTCCAAAATCCCCTGAAACGATTGCTGTACCATAAAAAGAAGATCCTTCTTTTGCAGTGGTTTGAAGCACTTTAAAATTATTGAAAACACCGGTTACATCTAATATGAAATTTTTGAATCCATCATGAAAAATACCCCCTTTAATAATTGCCTTATTTCCACTGTCATCTAATAACTGTAAATTTTTTACGCCTATTTGGTTAACTAAAAAATATATTTTGTCGTTAAAAGTGTAGGTTGTATTGAGGTAATTATATTTAAATTTTCCATTTACAATGTTCACTTCACCTTTTAAAATAGGTGCATTTAAGTTTCCGGTTAAAAATAATTCTCCCTTGGCTTTGCCACCCAAATTACTTAAATCATCTTTTATAAAGGGTTCTAAAATTTGTAAATCCGTGTCATTTAAGTTAATATTTATATTTAATGCGCTTGTTTTATTATTTGGGTCGTAGGTACCTGTAAGAATAAGTATCTGTTCATTAAAGCGATTAATATCATAATTTATATTTAATTTTTGAATGGAGTTATCCCATGTAGCTTTTCCTTCAATATCCCCAATCAAAAATTTATCAATAACCAATTCCTCAATATTTAATTGACTATCAAGAAAAATATTATTATAGATATCTTTTAATACAACATATCCATTGGCATTACCCTGCAATTTACTGTTTACGATAGGATTTAATATAGTTATGTCAAAATCCTGAATGCTTAATTTTAATTCCTTATCGGGATCCTTGGATACATCACCTTCAAGCGAGATATAATGAAAACTGTTTTCAAGTTTAATATTTTTAAAATTAATTTCCTTCTCTCTGAATGTGATTAAATTATCATTTGCAAAGTGCCAATTCTTATCCAAAACCTGAATGCTGGATGGTTTTAATTTCATTTCCATCCTGTCTTCAAAGAAATACAGATCACCTTTTAAATTCGCAAAGTTGTCGGTTTTATATTGCCTCACATTGTTTTCAAATTCAATATGATCGTTAAACCAAATGGCTTCAAGGGTTAATTTTTCTGTTTCAGCAGCTTTTGCAAGCTCTTGTTTAGAAGAATTTATATAGCAAGATGCTAAGATGGAAGCATTATTATATAATTTCGAAGTATTAAAATCTATAATAGAATTATGAAATGCGTAATTATTATACGTAATGTTTTTTATAGTGGTATTAAAGGCAAATATTGAATTCTTACCGGCCGAAAAATTCCCTTCAATTTGTGTTTCGGGACTTATTGTAACAGACGGATAAAATAAGGTAAGAAGTGGATTAACATCTGTAAGGTCAATTTTATAGTTGATATTATATTTTTGAGGTGTTTTAGAAGATTTTTTCTGATAATAATTTTTGGATTGGGTTTTATTATTTTGAAAGCTGATTTTGTATTCTTTGGTTAAAGTTTTAGCATCTTCAATAAGTTTAGTAAACTCGAAGTTACCCCGGGCATCAACGTTTATAAAATCTGACACTAAATGAAAATTTCTATTATGGGTACTGTCTTTTTGAGAAGAAATATATAAAGAATCTACCAAAAGATCTTTAGTACCGTAATTGATTTCTGACTTTGTAAACTTTGCTTCCCCAACAATTTTATCGGCTTCCAAGCCCTGAAAATTTACATTAAGTTGTGTTTTAATATTAAAAGGGGATTTTGAATAACCTAAAGCCATTATATCAACCTTTTCAACATTGGCAACTAAATCAAAAAGATTTTTATTGTTTCTAAGATCAACTTCACCATTAGCCGTAAATATTACGTTGGGGTCTTTTATATCTAAAAATCCTTTAAAACTTTGTTTCACTAATTTCCCATTAACTTTTATATTTTTATAATCGTAAAAATTAATTCCTATTCGTGGTACATTGGCCTGAATAGAAATACTGCCATTGCCTACAGTAAATCCTTTTCCTTCGATAGTCCCATTCATATCTAATTTTTGCACCAAATCCGGTTGTTCAATTAAGGTACCCAAATCCAAATCGTGCGTTATTAATTGGCCTTTATATTTCGAATCATCAGAGTTTTTGGCGAGTTGTAAACTTAAATCAGATTCAAAACCACCTAAACCTGTATGAAATATTCCATCGGATACAAAATTGTTGGTAAATCCCTGAAAATGGCCGTGAAAATTAATGAAACCGAATTTCTGTATGGTTTGATTAGTGAAATGATTATGAATATATTGTGAAAGATCGGATGTAATTATCTTTGATGGAGAAAAAGAAAAATTAATAAAAGTACCATCAAAATTTGGCAGCCCTTCTAATGAAACCGCACCTTTTAAATGACTTTTCTTGCCAAAATAAAGATCAAAATCCCTTATCCTGCATTTTTTTATTGTCCCTCTAAATTTTCCGCTTATTGTCCAATCATCGTTATAATTTTTGAGTTGAGGGGCAAAGAGGGCAAGGTCGGGAACAGAAACAATGGTACTGTCGAGGTTTGCGGAAATTTTAACTTTATCAATAAAATCACCCATTTCTCCGGGAGTAGTATAATTAAAAATTAATTCATTTTTAATTATACTACTCCCCATCATACCCTCTAGTTTACGAAAAGCCATCGATTTTTTACAATATAAAAAATCAGTACTTAGCGATTGAATATGCCAATTTGTTGCCTGATCAATAGCAGTCAAAGCTTTTGCTTCGAGGGAGATGGAATCACCTAAAATAAAAAAATTAAAGGCATCGCCATTTAATTTTTTTAATCCAAAATGTAAATAATCAATTCCGTTTTTTATGCTGTCACTTTGCTTTTCATTGTATGAAAAATATGAATCAAGCAAGCGTATATGCCTGATTCCGAATTTTGCGTGGTTATCGCTGTGAGTAGTGTCGGTCGATTCATTTAAATTACTTAAGGCAATTACAAAATCATCCATGTTTATATCGCCGTTTTTATTAACTACTAAGCGAACATTTGCCTTATTTAAAGTAACTTCATTAAGCCATATATCTCTTTTACTAAAAAAATCGGGTAAGTAAAAATCAACGGTAAGCTCCGGAACATCAATCATTTGATTGCCCTGCAAATCTTTTACTTTTACATCTTTTAATGAAGCAATATTTAACCATCTTATACTTACTTCACTAATAGTAATTGGATATTTTGTTTTTCCGGAAAGATAAGACGTGGCTTTCCCGGCCAAATAAGTTTGAACAAAGGGAAGCTGTAATAAAGTAAATATTACAAGAGATAATATTAATGACCAGTAAATAAACCTCGTTAAAAATTTATATAAAAAACGAAGCAGCTTTTTTAATAATTGCATGTATTAAAGGTGCATATAGAATTTTTTAAAAAAACTAATACACAATATAAAATTGACCTGTTCACTAATTTACTCAACGAAAAAAAATTTAATTGATTTCAATAACTTTGTAAAAAAAACATTTTGAATAAGATAAATTCTCCTTTATATCCTGAATCTATAATTCTTGCCATCGAATCCTCTTGCGACGAAACTTCTGCAGCTGTGCTTATTGATGGCAAAGTTCGTTCCAATGTTGTTGCAACGCAAACCATTCATCAAAAATTTGGCGGCGTTGTTCCGGAGCTTGCATCAAGGGCACATCAACAAAATATTATCCCGGTTGTAAAAGAAGCTTTAGCGAATGCTAAAATAAATAAAAATCAATTAACATCCATCGCTTATACCAAAGGACCGGGGTTATTGGGAGCATTATTGGTAGGCAGTTCTTTTGCAAAAAGTTTTGCGCTTGCTTTAAATTTACCACTTATAGAGGTGAACCACATGCAAGCGCATATTTTGGCTCACTTTATTGAAGATAAAAAACCAAATTTCCCTTTTATTTGCTTAACGGTAAGTGGTGGGCATACTCAATTGGTTATTGTTAAAGATTTTTTAGAAATGGAAATCATTGGTCAAACAATGGATGATGCAGTTGGAGAGGCTTTTGATAAAACAGCAAAAATATTAAATCTCCCTTACCCCGGCGGACCGTTAATCGATAAATATGCTGCAATCGGAAACCCACTTGCTTTTCAATTTCCGATAGTAGAAATGCCCGAATTAAATTTTTCTTTCAGTGGTATTAAAACCGCTTTTTTATATTTTCTGCAAAATAATATTAAAAAGGATCCCTTATTTATTGAAAATAATTTGTCGGATATTTGTGCCGCAATTCAATATACTTTAATACAAATTCTTTTAAAAAAATTAAAAAAGGCTTCCTTAAAAACAAGAATAAATGAAATTGCCATTGCAGGTGGGGTTTCTGCAAATTCAGGATTGCGTAAAACTTTGCTTGAAGAAGGTAAAAAATTAAATTGGAATGTATATATTCCTAAACTTGAATACTGCACTGATAATGCAGCGATGATTGGAATGGCAGCTTACTATAAAGCTATTGAAAAACAATTTTCATCACAACAATCATCTCCCGAAGCCGGATTATTATTTTAAAATATCGTTTTATTGATATCAATAAAACGATATTTAATTTCCTTTTCAGATAATAATTATTAAAAAAAGCAATACTATTTCTTAAGCGCTGAAATTTTTTGTAATAAATCTTCAGCTTTATTTCTTTCATTCTGTAATTCTCTGCCAAGTTGTGTTTGCACCTCAAGTATTCTTTGTCTTAAACCTTCAACTTGGTTTTTTGATTCTAATGCATCTTTTCGAGCTTCGGTTATAATATTATCGCCGGCTTTGTATTTTATAAAAATAAATACAAATAAGAAAACCAGTAAGCCGATTACTATAAATGAAAACCATACGTAACCATCTTTCATCACCTTCATACCCAAAACAGATACTCTGGAACTTTCATAATCGTTCTTTTTTAATTGATTTTCCTTTTCGCTCAATTGCAGTTTTAAGGAAGCAATTTCACTTTGTTTATCTGTTAATTGTTTTTGTAATGAGCTTATTTGATTATGATTTTGTTTTAAAGTATCGAGCACTATATTCCAAAAACCATCTAATTTACCTAAAGGGATTACCTTAAACTCCTGATAATTTGTTGATTGAGCTTTCATAATTTGAAATTGCGAATTCAAATTATTGGTTTGAGCAAAAGAGAAAGAATAAATATTAATGATTAAAGTAAATATTAAGATCTTTTTAAGCATAATGAGTTTTGAGTAATTTTTTCTGTTAAACGTATTATTTACAAAAGAGTTGTCCGGTATTAATATCTATTGCACGATCAACCGCAATTTCCAAAAACTTTCCCGCATTTATCATTGAATTTTTTAATGTAACCCCATTACCCATTATTGAAAAAATTCCATCAAAACCTTTTTCATAAAGCTGTTCATAATTTTTTCCAAGGCTTCCACAAAAAGCAATTACAGGTATTTTAAATTTTTTAGCCAATATCGCTACACCAAAAGGGGCCTTGCCAAATGCGGTTTGATAATCCATTTTTCCTTCACCGGTTATAATTAAATTGGGTTGAAAAAAAGTAATTTTTTTTTCGAAATCAACCGTGTCTAATACTATATCGATTCCATTTTTCAATTCGATATTTAAAAAAGACATCAAACCAAAACCCAATCCGCCCGCAGCTCCCGAACCGGGGAAATTTCTAAATTCTTTTTTGAAATGCTTTTCAACTAAGTCGGCAAAGTGGGTTAAATTTTTTTCTAAAATTTTGACCTGATCTTCATCGGCTCCTTTTTGTGGTGCAAATACCTTCGAAGCGCCATTATTACCTAATAATGGATTTATTACGTCACAGGCAACTATAATTTTTACTTTTTCTATTCTTTTATCAAAATCATTTAACGAAAAAAATAAAATCTCATTAAGATTCCCTCCATTTATATCATTCATTAATCCCAATTGATTATAAAATTTAACACCCAATGCTTTAAGCATGCCGGCACCTCCATCGTTTGTTGCACTGCCACCAATACAAATAATAATTTTATCACAGCCATTATTTAAAGCATCAATTATTAACTCTCCGGTTCCATATGTGTTTGTTAACAGAGGATTTTTCTCAATATCGGTCAGCAATGGCAAACCGGAAGCAACTGCCATTTCAATTATTGCTGTAGAGTTATCAATTAATCCATAAAAACCTTGAATTTTTTTACCTAAAGGATTGTGAACTTCAACATTTTTTAATTTACCATTTAATGAATCCAACAAAGCGTCAATTGTACCTTCACCTCCATCTGCAACCGGGATTTTTAATATTTGCGCATCAGGGAATTTTTTTAAGATTCCTTTCTCAATATGATCCGCTACTTCTTTTGCTGTTAATGATCCTTTAAAAGAATCCGGTGCAATTATTATTTTCATTTTTTCTTTTGAAAGAGATTTTAAAAAATAATTTTGAAAGAAAATATCAATAAATCAATATCAGTATATTGATAAAAAAATTTTGTTATTTTAATTTACATTTTCTAACCTATAAATTTTATGAAGAAATTATCTTTTATTTTTACAGTCTTACAGATAACAATGATTTTATCATGTAAAGAAAAATTAAAAAACGAACATACTCATCCAATAAAAATGCAAAGCGATTACCTTAAACCACCTGTTGCTGCTATAAAAGCAAAAGAATTTTCAGAACATGGTTACAAAAGAATTGACAATTATTTCTGGTTGAAAGAAAAAGAAAATGCCGAAGTAATCAAATATTTAAATGCTGAGAACACATATTGTGATTCTGTAATGAAACATACTGAAGGCCTGCGTAAAAAATTATTTGACGAAATGAAGGCAAGAATTAAAGAAGTTGATCAAAGTGTACCCGTTTTTGAAAATGGTTATTTTTATTATTATCGCACAGAAGAAGGAAAACAATATTCAATAATATGCAGAAAGAAAGGTAATTTAAAAGCCGATGAAGAAATATTGATTGACGGAAATAAAATGGCAGAAGGTAAAAGCACCTTTCTTTTAAATAGTTTCAACCTTAGTTCAGATAATAAAATTTTAGCTTATGCAAGTAATTTTACCGGATCATATGCAGAGTATACTTTAAAATTTAAAAATTTGGAAACAAATAAAGAAATAAGTGAAATCATAGAAAAAGTTGACGGTTTTGAGTGGGCAAATGATAATAAAACTGTTTTTTATGTAGTTGCCAATGAATCCTTAAGGCCTTACAGGGTTTACAAACATGTATTGGGTTCAAAAGAAAAAGACCAATTAATATTTGAAGAGAAGGACGATCAATTCAATGTAGGTTTAAGTAAAAGTAAAAACAATGAATTAATATTTATTTCATCCGGTAGTTTTACAAGTTCTGAAGTGCGTTTTATATCTGCAGATAAGCCAAGTGAACCATTTAAAATATTTTACCCACGCGAAAAGGATGTAATTTATGAGTTGGTCCATCATCAATCAAAGTTTTTTATATTATATAAAGATGATAATAATAAAAATTATAAAATCTTAGAAGCACCTTTAAAAGGTTACGAAGATAAAAAAATCTGGAAAGATGTAATTCCATATGACCCGTACACAAAAATAGAAGAAATTGATGTTTTTGAAAAATATTTAACCATGTCGGTTAGAAATGGAGGTTTAAGTCAAATCCGCGTAATGGATCTTGGCAATAAAAAAATCTCATCAATTAAATTTCCTGAGCCGGTTTATACGGTTTATAAAAGCAACACTCCGGAATATACTTCTACAAAATTAAGGTATTCTTACAGTTCTCTTAACAGGCCCAATTCAATTTTTGATTTTGACATGGTCGAAAATAAAAGTGAGAAACTAAAAGAACAAGAAATACCAAGTGGTTTTAAAGCAGATGATTATGAAGTAAAAAGATTATTTGCTACTGCACCCGATGGGGTAAAAGTACCAATGGCCATCGTTTATAAAAAAGCATTGGAATTAAACGGGAAAAATCCTACTCTGTTATATTCTTATGGATCATATGGTTATTCTACCGAAGCAAATTTTAATGCAAACGTTTATAGTTTAATTAACAGAGGATTTATTTTTGCAATTGCACAAATAAGGGGTGGAAGTGAAATGGGAGAGAAGTGGTATGACGATGGTAAATTAATGAATAAGAAAAATACTTTTACCGATTTTGTATCATGTGCAGAAGAATTAGTAAAGCTAAAATATACTTCGTCTGATTTTTTGGCAATCAATGGAGGCAGCGCCGGAGGTTTATTAATGGGTGCGGTTACAAACTTAAGACCGGATTTATTTAAAGTAGTAGTTGCAGATGTTCCTTTTGTTGATGTAATTAATACAATGCTCGATTCTTCACTGCCATTAACAACACAGGAATATGAACAATGGGGCAACCCAAATGAAAAAACAGCTTACGATTATATTTTATCTTATTCGCCTTATGATAATTTAAAAGCTGTTAATTATCCAAATATTTTGGCAACAGGTGGTATTAATGATTCTCAGGTGAGTTATCATGAACCTGCTAAATGGATTGCAAAAATTAGGGCATTAAAAAAGGATAATAATATTGTTTTATTAAAAACAAATATGGATTCAGGGCATGGTGGAGCGTCAGGCAGATTTGACAGGTTAAAGGAAGTAGCTTTTCGCTATGCTTTTATTATGGATAGAATGGGATTAGCAGAATAAAAAACAGAAAGGGATAAAATTATTTATCCCTTTCTGTTAAATTATACAAAGCAGTTTATCTTTATCAATATTTTTAATTGTATCCCGGTTTATTTTTTTTAAGGTAAAACAAAACTTAGAACCTATCCCTACTTTACTTTCAACCCAAATAGTACCTCCGTTTTTCTCAATAAAATCTTTGCAAAGGGTTAAGCCAAGTCCTGTTCCTTTTTCATTGGCAGTGCCATAAGTAGTGAAATGAGTTTGAGAATCAAAAAGTTTTGGAAGGTCTTCTTCTTTAACTCCACTTCCACTGTCGGTAACCGACATTAATATGTCATTCCCTTGTTCTATAGCGTCAATTAATATTTTTCCATTTTCAGGTGTGAATTTAATTGCATTTTCTAATAAATTTCTTACAACCAATTCAATCATATTTTCGTCTATCAAAGCAAAAATATCTTTTTGAATATTATTTTTAATTATTATATTTTTCTCATCAGATAGAGTATCTAATAATTGAATACTATTCTCCGCTAATATTTTTATGTTAATTTTTTCAGGATGTACAATTATTCCTCCCATTTGGCTTTTTGCCCAATAAAGGAGATTATTTAAAAAAATACCGGTGTTTTGTACTTTTTTAAGTAATGTTTTGGCAACATCTTTTATTTCATCATCGCTTAATAAACCTTCTTGTAAAATTTCTAGGGCTCCTTGCAAACTGTTTATTGGTGCCCTTAAATCGTGAGAAATGATAGAAAATAGCTTGTCTTTACTTATATTTAAATCTAAAAGTAATTCTTTTTGGGTATATATTTCCTCGCTTTGGGCTGTTATTTCTTCTTTTTGATCTAAAATCTCAGCATTTTGTAATTCAAGTAAATTATTTATTTTCTTTTTAATAAGTATATTTTTAATAAGTATAATTACCAATACTATTAAAACAATAAAGACTAATATAAAACCTTTTCTCTGCAATGTTTGCTTGGAAAGTTCTTCATTTTGAGATTTGTTATCTAAATACAGATGATCTATTTCTTGTTGCTTTTCATTAATTTCATAATCATTTTTTAAATTATTTATACTTTTTTGTTTCTCCAGACTTATAACACTGTCTTTAGCTGAAGCAGAAAGTTTATAAAAAATCAATGAGGTTTTAAAATCCTTTTTCTTTTCAGCTATTGAAGATAAAGCGGTATAAAAATCTTTAATAGTATTATAAGAGCCAAATTTTTTTGATAATTTTAATCCTTCGGTAGCGTATTTTAAGCTGGCGCTTAAATCATTTTTTCCTAAATAAATTTCGGCTGAAGTTAAATAACAATATATAATACCTTCCCTGTCATCTATTTCATTAGAAATCTTTAATGATTTTTGGATATAAGCAAGTGCATCTTCATATTTTGATTGTTTTAGGTAAACATCACCTATGTTATGAAGTAATATTGCCAAACCAATCCGATCATTTCCTTTAATTAAAAGCGGCAAAGCCTGATTTTGATAATTTAATGCATCCGAATATTTTTTTTGGCATTTAAGGATATTAGCAATATTAATAAATGAGGTTGCTACGTCATTAATTTTTTTATTTTCTTTGGCGATTATTAAGGATTTATTATAAAATGTAAGAGCTTGTGTAAAGTCTTCCGTTTTAAAATAAATGTTGCCAATATTGTTATAAGCATACCATATCAGGTCATCATCTTTTAACTCTTTACCAATTTTTAGACTGCTAAAATTAGCATTTAAAGCTTGAGTTAAATTCCCTTTTATAAAATGTGCTGTTCCTAAATTTTTATAACTCCGGCCCATACCTTTTTTGAAATTTAATTTCTCGGAAAGAGCTAAAGATTTATTTGCAAAGAGAATTGTACTGTCAGGATTTGAATACCAATATATAGTTGCAATCTCTAAAAAAATGCCAACTTTTGATGAATCATTCGGTAATGCATTTGCTTTCACTATAAGGTTATCAACTTTTTTATTTTGTGCCGACAAGCATGCACAAAAAATAAAACCTGATAAAAAACTAAAAAATATTCTCATATAGGCAGTATAATTATAATTTTAATATCAGATATCAAAACAGAGCGACTAATTGTAGAAATACGCAGGGTAATATTTATAACAAAAAATAATGATTAAATGAATTAACCTTAATTATTTATTCAAAAGGGAATAATTGATGGATTTTTTGAAAATTATTAATTAGCTTGGCCTATGTAAGTAAATAATTGATATTATATTATATTTTTTTAACATTAAACCTTGTTTCCTTATTTTATGAGTTATTAATTTTTTTATCTTTTAAAAATGAAAGCTTTATTTCTTGAAAATAGTAATGCTCCCTTAAAGTTTATTGATTGTGAGAAACCTAAGCCAAGCTTAAATGAGGCAGTAGTAAAATTAAAAGCTGCTGCTTTAAATCATCGGGATTGGTGGATACAAAAAGGACAATATGGTAGTTTAAAATTCCCCATGATTTTAGGTTCTGACGGGGCAGGTACAGTAACTGAAATTGGAAATGACGTGGATCCGATTTGGAAAGGTAAAGAGGTAATAATAAATCCCGGAATGAATTGGGGAAGTAAACCCAATGCACATTCAAAAGAATTTGAAATTTTGGGTATGCCCCGAAATGGTACGTTTGCAGAATATGTAAAAGTACCTGCTTCATCATTATACGAAAAACCGCGTCATTTAAATTTTGAACAAGCTGCTGCTTTACCGCTTGCAGGTTTAACAGGTTATAGAGCTTTATTTTCAAGAGGTATTTGGAATGCTGAAGAAAAACTTTTAATTACGGGAATTGGTGGTGGAGTAGCATTAACAATTTTACAATTTGCCATCTCGGTTGGAAAAAATATATATGTTACCTCCGGATCGGAAGAGAAAATTAAGAAGGCTAAGGACTTAGGTGCATTAAATGGTGTTAATTATAAAATTGAAGGTTGGGAAAAAGAAATACAAAGTTTGTCAGGTGGAGGGTTTGATTTAATAATTGACAGTGCTGCCGGTGAAGGGTTTTCAAAATTAATTGAGCTTTCCAATATTGGTGGAAAAATAGTTTTTTATGGCGGTACAAGGGGACCAATTAAAGAAATAATTCCCGGGAAAGCCTTTTGGAAACAACTTTCGATATTAGGAACAACAATGGGTAATGACTCGGAGTTTGCAGCAATGATTAAATTTGTTAATGAAAAAAAAATTATTCCAATTATTGATAAAGTATTTACTCTTTCGGAAGCCGCGAAAGGTTTTGAAAGAATGAATGATGCTCAACAATTCGGAAAAATTATTTTAAAAATTGATTAAAGCTTACGAATTTGAATTTTATTTAAAAAAATAAATTATTTGGCATAGATTTTTGAATCTATTGCTCAAAATATTCTAGAATATTTAAATAATTTTATGGGCTTATAAAAAGGGAATTTAAATTAAAATATTAGTCTTAAATTAAAATATCCACCGAATGCCGGAAAATACTATTTCAGGAATTTCTCTTTTTTCAGAATTTGATATTAATTTATTTAAAGACGGTAAACATTTTCAGCTTTATAACAGGTTTGGTTCACATCCAATGTCTTACGAAGGCATGGAAGGAACTTATTTTTCTGTCTGGGCACCAAATGCACATTATGTTTCAATAATCGGAGATAATAATGGATGGGATAGAGGTAGTCATCCTATGTTTCCGCGTTGGGATGGATCAGGTATTTGGGAAGCTTTTGTCCCTTACTGGTCAAAGGGTTCAAAATATAAATATTTTATTTCTGCGCAGGATGGTTTTAATGTTGAAAAACTTGATCCTTATGGTATTTTTCATGAAACACCTCCAAACACGGCCTCTATAATTTGGAATACAGATTATCAATGGAACGATAAAGATTGGTTGCAAGATCGATCTAATAAAACAAATACGCCTCAACCTATGTCCGTTTACGAACTGCATATAGGTTCGTGGAGGAGGGTTCCTGAAGATGGAAACAGATCATTAACCTATCGTGAACTTGCAGATCAATTACCTCCCTATATCAATGAATTAGGTTTTACACACGTAGAATTTATGCCCGTGATGGAGCATCCTTTTTTTGGATCCTGGGGCTATCAAATAACCGGTTATTTCGCTCCAAGCAGCAGGTTTGGATCTCCTGAAGATTTTATGTATTTGGTGGATAAACTTCATCAGGCAGGTATTGGAATCATTTTAGATTGGGTTCCTTCACATTTTCCGGGTGATGAGCATGGACTTTATAACTTTGACGGCAGTCATTTATATGAACACTCAGACCCAAAACAGGGTTATCATCCTGATTGGAAAAGTTTTATTTTTAATTATGGCAGAAATGAAATAAAATCTTTTTTAATTAGTAATGCTCTTTACTGGTTAGAAAAATATCATATAGATGGGTTGAGAGTTGACGCTGTTGCCTCAATGCTTTATTTAGATTATTCCAGAGAACCTGGCGAATGGATACCTAATTTTTTAGGTGGAAGGGAAAATTTAGAAGCAATTGATCTCCTAAGATTATTTAATGAAACAGTTTATAAAAACTTCCCTGATGTACATACAATTGCAGAGGAATCAACATCTTGGGCGGGGGTTTCAAGGCCAACTTATAATGGCGGCTTAGGTTTCGGAATGAAATGGATGATGGGTTGGATGCATGATACGCTTCATTATTTAGCAATGGATCCAATTCTAAGACAATACCATCAACAAGAAATTACTTTTAGTTTAGTTTATGCTTTTACTGAAAACTTTATGCTGCCTTTATCACATGATGAGGTAGTATACGGCAAAAAATCGATTGTAAATAAAATGCCCGGCGATGAATGGCAAAAATTTGCAAATTTAAGATTGTTATACGGTTTTATGTTTACTCATCCGGGTACAAAGCTTATTTTTATGGGCAGTGAGTTTGGGCAAACTTCGGAGTGGAACCATGACAGTAGTTTGGATTGGCATTTATTAAATTATGATATTCATCGTGGTAGTTTAAAATGGATATCTCGCTTAAATCATTTATATAAAGCCGAGAAAGCCCTATATCAAATTCCATTTGATGGTAATGGATTTGAGTGGATTGATTATAGTGACACACAAAATTGTATTATTTCTTTTTTAAGGAAAGGGTACGATGAAAATGATAAAATTTTAGTGGTTTGCAATTTTACTCCGGTTGTCAGGTATAATTATAGAATTGGAGTGCCAAAACATGGTTTATGGAAAGAAATATTAAACAGTGATTATTTTGAATTCGGAGGATCAGGAATTGGAAATGGAGAAATTCATACTGAAGATATTTACGCCCATCACCATCAACATTCAATCAATATTACCATTCCACCATTAGCGGTTTTATGTTTTAAACAATAATTAAATATAAAGTTATGAATGCTATATTTAACCTGATGAGCTCAGAAAAATGGGAAAAAATAAAAGATCAGGCGTATTATAAACCATCCAGTTTAGAAAAAGAAGGTTTTATACATTGTTGCACTGAAGACCAGGTTTTATGGGCGGCAGAGAGATTTTATAACAACTCTGATGAGATTGTATTACTGCATATCGACACTCAAAGACTTGAATCACAATTAAAATATGAAACATCAAATGAAATGTTGTTTCCACACATTTATGGCCCATTGAATCTTGATTCGGTAGTACATATTTCTTTATTATTAAGCAACGGACATGGGGTATTTGATTTCGTTAATTAAGGTGGGCTTGTTAAATATAATAATCTTAAAATTATTTGTTTAATAAGCTTTTATTAACATCATGAAAAATATATTACTTTTCTTAACATTCTTTCCTGTTTTTTGCCCTGCTCAAAAAGTTTCACCATCCGATAGTGTTACCAAAGAAATTATAAGTTTGTTTAATGATGAAAATTATGAACAAATTTATTCCGATTGCAGCAACGATTTTCATAATGCCATTTCAAAATCTCAATTCTTGGAATTTTGTGTTCAACTTAAATTTTCGGAAGGGAAAATTAAAAAATATTTCTTTTTAAGAAGCGAGGGTTTGGTGGAACGGTATGACATACTCTTTGAAAAAGATACGCTAAATATGTGGTTAGGATTAAGCAAATCGAAAAAAATAGCAACTTTAATTTTTAAACCGCATGAAATAAAAATTGCGGATAAAAGAGAAATCTCTAATTACGATAACCCACTTAAAAGCAAACTTGATTTTGTAGTCGATTCCATAATGCGCCCATATATTTTAAGAGGAAGTTCGGTTGGTGCAATAGTAGGGATTATAAAAAATGATCAAAATTTTATCTACCGTTACGGCGAAACAAAAATAGGTAATAAAACCCTGCCTGATACTAATACTATTTTCGAAATTGCATCAATAAGTAAAACTTTTACATCTTTACTTTTATCTCTTGAAGTTCTGAAAGGGAAAATTAATCTTAATGACCCGATTAACAAATTTTTACCTGCGAGTATTCCTTTTCAAGGTTATCATAATAAACCTGTTTTAATAAAGCATTTGGCCAACCATAGTTCCGGTTTGCCTGGCTTGCCATCAAATTTTACCAGTCAAAAACCATTTTATGACAATAACAATCCATATAAAAATTATGGAAAAAACGAATTGTATTCTTTTTTAAAGGCTTATAAATATCCTGTAGAGCCGGGAAAAAAATATGAATACTCGAATTTTGCGGTTGGCTTATTGGGAAATATACTTGAAACGGTTACAAGCCTAAACTTGGAACAATTACTTGAAAAAGAAATTTGTAAACCATTAAATTTAATCAACACAGGGTTGAATTTTACTGCCGAAAAGGAAAAACAAATACCACAGGGTTATAATTCTAAAAAAGAAGCAGTTCACTTATGGGATTTTAAAGCGCTGTCAGCTGCGGGGGGTGTTCGTTCATCGATTAACGATATGATTAAATATGCCAATGCATATTTAAAACCACCCAATGAGCAATTTAAACTAGCAATAAAACTTTGTGAAAAAATTTCTTTCGATGCAGATTCAAAAAAAGTTGGTCTTGGTTGGCATTTAATCAATACCGGAACAAAAAATATTTATTTTCACAATGGGCAAACAGCGGGCTTTGTAAGTTTTATCAGTTATGACAGAGAAAAAAAATCTGCAGCTATAATCCTAGTAAATTCATCAACTTTGGTTGATAAAGAAGGTATAGAGTTGATGAAATTTCTTGATAAATAAATCTTCTTAAAATTATTTAATAACAAAAACCAATAATGCCTAGATTATAATAAACTAGGCATTATTGGTTTTTTTAAATATAATTTTAATTATTTACAGTTATAGTGAAAAGTAAGGGTATAATTTTGAGATTGAGCATTACCTGCTTCTGTAATAAGTACTGTATTTATTAGTGATTTATCAGTAAAAGTATAAACAAAAGAATATGTTACTATTACAGGGTCAGTGATTGTAATCGATTTTAAAAGATTTTTTGGTGAGGTACCTGTAAGCAAACCTATTACAGTTTGAGCAGCTTTAGAACTACCAATTGGAAAAACTTGAGCAGGTTTATCGAAGTAATAATCATAAGCCAATTTAAGAAGTGGTTGTGAATTTGCTGCCGGGTCACTCTTGTCATAATAAATTCCGTCTGTATATGTTGATGTAGAAAAGTTTCCTTTATCAATGGTATTGTCTGTTCTTAAATAAAATCCCGAAAAAAATTGATCCCCAAAATAGGAGTCTACAGTTTGAATAGATTTTATTAAATAATTATTAACATCGTAAGTATAAGTAGTTGTATCAGTTGCTTTTGCTGATGAGGATGCAATTATGTTGCTATATAATTTTTTACCATAGCCATTAGATCCTAAATCTAAATAACTGTTATATAAAGTGCCGCTTTTATTTACTTGAATAGTCACTTTGGTTGGAGTATATGAGAAAGTAATTATCATATTATTTTTAACATTATTAATCTTACTAACCTTATTATCACTATTATATTCATAGTTTAATATATTCACCCCATTTGAATCAATAGAAGTAATTACACATCCGCTTCCATTAACACCTTTATTATTAATGGGAGAAGGAGTAGGTGATGGGTCTTTTTTAGAACACGAACTAAATATAACTGTAATCAAAATTATTAAAGCACTAATTCTTGTAAATTGTTTCATTTTCATAATTGTTAATTTGTAAAATTAAATTTGTAACCTGATTAATATTAAGGAAATATCTTTTATAGGTTGTTATATATAAGACGGCAAATATTTAAAACGTGACAAAAATATATTACAGCTGATGAAACGGTTATATAATTCTAACAATATTTTACCTTGTGTAATTATAAATTTTACTTATAATTATTTGCAATTATAATGTATAGTAAGAACGTAAGATTGAGGATTACCACCATTAATCGACTCTGACATTGTTGCTGTATTTATTAAACCCTTATCGGTAAAGGTATATACAGCAGATCTTTTTGTTGATTTACCATTGTGAAAGATATTGCTTGTTTTAACAAGATTTTTAGATGAAAAACTTTTAAATTCTTCTAATATTAAGTTTTTAAGGTTTGAACTATTATCAGGAAATACTTGATTAGTCTTGTCTAAATAATATTCATAGGTTGCTTTATCAAGGGTATCATTAGGTGGTACAGTTCCGGCGTTGTATTGCCCACCAATAGTTCCTCCAACTATATAATTTCCATTTTGTAAGATAGAATACGTTTTATATATACCTCCTTTGTAAAATTGGCCGTTTGAATAGACTTTATAACTTCCTTCAGCTTTTATTACATAATTATTTGTATCATAAGTATAATTAATGGTATCAGTAATTTTTGCGGACCCTGATACAATATCATCTATATAAAATTGTTTAACAAGTCCGGTAGCCCCCAAAGCTAAATAAGAGTTAGTCGAAATTCCATTTTTATTTTCTTGAATAGTAATTTTAGTATCGCTGTATGAAAAAGTTGCTGTATTATTTTTAGTATTTGTTATTTTACTAATCTTATTATCACTATTATATTCATAGTTTAATATATTTACTCCATTTGAATCAATAGAGGAAATTAAACATCCGCTTCCATTAATACCTTTATTATTAGGAGAAGGTGATGGGTTATCTTTAGAACAGGAACTTAATATAACTGTAATCAAAATTATTAAGACACTAGTTTTTGTAAATTTTTTCATTTGTATAATTTTGTTAATGATCAAGATGTAAAAATTAAAATTGCAACCAGATTAGTTTGTTAAAAGTATCTTTATTAGATGGTTTAATATATAAGACAGCAAAATATAAAACGTAACAGATGAAATTATGTTGGCTGATAAAAGGTAACTTTTTTTTCTAAAAAATTAATACACAGTTTTTTACATTTTTAAAATGTAAAGTTATTTATTAAATCGTATAATTATGCTCATTTTGTATTTTCTTTAGAGACCTTATATATTGCATAATAATAGGTTTATTTTTAACAAAGTAAATATTATTTTAAGTATGGATAAAAAGATACTCGCTATATATTATACCCAATCGGGTCAAATGAGTGAAATTATAAATTCATTTTCAAATCCATTAATTGAATCGGGCGCTTCTGTAGAAAAAGTAATTATTGAACCATTGGTTGATTATAATTTTCCATGGACAGGAAAAAGTTTTTTTGGCGTAATGCCGGATTGTGTATTGAGTGTACCTACCCAATTAAAACCATTTGCATTAAAAGAAAATAAATACGATTTAATTATTTTTGGTTATCAACCTTGGTTTTTATCGCCAAGTATTCCGTCAAATTCTTTATTACAACACCCCGATTTTAAAAATATTTTAAAAGATACTCCTGTAGTTACAATCAGTGAGGCACGCAATATGTGGTTAAATGCATATGTGAGAGTAAGAAGTTCACTTAAGGATGCAGGAGCTAACTTGGTTGGTAATATTGCTTTGATAGACAAAAATCCTAACGCAATAAGCTTTATTACCATTTTTTATTGGATGCTCACAGGAAAAAAAGAAAGATTTTTAAATATATTTCCAAAACCCGGTGTAGCTGAAGAAGATATTTATAATGCGAAAGACTTTGGTTCGATAGTGCTTCCGCATTTGCAAAATGATGATTGGAAAAACTTGCAGGAAAATCTTTTAAACCATAAATCTGTAGTAATAAACTATAGTTTAATGTTCATTGAAGGGAAAGCTAAAATAATTTTTAATGTTTGGGCAAAAATTATTTCAAAAAGAAAGAATAAAGACGCCTGGCTTGTAGCGTTTAAATATTATCTATTTATAGCACTTTTTTTAGCCGCCCCAATAGGATTGACTTTAAATGCCATATTTTTAAAACCGTTTTCAGGCAAAAGTATTAAAAGAAAAAAAGAATATTATCTTCAACTGAATTGACTTTATTGAAATTATCTTCTAAAATAACAAAGAGCAGGTTATAATACCTGCTCTTTGTTATTAAGCAATTAATTTAACTTTCTATACGTTCTATATCAGGATAAACATCTTTATTAATTCTCTTAAGATTTACATTTCTTGCCGAACGTATTATTAAGGGTACTTTTTCGACTTTTACAGAACTTGTATCGAGGCCCAAACCAACGGTCTTCAGAGATGGTATGTTTTTTAATAAAGAAATAAGTTTCCATCGTTAACCTTTCAATTAAAGGTAATTCATTTTCGAACGACAAGAATTTTTCAAGAACAACAAATCTGAAATCACCTATTATATTTGATTTGTTTAAAGAGTCGTATCTGCTTGTAATATCTACTTCTTTATTTTTTACCCATATCTTCAATTACTTTCCTGAAGAAAAGATTTATCCTTTGTTCAACTCTGAATCCTAATCTGAAAGTTATTTTAACAACATCGTCCGGCGCCAATATATCAACACTGTATTCCATTGTATAAGGGTCGTCAGTTGTTGTAACATGCACAAACCAATATATATCAGCACGTTTTGGTCTTTTTTTGAAAAATCGAATAAATAATTTTGTTTTCAATTTCAGATGGCCTTGGAGCTGCGGTCATAAAAATTAAATGGGTAGAATATTTCGACACACTCAAATCACTACTTAAGTCTTTTAATAATGGTATGTAATCATTAAGTTTTACATATTCTGTTAATCTGGTTTTGATGCTGTAGGCATGTAACCAAATATACATCAGTAAAATTAATGATAACCCTATTGCAATAGTTACCCAACCTCCATGCGTAAATTTTAACAAGTTGGCAGCTAAAAATGAAAGTTCAATACATAAATAAGTGAGTAAAAACAAAGCCACCAAGCCTAAATTTACTCTGTGAATTATTAAATAATAACTTAATAATATGGTTGTCATTAACATGGTTATTGTAATGGCCAAACCATATGCAGCTTCCATGTTCGATGATTCTCTGAAATAAAGAGTAACTACAATACAACCTATCCATAATAAACGGTTTAAGCTGGGAACATATAATTGGCCTTTTACATCAGATGGATAAACCAACCTAACTTTAGGCCAAAAATTAAGGCGAATTGCTTCACTAATTAATGTAAACGAGCCTGTAATTAAGGCCTGACTGGCAATTATCGCAGCGATTGTCGCAATAGCAATACCATAAATTAGTATGGACGAAGGGAAAATTGCATAAAATATTTTTTGCCCTGCAAGTTTTTCTCCTACGTGTGAGAGCAACCATGCGCCCTGCCCAAAATAATTTAAAATTAAAGCAGTTTTTACAAATACCCAACTGATTCTGATGTTCGCTCTCCCGCAATGGCCAAGATCGGAATACAATGCCTCAGCCCCTGTAGTACAAAGAAATACCGCACCCAATAACCAAAAACCCTGAGGATAATCAACTAACAATTTATATCCATAATAAGGATTTATAGCAGCAAGTACATGAGGGTTTTGCATGATTGCCATTCCACCTATAATAGCCAATGTGCCAAACCATAGAAACATTAAAGGCCCGAATGCTTTACCGATTATATTCGTTCCAAAACTTTGTATAAAAAATAAAATTGTTAAAATAGCAATTACAATGGGTACAGTTTTTATATGAGGATATATAATCGTGAGTCCTTCAACAGCCGAAGCAACCGAAATTGGAGGTGTTATTATTCCATCTGCAAGTAATGCACTACCACCAATAATAGCAGGTATAGTTAACCATTTTGCGTGCCTGCGAACCAAAGTAAAGAGAGAGAAAATCCCACCTTCTCCTTTGTTATCCGCTCTTAAAGTTAATACAACGTATTTTAAAGTGGTTTGTAAGGTTAATGTCCAAAAAACTAATGATAATCCTCCATATACTATCGTACTGTCTATGGGTTTGTCTCCGATTATCGCATTCATTACATAAAGTGGGGAAGTACCAATATCTCCATAAATTATTCCTAATGCAATTAATAAACCGGCCGGAGTGGCTTTACCAATATTTTGTTTATGTTCCATTTTATATAATTCTACAAATCACAAATGATTTATAAACTGTTATTGAGAAATATTTATGTTAATTATATTTTGAAATAAAAAAATCAAATATGACTTATTTATTTTAAAAAAAATTAAGTTATTTAAAATCAAAATTATGCTGGTAATTTTGAGCAAATATAATCGGTCGTTAATCAAATTGTTATTTTAAGTTTAGTTTTTTATGATAGTGTTGGATAAAACATACATTAGCGATGATATTGCAGAAAATTTTTTTGTTTGCAATCTTGAAAAATGTAAAGGCGCATGTTGCGTAGAAGGTGATACAGGTGCCCCACTTGAAGTCGAAGAAACTTCAATTTTAGAAAATATTTACCCTTTTGTAAAACCTTATTTAAGTATTGAAGGAATTAAGGCCATTGAAAAACAAGGAAAATGGACTAAGGATAGTGATGGTGATTTAGTTACTCCAACGATAGGAAATAACAGAGAGTGTGCTTATGCGATATATGATGAAAATAAAATTTTAAAGTGTGGAATTGAACAAGCCTGGATTGAGAAAAAAATAGATTTTCCAAAACCTATTTCTTGCCACTTATATCCTATCCGTGTTACTAAGTATGATCAATATGATGCCTTAAATTATCATGATTGGAGTATTTGTTCTGCTGCCTGTAGTTTTGGAAGTGAATTGAATGTGCCTGTATATAAATTTTTAAAAACAGCACTTATTAGAAAGTATGGTGTAAAATGGTATGATGATTTAGTTGTTTTAATAGAAAGTGAAGAGAAATAGAAGAAGAGATTTTTTTAATGAAATCCATTTTTAGTAAAGATTAAAGCCTTATTCCAATATTATAGCATTTATACCTTCATAGGGTTAAATCCTTTGCCTGTTTGAAACAGCGGAATAAGAAAATTAATCTCGAAAGTGTAAAAATGAAATTGATTGAAAGAAAAGATTTTAAAATTACCGGTCTTGATGGAACTGTTAAAAGAAAAATAGCGAACTTTAAAGGAATTTTATTAAAAAGTATAATTGAAGAGCCCATATAAAATTAAATACCCAAAGGAAAGAGGGAAATATTTTCTATAACGGCAACAGATGGTTACAAATTTATTTTTCATATAACGAATTTATACATGCAACCGGCGACAATACATTTTTAGTTTGAAGAAAAAGGAAAAGAAATAAATAAAGAAGGAAAATAATTTTCTGTGTTTCGGATATTATTCCCGACTTGAGGCATAATAAATGATTATATACAATAGAAGTAAAGAAGGTAGATTGAGTTGAAAATGGAAGTAATTATTGATAAATATGGCCGGCAATTTGAAACGCTTCGCATAAGTTTAACTAATGTGTGTAATCTTGCTTGCGTTTATTGTGTGAGCGATGATATTGAAGCCAATAAAATAGTAAAAAAAGAAAACAATATTCCGGCATTTAACCTTTTGCAAATTGTTGCCGATCTCCATAAACAATTAACATTAAAAACCATTAGACTGACAGGCGGTGAACCTCTTTTATATAAAGATTTATTTTTTTTTATAGAAGGAATAAAAAAAATAGGGATACCTAAAATCAAATTAACTACAAATGGTTATTTGCTTGAAGAAAAATCTAAATCTTTGAAAGAAAAGGGTGTAACAGATGTTAATATTTCGCTTGATACTGTTGATGACAAATTATTTTTTAAAATCTCCAGAAGAAAAAATTTGCAAAAAATAATCAATGGAATTGATTCTGCAATATCTGAAGGCTTGAAGGTGAAATTAAACGCCGTAATAATGAAAGGCATTAATGATTCAGAAATTATTTCTCTTTTAAATTTTGCCAAAAAACGTAATGTTTCTATCAGGTTTTTGGAAATCATGAACATGGGGCATTTAAATGCCATTGAAAATCCTTATTTCTTTTCAGAAAACGATATTCTTAATATTATATCTGAGAAGTTTGAATTTAAAAAAATAGAACGCTTAAGCTCTTCAACAGCTAATTATTGGAAAACAGATGATGGATATGAATTTGGAATTATCGCAAATGAATCGAGCCCATTTTGTGATGATTGCAATAGATTAAGATTGGATAGTAATGGTAATATTTTTGGTTGCCTGAGCAGAAATACTCCTATTAAAATCAATTTGGATGATGATGCTTATTTATTAAATCAAAAATTAAAAATTGCGTTGGCACAAAAACAAGATTTTAAATTTAAAGGAAGTGAATTATCAATGTTGGAAATTGGAGGATAATTTTACTTATTCATTCTTTAATACTCATTACTAAAATACTCAATTATGCAGGTTCAAGTTTTTGCTATGATGAAAGATTATTTTGATGAACGATTTGAATTGGAAGTAAATATTAAAAACATAGAAAGCCTTTCTGAAAGAATGATAAACATCAATCCAAAAGCTAAAAGTTTATTACCTGCTTGCAGGTTTGCGGTTAACAATGAATTTATAGACCGAAATTATATTTTTTCTGATAATGACATCATCTACATCATCCCACCTTCAAGTGGTGGATAATTTTTCATTTATTAGTGAACGACCATTGGATTTGTGTGCAATTTTATCAGAAGCACATCATCCT
>CBDFKQ010000024.1:0-88377 GCA_965248855.1 Spirosomataceae bacterium | reverse complement strand
AAAATTTATGGAAAAATGGATGATGAATCCATACACTGTTCATAAAAAAAGGGAATATTACCGGTTTATTACTTCAGGTTTTATCCATGCCGATTACATGCATCTTATATTTAACATGTTCACCTTTTATTATTTCGGTAATATGATAGAACGAGTTTATCAGGCCATACATGGCAACATGGGAAATGTATTATACATTTTATTATATATTACAGGGATTATTGTATCTGATATTCCAACATATTTAAAAAATAAAAATAACTACAATTATAATTCGCTGGGTGCTTCCGGCGGAGTTTCATCTGTATTATTTGCAGGTATTTTATTTAACCCGCTGGCCGGTATGTATTTAATGTTCATCCCGATTCCAATACCGGCATTTATATTTGGGGGGCTATATTTATTTTATACTTATACCCAATCAAAAAGAAGCAGAGATGGAATAAACCACGATGCACATTTGTATGGAGCCTTGTTTGGAATAGTATTCACTATTGTTATATATCCTGATGTAATACCGCATTTTATTGATCAATTAAGAAATTACAGATTATTTTAGAATATCTCTGCGCCATGTAAAACTCAATTCCTGTTAATATGCAGGGTCTTATTTTTATAAATTTTTCTGAATAAAAACGGTCATCAGAACTCCTGAATCAGATACTAAATATAATTATCCGGATTTCTTAAATCCAAATTATTCTACATAATTAAACTTTCATTTATTTTTTTGCAAATCCCCGGCCCTTCATAAATAAAACCTGTATAAATTTGCAATAAATCAGCCCCTGCAATTAACTTTTCTTTAGCATCTTCCGTTGAGGCAATACCACCGACGCCAATAATAGCAAATTTGTTATTGGAATTTGCGTGAAGATATTTAATAATTTGGTTTGAAATAATTTTTAATGGCTGCCCACTCAAGCCGCCACTGCCTATGTTTTCAATTATTTTTTTTTCAGTAATTAAATGTTCTCTGCTAATACTTGTGTTGGTTGCCACAAGCCCATTTAATTTGGTCGATAACGCAATTTCAATAATATCGTCTAATTGGGAGGTATTTAAATCGGGGGCAATTTTTAATAATAAGGGCTTTGGTTTTTTATAACTTTGGTTTTTATTTTGTAAAGTTTGTAAAAGCCGAGTTAAAGGTTCTTTGTCTTGTAGTTGCCGTAAACCGGGAGTATTGGGTGAACTTACATTTACAACAAAATAATCAACTGCATTAAATAATTGTTCAAAGCAAAATAAATAATCGGCAGTGGCATTTTCGTTGGATGTATCCTTATTCTTTCCAATATTACCGCCAATTATAATATTAGATTGTCTTTTTTCAAGCCGTTTGGCCGCTGCTAAAACCCCTTCGTTATTAAAACCCATTCTGTTTATCAAGGCTTCGTCGTCTTTTAAACGAAACATTCTTGGTTTTGGATTTCCATTTTGTGGTTTTGGTGTAACTGTTCCAATTTCTATAAAACCAAAGCCTAAAGTTGACAGTTCGTCGACAAGCATTGCATTTTTATCAAAACCGGCAGCCAAACCTATGGGATTTTTGAATTTTAATCCAAATAATTCTTTTTCCAGTTTTACACTTTCAAAATTATATTTATAATTAAATATATCTTTTACAAATGGGATTTTAAATATTCTTTTTAAATTCTTAAAAGTAAATTCATGTGCTTTTTCTGCTTCTAAATTAAAAAGTAAAGGCTGAAGAAAATTTTTGTACATCTGTAATAAAATATGGGTATAGATTATAAAAGTGAAACAAAATTAAAAGCTTTTTATCGACAATTTTAAATAATTCTCATTTTATGAAGAATCTGAATACCTTTGAAAAAAATTTATAAAATGAGCAATACAAAAATTATTATCAGAAAGGACGGCTCTATGCTTGTCGAAGGAGATTTTCAAATATTGGATGTGGAAGGGAAAGAATATGGCCTGGGCGGACGTGAAAAGGTTTCGTTATGCCGCTGTGGTTTATCAAAAAATAAACCTTATTGTGATGGTAGCCATAAAGGTAATTTTGATGATGAGGCAAAAGCTTTTGACTTGCCACAAAAACCGGTTATTTAAAAAAAAGAGCATTCATGCTCTTTTTTTTAATCTACATTATCATGTAAAAAACGATTGTTGCCCACAATTTCATTATTTTCATCCAACCTGAATCTGGAAACCTGATTTTCTGAAGAATGTGGTAAATCATGTAGTTTTACATTTTTACGCATATAAGCAGGAATTTCCTCCTTCGCTTTTAATTCTTCTGCGGATAGATTGAAATTTGTTTTTGCAAGTCGTTTTGTTCTTTCTTCCAATACCTTTTTCTTTATCAATTCTTCATCCATCTGTGGCACATCCTTTTCCAAATCAATAACGGGATTGCCATCAAGGTTAAAAAACATTTTATTTATTGGCTGTAACTCTTCAACAACTTTTTTTAACTCTTCGGCAGCTACATTATTATTTTTAATTTCTTTATTAGAATCCAAATCAAAATATCTTTTTTTATCCACATCATTTTCACCATCATTTTCGAAACCTGTGGCGATAACTGTTACACGTAAAGATTCTCCCAGTTCATCGTCTATCACATCGCCCATAATCAACTCATCGGCTTCAACACAAATTCGTTCCTCAATAAAATCTGTAATAACTTTTTGTTCCGACATTGTCATTTCCTGTGCAGAACTCCAGAACATTACCAATAATATTTTTTTTGCACCTCTAATATCTCTGTTGTTTAACAATGGCGAATTTAGTGCATCTTCAATTGCTTTGCGCGCACGATTTTCTCCTTTTGCCATTGCAGAGCCCATCACTGCCTGTCCTGCATTTTTTATAACTTTTTTTACATCTTCAAAGTCAACATTAATAAAACCCGGGGTTGTTATTATTTCTGCAATTGATTTGGCTGCATTTGTTAAAATATTATCTGCTTGCCCAAATGCCTGGCTTTTGGGTAACTCGCCATACATATCTATTAATTTATCGTTGAGAATAACCAATACCGTGTCCGAATATTTTCGCAACTCTTCGATTCCCTGATAAGCCTGTTCTTTTTTCTTTTTACCTTCAACACTAAAAGGAGCCGTTACAATCGCAACTGTTAATATACCCAAGCTCTGGGCTATTTGTGCAATTACCGGTGCAGCACCGGTGCCGGTACCACCACCCATTCCGGCAGTTATAAATACCATTTTTGTTCCCTGGTCAAGCATGGCTATAATTTCATCCTTGCTTTCTAAAGCTGCATCACGCCCTTTTTCAGGATTCGCTCCTGCACCAAGACCTTCAGTTAAAGTGGCTCCGATTTGTAATTTTTGTTGAACAGGACTGTTTCTCAATGCCTGCACATCTGTATTTACAACAACAAATTCGACATCTTTTATGCCTTGCTTGCACATAAAATTAACTGCATTGCTTCCGCCGCCACCTACTCCAATTACTTTAATTATGGGTTTTTGATGACTTGGTAATTCAAAAACAAAATCAGAATGAGCCATTTATTGGATTGATTTATAAGTTTCTTATAATTTAGAAACTTTAATTACTAAAAATTATTTCAAAAAAATTAAGTAAAAATCAGAAAAAAAATTGATTAGACATAATTTTTATAAAGTATTTGTTTTTTTAAATTAGAATTTTTAACCATTAGGCTGATTTATTATTCCATTGCTTTACAAAATTTATACCATTATAAAGTTAATTGTTCAATAAATAAAGAAGTGTTGTGGCTAATTCGGCCATGTGCTATATGTTTCAAACTTTTGTTTCTTACTTCACAAAAAGTTTCCATTGCGATCATTAATAAAATAAAAGTCACAAAAATTAAGTTTTGTATTTATTTTATTAATTTATCAATATCAATATATTCATAATTAAAAACATTCTCTAATCAAATACTTCATTCATCTTGGCAACTAAAGAGTAATTAAAAAAAGATAGGGTTATAAAGGAAATAAAAAAAAATAATTTACATAAGTTGAGCTAGAATCAATATTTTTTATATTTACGACATCATATTTAACCTCAAAACAAAATGCTACAGGGTCTTCGTACTACTATTTATATGGTTGATGATATTCAAATTGCCAAAGAATGGTATTCTACAATTTTAAACATACAGCCTTATTTCGATCAACCCTTTTACGTGGGATTTAATGTAGGTGGCTATGAATTGGGTTTGCATCCTATTGATGAAAATAAAACGGATTACAACAGAAGTGATAATGTGCTAAGTTATTGGGGAGTAGATGATATACATACATTTTTTAATACTCTTTTGCAAAAAGGTATTAAAATACATGAACAGTTACATGACGTTGGAGAAGGAATTCTCATCGCCTCTTTTTACGATCCTTTCGGTAATATTATTGGAATTATTAAGAATCCATTTTTTAATATTGAATCAATAAAGCTATAAGTCTTTTATCCATGTTAAATATTGGATAAAAAAATACAAGGCGGGTTGAATTTTCAATCCGCCTTGTAAAAAAATATTTTCTATAATTTTCCCAGTGCTCTTAGCATAGTCTCACCTATTAATGCCGGCGATTCAACCACATAAATACCATTTTCTTGTAATATTGCCATCTTCGCTGCAGCAGTATCTTCCGCACCACCTATTATTGCTCCTGCATGTCCCATCCTTCTGCCTTTTGGTGCTGTTTGACCTGCGATAAAGCCAACAACAGGTTTTTTATTTCCATTTGCTTTAACCCAACGTGCTGCATCCGGCTCCATACTTCCTCCAATTTCACCGATCATTACAATTGCTTCAGTTTCAGAATCGTTCATTAATAACTCTACTGCCTCTTTTGTTGTTGTTCCAATTATTGGATCACCACCAATACCAATCGCTGTTGTTTGTCCTAAACCTGCTTTTGTTAATTGATCTACAGCTTCGTATGTTAAGGTCCCGGATTTTGAAACTAAACCTATTGTACCCTTTTTGAAAATAAAACCGGGCATTATACCAACTTTACATTCTTCAGCAGTAATAATACCCGGGCAATTAGGCCCGATCAACCTTACGCCTCTTTCACGTATGTATTCTTTCACATACATCATATCCTTAGTCGGTATCCCTTCAGTTATTGCAACAATAACCTTAATTCCTGCATCAGCGGCTTCCATTATTGCATCAGCAGCGAAAGCGGGAGGAACAAAAATAATGGAAACATCTGCGCCTGTATCATCCACAGCCTGAACCATAGTATTAAATACCGGGCGATCAAGGTGTTTAGTGCCACCTTTGCCGGGTGTTACGCCTCCAACTACTTTAGTACCGTATTCTATCATCTGTTGAGCGTGAAAACTGCCTTCTGATCCGGTAAAACCCTGTACTAAAATTTTGGAATTTTTATTAACAAGAACGCTCATATATCGATTATCTTTTTTGGGTTTAATAAATTGTAACAGACAAAAATACTTGAAATGTCTGAATGTGCAAGAAAGGCTTTGTTTGATTTTTTATTAATTATTCATAAAAACAGAAAAAGCCCTCGAAGTTAATCAAGGGCTAGTTAAAAATATTTTAAAAAAACTATTTTCTTGTTATTCTGCCTTTCGCAACGGCTTCTTTTAGAACTGCTTCAATGCCTTTTTTATTTATTGTACGAATGGCAGTGGTAGAAACTTTTAAAGAAATCCATTTTCCTTCAGATGGAACAAAAAAACGTTTTTTGTGAAGGTTTGGAAAAAATTTTCTTTTAGTTTTATTATTTGAATGAGATACATTATTACCTACACGGGTTCTCTTTCCTGTTATTTCACAAACTTTAGCCATGACAATATATATTTATAACTTATATGCTTAAATCGATTTTATTTCTTCCGCGTTAAAAAACGGAGTGCAAAGTTAATTTTATATACTATAAAAACAAATACAGATCAACTATTTTTTTAAAATAACTTTTGAAAAATTTATTAAGATCGCCCACGACTTTAAGATTTTTAAACAATAGAAAAATCATAAGTGATTTTTGCAGTTTTTTCAAGCGTTTTCGCAACCGAACATAATTTCAGCATAGAGAGGTCTATTGCTTTTTTAACTTTTTCTTCATTCAAATTATTACCTTCCAAAGCATAATGCACATGAATATTTTGCCATAATGAAGGTTCTACATTTGCTTCTCTTTCGCCATCCACGGTAATCTTTATGTCTATTAATTCCTGCCTTTGTTTTTTAAGAATGTTTATAATATCTATTGTACTGCAACTCCCTAAGGCTGCCAAAAGTAATTGCATTGGGCGAAAACCTGCGTTACTCCCACCAATAGAGGGTGAAGCGTCTATTTGAATAGAATTCCCGTTTTCGTTTATTGCTTCTAAATGAAAAGCATTGTTTTTTCTATGTATGTTTATTTTCATTGGAAAAAATTAAATCTGTGTAAATATATCGTTTGAAACCATTGGATTAATAATCAAACAAAAACTTTTAGTAAAAACATTCCATAATCAAAAAAACTCAATAAATTTGACCCTTTATTTAAAAGAAAAAATTGGATTGCGAAAAATAATTTTTAAAAAATAAAAATATTTACATATGATGAATCATCAACAAATTGTTGATTTACTTGGCAATGATGCTGAGAGTCTTTTAAGTCATGAATGTACAACCATTTCAAAATCTCAACTTCATATACCTTCACCCGATTTCATCAATAAAATATTTGTTCAATCCAACCGCAATCCTCAAGTATTACGCAGTTTAGGACAACTTTTTAATCATGGTCGTTTAAGTGGAACCGGTTATACTTCTATTCTTCCGATTGATCAGGGTATTGAACACAGCGCCGGTGCATCCTTTGCCGCAAATCCAATTTATTTTGATCCGGAAAATATAATAAAGCTGGCCATTGAAGGAGGTTGCAATGCAGTGGCAACCACTTTTGGTGTTCTGGGAATGATGTCGAGAACTTATGCACATAAAATTCCTTTTATTGTTAAAATAAATCATAATGAATTACTTACTTACCCAAATAAGGCAGAAGAAATTTTATTTGGATCGGTGAGGCAAGCATGGAACTTGGGTGCTGTTGCAGTAGGTGCAACTATTTATTTCGGTTCACCTGATTCCGGCAGAGAAATTGTTGAGATTGCAAAAGCTTTTGAAGAAGCCCATTCATTAGGTATGGCAACTATTTTATGGTGCTATACACGTAACAACGCTTTCAAAAAAGATGGTATTGATTACCATGTATCTGCAGATTTAACAGGCCAGGCTAATCATTTAGGTGTTACTATTCAGGCGGACATTATAAAACAAAAACTTCCTGAAAATAATGGTGGGTACAAAGCATTGAATATGGGCGGAAGCAGCTATGGTAAAACAGATGAGAGAATTTATACAAAGTTAACGACAAATCACCCGATAGACCTATGTCGGTATCAGGTAGCAAATTGCTATATGGGCAGAGCAGGTTTAATAAATTCCGGTGGAGCATCATCAGGAGAATCTGATTTAGGAGAAGCGGTTAGAACTGCGGTAATTAATAAACGTGCCGGAGGTATGGGATTAATAACCGGCAGAAAAGCTTTTCAAAAGCCCTTTAAAGATGGTGTAGATATTTTGCAGGCAATTCAGGATGTTTATTTATCTAATGATATTACGGTAGCTTAGTTGAAGAAGAAAGAGAAGAGAGAGTAAAGAAAGAGAAAAAGAGAAAAGAAGAAAGAAGAAAGAAGAAAGAAGAAAGAGAAAGAGAAAGAAGATTTTTTTCTTTCATAAAATAAAAAGATATGACTTGGTTTACCAGAAAAGAAAAAGGCATTAATACCCCAACAGAATTAAAGCGCGAAGCACCGGATGGCTTGTGGCATAAATGTGAGAATTGTAAAAAAGTAATGCATACACGTGAACTGAAAAATAATTTATTTACGTGCCTGTATTGTAGTTTTCATGAAAGAATTGGATCGGAAGAGTATTTTGAAATACTTTTTGACGAAAATAAATTTACAGAACTTGATGCGGAAATGAGCTCCGGAGATCCTCTACAATTTGTAGATACTAAAAAATACCCGGATAGAATTAAAGCCACGCAAAAAAAAACAGGTTTAAAAGATGCCGTTCGTTCTGCTTATGGCAAAATGAATGAAAAAGATGTTGTTATAGCCTGCATGGATTTTCAATTTATTGGAGGATCGATGGGTTCTGTGGTAGGAGAAAAAATTACACGTGCGATTGATTATTCATTAAAAAATAAAATACCATTTTTAATGATTTCTCGCACCGGTGGTGCTAGAATGATGGAAGCAGGATTTTCATTGATGCAAATGGCAAAAACATCTGCTAAAATTGCGTTGTTAGACCAGGCTAAAGTGCCTTATGTTTCTTTATTAACAGACCCGACTACAGGAGGGGTAACAGCATCTTATGCTATGTTGGGAGATTTTAATATTGCAGAACCCGGCGCATTGATAGGTTTTGCAGGTCCGAGGATAATTCGTGAAACGATTGGAAAAGATTTACCAAAAGATTTTCAAAGTGCCGAATTTGTTTTAGAGCACGGTTTTTTAGATTTTATTGTTGACAGGAAAGAATTAAAACATAAAGTTTCGGTTTTATTTGAGATGTTAAAAAATTAATAAAAAAAGAGCTTGAAAAGTATTTCAAGCTCCATTCCCCATTCCTAGGTCTGTACCCTGACAGACCTTCATAAATAATTTTATTATAGGCCTTTAGTATTTTCTCTACTTTCTACCGGAGATGCCTTATTATATTATGCTGAGTTTTTATCAGTACTTCCACCAAAGTGATTCCAACCCTGTGCTTTTAGCGGAATTACATTTTCGCCTTTGGTAACCATATTTATTCCTTTATCAGCCGAGGTTATATAGCCAATGAAAAAAATATCTGCGTGTAATTTTATTTTTTCATAATCATTTTGACTTATAGTAAATAATAACTCATAATCTTCGCCACCATTTAAAGCTGCCGTCATCGGACTGATATTAAATTCAACTGCAGTATTATAAGTATCAGCATCTATCGGTAATTTATCTTCATAAATATAAGCTCCAACACCCGATTGAGTACAAATATGAAAAAGCTCAGAAGCCAATCCATCAGAGACATCAATCATAGAAGTAGGTATTATATTATTCTCACTTAATTCATGAACAATATCCATCCGCGCTTCAGCTTTTAATTGCCTGCCAATAATATAATCTTTTCCATCCAACTCAGGTTGCATTTCCGGGTTAGTTAAATAAACACTTTTTTCGCGTTCTAAGATTTGCAAACCCATGTAGGCTGCACCAATATCTCCGCTGATGCATATAATATCATTTTCTTTTGCAGTGTTTCTGTAAGCAATTTTATTTTTTTCAACAGTGCCGATTACTGTAATAGAAATTATTAAACCGGATGTAGATGAAGTGGTGTCGCCACCAACCAAATCAACTTTATAATTAATACAAGCAGCTTTTATTCCTTCATACAAAGAATCGATGGCTTCAACAGAAAAACGGTTACTCAAAGCAATTGAAACGGTTATTTGCTTTGGTATTCCGTTCATAGCTGCAATATCCGATACATTAACCGCAACTGCTTTATACCCCAAATGCTGTAGAGGTGTGTAACTCAAATCAAAGTGCACACCTTCAATCAACATATCAGTTGATATTAATGTGTAGTCCTTACCATTATCAATTACTGCACAATCGTCACCTATTCCTTTTATTGTTTCCGGATTTTGAGGAGTAAATTTTTCTTTAATCCTATTAATAATTCCAAACTCACCTAATTCCGAAAGTTCTGTTCTTCCCATTATATTTTTTTATTTATTTTTTAATGCAAATTTAAATGTAAATTTTATATTAAGCATAAAACCCGGGACGGTTACAGGGAATAGTTTAAGATTGCTAAGATCGTTGAATCCTTTAACCTGAGTTTGATTATTTATTTTGTCTGAATCAGGATTAAATGATTTTAGGAAAAGAGGATTTAGTTTTTCAAAACGTAACACTTTTACAATCAATTATCAAAATATCGATATTGATAAAACGATATTTATCATGGGAAAAACCAATCCTAAAATAATTGAATCCCTTAATCCTAATTCAGATTATTTATTTGTCTGAATTAGGATTAAATGATTTAGGAAAAAGAGGATTTAGTTTTTTCAAAACGTAACGCTTTTACAATCAATTATCAAAATATCAATATTGATAAAACGATATTTATCATGGGTAAAACCAATCCTAAAATCATTGAATCCTTTAATCCTAATTCAGATTGATATTATGTCTGAATTAAGATAAAAGCATTTTAGGAAAAAGAATATTTAGTTTTTTAGAAAATATTTGTAATTATTTATAAATATTAAAATAACGATATTTGAAAAAATATTTTAATGGCTAAAACAATAGATATTAAGGTTAAAATCATATCATTCTTTAATCTTAATCCGTATTATTTACCCGCATCAAGTTATTACCTCTACCTGATTCTCAAAATGTTGTAATATTTGTGAAAAAACTTTAATAAATTAAAGTTTTAATATTAAAATAATATTTCCATAAGATTTTTATAATCTCTAAAAAAATTGCATTATTTATATAATTATTAAAATTTATTATTGAATTGGAAACTTTTTTTTACATTTTTTTTTAATAAAAAGAGAATTTTATGGATTATTCTTTTTATAATTGGGCTGATATTATAGTTTAACCGACATAACCTTGTTAATGTAAGCCGGAAAAAAAAATATTTTTAGTGAAATATATTGAGATAATTGAACCTATTTAGAAAGTAAAAACCATATAGAGGTAATACTATTGATTCAGTATTTTAATCACCTTATTTTTTTTATCGATTACTTAAAAGTGTAATAAAAGAAACCATATTATCATAAATAATTAAATAATTTAATCTTTAATTTCAATAAATATGAAACAAAAACAATACTATTTTATTCTAATGGTAATAATAGGTACTTTAAGTATCTCTGTTTCTTCATATGCCCATAATAGGGTAGTGAATACCTATCTAAATAATGTTGCAGATGTAACAATTACCGGTAAGGTGACAAGTGAGTCGGGTGAAGGATTGCCGGGTGTAAATATTGCAGCAAAGGGTACTACCAGAGGTACATCTTCAGATGCAACCGGGAATTACTCAATTACCGTCCCTGAAAATACAACTCTTATATTTACTTTTATAGGCTATGTAAGTCAGGAGATAGCTGTTGGTAACAGAAGTGTAATTGATGTCTCTTTGCTGCCGGATGTGAAAACATTAAGTGAAGTAGTAGTAGTAGGATATGGTACTCAAGAGCGTAAGGATGTAACAGGTTCAATTGGTTCTGTCGATGTTAAAACAATCAGGGATGTACCCATTCAAACAGCCGATCAGGCTTTACAGGGAAGAATAGCAGGAGTAGATGTGCAGTCTAATTCCGGATTACCCGGTACCGGTGTTAAAATTAATATACGTGGGGTAGGTACAACTAACAGTACAGAACCTTTATATGTTATTGATGGATATTATCCCGGTAATATTAATAGCCTCAACCCAAATGATATTGCTTCAATAGATGTATTAAAAGATGCATCGGCTTCAGCAATTTATGGGGTTTTAGGTGCAAATGGTGTTGTAATTATAACTACAAAAAGAGCAAAATCAGGCAAGCCTACAGTTACATTGGATAGCTATTGGGGTCAGCAAACACCACGCCATTACTTAGATTTATTGGGTAACAGGGATTTTGCAACTGTAAGTAACAATGCAAAGGATAACAACACTATCGATAATAATTTTAATAATTTTCTAAGTGGTAAACCCGGTAATATTGTTCCGGTTGGTTCAGAAAGGGTTCCATCATTAACGGATTTAAATAATTTGCCCAGATATGATTCCACTAATGGAACAGGTGATCAAAAAGGGAAAGAAATAAATACTGATTGGCAAAGGCAGGTATATAGAACCGCAATGACTCGTAACCATAACCTTACCGTTTCAGCGGGAAACGATAACTCAAGGATATTGCTTTCTTTAGGTTATTTAAATCAGGATGGTATATTAAAAGGAACCGGCTTCGAAAGAATGTCATTAAGGCTTAATGGTGATGTTAAATTTAATAAATTAACATTCGGAACGAATGTTTACTTTGCACAGGAAAAACGGCTTGATAACAACGGTGGAAGGCAAGGTGGCTCTACAACCAGTTTAACAAAAGCCTCTCCAACTTTGGCAGTTTATAATTATGACCCTTCTTATACATTTGGCTTTAATGGTAATGAACGGGCGAGGGATGGACAGGATGCAGGTAATCCATTGCGCGATTTGATCATCAATAATCATCAACTTACAAACTACTTGGGGATCGCGTCAATATTTGCTGAGTATGAAATTATTCCGGGCTTAAAATACAAACTTAATTTAGGAGGGGATATGAATATTGGCCATAGAAGCAATTATGACCCTGTTTATAAATCCAGTAGTTCCGATTACAGACCTTTAGCTCAATTATACGAAAACAATGATAGATCATTTGGCTTGCTTGCTGAAAATACTTTAAATTATGAAAAAACTTTTGGCAAACATAAATTTAATGTTTTGGTCGGTTATGTAGCACGTCAAGGATTATACAGTGGTTTTAGTGCTACAAAAAACACATTTCCTGTTGGTGATTTAATACGAGTGGCCAGCGCTGGGAAAAATGCGTTAGCTTACGAGGGTAGTAGTTATAATAGCTCTCAATTGGGTATACTTGGCAGAATTAATTATGAATTTGATAAGAGGTTTTATGTAACTGCCAACATTAGGAGAGATGGTTCATCAAGGTTTGGTAAAGACTATTTATACGGTACATTCCCATCAGCCTCTGTAGGATGGAGGTTAAGTCAGGAAGAGTTTGTAAAGAATATATCTTTTATAAGTAATTTATTTTTAAGGGCTGGTTGGGGAAGGATTGGTAACCAAGATATAGGGGATTATCGATACAGGGCAGTTATTAATAGTTATCCTGTTTATCCCTTTGGTAATGGTAGTTCCTTATCAACAGGCGGTACATTAACTGACGCTGCAAATAGCAAAATCAGGTGGGAAACTACAACCTCATCAAATATAGGGCTGGATTTATCTATCTTAAACAATAAAGTAAATTTTACAGTTGATTATTTTAGTAAAACCACTAGTGACATCTTATTAACTACACCTATTCCAGTATCAACAGGTTATGATGGCCCGCCAACTACCAATGTGGGTAAAATCAATAATAAAGGTGTTGAGATAGCAACTACATATCAAGATAAATCTGGCGATCTTACATGGGCGCTAGGCGGTAATATGACTTTTATTAGGAATAAAGTAGTTGAAGTTATTGGAGATAAATCATTTATTCCTGGAGGTTTTGATGGTTCAAGTGGTGGTAACAGGTCGATAACACGTACAGAAGCAGGTCATTCAGTAGGCGAATTCTATGGATTGGTTGTTGAGAAGGTTTTACAAAATAATACTGAAATATATTATAATGATGCCAAGGACGGGAATTCAGGTTCTACTTATGGAGGTGCAGTATTAAAACCGGGCGATATAAAATTTAAGGATTTGAATAAAGACGGGAAAATAGATGCCGCAAATGATAGGGCTTATATTGGTTCTCCTTTCCCAAATTTTTCTTACGGTTTCTATGGCCGTGCCGGTTATAAAGGTTTGGAATTGCAAATTCAGTTCCAAGGTGTGCAAGGCTCACAAATCTTTAACCTTGCCAGGTATTGGACAGAAGGGATGCAACGTAATTTTAATTATGATAATCATACCCTTAATAGATATATTTCTGAAAATACACCCGGTAATGGAGTTGTACCCAGGGCAAATGCAGCCGATGCGAACAATACTCAGATTTCCAACAGATATATTGAGAACGGTTCATATTTAAGGCTTAAAAACCTGACACTTGCTTATAACTTTAATCAATTATTTTTAAATAAACTGCATAGTGTTTCTACTTTAAGACTTTATGTTACAGGTAGTAACCTTTTAACTTTTACAAAATATAACGGTTATGATCCTGAAGTTGGAGCTTCGTACGCCGATGTAAACAATTATAACGGAACTTCAAACTTAAACCGTAATATAGATAATGCAAGTTATCCAATACCAAAAACATTTTTAGTAGGTATACAAGTAGGATTTTAACTTTAAAAGAAAATTAATTATGCAAAAGATACATCATAAAATAATATTAACCCTTGTATTTGTTTTTGCTACTTTTTGGAGTTGCAAACAAGGTTTTTTAGATAAAGTAAACCCCAATCAATTATCTACTGATTCATTTTTTAAAACTGAAGATGATGCATTGGCTTCCTTAAATTCTGCTTATGGGGCATCCCAGCGCTTGGAACTTTGGGGTAGAAAATATTTTTTTCTTTTTGATTTATTAAGTGATGATATAAAAGGAAACGATCCTTTATATGCTGATGGACAAACACTTACTTCCTATTCTTTCAATGCAGGGAGTGAAACTATATCTGATTTGTATAAAGGCTGTTACAGAGGAATAGAGCGTGCAAATTATACCATAACAAATCTTGGTACTTTAAAAGATTCTACAACAGCTAAAGTAGTAAGGATTAGAGGTGAAGCTAAGTTTTTGCGCTCGCTTTACTATTTTGACTTAGTTGCTAATTTTGGAGCTGTACCATTACGTACAAAAGTGAATGGTTCGGCAAATGATTTAATCCCTATGGATAGGACACCGGCAGATAAAGTTTGGGAGCATATTGAAAAAGATTTGCAAGATGCTGAAACCATTCTTCCGGATAGTTACAGTGATGACAAAGGTAGAGCTACAAAATGGTCTGCCAAGGCCTTATTGGGAAAGACTTATTTATATCAGAAAAAATACCCTCAGGCAGCGGCTAAGTTTAAAGAAATTATAGATTATTCAAATGCCAACCCTTCAAAATTGGGATTAATGAAAAATTATAGAGATAATTTTGTTGAACTAAGTGATGATGATGGTTCATATGTGGAGTTTAATAAGGAATCACTTTTTGAAATATCTTTTGCCGGATTAGAAAGGACAGGTGGATCTAATACGTGGGGTCAGGACGGTAGTAATGCACCCGGTGAAGGTACATTTAGGGCTATTGAGTATGCTTTTACAGAATTTGGAAATACGAGTCCATCCGTTGATATTGTAGGCGCTTACCCGGATTCAGATCCACGAAAAAGAATGAATATGTTTGGCCCCGGTAGTACTTTCTATCCCGGTAAAGTTGCCACGCTATACAAGAGAACTGACTGGCAACACAAAAAATATTCCAATTTGGGTTCTTCATACAGTGCCGGTACTGATCAACAAAATTATCAAGGTTCAAATATAAATATGCGTGTTATACGATATGCAGATGTTCTATTAATGTATGCAGAAGCTCTCAATGCACCTGCAGGTGGAAATGGAACTGCATTCGACCCTGCTGCAGTTGCAGCGGTAGATCAGGTTAGAGCCAGAGTTGGCCTGCCTGGCTGTGGAGCATCTGATCCCGGTTCTTTATTTACTGCCATAGTAAATGAAAGACGCTTTGAATTATGGTGTGAGCAAGTTAGAAGGAAAGATTTAGTTCGTTGGGGAATAGCAAAAACTGTATTGGGAAATAAATTTGTAGTAGGCAAACATGAATTGCTGCCTATTCCACAGGCTGAGCTTGACTTAACCCCCGGTATGAAACAGAATCCTAATTATTAATTTAAATTATGTTTAATATTATGAAAAAAAATAAAAAATATATATACAGTTTCGCCACAGTTTTAATGGCAGGGCTTTTGTTTTTTGCATCCTGTAAAAAAAATACTGTCGATCCTGATCCATCTACTGTACCTTTAAAAAGTATTATAGATCTATTGGGCTCTGATGCCGATTTTAGCATATTTTTTAATGCTATTAATAAGGCCAATTTAACATCCACTCTTGCAGCAGGAAGTTTTACGGTATTTGCACCCAATAACGCTGCTTTTAAGTCGTATGGCCTTGATTCTGCTAAAGTTGTGAATATGGATCCAACAATGTTGGCCAATTTAATTAAGTATCACATAATTAGTTCAGCGCTGAAAACTAAAGATTTTCCAGTTGGTGTAAATACGGAAATTACAACTTTAGGTGGTAAGGCATATATTACTAATTATACTTATGGTAAGTTATCGGATGGTACATCAGTGTCTTATGGTATAGCTTTAAATGGTGTAAGGTCGGATTTTCCTGATATAATGGCTACAAATGGTGTTGTTCATAGGGTAGATGCTGTAAATATGCCATTGACTTCTGATCTGTTAACTATTGTTCAGGCAAATCCAAAATTCAGCTTGTTTTTACAAGCTTTGAATAAGGCCGGTTTAACATCAGTTCTATCTTCACCTGGTCCTATAACTATATTCGCTCCAACGAATGATGCATTTGCCAAATATAATATTGATGCCTTAAAAATTACTTTAGCAAAACCTGATACTCTTGCTAATTTACTTAATTATCATATCATTAATGGAAGGATATTTTTACCTGATGTAACACCCGGTTTTATAGCAAGTGATTCAAAGTTTAAAGGATCTTTGTCAGCTTCAGTTGATTCATTACCAAATTTATTGACCAATCATGGTTTTAAAGAAACTTTTGCTGATAATAAATTTGTATTAACCTCTGATTCAGAACAGTTAAAAGCTAAAATTAGGGATAAAATGATTGCAGATTCATTAAAAAAATATAACAATGATGCCACAAAGTTTAAACTTGACGCTTATACACCTTTAACTATCTCTTCAATGGGTTTCGTTGATTTAATGAATAGACCAGGTTTAGGAGCCACAAATGGGGTACTTTATGAAATGGATGGAGTATTGATTCCAAAAAAACCATAAAGAGTCATAAATTATGTTTTTAAATCAAAAAAGTCCGGTAATATTTACCGGACTTTTTTGATTTAAATTTGTTTATAAATTTAAATCAAATGAAGAAAAATATTTTTTGCTTTTTCATACTATTGTTCGGTTGTAATGGGGAAAATAACAATAACTGGAATAGTAATCTCAACCATATAGGATCATTCTCATCTCCAAGGGCAATTGATTTAAATGCTGACGGAGTGTTGGATATCGTTGTTGGAACAGGCGCAATGGAGTGGCAACCTAATGATACAGCTGTTATTGCACTTAATGGTAAAACAGGGGATATGTTATGGCATGTTCCGGGTCGAAACCAAATGGTAGGTTCAGCAATATTTATGGATATTAATAATGATGGAACAAAAGATGTTTTCATTGGTGGAAGATCTGCAGAATTAAAAGCTATCGATGGAATTTCCGGTAAAGTGATATGGGAGTTTTTTAAAACCGGAGATCCTTTTTTGCCGAAAAAATATGGATGGTTTAATTTCACTAACCCACAATTTATCCCTGATCAGGATAAAGATGGACTTAATGACATTCTGGTTTCAAACGGCGGAGATGCAACATTATTGCCGGATAATAAAAACCGCCCATGTGGAAAGCTTCTTATCATTAGTGGTTTAACCGGAAAAATTATATCGCAGGCTCCAATGCCCGATGGAAAAGAAACTTACATGTCGGTAGTTGTGTACAAAGAACAGGGAATCTATAAAATTATTTTTGGTTCCGGTGGGGAAACAATAGGAGGTCATTTGTATAAGACTACATTGCCGCATTTGTTAAAGAACGATATTAGTAAGGCTGAAGTACTTGCCGAAAGCAAAGATAAAGGATTTGTAGGGCCTCCAATATTGGTCGATATTAATAAAGATGGCATTAGGGATATTATATGTAATGTGGCAAATGGAAAGTTAATAGCTATTGACGGTGCTGATAAAATAAAACTTTGGGAAGTTTCTATTCCTTTTGCGGAAGCATATACATCGCCATGCATTGGTAATTTCACAGATGATGACATACCTGATTTTTTTTGTAATTATGCTATAGGTATATGGCCAAATTTTCTAAATGCAGTTCAAATTCTGGTAAATGGAAAAACAGGTAAGATTATTAAAAAATATCAGATCGGTAATTTTTCTTATTCATCACCACTTTGCCTCGATTATAATAAAGATGGACACGATGATATTTTATTAAATATAAATTATAAAGCTTTTACAAAAAAATACGAACAGCATCCTTTTCAAAAATTAATAGTATTTGATTTTTATAATAATAAAATGAACCGCATTGGCGATTCAATACAAGGGATTAATTGGGCCGGTACACCTTTGATAAATGATATTGATAATGATGGGAGCGTTGATATAGTATATTCTTGCTCTTTTGCAGAAGAAAAGGATAATCCTGAAACTTTTTCTCATAAAAAACAATCTTTTATAACATTTAAAAAAAATACAATTAAAGGACTTGTAAAAGAATATGTTAAATGGGGAGGATATATGGGAAATAACGGTGATGGTTTATATTTAAAATAATCTAAATTCTACTCTTTCAAAGTCGAATTATTCTGTATTTTCAAAATCCATAATTTTAATTTATCTGCTATAATTAATAAAAAATAAAAATTATTTTGACTACAACAATAGTAGATTAGGTTACATCTGTTTATTTATTTTTACTGAACTTTGAAATATCAAATAAAATAAAACACAAATATGAAAATTGTAATCACAGGTTCGTTAGGGCATATCAGTAAACCACTTACAGAAGAATTAGAATATAAAGGTCATGACATTACAGTAATCAGTAGCAAGCCTGAGAAACAAAAAGCCATTGAAGCGTTGGGTGCTACCGCTGCTATTGGTTCACTTGAAGATGTTGATTTTCTTAAACATACTTTTACCGGTGCTGATGCAGTGTACACTATGGTGCCACCAAATGATTTTTTCGATCATAAACTTGACCTGAGTGCATTTATTCATAAGATAGGTAAAAATTATGTACAAGCCATTCAAAGTGCAGGTATAAAGCGAGTGGTTCATCTTAGCAGCATAGGAGCACATTTAGATAAAGGTACGGGTATTATACTTGACCATCGTGAAGTAGAGAATATACTCAGCACTAATCTGCCTGATGGGTCTATTACATTCATGAGACCTACATCTTTTTTCTACAATTTATATGCTTTTTTACATGTTATAAAAAACACTGATGTCATCGCATCAAACTATGGAGATGATGATAAGGTATCATGGGTATCTCCATTAGATATTGCAACTGCTATTGCCGATGAAATTGTTACGCCGCTTGTTGGTACCAAAGTTCGATATGTGGCAAGTGAAGAACAAACCTGCAATGAAGTGGCAAGTATATTAGGTAAAGCTATCGGAAAGCCGGACTTAAAATGGATAACCATAACCAACGCACAAATGCAAAGTAATTTGGAAACAATTGGAATGAACCCAAATATTGCTGCCGGTTTGGTTGAAATGCAGCATAGCATTCATACCGGAGAATTTTTCCATGATTACTATCAAAATAGGCCACAGGTAATGGGTAAAGAAAAGCTAAAAGATTTTGCATTAGAGTTTGCAGGAGTTTATAAACAAATATAAATACCTAAAAAATGGCGAGTACAGAACTTTTAAGAATAAAATCGATAAGCGAATATCATAAGTTTAAGGGGCTTCCTAAACCGGAACATCCCTTAATTAGTGTAATAAATTTTGAATCTATTAAGCAATTGCCTTATAATGAATCGATAAGTTTAATATTTGATTTTTATTCTATTTCACTTAAAAGAAATTTTAATGCAAAAATAAAATACGGTCAGCAAGAGTATGATTTTGATGAAGGAGTTATGTTTTTTATTGCACCGGGTCAAGTTTTTGGAATTGAAGTTAATAAAAATGAAAAAATAAATCATTCGGGATGGTTGTTGCTTGTTCATCCGGATTTTTTGTGGAATATGCCTTTGGCCAAAACAATAAGGTATTACGAATATTTTAGCTATTCAGTACATGAGGCTTTATATCTTTCGGAGAAAGAAGAAGCAATTATAATTGCAATTATGCAAAATGTTGAGCATGAGTACCATTCTAATATTGATAAATTTAGTCAAAGTGTAATTATCGCACAATTAGAATTATTGCTCACGTATTCTGAAAGGTTTTATCAACGACAATTCATCACCAGAAAAATATCTAACCATCAAATCCTTAATCGGCTTGAAGATATGCTGGAAAAATATTTTAACAGCGATGCTTTAGAAAAAAAAGGAGTGCCTTCTGTTCAATACATATCAGAATCTCTAAATGTTTCATCAAGTTATTTAAGTGGCTTACTTAAAACATTAACCGGCCAAAGCACACAACAACACATTCATAATAAATTGATTGAAAAGGCGAAAGAAAAATTATCTACTACTGATTTATCAATAAGTGAAATTGCATATAATCTGGGGTTTGAACATTCACAGTCGTTTAGCAAACTATTTAAAACGAAAACTAATTTTTCACCCTTGGAATTTAGGCAGTCGTTCAATTGAAAAAAGAAATATTGTTTTATTTTCTTTAATGATGATTAAAAATTATAAACCGTAAGGATAAAAAAAAATGGAATAAGATTATCTTATTCCATTTTGTAAATAAATTATTTATAATCTTAAATCTCCCTTTCTTCAAAAACAAAACCCAATTGCGATAATTCTGCTAAGGCAGGTACGTATATTTCGCGACTAACGGGGATGTGAACACCACGTAAAGTAATTTTTCCCTGCATTAATAATTTACAGGCGATAGCTACATTCAGTCCTACTGATTTTGCCATTGCGGTTCTTAAAGCATCATCACCTTTTACAAATAAGTTTGATATCAGCGTTTTCTTTTTTCCGTATAAAGTAATATAATCCATTTGATGGTACATCACCACTATATCTTTATCATTGGGAGATAATGCCCATTTTTTTTCCAAATAGTGTTGTAATATTCTTGCAGGGCTTGCATTGATAAGTTCTATTTTATCTTTATTTAAAATATCCAACCAGAAAAATTTTTGCATTTCTTCCGAATTTACATCCATACCAACATATTTTGCAATTTGTTCTCCAATGGTTAAACCATGTTGGTCTTCATCCAGAAAAGATTTAACAAAATCCAAATACGTCATTCCGGCAGAATTTTCGATGGTAAATGTATCGTCAGTTAAGCCTAATTTAATTAACACATTCCATGCGGCACAATATCCTTTTTTTCGTAATGTGCCCCTTATCAATGTTTTTATTTCTTTTAAACCATACACTTCCTGATAATGCAGTGAATCTCTGTTTGCATATACTTCCAATTCGGGTAAGGTTGTAATGTTTACAGGTTCTGTTCGCGTGAAAAGTTGGTGATACGGAATATATTTAAAATGTCCGTTTTCTAAAAACTTAACTGTTTGCTGACCTGCAATTACAACATTACGAGGGTTCCATGTAAATTTATACCCCCATGTATTATCCGATTCCTGCGTCATTAAACCACCGCTATACGATTTGAAAGATTCTATTTTTCCACCTGCCGATCTGATTTTATCAATCATCAACATGGCCGACATATGGTCGATACCGGGGTCCAAGCCCATCTCCATTAAAATTAAGACACCTTTCTTTTGCGCTTCAGTGTTTAATTGTTGAATTTCGGGAGTTGTGTATGAAGCTGTAATTAAATGTTTGCCAAGCCTGATGCAAGTTTTAGCAATTAAACCATGAGAAGTGGTAGGCATCATAGATATTACCACATCAGACTGAGAAATATATTTTTCGCGATGTTTCTGTTCAAAGGCATCAAATTCAATTGCCGAAACATGAGGAAAAGCCGCTGTTTTTTTTTCTACTACCGACAAAACGTAATCCCCGACTGTAAGTTGCCAATCATTTTTTAAAGCTTCCTGGGCCAAATGTTCGATTAAACAAGTGGCGGAACGACCGGCTCCAAGAATCAAAATGCGTTTTTGGGAAGTTGAAGCACTATTCATATATCTGTGTAAGTAAGTAAAAGTAAAAGTTTGGATACCTTAAAGCAAAAATAAACACTTTTGTTAAAATACATATTATTTAATTTGTTGCTCTTCTTACAGCAACAAATTAAAATTCAATTTTAAATGTTGATGGGCTATCGTAATTAAAAAATATTTCTGTCTAATTTTACTTTTTTCATTTTTTTCATTTTTTTCAATGCTTCAATGAAAAACAGAAAGTCGGCTACGTTTACTATCGAACAAATGGATGAATTCCATTGGGGGGCTATACTATGGGCTGATAGATATCAACACATGCATTACCTTACTGATAATGGTATTAAAAATTATCCTTTTGGTGGTTTTAATAAAATTTTAGCGGTTGATGTTGATAGTGAAGAAGATGTTTTTGAAATGACTGATGAAAAATCTTTGCAGGATTTTCAAGATTTTTATGATAAGAACAATGATTGGATGTTTGGTTGTTTTTCTTACGACTTAAAAAATGACATTGAAAATTTAGTAAGTGAAAATAATGATTTTCATCAATTTCCTAAAGCACTATTTTTTATTCCCAGGCATTTATTCTTTTTTAAAGACAATGAAGTAACCATTTATTCGTCAGAAAAAGATCCGGAATTAATAGTACAGGAAGTTTGGAGAATAAGGCGATTCGCTGATATTGATTATGAATGGAAACAAACAATTTTGCTTGATCCATTGCAAATAAGAACGGATAAAGAGGAATATATAAAAAATGTTAATAAAATTAAAGAACACATTCTTGAAGGAGATGTTTACGAATTGAATTATTGCATTGAGTTTTTTGCGGAGCGGGCTTACTTAGAAGATACAGAAGTTTATAAAGCTTTAAATGAAGTATCGCCTATGCCATTTTCAACTTTTTTTAAAGATGCTCATTATCGCACCCTTATGTGTGCATCACCGGAAAGATTTTTAAAAAAAGAAGGAAATAAATTAATATCACAACCGATAAAAGGAACGGCGAGACGTGGAAAAACTCCCGAAGAAGATGAATTACTAAAAAATCAATTAAAAAATTCTGAAAAAGAACGCGCAGAAAATATGATGATTGTTGACTTGGTAAGAAACGATCTTGCAAAAATTTCTGAAACGGGTTCAGTAAAAGTTCATGAAATGTTTGGTATTTATACTTTTGATCAGTTACACCAAATGATTTCAACAGTTACCTCTACCATAAGGACTGATATTAAATTTATTGACATTATTAACGCAACTTTCCCTATGGGTAGTATGACCGGCGCGCCGAAAATAAAATCAATGGAATTGATTGAACAATATGAAAATTTTAAACGCGGTTTATATTCCGGTGCATCAGGCTATATTACTCCCGAAGGAGATTTTGATTTTAATGTAATTATAAGAAGTATCGTTTTTGATTTAACAAAAGAAAAATTTTCATTTCAGGTAGGCAGTGCTATTACTTTTGACTCTGACCCCGAACATGAATATGAGGAATGTTTATTAAAAGCAAAGGCTATTAAAACGGTTTTGGAAGAAAAAACTGCTTTTGAATTGCCCCCAAAAATGCTACGGAAAAAAAATAAAACTGTAAATGAATTAACAAAAATGCTGATCAGTTTTATTTTTTATTTTTTTATTTTAAACTATTTTATCAATAAAACGATATTGATATTTAATATAAATTCATTCTATATCTCGTTGGTCATATTCATTTGTTTAACTTTCTTTTATTGGAGATTTAAAAAAATTGAATATTGGAAATCTACCGGGCAAAACCTCTGGCATAACCTTTTCGCCCAATTGTTAAATGGACCTGCAGCATTACTATATTTAATAAGTGCTGCTATTTTTATTGGAGGAGGAATTGTTTTAGGTGGTTTTTTTACCATTTATCGACTTATATTTCCTGAAAAACCATTTGATTTAGATGAAGCTAATGCATTGTATGAGAAAAGGATGAAGAATTATAAGTGATATATTTAAATTTATAATTATTGGTTTATCAATATCAGTATTTCAATAATTATAAATATGTTTAATGTTAAAAATGACCAATAGGCCTAATATACTTGTAGTTTGTGGTAAAAATAAAAAGCGCAGCAGAACAGCAGAATTTATTTTTAAAAATGATAATCGTTTTAATATTCGTTCTGTAGGATTGAGCCCAAAAAGTGAAAGAAAAATTTCTGAGAAAGATTTAACCCGGGCTGACCTTGTTCTTGTAATGGAATCTGATCATAAATCAAAAATTTTAGACTTATATTCTCATGTTCAATTACCGGTAATTGAAGTGCTAAATATTGCTGATGAGTATGAATTTATGAATGAAGAACTCATTGTAATGCTAAATGAAAAAATTAATGACAGCTTACAAATTCATTATAATTTGTAAAAAAAGTAATTAAGCACATTTTACAATAAAAATAAAAATGGAAACATTTAAAGCTGAAAATAGAAATGTTTGGAGAGAATGGCTCGAAAAAAATGCAGCAAATAAAAAGGAGGTTAAGTTAATATATTATAAAAAAAATTCAGACAAACCAAGTGTTTCTTACGAAGAATCAGTAGAAGAAGCTTTATGCTTTGGATGGATAGATGGAGTTAGAAACAGCGTGGATGAAGAAAGTTATTCAGTAAGGTTTACTCCCCGAAAACCAAAAAGTATATGGTCGGTTGTAAATAAAAACCGTGTTGAAAAATTAATTGTTGAAGGTAAAATGAAACCGGAAGGTTTAATATTAGTTGAAATAGCGAAGGGAAATGGACAATGGGATGACGCCTATAGCATGAAGGAAAAAAATGAAATCCCTGAGGACCTAAAGGAAGCTTTAATTACCAACTTAGAAGCATTAGAATTCTTCGAAACATTAAGCCCATCTAATCAATTTATATGTATTTATAGAATTAAAAAACTTAAATCAACAGAACTTAGAGTTGAAAGAATTAAAAAATTCATTTCTTTACTTGAGAAAAAAATTAAACCGACAGATTGGTAAAAAAAACCTCATATTAAATAAATTATTTAAAACTTAGTTAAGCAATAATAATATTATGAAACATTTAGTTCTAGTTTTTTTCCTCATGACAATACAACTTAAAATTAATGCACAAGAAAAAAACCTTCTTAATAAAAGTGAACAACAAATAGAAAAACAAAAAAAAGATGATGAAGAAAGACAAAATCAAGATTGGGCTTTTTTAAAACGTTATCAAAAAGAAAATGAACAATTACTTTCTGAAGGTTTTAAAGATAATCGGGTTGTTTTTATGGGTAATTCAATAACGGAAGGTTGGAAGAAAATGGATTCAAGTTTTTTTGCTAAAAATTCTTATATAGATCGAGGTATAAGCGGACAAACTACACCTCAAATGCTTATTCGTTTTCATCCTGATGTTATCAATCTTAAGCCAAAAGTAGTCGTTATTCTTGCCGGTATAAATGATATTGCTGAAAATACGGGTAGAATTACACTTGAAAATACCTTCGAAAATATTATGGCCATGGCAGAAATTGCTAAAGCAAATAATGTAAAAGTAATTTTATCATCGGTTCTCCCTGCAAATATTTTTCCATGGAGGCCGGGCATGGAACCTGCCGATAAAGTAATCAGGTTAAATGAAATGATTAAAAAGTATGTTAAAAAGGAAGGATTAATTTATGCCGATTATTTTTCAGCCATGGTAGATGATAAAAAAGGCTTGAAAAAAGAATTAACTAATGATGGTGTTCATCCTACCTTGGCAGGATATAAAATAATGGAGCCGATTGTTGAAAAAGCAATTAAAGAAGCTCTTGCAAAATAATATAAATTTACTTATGGAAGTATTTATGAAAATACTTCCATATAAATAATTATTAAGTTTCGCGTTTAACAATAAGGTCTTTTATTTGAAATACAGTTACAGATTTAATGCAATTGCATTGATTTGCATCATTAACACATTCCCTACAATTCTCTTTGTCAAGGTGAACTGCTTCAACATGTTTGTTGCCTAAAGGTTTCCACCTTTGAGGATGCATGGGTTTAATATTTGGAAAAATTCCTATCGCTTTTTTATTTAATGCTGCAGCAATATGAAGTGGCCCTGTGCTGCAAGCAACTAAAACATCTGTTTCTCCAATAAAATTAATTAATTCTTTTAATGATAATTTGCCTGTCAAATCTGTTACGTTAGATAAATTAAAAATATCTGCCTGTTGATTTTTAATTAGTTTCCCTTCTGCTTCTGTACCCGTTATAAAAATTTGATAATCTCCGGGTGATAATTGTTGAGCCAAATGAAAATAATTTTCTATTGGCCATTCGCGGGCACTTCCTTTTGATTTAGGATGTAAAATGACTTTTTTTTTATCCTTTTGAATTATATTCTTTAAAAAAACCGGAAAATCACTACTGCTCTTCATCCCATATAAGGCCGGGATTTCTTTTAAATCAATTTCCGATTTAATACCAAAAGGTTTTAAAAGTTTAAAATTTAATTGTGCCTCGTGGAGGTTTGATTTTTTTCTGCTAAAATCAATTAATTTGTTACAATACAACCAATGCCACCACCTGTGTGATGTGCCAATCCTTAATTTAATTCTATTTGCTTTTGCCCATTTAGCAACTTCTAAATCAGGATATAAAAATACTATCGCATCTATTTCACCGGTATTATAATGGGTTAGTTTTTGCTTGTCCCAAAATTCATCAATAAAAATTGAAGATGAAATGATAGGTTCGGTATAAGCCTTACCCAGAAAAATTATTTTAGCATTTGGATAAACTTGTTTTAATTTTCCGGCAACGGGTAAAGATAAAATTACATCTCCAAGGTTATCAGTACGGCTTATAATAATATTTCTCAAATTTATTTTAGTTTGTATAATTCTCTTAATTTAATATACTTGGCAAAAGTAGCAAAAGCTGATATGACGCAAACCAGAAAACCATAATATCCATCTAAAAAACCTTGTCTGATAAAATAACTTTGGATAAATTTCCAAATAGGGTTAAAAATTATTTTAAACAATCCTGCTTTTTTCCCTTTTTGAAAAGCTTCCCTTGCATTGATGTCTGTAAAATAATTAAATTGTGTTATATGTTGTTGAATTGAATTATAACTGTAATGTAAAATATCACCATTTAACCTCGATATTTTTGCTTCGGGTTCGGTTAAAATAAAATCATGAGGGTTAATTCCTCCCCAATACGCTTTGTTTCGATCAAATAATCGAATCTTTCTATCAGGGTACCAATCAGTGTGCTTAATCCATTTTCCACAATAATTTGTTAACCGATTTATTTCATAAGCATCGGAGTGCCAGTTTGATTTTAATAACAAAATATTTTTTTTTAATTCGTCAGATAAGGCTTCATCAGCATCCAACGATAAAATATAATCGTTATCGGCTTGAGAAATGGCAAAGTTTTTTTGTTCGATATGTCCTACAAATGTGTTTTCTATAAATTTTAATTTTTTGTTCAAACATATTTCTTTTGTTTTATCTGTAGAAAAAGAATCCACCACTATAATTTCATCCACCAAATCTATTGTTGAATCTATACACCTCTCAATATTTTTTTCTTCATTAAATGTTATAATTACCAATGAAATTTTAATCATTATCAACGTTTTTAAAATAATTTTTAATATTGAATTATTATTCTAATAAAAAAAAGATAATCAAGATATATAAATTCAGCCAATCTTGTAGATTTGTAAATCTATGTCAGATATAACAACTCAAAACTACACAGAAAAGGAAAAGCACGAAATTTTTAATAAAGAGTTTATGCCTCACATAGACTCGATGTATAATTTTGCTTTTCGTTTAACAATGGATGAAGATGAAGCTAAAGATTTAGTGCAAGACACTTATCTTAAGGCATTTAGATTCATAAATTCTTTTCAACAAGGAACTAATGCAAAAGCCTGGCTGTTCAGGATTTTGAAAAATAGTTTCATCAACGATTATAGAAAAAAAAGTAAAGAACCTTCAAAGGTAGATTATCAGGAAGTTGAAACTTTTTATAATTCGGAAGAAGCAGATGGTGAAAGCAGCGTAACAACAGATTTAAGGACAGAATCTGTTCAAGAGTTGATTGGAGATGAAGTAGCGATGGCTTTAAATGCTTTAGATGTTGATTTTAGAACTGTTATTATTTTATGCGACATTGAAGGGTTTACTTATGAAGAGATGGCTAAAATTTTAGATATCCCGATAGGTACTGTAAGGTCGAGGTTGCATCGTGCCAGAAACTTACTGAAAGAAAAATTACGTTCGTATGCCAAGACAATGGGTTACGATAATTGATTTTTGGAATAAAGGAAAATTGAAAAATTCCGTAAAAAAGCTTATTTTAAAATAAAATTTTAATAATTTATAATTTTCTGAACTTTAATTGCGCAGAAATTGGTTTAAAATCAAATGGATAAGAAGAATACCATATCGGATTTAAAGAACGAACTACCAAAGATAATTGTAAAATCGGAAGGTGTGGAGTATCATACAGAGTGTAAGAATAACAAAGAATGCCTTAAAGCAATTAGGGAGATTTTAGATAACGAAGCCACTGAAGAGCAAATCGTTCATTTTAAGCAAAACATGGATAAATGCCTGCCATGTATTGAAAATTATAATCTGGAAGTTTCCATCCGAAAAGTCCTCTGCGATAAAATCCATAAAATACCTGTTCCGTCTGAATTAATCAATTCGATTAAAGCCAAAATAGAAGAAATATAAAACTTATTTATTAGTAATAAGTTTTCTAAAACTTAATACAGTTTGAAATTTGCGTTGAGGTGTTTCCAACACTTTAATATGATTGTACTTTATTAAAGTGTTGGAAAAGACAATTTAATGGTACTGAGCTTCCCCTAATAGTTGTGAAGATTTTTTAATTTGATTTTTATATAAAATTCTTTCTTTTAAACGCAACCAACGTTCATAAATCTTCGATTTTTTTGTAAAATCCCAACGTTTTTTCTTTTCTTCTTTTTCCCATTCAGGGTCGTACATCATACCCGTGCATAGGCACATTTTACGATTTGTACGTGTTAAAACATCATAATTTTGGCAACTTGAGCAACCCTTCCAAAATTGATCATCGTCGGTTAATTCCGAAAAAGTTACCGGTTTATAACCCAAATCAGAATTAATTTTCATAACAGCCAAACTGGTAGTTATTCCAAAAATTTTAGCTGCCGGATAAATTTGACGAGATAGTTCAAAAACTTTTTCTTTAATCATTTTTGCAAGACCACTTTTTCTGTGGTCAGGATGCACAATTAGTCCGGAATTAGCCACATATTGACCATGTCCCCAAGTTTCAATATAACAGAAACCAACAAAATTCCCTGAAAGATCAGTGGCCACAATTGCCTTTCCATCAATCATTTTCTTTACAATATAATCCGGAGATCTTTTTGCAATGCCGGTTCCCCTTGCTTTTGCACTTTCTTCCATATGATGGCAAATTTCATCTGCCATGCTTAAATGTTCGTATTTAGCTATTTGAACTATATATTTTTGGATATTCATTTTATTTTTAAAATATTTTTCTTTAAACCGAAATGTTATTAAATAAATTATAATTAATATATTAGAAATCAATTAAACAGTTTATTTTCAAATATCATACCGTTTTATTGAACCGGAAAGCATGTAAAAAGGATTAGGATTACCACATAGGTAATATAAAATATAGTCAGATGCGTATGCACCTCGGTCGCATACTCGGAACCGGGTTGTTATTAGCAACCAATTCCATTTGGGAAATATATAAGCGGGCTTTACTCATTTTTTATAGAAACACAAATGTTGTAAAAAAAATTTGTTTACAAAATAATTTTTAAAAAAAAATATTTATTTTAGTTATAAATTTTATTTTTTAGGTAATTCAAACGCAATCGGAATAATTAATTTTCTCTTTACTGCTACCCCATCATGTTGCGCAGGTTCCCATACAGGCATTTTTTTTATTATTCTCAATGCTTCTTCGTTACAACCAAAACCAACTCCCGAGTAAACCGATATTTCTTCAAGTTTCCCGCTTTCCGATATAAGTGTTTTAATAAAAACGGTTCCTTCAATTCTTTTATAATATGCTTCTTGTGGATAAAGTAAATTCTTTTTTATAAACTCAAACATTTCAGGATACCCCCCGGGGTAAGATGCCGGAATACTCACAATTAATCTGAGTTGCTCCTCCTCTTTGGGCTCGTCGTTGTAATTCGCTTCAGCTAAAAAGTTATCTTGTTGTGCTTTACATATAAACGGAAAGATTATTAAAATAATAAGTAAAATATATTTCATGTGAATCTTAAATTATCATTTAATACTGTTAATCAACAATGCTATTTAAAAGTAAATCCCGGCAAATGAAAAGGGACGTAATATTTATAATGATGTTATATTAAAAAATGAAATTTTTTATGAGTTTACGACCAAATAGTTAATTTGTTGCTTTCAGCCCTGATGTAATATTCCAATGAACTTAAATGTTAATAAAAAAGAATTAATAAGAAGTAATAAAGATTTTTTAAATATGAGAATAACGATATTGATAAAACAATATTTTAATTAATGCATTAACATTGACATTGGTTTAGAAAGATTTATGAGCAAAACGAGTTACTGTATTTGATAAGGAACCCATTAATAAAATATTTATTTTTTTGATGAATATGGATTTTTTGATAATAAAGTGTAATAAAATTTTAATTCTAAGAAATTAATAGTATGCTTGCATACTATTAATGAGTTTTATTGTCTTTTAAGAAATCATTGAAAAATATTGTTTAAATAAAAATTCAAATTAAATACATGAAAATACTTGTTTGTATAACTTGTGTGCCTGATACAACAGCAAAAATCGCTTTCACGGATAATGATACGAAATTAAATAAAGCAGGAATACAGTTTATCGTTGGCCCTTATGATGATTATGCACTTTCGCGCGCTATAGAATTAAAGGAACAATTTAATGGAACTGTAACTTTATTAAATGTAGGCCTTTCGGATTCCGAACCAATTATTCGTAAAGGTTTGGCTTTAGGAGCCGATGATGCAATAAGAATTGATGCAGAACCAACAGATTCGTATTTTGTTGCTCAACAAATTGCCGAAGTGTGTAAGCAGAATAACTACGATTTGATTTTAATGGGTCGCGAATCAATTGACTTTAATGGCGGCCAGGTTCATGGAATGGTTGCAGAAATGTTAGGAATACCTTCTATCTCTCCGGTTATGAAATTGGATATTGATGGAACAACAGCAAAGATGAGTCGCGAAATTGAAGGAGGTAAAGAAAATGTCGAAGTTAACCTCCCATTTGTTGCAGGTTGCCAAGAACCAATCGCAGAATGGAAAATTCCCAATATGCGTGGTATTATGTCGGCCAAAACGAAACCACTTTCAGTAATTAAACCAACTACCGAAGAAGTTTTAACATCGGTATATAAATTTCAATTACCTCCACCAAAAGGAGCAGTAAAAATGGTACCTGCAGAAGAGGCAGAAAAATTAATTGGTTTGCTTAAAACAGAAGCTAAAGTGCTTTAAAAAAATGCTTTAAAAAAATATAGTTGTTATAATTTATTAGAATAAGATTTCATTTCATTAAAAAGATATATATGTCAGTTTTAATATTTGTAGAAACGGCTGATGGAGCCATAAAAAAATCATCTTTCGAAGCCATTGGATATGGTGCTGAAGTGGCAAAAATGACTAATACAAATGCAACAGCTTTAGTATTAGGCGAATTAGCAGCAGAAGAATTACAAAAAATTGGAAATTTTGGTTGTAAAAAAGTTTTGCATGCTGCAGATAAAAAATTAAATGAACCCGGCATTCAGCCTTATACAACAGCAATAACAGAAGCTGTGAATAAAGAAAATGCCAATATTATTATATTGGCAAAATCATCTTTAGGAGATGCTGTAGCCGCAAGATTATCTGCAAAATTAAAAGCAGGTTTAGCATCAAACGTTATTGAATTACCAAATTTATCAAATGGTTTTGTTGTAAAAAGAAGCATTTACACAGGCAAAGCTTTTGCTGAAACTGAATTAAAAGGTGAGAAAAAAATTATCGCAATTAAAAAGAATGCTTTTTTGCCGGCCGAAACAACCGAACAAGCAACAGTTGAAACTTTTACGCCTTTAATAAATGACAAAGATTTTTCAATTAAAGTAACAGGCATTGAAAAACAAACAGGTGATATTTTATTACCCGAGGCAGATATTGTAGTGTCGGGAGGAAGAGGATTAAAAGGTCCGGAAAATTGGCAAATGTTATTAGATCTTGCAAATGCTTTACACGCTGCTACTGCTTGTTCCAAACCTGTTTCTGATTTAGATTGGAGGCCACATCATGAACACGTAGGACAAACCGGAATTAAAATCAGTCCTAATTTATATATTGCAATTGGAATTTCGGGTGCAATTCAACATTTGGCCGGTGTTAATTCTTCCAAAGTAATTGTAGTAATAAATAAAGATCCTGAAGCACCTTTCTTTAAATCAGCTGATTATGGTATAGTTGGTGATGCCTTTGATATAGTTCCTCGCCTTACAAAAGCTGTATTATCATCAAAATAGATTATTCTTTCCTTTAAACTTTGGCAATTTTACTTGCCAAAGTTTTTTTATGCCTATTTATGTAAAGAGGCTTATTTTGGCAAATTAATTTATTGTTATTAACTTGGACAGGTTTTGTTTTAGGTAAAAAAAATCTGAATGATAAAATTAGTCAGGTATTTTTATTTTTAATAAATAAAAAGTTTTTGGTAATTATATAGGGAACTGTGAAAAAAATTAAACTCGAGATATTAGGCCTTTCATCAAGTCAATCACAACAAGGATCATTTGCATTAGTTTTGGGAGAAGAAGCAGGTGGAAGAAGGTTGCCAATTATTATTGGAATGTTTGAAGCACAAGCTATTGCGATTGAAATTGAAAAAATAATCCCTAATAGGCCAATGACACATGATCTTTTCAGATCATTTGCACAATCATTTAAATTTTCTATTATTGAAATAATAATTTCTGACCTTAAAGAGGGTGTTTTTTTTGCAAAAATAGTTTGTACCGATGGTTTGACGATGAACGAAATTGATGCCCGACCCTCTGACGCAATTGCAATAGGTTTAAGATTTAATGTGCCAATCTACACCCACGAAAGTATAATGTCGGAGGCCGGAATAGTACTTACTGAAATGGATGAAGAGCAGCCAATCGTTAAAAAAGAATCTAAAGCAAGTAACCCTTCTCCAAAAAAAACAGGAGAATCACTCAAGGATTTATCTTTTGACCAACTTCAGCAATTACTAAACGAAGCTTTGGATAAAGAAGATTATGAACGTGCAGCAAAAGTAAGGGACGAAATGAATAAGAGAAATTGATAATACATATTTGCAAATGTTTATTCTTTTCCTTTGGAAGTAAACACACCTCATGAAAAAAAAAATTAAGAAATTTTTATTGTGGCCTTACGTTTTAATAAAAAAAATATTAGGTTATAATAGGTTAAAGAAGCGAGCTCTGGAAACGCCTTGCCGTATTGTGATTGGAGCCAGCGGAATTTTCGATAAATCATGGATTCCTACAGAAGCCGATTATTTAAATTTATTAAAAAAAGACGATTGGTTTAATTTTTTTAGAGAAAATACTATTGATACAATAATTGCAGAACATGTATGGGAACACTTAACTTTAGAAGAAGGGGAGTTAGCTGCAAGAAATTGCTTTACTTTTTTAAAACAAGGTGGTTATTTACGTTGTGCTGTGCCGGACGGTTTTCATCCAAGCCCAACTTATATTGAACATGTAAAGATAAATGGAACCGGGCCGGGGGCTTTTGATCACAAAGTTTTATATAATTATCATTCATTTTCCGAAATTTTTGAAAAGGCGGGTTTTAAAGTTAATTTATTAGAATATTTTGACGAAACCGGAAGTTTCCATGCAATTGATTGGAAGGAAGAAGATGGATTAGTAAGGCGTTCGAAAAGGTTTGACAAAAGAAATATAAACGGAGAATTAGTTTATACATCATTGATTATAGATGTGGTGAAAGAGAGTTCTTAATATGATGACTTAAATTAAGTGTATGAGTTATAAAGTACAATAGTAAATAATTGAATTTTAAACATGGCAATATTTATTAAACATTTTAAATTTAAAAGACCTTTTTTAAATGTGGAAGTATTTTTGTCTCATAAATTATTTCCGGTAAGTAATTACTCGAAAACTGAAAAGCACTTTCTGATATTTTTTGTAATAATTTTCTATCATTATATAAGTTAAGTAGAATGTTTACTAATTCTTCATAATTCGAGTATTTTAATATATTTTCTGTATTTGAAAATTCCAATGTATAATTAGCAGGGAAAATGCCTGGCTTAGCGAAACGAATCATGTGATATATTGTTGAACTTTGTTTCGTTTCACCATATTTCTGATAAGGATTTAGATTTATCCTGAGGTTGCCCAAAATGATATCACATTTGTAGATACTATTTTCAAAATCTTTATTTGAAATAAAATTTAAATAATATTCCACCGAAATATTTTTCAACTTTAATTTTTTAAACCATTCTAAAAAATAAATTTCATTTTCAGGTATAAAACCCAAAAAATCAAAGATAACTTTACCAGAAATAGATGACGAATGATCTAATAAACTACGAATAAAATTTATATTATCCCTGTTTACATTGGATACTGTTCCAGGTATACAAACTCGTAATTCTTTTTTATTTTGAAAGGTATTTTTTGTTTCGGCAAAATCCTGATTATATATTGTCATAGGCAATTCCAATATTTTTTCGGATTGTTCTTCATGTTTACACAAATTTTTCTTTTGACCAGCACTAAATACAACTAATAAATAGTTATTCTTTTTTAATTTTCTAAGAAATTTTTTCTTTAGCACTTCTCTAAAAAAGCTTTTAATAAAAAGTACGATTGTTATATAAGAATCTTTTATATTTAGTTTTAAAATGGCCTCTTTAAGATTGAATAATAACAATCCTGTTCTTTTTATAACTCCATTATCAAACCATTCATTTGTATTGTGGATAGCGAAGAATGTTAATTTTGGAAGTGGTATTTGAAGAAAATAATAAAAATATCTGGATAAAGTACATATATATATTACATCTAATTTAACATCACATATTTTTTTAGTAAGTTCAGATGCAGGTTTATCAATATTACAGATTATAATTTTTACATTCTCAGGAAATCCATCCGGTTCTACTTTATTATAAATTTCCTTCTCAATAAAGAAGTATACCTGATTATTTTTATCAGATGCGAAAAGAGTTACTATTGTACTTGCTGCAAAATAGTGACTTTTTTCGCATATCTCAATTACACCAATATTCATTAAATCACTATTTTATTTGATAATTTATTTTATTTACCAATTCTATTAAAGAATCATTTTTAGGAAAAAAAATAAAATTATATTCAGGCTTTTGATTAGGGCGAAGTTTTGTTTGTAATACATTAGCATCAAATATTACCTCTCTTAATTTTCTGTGTTCTAAATCAAAATAATAGCATGAATATCCAATTAAATTTATTTTATTAATAATATCATTTATATCATTATTATGATGTTTATAATCGATTTCAATAATCATTATCGGCTTTAAAGTTTTTAAAGTTTTTAAACCACCTTTTATAATTTCATATTCATGCCCTTCAACATCTATTTTTATTAAATCAATATATAGAATATGATTTTCTTCAACAAAATCGTCCAAAGTCTTAGTTTCTATTTTAATAATTTCACTTTTTTCTTCGCCAATCTCACGAAAATTTAAATCAAGGGTAGCTCTAGAGAAAACTTTTTGATTTAGAATTATTGGGATTTTAAATTCTTTAATGGAGTTAGAATCCGATAAAGCAAAATTATAAATTTTTTGAATTTTAAAAACCTGTTTTAATTGTATGTGTAAATTTTTTAATGGTTCAAATGCATATAAATTTTCGGATTTAATATATTTTGATGCGACATACATATACTCACCAATATTCGCACCTATATCAAAAAAAACAGCATTATCAGATAAAAGTAAAAACTTTAAAAGATATAATTCTTTTTCAAACTTTATCCCTTCTAAAAATTTTTCGTTAAAAGCTAAGTTATATCTTTTAAAAAACCATTTTTTATATCTTGTAGGTAAGAAGAGTGCAAATACATACTTTGTAACTTTTTTCAAATAAAAATGCATCATTTGTAAATTCAAATACAATAAATATCAAAAACACAATCTTTCAATTCATATTTATCATCTATAAATTGGTTATTATCAGCTCTATAGCACCTGTAGCCGAAAGATATTAAATATTCAACAAGCTGACGAGCACCAAAATGATGTATTTTTTGATGTGAATCGATTAGTTCAATAAATAAAACAGGTTTCCATTTTTTTAATACTTCACTCGCACCCATTAAAACAAAAAGCTCAAAACCTTCTACGTCAATTTTTATTAAATCAATTTTAGTAATATTATTCTCAGTTACAAAGTCATCAACTTTTATAGTATGAATTGTTGTCTTTGAAGAAATTCCGTCGTCTTTATCTAAAATCCTTGTAGCGCCTAAGTTTTCAGGTAATATCTCATATAATTGAAAATCTTTATTTTCGTGTGATAAGCCTAGTTTAAAAACGGAAATGTTTTTAAAATTATTAAGCGATATGTTTGTTAATAAACGTTCGAAAATTGGAGGGTTAGGTTCAAAACCATAAATTTTTCCTGCCGGACCTATCTTAGAGGCTATATTAAGGAGTACTTCACCTATATTTGTTCCAATATCCAATACAGTAAATCCTGTTTTTAATAATGAATACAATTTTTTTCTACTGGAATCTTCTATTGAATTATAAAAAATGGAATACTCTATATGTTGACTTATATCTAATTTAAACCAAATATTATTTCTTCGAACAAACCTGAAGCTTTGTGGGGGATATTGAAACCTCCTAGGTACAATTTTCCTTACAATCCAATAATTTAACCCGGAATTTTGTATAAGTGGAAGTGTAAGAAGTTTTTCTAATGGAGAGAACTTAAAAAGGTTTGTTATGAAATATTTTATTTTCATTAAAGGAAATTAAGAGGTAAATGAATTCTTTATAGTAAAATTATAATTTTTTTAAAGATTTACCAATTTAGCTTTATTCATGGTCTTTATAAATTTAGATTTTTTCTTATTCTATTATTTTTACATAAATAAATATTTACTTATGTAAACCGGTAATTAATATTATTTTATATGTCAATTTATGTCATAAATGGACATAAAAATATAATTAAAATACCTTCATAATTATGTTGAATAAACGATTTAATTTATTGTTGAAGATGGATGTAAAAAATCCGCTTGTTTTTTTTAAAGGAAAACTAAATTATAATTATTTTATATATTATAAGTGAATAAGAAAATTAAACGAATTGAGGTTAAACACAAATAAATGGGAATTATAATAAGACAGAGCTTCAAGAGCTCAATAGTAAGTTATATAGGGTTATTAATAGGAGTAATAAATGTTTTATTTGTTAGTACAACTTTTCTAACCTCAGAACAAATAGGATTAACCCAAGCTATACTTAGCTATTCAATTATTTTTTCCACTTTTTCGGCGATTTGTCTTCCGGGAATAATTAATAGATTTTTCGCTTATTATAAAAGTACTGAATTAATGCATAATGGATTCTTTACATTTTTAATCGTTATTGGCGTAGTAGGATCTTTAATATTTGTTATAGTTTTTTATTATTTAGAATTTTTTTTTCGAAATATTTATTTCGAAAAATCACCTTTATTATTTGCATATTACAATCAAATATTATTTTTGACAGTTTTAGTTGGTTGGCAAGGCATTTTAGAAGCTTATATCAGAGCTCATCTACGTATCGTAGTTCCGGCAATTATTAGGGAAATCATATTACGTTTAATAAATATTGCACTTATAATAATGTTTGGGTTTCATTGGTTATCCCTTAGCCAATTTATTAATCTGTGGGTGCTTTCATACCTAATAATAAACTTACTTTTAATAATTTATATTAACTTTTTAGGTAAATTTTTTTTAATTACCAAATTTAATGGGTTTAGTAAGTCCCGTTTGAAAGAAATGTTTAATTATGGATTATTAACAACTTTACCATTGTTAAGCTGGTTAATAATATACAAAGTTGAAAGTATTTTCCTTCCTGCTTATTCAAAAGGGTTATCAAACCTTGGGATATTTACCATCGCCTCCCAGTTTGCGTTAGCAATTGAAATTCCAAGAAGAACTGTAAGTCAGATAAGTTTACCTATTCTTGCGGAGGCTTGGAAAAATAATAATATTAAAAATATTAATGAGGTTTATAAAAAATCATCTCTAAATCTATTAATAATAGGATTATTTTTATTCCTTGGTATTTGGCTCAATATTGATGATATTTTTAGCCTTTTGCCACAAGGTAAATTTTATCAAACAGGTAAATTTGTTGTATTTTGGATAGGTTTGGCCAGGGTAGTTGATATGGCTACCGGTGTGAACTCAGAGATACTTTCAAATTCTAAATATTATAAATATGATTTTATATTTATAATATTCTTATCAGTTGTGATAACACTGTTAAATTATTTCTTAATACCAATATATAATATAAATGGTGCTGCATTATCAACTTTTATATCGATTTTAATATATAATGTAGCTAAACTTTTACTTATTTTCTTAAAGACTAATCTTAATCCATTTAATGTTGATACAATTATGGCTTTAGGAATTGGTCTTATCACTTTTGTAATAGTTTTCCTTACACCTCTTGCAGGGAAAATGGTTGATAATCATATTTTGAATATATTTATTCGTTCTATAACCATCTCTATTATATTTGGCTTTTTGGTGTTGATAAGTAAGGTATCGCCGGATATTAATCAACTTGTATCGGCTTCATTAAAAAAGATTTATTTTAATGATAAATTTAAATAATTTTGTAAAAATTTTATAGTGCCTATAAAAATTATTTTACCATGTTCGATAATTTAAGTAATAATTTAAATCAGGCTTTTCGTACTCTAAAAGGAAAAGGCAGGATTACAGATATTAATGTTGCAACCACAGTTAAAGAAATTCGCAAAGCTCTTTTAGAAGCTGATGTAAATTATAAAGTTGCTAAAGAAATAACAGATAGGATTAAAGAAAATGCACTGGGGCAAAAAATTCTAATTGCTGTTGAACCAGGTCAAATGCTTACAAAAATTACGCAGGATGAACTGAGTGAATTGATGGGCGGTACTGTTCAAAGCATAAATGTAAAGGGAGATCCGGCTGTAATTTTAATAGCAGGTTTGCAAGGGTCAGGTAAAACAACTTTTTCCGGTAAACTTGCCTCTTATTTAAAAAAGCAAAATAAAAATGTATTACTGGCTGCATGCGATATTTACAGACCGGCGGCAATCGATCAATTAAAAGTTTTGGGGCAACAGGTAGGCGTAGATGTATATGCTGAGCCGGAAAATAAAAATGCTGTTGAAATTGCCTTAAATGCAATAAAATTTGCCAAAACGAATAATAAAAAAATAGTTATTGTAGATACCGCGGGCCGTTTGGCAATTGATGAAGCGATGATGAAAGAGATTGAAGCAGTTAAAAAAGCTTTAAATCCTTCCGAAACTTTATTTGTTGTTGATGCAATGACAGGGCAGGATGCTGTAAACACAGCTAAAACTTTTAATGAAAGATTAAATTTTGACGGAGTTGTTTTAACCAAGTTAGATGGCGATACTCGTGGTGGAGCTGCCTTATCTATTCGTGCTGTGGTAGAAAAACCAATTAAATTTATCAGTACCGGGGAAAAGATGGAAGCAATTGATCTTTTTCACCCTGATAGGATGGCCAGCAGGATTTTAGGAATGGGTGATGTGGTGAGCTTGGTTGAAAAAGCCCAACAGGCTTTTGATGAAGATGAAGCTAAAAGGCTTGAAAAAAGAATTCGTAAAAATCAATTTAATTTTGAAGATTACCTTTCTCAACTTCAGCAAATAAAAAAGATGGGAAGTTTGCAGGATATTATGAAAATGATTCCCGGTGTCAGCCAAATGGTTAAAGATGTTGAAATTAGTGATGATGCACTCAGGCCAATGGAATCTATTATTCAATCAATGACAATAAAAGAACGCCAAGACCCGGAGTTGATTGATAATAGCAGGAGAAAACGTATTGCTGCAGGTAGTGGAAGAACAGTACAAGATGTAAATCAAGTTATAAAACATTTCGATCAGATGCGGAAAATGATGAAAAGTATGAATAAGGCATCTCAAAATAAGCGTGGATTTAATCCTTTCGCTAAATAATTAAACAGAATGAACTTATTGTAACCGGAATAGATTTTTAGGTATAATTTCTTATTTCAATTCTAATAAGTTTCTCTGCTTTAAAACCTATGATATTTAGTATTTTAATTACTGTATTTCTTATTCTATTAAACGGGTTTTTTGTAGCTGCTGAATTTGCAATTGTAAAAGTTCGATTTTCGCAAATCGAACTGATGGCAAAATCAGGCAATAAATTAGCTAAAATTACCAAAGGAATTTTAATAAAACTTGATGCCTACCTTTCGGCAACACAATTAGGTATTACCATTGCGAGCTTGGGCTTGGGTTTTGTTGGTGAAAAACTTTTTGACGGTTTGTTGTTAGATCTTTTCCACTATTATAATCTTACTCACTTTATATCTTATTCAGATACTATCGCCACTTTTCTGGCTATTTTTATTTTAACTGTATTACATGTAGTTTTTGGTGAATTAGCTCCCAAATCACTTGCTTTACAAAAATCTGAAGCAGTTTCCCTCGCAGTTGCCTACCCATTAAAAGGGTTTTATATTGTTTTTAAGCCATTAATATCTTTAATGAATGCAATGGCCAATCTCGTAGTACGAGCCTTTGGAATTCATGCTGTTGAAGGCCATGAAGTACATTCTCCTGAAGAGTTAAAACTTTTAGTGCAACAGGGGAAAGAAAGTGGGTCGATTGAAACTGCTAATTACGAAATTATAAGAAATGCATTTGATTTTTCGGATCGATCGGCAAAACAAGTAATGGTTCCAAGAATGCAAATAATGGCCTTGAATGTTGATTTAGCTGATGAGGCTGCCATTGATAAATTAATTGAAGAAGGTTATTCAAGAATGCCTGTTTTTAAAGATTCATTAGATAATATTCTTGGTCAGATATATGTAAAAGATATTTTAGGAATTATAAGGAAGAATAAAAATTTTGAATTAAAAAGTAATATCAGGCCTGTAAGTTTTGTATATCAAAATCAAAAAGTCACAAAACTACTCCGACAATTTCAACGTGATAGAATTCATATGGCTATTGTAATAGATGAATACGGTGGAACATTAGGAATTATTACAATGGAGGATATTATGGAAGAATTGGTTGGCGAAATACAGGATGAATATGATAATGAGGTTCCTATTGTTGAAAAGCAAGATGATCATACATTTAAAGTATTGGCATCGGCTCCAATTGCTGATTTAAATGAATATTTACCAAGGCCATTAACCGAAAGAAAAGAATATGATACCTTGGCCGGCTTACTTGCTTTTGAACTCGACAGGATACCAAATTTAAATGAAAAAATAACGTTCGAGGAATATGAATTTACTGCTTTGAAACGCACGAGAAGCCGCTTGCAACTTGTTATGATCAAAGATTTACTTTTTGATGCGCCAAAAGAAGAAGATGATTTAGAAAAATAATAACCAATCTATAAGCTGAAGAAAAATGTAAGGGTATTATATTATTACCGCATAAACATTTTAAACTAACCCGGCTCTACATTATTACCGTTTCTTTAAAGGAAGAATATATTTTCTCCAACGAATAAAACCTGACTACTTCACCAATTATAATAACAGCCGGCGACCCAATTTTTTGCTCTTGTGCCAGCGTTGGTAAGTCATTAATACAACCAACAATTGATTTTTGATTTCTTGATGAGGCGTTTTGTATTATTGCAGCCGGTGCATTTCCTGAACCTGACTGGTTAAAAATATCGGAAATTAATTCCAGTTTGCTCATGCCCATTAAAATAACAATGGTTGCAGTAGTTTGCATCGCCAGTAATAAATCATCAGACAATAAACTATCTGAGCGGGTTCCGGTAATTACCCAAAAACTTTCGCTGACGCCTCTTGCAGTAAGGGGAATATTTATATTACTCCCCGCAGTAATGCTTGAGATGCCCGGTATATATGAAGTATAAATTGCAAATTTTTTCGCAAAATCAATTTCTTCCTGCCCTCTCCCGAAAATAAAAGGATCTCCACCCTTTAAACGAACCACATGGCCGCGTTCAAGGGCTTTTTCTACAATCATGTAATTTATACTATCTTGAGATATGCTTTTTTGATAGGGTTTTTTTCCAACAAATATTTTTTCGCAATGGTCAGGGCAATATTTTAGAAGGTCTTCATTAATAAGGGCATCATATAATACCACATCTGCACACTCTAAAGCTCTGATTGCTTTAAGAGTGATCAATTCCGGATCACCGGGACCGGCACCTACAAGTGTAAGTTTGGGCGTTTTATCAATATTTTTTCCCGACCTCTTCATTTTTATTTAAATCGCATTTAAATAAATGCGTAATATTTCTAATCTCCTTATTAGTTAAAAAGAATTAGGCCAATTCTTTCAACGTAACCCCTCTTTCATTTTTGTATGCTTTTGCTTTTTCTAAAAATTCAAAAGCTTGTTGAATATAATGTTCAGCAAAAACTTGGCTTGGTTCATTTTGATTGATCACCATTACTTTCGATTTAAAATCAGAATCTAAAGTAATAATGCCTGTTTCAATAAAATTTTTATCAAATTCGGCAATTACTCCGTGTTGCGTGCTGCAATTAACATTTTTATCAAGCAGCAAAGCTTTTGCAGATGAAACAAAAACACTGTATGCATGGTAGATGGAATCTGCAAAACGACCTTCTTCATAAGCTTCTTTTGTCCATTCGGCTTTTTCTTCAGATTCATAAAGCAAAGTAGCCACTAAATCAATCATTACACCCGCACATTCACCCACTCCAATTTCTGTTTCATATGCTTCTGTTTGTCCCCAATCTACAAAATCAGAATTTTGTAAGGTTGATAAATCAGCCAAAGGTTTTAATAATGTATAAAAATATTTTTCGCCGAAACGGTCATAATAATCATTAAAATATTCACCTTCCAGCATTTGTGTTTCATAATCCGATAAAACAATGCGCAATACATCAGGCCCACGTTTACTTGGCACTTTTAATACTTTATCTGCAATTCTTCCTTCGCCACTGCCCAATGTTCCACCACCTAATAAAACCTGCAATGCTGGTAAAACTTTTCCGTTTGCTTTTAAAGAGCTTCCATGAAAACCAATATTGGCCATTCCATGCTGCCCGCAAGAATTCATGCAACCGGAAATTTTAATTTTAATATCGTTATTGTGAATTAAATCAGAATATTCATTGTCAATCACGTCTTCTAAAACATAAGTGATATTAGTACTATCCGAAATAGCCAAATTACAAGTATCTGTACCGGGGCAAGTTGTAATGTTTGCTACACTATTTGCACCGGGTTCTGCTAAATGATATTGATCCAAAACAGAAAAAACGTAAGGCAAATTTTCGGTTTTTACAAATCTTAAAAATAATCCTTGATTAATTGTTACGCGAATATCATCAGCAATATAATTTTCAAGTTGATCTGAAATTAACCTTGATACTTCACTGCTGATATTACCTAAAGGAATTCTGATATAAACACCATAAAACCCTTTCTGCGTTTGTTCAAAAACGTTTGTTTTAAACCAGCTTTGATAGCGGAAATCAGTTTCAATATTTTTTTCGGTTGATGCTGTGATGAAATCTTCCGGTTTATAATTATTTACCGGAGGGTGATCAATAGAAAAGTTCTTAACTTTTAATGCCTTCCACTCTTCATTTACCAATTCTATAAAAGGTTCAAAACCTATTTTTTGTATTAAAAATTTTAATCTTGCTTTATGACGAGAGTTTCTTTCACCATGACGATCAAAAACTCTTAAAACAGCTTCCGTATAAGGAATTATTAAATTTTCATCCAAAAATTCAAAAGCCAATTGTGCAAGTAAAGGTTGAGCGCCCAAGCCTCCACCCAATACTACTTTAAAACCTCTTTTTTCAATTCCATTTTCCATTTTTATCCTTGGGATAAAACCTAAATCATGCATATAAGTTAATGCAGTATCTTCATCTGAATTAGAAAATGCAATTTTTATTTTTCTTCCCATTTCCTGGCAAACCGGGTTGCGCAACAAATACCTGAACAGTGCATCTGCATAAGGAGTTACATCAAATATTTCTTGAGGGTCGATGCCGCTTGTTACTGAAGCGGTAATATTTCTTACCGTGTTCCCACAAGCTTCACGAAGTGTAATATTATCTTCTTCTAATTTCGCCCAAAGTTCCGGTGTTTTATCCAGGCTTACAAAGTGTATTTGTATATCCTGGCGTGTAGTTAAATGCAGGTTTCCTGTTGAATATTCATCAGAAATATCAGAAATCCTTTTCCATTGTTTAAAAGATATTCTGCCATATGGTAATTTTATTCTCACCATCTGCACACCTTTTTGTCTTTGCCCATACACACCTCTTGCCAATCGAAGGCTCCTGAATTTTTCTTCATGAATTTTCCCTTCTCTAAACATCCTGATTTTTTTTTCAAGATCGATAATATCTTTTTCCACTAATGGGTTTTCTAATTCGGTGCGGAAACTTTGCATAAATAAAAAATTTGATTTACAAATTAAAACAACAAAAGTAATTAATTTCTAGTAAACACGTAGAGTTAAAACAAAATTCTTTTTATGTGAATTTATTTTTTTTATATTTTATCCTCGACAAGAAAATTAATCTGTTTGCACTTTAACTTCAAATAATAATCATATCAATTTTTTTAAGAGGCCATCTTGAAATTTTCTTTCAAAAATGCTTTTATGGATTGATTGACAGGATTATCCTCTTTTATCTGCTTCAACTTTCCCCACGATTCAAAAATACTTTCATTATAGAGTTCGTTTTTATTTATTTCAACTATAGCAAACCCTTGTTTTTGCACTTTAATTTTCTCAATATCAGCTTCTAAGGCAATGAGGGCTTGTTTTAATTGTTCCAGTTTGGATTGGTTCAATATTAGTTTAACAATATCAATTTTATTTTTCCGGAGGTTAAGTTTAAAAAGTTTGTATTCCGCTTTTACTTTCCATATTGTTAATTTTTCAGTCACGTTTCCTTTTCTTGTTGCTTTTATAGCTGTATCCCATGATTTTATATTTTGCTTTTCTTCCTCAATAAGCACATTCACTTCATTTAATTTGGTCAAACTTTTATAAATCCTGTATTCCAGCCTTGCAATCCGGTAAATAAAATTCTTTTGTTTAAGAGTTAATCTCATTAAAGCAGTTTCGATGGCAGCGAGTTGATTAAGCATGATTATATCGTTTTTAGTATAATCAAATTTCGTCATTTTCATTCAAACAAACTAAATTATTGATAATTAGATATCGTTATATTGATAATTTGAATTTGTTAAAATATTTTTTGGAATTATTTTAATGCCGGGTAAAAACAATTGTAGTATTGTAAAAATCTAATTCAATCTGTATTTTAATTATTTTTTTAAATTGTGGTTAAATTTCGAAAGCTTCAATGTAAGAAAGCCTGCATGTTTATCTTTAAATATATTTTTTACAATTTTTAAAAAAGATTTCAATTTTCATTTGTAAAGTGTTTATATAACTTTGCAGATAATGAAAATTAAAATAGGAATTTTTTTTGGTGGCCGCTCCCGTGAAAGGGAGATTTCTTTTGCCGGAGGCCGAACGGTTTATGATAATCTCAATAAGGATATTTTTGAACCAATTCCTATTTTTATTGACAGCATAGGAAATTTTATACTGCTCGATTGGCAATATTTATATAAAGGCACCATCAGAGATTTTTACCCGCCAATAGATTTTTTACCCGCATCTCTAAATGGTTTTCAAATTTATATTGAATGCCTGGGAAATTTATCAAATTCAGAAATCAATGAGATAATAAATAAAGTAGGAAAAAGGATAGAACCAACTGAATTTAATTCTTTATTTGATTTCGCATTTTTAGCCTTACATGGCCCTTACGGTGAAGATGGAAATATACAGGGTTTATTGGAATGGTACGGAATGCCATTTTCCGGCGCAGGTATTTTGCCTTCAGCTATTGGAATTGATAAAGCGATTCAACAAAATATATTCGCAAACGCCGGTTTTATAAGACCTGAACGAAAAATTATTAACCGTGAAGAATGGAAAAACAATGTTTATAAAGGTGATTTATTAGAGAAACTCGTGGCAAATTTAGGTTTGCCTTTTGTTATTAAACCACCACGACAAGGATCGTCGATAGGTATAACTGTTTTAAACGAAAAGGATAACATTGCTTTTAAAGATGCAGTAAACAAAGCATTTTTTATTGAAGAAATCTCTGCTGCTAAATGGAATAAATTTACCGGAATTGAAAAAGTACATTTTATTCATGACCTAATTGACATTCGACAAGGAATTGGTTTGCCTGTGTGGGTGGAAAATGAAATTATTTATCATCCCGAAGCATTATTAACCCTAATAAATAACAGATTAAAAACCCGGGAAAGTATTATACTCGAAACTATTGATGGCGAAGAAGAAGTTTTATTCGAGTCTTTCATAGATGGAAAAGAATTTTCGTGTATTGTTGTTGAAGATGAAAATAACCGGGCACTTGCATTACCTCCCACCGAAGTTGTAAAATATCAATCACTGTTTGATTACCGCAGTAAATATTTACCGGGAATGAGTCGGAAAATCACTCCGATTAATATTGAAACCGAGCAAATTGAAACCATCAGAACACTATGTAAAAAACTTTTTAAGGAAATGTTTTGTGATGTTTATGCCCGCATAGATGGATTTATAACTCAAGCCAACGAAATTTTTCTTAACGACCCCAACACTACTTCAGGCATGTTGCCATCTTCGTTTTTCTTTCATCAGGCAGCAGAAATTGGATTAAACCCTTCGCAGTTTTTAACTTATATCATTCGCACTTCTGTTGCAGCAAGAATACGTACAGGAAAAAATAACAATGCATTAAGGATATTGTTAAAAAAACTTGATGATAGAATCATTCATTACCACACTCAATTTTTAAATAAAATAAAAATTGCAGTAGTAATGGGAGGATTTTCATCCGAAAGACATATTTCTGTTGAAAGTGGCAGAAATATTTACGAAAAATTAAGTTCTTCATCTCAATACCAACCCATTCCTGTATTTCTTACAGGGACAGAAGAAGACCATGAATTATACGTAATTCCGGTTAATGTAATGTTGAAAGACAATGCTGATGACATTAAAGAAAAAATAAAATCTTCAGAAATTAATCATCCGATACTTGATAAAATAAAAACAGAGGCGGCTCACCTTACTTATTTTTATACAGGTAATAATATAATTTTAAAACCAAGGCAAATAACCTATACCGAACTTGCCGGAATAGCTGACGAAGTATTTATCGCCCTTCATGGAAGACCCGGTGAGGATGGTGCAATACAAAAAGAATTAGAAAAAGTAGGTTTACCTTATAATGGATCGGGGATTGAAAGCTCTAAGATTACCATCAATAAATTTGAAACCAACGAAATTCTCAGAAATAACAATATATTAATTGCCAATCATGCTTTAGTTTTTGATAGAGAATGGACTTCGAATAAAGATGCGTTAATTATTAAAATTGAAAATGAATTTAAATATCCGTTCATTGCCAAGCCTGCGGATGATGGCTGCAGTTCGGCCGTAAAAAAAATTAAAACCAGAGAAGAGTTTATTGCATTTTCTGAAATGATGTTCAGAAAAACAGAAGAATTTATTTTAGAAGCTGCGGAAATTTTAAATTTAAAACAAAATGAAGAATTCCCTCAAAAGAATTATTATTTGATTGAAGATTTAATAGATAAAAAAAATGCAATTCATTTTTTAGAAATAACCGGTGGCTTACTCACCAAAATAAACGAAAACGGCGAGCGTGAATACGAAATATTTGAACCTTCAGAAGCCCTTGCATCCGGTGAAGTATTAAGCCTTGAAGAAAAATTTTTAGCAGGTGAAGGCCAAAATATTACACCTGCACGATTTTCGAAGGATAAAAATTTACAGCATATAATATCCGGGAAAGTAAGGGAAACACTTGAAAAAACTGCAAAAATTTTAAATATTGAAGGTTATGCAAGAATAGACGCCTTTGTGCGAATTTTTGAAGATAACAGTGTTGAAACGATTATTATAGAAGTAAATTCATTACCGGGTATGACACCAGCGACGTGTATCTTCCATCAGGCAGCCATTAATGGATACAAACCTTATAATTTTATAGATTCTATTTTGAAATACGGCTTATTGAAAAAAGAAATCAATGCCTTTTAGAATAAAATAATTATGAATATATAGATATTGATAAACTGATAATTATAAATTTATTTTATTTTTCTTTCTTTTGGATTAGGGATTGCAGTGGAAATCCTTTTTGTGAGGAACGAACAAAAAGATTGGAACGTAAAGCCCGGGCAGAAGGCAAGCCCCAAACATTTATTTTTGTTCAGATTTAATTTTTTAATTTAACCGCATGATTGATTTTAAAAGCAGTTCAAAAAAAGATTTTTTAATTCACACAGGCATTATATTTTGCGTGATATTAATTCTTTTTTTAGGATTCTTTTTTGTTTACCTACCCATTAATACTTACCATGGCAAAAGTATTTCTGTTCCTAAACTGGAAGGCAAAACTATAGAAGAAATAAAAAGTGAACCGGATAAAAATGATTTAAATTACGAAATAAACGATTCTAATTATATTGAAGGCAAAAAACCTTTAACAATTTTATCGCAATACCCGCTGGCAGGCCTTAGTGTAAAACCCGGAAGAATTATTTTACTTACTGTTTCTTCTTTTTATCCCCCACAAGTAAAAATGCCTAAACTGGTAGATTTATCTTTACGAAGTGCGGAGATGCAATTACAAAGCTTAGGTTTAAAAACCGGAAAAATAACTTATGTACCGGAGTTATCGGATGCGGTATTGAAACAAATGAGAAATAATAATCCTATTGATTCCGGAACGGTTGTTTTTAAAGGATCTGCAATAGATTTAATAGTTGGGGATGGAAAGAGATCTGTTCCGTTTAAAATAATTGATTATGTTGGAAAAACGAAAGAAGAAGCATTGTTCAGTTTAAATGCGCAAGGTTTAAAAGTAAACTATCATTATTCCATGCAACCGGATAAAAAAATAGGAACAGTTTATAAACAAATCCCTATGGCAGGTAAAGAACTCAGAGCCGGAGAAAGTGTAGATATTTATATTTCCGGAGAAAAACCTCAACCAAAAGTAGAAAAGAAACCTGTTATTGATTCTATCGTTCAAGATAGCTTGAAGTAGATTAGAGAAGAAAGAAGAAAGAAGAAAGAAGAAAGAAGAAAAGATTTTAAAAAATGACCTCAAAATTTAAAACTAAAAAGACAGTTAAAAATAATTACTTAATACTAAGATATCATTACTCATTACACTATACTAAACTACTCATTACTAAAAAAAAATGATTTCATTTAATACAAATAGTCGAAAAGATATTTTTATCCATCTTGGAATTATGTTTTCCATAGCGGCTATCTGTTTTTTTATTTTCTTTTTCCTTTATCTGCCGGGCACAACGCATCATGGAGAAAGCATTACAGTACCCGATTTAACAGGGATGAAGATGGAAAAAATAAAAGAGTTTATAGAAAAAAAAGATCTTCGGTTTGAAGTAAGTGATTCAACATTTGAAATAGGAAAACCTCCTTTAACCATCATTTCTCAATATCCAAAGCCGGGTGCAAAAGTAAAGCAAAATAGAAAAGTTTATATAACTATTACATCCAAAACACCGCCAAAAGTAAAAATGCCGGATTTGGTTGGAAAATCTTTAAGAAGTGCCGAAATGCTTTTACAAAGTTTAGACCTTCAACACGATAACATTGAATATAAACCTGATTTGGCAATAAATACAATATTAGAACAAAAATTAAATGGAGAAACAATAACACCTAAAACTGAAATTTTAAAAGGATCTATGATTCATTTAATAGTGAGTGATGGGAGAGGGGAAGATGAACGGCCTGTTCCAAATTTAATCGGTAAATCAATTGAAGAAGTTTCATTTATTCTCAAAGGTTCGGGTTTGCAGTTAGGTGCTACTTTATATGAAGAAAAAGAAGGGAAGCCACTAGGAAAAGTATTTAAGCAAAATCCTGCACCGGTTGATGGAAATAAAGTTCGCACCGGAGATATAATTGATATTTGGATTGCAGGTAAAAAGGATGATGCAAAACCAACTGATGAAGGGGGAACGAAGGATGTTAAAGTGAAATCAAAAGAAAATTAACAATAAGTTTTTTTATAATTCGTTACAAGGTTATTTGATTGGTTTAAAATTATATGTTTTTTCGTGAAGGATTTTTTTTATAAAATAATATTTTTTCTTTTTTTTTATTTACAAAATATTTTTGCTTTAAATGCTCAAATATTTCAACATCCCTTGTCTGAAAAACATTATGAAAGCCAAGGCAATTCAATCAATAAAAAAAAATCTAACTTCGGTTCATTTCAAAAAACCACTGCTTCACTTTCTTTGCCATTTTTTGATGATTTCTCTATTACTTTTGGATCACCTGACATCAATTTATGGAAAAATGGAGGTACAAGAGTTGAAAATGAAACATCTATTAATCCACCATCAAAAGGAGTTGTTCAATTCGACGGATTAAAATTTTCCGGAGTGCCGTATAATATTAAAAATCAATTGGCTCAAGGTCTAACAGATACTTTAACATCTAAAGCAATTGATTTATCAACTTACTTACCACAAGATTCTGTGTATTTAAGCTTTTCTTTTCAACCTAAAGGATTAGGTGAACAACCCGATGGGCCTGAAGGAGATTCGTTATGGGTAGAGTTTTATAAAACTTCCGACAGTACATGGGCAAAAGTTTGGTCGAAAGGTGGGACATACGATTCACTTACACGTAAGTTTACCGGTGTTATTATTCCTATTAAAGATTTATTTTATTTTGTTCCCGGTTTTCAATTTAGATTTAGGGCTTTTGGCAGACAATCGGGAGGATATGATACATGGCAATTGGATTATGTATACATAAATAAAAACCGTGATAAGAATAAATATTTTCGTGACCTTGCCGCAACTACCCAACCAACAAATTTATTAAAAAGATACGCCTCAATGCCTATTAAACAGTTTTTGGCAAATAGAAATGCAGAAACTGCTGATACAGTTGTAACCTATCTTAAAAATAATAATGACAGTCCGGGTAATTTTGATTCCCCTTCCTTTAATTTTACTATTAGTAATGTATTAAATGGATCAATTTATGATAATCAAAATTTCCCTATTGTTTTTATTAATCAATCAGAACGACAAAGGAAAGTAGTTATTCCTAACTTAAGTGCCATCCCATCAACTAATAAACCGGTAATTTTAAAATCAACTTTTACTTTTACCACAGGTGATAATAATAGTTTTATTCCGGGCATTGATTTTAGAATGAACGACACGATTTCAAGCGTTACTTATCTAACTAATTATTTTGCTTATGATGATGGAGTTGCAGAATATTCAGGTGGTATAAATCAGCGATTAGGCAGAGTAGCAATTCAATTTCATGCAAATGTGCCCGATACCCTCTCTGCAATTCAATTTTATTTACCTCAAATTGGCAGAAGCCTCGTTGGACAAAGTTTTATAATGCTGGTATTAAAAAAATTAGATAACAACCCATCGTCAATTTTATATCAGTCTTCGGTAAATATTGATTCTTTAAATTTAAATAAATTTTCGACCTTTCCTCTCGACACAACAAAACTTTTAATTGTTTCCGACACTTTTTATGTGGGTTGGCAACAAATTGCCACAATTGATCTTTTAAATATTGGTCTTGATAAGAATAATCCAAATGCAGAAAAATATATTTATTATAATTTAGGCGGAAGTAATTCATCCTGGCAACCATCAATTGATCTTAATGGCGCATTTATGGTAAGGCCGGTATTTGGCTCGCGGCCTAATGTTGTTTCAGCAACCGAAGATAATATTATAAATAATTTTAAAGTTTATCCAAACCCAACTGCCGGAAACATAAATTGGACCGGCTTAAATATTAATGATGTGGTTGTTTATGATATTTTGGGAAATAAAATTCTTGAAAAAAATAAAATTTCTGCTTCTGAAAACTCAATCGACCTTTCACAAAAAGCAGATGGCATTTATATTGTCCATTTTATTAGTGGAAACAGAAAAATAATTAGGAAAGTGAGTTTACTTAAATAATTGATATTTCGGATAAGAGACAAGAGACAAGAGAAGAAAGAAGAAACCCACTTCTGATTTAAGTGTTCACACTTAAATCTATTTTGAAAAACAGTAATCTGTCTGAAATTCCTTTAAAAATATTTTATGCACGTTTTTAAAATTATCAAAAATTTCTTTATCATGCTATACCAAACAGAGTTCCTGCTTTAATTTTTGATTTAAATTATTTAAACTTAAACCGGTTTAGAAAAAGAAAAGAAAATTATCAGTTTATCAATAGCATTATAATCATAAAAAAACTGTTTTATAAAAAGTCTGTCAATTCAATTGGCAGACTTTTTTATATTTATTCCTTTCTTGTTAAATATTTATAAATTAAGCCCTCTACATAAAAATATACCAATGCCAATTATTAATAATAAACTTCAAAACTATCGCTCCCGGGTAGACGAAATAGTAAAAGACTTACACAGCCTTACTATTTTTATCGCGCATAAAGAATTGACTGAAACTGTAAGCGAATTGCGAAACAGAATCAATGAGCCTTTTATGTTTGTTATTGTTGGAGAAGTAAAAGCAGGTAAAAGCAGTTTTATTAATGCATTACTTCAAACAGATAAAGAAATTTGCAAGGTTTCTCCTGCGCCAATGACTGATACCATACAGCAAATAACTTATGGTGATGAAGAAGCGGAGGTTGTTGTTAACCCTTATTTAAAAAAACTCTATTACCCAATCGAAATTTTAAAGGAAATTTCGATTGTAGATACCCCCGGAACGAATACCATCATTGCACACCACCAACAGATAACAGAAAGTTTTATTCCTGCATCCGACCTTATCGTTTTTGTTTTTGAAGCGAAAAACCCATACAGGCAATCGGCTTGGGATTTTCTGGATTTTATTTATTCTGATTGGAGAAGAAAAATTATTTTCGTTTTACAACAAAAAGATTTATTAAATGAAAATGATTTAATGATTAATGTGAAAGGGGTTTCGGAGTTTGCACAGAAAAAAGGAATCGTTTCGCCACAAATATTTTCTGTTTCGGCAAAAGATGAACTTGATAAAAAATATGAAATAAGTGGATTTGCAGAAATAAGAAATTTTATTGAAAAAAATATTACCGGTGGAAAAGCATCATTTTTAAAATTGGAAAACAATATTCAAACATCCATTAACATCAATGAAAGAATATTTAAAGGCCTCTCTGATCGAAAACAACAACTGGATTCGGACATTGGTTTTAGAAATGATATAAAAGAAACTTTAAGTACACAAGAAATCAGATCTTTTAAGCAAGTTGATATATTGGTAGAAAATTTATTGGCAGGCTATGATAAAATAACATTAAAGGCAGAAAAGGATTTAGACAATGAATTATCTTTTATTCTTTTATTAAAACGAACATTCACTTCTATTTTTAGTAAAAAAACTTCATCAAAAGCATGGTTGGAAGCTTTATCTGCACAATTAGAAAATGATCTTTCTACAGATTTGAAAAGAAGATTAGAGGATAGTGCCAACGATCTCGCTGATACCATTCAGCAGATGGCTAAAATTATTGATTTAAAAATTCAAGGCAGTAAAACGATTTTAAAAGATAACCATGATATTTTTTCTGATATTTCTGACAGGCGTGCACACGTTTTAAAAGAATTGCAGGAAGCATTTGGTAAATTTATCAGTCGATCAGAAAATTTTAGCGGGGAGGAATCAATTAATCAAAATCAGGCAATTGCACCAAATATTGCAACCGGCAGCGGCTTGGCAATAGTTGGTATTGTACTGGCCACAACAACAAAGTTGGCTGTGTTGGACATAACCGGAGGAGTTTTAACTGCAGTAGGCGTTTTATTTGCAGGCATAACAATGGGAGTAAGCAGGTACAAAATATTAAAAAATTATAGAGAGGAAGTAATTAAAGGCCGAGAGCGCTTATCAGAAGAAGTTACAGAAAAATTAAAATCTTATATCAAAATCATAAAATCAAAAATTGATAGCAATTTTATTAATTTTGATGCTATGATCGAAAATGAAAACCAACAGGTAAAATTAATTGGTGAAAAACACGATGATTTAAAAAGCCGGCTATTGGTTTTAGAAAAAGAAATACAGCAAGTAATAGATTAATTTTTAATGGCTGAATAATATGTATAAAAGCCTGCCTGTCAATATTGATTTTTTTGCATTTTTTATTTTCCTTGGTGCAATCCAGGGATTTTATTTATCCTATTTTTTTCTCACTCATAGCAAAGGAAATAATTTTGCCAATCGTTTTCTTGGATTTCTTTTACTTTCACTGTCTCTGGTAATATCTGATGTTTGGTTGGGTTATACCAATTATATGTTTCGCATACTATGGCTTGTAGATTTTACAGAACCATTAAATTTTACTTTCTGCCCATTATTTTATTTATATATTAAAACACGCATCACAAATAAATTTTCAAAAAATCAATGGTTTCATTTTGCGCCGGCAATTATTTATTTAATTTATATGGCAGTTTTATTGTCTCCTCAAAGCGAGGCATATAAATATAATGCTTATATTAATGCTTTTCATCCTTCCTTTAAAGAAATAAATTGTGATGTAATTGGGTTGCCATGGATGTTTTGGCTTCAAGATAATATTAGAGAATTAACATTTATTCAAATGGTAATCTATTCTGTTTGGAATTATATCACTCTGAAAAAGGAATTTAAAAATAAAAACCTATCGTATTTTTCTAACAACGATATAAATCTTGTCTGGTTAAGAAATGTGAATTTTCAATTGCTATCCTTAATTTTTGTATTTTTTACAATTTGTATGTTATTCCCTCATGATCTTGGAGATCATATCATCGCAGCTCACATTGCACTTGTAATCTATATTATTAGTTTCAGTATTATGAGAAAGTCTATATTTTTTCATCAGATAAATGAAAAAATACTTCCTCAAAAAAAATATGAAAAATCATCATTGTCTTCGGAAATGGAAGAACATATTTTAAAAAAATTAATTGATTTTATGGAAACAGAAAAATCTTTTCAAAACAGTTCTTTTTCATTACCCGAACTTGCAAAAACATTATCTGTTTCTCCACATCATTTATCTCAAATACTAAACGAAAACTTAGGTAAAAATTTTTTCGAATTCATTGCCGAATATCGGATTAAAGAAGCGAAAAAAATTCTGTCATCAAAAGAGAATAACCACCTTAAAATAGAAGAGGTAGCAGAAAAAGTTGGTTATAATTCTAAATCATCATTTAATACTTCTTTTAAAAAAATAACCGGAACAACCCCATCCGAATTTAAAAAAGCATATTAAAACAAATATAACGTTCGAATTTATAAGTACGAACGACCCCCTTACAAAAACATACTTGTAAACGATATATCTTTTTCATTTTTGAGCAAACAATTAAATAAGCTCATGAACACATTAATTAATTCCTCACAAACAACAGAAATGGTTTCTGAAACAGAAAAACAAAGCACCCGAAGGTATGATTTGGATTGGCTTAGGGTTATTGCTATCGTATTATTAGTTTTTTATCATACAGGAATGATATTCGTTAATGATTGGGGTTGGCATATTAAAAATAACACGACAAGTGAAATTTTCCGGGAATGGATGTTTTTTTTGTCACGCTGGAGAATGGCCTTATTATTTTTTATTTCCGGTACGGGTACTTATTATTTATTGAGTATGCGCACTTCCGGTAAATATATTTGGGAAAGATTTAAAAGGCTTTTTATTCCGCTTGTATTTGGTATGCTGGTAATCGTTCCTCCTCAAATTTATTTTGAAAGGCTTACCCAAGGTCAAACATATTCGTATTTGGAATTTTATAAATATGTTTTCCAATTTGAGCCATACCTTAAAGGTAATTTTAGCTGGCACCACTTATGGTTTATTGCTTATTTATTTATCTTTTCACTTGTTGGCCTTCCGATATTTTTATGGTGGAAAAGTAAATCGGGTAAAACTTTTATAAACTCTTTTTCAAATTTGATAAATAAGCTGAGTATTTATTTTTTGGCCCTTCCTTTAATACTTGTTTACATTACTTTAATCGATAAATATCCCGGCCCACAGAATATTGTAAAAGATTTAACAATGCTTATCTACTACTTTTTATTTTTCTTATTTGGTTATTTTGTTAACCTTAATACATTATGGAGCGATATTGAAAAAAATAGAAAATTATCATTAAAACTTGCGTTTTTTTGTTTGCTTTTTGTAAATATAATCAGATGGAATGATTTGGATGAGCCGGGCTCCGGATGGTTATTTATTTTTTTTAGAGCCATATTAATTTTTAATGCCTGGTGTTGGGTGATGGCAATACTTGGATATGGAAAAAAATATCTCAATTTCAATAATAAATTTTTAATCCGGGCAAATGAAGGTATTTATGCTTTTTATATTTTGCATCAGACTATTATTGTTATTATTGCCTATTACGTAGTAAAAACGAATGATGAAATAAGTACAAAATTTATTTTTACAAGCTTTGTAACCATATTTTTATGCTTGGGTAGTTATGAATTTTTAATAAGGCCATATAACACTGTAAGATTTCTTTTTGGAATGAAACCGAAGAAAATATAATTTTGGTATTGATATAGATCGTTTTGTTAATTATTAAGTTAAATTTTTTAAAATTTGTTTAAATATAAAATAAATGTTTGGGGGTTGCCCTTGGCAGGGCTTTACGTTACAATCTTTTGTTCGTACCTCACAAAAAGATTTACACTGCAATCCCTAACCCAAAAAAAACTTCAAGTAAAATAATTAAATAATTAAATAATTTTATCAGTTTATCGATATCAGTATATTCATAATTTAATAAAAATTTTAAAAAATAATTCTACATGAAAATCTTTTATAAAAATTCAATTGTATTTCTTATTTGTTCTATATTCTTATTTTTCTCTTGTAGCGAAAAAAAAGAAATACATTCTGACAAAGAAGACATAACTCCATCCGGAAAACTTTACAGTGAAGTAATGGATGTGCATGATAATGTAATGCCTAAAATGGATGAAATAATGATTTTAAAAGGAAAGACAAATAAAAGAATAAAAGAGTTGGATAGTTTAACAAAAGTAAATCCAAAATTGAACGTTAAAATTGAAAAATTAAAACTTGATTCTTTATTAACCGGTTTGCAAGCTGCAGATGATGGGATGATGAATTGGATGCATCATTTCGATCCTAATATGAAAGAAATGAAAGAAGAAAAAAAAGTGAGGTATTTGGAAGACGAGAAAATAAAAATTACTGAGGTAAAACAAAAAACGGATTCAATATTGGAAAAAGCAAAAAGTATCTTCCCCGAAACGCTTGATTGATTTTTAAATAAAACTTACTTTTTTACAAACAGCTTCTTGTAATAAAATTAAATATTCTTCTTTTGGTATTTCTATTGCACCAAACCGAAGTACATTATCATTCATAAACTGGGTGTCTAATAATTCGAAGTTTTTTTCTTTAGTTTTTCAATTAAATGATGAAAACAAACTTTTGAAGCATTAGGCACTTTATAAAACATTGATTCTCCAAAAAAGGCTGCGCCCAATGCAACGCCATATAAACCACCGACAAGTTCATTATTATAAAAAGCTTCAACACTGTGCGCAAGCCCAAGTTGATGAAGGGTACAATAATTTTTTATAATATTTTTTGATATCCATGTCCCTTCTTCATCCTTTCTTAAACTTGCACAACCTTCCATAATTTTTTTGAATGAAGTGTTATACCTGATTTCGAAAATTTTTTTGTTAAGAATTGGTCGCAATGATTTTTGCGCCTTATAAGTTTTGATAGGAATAATTGCTCTGGGATCAGGGGAATACCATAAAATTTCTTCTGTATCGCTATCTGCCATTGGAAAATAGCCATTTATATACCCATTTATAAGTTGTTGAGGTGTAAAGGTTTTATTCATTTAAAATATTTTCATTTAAAAATAAAAAAGTACCGCATTCTTTTAAAATGCGGTACTCTAAATCTAAAAATATTTTACTTGCTTTCAACAGAAGCGCTTTCAGTTAATAATCTTTTTACTTTTTCAATTAATTCTTTTGATTCAAATGGTTTTGTAATTACTTCATCAGCTTCATGGCGGGTCATATCTAATATATCCTTGTCGACCCCGGTAATCATTAAAATTGGTATATTTTTTTTAGTGGGATCCGCTTTAATTTGATCAATTAATTCAAAACCGCCAAGTGCAGGAATCATTACATCGCAAGTGATTAAATCATAATCGGTAAAAGCAACTTTATCGACAGCATCCCTTATGTTGGCAACAGTTTCAACAGTATAGCCCTCCCTCTCCAGAATTTTTTTAATACTGTCACGTATTACGGTTTCATCATCAATTACTAAAATTTTCTTTTTCATTTTCTTTTTAAAATTAACGTTAATACTAAAAATTATTTTTAATCATTAAGGTTGAATGCGATATGAAACTTAGTACCAAGTCCAATTTCAGATTCAACTTCAATGATTGCTTTATGTGATTGAATAATATTTAATGTAGCAGCCAAGCCTAAGCCCATTCCGGTTGGTTTGGATGTAAAATAAGGTTCGAATAACCTGCTTAAATCTTCTTTTGGAATTCCAATACCATTATCTTCAAAATTAACAATACATTTATCATCTTTTGAAGAAATACTTACTTTTAAAATTCCCTTATGCTCTTCCATCGCTTCAATAGCATTGATTATTAAATTAAGAAAGGCTATTTTAATTTTGCTTTCATCTATAGATACAATATTGCAATTCGAATCATATTCTTTTACAAGAGTAATATTTTTTAAATTTATCCTATCCGCAGCTTCAAGCAAGGTGGATTCAACAATATCAATAATTGAATGTTTTTTAAGGATAATTTCTGATGGGCGGGATGAATTTAAAAGTTCGGTAATTAAATCATTTATTCTTTTTGAATTTCTTTTAATTATATCGAGATACGCTTGCAGGAGATCATCATTAACTTCACTTTCTAAGTTTTCAATCGATAAATTAATATTTGTTAATGGATTTCTTACTTCATGCGCTAATGTTCTTACAAGCCTGTTTGTAGCGCCCATTTTTTCTGATAAGGTTGATGCCCTCTCTGTTTTTCTGCGTGTAGTAATATCGTGTACTATGCATTGATAATAAGTGATATTATTATTATCTGTTTGCGCAGTAGCAGAAATTATGCAAAATTTCTTTTCATCAGTTTTTGACTTTAAAACAACTTCAAAGTCATTTATTTCACCATTTTCGGCCATGTTTATTTCGAAAATTTCTTTGTAAACCTCACTGTCCCAAATTTGGCTGGCTTTCATATCGAAAAATTCATCATGGGTATAACCGAGTAACTCGGTTGCAGATTTATTTACACTCACAAAATCACCTGAAGAGTTAGTGATGTAAATCATATCTTTACTTTGCTCAAAAACATTTCTGTACTTGCGTTCACTTTCCTTTAATGCCTTTATTGTATTTGCTTTATCCAAGGCGTACCTTATACTCCTTTCCAATTTCTCTGCATCTAATTCGCCTTTAACTAAATAATCATAAGCACCTAAGCGCATGGCTTCAGTATCAACTTTTTGATCTCCTTTGCCGGTCAATAAAATTACAGGACCTTCATAACCTACCTTTAATGCCTGCTGAAGTAATTCTAAGCCCGTTTTCGCACCCAATAAAAAATCAAAAATATAAATATCGTGTGTGCCGTTATGGATATATTCCAAAGCACTATTAAAATTATTTGCCCAATCTATTTCAAATTTCTTATTTGGTATTTCCTTCAGATAATCAATTGTGAGAATATAATCATCCTCATCATCATCAACCAATAGTACTCTGATATTATTCATTTTTTATCTCTTTTCCTGTCTTAAATTAACTTTTAGGCAATTCAACAATTTCAAACCAGTATTGACCAATAGATCGGGCAACATCTAATAAACCTGAAAAAGTAACGGGCTTAGTTATAAAACAATTTACCCCAAGGTTGTATGATTTAAGAATGTCTTCTTCTGCTTTTGATGTTGTAAATATAATTACCGGAATACTTTTTAATTCCGGATCAGATTTTATTTCATTTAATGCTTCCCTTCCATCTTTTCTGGGCATATTTAAATCCAGTAAAATTAAACCCGGCCTTGGGCTGGTTAGTGGATCCTTATATTTCCCCCTCCTTTTTAGGAAATCGAGTAATTGTTCACCATCTTCTACAAAATGTAAGCTGTTTAAAAGATAATTTTCTTCTAAGGCTTCCTTGGTCATCTGCCTGTCATCCGGGTCATCGTCTGCTATCAGTATATTTATACTTTTTTTATCTTTTATTATTTGAATTGCTTTTTCAGACTCCATCATGAGATTAAAATTATAGTTTCACTTGGTTAAGGTGTTTTAAATTGAAGTTGTTTTAATGGTAAAATTACTGTAAAAGTCGAGCCAATGCCTACTGTGCTCGTTGCAAATATTTTTCCTGAATGATTCTCTATAATTTTTTTACAAATTGCCAGTCCAATACCGGATCCTTCTTCAGACCTGCCCTGCAGCCTTTGAAAAATTATAAAAATCTTTTCGGCATATTCCTGGTTGAAACCAATGCCGTTATCAACAATATCAATCTTTATATAGTCTTTAGTTGATTCTAAACCTAAATCTATTTTTAAAAGATGTGAGACCATTTCATGTTTTACATCTATTACAATATTTTGATTTGTTTTATTAAATTTCAAAGCGTTTGAAATCAAATTCAAAAATAACTGATTTATTTGAGAAGAAATGGCTTCAATTACCGGTAAATTTTCAAAATTAATTACTGCATTTTTTTCTTCAATTTTTATATCAAGGTCGCTTAAAGCACTTTTTAAGATATCATTAAGATCAGTAGGTTTAAAATCTGCATTGTGTTTGGTGATCGTTGAAAAATTTAATAAATTTTCAATCAATAATTTCATTCGCAATGAAGCACTAATCATCCTTGTTAAATATAATTTCCCATCATCACCTAAAATATTTCCAAATTTTATATCTAATCTTTCCCCAAAAGCAATAATTTTTCTTAATGGTTCCTGTAAATCATGTGAAGCGACATATGCAAATTGTTCGAGCTCAATATTAGATCTATTTAACGCTATTACTTTATTTTCCAATTCCTGTTGGGCAATTCTTAATTGAGTTACATCTGCTGTACTTCCCAATAATTTTATCAATTTATTATTTTTATCAAATACCGGCCTTCCTTTACCCGATATTATTCTTTCTTCTCCATTTGGTTTTATTAACCTATGTTCAATGTTATACGATTCTTGATTTTTTAGTGCATTATCAATTACATTCTTAACATTTTCAACATCACGAATATCTATTAAGCTTAAATATTTTTCCAAATCCAGTTCAAAACTTTGTGGTTCATACCCAAAAGTTCTCCACAACCCATCCGAGCAGTCAACTTTTTTCGTTTCAATATCATAAATCCAGCTTCCGTATTCTAATATTTTTTCCGCTTCGGCAAGCAGTGCTTCATTTTCAATTAATTTTTCATGAAACTTCCTTATTTCTGTTACATCAGCAGTACTTCCAATAACTTTAATCGGATTTTGGTTTGTACCTTCTATAATGTTGGATTTACCATTTAATATTTTTATCTCTCCCGCCTTTGTTATTATCCTATAATCATTATTGTCATTTATTCCGGTTTTAAGGAAATTCTCCGCACTTTTTAATACTTGTTCTTTATCATCCGGATGGATATGATCAACAAAAAAATTAAAATCCAATTGATTATTTTCGGTAGATTCATAACCAAATATTTTAAGTAATCCGGCAGACCATGTTATTTCACCTGTAGGTACATTCCAATACCAACTTCCATATTTAAGAGTTTTTTCTGTTTCTGACAATAAAGTTTCATTGCGCTTTATTTTTTCAAGAGACTGATATTCTTCAGTTATATCTTCTGCTATTCCAAGTATTTCTTCAATTTCACCAATTTCATTTCTTTTATAAATCATAGTGCGGATTTTAAATATCCGTTTTCCTCCATTCTTATGTTTTACCCATGCCTTAAATTCTAAAATATCACTTTCATCTTTGTAAGTCGTTTTTAGATTTACTATAAAATCTTTGTCATTTTGGTTAAATAATACTTCCAATAAATTTCCACCCTTATTAATTATATCTTCTTCAGTATATCCAAGTAAGTCAGTTACTCTTTTATTTATAAATAATAAAGACTGATCGGATGCCTTGTGAATAAAAATTATATAAGGAGAAAGTGTTGCAATCTTTCTAAATGAATCGAACGTTTTAAAATCCGATTCGTGATTGTTGTGAATTAATGATTTTAGATACATATTATCATCTCATGGTAAAAACCCTATTTTTTAAATTATAATTTATTCCAAATTATAATTTTTCATTTTATTATAAAGTGTTTTTCTATCTATATCCAATAAACGGGCAGCCTTGCTTTTATTGAAATTTACTTGTTTTAATATTTTTAAAATCATTTCGTACTCTGCTTCTGAGGCAGCAGATTTTAAGTTTGGTTTTTGAGAGTTTGGAATTAATAAACTTTCTTCAGCCTGATTCTCCGGCCCTGAACCGCTTTCCATAAATAATAACCTGCTGTGGTTTGAAAGTTCAAATGGCAAAGATTTTGCTTCAATCCAATCACCGTCAGATAGTAAAGTGGCACGCTTAATTACATTTTTTAATTCTCTCAGGTTTCCATACCATGGGTAAGTCATAAAATTTTCAATTACATCCGGAGAAAAACCTTTTATGTCTTTTTCCAACTCATTATTGGTATGGTTTAAAAAATATTCTGCGAACATCATTATATCGCTGTTCCTATCGCGCAGTGGGGGTACATCAATAGTAAACTCATTAAATCGGTGATATAAATCTTCTCTGAATTTACCCTTTTTACAGGCTTCAAGTAATTTTTCATTACTGGCTACAATAATTCTTACATCAATCGAAATTTCTTTAGTGCCCCCAATCCTTTTTAATTTTCTTTCCTGAACAACACGCAATAATGAAACCTGTATATCGTAAGATAAATTTGCTACCTCATCTAAAAATAAAGTACCTCCGTTTGCTAATTCAAAATGACCTATTTTTTGATTTAGGGCTCCTGTAAATGATCCTTTTTCATGGCCAAACAATTCGCTGCCTGCAAGTTCTTTTGAAATTGCACCACAATCCATAGCTACAAATGGTTGATCTTTTCTTTTACTTTTATTATGTATTTCATGTGCAATGGCTTCTTTACCCGATCCACTTTCGCCATACACAATTACACTAAAATTGGTGGGTGCAACCAATTCAATTTGTTTGATTAAATGTTTTGATTCAATACTTTCACCAAACAAACAACCTTCTACCTGATGTGTGATTTTATGTTTTGAAGGTTCGGTTGTTGAGAAAGAATTGCTTTTATTGTGTGAATTATTTTCAATATTATTGTCTAAAGCTTTTCGAATAGTGATTAATATTTCATCCGGAAATAATGGTTTTGTTATATAGTCGAATGCTCCCTGCTTAATTACATTTACTGCCACTTTAATATCAGAATAACCGGTAATAATTAAAACAGGTAAATCGGGGTGTTTTTCTTTAATTTTTACCAGAAGTTGGCCTCCGTCAATATCTCCTAATTTAAAGTCAGTCATAACTAAATCAGGTTGAAAAATTTCTAACAATTCTAACCCTTTCCTTCCGGTATATGCTACTTCAACCTCAAATTCATTTTTTGATAAAAATCTTTTCAACAACAGGCAAATATCCGTGTCGTCATCAATAACCAATATTTTTTTTGACATACTTTTTAATTAAAATATTTTAAATAAAATGGTAAGCTTACAAACCTCTTCTAAGCTTTGCAACAGCAATATTTAAATGTTCGCGGTACTTGGCAACAGTTCTTCTTGCAATATTATATCCTATCCGGCTAAGTGCATCAACGATTTGTTGATCAGTTAATGGATTATTTTTGTCTTCTTTTTGAATAATTTCCTGAATATGGTTTTGAATTTCTCTATTAGATACTTCAGCACCATCCTGATTGGTTAATCCTTCAGAAAACATTCTTTTCAGTAAAATTAAACCAAAAGGTGTTTGAACGTATTTTGTACTTGTTACTCGAGATACGGTTGAAATATCCATTCCAATAATATCAGCAACATCTTTTAATATCATTGGCCTTAATTTCCTTTCATTACCCGTCATAAAATATTCTTGCTGCAACATTGCAATGGCTTTCATGGTTGTAAGCATGGTATTTTCTCTCTGCTTTATGGCATCGATAAACCATTGTGCAGCACTTATTTTACTTTTAACAAATTGTATCGTTTGTTTGTCATTTCCGGCAGCGTGCGCCATATCCATAAATGATTTATTTAAACGAAGCTCCTGATTGCTTTTATTATTTAAAGAAACTTCAATTTTGCCATTTTCAAAATATAAATTAAACTCGGGATAAATATTTAAATTGACTTGAATATCAGAAGCCTGACCTGAAACCGGTTTCGGATTTAATGATGTAATTTGTTCTACAACTTCTTTAAGTTCTTCACTTGACAGAGCAAGTATCTTTTTTATTTTTTCATAATTTTTATGAGCAAGCTCATTCATGCACTCATTTACAACCATTATAGCCGTATCAACATTTTTACCTGCATTTTTTTTTGCTTCGAGTTGTAGTAATAAACATTCCTGCAAATCACTTGCTCCAATTCCCGGAGGATCAAGTTTTTGAATTAATAACAGGATATCTTTTAATTCTTCAACATCAACAAATAGGTTGTGAGCAAAAGAAATATCATCTGCTAAATCATTTAATGGGAAACGTAAAAATCCATCATCATCCAATGAATCTAAAATAAAATCAGCAAATATTAAATGCCTCTCCAATAAATTTAATAAGTGAAGCTGTTCTTTTAAATCTTCTCTGAAAGTTTGCGTTTGCACCATTGGCATGGTATAAGAATCACCATCATCATCACTATGGTTATCAGAACGTGTTTTATAATCGGGAACATCATTTTCTAATTTTTCCCAATTGTATAATTCTTCCTGAGGTTGATCTTCAATTGACGAATTTATTTCATTATCTTCTCTAACTTCCGGTTCTGCAGTTTCCATTTGATTATCATCTTCACTTCCTTCTTCTAAAACAGGGTTTTCTTCTAATTCTGATTTTATTCTGTTTTCCAATTCAATTGTGGAAAGTTGAATCAGATTCAACATTTGAATTTGCTGAGGTAATATTTTTAAAGTTTGTCGTTGGGTTTGGGTCTGGTGTTGCATAGAAACTATTTTTAAAATCAGTAATTAACTTGCAACATGCGTTAAACAATTTACAAGCCAAAATACAATGTGGAAATAAATATACATTATGTGTAACGTTATTGTTGTTATAACGCACTAATTTTTTATGTTAATATATTATTTATCAGCATTTTAAAAAAAAATATTATTTTAATTTAAGTTTTAAATATGTTGCAAATATAAATTGGTATAAACTTTTAAAGCCAATTTAAATTTTATAAAAGGGGAATGAGAGTTACGATGTGTGAATTTTTTTCTACAAATATTATAGTTATTTTTTTCAATTTTAATTTTAGCTTTGAAAACATTTTATAATTAGTATTTTTATAAAATTATGGAATTACTGTATGTAATTAACCCGGCATAAATAAAAATTTACTTAATAATTAATGAAACCAAAAAATTTATTAAATCTTGTTTTTTCTGTTTCGATATCATTATTGATAATCCTGTCTTTTATATCCTATTCCAGAACATCTCAAATTGAAAGATATTCATATTGGGTAGACCATACATATAATGTTATGCTTGAGAGTGAAAGGGTGTTTTCTTTAATGAAGGGTACAATTTCATCTCAAAGAGGTTTTTTATTAACCAATGATTCACTTTTTTATACAACCTATTTGAGCGAATCCAAAATAATGGATGCATCTTTAATAAAATTAAAGGCATTGGTTTATGATAATCCCTCTCAGGTTTCCAGAATAAAAAATTTGGAAAAGTTGGTAGAAAAGCGAAAAGAAGAATTTAATTTAAGTTTTACCAAGAAATCTTTAACCAATAATGACGTATCCTATTTAAAAAAAATTATTTTGGTTGAAAGAAATATAACGAATGAAATAGAGAAAATCATTTTAAACATTAACTCCGAAGAGCGGAAATTAATGGAAGACAGGTTGGATTCAAGGGAGAGAATTCAAAAAGTTACTCCTAATTTTCTTCTCATTACCAGTGCCTTGGCAATGATATTTTTAGGTTTTACTTACTATGCGCTTAATAAAGAATTACGTAAAAGACTGGTTTCACAAAAAGATTTGGAATTAAAAATAAGTGAACTACATCGCTCTAACGACGAACTTGAACAATTTGCCTATGTAGCCTCTCACGACTTACAAGAGCCACTCCGAAAAATAAGAGCTTTTAGTGACAGATTGATATTGAAACATAAGGATGCACTTATAGAAGATGGTAAAATGATGTTGGAGAAAATTCAATCATCTGCAGAAAGAATGCAAAAGCTTATTGATGATTTATTGAACTTTTCGCGAATGGTTAAAAATATTGATGAATTAGAGAGTGTAGATTTAAATATATTGTTGAAAGGCTTAATGAAAGATATGGGCGAGCCCATTGCCGATTATAATGCAGTTATTAATGTTTCTTCGCTCCCTATTATATCAGCTTATAAAAACCAAATTTATCAACTGTTTCAGAATTTAATCTCAAATTCTATTAAATTTTCAAAATTAGAGATTTCGCCGGTTATTGACATTACTTATAACTTTGTTAGAGGGAGTGAAATAAATGATATGGATATAAGCGTTGCCAGTAAAGGTAAAGAGTTTCATAAAATTACAGTTTCAGATAATGGTATTGGTTTTGACCAACAGTTTGCCGAGAAAATTTTTATAATATTTCAAAGGCTGCATGGAAAATTGGAATACGAAGGAACGGGAATTGGACTGGCAATTTGTAAAAGAATAATTGCCAATCACCATGGATATATTACTGCCAAAAGTAAATTAAATAATGGCGCAACATTTTTTATTTATTTACCGATAGGTAATTTTAGAGAAGATTAATATTTATCCTTATCCTTATTAATTATATTAAGTGAATTAATTATGTTTTGCTATTACCTTTGCAAAAAATACAAAACCTAAATTTTAAATTAATTAATGCGCCATACAGTTCATATTTTAATGGCCGATGATGATGCAGATGATCGCTTGTTAGCAAAATCGGCATTTGAAGAAAACAATATTATAAATCCTATTCATTTTGTAGAAGATGGAGTGGAATTAATGGAATATTTATATGGAGAAGGCAGGTATAATCAGTCTCGCCACTTACCCGGTTTAATTTTATTAGACCTCAATATGCCGAAAAAAGATGGGAGGGAGGCATTATTAGAAATTAAATCCGATCCTATATTAAAAAGGATACCGGTTGTAATATTAACTACGTCAAAGGCGGAGGAGGATATTGTAAAATCATATAACCTTGGTGCAAACTGCTTTATTTCAAAACCGGTTAGTTTTGAAGGATTATTAGAAGTTACCAAATGTTTAAGTAAATTTTGGCTGGAAGTTGCCAGTATACCGGGTAGTGAAGAATAAAAAAACTTCAGGTTATTTACAATCCTGAAGTTTTTTTTAGTATATAGTTTTTAATGAATCCTCAACGCTTTGATTTTGCAACGTTGGATAGTTTACATTTTTTGAAACTTTATTTTTAGATTTTTTACTGTCGGTAATGTGTTTTACTAAATTTAAAGCTTTTGTAATTACTTCTTCCCTGTGTTCATTAATATAATTTAAAGCTACATTTCTAACAAGGAAAGGAACGATTAATTTTGTAGCCCATCCTGCCCTTCTTAAAATTATTTTGTTTAATATTAATTCAACACCCAGAGTAACACCTATCCTAACTAAATTACTTTTATTTTTGTTGGATAGCATATTACTAACCACATGAGTTACTTGGGTTACAGGTTTTAAGTTTTCTTTTATATCATGAAAATCATTACTGATTTGATTTTTTTTCACTTCGAGTAATTCAGACATTCTTTCCTTTTCAGCCTGTAATTGTTCGTTATTTTCTATTTTATTTATCATATAAATGTTTTAAAAATATATTTGTAACTAAAGGTTTAAAAAGCGTTTTCCTGAATAAAAAAGCGATTAAGGTTATAAAAATAAAGAATCCTGCCATAATAAAATATCCTTCAGCAACATTATTTACTAATTGACCCAACCACCATGCAGCTCCCAATGAAGCGAACAAGAAAACAAAAAAGGCTAATATGCCCACTATTACAGCCGATGTTGCAGAAGAAAGTGTTGATGCCACCTTATCTGTGGTTTTTAATAGAGTCAAATCAAACTTAGTTTCAGCATAATCGGTAACATGACCGACAAGACTATCAACTTTTGTTTTTAAATTGTCTTTAACTTCTGTAGCTCTTCCGTCTTCCATAAAATTTATAAGGTTAATTTATAAGATAACTCCCCGAAAATTATTTTTTCGGGGAGTTATAAAAGGTTTTAAAACTGTTGTTCTTTCACTCTGTCTTTTAAGCCATTTATATCAGATTTAATTTCTGATTTATATTCATTGCCTTTTGCAATAGCCTCATTTTTTAAATTATTTCCTTCAAAAGATAATTTGTTTTTCAAATTATGTAATTCGTCTTTACCGGAGTTGATAACGTCTAATAATTGGTCAGCCCAATCATTAACTGAATCTTTAACCCTTCTGCGTAAATCATCACCTTTTTCAGGTGCAAAAAGTAAACCTATAACTGCGCCTGCTGCGGCTGCTGTAACTATTCCTAATAATACTCTTCCGTTGTTTGACATGACAGTAATGTTTTTTGAGTTTAAAAAAATAATATTTGTTTAAATGTATATAAAGTATTGTGCCACATGCCAGAAACTATTGTGGTTTATTTTTAAACAAGAAATTTTCCTACTATGTAGAAATTATTGCTCATCCGATGATTATAGGAAGCTATAGACAAAAGATTATTGTATTAGGATTTAGTAGTTTATACTGCTATATTTTATAATAAAACTTAGTTATATTTTAATGCTTTCAATAAAACATTAAAAACTTGTTATAATACTTAATAAATCAACATTTAGGTATTGATTTATTGATATTTTTTAAGTATTTTTATGTATATAATTTTTAAATACATAAGAAGACGATAAGATTAATAAACTTAATATAAAAGATTAAATTTTATTAGATTATTGACCACTTAAATATATCGTATGCATCCAAACCATCTTAATCTAAATGACAGAAAGAAAAACTCTTATCGAATTACTCTTTTATTATTTCTCTTTAATACAAAATAAACCCGGTTGATAGTATTTTAAAATCCTAATTATAGTTTATCTTAAATTTAATTATAAAAAATATGTTAAATATTGGTGAGAGAATAAAACTGGTAAGGAAGGAGCAGGCTTGTATTTCACAAGATGAATTTGCTGATTTGTTGGGAATGAGTCAAAGCCATTTATCATTAATTGAATCGGAAAAATCTTTACCCGGCTGTTATTTGTTATACCGCATTCATGATACATTTAATATAAATCTTCATTGGCTAATAACAGGGAGCGGAAATATAAAATAACATAAATAGTTTATAATAAAAAAGCTCGATAGGCATATGCCTATCGAGCTTTTTTATTATAAGAAATAAATATTACATATGTTTAATACCTTTTTCTATTGCTTCTGCCATTTCACGGTGTTTCAATAATGCCGGTAAATGTTTGGCAGCGAAATCTTTAATTGCAGGATCATTTGCTTTATCCGATGCCTTTTCAAAACTGTCAATATCATCTTTATGGTCACTTATCATATCACTGATAAATTTTTTATCAAAATCTACACCTGATTTTTCTTTCAATCCGTTTAAAACTTTTTGATCTTTATCTGCTAAATCAGGAGGTAAAGTTACATTTTTGGTTTCAGCTAATTTTTTTAAATCATTGTTAGCTGCTGTGTGGTCATCAATTAAATGTTGTGCAAATTTTTTAATTTCCGGTGATACTGCTTTTTGTAAAGCAAGTTTACCTGCTTCTACTTCAAGCATTCCGCCACTGGCAGTTTCAACTATCCAATCAGCGTCTTTCTTTTCGGAACGTGATGCAGAATCTGTTGGAGCCGTTGCTTCAATTTTTGCATCATTTTCTTTTTCAGTTGTTTCTTTAGTATCCTTTTTATTTGGAGTTGGGTCGCAAGCTGTTAATAAGCAAATTCCGCTTATTGCAGTTACAGTTAATAAATGAGCAAATTTCATGATTTGAGTATTTAAGTTGAAAATATGTTTTTTTAAATTTCGATTTTATGTAAAATAATTATGCCAATGCTATAATTTTTATAGGCATTGGATTATAAAATTCTAAGCAAAAAAATTAAAAAATACTATTTAATCAATCTAATTTATTAATTAAGGAAATTTTGGAAATTTAGAAAAATCGGGTTTTCTTTTTTCCAAATAAGCTTGTTTGCCTTCTTTTGCCTCGTCGGACAGATAATATAAAAGCGTTGCATTGCCTGCCAACTCTTGGATTCCGGCCTGGCCATCAAGCTCTGCATTGAACGAAGCTTTTAACATCCTTAAAGCAATAGGTGATTTTTCTAAAATTTTTCCACACCATTCTATCGTTGTTTCTTCTAATTTTTCAAGAGGTACAACTTTGTTTACCAATCCCATATCCAAAGCTTCCTGCGCATTATATTTATCGCATAGAAACCAAATTTCTCGTGCTTTTTTCTGACCAACAATACGCGCTAAATAAGATGCACCAAACCCTCCATCAAAACTACCAACATTAGGACCTGTTTGACCAAATTTTGCATTATCAGCAGCAATTGTTAAATCACATACTACATGTAATACATGTCCGCCACCAATTGCCCAACCTGCAACCATTGCAACTACAGGTTTTGGAATTGAACGAATTATTCTTTGAAGATCAAGAACATTTAATCTTGCAACGCCATCTTTGCCTACGTAACCACCATGCCCACGCACATTTTGATCACCTCCACTACAAAATGCATCCGGCCCTTCGCCGGTTAAAACAATTACACCAATTTTATCATCATACCTGCAATAATTCATTGCCTCAATCATTTCCATAACTGTTTGAGGAGTAAATGCATTGCGTTTCTCCGGCCGGTTAATAGTAATTTTTCCTATTCCGTTGTAATAATCAAATTTTATTTCTTCAAAGGTTTTTATGGTTTCCCAAGCTATTTTTGAACTCATTTTGTTAAAATATTAAATATGTTTAAAAGAATTTTTTATTTTATTATAAACTTCAGTGTTAATTATAACATCAGTTTCGATTTCTAAAATTTTTCCTTTTCCGGAAGTACTAAAAAAGGAAATCAGGTTATTATCTAATTCTATTTCAGTTTTGCAAAAGTAATAATCCAAATTAAAATCATTTGCAGTATTTGCGGCGGTCAATAAATTTTTGGTTTCAAAAAACTCTTCCAATTCAGGTTGATTTCCGGCATCTATCATTCTGAAAATTCCGCCTCCGTGATTATTTAAAATTATAATTCTCAGGTTATTAGGTATTTTACTTTGCCAAAGAGCATTCCTGTCGTAAAAAAAAGCCATATCACCGGTAATGAGTGTAACAATTTTATCGGTCATTTTTGCTGCACCGGTGGCTGTGCTTGTGCAACCATCTATTCCGCTCGTACCTCTGTTGGCAAATATTTCAACTTTTTTATTGGGATTGATACTTAAAAAGTTAGCATAACGAACAGGCATACTGTTAGATAAATGCAGGATACTATCGCCCGGAATACTTTCAATGACTTTAAATATCGATTTAAATTCACAAAATTTGCTTTCATTTAAACCTTCATTTAATATACTAAATGCTCTTCTATCTTGCGTTTTCCATAGCTCATGGTATTCAGGGTTTAATTCAGATTCGTCGGATGATTGATATTTAATAAAATCAAGATCATTATATAAAGTCGTAAAAAAATAATTGGGTTCCGTAGGTATGCTGTGTGTTAATGTTTGAAAAGTATCGGCCACATTTCCGGCAGGTTGAATGTGAAAATGAAACTCGGGTTTGTAATTTCTTAAAAAAGATTTTAAATTTTTTGAGATTAAACTTTTTCCAAAAGTAATTAACAGATCAGGTTTTAATTTATTCAATAAAATCTCATCGGTATTTATTAAAAATAAATCCTGATGTCTGATGGATTCGTTTAGATGATGAATATTAGAAATAATATCTCCAACTACCGGTATTTCCCAATCTTCCTGTAAATGTTTTAATATCAAACTTAAATCTTCATCTAAATCCTGCTGACCGACAACTATTAATTTTCTTTCGGCATCTTCCCAAATTTCAAAAATCTGTTGCCATTGAGCAGGCGATAAAATGGAGTGGGATTGAAATCTATTTACGATTTTTACATTTTTATTTAATATAAATTTTTCATCTTTTGCAGGGTATAGCGGTTCTCTAAAAGGGAAATTTATGTGTGTAGGTCCTTTCGGAAATTGTTGAGATAAATTTATAGCTTCATTTATTATTCTGTTTCCAAGCCATAAAGAATCTTTATGATTATAATCGTAAGGAAATTCAAAACTTGCTTTTATGTTTTTTCCATACGCATCTTTTTGAAATAGTGTTTGCCCATCCTGTTGTGCTATCCACTCTGCAGGCCTGTCGGCAGTAAAAATTAACAAAGGTATTTCCTGAAAAAAAGCTTCGGCTATTGCCGGAGCAAAATTTAAAACCGCAGTACCAGATGTACATACCAAGCCAATGGTTTCTTTAGTTTGCAGGGCCATACCCAATGCAGTATAAGCAGCAGCACGTTCATCGGCAATTACAATTGTTTTTATTTTAAGATTACGTGCAAGGGTAATTGTTAGTGGAGCAGACCTCGAACCCGGACAAATGATAAAATGTTTTACGCCCTTTTGAAAACAAATCTCAATTATATTTTGAATGATTTCGTACAAAATTTTTTTGATTTTATAAACTGCAAATATGCGAATGATTTTTTGAAATTAATCTTAATTGAAGAGAAGCCGCATAGGGAGGGAGAGATTTGATATTAATGCCTTTTAGTCAGGCATAAGAAGTGCAGATTTTTTAATTCAATTATTAATATATCAATATTGATAAAACGATATTTAAATCACAAAATAATCAAAAGGATTTTCGAAAAGGAAAAATTTTCATTTCAAAAAAGGAAAAAATGTTCGTAAGAAAACATAAGTTGAAAATGGATATCATATGAATTATAACAACTTAACTGAAATACCTTGGATTTGGTTTTTAGAGATTATTTTAATTATCAATATATCGATATTGATAAACCGGTATTTTTGATGTCATTAATAAATCTTCATTTTATTTTTTTAAGAATAAAGCCTAACTTTGATTTCTAAAATATTATTATAAAAAGAATAAAAATTAATATTTCATTTTTTATAAAATTATAAATGGAAAGACGTGAAGCAATAAAGTATGTGGCGCTTACCATTGGCAGCGTTATAAGTGTACCGACCTGGGCTTCTCAATGGAAAGCCAAAGACATTAACAGTGCGAAATTATATTTATCTGCTGATAAAGAATTGATTTTGGATGAAATGGTTGAGACAATAATACCCGCAACAAATACTCCCGGTGCAAAACAAATTGGTGTCGGTAAATTTGTGCAGATAATGGTAGCAGATTGTTATGACAGTAAGGCACAAGAAACTTTCAAAAACGGATTATCAAATCTTGATCAGTCGGCCAAGAAAGCAAATGGAAAAACTTTTACTGAATGCAGTAAAGTTGAAAAAACAAATTTGCTTAAAGAAATGGAAAAATCAACTGATAATGAAACCAAAAGCTTTTATAATCTGGTTAAAAATCTAACTGTTCAAGGATATTTAAATTCTGAATATGTTATGACAAATCTTTTAAAATATGAATTGGTGCCCGGCAGGTTTCATGGATGTGTACCCTTAATAAAAAAATAAAAAAATGGCTAATATTAATATTGACGATATAAAAGACAGAACTTTTGATGCTATTGTTATTGGATCGGGAATGAGTGGAGGTTGGGCTGCAAAAGAACTTACAGGGCATGGATTAAAAACATTAGTGCTGGAACGTGGTAAGGATGTAAAGCATATTACAGATTACCCGACTACAAATATGTTGCCTTGGGAGTTTAAACACCGGGGCCAATTACCGCTCGACATTATTCAGGCAAACCCTATAGTAAGTAAATGTTATGCATTTAAAGAAGATGCGGTTCATTTTTTTGTAAAAGATGATGAACATCCATACATACAGGAAAAACCTTTTGATTGGATAAGAGGCTATCAGGTAGGAGGAAAATCTTTACTGTGGGCACGCCAAACACAACGATGGAGCGATTTTGATTTTGAAGGGCCTGCACGCGATGGTTTTGCTGTTGATTGGCCTATCAGGTATAATGATATTGCACAATGGTATAGCTATGTTGAGAAATTTGTAGGTATATCAGGAAATAAGGATGGTATTGCTACTTTGCCTGATGGAGAATTTTTACCTCCAATTGAATTAACATGCGTGGAAAAGGATTTTAAAGAAAAAATTTCAAAATTATATACTGACCGCCATGTTATTTATGCGCGTTGTGCACATTTAACCGAACCCAAACAAATTCATTATGATCAGGGGAGGGCACAATGTCAAAAACGTGATTTGTGTCAGCGAGGTTGCCCGTTTGGAGGGTATTTTAGCAGTAATTCTTCAACATTGCCATGGGCAGAAAAAACAGGAAAAATGACCTTAAGACCTTTTTCGGTTGTACATTCTATAATATACGATGATAAGAAGGGAAAAGCGGTCGGCGTAAAAGTAATTGATACCAATACAAAGGAAATGATTGAGTATTATGCGCCTGTTATTTTTTTAAATGCCGGAGCAATCAATACCAATTTAATCCTGATGAATTCTGTTTCAAAACGTTTTCCTACCGGATTGGGCAATGATAATGGTTTGTTGGGCAAGTATGTTGCCTTTCATCATTATGGAGCAAGAATTTTGGCAGAGGTAGAAGGATTTAAAGAATTTACTACTGATGGGCGAAGGCCGACAAGTGCCTACATTCCGCGTTTTAGAAATGTTTTAAAACAAGAAACAAACTTTTTGAGAGGATATGCAGCAGGAGTTGAATCTTTTAGAGGAAGCTGGGCAGATAGAAACGGAATAGGAGAAGGTTTAAAAGAAAGTTTACTAAATCCAAAAGTGGGGCCATGGAATGTCGGTTCTTATATGATGGGTGAAACAATTCCAAAACCAAGTAATTATGTTGCTTTGGATAAAACAAAAGTCGATGCCTGGGGGATACCTCAAATAAAAATTTCAGTTGAACATGATGAAAATGATAAAAAAATGGTTAAAGATTTTTTTGAACAATTTTCAGAAATGTTTACAAAGCTGGGATACAAAAACATTCATACTAGTTACTCCAACCAGGCACCCGGCTTGGATATTCACGAAATGGGAGGTGTAAGGATGGGCAAGGATACAAAAACTTCCCTGTTAAATAAGTGGAATCAATTACATGAATGTAAAAATGTATTTATAACAGATGGAGCCTGTATGACTTCCACATCAACACAAAATCCATCACTTACTTATATGGCCTTAACAGCAAGGGCGGTTGATTATGCAGTGAAAGAAATGAAAAAGAAAAATTTATAGGGTTTTAATAATTAAAATAAAAATGCCTGTTGGATTTATTTTCAACAGGCATTTTTTTTATTTCTTATTAGAAGCAATCAATTGTTTTTACCAAAATAATTAAAAATAAATTTAATTTTAATTGTTAATATCTTCCGCATTTATTCACTCTAATTCTCACGGTATACATATTTATTATATTATCAAAATCAAAAAAAGTAAAACAACCAAAATTTTTTCTAATCTGACTTTTATCCTTTAAAACAGATAAATTAAATAAAAATATTTTTTTATTTGAAGCTAAAAATCTGATTATCAAATTCAGGTATTTTTTTTGAAAGAAAATAACCAACTTCTACAATTAAGAAAATAAGAATAAATAATTTTTATTTTTATAACACATTGAGGAAATATTTGCACATAGTAGTATAATAAGTGTGTAATATAATTTAAAATTAAAATATGAGCGGACGTAAAATACTTAAAACAACATTTAAAGTTTTTTTGTGGATACTGTGTATCATCATTGGTATTTTAATTATTGCAATTGTTGCCTTACAAATCCCTTCTGTTCAGCATTTAATTACTCAGAAAGCAGTTACATTTTTAGAAGGAAAATTAAAAACAAAAGTATCGGTTGCCGAGATTAATGTCGGTTTCCCTAAATACATAGTAATTAAAAAATTTTATGCAGAAGATCAAAAGCATGACACCCTATTATACGCCGGTAAATTAAGTGTCGATTTGGATTTTTGGGCTTTAAAGAAAAAAAATATTAATGTAAATAAAATTAAACTTGAGCAAACCACCGCCCACATTAGCAGATTAAATTCGGACAGTGCCTTCAATTATGATTTTATTATAAAGGCATTTGCAAGTACAACGCCTAAAGTAAAAGATACTACTGCCAAGCCTTGGGAGTTTAAAATTGAAAAAATTGATTTACAAAAAATCTTTTTTACTTATAAAGACGATAAAACAAAAAACGACATAAATTTAAGATTAGGTGAATTTTTTGTTTCATTTGATAAGTTTGACCTATCTAAATCAACCTACCTGGTTAATAAAATAGAACTCTCGCATACTAATTTTTATTATTCAAATCTGGCTGAACCCATTAATTTAGTGGATACTAATTCGGTTGCACAAAAAAACAATACGGTAAATAATAAATTAATAACTGCCCTAAAAAAACTTTCATTAAACGATGTTCACGTTTATTATCATGATAAAGCAAGTGGCCAAACTCTAAAAGCCGATGTGGGTAAATCTTATATAAAAACAGATAATTTGGATATTGACGGGCAAAATGTAGAAGCTCAACAATTTACTTTAAGTGGTTCTAAAATTAATTTTCGTCAGGATTTGATTAAAAAAATTAAAAAGGATAAAGGCGCAGACAGAACTGCCACACCTGCAGCACCCGGATGGAAAATGAAACTGGAAGAGTTGAACCTCGAAGGAAATGAATTTATTTATGATGATTTTAATAAAACACCACAAAAAGAGGGAGTTGATTTTTCTCACTTGCAAATAAGTAATATTATTGTTACCTCCGATCATATCGAATATGCCGGCGATACCATTAAAGCAAATATTAAAGAACTGAGTGCCAAAGAAAAAAGTGGTTTGGTAATTAAAAACTTTAAAACTGATTTTTTTCTTGATAATAAAAGGCTTCAGGCGTCAGGTTTGGTTTTACAAACATCAAACTCAAATTTAATAGCAGATATAAAGGCGGATTATAAATCATTTGCCAACATCAGTAAGGAATATCCTGAAATGCTGGTGCAGGGAGAAATAAAAGAATCAAAATTTTCAGTTCAGGATGTATTGTATTTTCAACCCGGTTTGTTGAAAAAAATACCTGTCCACGTTGAGCGCAATACGATTTTACACATAAAAACCAAATTACACGGACAGGTAAAAGATTTACGTATAGATGAATTAGTTGCAGGCACACTTAACGATACTCAAATAAGCCTTAATGGAAATATTAAAAATTTACCTGATATTGATCACAGTAGTTTCAATATAAATATTGCACCCTTCGCAACTTCTTCGTCAGACTTACGATATCTCTTTCCACCTAAATTGTTACCCCGCTCTGTTTCCTTACCTAATAATATTAAACTTACTGCCAAAATAAAAGGTGCGTTTCATAACTGTAAAATCAATGCAGATTTAATAACAAGTTTAGGAAACATTATTTCGGAAATTAATTTAACTACCAATCAAAAATTTTCAAACGGTACATACAAAGGATTAATAAAAATTGAAAATCTGGCATTAGGTAAAATATTAAAACAAGAAAAAACCATTGGAAAGCTTAATATGAATATTGGGTTTGATGGATCCGGTTTTAAAAAAGAAGAAATGAATGCCAGAGTGGCCACAGTAATAAATTTATTACAATACAACAAATACAATTACCATAATGTAATTTTTAATGCTGATGCAAAACCATCTTTGTTTGCCGGTAAATTGACTGTTAATGACCCCAATATAAATGTTATTTTAAAAGCAAGTGCAGATTTTAGGAATCAGGTGCCCCGTTATATAGCCGACTTAGATTTAAAGAATGCCACATTAAAAAAGTTAAATTTATCCAAAAAAGATATCCGATCCAGATTAAAAATTACTGCTGATTTAAAATATAAAGACCTTAATAATATTAATGGAAATATCGGAATTCGAAAAGTGGCAGTGGTGAGTGCCGGAAAAGTTTACTTAATTGATTCACTTTTATATGTTTCCATTCAGGAAAAAGCAAAAACAGATATAAAAATCAATTCAGATATAATGAGTGGATATTTTAAAGGTAATATAAATTTAAGTGGGATATATGGAGCCTTAGAAAACCATTTCAATACTTATTTCGAAACTCATGAGAAAAAAGATAAAAAAGCAACTCCTCAAAATTTTGACTTTAAAATTGACTTAAAAAACCCGGAAATATTAACTGATATTTTAATTCCAAATCTTGATTCATTACAAACGGGAGTTATTAGTGGGAAATTCGACAGTAGGAATAATGAACTTGATTTTAATACACAAATTTATGGTTTAAAGTATTCCGGAATTAAAGCTGACAGCATTCAACTTGATATAAAATCAGATGTTGAAAAACTAAATGCAAATTTTAGTGTAGCCAGAGTACAAAAATCTAATATCATCCTGAATAGAACTTCAATAAAGGTTTTTGTTAAGGATGATAATATTAATACCAGATTAGACATCCGCGATTCTGTCGATAAAGTGAAATATGTAATTTCAGGTCTTTTAAAAAGCATAAAATCAGAGTACGTTTTTCATTTAAACCCTGATAGTCTGGAATTAAATTATAAACCCTGGCAGGTGGCAAACGATAATTCTATTCATTTTGGAAAAAAAGGTTTGATTTTTAATGATTTGGTTTTAAGGTCAAAAGATCAAAAATTAATTATTGATAATGTAAACAAGCAGCCGTCAAGTATAAATGTAGGTTTTGATAATTTTAAACTTGCTACCATAGGAGAAATTTTTCAAAGCGACACAAGTTTTTTAGCCGGTACATTAAATGGATTTGTTAAATATTACCATGAACAAAAGGATACAATTTTAACATCGGACTTAAAAATCAATAAGTTCGCCTATATAGGAATGCCTGTTGGTGATATTGCAATTAATGCTGATAGAAAATCCAATTCTAGGATTGATGCAAAATTAACTTTAAGTGGTAATCAGAACGATTTAAATATTTCAGGTTTTTATAATACCTCTGCATCTGCAACAAGCCCTTTAAACTTTGAAGCCGTAATTAATAAATTAAACCTTGCCTCTATTGCACCTTTTGTTCAAACTCAGGTTAAACAACTAACCGGAACTGCCAGTGGCAATATGACCATAGGTGGTTCATCAACCATCCCTATAGTAAAAGGAAAATTAACTTTTGATACCACCACCATAAAACCCAGTTATTTAAATACAGTTTTAAAATTAAACGGACAAAGTTTAAATTTCGATCCTCAAGGATTGCATTTAAATAATTTTATTATAAAAGATTCTGCAAATAATCAAGCTGTTATTTCAGGTGATGTTCTCACTCAAGATTATTCTTACTTTACCTTTAACCTTGATTTTTCAACTGATCAATTTCAGGTGATGAACACTACATTTAAAGATAATAAAATGTATTATGGAAAGATATTTTTAAACAGCCAATTAACAATTGTCGGTGACTCATACAAACCGATAGTTAATGGTAATTTAAGAATGACCGGGCAAAGTAATTTTACATATGTAGTTCAGCAAACTACCGAAACAGTTACGGGTCAGAAAGGAATTGTGACTTTCGTAGACGGCAATGCCGATAAAGATCCTTTTATTAAGCAAATGAAACTTCAAACCAAAAAAGATACACTTCGAAGTGAATTAAAAGGATTTGAACTTTCAGCTAATATTGAAATTGATACAACTAGTACACTTCAGGTAGTGATTGACCCTGTTGCCGGTGATCAATTAAAAGTAAAAGGTCAAACTACATTAAGTTTAACTATTGACCCTGCAGGTGCCATTGATTTAACCGGAAGGTATCAAATATTATCCGGAACCTATAATTTATCATTTTTTGGATTATTAAAAAGGCAATTTACAATTGATAATACCAGCAGTATTATATGGTCGGGCGACCCATACGATGCTACATTGGATATAAATGCGACGTATACAGTGGTAGCCACTGCAATGGAATTAGTTAAAGATCAGTTAACAAGTTCAAGCCCCGGAGACTTAAACAGATATAAACAAAAATTTCCGTTTTTAGTTAAACTTCATCTTAAAGGCAAATTAACTCAACCCAGTGTGAGTTTTACTTTAGATATGCCTCCAAGCAAGCAAAATGTATTGGAGGGTATTGTTTATGCGAAAATACAAGAGTTAAACACTCGCGAATCAGAATTAAATAAGCAGGTTTTTGCACTGTTTTTATTACAAAGGTTTCTTGCAGAAGACCCTCTAGCCAGTACTTCGACGGGTATAGAAGATAATGTTAGAGGAAGTGTGAGCAAACTTTTAACACAGCAGTTAAACAACCTTACAGGACAAATAAAAGGTGTTCAATTGTCTTTAGATTTAAATTCAAGAACAGATTATTCGACCGGGCAGGCACAGGGTAATACTAACTTGCAATTAGGGGTTTCGAAAAATTTATTTAATGATAGAGTGGTGGTAAAAGTAGCAGGCAATGTTAATTTAGAAGGAAGTTCAACCACAAATCAAGATGACATTTCAAGCTTTTTGGGTGATTTAATTTTGGAATATAAACTTACAGAAGATGGTAGGTTTCGGTTGGAAGGTTTCAGACAACGAACATTTGATTTGGTGAGTGGCGAATTAATTCAAACAGGTGGTGGGATAATATTTGTTAGGGATTATAATGCTTTAAGAGAGTTATTTTCTTCAAAGGTAAAAGAGTAATTATTTGAAGAAAATTTTTAAAAATATATTTTGATTATGAATTTTAATATTATTAAATATTTTTCCGGCTTAACAACGAGCTTAATTATTTTTTTAGGTTTGTTTAGCAGTTGTTCCGTATCAAAATTAATTCCGGAAAAACAATTCTTATATACCGGCGCATCATTAGATTTTAACTCAAAAGGAAAGGGGGGCATACCTCAAAAAAAGCAACTTAAAGAAACATTAAGTGAGGCATTGAGGCCAAAACCAAATAAGAAAATATTTGGAATCAGGTATGGTGTTTATTTTTACTACAAAAGTGGTGGAGAAGAAAAGAAGAAAGGCTTTATAAATAAATTAAAAAAGAAACTTGCAGAAAAGCCTGTTTTACTTAAAGATGTTCAACCAGATAGAGTGGCATTAAATCTGAAGGGGTTATTAATAAACCATGGATATTTTGAAGCTAAGGCTGAATATAAAATAAATAAGAAAGATAAATTTGCATCAATTAAATACACAGCAGATTTAATAACACCTCCGTATAAAATAAATAAAATTTCTTTTAATGGTCTTGAAAAGGTTTATTCAAAACTTTCACATCGTTTAAGAAAAGAAACTTTAATTAAGAAAGGTGATCCCTATGATTTAGATAAATTGGAAGAAGAAATTAGGAGGATAGAAGGTGTGGTACGTGATAGCGGATTTTATTTCTTTAATAGCAAATATCTTATTTGGAAAGCTGATACATCGGTAGGAAAAAGAAAAATAAATTTAGAGTTATTGTTTGAAAGTGAAGTACCGGCTATTGCAAGAAAGGCTTTTCGATTAAGTACTGTAGATGTTACAAATGATTACACCTTATCAAAAGATTCAATTAATGTAAAATACGATACTACTAAAGTAAAGGGATTTAATTATATAGACAGAAAACATAATTTTAGAAAAGATATAATACTTTCATCAATAAATCTTCATAAAGATAGTCTTTACAGCCGGGCAAATCAATTATTTACACTTAACCGGTTAACAGATTTAGGAACGTTTAAATTTGTTAATATAAGATTTGACCCGCCTAAAGGTGATTCTTTAAAAGCAAAAGTATATTTAACCCCCTTACTTAAAAAGTCATTCAGGTTTGAAGCACAATTATCATCTAAGTCAAATAATTTTGTCGGCCCATTTGTATCAGCAAGTTTTATAAATAGAAATTTTTTAAAAGGTGCCGAATTATTCCAATTAAAAATAAATACCGGTTATGAAGTACAGGTTAATGGTCAGCAAACAAATCCAATTAATTCATATGAGCTGGGTGCAGAGGCTAGTCTTGCCATACCAAGGTTTGTTTCTCCCATTCATATTTCCTATGAATCAGTAAATTATATACCTCGAACGAATATAAAAGCCGGGTTTAAAGTGCAAAAAAGAGTGGGTTTTTTTAGTTTAAATTCTTTTAATATTGGTTACGGATATTTATGGCGCGAAACAGAGAGAAAGAATCATGAGCTTTATCCGATAGATATAACATACTTTAGAATTGGAGAAAAATCCAAGGCATTTCAAGATAAATTAAATTTAAATCCTTTTTTAAAAAGAAGTTTTGAAAGCCAGTTTATTTTAGGTTCGCGATATTCGTTCACTTATAATTCTCAAACCGGAGAAAAGAAGGAAAAAAAAACGGATAATATTTTTTTCAGGGGAAGTTTGGATTTGTCGGGTAACCTGGCCTATTTATTTGATAAGATTACTAAATCAAAAAAAGATTCAAACGGATTATACAAAACATTTAATTCCCCATATTCTCAATATACGCGTATAGATGGTGATTTAAGATATTATCATGATTTTGATAAAACACATCAATTAGCAGTCAGGTTATTGGCAGGTTTTGGATTTACTTATGGAAATTCCTCCATTATGCCTTATGTAAAACAATTTTCTTCAGGTGGGTCAAATAGTTTGCGGGCTTTTAGGGCAAGGTCAATTGGTCCGGGATCTTACGATTCAAAAAAAGCTGCAAAAGTTGATAGTTTGCATAGTTTGGGCAGTTTTTTTGTTGATCAAACAGGTGATGCAAAATTGGAAGGAAGTGCTGAATATCGCTTTGGAATAATCGGATATTTAAAAGGTGCAGTTTTTGTTGATGCAGGTAATATTTGGTTGATACGCGAAGATTCTTTAAGACCGGGTTCAGCATTTCACGGAAATACTTTTTATAAACAAATTGCAGTTGGGAGTGGTGCAGGTTTAAGGCTGGATGTAAAATATTTTGTATTAAGGCTTGATCTTGCATTTCCATTGCGCCGGCAATATCCCGGCTCAAAGGATGGAAGCAGTAATTGGGTAATTAAAGAAATTGATTTTACGGATCCGGTATGGCGCAAAAATAATTTGGTTTTAAATGTTGCGATTGGATATCCTTTCTAAAACAAATCTAAAATCTATATTCATAACCTAATGTACTAACTATCTCTCTGGATAAACCATCAGGATTTGATGCCCTATCTTTTAATTTAATTCCTAATAAAAATTTAATACCCATTTTTGCTGAAAAATTATATCCTGCACCTGCAAGCAAATTAATTACCAAACCATCTGAATTATTTACCTCACCTCTTTTACCTTTTTCATTGGTAGTAATATCTTTGTTAAGCCTGTAAATGTTTAATAAACCTGCGTAACAATTAAATCTGGAGAAACGAAAATTTCTTTCTACCCTTAACATTATATCATTCCCTCTTTTTAAATTAGTAGAATTGGGATATTGTTTGGCAATTGTAGAGTCGGGTGAACCTGTTAATGCCCAGGTTTGTTTATTAAATTCATTTTGATTCGAATTTAAAGGTTGTTGATATCCAACAGCCATCAACCACTTTTTAGTTATTAATGATAAACCGCCGATTGCATCATATGTACCCAAGCTTGTTTGAAAATACATGGTGAAACTATGGCCTTCATCGTCTTTATGATTTGAATTATTAGTTGGTATTTTAGTGCCTATTGTAGCATTTAATTGATATTTCTCTTTTTGAATTATCGATTTTGTAAAACTAAATGAAAAATCGCCCCAACCCTTTACTTTATCCAACTTTCCAATTATTTGAGTATATGGAATTTTTAATTGAAAACTTGATTTTGAAGATAAACCAATATTTAAATCTATGGTAGTGGAGTAAATATTATCTTCAAACTTTGTCCGCGCAAAATATTGGCTTATTTCGATTGAACGAAGGCGTAAATTAATTTTTCTTTTAAAAAATTGATTTGGCCTCATAGCTCCCATAGTACAGAAGCCTGCATCGCTACACCCTTGTGAAAAAGAATGAAAGGAGATAAAAGTAAAAATAATAATAATTAAAATGCATCTAATTTGCTTAATAAAGAACATCTTGCTGTAAACGAGATTGTTATTATAAAATAAAATTTAAGTCAATTGTTTTAAGTTAAAAATTTAATTTGATGAAAAATCAAAAATTTTCAATTAACATTTTTTCATACTCTGCATCAGTTTTTGCATGTAAAACTTTTGCTCCCGATAATTTTGGATAAAGTTTTTGATAACAACCGAAAAAGTGTTCAGGACCCTTTTTGGAAAGAACAAGATTTAAACCCCCAAAGCAACTTGCGAGAGTTGCCGTTCCTCCATGAATAGAAACAAAATGATCGGCATTTGCATAAACTAAAAATTGGAAATGATTATAACTGCTCACATTGTTTTTATCCCTTTCGTATAAATCGTCCATTAGTATCACTGAAGGATGATTATTTCGAAGCCATTCAATTTCGTTTAATTCATATATCTCACTGTTATCCATTGTTATTTTTCCTTGCCCCGGTCTATTGTATATAATTTGATATTTTTCACTTAAATTTTTAATGGTAAAATCTATTCTTTCAATATCGAAATAACTTATCGGGGGGCCATACCACTCCATATTAAATCTATTTGCAATTATTAAAATGGGTTTTTCAAAAACGTATGTTTCATTTTTAAAATGTTCTTTATAAGGCACTGCTTCCCACTTTTTAAAATTGTATTGGATATTGTATAAAATTCCGGGAATTTCCCAATTATAGCAATTTTCCCATACTCTTTCCATATGTTTCTCTTCATGATCAGGAGAAAAAAAGTATAATTCTTTAGAATATTGCGATGAGATTGTTTTTTTTAAGGTATTATTTTTATAATGCCAGTAAGCAAATGGCAATACAAATTGCAGTTCCGGAGCGAACTCTCCATTATAATCCGTTATTTTATATGGTTTACGAATAATGAAATCCCTTATAATATATTTAAGTTGAACAAGGTTGGTATAATAATTATCTCTCACAAAATATTTATATTCATCAGGTAATCTCCCATGTCTTAAAAGCACATAAAAACTTAAAAACTTATCAATAAACTGATGAAATAAACCTACTTTAACTGTTGCCATTTATGGTTATTAAAAATTCTTTTTTATAAAATCAATTGAAAGTAAATTAAATAATTCGGGTTTGTCAACATTTACTACATGACCTGAATTTAAAAGTATTTCCAGCGAAGCCATTCTATGGCGACTTACAATATTTTTAACCGGTGGTAAAAACATATAATCTTCCTCACCCATAATATATAAAGTGGGAATAAATAATTCTTTTTCCCTGAAATATTTTAACAATGGGTTTACTTCTGCAGTAAGTTTATACCATTTTAAGAATTCTTTTTGTGCGAGTCTTTTTGCTTCTTCAATAAACATTGAACGGGCTACTTTATGCCTTTTTTTTGGCATAATAACCCAGGCAAATAAACTATAAAGCCACATATAGGGTACAACACGTTTTAAAATATTACCACCATGCATTAAAATATTTGAGCGAATATTTAATCTGGTAATTGCACCTCCCAATACCATGGATTTTATTCTGTGGGGAGCTATTTCACCTATTGTTCTTATAATCAGGCAACCTAAAGAAATGCCTACAAAATGCCCTGATTTTATTTTTAAATGATCTAACACTTCCAAAACGTCTTTACTTACATCTTTAAAAGTATAATCTTGTTTAACATATTTCTCCAGAAAGTTTTTTGATCCTCCGTGCCCCCTTAAATCTATCAACAAAACATTAAAATTTTCCCTGAAATCTTTTAGCTGTTTAAACCAGATAGATGAACTTCCTCCGGCGCCATGAATAAAAACCACCCAATCCTCTTTTTCGGTTTTTAAAAATGTTTTATAATGAAGCATAATCGTGTTTCAACCGGAGTTATAATGTTATGCTTTTATTTGTTTTCTTCTCACCTCTACGCACACCAATGTAAGGGTTATAGCCATTCATATTTGATTGGTAATAACCGGTTCCATCATATTTTCTTTTATCAGGATTTAATTTACATTTTACAGAACAAGCACCTTCCATCTCCCAACCACATTTTTCACAAATTGGAGCATGCAGGTTGCAACTCGCATCAGCACAATTTATCATTCTGTCGCAAGTATCTCCACAAACATAACAAGAAGAAATAACTTTAGGATTAACTTTATTAATATCCGCCGTTACCCTGTTATCAAACACGTAACATTTACCATCAAAATCTTCACCGCCTTCTTCAATACCGTATTTAATAATACCGCCATGAAGCTGATAAACATTTTCGAAACCCTGCTCTAACAGATACGCACTTGCTTTTTCACATTTTATGCCTCCTGTGCAATAGGTTACAACATGTTTATTTTTGTATTGTTCAAGCTCATTAATTTTATCGGGAAAATTGCGAAAATTCTCAATATCCAGCGTGAGGGCATTTTTAAATTTGCCTACATGATGCTCGTATTTTGAACGTACATCCAAAAGAATAACATCTTCCCGGTCTTTAAAATTTTTAAATTCAGAAGGGCTTAAATGCTTTCCTGTATTTTTATTCGGGTCGATATGCGATAGGCTTGAGTGTACAATTTCTTGTTTCACCCTTACATTTAATTTTTGAAAACCATGTATGTCAGATTCTTCAATTTTAAAATCAATATTTTTAAAACGATCATCCGATTTTAAAACTTTCATGTATAATTCACAATCTTTTTTCAAGCCGGAAACAGTTCCGTTTAAACCTTCTTTCGCAATAATAATCCGGCCTAAAATATTATTTTCGATGCAGAATAAATGATGAGACTCTCTAAATAATTCAGGGTCATCAATAGGGGAGTAACAATAGTAAAGTAGAATGTAATATGGTTTCATAAATTAACTGCAACCGGTTTCAGCCGGAGGTTAATATTTTGTATTATTTTTTACAAATGTAAAAAATATATAAATCATATTTTATTTTTTGTATAAATAGAAATGCAAAATAGACACGGAGAAATATTAAGATATATTAAAGTCGGAAAAGTCGCAATCCAATTTGTCGCGCTCCCAATTTCCGGTTATTGCGGCTGCATCATAAGTGGACTGCAAAAATTTCAATAATATTTCTTCCGGATTTTTGGATTGGGCAACTACATTATATGGCAGCAGGAATTCTCCCATTTCTTTATTAAAAAAAGCTTGTGCAGGCTCCACATTTTGTTCTCCAAAATTTGTTGGTGTTGGGTAACAATAAGAATAAAATGCAGCTTGAGGATAAATATCATTACCCGGCCAAAAACCGCAACTGCTTACTTCGTGAGAGTACGCTTCCTGCATTACATTGTCAGGCATATTTGGCATTCCACCGGGATGTTTTGGAGCCGTTCGGCCTGAAAACCGCGAAACTGCAAGATCAAAAGCTCCCCAAAAAAAGTGTACTGGGCTGCATTTTCCT
>CBDFKQ010000023.1:0-11798 GCA_965248855.1 Spirosomataceae bacterium | reverse complement strand
TTTATTTTTTAGAAAGCATCCCTTTGGAGGAGGTCTAACTATTAATTGTGGTTTGCAATTGGCAATTGATTTTGTTGAACATTTTAACTTTACAGATGATGATGTAGAATATTTAAGCACATTAACCGGTAATGACGACGAACCATTATTTGATGATGAGTTTCTTGAATATTTAAAAACATTAAAATTTACATGTGATATTGATGCGATACCCGAAGGAACAGTTGTTTTTCCTCAAGAACCTCTTTTAAGAATTCGCGGACCAATTTTACAATGCCAATTATTAGAAACTCCTTTACTTAATATCATTAATTTTCAATCATTAATTGCAACCAAATCTGCTCGAAATGTCGATGGTTACAAAAGGAGAGCCGGTTTTAGAGTTTGGCTTGCGCAGAGCACAAGGGATGGACGGAGCAGTATCGGCAAGGCAGAGCAGCATTTATTGGCGGCTGTTCAGCCACTTCAAATGTACTTGCCGGAAAATTATTTTGCATTCCTGTAAAAGGAACGCATGCTCACAGTTGGGTTATGTCGTTCGATTCTGAAATTGAAGCCTTTGAAACTTACGCGAAAATAATGCCCAATAATTGTATTTTTCTGGTTGATACTTTTGATACTTTGGAAGGAGTAAAAAGCTGCAATAATTGTTGGTAATCAATTAAAAGAAAAAGGATACAAAATGGCCGGAATACGATTAGATTCAGGCGATTTAGCGTATTTAAGTATCGAAGCCAGAAAACTTTTAGATAAAGCAGGTTTTGAAAATACCGACATTATAGCAAGCAATGACCTTGATGAAAATATAATTGCCAGTTTAAAAGAACAAGGCGCAATGATAAATGTGTGGGGTGTAGGAAAAAAATTAATGACAGCCTATGATCAACCTGCCCTTGGAGGTGTTTATAAATTAGCTGCAATTAAAAATAATTTAGGAGAATGGCAGTATAAAGTAAAATTATCGGAGCAAACAATAAAAATATCAACACCCGGCATTCAACAAGTGCGTAGGTATATAAGGAATGGCGAATATTTATCTGAATATGATTTTTGATACAGAAAATCCTCCTGTAGGTGATGAAAGTACAATGATAGATCCGATGGATTTTACACGCCGAAAAAAATTAGATAATTCGGGTAATTTTATTGATTTATTGGTTCCGATATTTCAAAAAGGAGAGCTGGTTTATTGAGCTTCCATTTATTGAAGATATAAAAGAACGTGTTAAAATTCAGCTTAATATGTTTCACGAAGGTATAAAACGGTTTGTTAATCCTCATAACTATCCTGTTGGTTTGGAAAAAGGGCTTTATGATTTTAAAACGGAAGTGATTTTAAAATTAAGAAGTAAAAAAGAAAACAATACATCAAAATCATAACTGTTAAAATATTTATTATGCAACATATTTTAATAAATTGATTATCAACAGATATAAAATATATATAAAAATATTTTATAATAATATTATTATATATATTTGTTTTTAAAATAATTACAAAATGAAAACTGGTATTAACACGGGTAAAGTAAAATTCTTTGATGAGTTGAGAGGTTTCGGCTTTATTAAAGTGGAAGATTCTGATAAAGATATATTTTTTCACGTATCAGGCTTGCTTGATGAGGTGACAGAAGGTGCTAATGTTTCTTTTGATGTTCAGGATGGAAAAAAAGGCTTAAATGCAGTTGATGTTAAATTAGTTTAATTTTATACATTTTCTATAATGGTAACTTAAGCTCCAAAAGAGCTTTTTTGCTTTTATGCCTGCTCGTATTTTTATTATTTATTCCTCCACATTAAATTATATGAAAAAACTTTTATTTATTGATCGTGATGGCACGATCATTAAGGAACCGCATGACTTTCAAATTGATAGCCTTGAAAAACTGGAATTTTTACCCGATGTATTATCTGCACTAAGAAAGATTGTTGAAGAAACAGATTTTACTTTAATAATGGTTAGCAATCAGGATGGATTGGGGACAGATTCTTATCCAGAAGAACATTTTATTTTGCCTCATACAAAAATGCTTCAGATTCTTAATGGCGAAAAAATTTTTTTTGAAAACATTCATATCGATAAAAGCTTTCCATACGAAAATTTACCTACCAGAAAACCCGGTACAGGAATGCTTACAGGCTATATTAATGGGGATTATGATTTAAAAAATTCTTTTGTAATTGGCGACAGGCTTACTGATTTACAATTGGCTAAAAACTTGGGTTGCAAAGCGATTTTAATTAATCCTTTAGATAAAAATAACATACCCGAAACAGATGAAACATTAAAATTAATTACGAATAACTGGAGTGAAATCTATACTTATTTACGGTTGCCTGAACGTAAAATAGAAGTACAACGATATACCAATGAAACTCAAATAACAGTAGAATTAAATTTGGATGGAACGGGAAAAGCTCAAATTGAAACCGGGATTGGTTTTTTTGATCACATGCTTGATCAACTGGCACGCCATTCCGGTGCCGATTTAAATATAAAAGTAAAAGGTGATCTGCATATTGATGAGCACCATACCATTGAAGATACTGCACTTGCATTGGGTGAAGCATATTTAAAAGCATTAGGTGATAAAAAAGGGATAAGCAGATATGGGTTTTTATTGCCGATGGATGAAGCACTCGCACAAGTTGCCATTGATTTTTCGGGAAGACCCTGGCTGGTTTGGAATGCTGAATTTAAACGTGAAAAAATTGGTGAAATGCCGACTGAAATGTTTTACCATTTTTTTAAATCATTCTCAGATGCTGCCAAATGTAATTTAAACATAAAAGTAGAAGGGGAAAATGAACATCATAAAATCGAATCCATATTTAAGGCCTGGGCAAGGGCGGTAAAAATGGCTGTTGCTCGTGATATTAATAATTTAAACAGTTTACCATCAACTAAAGGTACTCTCTAAAATTTTCTTTGCCTAGGTAATGTTTTTCAAATTTTTTAAAAATATTGATCCGTTTAATAAAAAAAAATACAAACCTGTTGTGTTTATTAAAAAAATTTTATTTACTATTAATTCATGAAATGTATAATTGTATAAATAATGTTTACCGGAATAATTGAATCAACCTCGGTTGTTAAAAATATTGAAAAAGAAGATTCAAATTTAATATTTACTTTATTTTCTCCGCTTAGCTCGGAATTAAAAATTGACCAAAGTATATCACATAATGGAGTATGCTTAACAGTAACAGAAATAAAGGATGATTTATATAAGGTAACAGCGATAGATGAGACATTACAAAAAACAAATCTTAAAAATTTAATCATTGGAAATGCAGTTAACATAGAAAGATGCATGTCTGCAAATGGCAGATTTGATGGGCATATTGTGCAGGGGCATGTAGATCAAACAGCTATTTGCAAAAATATAAGCGACGAAAATGGCAGTTGGAAATTTAAATTTGAATACAACACAGAAAAAGGAAACATAACGGTAAATAAAGGTTCGATATGTGTAAATGGAGTAAGCTTAACAATTGTCGATTCCTTTGATGGGGCTTTTACAGTTGCCATTATTCCTTATACATTTGATAATACCAACTTTAAAGAATTAAAATTGGAAGATGAAGTTAATTTGGAATTTGACATTATAGGAAAATACATTCAAAAAATTCTTTTGAACAAAATTTAAATACGTTTTATAAATGGCCGGCCCCCTTAATATTTTATTGAATTATGGATTGTATTATAGTTGATGACGAAGAAATTTCCAGAAACATTATTACCCACTTTGTTGAGCAAACAGATGGCCTGAATTTGTTAAAAATTTGTTCGAATGCGGTAGAAGCAATGAATTTTTTGCAAAAATCGCAGGTAGATGTAATTCTTCTTGATATTGAAATGCCGGGTATGTCGGGCTTAGAATTAATAAAATCCATTCCTTTAAAACCGGCAATTATATTTATAACCTCCAAGGCCGAACATGCAGTTGAAGCTTTTGAATATAGTGTTACGGATTATCTGGTTAAACCTGTATCTTATTCCAGATTTTTAAAAGCGCTTACCAAGGTAAAAAAACAGCCCGTCATTATTACAAATGAAGGCAATAATGACCTTTATGTAAAAACCGATTCAAAAATTATAAAAATTATATTAAAAGATCTTTTGTATGTAGAAGCCCTTGCAGATTACGTAATTTTACAAACCCTTTCTCATAAACATATTGTGCACTCTACTATGAAGGGAATTGAAAAAAGACTTTCAGATGCTGAGTTTATGCGCATTCATCGCTCTTATATTATTAATGTAGAAAAAATAGAGTCTATTGAAGACCTTTCTGTGGTTATCAATAAAAAATTCATCCCCATTGGAGCTTCTTATAAAGAAGTATTTATGAAAAGATTAAATGTGCTTTAGTTTAAAAAATTGGATTAGTATTTTTTGGCGTGAAAGCTATTGTTTTTCATTAATTTTATAATAACAATATAAAAGCCACGCATGTGGATGCGCGCAGTACACCGGGCTATCGGCATAATCATTAGTTTGGTCGGGCAAGCCTTCCATTGGGATAAGTGAAGATTCAACATTATCTGAGGCAGACCAATATGATGACCAAAATTCGGGAAAACTTTTCGAATAATTATTAAAGGACATTCTTTTTAACAATTTATTTGCCTCTGCCTTGTCAAATTGTGAAACACCTATTATTACCGGCCCGTTTAAAGCATACCAGAAACCTCCGTTCTCACGAGAGCCTTTATCGAATTCTAAATCATCAAACTCCGGTTTTTGTTGCTCCCTTGCTCCAAGCTTTTCATTATCATATAATCTCTTCTTCAATTCTTGATACAATATTTTTTTCCTTTCAACAGTAATTTCAGGTATTTGCAACATATACCCCTGAGGTTCTAAAAACATATTTTCATCACCGTAAGATTTACCGTTAAAATACATTCTTTTAGAAAAACTTCGTTCGCCCAAGTCGTTCATAAAAGCCTTGTAAATTTCTTTTCTGTATGCTGTAAGATTTTCAGTGAGCAGATTGGCTTTATTTTTTAATTTATTTAGTTCCGGCTTCTCAACGCCGGTTTTTATTTGTTTTATCAGTTCATCAAAAAAAGCCAACACCATAGCTGAGTTCATGTGCGATTCCCCTGTATTTAATACACGATTATAAGGTGCTTTTTCAATATAAAAAACAGCATCGTTCCAGTCAGAATTCATTAATTTCACCAATCCATGCCTCCCCGTCCCGATTTGGTCACGCAGGAATACAAAACATTTTTCAGTCGCCTCCAAAACTGTTGTTAGTGTCATGCCTTGGATCGGATAATACTCAATTTTTTCATTTAAAAAATTATAATCTTTCGTTACCCTTAGGTATTCTGATAGAAGTAAAAAATAAAATAATTGTTGGTCGCTTGTAAAATAGCTTCCTGCATATGCAAAGCCATACCCCTCCTCCATCAATTTTATTTCTCCCCATGGAGTGGTTTTTTTAAGGATATATCTTAAAATGGATTTTGCCAAAGCAGGGTTATAATATATTAAAGGTAATGCGTGTTGAATATGATCTCTGGCACTTGCATGCACTCCCCAGTCATAATCATAAACAGTTCCTTGTGGTATTTCTGTTTCGTTATAAAAAGAATTATATGTGGCCATTGCTTCAAGGTTATAAGCATGCCAGATCATTTCCATTTTTAGGGCAGTATCGGGTTCCTGTTCAAAAGTAGGAAGTATTTTTTTCCATTCAAGGCCGTATTTATTAACTTTTGACGGTAAATTGGATATCAACCCTTTGCAAATACTATCAATTTGGATAAAATTATTATTGAATGAATAGCCAATTATCACTTCAATATTTTTTTCTTCATAAGGGTTAAGGTTGATTTCTGCATTTGCAATGAGTTCGTCTCTGTCTATACCTTTTTTTGTAGATAATATAATACCCGGAGAGATTCCTTTTATAAAAACTGAGGGAGGGAAAGCGTCTAATGGTGAGATGGTTTCTTTATCGGGTATCAAGTAGGGGTTTTCGTTCCACCCTTTAATCTCGGCCTTGATAATATTTAAAATATTATCGCTACTGACAGAATTTGAATACTTAATTTTAGCATATTGAACATTACGCTGTTGTTGCATCATCTGATAATGCACAGTTAATGACTCTGAATAGTTAATTTGAATTTTTTTATTCCCCTTATTCTTAATTTTTATATGTACGTTAAAAGCAGGTAAGCCATTATAAGGATTGGTGGAAGGCTTTACTGAAAGAGATCGGGAGCAAGTTACCTCTTCCATTTGATACGAATAATTTGCAAAGCCGCAACCAAATACCCTTGAACAAATTGCAGAGTTTTCAGCAAGAGAATTTTTACCGGTTAACAGATAAGTTTTTAGAATTTTATTTTTTTTATCAACAATATTTAAGGCTGCTCTATTAATACCTGAATTTGGTTTATCGCCCTGATTTATACGACCCCATGCTCTTTCTCCACTTATTAATTCGTATTCACCACTCACATGCGTAAATAGTGTAAGCCTGTAATTGCCTAATAAAAACCAGGGGTCTGATGGAAGTTTTGCATCCTGCCCATTGCTCATTTTTGCCTTAAACGGTAGGTTTCCTGTGTATTTAAAAGCGGGTAAGCCCAATTCATCTTTTATCCAATGGCCAATATTATTTTGCTGGGCGAAAGAAAAATGTAAAACCAATAAAAAAGACAGACTAACAAACAACTTTCTCATCAATCAGAAACAAATTTAAAAAATTCATAAATACCTTAGATAAACAAGAATAAGGGTTTTTTATGTAAAATGTACTAATTTATATAAATTTATTTTTATAAATTATACAAAGTCACAAAACATTCACCCGGTAATGCTTCAAAATAAATAAAATAAAGGAATAAATAATTCTTATAATTAATATACATATAGAAGGTGAATAGATAACACGTGTAACCTTTTTAAGGATTCTCAGGAAATTTAAATTTTTTAAATAAACCTTGTTCGGAAAAATATTTCTGCATTAAAACATTTTAATCATTAAAAAAACTTGCCCATACCAGTTGGTATGTTTTATATTTGTTTTATGAAAGACACAAGAAAATTAATACTCGAAAAAAATTTTCATGCCATGCATTTAAATGGTTTTCAAGGAATGCGGACGGACAAGGTAATTAGTGATTTAGGAATTACTAAAGGTGCATTTTATCATTATTTTTCCGACAAACTGTCGTTAGGTTATGCAATAATAGAAGAGATTATAGCACCTCAATTTATTTCGACCTGGCAAGGTTTAGAAAATTTTAAAGGAAACCCCATCGACGGAATCGTTGAAATAATAAAATTAATATCATCTTCCCAAAGCGATTCGGACATTAGTTTAGGCTGCCCTTTAAATAATCTCATGCAAGAAATGTCTCCCCTTGAAGAAGGTTTTAAATTAAGATTGAATAAAATAATTTCAAAAATGCATTATTTTATCAGTGCTGCTTTGCAATCGGGGAAAGATCAGAATCAGGTAATTAAATCCATTGAACCTCATGAAACCGCATATTTTATTATATCGTCCATTGAAGGATCCTTCGGCATTGCTAAAACTTTACAAAGCAAAACTGTTTTTAACCATTCAATAAATCAATTAATTATATATTTGGAAACACTAAAAATAAAATAATGAAACCTATTATATACTATGCCTATGATGCTTTATGCGGTTGGTGTTATGGCTTTAGCCCGGTGATAAAAAAAGTTTTTGAGCAATACAGATCACAAATAAACTTTGAAGTATTATCAGGTGGGATGATAACAGGTGAGCGGGTTGGGGAAATAAAGAAAATGGCTCCTTATATTTTAAATGCATATAAAAGAGTGGAAGAATTATCGGGTGTAACTTTTGGAGAAGGGTTTTTAGATGTTATTAAAGAAGGTTCCACTGTGTTTAGTTCGGAGAAACCGGGTATTGCCATGACGATTTTTAAAGAATATCAACCGGAAAATTCAATTTTGTTTGCACATGATTTACAATATGCCCTTAATTATTATGGTTATGATTTAAATAAAATAGATTCATATCTTCCCCTAATTGAAAAATACGGATTTAATAAAAATGAATTCTTGATAAAAATGAATTCGGAAAAGTATAAAACAAAAACTTATGCAGAATTCAAATTAGTTTCCGAAATGGGCATTTCGGGCTTCCCTACAACATTTATAAAAAAAGATGAAAAGTATTTTGTATTAGCGAGAGGTTTTCAAAATTTTGAGATAATAGATGAAAATATAATTAAAATTTTAAAATAATTTATTTATACCAACCGGTATGTAATTAAAATTCTTTCAATCATAACCAATTTAAATTTATGTACGTTATTACAGGAGCAACAGGCAATACTGGGAAACCAATTGCCGAAATTTTATTAAAAAACGGAAAAAATGTTACTATCATAAGCAGAGATGCCGATAAAGTAAAAGAACTTACCGAAAAAGGTGCAAAAGCTGCTATAGGTGATTTAACAGACAGCGATTTTTTAAGTGAAACATTTAAAAACGCCACAGCTGTTTATGCAATGGTGCCGCCTAATTTTATTGTTGAAGATTTCTCGGCTTATCAACACACATCTGCTGATGCTTTGGTAAATGCTTTAAAAAATTCATCGGTAAAACATGTAGTTACATTATCGAGTGTAGGCGCTCACTCCGATCAAACAGGAGTGGTGGCAGGTTTACATTATATGGAAAACAAATTTAAAGAATTAAAAGAAATAAATGTACTCCATTTGAGGGCAGGTTATTTCTTCTCAAATTTATTTAATGAAATTCATTTATTAAAAGCGGCAGGTATTTTTGGCGGAATGGTAAAAGGTGATATTAAATTTCCTATGGTTCATACCAATGATATTGGTGAAGTCGGAGCAAAACATTTGTTAAACTTAAATTTTGAAGGCCATTCACATACGTATGTGGCCGGTGCTGAAGATTTAAGTTTTAATGATGTAGCTTCTATAATCGGGAAAGCAATTAATAAAACGAACTTAAATTACATGCAATTCCCTTACGAACAGGCTAAAGAAGGAATGTTGAAAGCAGGTTTAAAAGAAGGTTTGGCCAATGGTTATTTAAAATTTAGTAAATCGATCAATGAAGGAATTTTATCAGGTGATTTCAAAAGAACACCTGAGTACACCACACCCTCTCATTTAGAAAATTTTATTCAGAATGAGTGGTTGAAAGTATATAACTCTTAATATATTTTAAAAGTATGAGAGACGTGGAAGTTATTCGGCTCTCATTACTTTTAGGTATTAAAGTAAATTATCAATAATTGAATTATTAATTCAGATAATAAAGATACTAAGCTTTGCAAGCTTAGTATCTTTATTATTGATTTAATTTTCTTCCCACTCTTACATGAAAAATGTTACTTAATTTTTAAATTAAAAAAACGATTTATCAATTTTAAATATCAAAATAACGATATTGATAAATTGATAATCTTAAATATATTGTTTTATAATTTATCCTTCACTTGGTTCGCTTCCTCTAAAGGCATCAGCATTTTGAATAGTTTCAAGAGTTACCGGTTTTCGGGTTTGTATTGAATGATAAATAGCTTCAATTATCTTTTGATCTTGCAAACCTTCTTCACCGGATGTGTAGGGTGTTTTATTTTCTAATACACATTCCGACATGTGATCAATCTCTAAAGCAAAATGATTTTTATTATTTATTTTTGGTGTAGCAAACAATTCTTTTTTTTCATCTGCATGACTTATTTGCATTTCAAGCCCTTCATAAGGGAAAGCAGGATCTAAACCAAATGCACCTTTCTCTGCAAAAATTCTATATCTTCTTTGTTCATGAAAACCATACCCCGTTAAGCAATTGGCTATAATTCCGCTTGGGAAACGAAGTTGAAATGAAACACTTTCTTCTACTTCTTTAAATCTGGGATCGTTTGGGGTTGAATATTCTGTTGCAAAAACTTCATTTGGTTCTTCACCTGTAATGTATCGAATGGTGTTTAAGCAATAAATTCCTACATCAGGTAAAGCACCACCACCGGCAAGTTTTTTATTAATCTCCATTGGTTTGGGTCACCGATATTTTGTCCATTTGTTGCCTCTATTAATTTTATTGTACCGTATTTTTTTTCACGCGCCATTTTTTTAATTTCTTTATTGAATGGTTCGTATTGAATTCTATAAGCAATCATTAATTTTTTTTCGGCTTGTTTACAAGCTGAAATCATATCCATGCATTCCTTGGAAGAGTTTGCCATTGGTTTTTCACACAAAATGTGTTTCCTTGCCTTGGCACCTCTAATTGTATATTCAGCATGCATTCCGTTTGGTAAAACAATATATATAACTTGTACTTCTTGGTTTTCAATCAACTTGTCGTAATTCTCATAATTGTAAATATTTTTTTATCCAACCCATATTGTTCAGCTACTTTTGCTGCTTTTTGCGCATCACCACTTACTAAGGCAACAAGTTTTGATTTTTTACATTGACCAAAAGCAGGAATAATTTGATTTAATGACAAATGACCTAAACCAACAATTGCATATCCAATCCGTTTGTCAGGTGGCAATGGATTGGGTACGGGATCTTTTTTTCTTTCGGACTGAGCATCTAAAGGAGATAATTTTATTCCATTTCCATCAACAACCGCTTTAGGGTTTGTATTTATATTATTTCCTGAATTTTGTATGGCAGAATTTTGTGCCGTTTTACAAGAAAAAGCACTACCGGCAATGCTCGCAGCAACCAAACTTCTTCCCGCATGCGAAAAGAAATTTCTTCTTGAATAAGGTTTTTCAGAAATTGTTTCAAGATTAGCTAATAAAGATTCAGATTCACTTAGATTTTGCATAAATAAAGGTTTTTTTCTTTTCAGAATAAAAAGAATTATACCAATACTTATTTTAATAATTTAAATGGATTCACAAAATTAGATATCAAAAATATGACATTTGAAGAATAAATTAAATTCTATTTTCAAATATCAATTTATCAATATAGATATATTAATATTTTATAATTGAATTTTAAACCGATTGATTTGGTTAGCCTTTTAGTTTTCCACTAATTTGTAAAATGAAAATTCTAGTTAGCTACCTTAAAAATTACAAAGCACTTATTGCCATTGCGCTTTTACTCGCCACCATCAATCAGGTTTTTTCACTTTTAGATCCGTTTATTTTTGGTAAATTAATAGATAGGTTTGCCTCAAAAGCGCATGCTCATGCAGAAGAAGAATTTTTACATGGAGTATTACTTTTAATTGGCGCAGCTATCGGAGTTGCAATGGTAAGCCGAATAGCAAAAGCATTTCAGGATTATGTGGTTAACCTCATCATTCAAAAAATGGGAGCGAAAGTATATACAGATGGCCTTCAACATTCTTTAAGATTACCTTTTCATCAATTTGAAGACCAAAGAAGTGGAGAAACTTTAAACATACTTCAAAAAGTAAGAATAGATTCCGAAAAATTTATAACCGCCTTTATAAATATAATATTTTCAACATTGGTTGGTATTGTTGTAGTTATCGTTTACACAGTAAATGTATATGGCGATCTGGTATATATTTATTTTTCTGCCTCAGTTATTTTAGGCGTTTTAACTAATTATTTGAGTAAAAGAATTAAAACAATTCAAAAGAACATTGTTAAAGAAACCAACGTTTTAGCAGGCGCTACTACCGAAAGTTTACGCAATATTGAATTGATAAAAAGCTTAGGTTTAACAAATCAGGAAATTAAAAGATTAAATACAACTACTTTAAAAATTCTTGAACTTGAATTGCGAAAAGTAAGGAGCATAAG
>CBDFKQ010000022.1:0-175249 GCA_965248855.1 Spirosomataceae bacterium | reverse complement strand
CGGTGTTTGCTCCCACATCCATTATTTTTTTGAAAGGATATTTAAATATTAATGGAAGAATAAACTTAAAAGCTTGATCAGAATAATAATGGTCAAAATTAAACCAGCTTTCTTTTACTTTTGAAGGCAGTGAAGATAAGGCTTCATAAACAGTTGAAGAATCAAGATTATATTCTTTTAAGCCAACCGGTTTGCCTTGTAAAATCGATTCTTGAAAATGGTAAAATCCTTTATAATTACAATCATGTACAAAATCCATGTTTACTTTTGTCATTTTATCATGTAAAATAAAATAACCCATCTTGGTGATAAAAAAATTATTGTCTTTTAAAATTAGTAAACCTATCCCTAATCCTGCCTCTACAAGCACCCTTACACCATATTTTGATAATTTTACTTCTGAGATAATTTCACTTAATGTTAATCCTAAATTATTTGAATTTTCAATTGCTTCTAAAATACCAAAATCCCGTAAAGCTTTTGAAGCTTGAAATATAAAAGGCCCAAATGCGATTTTTTGTGCTTCCTGTTTGGCCTCAATAGCTGTGTATTTTTCTTCGGCAAAAAAATTTAATTTATGCAATGCGTTATTTTTATTTATTATTCCAAAATTTATAATAATTAAACCATTGGTTTGGGTATTTTTTTACAATAATTTCTAAAGAACTTACATATAATTGAAGTAATTTTTTTGCTTCCTCGTATTTCTCCGGTTTATTCATTTTAGCATTATTTACTATTGGTTTTGTAGCTGAAAAATGATAATGGCGAGAAGAAGTTTTCATTGCATAAACAAAAGATACCGGAACATTTAATTGAATGGCAAGAATAAAAGGACCAATCGGAAACTCGGCCTCTTCCCCTAAAAAATTGATTGCTTCAGTTTTAGCTCCATTTAAAAACCTATCACCATGCAAACAAACAAGTTCGTTATTTTGAAGTGCTTCATTAATTTTATAAACGTGGTCAAAATTGTTATTTGTAATGGTAATAATGTTAAAGTTCCTTTCTTTTTTAACATTTGATAAATAATTTTTTATTGCGGAATGTTCTGCTTCAAACATTACCACATTCATTTTTGTGATTTCATTCTTTAGTTTTTGACCTGCCACTTCCCAGTTTCCGGCATGGGCGCTTATTAATAAGCCACCTGTTCCATTTATAACCATGCTTTGTAAATTTTCAAAACCATCAGACGAAAAAGAAAATTTATTAGAAAGTCCGGCCATAATTACTGCCCTATCCACAAGTGTTTGACCAAAAACATAATAATTTTTATAAAGTGATATCATTGACTTTATAAAATTATAATTTTGTCTTTTTTTAAAATAATATAAAAGGTGAGAAGAAGATTTGAATGAGAATAAAAAAAAATAAAAGCTCACAAACCTAAGTAAAAGGTAAGCTGCACTTAAACCAAGTTTATTGATTGTCCAGACAAAAATTTTGTAACCTAATACGTTGCCTTTTGATTTACCATTCCATGAAGACATTAAGCCACCACTTGTTGTTTTTCTTCAATTTTAAATATAATATAATTATAAAAATCCTGAAAAGTAACAATGTTTACGAAATCCTCACCTTTAACTTTAAAACCGAAATTACCTTCAATAATTACCACTAAGTCTACATAGTCTAAACTATCTAAATCTAATGTTTCTTTAAGATTTGCTTCGGGATGTATTTCAGATGCTTCTACTTCAAATTCCTCAATTAGGAAGGTGTTAATTTTTTCAATGATTGCTAACGTTGTCATTTTAATTGGTAAATTTAGTTACAATAAGTGTGGAATTTGTGCCTCCGAATCCAAAAGAATTGGAAAGAAAGCTGTTTATAGTAGTTTCAATAGTTTTTGTTGCAATATTTAATTTTTCCGAATCTTCATCAGGCGTTTCAAAATTTATGTTAGGAGCAATAAAGGAATTTTGCATCATTAATAAAGAATAAACAACCTCACTTGCACCTGCCATCCAACACTCATGCCCTGTCATAGACTTTGTAGAACTTATGTGTGGTTTATGGTCATTAAAGATTGCATCCATCGCTTTTGCTTCACAAGAATCTCCTAATAATGTCGATGTAGCGTGAGCATTTATATAATCTATCTCATTTGCGGTGATACCGGCATCTATTAAAGCTTTTTTTAATGATCTTGACGGACCTTCTACATTTGGTTGAATGATGTGGTCACCATTAGATGAAAAACCATAACCTATTATTTCTCCTAAGATAGTCGCACCCCTTCTTTTAGCAGATTCTAAACTTTCAATGATAACAGTTGCAGCACCGCCACTAGGCACTAATCCGTCTCTATCTTTATCAAATGGGCGAGATGCCTTAGTAGGTGTATTTTCTTTAATTGAAAATGCACTTATTCCATCAAAGCTACCCATCACATATTTATTAATTTCCTGAGCTCCGCCACAAATTATACAATCCTGCATTCCGGATTTTATAAGAAAATAACCCAAGCCAATTGCATGTGAAGAGCTTGCACACGCAGCACTTACAGTTAAATTAATTCCTCTTAATTTAAAAATGGTTGCCAAATTCATGGTAACCGTGGAGTTCATCGATTGAAAAATAGCCCCTGAACCGATTAATGTATTATCATTTTTTAATCTTGCAATATCAACTGATTCTATAACTGCAGCAGCAGAACTATCATTACCATACAATATGCCAACTTCATTATCCATCATAAATTGCTCATCCAATCCGGCATTTTTTAGTGCCTCAATTGTAGCAATATATGCATATTGAACTTCCTCTGCCATAGAAATCCTTAATCGCCTGTCTAAAACTCCTTTTAATACAGGTGGCTCTACCGTGCCGGTTAAAGCGGATCGAAAACCGGATTCTTTTCTTTCTGAATCGAAAATAATCCCGGATTTTCCGGCAAACAATGAGTCTCTTACCTCATCAAGGTTTTTCCCTATACAGGAATATATACCCATTCCGGTTATTACAACTCTGTTCATTTATTTTGTTACGAATAAAGGCCGCCATTAACTGAAATTACTTCACCTGTTACATACGAAGATTTAGTTGAGGCTAAAAACCCCACTACTTCTGCAACTTCTTCAGGTTCTCCGAACCTATTTACAGGTATCATTTTTTTTAAATCCGCTTCACTTAATCCTTCTGTCATTTCTGTTTTTATAAAACCGGGAGCCACAACATTAACAGTAACTCCTCTTCTGCCTACTTCTTGAGCAAGTGCTTTCGTAGCTCCAATCATACCGGCTTTTGCTGCCGAATAATTTGTTTGTCCCGGAACCCCTTTTTGACCGGATAAAGAAGCAATACTAATTATTCTTCCATATTTTCTAATAAGCATTCCATTTAAAATGGGCTTTGTTACATTATAAAAACCATTAAGGCTCGTATCAATAACATTATCCCATTGCTCTCCATTCATCCAAAGAAACAAAATATCGTTTCTTATACCGGCATTATTAATTAAAATATCAATATGTTTTTCAGGATTTTTTTCTATCCATTCTGTCAATATTTTTTCAACATTTTCTCTTTCAGAAACATCAAATTGCATAATTTCACCATCACAACCCTTTTCTCTTACAATATTTAATGTTTTTTCTGCCTCTCCTTTATTACTTTTGTAATTTATTAATATGTTATAGCCCATTTCGGCAAGCTTTATTGAAATGGCTCTGCCTATTCCTCTACTACCACCTGTTACTAATGCGTACTTCATTAAATTTATTTTTATTCCAAATTTTAACCAAAGATAATTAATAAATTTTTGTAGAAAATATTCTATTACATTAAAAGTCTTACAAATGAATAATTTTACAAAAGAAAAATAAAAAAAATTATTTAAGAGACAATATAGAATTATCTTTTAAATAGTTTTTGATTTCATTAATTACAGGATATTTAATAGTATCATTAGAAAACCGGGGGGCTATAGCACGTAAAGAATCAAAAGTAATTTTAGTTTGTTTTGACATTCCCGGTTGAATTTCTAAATAATCAATTGCTTGCAAAATAGTTAAAAATTCTATTGATAGTACTTCAAAAGCATTTTCTATTACACGGTTGGTAAGTAATGCAGAATTTGTACCCATACTTACAATATCTTGATTATCATTGTTATTGGGGATACTGTGTATATAAATCGGTGTTGACAGGGTTTGACACTCCGCAGTATTTGAAGTGGCTGTAAATTGAGCGCCCTGCATTCCAAAATTTAATCCCAACGTTCCTAAATTTACAAACGGAGGAAGTTTTTCATTCAATTTACTATTCAATAAAAAATTTAATTGCCTTTCTGCAATCATTGCTAATTTTGTGATGCTTATTCTAAGTTTATCCATTTCCAGCGCTACATAATCGCCATGAAAGTTTCCACCATGAAATACATCTTCCAATATATCATCAATAACAGGATTGTCGTTTACGGAATTTATTTCATTTGAAACTACTTTATTGGAATAAGAAATAGTATCGTAAATTGGTCCTAAAACTTGTGGCACGCATCTAATGGAATAATATTCCTGTACTTTTTCCTTAAATACTTTTTCAGATGTTTTCTGATACAAATGATTAGCCCTTTTTCTTACTAAATTACTGTCTTCTAAGGTTTGTCGCATTTGCAGAGCTATCATTCGCTGACCTTCATGAAGTTTTGCTTCATTTAAGGCAAAAGAAAAATGATCATCAAAAGATTCAACAATTTCACTGATCATACAAGAAGCAAACATTGACCAGTTTAAAAGTTTTTTGGCTTGAATTAAATTAATCATGCCTATTCCACCCATCACTGATGTTCCATTCATTATCGCCAATCCTTCGCGTAAGCAAATGGATATAGGCTTTAAATTAAATTTTTCAAACAGAGTCGAAATAGGAACGATACTTCCTTCAAAGGTTGCATCACCTTCACCTATTAAACCTAATGCAATATGAGCTAATTGAACCAAATCTCCACTTGCACCAACTCCACCATGTTCAAAAATGATTGGACAGATATCATAATTTAAAAAACTTTGTAGCAAAATTACAACGCTTTCGTGCACGCCGGACTTTGCCAGCATCAAGGTATTTAATCTGGCCAACATTGCTGATCTTACAAAATTATGAGGTATAGGATTACCCGCACCTGCACAATGGCTACGAATTAAATTATATTGTAATGCCAATAAATCCCGATCATCAATACGATATTGGGCCATTGGCCCAAAACCGGTATTGATACCATAAATGACTTTATTTTGTGAAAACTTTTTAAGAAATTCAAAATTTCTGTTTACTGCTATTAACGAATGGTTTTCAATTTCGACCTGTGTTTTTTTAAAAACTACCTCTTCAAAGTCTTTTGACGAAAGCTCCTTCTTACCTACAATTATCATTATAAATTTAAAATATTATTTCTTTACTCCCGATTCTTTTTTCCACTTTTTCCACTCTTCTTTACTGGTCTCCATTGTTTCTAAAACACTTTTTAACCAGTAATTTTTAACACCAAAACCTCCCGGCTTTGACTGTACTCTTTTTGTTAATAAAATCTTCCCTGATGATATATCAAAAAAAACAACATTAATTATACCGCTTACAGCAGTTTTATTAAAAACTTCAACAAAATAAACCAATCCGATACCACTTTTTCCTTTAGTATATTTATTTACTTCATTTTGTAAAATGCTCTCAGTTAAAGGTGTAGGAGGAGATGAAACAATAACATTTGCCGCATCAATTTTAGAGTTTATCGACTCAACATCTGTAATATTAGTATCAAAACTATCTTTATCGTAGTATTTTGCAAAATCGTATTTTTTTGCTTCTCTAATTACAGTACTATTCCACTGACTAAAAAAACCATCACGCAATACGTTTCCATTTTTACCAACAGTTGGTCCAAAATCTCCAATAAAACGAGCATGAGAGAAATCTAACCCATACCAGGTTAAAGTTTTTGAATTAAATACATCTGCAACAGATTGTGCGTTTGTAGATCCGGAAATGATAAGAATTAAAATGATTACGAAATATTTGAGTTGTTTCATTGTTTTGTTTTTTAAATGGGATTAATTTATTTTTTATCTTAATTAAAATTAATTCAAGAAGTAATTATAAACACAAATAAAAGTTTTATTTTTTTTACAAAACTATTTATTTTTTTCAGTTACTAAATTCATTTTAAAAAAAACATTTAAATTTTAATTTAAATAATTAAAATAAGTATCATTAATTTATCATTCCAGAAAAAAAATTGCCATACATTTGTTTATATGAATTTCAAAAAAGCAGGAATTATTTTTTTAATAATTCTTTTTTCATTCTTTGTTTGGTTTTATTTTAGAACGAAAATTAACCCTCCGGAACAAGATTTAGCTGTTATCAACCCATCAATAAAGCGAATACAATCAGGCAACAATTTTAAATATGGAAATAATTGGCTGGTAAAAGATCGTGAAGGCATTTACCAAATGTATATTGAAGGTGATGATTTTGAAAGAGGATATGCCAACGGTATTTTAACAAAAGAACTTGCCTGGGAACAAGAATTATATTTTGTAAATGAAATTAACAAAAAAATCACTTCATCCTTTTATCAATTCATTCTAAAGGTTTTTATTGGGTGGTTTAACAGGGATATTGACAAACACATTCCATTAGAATATAAAAAAGAAATTTATGGAGTTTCGCTGTTTGCCTCAAAAGAATATTCATATATCGCTCCTCCTTACCAACGTTTACTAAATTATCATGCTGCCCATGATATTGGTCATGCTGTTCAAAATATGCATTTAGTAGCGTGCACTGCTTTAGGGACTTGGGAAAATTCTACCGCCGATAGTACCATGTACATCGGTAGGAACTTTGATTTTTATGTTGGTGATGATTTTGCAAAAAATAAAATTATAGCTTTTGTAAATCCAAAAAAAGGTTATCCTTTTATGTCGGTAACATGGGGAGGAATGATTGGAGTTTTATCAGGGATGAATTTGCAGGGTTTAACAATTACATTAAATGCAGATAAATCCGGTATGCCTTCAGGAACAGGAACACCCGTTTCAATTATTGCAAGAGAAATTTTACAATACGCTTCAACAATTAATGAAGCATTTGCGATTGCTAAAAAACACAAATCTTTTGTTTCCGAATCTTTTATGATTGGATCTGCAAATGATAAAAAAATAGCAATTATTGAAAAAACACCGGAAACTACACAATTATTTTATTCAAATGATTCCAAAATAATTTGTGCCAATCATTTTCAAAGTGATTCTTTAAGCCATACCCTTTTAAATATTGAGGATATGAAGGACAGTACATCGGTTTACAGGCAAAATCGTGTTCAGGAATTGTTAAGTGCAACTCCGAAAATGAATGAAATAGAAATGGCAAAAATTTTAAGGGATCAGTCAGGTCTAAAAAATCAATCTATCGGCATGGGCAATCCTAAATCAATTAATCAATTAATTGCCCACCATTCTATCATTTTTAATCCATATAAAAAATTGGTTTGGGTTTCCACTAGTCCATATCAATTAGGTGAATATCAATCCTATAATCTTGAAAAGATTTTTAAAAATCCAAAAAATATAAATGAAATTAGTGACAGAAGTAAAAAAATCCCTATTGATAGTTTTTTACTTTCTAAATCCTATGCTGATTTTGTTTTTTATAAGAAAACAGCAATTGAAATATCAGAAGGAATAAAAAACGATAAAAATTTTAATTTAACATCTCAACAAATTGAAGATTTTATAGCTTCTAATAATAAATATTATAATGTTTATTTATTAATAGGAGAGTATTTTCGGCAAAAAATAAATTACCAAGAAGCTATTAAATATTATCAACAGGCTTTAAAGAAGGAACTGCCATCAATAGCTGACAGAGAAGATATTAAAAAGAAAATTTTAGTTTGTAAAGAAAAGTTTATAAAAAAATGATTCTTGGAATAGGCACTGATATTGTAGAAGTGGATAGAATAAAGCAAAAGATTGAAAAGGGAAATGAATTTAAAAATCTTGTTTTTTCTGAACGAGAAATTACTTATTGTGAATCAATAAAAAATAGTTTTGAAAGTTATGCTGCGCGATTTGCTGCTAAGGAAGCTTTTTTGAAAGCAATAGGATTAGGATTATTTATTGATTTTGATTTAAAAGAAATCGAAACTATAAATTTACCTTCAGGCCGGCCGGAGTTACATCTTACAGAAAATGTAAAAAATAAAATAAAAATTATTTTTAAAACCGATTCTTTTAAAATCCATATTTCATTATCACATACTACCCACTCAGCAATAGCTTTTTTAATAATTGAATCCACATGAACCGGAATGAAATAAAAGTACCTGTAACGTTAGAAGAAATTAGACTTGTACAGGAAAATAACCTAAGCGCTGCAATACACTACCTGAGTGAGCATTCTAAATTTTATTCAGATAGATTTAAGAAAAATAAAATTGAACCAGGTGAAATAAATTCTCTAACGGATTTAAAAAAGATACCTCCTACCGAAAAAAAAGATTTACAATTATATAATGAAAATTTTATTTGTGTAGATGAAAGTGAAATTATTGATTATGTAACTACTTCTGGCACCTTAAGCGAGCCGGTTACTTTTATTCTTACAAATAATGATTTAGAAAGGCTTGCTTACAATGAATTCAGATCTTTGCAACATGCAAATATTACTTCTTCTGATAAAGTTCAACTAACTGTTACTTTGGATAGAAGGTTTATGGCTGGTTTAGCGTATTTTTCCGGTTTGAGAAAAATTGGTGCGGGTGTCGTAAGAGTTGGTCCGGGTAATCCGGAATTGCAATGGGATACTATTTTAAGAATTAAACCCAATGTACTTATTGCAGTTCCATCTTTTATAATTAAACTAATTGAATTTGCTGAGCGAAAGGAAATAGATTATAAAAAATCGAGTATAGAAAAAATTATTTGTATTGGAGAACCCATTCGAAATCAGGATTTTAAAAACAATTCAATTAGTAGTAAAATTTTAGAAAAATGGAATGTAAAATTATTTTCGACCTATGCATCAACTGAGATCAGTACAGCATTTACTGAATGCGAATACGGAAATGGAGGCCATTTAATCCCTGAACTTGCAATCATTGAATGCCTTGATGAAAATAATTTAGAAGTTAAAGACGGCAACCCGGGTGAAATTACAATCACAACATTGGGCATTGAAGGTATGCCATTGTTAAGATTTAAAACAGGTGATATTGCTATTTTAAATAGAGAGCCATGTGCATGTAGCAGAAATACTTTACGTATTGGGCCAATAATTGGACGAAAAAATCACATGATAAAATATAAAGGAACAACTTTATATCCTCAGGCCATTAACGATACATTAAACAGTATCGATCATATAGAAGCCTTTTATACCGAAGTCTGTACAAACGAAATCGGTACTGACGATTTGAAGATCTTTATATTTACCAATCAAAATACCAAGGAGTTGGAGGGTGAAATAAATGAAACTTTCAGGGCAAAGCTGAGGGTTGTGCCATCAATAAAATTTGTTTCAAAAGAAGAAATCGAAAAAGTTAAATTTTCTCCATTTCAGCGTAAACCTGTTGATTTTGTTGATTTAAGGGAGAAGATTTAAAAGTTATAATAATTATAAAATATAAGGTTCTTCTTGATATATTCTCATAATTTATAATAGAGTAATAATTAAGTTGATTTTATGAAGATTATATGTCAATATTTTCGAAAATTGTAGTTTTTAAGCTTTCATTCCTATCTATTCATTAAAAATTATTTATTTTCTGTACATGGTCTATCTCGTCGCTAAATGGTTGCACCTGTTATGATTTTTATTTTCAAAATTTAAAATTATGCTTTTCTGATTTTAAGAAAACATTATTTTATTTTTTAAAGTTGATTTTATTTATTAGTATTGATTTATAAGCTTTTAAATCGAAAGGCTGTTTTTTTAATTTTTACGGCACATTTTTAGTCTGAACAATTAAAAATAATTAATTTATTTTACAATAAATTTTTCCTTAACGCAAAATTATCTTTCGTGATAAGTTTTAATTTTTATATTTAGCCTCTGTTCATACAATAAATTTTTAAACAATAAATTGAGATCAAATGATATGAAGGATTTTAGTGGTAAAAAAAGAGTAATTATCGAAAATATTACCCCTCAAATTAATGCCGGCCAATTTCCAATTAAAAGAATAGTGGGTGAACAAGTATGTGTAGAAGCTGATGTTTTTAGTGATGGGCATGATATTGTAAAAGCATTGTTGTTATATAAAAAATCTGATGTTGAAAATTGGGAAGAAGTACCCATGGAATTTATGGGTAATGATAGTTGGTCAGCTTCATTTACACCAACAGAAATCGGTTCATATGATTATACTGTAAAAGGTTGGGTAGACCATGTAGGTACCTGGCAACATGGTCTGGAAAAAAAACATGAGGCGCAATTGGATTTAAAACTTGATCTTTTGATTGGTGCGGAATTTATGAAAGAAGCTGCAGAAAAATCAACAGATAAGAAAAAAGAATTTAATGATAATATTGTTTTATTTAAATCTTCATCTGACGATATAAAAAATATTATACTTAAAGCATTACATCCTTCAATTGCCGATAGTTATAACAAAGTTATGGACAGCCCCAATGCCACTGTTCATGATAAAATATTTAAGGTACAAGTCGAAAATAAAAAAGCACTTTTTAGTACCTGGTACGAATTATTTCCCCGTTCTACATCTGATAAACAGGGTAAGCACGGTACTTTTAAAGATTGTGAAAGATTATTGCCACGAATTCAGGAAATGGGTTTTGATATTATCTATTTACCTCCCATTCACCCACTCGGTATTCAATTTAAGAAAGGAAAAAATAATTCAACTACTGCTCAACCTGACGAACCGGGTTCGCCATGGGCAATAGGAAGCAAAGATGGAGGTCATAAAGCTATTCACCCGGAATTAGGAACATTAAAAGATTTTACAAATTTTATAGAAAAAGCAAAATCATTTGATATTGATATTGCTATAGATTTTGCATTGCAGTGTTCTCCGGATCACCCTTATGTTAAAGAAAATCCGCAATGGTTTAAATGGAGGCCTGACGGAACAGTGCAATATGCCGAAAACCCACCAAAAAAATATCAGGATGTATTACCTATTAACTTTGAAACAGATGATTGGGAAAACCTTTGGAATGAACTGAAAAGCATAGTTGAATATTGGATTGACAAAGGCGTAAAAATTTTCAGAGTTGATAATCCACATACCAAACCATTTATTTTTTGGGAATGGTTAATTAAAGAAATTAAAACCAATCACCCCGACACCATTTTTCTTGCTGAAGCATTTACAAGGCCTAAAATTATGCAAAGGCTTGGCAAAATTGGTTTCACGCAGTCATACACATATTTTACATGGCGCAGCACACCGCAAGAATTAATAACCTATGTAACAGAACTTACTAAAACAGAAATGAGGGAATATTACCGCCCGAACTTTTGGCCGAATACTCCCGATATTTTGCCGCCGGTTTTACAAACAGGTGGTGAGCCTGCGCATATAATTCGTGTTTTATTGGCCGGTACATTATCATCTAACTATGGTTTATACGGCCCTGTTTATGAATATGGCATTGCAACACCAATTGCAAATGGTAAGGAAGAATATTTAGATTCTGAAAAATATGAAATAAAATTGTGGGATTGGGATAAACAAACCAAAATCAGGCAAATCATCACTCAGCTAAATAGAATACGAAAGGAAAATGCCGCCCTGCAAACAACATGGAACATAACCTTTGTTGAAACTGACAATAACCAATTTTTATCTTACATAAAAACTGATGACAGTAAAACCAATAAATTATTAATTGTAGTTAGTTTAGATCCGACTTACCCTCAATCAGGATGGGTAAAATTACCATTGAGCGATTTGGGAATAAATCCTGAACAACCTTACCACTTACAGGATTTAATTACGGAAAATCACTATACCTGGCATCATGAATGGAATTATGTAGAACTCAGGCCCGAAAAAATTCCTGCCCACATATTTAAAATAGAACAATAAAAAAGTTTTGTATTATTTATTATCTGTAAATAAAAATAGGTGTTAAGATAAATTCTTTATCCCGACACCTATTTCTATTTTAATCAATTCCTCTTTTTTACAAATAAATCCCATTTAGCTGTTACTTTTGCTTTGTGCAAAATAATTATTTTTTCCTGCGGCAATTAACATTACAATTAAAAACCAGACTTTTAGGTTGGATTTTAGGAACATGCTTTTCTCAGGAAAAAGATGAAGTTATATTTGGTTTTTGGACTGACGGAAAAGAATTTTATTTAAAAGCAGTCCTACAATCAACATTTGCTATACTTACTTTCCCTACAGATTTTCAACGTGCGAAAAAAAACAGCGCTAATCTTTTTAAAGATATAATTGGAAATCGCGTTTGCGATATTGTGCAGTTAGAAAATGAAAGGAGTTTTGTAATAATATTTGATGATGGCTATGAATTATTGTTTAAGATGCATGGCAACCGCTCCAATATAATATTATTCAAGGTTGATGATTACATTGAAATGTTTCACAATAAACTTATTGCAGATAAATCATTAAAACCACAATCACTTAACAGACCTCTAATACAAAATTTCGAAACATTTAAAAATAATGGATATAATGTTTCTAAAATTTACCCCACATTTGGTAAGCTGCTAAACAATTATTTAGAAAACCAACAATATGATTCAGTTGAACATAAGTGGAGAGCAATAGTTGAAATTGTTGAAAAACTAAATAATCCCATCTATTATATAGCTTTAATAAATGGAATACCTGTTTTAAGTTTAATCCCTGTAGGACAAATTATTTTTGAAACCCGAGATGTTATCGAAGCTTCAAATAAATTTTACGGCTATTATACTCAAATAAGTGTTTTTGATAAAGAAAAGGATCAGGTAATTAGCTCTCTTGAAAAGAAAAAAGGTAAAACAGAAAGTTATATTTTAAAAACGAATCAGAAACTTTTAGAAGTAGAAAGTGAGTCGGTTAATGAACAATTTGCTAACATTTTAATGGCAAATTTGCATATAATTAAACCGGACTCTCAAAACGTTGAATTATTTGATTTTTATAACGACAGAAACATTATAATTAAATTAAAAAATAATTTCAGTGCTCAAAAAAATGCCGAAATTTATTATAGGAAAGCAAAAAATTATAATATAGAACTCGATAAATTAAAAGAAAATCTCCAACACAAAGAAAATGAATTATTAAAGGTTCAAGCTCAAATCAATGAAATACGAGAACTGGAAAATTTTAAAGATTTAAGAAAATATTTAAAAGAAAATTTTTTATCGGCAAGGGAAGTTGAAATAAGCAATGAAGAAGAATTATTTAAAAAATATAAATATTTAGATTTCGATATTTTAATCGGCCGCAACGCCAAAAATAATGATTTGCTCACTCAAAAGTATGCTCATAAAGATGATTTGTGGTTACACGCCAAAGATGTAAAGGGCAGCCATGTAATTATTAAATTTCAATCGGGAAAAAAAATTCCGGATGTAGTGATAGAAAAAGCTGCACAACTCGCAGCTTTTTTTTCGAAAAGAAAAACAGACTCGCTGTGCCCGGTGATAGTAACCCCTAAAAAGTTTGTGAGAAAAACGAAAGGTTTAGCAGAAGGACAAGTAATTGTAGAAAAAGAAAGTGTAGTGATGGTTGTTCCTAAAGATTGGAAATAGATATAATATTAAATTATAATTTATAAATTATTCAATATTATTTTACATATTTGAAATAATTACAATCAACTAGTTAACAGCACCTTAAACTTTAATATTTTATGCAAATTTGCATTGCAAATTTAACCTCCGATTTGGACGGGGTTAAAAATATTTTCCATGATTTTGATCGCTCTCCTGATTTTCCAACCCGATATCAGTTTCTCGATGAAGAAAATGATGTACTGCCAACTATATATTCATTACCAAAGGGTGCCATATTACTGGCAAAAGATCAGCAGACTATTGCAGGTTTTGCAGCATTAAAATCTTTAGGTGTTAAAATTTGTGAACTTAACAGGTTGTACATCAAACCTGAATATCGGGGGAAAAAACTTGGTCGCTTATTACTTTTAGAATTATTATCTTTTGCCCGTATAGCAGGTTATAAAACAATTAAAGCTCAGGCTCAGCCAAGTATGCAGGTGGCATTAAAATTATATAAATCTTTGGGTTTCGAAATTATTTCTCCTACAGTAGTAAATTCATTTAAAGAACTGGTTTATTTAGAAAAAAAATTATGAATATATTGATATTGATAAACTGATGAAAATTATTTGAATTTAAAATTTTATATATACAGAATGAAGCCGGAAAATTATTCAAATTTTTTAGCTTCATTCCAATAAACATCCATTTCCGATAAAGTCATATCGGATAATGATTTCCCTGCCTTTACAGCTTCCTCTTCAAGATAAGTAAAACGTTTAATAAATTTTTTATTCGTTCTTTCTAAAGCTGTTTCGGGGTTTATATTTACAAAACGTGCATAATTAACTAACGAAAAAATTAAATCTCCAAATTCATTTTCTGCTTTTTGCTGTTCGCCGGGTTTAATATTACCTTCATTAAGATGAATTTTAAATTCATTCAATTCCTCTTCTACTTTTTCCCATACCCGGTTTTTTTCTTCCCAATCAAAACCGGCTCCTCTTGCTTTCTCTTGTATCCGCATTGCTTTTACCAATGCAGGTAATGAAGTTGGTACTCCGCTCAATACTGATTTATTTCCTTCTTGTATTTTTATCTGCTCCCAGTTTCTTTTTACTTCTTCATCATTATCTGCTTTTACATTTGCATAAATATGTGGATGGCGGTTTATTAATTTATCACAAATTCCGTTTAGCACATCGGCAATATCAAATGACTTTGATTCTGAACCGATTTTTGCATAAAAAACAATGTGTAAAATTAAATCGCCTAATTCTTTTTTGATTTCATTTATATCATTTTCCAAAATAGCGTCGCACAGTTCATAAGTTTCTTCAATAGTTAAATGCCTCAAACTTTCGAACGTTTGTTTTCTATCCCATGGGCATTTTTCTCTCAACTCATCCATTATATCCAGCAAACGATTAAAAGCCTGCATTTGATTTTCTCTGTTTTGCATTTTAGTGTTTATATTTTACCAAAGTAAATATTATTATTAAATCTTTATTCTATGAATTTATATTTATCTTTCTTTCAATAAAAAATTACTTTATATTTTCAAAGAAAATTAAAAAGTTAAGACTTTATATTATTGACATTGATAAACTTTTTATTCAACTTTGAATAATTTCACTACCACTCAGACCATTAATTTTTTATATAATTTATAGTAAGATCATCGCTATAAATTATAACTACCTCACCAGATTAATTTTTTTTTATGAACCCGGCTAATAAACGTTTAAACTTTTATTATAAAATCTCCTATTTATTAGGTGTAATATGCTTATTTATAATAGGCTATATCACCTATTTAAGTGTTCAAAAGACTAAAGAACACTTTCTGTCTGTCGATCATACCAACCGGGTAATAGATATTACCGAAAGATTACTAACATTAATGATTGATGCAGAAACCGGAGTAAGAGGATATCACGTAAGCGGTAAATTATCTTATCTGGAACCCTATTATTACAGTGAAGATTCTACAAAAGTCTATTTTAAGTATTTAAAAATCCTCACAGTAGATAATCCAACTCAACAAAAAAAAATAGAAACTTTAGGCAAAGAAATTAAAAATGAGTTCGATCTTCTCAGAGAAGGTATTTATTATTTTAGAATGGGAGAAAAAGAAAAATTAAATGACCTGTATTATTCCGGAAAGGATAAACAAAAAATGGATTTTGTTCGCAGTACAATAAAATCTGTTAAGGATGAAGAATTAAGGCTTTTAAATTTGAGGAAAACCTCTCTCAATAATTCACGTGAATTCACTAAAACATTTATAATATTTATAATATTGATTTATTTAGTTATTTCTATAATTTCATATAACATTATTCATAAATATCTATCGGAAAAAGATAAATTTGAGTCAAAACTTTATGAAACAAATCAAATTCTTGCATCCACTCTTGAAGAATTGCGAGTAAGCAATGAAGAAATTGTTGCTACCAATGAATCGCTCTCTGATGTAAATGAAAAGTTGGCTTACTCCAATGAAGAGTTGGCAGCGACTACCGAGGAATACCAGACCGCACATGACCAGGCTATTATTGCCAATGAAAAACTGGCCGAAATGAATTTAGACCTCGAAAAAAGAGTAGAAAGCCGCGTACATGAATTACAGGAACAAAACGAAATATTAAAAAAGATAAATAACGATCTTGATGATTTTGTTTATACAGCTGCACATGATTTAAAATCTCCGGTAAATACAATGGAGGGATTAATAAATGTTTTACAACTGCAATCTAATGGAGATCTTGATGAAAATCAAAAGCAGACGCTTAAAATGATGATTGGTTCTTCGGCAAAATTAAAAAAAACAATTTTTGATCTGACACAAATTTTAAGAGTTCAAAAAGAAGAAAATTTAAATAAAGAAACAATAATTTTTGATGAAGTTTTTAAAGAAGTATGTGACGATATTAATGATTTAATAGAAAAGGTAAAACCTCATTTTATTATCGATTGGAAGGTTGAAAAATTATTTTATCCACACAAGCACATTCGCAGTATCCTTTACAATTTAATCAGTAATGCATTAAAATACCGTTCACCCGATCGGGACTTAATTATCAGAATATCAACCTGTATGTATGATTACAGGGTTGAACTTTCTGTAAGCGACAACGGATTAGGGTTAGATCAAAAATATGTACCGAAATTATTTACAATGTTCAAACGTTTTCATGATCACGTAGAAGGCTCGGGTATAGGCCTTTATACGGTAAAGAGAATTATTGAAAACAATGGAGGAACTATTAGGGTTGAAAGTAATTTAGAAACCGGTACACGATTTATTATTTTATTGTAACAGATAAAACGATAATTTACATATTAATCTACAACCACTTAATTTTTTTACAGCTATGGAATTTAAACAATCAGCCGGTCAACATATAAACAATATAATGTTAATCGATGACGACCCCGCATCAAATTACATTAATGAAATCTTTTTGAAAAAAACCGGGATGGTTGATAATGTATGGAAATATACTCAAGCCAGACGGGCACTCGAAAAATTATTATATATTTCAAACAAAGCAGGACCGGGCGAAAAAGCCGAATTACCGGAAATTATTATTTTAGATTTAAAAATGCCCGTAATGGATGGTTTTGAATTTTTGGATGCTTTTGATGAAATGGTAAATATAAAAAAAAGTAATACACAGGTATATGTGCTTACTTCGTCAGATTATCCAAGAGATATCGAAAAAGTAAAGCAATATGGTATTGCAGGCATCATAAGCAAACCAATTGACTATGAAAAAGGTAAAAAAATAATAGGAGATTCTTTAAATCGTAATAATTAAATATAAATATATTAAGTTTATTAAATTAACCGGCAGTATTATTTGGAAACGGGATCAATATTACCGTTTATACGTTTTATAATTATTTTTTTAATGAAGTTCACAGGTTTCTTTTTTGTTTATTTAACTGTTTTACTTTTCTCATGTGAGAGTAAAAAATTACCAATTTTAGGTTCTCCGGATCAACATATCCGACACTTTACTTTTATTAATCAGGATGGAAAGAGCGTTACCGATAAAAATTTTGAAGATAAAATATACGTTGCAGATTTCTTTTTTACTACCTGCCCAACCATTTGCCCGATAATGAAAAAGGAAATGCTCAAAATACAAAAGCAGTTTAAAGACAATAAAAATATTCTTTTTCTCTCTCACACCATCGATCCCGATCATGATTCAGTTTCTGTATTGAAAGAATATGCTGAGAGGATTGGAGCCGATACAAAACAATGGATGTTTGTTACGGGCTCTAAAGATGAAATTTATAAAATAGCAAATGAAGATTATAATGCAGTTGTAAAAAAAGACGGAAAAACTTCCGGTGGTTTTGCTCACAGCGGGGCACTTATTTTGATAGATAAAGATAAAAAAGTTCGGGGTATTTACGACGGAACAAAAGAGGATCAGGTTAATCAACTTATTAAAGATATCCCTACTTTATTAAATGAATATGAGTAGCATTTTTTGCCGTCTAAAAATTTAATTATAAAAATGATTGTAGTGAATAATACTTATAAATTTAAAATAATTTTTATTTTATTAAATTTTATTTTGGTTTTGTTTTCTATTTCATGTACTGACCAAAAGGATATTAGAAAACAGCAAAATATTACCACAGGCATGATGCTTTATCGCAATAATTGCGCAAACTGCCATGGTAAAAAAGGAGAAGGATTAAATAAAGCCTATCCACCTCTTGCAGGTACGGATTATATTTTAAAAAATAAAAATTTCCTCCCCTGTATAATAAAAAATGGCTTAAATGGGAAAATTAATATTTCAAATAACATCTACAACATGCCCATGCCCCCTGTAAGTTTAACAGATATAGAAATGGCTCAAATAATTACTTATATTACTAATGAATGGGGTAACAATGCTGAAATTACAAACAGTGATGATGTTATTAAAAATCTAAAAAACTGTTCAAAGTAGTTTAATAATTCAGTCAAGTAATTATTGTAAATGATATTTGAAAAGAAGAATTAAAAAACTATTTCTTTTTCAAAATATTTTTCAAAAACAAATTTTATTGATTGATAAGTAGAAGCCAGTAATTTTTCTGCCATATCGGGATCTACCCACACCAATTGTTCAATACTTTCTTCTACCTGAGGTTTCATCTTTGAATCATCGAGGCAGGTCATGGCATACCATTTGGTTCGTTTTAATATTTTACTTCCATTTAAAGTATATGTATGCCAGGTAGATACAATTTTAGAATTGATAACAACTTTAATATTACACTCTTCTTCAACTTCTCTTAAGGCACCTTCAGGTGATTTTTCATCTTTTTCAAGTTTTCCTTTGGGGAAATCCCATTTACCAAGGCGGTACATTAGTAAAACTTTTCCTTCTTTTATTACCAAACCTCCTGCCGCTTTAACAATTTTAAAATCACTTTTAATATATCCTTTTAAAATTTCACTTCCTTCTGTTACAAATGTTAAAGATTGGAGTTTTTTAAGAGGCTTGTCGCGTAAAATAGTTAATAATTTTTTTATTAAACCGGCAGTTGGTTCTATAACTGCCACCTTACCTTCGAGATCGGAAGGTTTTAATTTTTCATCTTTAGTGATCAACAGATGATATCGATCCTCTTTTTTCTGATAAAGCTCCGGAGTAATAATTTTCACAGGTTTATCGTTGATGAAAAGATGCATATTTGTAAATTGATTTTAAATATTACTTAATCGGACAAAGTTTGAAATAAAATTAACAATTATAAAACACATATAAATTAAAAGATGTAGGATTTATTGAATAATTTCAAAAATACATCTAAAATAAACTTAAGTAACTCAAATACAGTTATTTATTTTATATAGTTAAAATAAGATTATTTAATAATTTTTTAACATTGCATAAAAAAGACATAATTTCTCTTCTTGATTTTAATTTCGAAAAATATAATCAACAATCATTTATTGTTGATGACCCCATAAGTATTCCGCATTTGTTTTCTAAAAAACAAGATATAGAAATAACGGCTTTTTGGGTGTCGATGTTGGCCTGGGGGCAAAGAAAAACCATTATTAATAAATGTTTGGTATTAATAAAATTAATGGACAACGATCCTTATAATTTTATTATCGGTCATAAAGAAAGTGATTTGAAAATTTTTTCGAACTTTAAACACAGAACATTTAATTTAACCGATACACTTTACTTTATTGCATTTTTCAAAGAATATTATGAAGGTAATAATTCCCTTGAAGATGCATTTTGTAAATTCCCGAAAGATGAAAATAATATTGAAAAAGGTTTAATAAATTTTCAAAAATTATTTTTTAGCTTAGAGTATGCTCCCGATAGAACTAAAAAACATGTTTCAAGCCCTGCAACAAAATCGGCTTGCAAGCGATTAAATATGTTTTTAAGGTGGATGGTAAGAAAAGATGACAAAGGTGTTGACTTTGGAATATGGAATAAAATATCTTCATCCCAATTGATTTGCCCTTGTGATGTACATGTAGATAGGGTTGCAAGAAAATTAGGATTGATAACAAGAAAACAAACGGACTGGTTAACAGCCATTGAACTTACTGAAAATTTAAAATATTTCGACGCTACAGATCCTGTTAAATATGATTTTGCTCTATTTGGTTTAGGATTAGAAGGGTATTAAATCACGGATTTAAAAAGATTAAAGGATTGCACGGACAATAAAAGAAAAAAAGAGAATCACAGATTTAAAAAGATTACATGATTGCACGGAAAACAAAAGAAAAAAAGAAAAAAATAATCTGTGAAATCTCTTAATCCATTTAAATCCGTGATTTAAAAAGATTACATGATTACACGGAAAACAAAAGAAAAAAAGAAAAAAATAATCTGTGAAATCTCTTAATCCATTTAAATCCGTGATTTAAAAAGATTACATGATTGCACGGAAAACAAAAGAAAAAAAGAAAAAAATAATCTGTGAAATCTCTTAATCCATTTAAATCCGTGATTTAAAAAGATTACATGATTGCACGGAAAACAAAAGAAAAAAAGAAAAAAATAATCTGTGAAATCTCTTAATCCATTTAAATCCGTGATTTAAAAAGATTACATGATTGCACGGAAAACAAAAGAAAAAAAGAAAAAAATAATCTGTGAAATCTCTTAATCCATTTAAATCCGTGATTTAAAAAGATTAAAGGATTGCACGGAAAATAAAGGAAAAAAGAAATAATAATCTGTGAAGATCACTTAATCCAATTAAATCTGTGATATTTTTTTATCTTCTACTGTTAAAATCAATTTGTTTATAACCAATTATTAAATCGTTTCGGGCTCCCGGCGGGCGATAATAAACGATAATATCATACATATTTTCAGTTTCGAAATGATCACCTTCAAAGTAGGAAGATTCAGGCAATTTTATAGTCGGTTTAGCCAATACATATTGAAAATTATAATAGCCTTGTTTTAATAATAAATACTTGGAATAACTTTGGGTTTCATTATTATAAACCATTTTATTTTCATCGCCCATTTGCCAATTTGTAATTGCTCCATAAATGTAAACATCTCCCGGTGCCGGTTGAGGTGCCATTAAGGTAAATTTTACATTTGAATAATCAGCATAGGTGGCACCATTGTTACTTTCATAATGATCAATTACATAGTTACCATTTATATCTTTTACTTGCGTATAAGGTTCAGTTGCGCGGGTTTTATCTTTTCCTAAAATAACCTCATTAGTATCCGGCCTTATATTAAGTTTAAATACATTTACTCCAAGAAATTTTAAGCTCCTGATATCGAAAAAACGAAACTCATTGCCCCCCGGAAAATTATTTTCAAGATTGAAAAAAGTATAATCTAAAGTTGTATTGTCTTCCCTAATGGCATATGGATTAAGTTTGGTAATGGCATCGGCCCACTTAAAATTTTGACGCAAGGTTACTTTTACTGCATCTCGAGGGTTAATTAAGTCATAACCGCTGTAGTTTATAGAAAAATCAACTTGTTGGTGGGTATAACGTTCACGAATACCTTGTGAGCCGCGTACATTTGCATTGAGTTGTACGATATTTTCATAAATTAAAAACCTGCTTGTAAGTAAAATATCTTTAATATTGCCTTCTCTGTGCACCATCACGATGTAATTACCTGAAAGTTTTACTTTTGGCAACTCAAAAGTGTAATGAATATATGGCACTTTGGGGCCGGAAGAATATTCGTATTTAGTGATGCTGAAATCGTTAAAATCATGTAAAAATTCAATGTCGTTCAACATCGATAAAGACCAATCAGCATTACAATGGTATAAACGTACATGAAAAGGGGCATGAGTTTGATCAGTTATTTCATCAAATTCTAATACTAAGGGTGATGTTTGATCAATGGTGCATAAAGGTGGAGGGAGTTCAACTGCTTTGTTTCCATTTTGATCATCCGAAAGTTTTTGATATAATTGAACAGTATGAATTGTAGGCTCGTATATATAATTTTCCGTTTTTAATTTTTTATCTATATAATAAGGTATGTTAGCTATATGTGTAATTGAAGTTTGTTCGGTTTCAGTTTTGCTTTCAACTAAGGTCTTTATTTTAACAGGCGCTTTTGTACAGCCCAATAATAAAAAGAAGGGAAAATAAAGTAATGGTTTAATAATTGAAAATATCATTTGAGTATTTTATATATTAAAGAGATACAAATAAAAGTTTATTTAGTTGTTTTTCAAAAACGAAACAAATCCAATAATTTTTTTAAAAAAATTAATTGTAAATAAAATTATGAGTTTATCAATATCGATATATTCATAATTGAAAATAATTTAAAGTATGTCGAAAAAGAATAATAAAAAAGAAGGGATAGTTTACTCAACAGACCCTAATTACATTTATCAAACGAATGAAAATGATAAAATTACACTTTTACCCGCAGAGCAAAAATTAAAAATTTGGCTGGACAGAAAAGGAGGAGGAAAATTAATTACCAGAATTTCGGATTTTGTCGGTAAAGAGGAGGATTTAGAAATACTTTCGAAAGAACTAAAAGTAAAATGTGGAGTAGGAGGGAGCGCGAAAGACAATGAAATATTAATTCAGGGCGACCATAGAGATAAAATATTTGAAATTTTATCCAAAAAAAAATATGGAGTTAAAAAAGCCGGAGGGTAAAGTAAATATTATGGTGTTTGCAACAGGCATTTAAATATTACATAATTTAATTTTGGAAAAAAAAGAAGGTATAAAAAAGTAAGCAAGGATTAAAAAGTAAACATTTGGGTAAAGGGTTTGCATGGTTCAATAAACTTTGGAATCACTTAAAAATCTTTGAATACCCATTCTACCTTTCCAGTGCGTATGCGGTTAAAACAAGCAAACGTTTAATTCATTTTTATATTTAATGTAAAAAAAATACATTTTGATGAGTATTAACAATAGGTGAATGTATTATCTGATAAGTTGTAAAAATTACAATATGAAAAGAAATTATTACACATTTCCTATTTGATAGAACCCTAAACCCTTATTTTATGAGAAAAAAACTAACTACATTTTGCAAGCAAATGCTTGTGCCGCTGTTGTTTATCAGTTTGTATTTATGTGGCATTCAAAATCTTTTTGCACAAAATAAGCCATTTCCGCAAAATGTAAATTATGCTAACGGTTTTAAAGCTACCAATATCTCAAGTTCCACCATTAATACTCATTATACCGGCTGGAAAAGTACTTATCTAATTACCTGCCCTACCGGGCAGAGAGTAGAATTTACCGATCCTTACGGTACTACAGTTTCGGAAGGGCAGGGATATGGCATGGTAATCTCAGCTTATATGGGTGATAAGACCACTTATGATAATTTATATGCTTTTGAAAAATCAAAACATAACACTTATGGTAATATGGGTTGGAAAACTACCTGTGATGGATTTGTAGCATCAGTAGGCGGAAGCACTTCGGCTACTGACGGAGACATGGATATTGCTTTCTCATTATGTATCGCTTCAGTACAGTGGGGTGAGCCTTACACTACCGATGCAAAAGCACGCATTAAAGTTCTTAAGGATAACAATTTTACTTATAATACTACTTATAATAGATGGATACAAGAGTGGAGGGACGGAACAACGGAAACATTTGGGAATACTTCTTATTGGAGCCCGGGTTTGTATAGGGTATTTAAAAATTTCTCGGGTGACGCTGATTGGGATGCCATTATCAATGATACATATGACCTATTGCTTGCAACACGTAACCCAACTACCGGATTTAATGGTAACCAGGTAAGTGTAAACGCTACAAGTGATCAAACATTTGTTGATTATAATGGTGCACGTTCACCATGGAGATATGTAATTGATTATTTATGGACCGGTAATACAAAAGCTCAAGATCTCACCGATAAATTAACAGATTGGGCAAATACTATTGGAATATCAAATTTAGTTGACGGTTATAAGATTGACGGAACTCCTACCGGAGGATGGAACCAATCACCACCATGGACAGGTGCTTGGGCTTGTGGAGCCATGTCAAAAGATCAATCGACAGTGGATAAATTTGCTGCTTATTTTAATACTTGTACTTATGACGGTTATTATGCTTCTTCACTCAGGCTTTTATACGAACTTACTTTAACCGGTAATTATTGGATGCCTGTAATGACTAAGCCGGCTATTATACAAACCCCTTTCCTTGGTACACCTGTGGCACTTCCGGGAAAAATAGAAGCAGAAAACTATGATGAAGTAAGTAAACTACACGCTGATAAATATTCTGTTATAAGAGGTGAAGGTATTGCTTATCACGATCATGAGCCCCAAAACAAAGGTCATAAATATAGAAAAAACGAAGGCGTCGATATTAAAGTTTGCAGTGAAGGAGGTTATAATGTAGGATGGACTAATAAAGGGGAATATCTTAAATATACTGTAAACCCTGTTGCAGGGAACTATGATATTGAAGTACGTTATGCAGCAAAATCCGATGGGATTATCGAAATAACATTTGATAATGGAAATAAAACCACAGGAGACATTTCATTACCTGCAACAGGAGGATGGAAAAAATGGGCTACTGTTACGGTAAAAGGAATCAACCTGAATGCAGGGCAACAAATAATGAAGTTAATTGAAAAATCAGCCGGTTTTAACCTTAATTATATAGATTTTAAAACTTCACCCATAAGTTACGTTGATAAGAAATTCGAAGCAGAAGAAGCAAAGTTAACCGGGACAAACATTGAAAAGTACTGTTCGGGCTACAGTGGGATAGGTTATGTAGCAGGCCTTGACTCTACGGGAGAAAAACTTGATTTTTCTGTTAATGTGTTAACACCGGGTGCTTATAAACTTACTATTCATTATGCATTATGCAACGACCAATATAACGATGTGATTGTTAACGGATCAATATTAGCCGGTGCTTCAACCTTATTTCCTTTTAATAATACAGCATGTTGTACCTGGCAGGATTTAATCTTGAATATCAACCTTAAATCCGGCGACAATACAATTACAATTTTAAAAAACTGGGGTTATACCTCCATTGATTATATAAATGTATCGAATATAAAAGAACCCGATCCAATTCCTTTTAGTAAAAAATATGAAGCTGAAAGTGCAGTATTAACAGGTACAAACGTTGATACTTCTTGTGTCGGCTATAGTGGGTTAGGGTATGTAACAGGCCTTGATGCCGCCGGTGACAAAATTGATTTTGCAGTGAATGTGCCATCTGCAGGAGCATACAAGCTTACTATCCACTATGCAGATTGCAATGATCAATATAATGATGTAAGTGTTAACGGGGCGTTGGTAGGCGGTGCACCAACTTCATTTCCTTTTAATAATACCAACTGTTGTTCCTGGCAAGATATAAAACTAAACATTAATCTTAAGACAGGTGATAATGCTATTACTATTTTAAAAAATTGGGGATACACCTCTATTGATTATATAGATGTTTCTAATCTTAAAGACACTGTACCTAGTAATTATAGCAAAAAATACGAAGCGGAAGATGCTTTGTTAACCGGTACAAATACCGAAACATATTGCTCAGGCTTTAGTGATAAAAGTTATGTATCCGGTTTGGATTCCACCGGCGACAAAATTGATTTTAAAGTAAACATTATTACAGCCGGAGCTTACAAACTTACCATCCGCTATGCAGTTTGCAATGATACATACAATGATGTAAAAGTTAACGGAGTAATGGTGGGAGGAGCCAGTACTTCATTTCCCCTTAATAAAAACACCGGATGCTGCACCTGGCAAGACGTAACACTAAATATCGACCTTTTAGCAGGCGATAATACGATTACTATTCTAAAGAACTGGGGTTATACAGGAATTGATTATATTAATATATCATCTATTTCTACAACTGCTGCCAGACTAAGTTCGCATGAGAAGAAAAAAGGCCGTTCATCTGATGAAATCAATCCTCTCATATACCCAAATCCATCAAGCCAATTAATTAATATTATGCTTCCTTTGGGAAACGAAAGCAAGGTATCGCTACTAATTACAGATATGCTTGGAAGAATAGTAATGAATAAAAATATTGAAGTATCATCTACTGCTTCGATGCTGGAGTTAGATATCAGTCATTTAAAAACCGGAAATTACATAGTAAAAGCACAAAGAGGTGATAATTCTTTTACAGGAAGAGTACAAGTAGAAAAATAATGTATATTATTTTTTAAAAAGTAATTGATATTTCTCTGAATTTAAATTAAAAAATCTTATTATTTTAGGAGATAAAAAAAGTAAAAGGTGGCATAAAGCCACCTTTTACTTTTTAGAGAATCAATGAATTAAAACCTTTTTTTATTTTTATATTTCGCCAAAGGGTATTCTTCAAACATCTTTTAGTAAGTTTGAATTTGTTATTTCAACTTAAACATTCATAAAATGAAAAAATTATTTTGCACTTCATTGATGATGCTGTCAATGTGTACAGTTTACTTACAGGCACAAACTTTAAAAACTCCTTCACCAAGCCCATCACAAGTATTAAAACAAGATTTTGCCTTATCATTTATTGAAATTGCTTACTCACGTCCGGATATGAAAGGCCGTCAAATATTTGGCAAGCTGGTTCCATTTGGTGAAATGTGGAGAACAGGTGCCAATAAAGCAACACGTGTTTCTTTCGGTGAAGATGTAAAAGTAGCCGGAAATGCAATTAAAGCAGGTGATTACGCTTTATACACTATCCCAAATAAAGATGAATGGGAAATAATTTTAAATAAAGGCATCAACAATGGAGGAATTGTAGGATATAAAAAAGAAGATGATGTAGTTCGTTTTAAAGTTAAACCAACTGCAATACATGAATCGGTGCGTACATTTACTATACAAGTTGCAAATATTGCTTCAAATGCATGCGAAATTCAAATCATGTGGGATAAAACTTCAATTTCAATTCCTGTTTTAGCAGATATTGATTCAAAAATAATGACTCAGATAAATGATGCCTTAAATAAAGATAACAAACCTTATTTTCAATCTGCAAATTATTATTATGAAAACGGAAAGGATTTAAAACAAGCATTAACTTGGATAAATCAAGCTTTTGAAGTAAGTCCGGATGGGTATTGGGTGTTATATCTAAAAGCTAAAATACAGGCAAAAAGTGGCGATAAAAATGGCGCTACAGAATCTGCAAAAAAATCAATTGAATTAGCCAAGAAGGCGAACAACAATGATTACGTTCGTTTAAATGAAGATTTGATTGCCGGTTTAAAATAAGTTTAATTAAATAACAGGTATTAAGTTTATATTTTCAATCGTTAGTAAGTTAAATCCATTGTACTCTCTGACGATTGGAAATTTAAAGGAATTTTAAGAATTAAGAAATGATAAAATTAAATCGAATTCATCACACAGCTATAATTTGTTCGAATTACGAAAAAACTAAAAAGTTTTATACTGAAATTTTAGGTTTTAAAATTTTAAACGAACAATTCAGGGCTGAAAGGAATTCTTATAAACTTGATTTGATTTTAAATGATGAATATCAAATAGAAATTTTTTCTTTTATTGACCCTCCAAAAAGAACTTCGGATCCTGAGGCATGCGGTTTAAGGCATATCGCCTTCGAAGTTGAAGATATTGAGGAATGTGTGAAAATATTAAATCAAAAAGGTGTTAATACGGAAACCTTGAGGACAGATATACTTACTTCAAAACGATTTACATTTTTTGCCGATCCTGATGATTTGCCAATCGAGCTGTATCAAAGATAATATTATATAAAAAATTTTTTCAATAGTCGTTTCCTCCGTAACTTTTTTATTATTTTCATAAATCCACATGAATTATTGATATACTGATATTGATAAATCGATAATTATAAATTTATTTTTACTTTTTGTGAAAAAAAATTATTTTTTCAGTATTTAAAAATTTAATATTTCTTTTCAATCCTTCCAATTTAGTTCTCTTAATAGCCGAATCTTTAAAAACGGATTTAAAGATTTCTTCTGTAATTTCTTCCCAATCTTTTTTATTAATTTTTTTTAATTCATTATTAGGTAAAAATTGTTCTGTTTGATGTGGTTTTGAAAAACTATTCCATGGGCATACATCCTGGCAAATGTCACACCCGAAAATCCAATCGTTCCACTTCCCATTCATTTCTTTTGGAATTTGTTCTTTCAACTCAATAGTAAAATAAGAAATACATTTGCTTCCATCCACAACATAAGGTTCAACAATCGCATCAGTTGGGCATGCATCTATGCAACGGGTACAAGTGCCACAATAATCTTTAATTGGCGAATCGTATTCAAGTTCGAGGTCAATAATTAATTCGGCAATGAAAAAAAAACTCCCGGATTGTTTGTTAATAAGATTTGAATTTTTGCCAACCCAACCCAATCCCGATTTTTTTGCCCATGCTTTATCCATAACCGGAGCAGAATCGACAAAAATCCTTCCATTAACTTCACCAATTTCATTTTGAATAAATGAAAATAATTTTTTTAATTTTTCTTTAATTACAACATGATAATCTTCACCATATGCATATTTAGAAATTTTAAAATTATTTTCTTCTTGTATTTCCTTTTCAGGATAATAGTTTAATAATAAAGAGATAACTGATTTTGCTCCATCAACAAGCAACGTTGGGTCGAGGCGTTTATCAAAATTGTTTGCCATATAATTCATTTGGCCATGCATATTTTGATTTAACCAATTTTCTAATCTTGGTGCTTCTTCGTCGAGAAATCCGGCTTTTGATATACCACAAAAATCAAAACCCAAATTTTTACATTGGGTTTTGATTAACTGCGTACGATTGTAAAGTATTGATGAAAACATATTAACAGGAAGGGCCCATCTTTTTTACTTTTTCCCAGGCTTTTATAATTTGTTCGTTTTGATCAGAAGAAAGTTCAGAATCTATTGGTGAACTTGAAAAATTTAAAAGCATTTTCTGCGTCATATTTTCAAGTTTAAAATTAAGGTAAGTTTTTAATGCTTCCTCTCCAAACTGTTTTACCAGATCATCAGCAACTTCAAGTTCTATTTTCATTTACAATATATTATAAAAAATTATTCAAATAAGCTTCCGGTTTTTAAATGAGGCACAATACCTAAATGTTTGTATGCCAGTTCAGTTGCCTCTCTACCCCTTGAGGTTCTTTTTAAATAACCTTCCTGAATTAAAAACGGTTCATATACTTCTTCTATGGTTTCAGCTTCTTCACCACAAGCAGTTGCAATAGTAGAAATACCTACAGGGCCTCCTTTATATTTTTCTATAATCGTTGTTAAAATTCTGTTATCCATTTCATCCAATCCATGTTTATCAACATCAAGTGCATTCAATGCCATTTCAGCGATAGCCATGGTTATTACGCCTGTTCCTTTTACCTGTGCAAAATCTCGAGTTCTTCTTAAAAGATTATTTGCAATACGTGGTGTACCCCTGCTTCGACGCGCTATTTCATACGCTGCATCTTTGTCAACCGGAGAATTTAACAGAATTGCAGAACGTTTAACAATTTCAGTTAACAAAGCTGCATCATAATATTCCAACCTTGCATTTATTCCAAACCTTGCCCTGAGAGGCGATGTAAGTAAGCCCGCTCTTGTAGTTGCTCCTACTAATGTAAAAGGATTTAAACCTATTTGTACTGTACGAGCATTAGGCCCGGAATCCAGCATGATATCGATTTTATAATCCTCCATGGCCGAATATAAATATTCTTCAACGATAGGATTAAGCCTGTGAATTTCATCAATAAATAACACATCATTAGCTTCCAAATTTGTTAATAATCCGGCTAAATCCCCGGGTTTATCTAATACAGGGCCGGATGTAGTTTTGATATGAGTATTTAATTCATTGGCAACAATATGTGCTAAAGTTGTTTTTCCTAAACCCGGAGGGCCATGAAGTAATATATGATCCAATGCTTCGCCTCTCTGCTTTGCCGCCTGAACAAATATTTTTAAATTCGTTAATATTTTTTCCTGTCCTGTAAAATCATCAAAACTTAAAGGTCGTAATGCTTTTTCTACCTCTTTGTCGGAGTTGCCAAGGTTTTCATCTTCGCCACTTAAATAATCTTTTCGCATTTTATTTGATTTAAGCCTATCAAAAATATATTTTTTTTATGCTTAAATCAAATTACTCTTGCTTACACAAGTTATTTTATTTTTTAATCCGGTTTTTTTTAAAAAATCAAAATCACCATTTAATCGCACAAATATTACAACTAAAAGCTGCACGTAATTATTTATTGACTGAAAATAATTTATAGAAATCTTTAGATTGTTCAATAACAAATAGCGGGAAATGAGATAATTACAATATCTATCGGTTTTTTAATATTATTAACTGATTTTTTACTTAAAATTCTCACATGAGTGTCTTTTCAAATCATTTGAATTTCCAAGATTTTTAACAACCTTTTATATTTGTAGAGTAATAAATATTAACCATTTAACAACTAAAGAGATGGAAAATTTTGGATTATTTTATTTGATTTTGTGTGCAATAGTAGCAATTGTAAATCCATTTACAGCAAATTGGAAGAAATTTGGCAACTATTTTGTGAGATTGATGATTTGCATAGCAGGCACGCCAATCTTTTACGGATTATTATGGTTAAGCAATATGATGCTTCAGGTTGAAATTAAAGAAAATGAAGAAAGAGTTCACGCTTAACATCTACTTATTGATAAAATTCTTACAAAACATTAATTAATATTATAAATTTCTTTCCGGTTTTTATTAATATATACAATTTTATTTTTTAAAGATGATTAATCGTTTTTTGTTTATCAATTTTTCCGTTTGGGGTTTGGATGAATTTTTCCGAAAAAATAATTTTTCTTAATGTTTCGTATTTTGAAAAATTATTTTCCGGGAAAATTTCATTAATTTCTCCCATCATTATTTTATCTTCCATCCCTTCAATTACTAAGGTTATTATTTGTCCGAATTTTTCGTCAGGGAATCCTGCAACAAAAAACCTGTTATTGAAATTATTCTTTTTAAAATAAATTTCAATTTGTGTTTCCATTTTTTCTGCCTGAACTTTTACCCCACCTGTATTAATTACATTGTCAATCCTTCCAAGCCATATAAAATCTTTTTCAGATATAATTTCTACAAGGTCGTTGGTTATAATTTCTTCATGCGCTGTAGGTGTTTTTATTATGAGGCAACCCCGTTCATCCAATTTTATTTTTACATCTTCTAAAGCTGAAAAATATTCTTTTTTCTCTTTTCCATTCAATCTGCGTAAAGCAATGTGCGAAACTGTCTCCGTCATTCCATATGTATGATAAATGGGAGCATCGAAAATTTGTAATTTTTCTTCTAAATAAATACTGATTGGCGCACCGCCTAAAATTATATTTTTTGCATTATTTATAATTATATTTTTTTCCGGTTGTTTTTCAATTATATTTTGAATTTGCAATGGAACGAATGAAAGAAAGTCAAAAGAAGTGTTTCCATCAAATTCATTTAGAGGAAAACCTGATGGAGAAGTAAGAGTAAGTGCTAAACCGGTTTCCAATCCTCTCACCAACATCATCATTCCGGCTATATATTCAATGTTTAAAGAAACTAATGCAGTATCGCCTTTTTTTAAATTTAATGCCTTGGCTGTCATACAAGCGCTTTTTTCTAAATATTTCCTTTCAATATTTAATGTTTTGGGTTTGCCCGTAGATCCGGATGTATTCATTACAAAATTTTGTTTACCCTCCAGCCATTGAATACAAAATTTCAGGGCTTTTTGTTGATAAATATCGTAATCAGAAAGTTGAAGGTTTGTTTTTAAATCGGATATTGAAAATGTTTTTGTTGAAAAAGCGATAGAAAATCCATCAGAAACACTCATATTAAATATTTTTTTAAACACATTTAGGTTTTGATATTTGCAAAATTACTTAGAAGGCTTTACATTTCGTTCTAAACCAGACTTATAATTTATTTATAAGACTTTCACCTTAACCTTTAACCGGACTCTTTGCATGACAACGGCTTCTCCCGCTTCCTATACTCGTATTAATAAAGAATTGCTTCAAAAGGCTTATCAATTGATGTGCTTAACTAAAGCAATCGATCAATTATATGAAGAAGAAAAAAAAATAACAGATAATTATTTGCATAGTACTTCAAGAGGGCATGAAGCAATTCAAATTGCAGCTGCATTACAAATACAATCTTTTGATTACGTTGCTCATTATTATCGTGATGAAGCACTTTTATTGGGCTTAGGGGTACCTGTAGAAGAATTGATGGCCGGTTTATTGGCAAAAAAAACCGACCACTCCTCCGGTAAAAATTATTATTTACAAGGACCATTTGCTCCAATTAATATTCCGAATTTAATTTTCACGGGTTCGTCTTCAAATACGCACCTTATTGCTGCAACCGGTGCTGCACAGGGTTTATTACATAATATTCAAAGAGTACCTGCAGGACAAAATAATGTTATTCCATTGGTTTTTTGTTCTTTTGGTGATGGTGCATTATCAAATGGAGAAGCTTCGGAAGCAATACAAATGGCTGTAATAAAAAAATTGCCAATTGTTTTTATGGCTCAGGATAATGATTGGTATGGTTCTGTACCTGCTGAAGAAATCCGGGCTTTTGATGCATATGATTTTGCGGGAGGTTTTAAAGGTTTGCGGAGAATACGTGTAAATGGAGCAGATTTTGTTCAGGCATTTGAATCAATTTCAGGTGCATTTGAAAACGTAAGAAAAAATCAGGAACCTGTTTTTCTACACGTAAAGTGCCCTTTGCTAAGCCATCATTCATCGGATTTAAAAAAAGAAGACTACAGAAGTAAAGAAAATTTAGACTTACACAGTAAAGATGAACCTATTGCCAGGTTGAAGAAATATTTAATTATAGAGGGCGAAACTGAAGAAGATATTGAAAACATCAGCAAAGAAATATTTGAAATAGCAAGAGCAGCTTTTCAAAAAGCTAACGGCATTGCTCAATATTCGGAAAATGAAATTGAAAAAGTTGCAATTCAAACAGAAAGAATTACAAAAGGCGAAGAAAAAGAAAGTATAAAATCCGCTAATAAAATTACTATGCTTCAAGCCGCATTAAAGGCTATAGGTTATATTTTAAATGAAAATAAAAACACAATTTATTTTGGTGAAGATTTAAAATTTTCAAATTTTTTATCTTCTGAAATAAAAAATTTAATTCAAATGTTTGGTGATAAAAGGGTTTATAATACCCCATCACTACCTTCTTACCTTTTAGGATGTATAACCGGTTTATCTCAAACGGGTATAAAACCGATTGTTCAATTAAAATCCGATGAAGCCTTATTGGAAGGCTTGGGCCAATTAACTAATGTAGTATCTAAAATAAATTATTTATCGGAAGGTAAAATTACTTTACCTTCCATTATTCGCGTTCCCGTGGGTGCTCACATTGGTGGAGGATCATCTCAACATGCAGGAATTGAAACCATTTTGTTACAATTAAAAGGAATAAATGTTATTTATCCCTCATGCGCAAGTGATGTTTATGGTTTAATGAAATCAGCTTTAAGTGAAGCTTTACCCACCATTTTTCTCGAGCATAGGGATTTGTATAGAATTGAAGAGACGACATCCATAGAGCCGGAAAATAATTATATAATTCCTTTCGGAAAAAGTAAAATTATTCAATCGGCATCCGAAGAAAAACTTAATGAAGGTTATACGTGTACAATTATAACATATGGAATAGGAGTTTATTTGGCTAAAATTGCTTCCAAACATTTTGAAGGCTCTGTAGAGATTTTAGATTTACGCTCATTGGCACCACTTGATTTTGATGGAGTTCTCGCCTCTGTTCGCCGACATAATAAGGCATTGATATTAACAGAAGAAAGCATGCGAAATTCCTTCGCTGAATCGTTGGCAGGAAGGATTTCAAAAGAATGTTTTAAGTATTTGGATGCACCCGTTCATGTATTAGGCTCTATCGATTCGCCGGCGATCCCTTTAAATAAACTACAGGCATCCAAAATATTGACAGATAGCGGAAAAGTGGTTGATATATTAAAAAGACTGCTTAATTATTAAATTTTATTGTTATTAAATGTTGAATGCAACGTACGAAATTTTGCAATGACTATTTCGTTCTCAAATATGATCTGTATTAAGACGAGCAATCAGGATTTAATTCAAGTATGATTTTTTTGATTTTGATAAACCGATCATTTAAAATTCATTTGTGATTGAATTATTAATTATTTCTTGAACAGGCAGATTTTCTTAATATTACTAAAGAGATATAAAATAAAAGTACCACTAATGTTTAGTGGCACTTCCTCAATAATAGTTTTAAAAATTAGATGTTTTTGAATATTGCCTTGTACTCTTTTACAAAGTCCTTAAATAAGATTGGTGGCACTTTCATTACATTTTCAAAGTCATTTGTTATACCGGCAAAATAACCGGCTTTTATATAGCTGTATAACATAGCCATAAAATCAATAGTCGATTTAGGCAGGTTATAACTTGTTAATGTACTTTTATATTCTTCTTCTGTTGGATTTATATTTTTTACTTCTGTTCCTAAAACCTCAGTAAATATTTTTGCAGCAGTTTCATGATTGATAGCTTCTCTTCCGGTTACGTTATAAACTTTTCCGGAATGTTTTTCTGAATTTTTTAAAATTTCGACAATAACTGATGCAACATCTCGTACATCAATATAAGAAGTTTTTCCGTCTCCTGAAGGCAGGTAAATCGAGCCATTCTTAACAGCCTCCAAATCATAATTAATGAAATTTTGAAAGATAAAATTAGGCCTTACAATAGCGTAATCAATACGTGAATTTTGAAGGGCTAATTCTGTTTTGTAAAGCGAACCTTCAATATTTGATTCAGTTCCTAAGACAGTACTGAGAATAATAAATTCTACTCCCTTTTCTTTTGCCCTTTGTAAAAATGGTACAACTTGTTCATGAAATTTGTTTGAGTTAGGCGGACTCACTAAATAAACCTTTTTTATCCCGTCAAATAAATTTTTAAATGAGCTTGCATCTGCCCAATCAAACTCGATAAAATTTACTTCCTTCCCCAAAAGTTCTTTAATTTTTCCACTTCGCTGCACTGCAGCCTTGAAATTAATATTTTGGTTTTGAAGCTCTTTTGCCACATGGCTTCCAAATGTTCCTGTTGAACCTGTTACTAGTATCATTTTTTTAAATTTTTAAATTGTTTCACAAAGTAACAATCAATAGTTTATATTTGTAACTTGTTACCTTTTGGTAACAATAAATATAGTGGTAACCTTTAAGTAACTAATTTGAAAAAATGATAACTTTTAAAGAAATAACTGATTGCCCGATGACAGCAACTCTTGAATTTATCGGAGGCAGATGGAAAACAATTATACTTTACACATTATCGTCAGGTACACGAAGATTTGGAGAATTATCCGTTCGTATTCCTGCTATATCAAGAAAGGTTTTAACTCAACAACTTAAAGAATTAGAAAACCATGGACTTATTAAACGTGTTCAATTCAATGAAATTCCGCCAAGGGTGGAGTACTCACTGACTGATTTAGGACTAAGTCTCAGCAAGGTTCTGCTAGAAATGCAAAGTTGGGGATTAGAAAAAGGAATAAATCTTTTGAAAAAGAATAGTTTATCAAAAGATTATAGTAATTAATATTTATAAAATACTTTTTAAAAAATTCTGTTTCTTTTGATTAAATATCGTTTTATCAATATCGGTATTTCGATAAAAAAATTTAAAAAGGATTCTGTTTTCAAAAAAAACAGAATCCTCATTTTCCTAAAATCCTTTAATTCTAATTCAGACAAAATAAAATATTCTGAATTAAGATCAAAGGATTCGAAGATTTAATAATTTTGTTTACTCTGATTAAAATTATCGTTTTATCAATATCAGTATTTTGATAAATGTTTTTTGAAGAAAATTCTATTTCATTTTAAAATAAAATCCTCTAATCCTAATTCAGAAAAATGATATGAATCAATTTACTCCAACCAACACAAAAGCTCCCCAATAATATGGATTTTTAAATTTTGTTTTTAATTCTAACTGTGCAGTTTTGAAGGCTCGAATTTTATTTCCGGTTACCGTCCAGTTTTTGTAAAAGCTTGTCATTAATTGTTGGGTAGCTTCATCATTAACTTTCCACAAACTCATCAATAATGCTTTTGCGCCTGCAACTTTAAATGCCCTTTGCAAACCATAAACTCCTTCACCGTTTTTTATATCACCCAATCCTGTTTCACAAGCAGATAAAACTACTAAATCAGTTTGGTCTAAAGTTAAATTCATGGCTTCGTAAGCTGATAGAATTCCATTGTCTTTACTTTTTACTTCTTTCGTATCAATATTATTAACAGTTGCTTCTGCGCCGGTTAGTAACAAGCCTGCCCTTAAAAGTGGATTTTCTTTTGCTTTATCAGGCTCTATACCAAATACTTTTTCATCACCTACATCATCAACATCTTTAAGAAAAAAGCCATGAGTAGCTATATGCAAAACCTTAGGGTTTGAAATTGATTTAACATTGGTTTCAGATGCATTTTTTTGTAAAAATAATTGTGTTTTATAACCTTTGGCCAATAAAACAGTGTTAATTCCGGTCATTTCAACTTTTGTACCAGGCAAAGCTGCAATACTCCCGCCTGCGCCATAATCAGGAAAGCCGATGAGGATTGCTTTTGGTTTCATATTCGGTAAGGATTTTTGCAAAATATCTTTAGTGTTGGTAACTATAACAATGTTTTTAGAATCCAAAACATATGTTGCATTACCCGGAATTTGCAAAGTATTTACATTAATTTGATTATAAATACCATCACATGAAAGATAAATTGTTTTTTTAGCAGCTAATAACTTATCAATTTTAGCCCAGTATTGATCGTAAGAAATTTTATCTTCCTGCTTTTTTGTTATAGCATTTTTATAATACGCATAATATTTTTTATCAAGTTCTTTGCCGTTTTCAATTAGCGCAAGTTGTGGTTCGGGTTTATCTTTTGTTAAAACCAATGCAGCATAATTTACATCATCCTGCACGGTAATATTAAATTTAGGAAACCTTATTATTTCGATGGCAGCTTCATCCAGTTTTAATTTGGTTTGAATAGATTTGTAAGTAATGGTTTCTTGTTGATAACCGGATTGAAATAAAGTGGATTTTGATAAATCTTTTTCCAAAGTATTTACTGCTTTTTCTAAAGAATCGCGATTTATTCCTTCTTCCTGCAATTCTTCTTTACTGTAAGTATATATTTTTGATAGGTTTTCCTTACCGTCCAACCAGGTCTTGTATTTTTTCTTTAAATCGGCATCATTACCTGCCAGAATTTGTGATTTAATTTTACTTGAAGCAGATAATAGAAGGGCTTTTGTACTTAATTGGTATGTGTACATATCACCCAATAAAGCAGCATTTTCTTTATAGTTTTCAACAGCAAAGGCATAAAATTTTTGAAATTTAGGAAAAAGTTTATCCCAAAATTTTTCTTTTTCCGATTCGCTCATTGATGGAAAAAAGCTTTGCACTAATTTAAGTTCCTTATCTAAAACCTGTTTAAAAAAACTGGCAGCATCCGTCGGTTTTTTCTGTTGCCATTTTAACAGAGCCATGCTCTCTAAGCCATCTATATATTTTGGATGAGTTTCTCCAAATTTTTCTTTACGAATGTTAATTACTTTTTGCAATAAAGGTTCTGCATCGTTTAGTTTTCCTTTTATCCTATAGTAATTTCCCAAGTTACTTATTGCATCAGCATAAGAAGGATGATTATCTCCAAATTTATCTTTATAAATAACTGACGATTTTTTTAAATAATCTTCAACCTTGTCATCTTTACCTGTCTGAATGTACAATGCAGCGATGTTATTTAATAAATTAGCATAATCGGGCGATTTAGTAGAAAGTTGTCTTTCTTTTATTTTAATGGCTTTTAATAAAATTTGTTCCGCTTCGTCATTGCGTTTCATATCTTTATATAGAAACGCCTGGTTTACCATTAAGCGAACATAATTGGAGGATTTTTCTCCCATATTTTTTTCTGCAAGCGATAAAGCATTCTTTAGAATTGGCTCAGCATCATTAAATCTTCCTAATGTTTGATATAAAACTGCCTGATTATTTAACAAAATAGGATAGGCATCAGATTTTTTTCCATCATCCGTTTTCTCCTGATATTGAATTGCTTTTTCAAAAAGTTTTTCCGACTCGTCATATTTGCCCGTTTCCTTATATAATACAGCTAAATTATTTAAGGATGCAGCATATGCGTCAGGATTTGTACCGGCATTTTTTTCTCTTGAAGCTAAAGCTTTAAGAGAAAATTCTTCAGCTTTTTCGTAACGACCGGCAGCTTGATACATTAAACCATAATTACTTAAAAGTAAACTGTATAGTGGCTCGTTTTGTAAACTATTGCTTTCAATAAGATTTTGAGCCTTGATAAAACCAGTTTCCGATGCTTTAAATTTATAACTTGCATACATCATTTCTCCCCATTGGTTCCATCCTGATGCTTGTTGAACAGGTGTTTCTTTATTGGAATCTGTAGATTGTTGAACAAAATTTACTTTTTGTATAAGTTCTTTTCCAACACTTTTATTTTCATATAAACTAGAATTGTCAGTTACAGAAATGGCATAATTAAATGAAGTGGCATCGATTCGTTGGCTGTATTCGGATAATTTATCACCCAGAACATTTTTAGCAATACCCATGTTTTGCCTGCTTAGCGGATCCTTTAAATTCATTCCGCCTGTAGCTTTATCTTTTTGTCTCTGCGCCTCTCTTTCAGATTTATTTTTTGCTTTATCTTTAGTATTGTTCAATGCATCTTTTAAAAATTGTGCTTGTGAACTTAATATTGAGATGAAAGTAAAAAATGCGATAAACGTTATTTTGTTTTTCATTTTTTATTATAGGTTTATTTTGTGTAAAAATGCTATATTGATGGATTAAAATAAAAAGAGTAACCCAAAGGAATTCTTATTTTTCCCGTTGTAAAAAACCGGTATAAAGAATAATATTTAAAATTAGATTTTTTTATTCAATATGGAACAAAAATAAACAGACAAATAAGTTAATCACAGATTAAAAAGATTAATGGAAACACAGAAAAAAAGAGAAATCAGTGAAATACCTAATTTCATTTAAATCCGTGATTCAGACAAAAAAGGAAACACAGATTAAAAGAATTTACAATTAAGGTTTTTTATCACCTATAGGTTTTCCACCTTGTGGTTGGGTTTGTGGTTTTCCTCCACCTTGTTGTTGGCCACCCCCACCTTGTGGTTGTGCCTGGCCGCCATTATCTCCTCCTCCGTCTTTCATATCATCATTGCTAATAGATTTTTTGCGTTTTGATCCTCCATCTAAATTCATCTTTCCTATTCGAAAACTGAAATTGATTTTAAAATTCATATTGTGCATAACGTTTGTGCTGTTGCTTTTAACCAAAGCAGAGTTTAATTCGTTTTTAATGGTTAATCCATTTGTAACAAAGTTTTCTGCTCCAAACCCGATACTTCCTTTTTTATTTGCAAAATTTCGTACAACACTCAAACTATATATACCAAATCCACCTTGAAAACCTTGTAGCTGAACTTGCCTTCCCCTGTAAAATGTAAAAAATTGTAGTCCCCACTTTTCAGTAATGTTATAATTTCCAAATATCCTCGCACTTGCTACCCAGCCTTGATTGCTTGAATTATAAAACTGATTGCTCACATTATTTTTTAAAATTGCATAATAGGCATCCCCACCTCCGCTTAAAGTAAACTTATTGCCGATATTAACATTTGCGAAAATGCTAAACCCATAAGCATTTTCATTTCCAATATTATCATATGTAGTTAAAATACCTGTAGTGGTATCGTTTATTTTATATGGTTTTCTAATGCTTTGTATAGAACCCGTAGTATTTCTGGCAAATGCCGAGAAATTTAATGTAGTATTTTTTATGAAAGTACTGTAAGCTAATTCATAATTATTGGTGTATTCGGGATTTAATCCGGGATTTCCCTGAGTTCCATTAAACTGATTAGAAAATTGAATATTTGGATTCAAAAATTGCAAAGATGGCCTTTGAATACGCCTGTTATATGCAATTTTAATCATATTGCCGTTTTTTAATTTTTTTGAAATATTTGCACTCGGCACTAAAACTCCATATGCCGGAATGGTAACACTTTGATTATCTTTAAAGTGAGCGGTAATGGTTGTGTATTCATAACGTGAGCCAACTTTAAAACTATATTTACTTGGGGTTGTATAAGTATATGATAAGTACCCTGAAGTTATGTTTTGATTATAATTAAATACATTGGAAGGAGGGAAGTTAATAAAAACGTAATTTTGTGTTGTACTGTCTGTTTTATAATAGCTATAATCGCTGGAAACCTTTCTCATTATATTTTTTGCCCCTGTTTCCAACATTTGATTTGTACTGATGGGAGTTTGATAATCTGCCTGAATTGTTATTTCCTGATTATAACTTTTATTTAAATTTTTCAAATTGCTTTTTGTATTGAAATCATTTGGGTCTAATGTACTTCTCACAAAGTCGTTGTTTCTATTATTACGACTGTATAAACCCAAGAGGCTGAATTCGCGCTGAGGCTTTGCAAACATGTGGGTATAGGTCGCATTTAAATCAACAGTGCCTGATAAATCGGTTGTTTTAACATTTTGATATTGATTTGAAATTAATTTTTCCATGTTTACAGTATCTCTAAAGTTCATACTGTGTAATTTATCCTGATAAGAAATATTATTCCTTACTCCATATTGAACTGATGCAGAAATAGAGTTGGTTTTATTAAAATCATAATCCATACCCAATGTATATCTGCCGAATAGACCATGACTCCGCGTGTCTGCATTTTGAGTGGTTCTGGAAGACATGCGACCAAGAGTATCAAAAGTTTGTTGATTATTATCATATGTTCCGTTTACATTGTATTGCCCTCTGCCAAAACCACCTAATGATAAACCAAGTTTTCCTTTTCTATAACTCCCATTTACTCCTAAGTTTGATCCCCTATATCCGGCACTTCCATCAACATTTACTGAAAAGCCCGCTAAATTATTTTTTTTCAATATTATATTTATTATCCCTCCGGATCCTTCCGCATCGTATTTTGCTGATGGGGATGTAATCACTTCAACAGTTTTTATTAAATCTGCCGGGATTTGTTTCAACGCATCTGCAATACTGCCGGCAGTGATGGTTGAGGGTTTTCCATTTATTAAAACTTTTACATTTTGGCTTCCTCTTAATGAAACATTTCCATCCATATCTACTGTAAGCATCGGTACTCGTTTTAGTACATCTGTTGCGTCCCCACCTTTTGTTGTTACATCTTGTTCGGCATTATAAACAGTTCTGTCAACTTTTTCTTCTATCAATTCTCTTTTTCCAAGTACAATTACTTCCTTTAATTGTTTGGCCTCAGGTGATATTACTATTGTACCTGCATTTATATCTGTATTATTTTCCTTTATTTCAGGTAATGAAATATCAAAAGTTCTGTAACCAATAAAACTTACTGACAATAAATAATTTCCCGGGGCGACTTTCAAAATTGAAAACTGACCTTTTTCATCACATATAGTACCATCTATTATTTTTCTGGTTGAGGCAACTATTAATGCTACAGTTGCATATTGAACCGGTTGTTTGGTTATCGAATCAATTACAGTACCGCTTATTTTAGCAGTACTTATTTTATTTAAAGAACCATTAGCATTCGGCCCTCCGATTGGCGATTGTGCAAAACCTAAATTTAAAAAACAGGTTGAAAGTATTAGTGTTATCAGTATTTTCATTGAAATGTTTATAAGGAAATTTTTATTCTACAAAATAAATCCATTGATTTTAATTTATTTTAAATTTTAGATAATGCTTCCGTTTTAATAGACCATCCGTTAAAATTTTCGACAACCGAACATTGTCGTATATAATTTGTAAGTTATCAGATAAAAAAGATGACTTGTCTAAAACATAAAATTATATAACAGTTTGTAAAACATATGATTTATATTTATGAAAGGTTAATATTCTGTTTAAAAGTATGCCATCGTTTTTTCAAAGGAATAGAGTTTTATTTTTACACCTGTCTTTTTGGTGTGTTTATCTTTCTTTTTTTATCTATCAAATAAGTTCTAAAAGGCACGGACAGGAACCAAATTGGAACAGGGTTTGGGCTTCGGTGATGTTGCAAATTACATTCGCTGCCTCAATTGCTTATTTTAATTATTTTTATACACTTCCACGCTTTCTGATTCAAAAAAAAATATGGAAATATTTATTGGAATTTTTAATTCCTTTTGCCATTCTAATGACATTCAGGATACTGTCAGAAGAATTTTTAGAAGATGGATGGACAAAAAAAGAGGGATATTTTTACAGCAGTCGATTTATTATTCAAATTATAGCAATAAATTTATTTATTGTAATTTTTGTTGGGATGCTAAGGTTTGCTGTTGATTGGTTTGAACTTGAAGCAAAGAAAAAAGAAATTGAAAACGAAAAATTAACTGCCGAATTAATGTTTTTAAAGGCGCAAATAAATCCTCATTTTTTATTTAATACTTTAAACAACTTATATTATTTAGCTTTTACACAATCTCCAAATACTACAGAAGTTATAGCCAAATTATCTCAAATGATGAGATATATGATATATGATTCCAATCATGCAAAAGTCCCTTTAAATAAAGAGATCGAGTACATGCAAAGTTATATAAGTCTCGAAAAATTAAGATTAAATAATGAAATACCTCTGGAATTTATAATTATTGGTGATTGCGATAATGTAATGATCGTACCTTTAATTTTAATCACCTTTTTAGAAAATGCTTTCAAACATGGTGTAAGTAATAATAATAATGAATCGTATATAAAAGTAAAAATAAGTGTTATTAATAAAGTACTCTTATATACTGTAGAAAACAGTAAAATTAAAACAACCCTTTCGGGTGAGAAATCGGGCATAGGCTTGCAAAATGCAAACAGGAGGCTTGCACTCAGCTATTCGGGTAATTATGAACTTGCAGTAGTAGAAAAAAGTGAAACCTATTTGATCGAGTTAAAAATAAATTTAGGATGATTAAATGTTTAATTGTTGATGATGAACCATTTGCGCGAAATTTATTAGAGCAATATATTTTAAAAGTTCCTTATCTAAGTTTATTGCGCACATGTTCCAATCCTTTGGAAGCAATAGAAGTATTGCGCGAAAATGAAATTGATGTGTTGTTCCTGGATGTACAAATGCCGGAAATAACGGGCATTACATTATTAAAAGTATTACATAAAAAACCCTTAGTGATATTAACAACAGCATATTCAGAATACGCTTTAGAAGGATATGAACTTGATGTAGTTGATTATTTACTCAAACCTATCACGTTAGAAAGATTTTTAAAAGCGGTTGAAAAAGCAAGTCAAAGATTAAATATCTCTTCAACCAATAAATCAATTGAAAATAATAATATCGAAAAAGTTATTCCTGAAAAAAATATTAATAATGATTTTATTCAACCTTTTGTTTTTGTTAAAGATGGAACAAAACTTGTAAAAATTCGGTTAAATGAAATTTTATATGTTGAAGGATTAAAAGATTATGTAACAATTCACACCAAAAGCCATAAAATAGTAAGTTTACAACGCCTCAAAACTTTAGAAACTCAATTACCGGCCGAACAATTTATAAGAATACATCATTCATATATAATTTCTTTAGAAAGTATTGATGCTGTTTTTAAAGAGAAAGTCCAAATCGGCAATGCCTATCTTCCCATTAGCGATACTTATCGAAAATCATTCAAAGATTTTATTGAAAAAAAACATTTATAGAAATATCTTCGAAAAACAAAAATTCAATTTCAATTCTCAATTTTTACTTCTTTTAATACTCATTTATAATTTTATAATGGATTTCTAGTATTTTTGTAAATTAAATCGGAATCTATTTCTATAAATGAATAAAAAATATACAATTTTATTGTTAGGATCGGGTGGGAGAGAGCACGCTTTTGCCTGGAAAATAAATCAAAGCAGCCTTTGTAATAAATTATTTGTAGCACCCGGTAATGCAGGTACAAGTGAAATTGCCGAAAACGTTGACCTTTCCATTAATGATTTTGAAAGTATAGGAAAGTTTTCTCTCAAAAATAATATTGATTTTATTCTCGTTGGCCCTGAAGAACCCTTAGTTAAAGGTATTAAAAATCATTTTTTAGAAAATAAAACTTTAAATCATATTCCTGTCATTGGTCCTGATAAATTAGGAGCTATGCTTGAAGGAAGCAAGGACTTTGCAAAAGAGTTTATGATTAAGTATAAAATTCCTACTGCTTTATACCATACTTTTACTCCACAAAATATTTCTGAAGGCATTTCACATATAAAAAATCAAACTTTACCAATTGTTTTAAAAGCTGATGGGCTTGCAGCAGGTAAGGGTGTAATAATTGCACAATCATATAAAGAGGCTGAAGAAGCATTAAAAAATATGCTTGGAGGCCAATTCGGTGAAGCAGGTAATAAGGTTGTAATTGAAGATTTTTTAAAAGGTATTGAAGTTTCTGTATTTGTTTTAACTGATGGCGAGAATTATCTTATCCTACCCGAAGCTAAAGATTATAAACGAATTGGTGAGGCAGATACCGGATTAAATACAGGAGGTATGGGCGCTGTTTCTCCCGTGCATTTTGTTAATGAAGAATTTTTGAAAAAAGTTGAAAATAATATTATCATTCCAACAATTGAAGGTATTAAAAAGGAAAAAATAGATTATACCGGATTTATTTTTTTTGGATTAATAAACGTAGATGGAGAACCTTTCGTTATAGAATACAATTGCCGTATGGGGGATCCTGAAACTGAAGCTGTAATGCCAAGGTTAGATAATGATTTTGTTGAATTACTTGTTGCAGTAACAAAAAAGGAATTAAAAAATCATTTTATCAAGATTAATCCACAAACTGCTACAACAGTTGTATTGGTGGCAGGTGGTTATCCTGCCGAATATGAAAAAGGAAAAATCATTGATAATTTAAAAAATGTTCCCGATGTTCTTGTGTTTCATTCAGGAACGAAACAAAATGAAAAAAATGAAATTGTAACCAACGGTGGCAGAGTTTTGGCGTTAACTGCATTAGGCGATAATTTAAATGATGCCCTTCAAAAAGCAAATAACGCAGCTCAAATTATTAATTGGGAACAAAAATATTTTAGAAAAGATATTGGATTTGATTTAATCACAACATAAAGAATTTAAAAAATTCTTTATTAAAATATATATTAAAATGGGATGTAAAAGTTGCACAACCGGCGGAGCGGGATGTAGTACCAATGAAAAAATGTCGGTTTTTGATTGGTTGAGTGATATGGACACAGCAATTGATGAAAGGTTTGATATAGTTGAAGTAAGATTTAAAGGAGGAAGAAAAGAATTTTTTAAAAATACTGAAAAACTTGATTTAACTATTGGAGATGCAGTTGTAGTAGATGTTCAAAACGGACATCATATTGGGTTTGTATCTTTAGAAGGAGAGTTGGTTCGCCTTCAAATGCGGAAAAAAAATATAAGTGAAGCAGATCCTGAAATAAGAACCATTTATAGGATAGCTACTGAAAAAGATTTGGAAAAATATGAACAGGCAAAGGCCCGTGAAATGACTACTTTATTCCGAACCCGCGAAATTGTAAATGAGCTTAAGTTAAATATGAAATTGTCGGATGTTGAATATCAGGCAGATAATATTAAAGCAATTTTTTATTATTCGGCTGAAGAAAGAGTAGATTTCAGGGAATTGATTAAATTTTTGGCCGGTGAATTTAAAATTAGGGTTGAGATGAAACAAATCAGCTTACGGCAAGAAGCGGGCAGGTTAGGCGGTATAGGGGTATGTGGTAGGGAATTATGTTGTTCTACATGGCTTTCTGAATTTAAAAGTGTTTCAACTTCAGCTGCACGCTATCAAAATTTATCATTAAACCCAAGTAAATTATCAGGGCAGTGTGGCAGATTAAAATGTTGCCTTAATTACGAATTGGATACTTATATGGAAGCCTTAAAAGGAATTCCAACTTTCGAAACACCGCTTTTAACTGCAAGAGGTGCGGCACATTTACAAAAGACAGATATTTTTAAACGAATTATGTGGTTTGGTTACTCTGATGAAAGCACATGGTTTCCTGTTGCAGTAGACAGGGTAAATGAAATTTTGGCAGAAAATAAAAAAGGAAATAAACCTTTTTCGTTGGATAATGATTTGGATGAAGTTAAAACCCATGTTAAACATGTAGGTATTAATGCAGATCTTGCACAGATGGACAAAAAATTTGCCGGAACGGATGGAAAAAAGAAAACAAAAAAGAAAAAATTTACTCCGGGTAATAAAAGTAACTCTAATAAAAACCCCGAATAAAATTTATATAGGATATAATTTTTAATTTTTTTGAATCAGGATGAGCACCAATTTTAATTTTTTTTTAATTTTATTTTGTGGAATATTTTTATTTTCCGGTTGCGATAAAGCAAGGGTTTATGAAGAGTATAATAACATTCCTGAAAATCTTTGGAGCATAAAAAATATTCAAAAATTTAAATTTTCAATCGACGATCCAAATCAAAAATATAATATTTTATATAATGTAAGGAATTCTGCAGCGTATCCTTATTATAATTTATTTTTAAAATACACTCTTACGGATGCAAAAGGAATAATAATCAGTTCAAACCTTCAGGATTTAAAATTAATGGATCCAAAAACCGGAGAGCCTCAGGGAAAAGGCATGGGAGATATATTTGATAATCAAATTTTATCTCTTTCTTCAGTTAAATTTCCTCAAAAAGGTGAATACACATTCGCAATACAACAATACATGCGTCAGGATCCTTTACCGGATATTATGAGCATAGGAATCAGGGTTGAGAAGGTAGAATAAGTTGGTAACTTATCAAAAAAATATTGTTTATTATTTCAACTTTAAGCTGAACATTTTACTTTGTTCATTAGTAATAATTAATTCTTTATTACTTTTATAAACTATCGCCTCTGTTTGCCCTCTCGACATTTTCAGAGAAAATGCCGGATGTACAAATAAGTTTAGTTTATCTTTTAAATCAAAAAAATAAACTCTATTATAAGATAATAAAACAAATTGTTTTAAATCTTTTCTGATATCTGCACCTGTTACCATGCTTTCCAGTAAAATTTTATGTGGCGAGGGACTTACTATATAATTTCCTTTTACTGCAGGAATTACATAATATTTAACCCACTTTTCATCCCTGTTTTTAGAGAAAATGTATAATTTTTCATCCATCCAAAACATGGCCTCCGAATCAAAATTATGTTTAAACCTGCTTCTATTTTGGAAACCGGGTATTTGATCAGAATATTTAAATGTTATTGTATCGATTATTTCCGGATGATTGGGATGAAACTTATAAACCATAGAAGAATCGTGATAGTTTAAGTTATCACCAATATCACCTATATAAATATTTCCTTTATTATCCCTTGTCAACTCTTCCCAATCTCTGTTTTCAAGATGAGGGAAATTTATTTCCTGAATAAATTTCCCTTTTAAATTAATCCGGTAAAGTGAGGCCTTTCCACCTCCATCGTTAACTGTATAAAGTGTACTGTCATCTGCCCAAGCAAGGCCTGAACTTTCATCAATTTTGGACGGTAACTTTGCAATTTGTTTAATTGAATATGCTCCAAGCCCTTTTTCAATAAATTTCCCGGGTTTGTTTTTTTTTGTTTTACAATTACAAAAAATGATACAAAATGAAAAACAAATTAAAAATTTATAAAGAGGCATGTAAAAATTGATAAAAATAATTTACAAATATCAATTTTTAATTTAAGGAATAAAAAAAGCCTTTTAAAACTTAATTCGAATTTTAAAAGGCTTTTTTACAATTTATTTTTATTCTAAAATCCAAACACTAACAGAAGCGGCATTAACTTTAAATTCTGCCCAACCATCCTCGTTAATGGTTATTTTTTCTTCATGTTTTTTCATGGCATCAATAAAGTTTTTTCCGGCATGTTTTTTACCTATCTCCATATATTTATACCCATCATCACTATTTGAAATTACAACAGCACAACCCGATTTTTCGTATTCATCAACGCCTTCTCTAGTCCATCCGATGCAATTTGCATGATCGAAATAATCCCTTTGCGTTCCGTATGATATTTTTTTTCTTATATGAAGCAATATTTCCAGTTCAACACATTTTTCAATAATTACCTCATATTCGTTTCCATCTCCGCCTTTATCTTTATATTTTGCACCATACAAATCCGCATAAAATATACAAGGGTATCCTTTTTCTCTTAAAAGTATTAAAGAATAAGAAATAGCTTTAAACCATGGTTCGATTGGTTGTTCTAAAGATTGTAATGGTTGTGTATCATGGTTTTCTACAAGTGTAACAGCCAGATCAGGCCTTGCATCTACCAAAGAATTGTGAAAAATTGTAGTAAGGTCAAAGTTTTTCCCTGATCGGGATGCGGTATGAAGATTGAGGTGCAATGGTGCATCAAATAACGACATTCTTCCTTGCGTAGCATCAATATATTCAAGAAGAGTAGATAAATTATATGGATCCCAATATTCGCCCACTGTAAATAATTCTTTTCCTGTCTCCTTGCGCATAAAATCAAGCCATTCATTAAAAAATTGTGGGTTGATATGTTTAATTGCATCAAGCCTCATTCCATCAAATTTAATTGTATTATATAGCCATAATCCCCAACGATTTAATTCTTCGACTACATTAGGGTTTCTAAATTCTATATCGCTAAACATTAAATAATCATAATTTCCATTTTCAGTACTTACACCATCTTCCCAGCCTTCTCCATATTGGTTTTGAATTGTAAAAATTCCATTTTCTTTATTTTTATTATCATAATCAATACCTGAAAAGCATTGAAAATCCCAAACAAATTGGGAATATTTTCCTTTTCTACCGGGGTATGTAAATTTTGTATAAGCTTCTATTTCATAGGGTTCACTTATATATTCCTTACGGTTGTTTGGATTAACTTTTCTGGCAGTAATTGTTTCTGTTTCATCTGCACCACCTAAATGATTTAAAACAATATCTGATATTATATTTAAACCTGCCTTTTTACATGCATCAACTGCATTTAACAATTCTTCTTTTGTTCCGAATTTTGTTTTTACAGTTCCTTTTTGATCAAATTCTCCTAAATCATACAAATCATAAGAATCATATCCTTCAGATTGAACTCCTTTAGAACCTTTATGAGCGGGAGGCAACCATATTGTGTCAATTCCTTTTTCTTTTAATGACGACGCCTCTTTTTTTAATTGATTCCACAAACTTCCATCTGCAGGATAGTACCATTCAAAAAATTGTAACATTGTAAAATTTTCCATTCTTAATTTTTAGTTATAATTGTGGATTTTTAGGCAAGCAGCCCGGAAAAATATTTATTCATTTCTTTAAATGTCACATAAGCATGTGGTTGTTATAAAAATATTATACCAACAAAATTTTATAATGCTGATTAATAAAAAATTGGATCCATTATAATTTCTATTTTAATAAATTTTTGCTTTTAAGATTTCTATATTTAAATAAAATTTAACCGATATAATATGATTGAAGATAATACTATTATTCAACCAATGTTTTTTAAACAATCTAAACCTGCATCAATCAGGTTGTGGCACTGGCTTACTTTTTTATTTTTCTTAATTTCTATTTGGACTGTCATTTTTGGTTCTACTCTTTTTAAAACATCCAATAATATAACTTTGGTGGAAGATCAGGTTAAAGAAAATGGCGGAATAATTACAAAAGATCAGGCTAGAGGAGTAGCACATGAGTTTAGCGATAAATTGTGGATCCTTCATAAATATTTAGGTTATGGCCTTTCCATTTTATTACTATGGCGAATTTTAATAGAAATCTCTTTGTCAAAAGAAAAGAAAATTAGCACTCGCATTAAAAATGCTATTCAATTTAAAGGAGTAAACGACGAAAAAAAGCATTACTTATGGGTTCAATATGGTTATGTTTTCTTTTATTTCATTTTTTTTACTATGATTTTAACAGGCCTTATACTTGCGTTTGAAGATGTTAAATGGTTGGATCCGTTTCATGAACCGGCCGAAAAAATACATGAAATTGTTCAATATGGTTTATATGCGTATATTCTTTTTCATGTTGGTGGTGTTATTCGTTATGATTTAACCAATTATGGAGGTATTGTTTCAAGAATGATTAATGGGAAATCAGAATTGTAAATTGAAGGAAGTTTATTTAAATATTAAATAAACTTTCCTTGTTTAATATAGTTATTCCTTATTTTTTTTGGTTTTTCTTTTGTTGGTGCAAGCCACCTTTATGATAGTTCCTTTCTTTCTTTATTTTTGCAGCTCTATTTTTTTCGATGATTGAAAATATTTTTAAATTAATTTATGACGCATTTTGAAATTATTGCAACCGAGTTATCAATTGCAGAAAAACAAGTACTGGCAACTATTGAATTATTAGATGGCGGAGGAACAATTCCTTTTATTTCCCGATACAGAAAAGAAATAACAGGTAATTTAGATGAAGTTCAAATTGCTAATATCAGGGATAGGGCAGAACAACTGCGAGAGCTTGATAAAAGGCGTGAAAGTATTTTAAAATCGATCACCGATCAAAATAAACTTACTCCAGAACTCGAAGAAAAAATTAATGCAGCAAAAACATTAACAGTGTTGGAAGATTTGTATTTACCATACAAAATAAAAAGACGAACCAGGGCAACTATCGCCAAAGAAAAGGGATTGGAACCTCTGGCTATTTTTATTTATGAACAGGATAACAAAAATATAATTGAGGAAGCAAAAAAATATATTGACGCTGAAAAAGGTGTTGCTTCTGTTGAAGAAGCTTTGGCAGGTGCAAGAGATATTATTTCTGAAATAATAAATGAAAATCAGGAAGGACGTGCATTAATACGTAAATTATTTATGGATTCAGCAGTAATGAATTCAAAAGTTTATCCCGGGAAGGAAGTTGAAGCCCAAAAATTTAAAGATTATTTTGAATGGTCTGAAGGTGTTAAAAAAATTCCTTCTCATAGGTTATTGGCTATGCTTAGAGGTGAAAAAGAAGGTTTTTTAATGATTGATATTTTTCCGCAGGAAGAACAGGCAATAGAAATACTTGAAAATATATTTTTAAAAAATGAAAGAAACGAAAGTCGTGAACAAGTAAAACTATCAGTTCAGGATGCGTATAAAAGATTAATGAGGCCAAGTATTGAAAATGATATTCGCTTAAGTTTAAAAGAAATTGCCGATGTAGAAGCCATTAAAGTTTTTGTTGAAAACCTTCGAGAACTTTTGATGACCTCACCAATCGGACAAAAAAATATTTTAGCCATTGATCCTGGTTTTCGAACAGGATGTAAAGTTGTTTGCTTAGATAAACAGGGGCAACTGTTGCACAATGATGTAGTATATCCGGAAATGCCAAATAAAAAACAAGAAGCACAACATACTTTACTCGCTTTATGTGCAAAATATAATATTGAAGCTGTAGCAATTGGAAATGGAACTGCGGGAAGGGAAACAGAAGAATTTGTTAAAAAATTAAATTTACCTCCCGAAATATTAATTGTAATGGTTAATGAAAGCGGTGCTTCGGTTTATTCGGCGTCGGATGTAGCACGTGAAGAATTTCCGGATTATGATGTTACAGTGAGAGGAGCAGTTTCGATTGGAAGAAGATTAATGGACCCGCTTGCTGAATTAGTAAAGATTGATCCAAAATCAATAGGAGTAGGGCAATACCAACATGATGTAAACCAATTAAAATTGCAAGGCAGTTTGGATGATGTAGTTATGAGTTGTGTAAATGCTGTTGGAGTGGAAGTAAATACTGCAAGTAAACAATTATTAACTTATGTTTCCGGTCTTGGACCACAACTGGCACAAAATATTGTTAATTATAGAAATACAAATGGTGCTTTTAAAAGCAGGAATGAATTAAAAAAAGTTGCACGAATGGGTGATAAAGCTTACGAACAATGCGCCGGTTTTTTAAGAATTCGTGAAGCCTCACATCCATTGGATTCTTCTTCTGTTCATCCCGAAAGTTATCATATTGTTGAAAAAATGGCAGGAGATATCAATTGCACTGTTAGTGATTTAATGAAAAACAGTGAATTAAGAAAGCAGATTGAAATAAAAAAATACACTACCGAAAAAGTTGGTTTGCCAACATTGCATGATATTATGCAAGAATTAGCAAAACCCGGCCGTGACCCCCGTCAAAAATTTGAAACATTTAATTTTGCAGAAGGGATAAATAAAATTGACGATTTAAAAATCGGAATGCAATTGCCGGGGATAGTTACAAATGTTACAAATTTTGGAGCATTTGTAGATATTGGTGTTCATCAGGATGGTTTGGTGCATGTCAGCCACCTTTCCGATACTTTTATTTCTGATCCGAAACAAGCAGTTAAAGTTCAACAAAAAGTGATTGTTACGGTATTGGAAGTGGATAAAGCGCGAAAAAGAATTTCTTTATCTTTAAAAGGTAATTCAAATAATACATCTAAAAAAGAAAAACCTGTAAATAAAAAAGAAGAGACCGAAAGCATGGATGATAAATTGGCAAAATTGAAAGCAATATTTGGAAAATAATTAAAAACGGAGTAAAGACTCCGTTTTTTAATTTATTGCTGTTTGTGGTTTATAACCTGCTTTAAAAGCATTTACAACTGATTTTGGAGTTAATAAATATACTTTGTTATTGTTAATTGTACCTCTCGTTTTTTCATACCCAAATGGTGTCCAAAGATACATTAATCCATCTTTTAAAAGATATGCATTATTATCTTGCATAATAAAAACGCCATCAGGTAAATCTTTTAGATTGGTTTCATAAACTACTTTTTTAAAGTTGGAATCTATTCTTTCTTTATGAATAATTTTATCTATTTCATTTATAGATGTTTTTTCTGAAAAACCGTATTCAGGATTTCCTTTTAGCCAACATGTTTTAAATTTTTTTGCATCGTCTCTTCTGCATTCAAAACACGGCCTGTGGCCGGCAGAAAAAGAAGTAGCCTCATCAAGAAAGAATAATTCTGTATACCTGTTGGGCGTCATCATTTTTCTTTGCCTTCCTTTAAATTCAAGCAGGCAAGTAATCCAGGCTTTTAATTTAAACGGGCGAATAATTTCTTTTTTATCATTGTGTATCACCCCTCGCGTTCCGGTTAAAACTCCCCTAGCACTCGTTTTAAAAATATTTCCAAAAGGATCTACTCGATTTTGCAGCATATTTTAAATTTATTGATTATAAGTTTTAAATTTTTCTTTCCGGATTGATAAGATTAATTTCTTTCATAATTATATGTTTTACTTTTTAATATATCAATATATAGATATTGATATATTGATAACTGTTTAATTTTTTGTTGAAATCTTTTGTAATAATTTTATTTATTTTTTATGGAAAAATAAATAATGTGAATCCTATAAGTATAAACTTAAATTTTCACATTTTAAAAATAAAATCATGACGGCATACACAACTAATTTAAGTTCTAATCCCTTGAACTTAACAAACATTCCTACAGATATTAATGATATTATTTTCTCTGGTAGAAATAAAAAATATGGTGCTTATCTTTTAAGAAAGAATTATGGAAGAAATGTTTTAATAGCTTCTATAATTGGGATTGGTTTATCTATTAGTACTGTTGGTGGAAGTATTGTTTCTAATATGATGAACGATTCAGATAGAAGAATGATACGTTTAGGACCGGATATTATTATAGAATCTCCTCCCCCTTTAATTGAATCTGTTCCTGAAATTGTAATTCCTCGCGTAGAAGTAACCCCACCTGTCGTAAATACGGTTAGATTTCTACCTCCTGAAATTACTGATAAAGATATACCTACTGAATTGCCTCCTACTGTAGATGAAATTAAAGGCAAAGTAATTGGTACAATAAATAATGATGGACCAACAACAGATGATATAATAGTTGAGCCGGTTGAAAAAAATACTTTGCTTGGTGAACCGGTAGAAGAAAAAGTATTTACAAAGGTAGAGATTGATCCTAGTTACCCCGGAGGTTTAGGAGCTTTATCAAAATATTTAGGTAAAAATCTCCACTACCCTGTTTCCGCTCAAAGAGTAAATGCTCAAGGTAAAGTTTATTTAACTTTTGTTGTTAATAGTCAGGGTCAAATATCTAAAGTTGAAGTATTAAAAGGAATTGGATTTGGATGTGATGAAGAAGCAACAAGAGTTATTCAAGGGATGCCTAAGTGGACTCCCGGAAAACAAGGTGGAAGAAATGTTTCTGTAAAGTTTACACTTCCTATCAGTTTTGCTTTGCAACAAGATTAGAACATAATAATTTAACCGTAAACTACATTGTTAAATTTATCTATTCTTTATTTTTTAATTTGGGATAAAATTAATTTAATTTTATCCCAAATTAAATTGTTCTAGTTATTATGCAAAACAAACAATCGTTTAAGCAGGTATATTTAATGATTTCAATATTTATATCCCTTTTAATATTAGGTTTTGGGGTGTTTTTGTTGGTATCAAAAGGTTTTAGAGAAAATCTTATTGAATCCTCTCCATTAGGAATTGCATTTGGCGTAGTTTGCGTAGGTTATGGCCTTTTTAGAGGCTTATTTAGTGTAAATAAATTTAAAAATAGAGAAAGTGAATAAATATAATCTTTTAATCCTGTTTTTTGTCATTTTAATTTTAGTCTTGCCATCATGCGCTCCTGCAGATGAATCTGCAACAAAAGGTAATTTCGCAATTGCTGTTGATGAATCATTCACGCCATTACTTGGGCTTGAAAAAGAAGCATTTAGTTATAGTTATCCAAAAATAAAAATTGATTTAGTTTCAACTTCTGAAGGAAAATCTATCGGTTTGCTTTTAGAAGACAGTGTTCGGATGATTGTTATCAGCAGGGAACTGGATACTACAGAAAAACAAATTTTAGGCAGATCGAAAATTAAATATAGAAGTACAAAAATAGCTATTGATGGGGTTGCCTTAATAGTAAATAAGGATAACCCTGATAGTTTGATAACCAATGGAACTCTTAAAAACATATTTACCGGAAAAATAAAAATCTGGAATGATTTGAACTCATCCGGCATGCGAGATTCTATAATTGTTGTTTTTGATAAAGGAAATTCAAGTAATTTATCATTTCTGAATACTAAATTAGGACTTAGTAAGGAAGAAATAAAAATTTTTGCTGCCAAATCGAATGTAAAAGTAATTGATTATGTAAAAAATCATAAAGGTGCATTAGGCATAATTGGTTTAGGATGGATAAGCGATAAGGATTCTCCATTGTCTATGGAATTAAAAAATAATATTAAATTAATGTGGGTGGCAGGAGACAGCAGTGAAGATACTTTGGAATATTATTTACCTACCCAAAGTGATTTGGCAAAAAAAACTTATCCTTTTATAAGGGAAATGATTTGTATCAGTCGTGAACCCGGCACCGGCCCTGCAACAGGCTTTATGAATTATATTAAAAGTGATATCGGCCAAAGGATTGTTTTAAAAAGTGGATTATTGCCAACTATAATGCCAACAAGGAGAATAAAAATTAAGTAATTGATTATTCTTTTATAAAAAGTTTTTTGTCACTTATTATTAATATGAAATTTATTTAGGAGGTTGCATAGTAACTGATTGTGATCCACATTATTATTGTAAAATTCATAAGAGAGAATTTTAACATTTAGAAATCTTAACTCAATAACATCTTCAATCGGATTTACTTCTTTATTTTTTATGATAGATCATAAAAGTACACTTTCTCTTACTTACAATTTTATCCATTCGACCAAAAAGTCAGATTCTTAATAATTCAAAACCTAAAAGGAGAGTGAGTAGATCTTTATAGAAATCATTAAAGCAGCAGATGAATAATAATCAGAATTTGATTCATCAGGCTGATTTAATAAAATCCACCTACTTAATTATCTTTTTTAAGCAATATTTTTTGCTGTGTAAAATTATAAGCGACCTCTATAAAACTTACCAATTTTGGCCAATCCTTTGCTTTTTCAAAATTGTGGTTGTAAACTTTATTGACGTTTATTTTTAATATTTTTCCTGACAATACTGCTTTACTTACAAAGCTACCGGTTTCGTTACTTACATTAGATCCAAGTTTTTCAACACCTTGAAGATTATATCCATTCGGGATTTCAAGATTGATTTCATAATTATACGATCTTGCATACGGCTTATAAACATCATACTCGCGTTCAAAATCTTTTTTATCAAGAGCCAACTGGCCGGTTATTATTTTTCCAATATCAATTAAATAATCCTGCCCTACTTTTTTAACAAATCCTTCTGCTTTTAAGTCAAAAGAATATTTGAGCGCTGGCTGATTAGGCATCCTGCCGGTTTGAATAACTTTAAAATTGGAGAATGAAGTTATTTTAATGTTATCATCTCCGATGAATTCTTTTTTTAACAGTTCTTCTACATCTTTATTTCTTTTAGCTATTCTGGCATCTTTCTTTTCTGGGAGCTCAGCCATTTCTTTTTTGTTGAGGAGTTTATATAAAGGCTTTCTTACACAATAAATACCAGATTCCTCATCAATATAATCTTGTGGAATAAGTATTTCCTCTTGCCTGTCTATTCGTGTTGAGCCAGATAATTCAACATTTGCTGTAATAGAAAACTGCGTTAGTTTTTCCTTATCAAATGTAATATCAAATTTATTCACGAGTTTGTTAATATCTGCTGAAACAACTGGAGTAATAGACCGTTTTAGTTGTCTTCCTTTAGGAGTTTCATCAACATAGTAATATTCCACACCTTGTAATTCATCAGGAATATCGTCCCAATTATTATGCATTACAGGTGGAAAAATAAAATAATCTTTATTCTTTATTGTTAACCGTAAGAAAAAGTAGGCTTCCTTTTCGATAATAAAATCATCTAGTTTTGATATGCTCCTAGGCAGAGCCATACATTGCTTATAAGGAATTTTGTTTTTAGTAAGGTAATTTTCCATATTATTTAAATAGGAATTCCAATTATAAACACCATAAACCATACTTCTTAAACTATATTCTTTAAAACCTTTTACATAACTCATATGAAAATTACGGAACAAGTAAAAAGAATTTTTTACTTGTTCGAGTTGATCTTTTTCGTTTTTAAAATTTTTCTTGTTCCACTTCATTAGGTAAGCTTCTGGGTAATATACTCCATGATAACCTATTGTGGATTTTATTAAATCCTCAGAGAAAGATTCTTTTGCAACGCCTGATTCCCCGGGATAATGAGCTTGAAATTTAACTAATGGTACTGACCTGTAGATATAAAACCAATGTTTAGCAATTTCTTTTTCATGGTTTTGATCTATTAATGTAAAATGTTTTTTATCATTTTTCGCATCTTCATCCGCTTTAAATTTAGGTGCACCATTAATAGATTTTATATAGATTGAACACTTCCGAAGTACATCAAAATCAATTTTTTGATACAAGATTGGATATTTTGATGCTAATGGAAATGTAATGGGATCAAAAGTATATGATTCGCCGTCAGATAGCCGAATTTCTTGGTCAAAACATAGATAATAATCAAAAATATCACCAGGTTCTAAACCAGGTATAGCTAGTTTTTTATAGCTTTCCGATTGCCGTCCGGCTTTCTGCTCAATTTTAACAGCCTTTGAAAGGTCAACCTCACTTTCTTTACCATTGGGTTTAATTATCTTTATGCCCATGTAATATGCCGTTAAAAATTCATCATCAGGTACATTCATTTCTGAATACTCTTCAATTGCTGCTTTATCAATAAGTTTTATCCGTCGATGATAAATCTGATTGTCATGAAGGTGCTTATGCATTACGGATTTTTTATATTCATAAGCAGCATATTGGGATATTATAACTGCCGATTCGTTTTTCCATTTCTCTGGAATATCAGTTACCTTAAAAGATTTATCTGGAGTGTTCCACATTTCGGTTTTCAATTCCTCGGCTCTCCCTGAATTTTTATTTTGAGAAAGAATTATGTTAAAAGAAATTATAAATAATAAAAATGTAATAAAAGTTTTTTTCATAATTAGTGGGTGAGAATAATTTGATCTTCGTAGATTTTGTTAAGTTCTGCTATGGCGTTATTCCAAATTTTAAATTGCGATTTTTTAATAAGCCCTTTGTTGATAATAATTGTTTTATTGTAAAAAATTTGATTGCCTTTATTAATAAAACTGACAAAAAATGAGAAATCATCATTTTTAAAACTCATATCTGCAGGCAGATGTTTAATTTTGTATTGATCAGGCACCTCTATAATTACCTGATTTTTTTGATAAATCTTTTGGTGAAAAGTATAATTGTTTACTCTTTTATCATCAAATGTAAGGGCCTGATAGTTTTTTTGTAAATCTATCTCTATATACAAATCATCGCCAAACTTGTTTATTCTGTTTGAAGCTGAAATATCATAATCAATTGATAATTCGGCTTCCCTGTTTTGAAGATCAGAAGTTTTAATATTTTCTACATCTATATTTTTATCATTTCTCGTAAGTACATTATGCAAAGCTGTACTTTTTTTATCATTTCTTAAAAGGTCGTACAGCCTTAAAAATTCTACTTTCGACTCACCATTCACTTTTATCCTTGCTTTCCCAACCATCTTTTGGTCAATAATTGAAAGTTGTTCTTTATACTCAATCAAATTAGGTTCGTAATTTGATTCGGGGATCTTGTCTAATATGTACTTTTTGCCATTTTCGATCAAAACTTGTTGATTTTGTATCCTAGCTGCATATTTATCAAAAGCAATAAACTTTTCAGTAGGGTCAAGAAAATATTTTTTATCTCCCGATATCCAAGTGCAAATCATGTGATTATTAATTCCTAAACATGGCGTTTGAAATGTATAGGGCAATCTGGAAGTACCGATCCAGGTGAGACGCCCATCAAGGCCTGCAATCTGCAACATAGCTTTTGTGAGGTTAGCCATCCCCTTACAATCTCCGTATTTTTTCAAAAATACACCTTGAGCTTCTTCTGGTTTAAAGCCTGCTATGCCATCCTCAAAAGCTATATACCTAATATTGTCCTGTACCCAATAGAAAATATTTTTTACTTTTTCTATATCAGTTTTCGCGTTAGAGGTTAGTTGTTTTACCAAGGAAGCAAGGCTTGCCGGGTCGTTTTGTGTTTTACCAGCTAATTCAGTGTACCACTCATAAAGATCATCAACAGAGCTAATAATTTTTTGAGGTTTGCCATTTAAAGTATAGCTTTTAGCCATTATAAGCAAGTGTGGATATATATGTGCTGGCCCCAATGTATTTTCTTCCGTATCTAACCCAGGTATTTTTCTAATAATATATTTATATTCTGTTGACTTTTCCTTGGCGTTTTCGATTTTTGTTTTCTCAATCTTATAACCTTCAAAATTGACTTCTACTAAATCAATTACCATCCCTGTAGGAATAGAAAAAAATATTTCACGTTCTTCTATAGGGTATTTTTCATGAAAGAATACTTTGGTAAAATACCTTACATCATTATACGTCTGGCTTAAATTAGTATAAACTACATCGCCGATTTTTTGATTATTTAATTGAAATACGCAAACTTTAGCGTCTGAATAAAAAACACCTTCATTTTCAAAATTTCCACAAACTTTATCATATATAACCTTCCTGCCATTCTTATATGTTATTTTTTCGGAAGAAATTTTGGAGTTATCATCATAAAACCAAGCTAGTCTGCATTTTTCAATAGTATTGAGTGTAATTGTTTGTAGTTCTTCTGTATTTTCAACAATAGGTAATGCTCCCCTTCTTCCTTCTATAAAATTATAATGGGATTGAAAACGGGTAGCTACCCATGATTCTTCAGGGTATTCTTTTTTAAGTTTTTTAGTGGTTTCAACATCATCATTAATCTGAAATGCCGACACCTCAAGAAAGGCAAAAGTCATTGCGCTAATTATGAGCGCCCGAGAAATATTTTTTTTCATAAGTAAAATACTACCATTAATGCTTTTCGATATAAGAAAATTACTAACAATTTACGGTATGCTGGCAAGGAAGGAATTAATTTAGATCAATTGTAAGCGAATTAATGAGTTTTATTTTAGAAAAACAAAAAATGTGATTTTTTAGATTTTATTATTTAAAAATTGATGTATGATTTAACAACCTTTAATCAAAAACCGGCATTAGTGGTAATGTTTCTAACTGTTTAATTTTTTAATCAATAAAATAGATAGTTTAGAAAAATAAAAAAACACAAAAATAATTTTATCATTTTAAATTCAATTTTGATTAAAACAATAAATTCTGAAATTGCGAAAATAACTTTTATAATTTCATGACTTATCAAGAAAAAATAGACCTTTTAGAAAAATATAATACTGAAGCAGAGTTAGGTGGTGGAATAAACAGAATAGAAGCTCAACACAATAAAGGAAAACTTACTGCTCGTGAACGTATTCAGCTTTTGGTAGATAAAAATTCATTTGAAGAAACAGGAAAGTTTGTTACCCATCGAACAAAAGATTTTGGTTTGGAAAATGAAATTTATTTGGGAGATGGTGTGGTTACCGGTTATGGAACTGTTGATGGAAGATTAGTTTACGTATTTGCTCAGGATTTTACTGTTTTTGGAGGTGCTTTATCTGAAACACATGCCGAAAAAATTTGTAAAATAATGGATTTGGCAATGAAAAATGGTGCTCCGGTTATAGGGTTAAATGATTCAGGAGGTGCAAGAATTCAGGAAGGTGTATTGTCATTAGCAGGTTACGCAGATATTTTTTATAAAAATACATTGGCCTCCGGAGTAATTCCACAAATATCAGCAGTAATGGGGCCTTGTGCAGGTGGCGCAGTTTATTCTCCTGCCATTACAGATTTTATTTTGATGGTGGAAAATACTTCTTACATGTTTGTAACCGGACCAAATGTTGTTAAAACGGTTACTCATGAAAATGTAACAGCCGAAGAATTAGGAGGAGCAAGCACACATTCTACTAAAAGCGGCGTTACACATTTTGCTTGTGTGAATGAATTGGAATGCATTCAAAACATAAAAAAATTATTAAGTTACATGCCTCAAAATTGTGAGGATTTTGCTCCTTTTGCTCCTTATGAAACTAAAGAAAATGAGAAAAGGCCTGAATTAAATAATATTATTCCCGAAAATCCAAATCAACCTTACGACATGCGGGAAGTGATTGACTTGGTAGCAGATGAAAATAGTTTTTTTGAAGTTCATAAAAATTTTGCTGAAAATATTGTTGTCGGTTTTGCACACTTAGCAGGAAGAAGCATAGGAATTGTAGGTAATCAACCGGCCATATTAGCAGGAGTATTGGATAATCATGCAAGTGTTAAAGCTGCAAGATTTGTTCGTTTTTGTGATTGTTTTAATATTCCAATTTTAGTTTTTGAAGATGTTCCGGGTTTTTTGCCGGGCACAGACCAGGAATGGAATGCAATAATAACAAATGGTGCCAAGTTGTTATATGCTTTTTGCGAAGCTACAGTGCCACGCGTAACGGTTATTACACGTAAAGCATATGGCGGAGCTTATGATGTTATGAATTCCAAACATATTGGTTCTGATTTAAATTATGCATTTCCTACTGCCGAAATTGCAGTGATGGGCGCAAAAGGTGCTGCTGAAATTATATTTAAAAAAGAAATTACACAAGCCGAAAACCCGGAAAGCAAGTTGGCTGAAAAAGTAGCCGATTACACAGAAAAATTTGCAAACCCATATAGAGCAGCAGCTTTAGGGTACGTTGATGAAATTATAAAACCTGAAGACACCAGGCAAAAGTTGATTAGGGCTTTTAAAATGCTTGAAAATAAAGTTGATAAATTACCAAAAAAGAAGCACGGAAATATTCCATTATAGAATATTTTGAAAAATAAAATTAAACATTTTAAATGATTGCCTGTTTATTAATATTTACATTTAATAAATAAATGAGCAGGTTATACACTTTTATGTCCATCCAAAATATCCCGGCTGCTATTGATGAGGTCTGGGATTTTATTTCTTCTCCAAAAAATTTAAAATTAATAACACCTCCATATATGGGGTTTAATATAATAACCGAAGAAGAAACTGATAAAATGTATGCCGGGCAAATTATAGCGTATAAAGTTAGTCCGATGGCAGGATTAAAAATAACTTGGGTTACAGAAATTACGCATATAGAAGAGAAAAAATATTTCGTTGATGAACAAAGATTTGGCCCTTACGCGCTATGGCATCATAAACATTTTATTAAAACCATTAATGGAGGTGTTGAAATGAAGGACATTGTTCATTATAAAGTTCCTTTTGGATTCTTGGGAGATATCGCTAATTCAATACTTGTTCGAAAAAAGCTAAAAGAAATTTTTGATTTCAGGTATCAAAAAATAATTGAAAAATTTGGTAATTTTTAATGGGAAGAAAACATCGCCTTATACGATGTTTTCTTCTTTCATTTCTTTATAAAATTATTTTTTTACTTTCAATATAAAAATAATATCCAAGCAAACCGAAAAAGGTAATATAAAATAAGATAGAACCGGCTAAAGAAAACTTCTCTCCTGTATAGTAGGATTTTGGTTCAAAACGGAATTCAATTTCATGCTTACCCGGTGGTATTTTCATTGCTCTTAATACATAATCAACTCTAAAGTGTGGAGATACTTTCCCATCAATATAGGCATTCCAACCCGGTTGATAATATATTTCTGAGAAAACAGCCAGTTTTTCGGAGTTTGAATTTGATTCATATTTTAATTTTTGAGGATGATAACTTGTTAATTTAATGGAAGATAATGTATCATCGGTTAATTTTAAATTTTTTAAATCGCTTTCAAAATTTTTATCTGCGAATGCAATTTGTTTTGGATTAAATTTTTCTAAGGCTTTAAGTTCTTCATCCGCAGAGTTTACAATTTTAAATTCTTTTACGAACCATACGTTACCCAAGGCTTCAGGATTTCTTTGAGCCATTATCTCTCCTGTTTGTTGATTTTGAAAAATTATGTATTTAGTATTAAGCATATTTAATACAGCGGTATTATTTTTTGATAAATGAGCATCTATCAGTTCATTATATCTCTGTAATTTTATTGCACTGTATCCACCAACTGATTTGTGGTAGTAACTGGTAATTCCATCTTGAAATGGATTTCGTGTATAATTTATAACTCTGAAATATGGATCTTTATCTTGTAAAATATATTCATCAGCTGCTGTAGGTGTAAATATTTCTTTCTTTAATTTTTTAATATCTTTAAAATTATCGCTATTCACATATCTTTTATCAACTGTCCAAAGGTCTGTAATGATTAAAAAAGCAAGTGAAATATAAAATACAGTTGTGGTTATTTTTTTATTAAACACAGCCCAAATCAAGCCCGCTGAGGCAAGAATAAAAAATAAACTCTTAAAGGCATCTATACGAAATAGATTTTTTCTATCATCCTGCATGGCATTCAATAATTCTGCAGGAATTTGATCGTTCTTTAATTCTGCCAGAGATGAAAAATCCATAAAGGATGTCCCTAACAATGCGAGCAATAATGTCAATCCTCCGGTTATGATGGTTGACCATTTTAAACCTTTTAAAAATTCTTCTTTACTAATACCGTTACTTAAAATTTCTCTTAATGCCAGAAAACCAATGAACGGAAAGGCTATTTCTGCAATGGCTACAATCATTGTGACTGACCTAAACTTGTTATATAAAGGAACATAATAAAAGAAGATATCAGTAAACCACTCCAAGTTAGTACCATAAGAAAGCAAAATAGAAAGAGTGCTGACTGCTAATGCCCACCATTTTAAATTATCTTTCACTATAAACATCCCCAATACAAATAAAAAACAGACAATGGCACCGAAATATATTGGCCCTGCAGTAAATGGTTGCTCTCCCCAATAATGAGGTAATTGCCTTGCTGCCTGCACTGCATTATTCGCTTTTAGAAATTTATATGTTTTGGTATTTTTACCCCAATCCTCACTGGAGCCACCTCCATAAAAATATGGAACAATAAAAGTGAATGGTTCTGCAATTCCGTTTCGCCACTGGTTGGCATATTCTTTATCCAATCCGGTTCCTTGTGCTTTTTTTGCATTGAGATCAGATCCGCCTCTGTTTGAAGATTTTCCGTACTCACTTGTTGTAAACATGCGAGATGAGCTTGGTAAAAAGGCAATCATTACTATTATAGCCAGTATTGCAGATCCTTTAAGGAAAACAGGCAATTGTTTTTCTCTATATGACCTTATAAATTCAAATATTCCCCAAATTCCTATTGCAATAAGTAAATAATATATTATTTGAATATGTTGATAATATATTTGCAAAGCTGTAAAAACTAAAGTTATAATGGCTCCTTTAAGATATTTGCCACGCCAGCATAATATTACACCTGCAATAACAGGAGCCATAAAAGCCATATCAAAAATTTTATTAACATGGCCTGCTTCAATACTTATAATATTAAATGAAGAAAGTGCGTATGCAACTCCTCCAATAAAACTTAAAAATTTATTTACATTAAGTACTTGCAGTAGAATATAAAACCCTAAAAAACAAAATGTTAGAATTTGTATGGGTTGTGGGATAAATGAAAAAATTGATACTAAATATCTTACCCAATCATTACTGATTCCCCTCCATATTGGCATTCCTCCAAAAGAAGAGTTAGACCACAAAGCATCTTCACCTTTTTCATTATATAGTTGAGCCTCATGTAATGTTCCCGAATATTGGATTAAGTCATCTTGTACAATAGCCTTGCCTTGCAGCATTGGAAAAAAGAATATGCAAAAAATGATTAAGGCAACAATAACAGCAAGTAAATGCCATTTAACAGCATTAAAAAAAAGGTTGAATTTATTCATTGGTTTATCATTTATTAAAAATAGGCCTTACTGAAATAGAATTAGATTTATTTTATTAATTTTTCGCAAAATAATTTAATCTTTCGAATTTATATAATTACTTAAATAAGTTTTCAAATTGAAATTTTTTATTAATAGAAAACGGTTCAGAATTAATTCTGAACCGTTTTCTATTAATTGATACCACTTAATTATTTGAGCAAATCGTCACCTAACGAGTCAGCAGATGGATGCAAAATATTATTTGTAGAATCTTTTTGGTTAATTCTCTCTTTTACAACCTCGCAATCCAATTCAACATCCAACTTTGCAGGTTTTTTAAAAGTGCCCTTTTTAATTCCTAATGTATTGTCGGCATAAACTTTATCCATGTAAGTGCCCCAGATTGGTAAAGCCACCCTCGCACCTTCTCCTAAATAATTTTTAAACCTGATGTGTTTTGTATCTCCTCCAACCCATCCACCGGAAACTAAATTATTAGTTATACCAACAAACCATCCATCAGAATAATTTTGAGTTGTTCCGGTTTTCCCCCCAATTTCATTATTATAAAAACATTTATATCGGGCGAGCCCCAAAGCTGTACCGCCTTTTTCCTGTGTACCACCTTTAAGCATATGAACCATTAAATACGAAGTTTGTTCACTTAATGCTTCAATGGTTTTGGCAGGAAAATCCTGAATAATATTTCCATTCCTGTCTTCAATTCTTGTAATAAATCTGGGTTCTGTCCATACACCACCGTTTACAAAAGTACTGTAAGCACCAAGTAAATCATATATGGATACATCTTGAGTACCTAAACATATAGATGGAACGGCTTCCATATGACTGACATCAATACCTAATTTTTTTGCATATTCAATTACACGCGTAGGGCCCAAATCTTTTACTAATTTTGCACTTATTGTATTTACAGATTGTGCTATTGCTTGCCTCAAAGTTAAACTTTGGCCGGTATACGTACCTGTAGAATTGCGTGGTTGCCATGGTTGCCCGTATTCATCTTTTGAAAATATTACCGGTTCATCAACAATTTCTGTGCAGGGTGTATAACCTTTATAATCAATTGCAGTTGTATAAATAATTGGTTTAAAAGAAGATCCCGGTTGTCGTTTACCTTGTTTAACATGGTCGTATTGAAAAAATCTAAAATTCACGCCACCAACCCATGCTTTAATATCACCTGATATGGGATCCATTGACATAAACCCACATTGAAGAAATCGTTTGTGATAGCGCACCGAATCAATAGGGCTTAAAATAGTATCTAATTCATATGATGGATTGTTTAAAGTAAAAACTTTCATTTTGATTGGTTTATTAAGCACCATCATAATAGAATCCTTATTATCTCCATATCTATCTTGTAAATCATGATATCTGGCTGATTTTTGGATTTCCCTTAAAATATATTTAGTATCTATTTTACCATCATCATCTCTCCAGATATCTTTAGTACTTTTCCACTGATCGTTAAATAGGACTTGCAACTTTTTCATTTGATCAATTGTAGATTCTTCTGCATATTTCTGCATTCTGGAATCAATGGTAGTGTAAATTTTTAATCCATCTACATATAAATCAAAATTAGAATCTGTTAACAATCTTTCTAATTCCTTCTTTAAAACGGCTCTAAAGTGGGGAGCCAAGCCCTGACTGTAATCTTCTACTTTAAAATGAAGATTTAACGGTTCAGTATTTAATTGTGATCTTTCTTTTTCACTTAGGTATTTATACTTTACCAACTGCGATAAAACAATATTCCTTCTTACTATTGCTCTTTCCGGTCTTGATATAGGATTCCATTTGGTAGGATTTTGTAACATTCCAACAAGTAATGCACTTTCATTCACATTTAATTGTGCTGCTCGCTTTTGAAAAAAAGTATGGGAAGCCGATTCAATCCCAAAGGCATTGTTACCAAAATCGACAGTATTTAAATACATTGTAATTATTTCTTTTTTGGTATAATTTCTTTCTATTTGGATAGCTGTAATCCATTCTTTTGTTTTAATAATCAAGGCACTTATACCCGGTACTTTATATAAAATACCTTTGTATTCGGCAATTTTCCGCATGGAAAATAGATTTTTTGCCAATTGCTGCGATAGCGTGCTTGAACCTTTTGGTTTAAAGGAGAGTATATAAAAAGGAATAGAAATAGTTGCTTTAAAATCAACACCGGAATGTTTTTCAAAACGGATATCCTCTGTTGAGATAAGTGAATTAATAATATGTGGAGATATGGAATCAAATTCAACCGGAGTTCTGTTTTTTATAAAATATTTTCCTAAAAGTACATTATCAGAAGAGTATACTTCTGACGCCTGATCGCTTTTCGGGTTTTCCAGTAATTTAAAATCCGGCATTTTACCAAAAAGCCAAAATAAATTTACAGTAACAGCAAAAATATAAAAACAGAAAAATGCAATAATAGAAAGGAAAATTATCCACCCTCTTACAATTATTTTTTTATAATTTCCTTTTTGAAAATTAATTAACCTGAGCATTTTTGATTGTGTGTTTGAAAAAAGATGGTTGTTTTTTATCAATCGCCTTTATAAATATTTTTTAAACGATAAACTTATGAAAAGAGGTACATTAAAAAAATTCTTATAGAAATATTAATAAATTAATTTAAATATTACTAATGGTATTGAAAAATAAAAACCCCTAATGAAAGTAATCATTAGGGGTTTTTATAAAATATTAATTATATTATTATTTTAAATCGATAGCAACATAAAATTGAAAACCGGAGTTTTTTTGAGGAAATAAATTAAGTGTCGCAGCACCAATATTTTTATCTGCACCAACATTTTGAAGTCCATAAAGGTATCTGGCGCCAATATGTACTTTTGTAATATCTATACCAATACCCCCTACTAAACCATAATCAACTTTATTAACATAATCACTATTTATATTATAAGTGTTTGTATTTCCATTATTATCAGTATTGAATTTGCTTGTTACCAGGAAACCAGCGTACGGCCCTGCGTGAATATTAAAATTAGGTACTATATTAACAACAGCCAAGATTGGAACCTGAACATAACCTAGTGTTGAAGTAACTGTACTATTTCCTAAATTAAAAAAATTAATATTTTGCTTATTTCCTTGTGTTGAGTACAAAACCTCAGGCTGTAAAGAAAATCCATCAGTTAGTTTAAATCTGCCATATATACCGGCATTAAAACCTGCTCTTAGCTTTTCATCAGTAATCTTATCGTCTTTTGTAAAATTAGTTAAGTTAAGCCCGCCTTTAATACCGAAAGAAGTTCCAGGAAAATCTTGCGCTTGTGTGCTTATGGCCATAATACTTAAAGCTGCACCGGCAATAATACTTTTAAATTGTGAAATTCTAGATGTTAAAAAATTTGAATTTTTCATTTGTTTTGACGTTTTAGATTATAATTTTTTTGATTTGATTGTTTTAATAAAATAATCAGACCAAAAATTAAATACTTAAAAATCAAATTTGGAACAATGCAAAGTGTGGACTTTGTGCCTCAATTTGGATCTTGCAAAAGATATGTAATAAAAGATCATTGAATTATTTTTAAATATTTTAGAAGATAACCTACCGGTATAATAATTTATAATCATTGAAAAATTTATTTTTACTTAAAAAAACAAACATTATGAAATATTCTGTAAAAACATTTTTGTCCTTATTAATGGTATTTACAATATTAAACGGTTGTAAATCTTCAAAGTCTTCTACTACTTATCAAAATAACAAAAAAACAATTATTGGTGCGGGCACAGGTGTATTATTGGGAGGTGCTTTAGGTGCTTTGCTTGGTAAAAAATCGGGAAATCCTGCCGGGGCGGTTATTATTGGTGCAGCAGTTGGCGGTGTGGCCGGTGGTGCAATTGGAAGGTATATGGATAACCAAACCAATGAATTAAAAAAGGATATGAAAGATGCCAAGATTGAGAGAGAGGGAGAAGGAATTAAAATAACTTTTAATTCAGGTATTTTATTCGATATTAATTCTGATAAATTATCTGCACAATCAGAAGATAATTTAAAAACACTGGCAAAAACTTTGAGTAAATATAATGATACAAATGTTTTGATTGACGGTTATACAGATAATACCGGAACGGCGGAATTCAATCAAAAACTTTCTGAAAAAAGAGCAAATGCAGTTCATAATTATTTAATTGCACAAGGTGTAAAATCTGAAAGATTGGGAACCAGAGGATTTGGAAGTTTAAATCCCGTTTCTGAAAATACTTCTGAGGCTGGCAGAACGGCAAACAGAAGGGTTGAAGTTGCTATCTGGGCAAATGATAAATTGAAAAAAGCCGCGCAAAGAGGAGATTTGCCAATGTCGAAATAATTTTTTTTTAATAATATTTGAAAGAGCAATCCTGAAAAGGATTGCTTTATTTTTTAAAATAAGAACATTGAAGTCAACTTAGGATAGAAATATTTTACTTTATGTATATAGATTTGAAATAGCTTCACTAATTATTCATAGTTGATTCGGCTAATTATACTGCGCCCTAATGTAATTTCGTCAGCAAATTCTAATTCTCCACCCATGGGTATACCCCTGGCAATAGTAGAAATTTTTATATTATCCTGTTGTTGTCTAAGTTTTTTAGTCAGATAAAAAGCAGTTGTATCGCCTTCCATGGTAGCAGGCAAGGCGAGAATAATTTCTTTGGATAGTTCTGCTGTTAACCTCTCCAATAAGGAAATTATATTTAACTCGTTTGGCCCAACACCTTCAATTGGAGAAATAATTCCTCCCAATACATGGTATAAACCATTAAATTGATGAGTATTTTCAATAGCTAAAACATCGCGCGTATCTTGAACAACACAAATTACAGATCTGTCTCGTGAAAGGCTATTGCATATTTTACAAACAATATCATCCGAAATGTTATGACAATTTTTGCAGTATTTAATTTCGGTTCTTAGTTTATTAAGTGCATGAGTCAAGTTTAATGTAGTCCCTTCATCTTTTTTTAATAGATGTAAAATTAAACGTAAAGCGGTTTTTTTACCGATTCCCGGTAATTTTGAAACTTCGTTAACCGCATTTTCAATTAAAATTGAAGGGAAATTCATTATAAATAAAAAAGAAGGATTTTTATTAAATTATAATACTTCTGCAGAAATTCCTCTGTTACAAATTGTATTTCTCATCTGTGCGAGTTTATCGAAGCTTCCATTTTTAACATTACATTTTCCTTTATAATGTATAATTAATGTACATTGTTCCGCCTGCTCGGGGGTGTGCCTGCAAACATCGATTAATGTATCAATTACATGGTCAAATGTGTTTACTTCATCATTAAAAACGACTAAGGTATATTCGTCTGTAATTATTACCTCTTCTTCAACTAATACTTCAGTTTCTTCCTTATAAGTCGCTTGCATATTAACTGATGTTTACCGGTATAAAATTACAAAAAAAGATTTAACGGAAATGATTTCTTGTCAAAAAAAATTAAGAAGTATGTTTTTGATTACTTTTTTAGCCAACCATTAGAATTCATCCAGTTTTTTAATCTTTCCATCCACCTGTCCTTTGTAGTAGTGTTGTTCATTCCAAAACCATGCCCGCCGGCCTGATAGATATGCATTTCAGCGGCTATTTTAAATTTACTTAGGGCTTCATAAAATACAATACTATTGGCAGGTTTTACTCCCTCATCATCCGAAGCATGGACAAGAAAAGTTGGTGGCGTTTTATCATTTACATGTAGTTCATTAGAGTATTCCTTATATTTTTCTATTGAAGCACCTTTTCCTAATAATTTTTCATGCGAGCCATTGTGAATAATATCTAATTCAGAGCTGATTACAGGATAAATAAGTATCATAAAATCAGGCCTTAAATTAATGTTACTTTTATTGTCAATGTACGATTTCTCAAAATGTGTTCCTGCAGTTGACGCCAAATGCCCGCCTGCCGAAAAACCCATTATTCCGATTCTGTTTGAATTAATATTCCATTCTTTAGCTTTTTCACGCACAATTTGAATTGCTCTTTGTGCATCTTGTAAGGGGCCTATCTCTGGTGTAACCATTATTTTTTCATTTGGTAATCTATATTTTAATACAAATGCAGCAACTCCGATTTCGTTAAATTTTTTTGCAACATCGACTCCTTCGTGGCCGGCAGCCAAAGCCCAATACCCACCTCCTGGACAAATTATAACTGCACTTCCATTTGATTTTCCTACCGCAGGTAAATAAACAGACAACGTAGGCTCTTTAACATTGCTGATTAATATAATATTATTTTTAATTTCGGATTTTTCTTTTACACTATTATCAACTTTTGAATTTGGTATTTCACCCAGATATAACGGTATTATAGTTTGTGAAAAAGAAAATATTGACATAACGAAAAAAAATATAAAGAATAAAATTCTGAAAATCATTTTACAACAAGTTTGAATGGAATTTTTTTTCAAAAATAGTACTATTAATCAAATAAATATTTATAAACAATGAAAAAAGAAAATTTAATAAAAGCTTCCTTTTTAGGAGAAAATTTTAAGGTAAAATTGCAAAATGAAATTCATACTATTTATGCAGACGAGCCTGAAAGCATTGGCGGTAAAAATATGGGTTTAAGCCCTTTTGAAATTTTATCATCTTCATTGGCAGCATGCACTACAATTACATTAAAAATGTACATGGATAGAAAAAAATGGCTGATAGATGAGCTTATCGTTGAAATCAGTTTGGAAACTTTTACTGAAAATGAAACACTTAAAGCTAATTTTATAAGAAATATTACAATTAATGGAAGTACAATTGGAGAGGGAGAAAAAACAAGATTGTTGCAAATTGCACAAGCTTGCCCGGTTTCGAAGATTTTAAAATCTTCAGAAAATAAAATCTTAAGTTTTATAAATTAAAATATTTTTAGATTTGAAAAATTTAAAACAGGTTATAATTTATTTTTAATGAAACAACTCAGATTTATAAATTTTATTTTTTTATTTTTTCCTCAAATCCTTTTTGCTCAATTCACAGATAATTTTTCTGACAGTAATTTTACTCAAAATCCGTCATGGGGCGGTAATGTGAATTTATTTACGGTTAATTCTAATAAACAATTACAAAGTATTGGGCCGCCTCTAACGGCAGATATTTATATCTCAACCCCCAATAATTTATTGGAAAATACGGAATGGAATTTTTTTGTTCAATTGAACTTTAAACCGTCTTCTACAAACAACGCAAAAATTTATCTTGCAAGCGATCAAGAAAATCTTTTAGGTTCGTTAAATGGTTATTACATTAAAATAGGTGATAAGGGTACAAAACATTCAATAGACCTTTACAGACAAACAGGGATAAATAGTGTAAAAATACTTAGTGGAGTAACAGGCCATGTTGATTTTTTTCCGGCAATAAGAATAAAAGTAACTTTAGATTTTGAAGGAACCTGGACTATATTATCCGACATTCTTAGTGGGAAAAATTTTACTCAAGAAGCCTCCGTTACAGATTTCATTCATATAGATCCTAAATATTTTGGAGTAGTTTGTTCTTTCTCTCCAAGTAACAGTCAGGGTTTTATTTTTGATGATTTTGAAGTTAAACAATCCGGTTTTTTACCCATTGTGCCCATATCATATAAAGATGTTATTTTTTCGGAAATTCTTTCGCACGAACATCCCGGTGTTGATTTACCGGAAGCAAAATACTTTGAATTGTATAATAGAACCGGTACTGATATTAATCTTCAGAATTTTATATTTTCAAACCATTCAAAATATACGGTCTTCCCTAAATATTTATTTAAATCCCACACTTATTTAATAGTATGTAAAGATGCTGATACCTCTTTATTTAAAACTTATGGCCAAATAGTCGGATTAAATAATTTTCCAAAATTTTTAATATCTGAGGATCAATTAACAATTAGGGATAAAAAAGGAAAATTAATTGATGATGTAAATTATAATATTGAATGGTATAAAAATATTGATAAATCAAAAGGCGGATGGAGTTTGGAAATTATCGACGAGAATAATATTTGTGCTGAAGAAAGTAATTGGGCTGCTTCAGAAAATCCTTCTGGTGGAACTCCCGGAAAAGTAAATTCAATAAAAGCATCCAATCCGGATCTTACCCCTCCACAAATAAATTTAATAACTGTTGAAAATACAAAAAAAATAATTTGCCGTTTTAATAAAAAAATAGATTCTACGGTATTCAATATTAATAGTTTTAAAATTGATAAAAGCCAAATATCTGCAATAAAAGTGTTAGGGCCGGATTTTAAATCGCTGGAAATAAACTTCTCACCTGATTTAATGGTGCATAGTGTTTATCAATTAACATCAAATTCAATAAAAGATTATTGTGGAAATATTTCAGGAACTGCAACAACAAATTTTGCTATACCTGAGCAAGGAGATTCAAATGATGTAATTATTAATGAGATTTTATTTCATCCAAAAAAAGGCAGCGTTCATTTTGTAGAAATTTATAATCGTTCAGATAAATATATTAATTTAAAAAACTGGAAATTAGGAAGTATTAATAGTCATGGAATTGTAGATACAGTATTAATTACTGAAGGCGCTTTGGTTTTATTTCCTAAAAGTTATTTATTAATAACAATTGATGAAAACGATGTTAAAACTAATTATCCACGATCGCATACCGATCGTTTTCTATTATTAAAAAAAATACCTTCTTATAATCATGATGATGGTACAGTGCTAATTTATAATAATTTCAAAAAACTTATTGATCGGTTTGATTATAGCGAAACTTTTCAATCAAAACTTCTAATTAGTAAAGAAGGTGTATCGTTAGAACGGATAAATCCTGAAGGTTTCGGAAATACTTCAGAAAATTGGCATTCAGCAGCATCAGTAGAAGGATTTGCAACACCCGGTTATAAAAACTCTCAAATGTTGATCAGTAACAGTGAAAAATCACCCCTTAGCATTGAACCAAAGATTTTTTCACCGGATGGCGATGGACTTATAGATTTTACAACGATAAATTATTTTGCCAATACTTCAGGAAATGTAGCAAATATTATAATTTTCGATGTCCAAGGCAGAGAAATTAAAAAAATTGCACAAAATCAATCTTTATCAACTGAAGGAATGTTTCAATGGGATGGCACCAACGCTAATGGAGAGAAGGTTAGAACAGGCACATATATTGTTTATTGCCAAATTTTTAATTTAAACGGAAACGTAAATGAATTTAAAGAAACAGTTATAGTGGGAGGGAAATTTTAATTCCAAAAATTTAAATTAAATTTTTCCGACTATTCCAAATTGAATTATTCCTTTTGCTGCTCCAAATTCTGAATATATACCAAGGTTTGGAATGGGATAGTATCTTGCTCCTACAGTTATCTCAAATCCAACCGGATAAGAATATGGAATACTAAACTTCCGATTAAAATATTTATAATCTGAACTGAATTTAAAACTTCCCAACCTCAATCCAAGCCCCATGCCCGCATAAACATCAAATTTTGATGATCGTACAAAATGGTAATTAACATGAGCAAGAAAACTTGTATTTGGTCGCCTTAACGTTGCTGTAAAGTTTTGTGGTTGATTATTGAGAGTATCTGAAAAAGTAAAACTTGCCTTATTTGTTATTGTAGCAAAATTTATTCCTACACCTATCGCATTTGTGATTGCATATTCCCCTTTAAAAAAAATCGGACCATATAAATTTGTTTTTACATTCACTTTATTCGGGTATGCATCCAAAGCAAAGTTTAAAATTGTCTGTGCAAAATTTCCAAATCCATAACCGGCAGAAAAAATTAAATTACCTTGTTCAAAAGAAGAACCTGAATTTTCGTTTGTTCTCGAATTATAATTGTAGTTATTTCTTTTTTGTGCAATGGTAGTGAAAGAAATAAAAAAAATAACCGGTAAAAATATTTTTTTTATGATAGCATTCATTTTTTTAAAAAGTTTGAATATTTATTTGTAGATAAAAGTTTTTGATTCTCCATTAGCTTTTATGTATCCCCTATACATACCTTCAGTATTAAAAGGCATAGAAAAATTTCCTTTACTATCTAAAATAATTACGCCACCATCCCCACCTAGGTCGCTAACCTTTTTAATAACTACTTCCCCGGCTTTTTGAACAGAATAATTTTTATATTCTACTAAAGCAGAAATATCATGGCCAACTACAGTTCTTATAAAAAATTCTCCCCACCCTGTTCCGGAAACTGCGCAAGATTTATTATTTGCATATGTACCCGCTCCAATAATTGGAGTATCTCCAACCCTGTTTAATTTTTTGTTAGTCATACCTCCGGTTGAAGTACCTGCAGCAAGGTTTCCATATTTATCTAGAGCCACTGCACCAACTGTTCCAAATTTATAATCTTTCCAGACATCAATTTTACCTGATCCTTTTTTATTTTTTTCTTCTGTTTCTTTCGCTTTTTTTAATTGTTTATATCTTTCTTCGGTATAAAAATAAATTGGATCAACTATTTCTAGTTCCTGTTCTTTTGCAAAACTTTCTGCACCCTTACCTACTAACATTACATGTTCCGATTTTTCCATTATTGTTTTAGCACATGAAATCGGATTTTTGATAGTTGTTACACCGGCTATAGATCCTGCTTTTAATGTTTTACCATCCATAATAGCCGCATCCATCTCATTTTTTCCTTCGGAAGTAAATACAGATCCCTTGCCTGCATTAAAAAGAGGAGAATCTTCCATTATTTTTATTGATGCTTCAACAGCATCAATACTGGTACCTCCATTTTGCAAAACCTTCATTCCCGTTTCTAATGACTGATTTAAAACAAAGCGATATTCTTTTTCTAGCTCAGGAGATAAATTAGTTTTTGAAATTGTACCCGCACCCCCATGAATTACTAAAATAGGTTTAACATTTTGTGCAATTGAATTAAAAGCAAAAAAGACAAAAAAATATGAAAGAATTGGTTTGACCATAATTAGAAAGTTTATTTATTAGTTTTACAAATCTGATAAATAAAGTAATAATTAAAAACATTAATATGTTTTACAAATAATACAAAAAATAATAAGTTGAAAATTTTAATTATAGATAATTTTGATTCATTCACTTACAACTTAGTGGATTATGTAAAACAATGTGGAGCAGAATGCGATGTTTTAAGAAACAATATTGATGTAAATGAAATTTATATAGAAAAATACAAAGGTTTAATTCTATCTCCCGGGCCGGGTATTCCAAAAGATGCAGGAAATTTATTGCACATTATTGATGTATTTCATTCTCAGTTGCCAATACTTGGAATATGTCTGGGCCATCAGGCTTTAGGAAATTATTTCGGAGCCAATTTAATAAAAGGCCGAAAACCCATGCATGGAAAAATTTCAGAAATAAATTGTTATTTCGATTTAATTTTTAAAAATATTCCATCAAAAATCGAAGTAGTCAGATACCATTCTTTAGTTTTGACTGACTTGCCGGATTGCCTGACAACTATTGCAGATACTGCAACAGAAGAAATAATGGGAGTCGCTCATAAAAGTTTATTTATTAAAGGATTACAATTTCACCCCGAAGCAGCATTAACAAAATATGGGAATAAAATGATTCAGAATTGGATTGATTTTGTATATGAGCAAAATAATTTTTAATTTTTATGATCGTTTTATATAAGATTTTTTAATATTTATAAAGAAAAAATATTTATATCAAATTTGTTTTAGGATTGAATTAATCTAATCCACTATTTTGCGGGATAATAACCAACATTATTTTATGGACCTAGTTATAAAAGTTAAAGAAGAAAAAGGTTTTAAATACATTGACGAAGGCAAAGGCGAGGTATTATTGCTATTACATGGTTTATTTGGGGCATTAAGTAATTGGGAAAGTGTTATTAATACATTCGCAACCAATTACAGAGTTGTTATTCCCTTAATGCCTATTTATGAAATGCCTATTAAAGAAGCAGGCGTTGATGGATTGGTTGACTTTATCGAAGCATTTGTAAATATGAAATCCTTAACGGATTTAACTTTACTTGGCAATTCCCTTGGCGGGCATGTGGGTTTGGTATATACCTTAAAACATCCAAATAATATTAAAAGATTAGTTTTAACCGGAAGCAGCGGTTTATTCGAAAATTCTATGGGGGGCTCTTATCCAAAAAGAGGTAGTTACGACTACATAAAAGAAAGAGTCGAATATACTTTTTATGATCCAAAAACAGCCACTAAAGAACTTTTAGATGAAGTTTTTGAAATAACAAGCAGTATACCAAAGTGCATGCGTATTGTTGCTATTGCAAAATCAGCCCAAAGGCATAATGTAGCGGAAGATATAAAATCCATACAGGTACCAACATTATTAATTTGGGGATTGAATGATACTATTACTCCACCAAGTGTGGGGCATGAGTTTAATAGATTAATACCAAACTCACAATTATTTTTTATTGATAAATGTTGCCATGCTCCAATGATGGAACAACCGGAACGATTTAATAAAATATTATTGAAATTTTTAAAAGAAACGGAATTGGCTCAGGCGGAAAATTAAGTTTGTTGCAATTACTGATAAATAAAACTAAAACATGATTGCAGAAGAATTGATAAATCAAATTATTCCCACGTTACATCCTACAGATGAAATTGAAAAAGCATTGTATTGGATGGACGAACTCCATGTTTTAGAATTACCGGTAATTGATCATGAAGAATATCAGGGATTGATATTAAAAGATAATATTACTGCTGCAATAAATATTCAAGAAAAATCTATAAGTGAACTTCCACTTATAGCCTCTCAGGTTTTTGCTCTTCCGCATCATCATTTCTATGATGTATTAAAGCTTGCTGAAGAAAATAATATACAAACGGTAGCTATTGTAAATGAAGATAAAAAATATTTAGGTGTAATAACCATTTATGATACACTGGCCACTTTTGCACAAAAAACCGCCATACAAGATGCTGGCGGTACTTTAGTGTTGGTTATGCCTGAGAGAGATTATTCCTTATCTAAAATAAGCAACTTAATAGAAGCTGAAGAAGTAAAAATTTTAAGCAGTTATGTTTCTATAGATACTTATGAAGCTGAAAATATAAAATTAACACTTAAACTAAATAAGCCGGATTTATCAAGAGTCATTGCAACATTAGAAAGATTTGATTATAGAATTGTTGCAAAATACCACCAATCTGAAAACAGTGATACTGATAAAGAAAGGTTTGATTTATTAATGCGTTACCTCAGTTTTTAGTTATAAAACCTCTTTTTAAATATTATTTATGAAAATTGCTATTCATGGCAGAAATTTTAAAGAAGAGGTTAGGCCCTATATTCAATTAATGTTGAATGAACTTAATGCAAAAGGAATTGAATTACAAATTTTTGATAGTTTTTATTCATTTTTAAGTAGAAATGAAATTAATATTCCTGAAATTAAAGTTTATCATCATCGAAGAGATATTTTCGAAGCGGATTTTATTTTTAGCATTGGTGGTGATGGAACTTTGCTGGAAACTATAACCCAGGTAGGTGCAAGAGAAATTCCTATTGTTGGCATAAATACAGGTAGATTAGGCTTTTTAGCCACAACCTCACCTCATGAAATTCAGTTAAACATTCAAAAGTTATTCAATCAATCATTCAATTATGATGATAGAATTTTAATCCATGTTGAATCAGACAGTGATGTATTTGATGGTTTAAATTTTGGTTTGAATGAATTTACTCTTACAAAGAGGGATACGTCTTCAATGATTGTTGTGCATACATATATTGATGGCGAATATTTAAATTCATATTGGGCTGATGGTTTAATTGTTTCTACTCCTACAGGCTCAACCGGTTACGCGTTAAGTTGTGGAGGCCCTGTAGTGTTGCCTCAGTCAAGTAATTTTATAATAGCCCCAATCAGTCCGCATAATTTAAATGTAAGGCCATTGATAATTTCTGATAACAGTGTTATATCATTTGAAATTCAAGGTAGAAGTAAAAATTACTTAGTTTCTTTAGATTCCCGATCTAGGGTAGTAGAAGCTTCCATTCAATTAGCTGTAAGAAAAGAATCATTTAAGGCAAGGCTGGTAAAATTTGATGGAGATAACTTTTTAAATACGTTGAGAAGCAAACTTAATTGGGGAACTGATATAAGAAATTAAACTATTTTTAAATTGTTTTAGTGTTTTAGAAGTTATTGTATCTTTGAAGTTAATTATAAGTTTTGTTTTTTTAAAGCAATCTTTATCTTTGTATTTTTAGCATTATTTATATTTTAGTAAACTGTGCAACTAATTAAATGTTTATGATGATCTGTACCATACAGAGGTTTTTTATAGTAGCCATACTTTCTTTTTCTTTTTTAATGAGTATTACTACGGTACAGGCTCAAAGGTACAAAAGAGATTCTTTTGGAAAAGCAAAAAGATATACCAGCATAGGTATGATGATGAGTGCGAGTAATTACTTCGGTGATATTGTACCTCGTTCATCTTTTTCCAGTGCCGACCTTCAACTCACACGTCCATCATTCGGCGCTATAGTATCCAGAAAAATTTCTTCAAGAATTAGTGTAAGAGGTTCTTTCGCCTATGCTCGAATAAAAGGTGATGATTTTGTATCGGCATCTCCTAATGATGCAAATGCAAGGTTTCGTTATGTTCGAAACTTAAGTTTTAGAAATGATATTTATGAATTGGCAGGTACAATAAGTTATGATTTTATTTCCAACACCAATATTTTTTATAAAAGACCTAAATGGGTACCATATGTATTTATAGGTATTGGAGGATTTTATCACAACCCTAAAGGAAAATTAACTTCTAATGAAGCAAATGGGTTAACCACAGGTTGGGTTGCATTGCAACCATTAGGTACCGAAGGCCAGGGAATAGATGGAAAGAAAAGATATTCTTTATTGCAAGTGACAATACCTTATGGTTTAGGCGTCAGGTATAAACTTTCTAACCATATTGATATTTCTTTTGAAATTGGTTTAAGGCAAACTTTTACAGATTATCTCGATGATGTAAGTGGAAATTATCCGGATAAAAAAGTACTTGACCAAATGAGCCCTTTATCCAGAGCTTTTTCTGCTCGCAGCCTGGCAACTGAATCAGCCGGAGGAAAAGATAGAAATATCGATGCTTTGGCATCATATCTTTATGGATCCGATAATTATAAACAAGTTTATTATAATGGAGTCGATGGTCAAACATATACAGTATATGGACATGGAATAGATACCCATACCGGTCAATATGAAAATAAAGGCCAACAAAGAGGCAATCCAAAGGATAAAGATCAATATTTATTAACCGGGTTTCATGTTAGTTATATTATATTTAAAGGAGTTCGTTGTCCAAAGTTTTGATCAGATAACAAATTAATTTTATAAACGTTGTTATCTATATCTATTGATTATAAAATAAAACCTTGAAAAAGATATTATACTCATCCAATAGCAAATTTTATTTTTTTATATTTTTATTTGCTATTTTTTTATTTTCAAATTCATTTGCTCAAAAATATGAGATAGGCTTTGGCTTTGGTTCATCCAATTATAAAGGTGACATCGCACCCGGGTTTTATCCTGAATTTTCCCGCCCTGCCGGAAGTATATTTTTTAGAAATAATGTAAGCACTGCTGTAAGTTTTAAATTCAGCTTAATGAAGGGTGCGTTATTTGCTGACGACAGCAAGGCCGATGATAACTATTCCAATATAAGGAATATGCAGTTTACTACACGAATAACCGAATTTACTGCTCAGTTTGAATATAATTTCATAAATTTCCGCGATCCTCAATTACGAAAATTGGGTACACCATATTTATTGATGGGTATAGGCGCTTTTAAAATGAATTCTATTGATGCAAATTCTATTGATAAATCTTCAAATATTCAATTGTGTATCCCATTTGGATTAGGCTACAGGAGAATACTTACCGATCAATGGAACATTGGTTTAGAATTTGCTGCCAGAAAAACATTTACCGATTATATAGATAATTTGGGAGGCGATATTACAAATAATAAATTTCAAAATGGAAATCCTTTTGACAAGGACATGTACTTTTTTTCACAACTCACTTTAAGTTATACTTTTTATAGTATAAAATGCCCTTTTTAAAATAGCTCTTTCAATATTAAAAAATACATACCTAGTTTATGTTAGATATTATTATGTTTTGAATATTTTTTTATAATATTAACAAATAAGAAGATGTTCATCATAATAATAATTTTTTAATATATTTGGCATGGTTTTTCTATCAAATTCGATTTAAGAGCAATAAATGTTACAAAAATTATCAATATTATATTCTGATTTTTATCCTTTTACAAACTAAAATTAATTGCAATGACCAAAAAAAATAAAGTTATGTTTTTGCTTTCTTTATCGATGTTTTCGATAAATGTGATGGCACAAAACATTAAGGACGGTATAAAGGCTCTTGAAGCTGAACAGTTTACTAAGGCAGGAACAATTTTTGAAAATTTAGCAAAATCAGGTTCAGCCGAAAATTATTATTATTTAGGCTATTATAATATTAAAATGGATAGACCCGATCAAGCAAAATCAGCTTTTGATAAAGGTATTGCCATTGATCCTAAATATGCTTTTAATTATGTCGGCTTAGGAACCTTAGCATTACAAAAAGATAATAAAACTGAGGCAAAAAAATATTTTGATCAGGCAACTACAGCTACCAAATCAAAAGATGCCAATATATTATTCAGAATTGGTGAAGCATATACATATTATCCTGCTGAAGAACCAAAAAGAGATCAGGCTCAAGCAGTAACTTATTTAAATTCAGCTTTAAAAATTGATTCAAAAAATCCGGATGTATACTTAGCTTTAGGAGATGCCTATTTAATTAAAAATGATGGCAGCAATGCCGAATCAAATTATATGAAAGTTAGAGAAGTAGACAGTAAGTCGCCACGTTCATATTTTAGAAGTGGTAATGTTATGATAAGGGCAAAGGCTTACCAAGAGGCATTAAATTTGTATAATAAAGGCGTTGAGTTAGATCCTAATTACGGTCCGGGGTTTCGACAACGTGCAGAATTATACTTTATGGCCAATCAATATGACAAGGCAGTAACAGATTTTAAAAAATATTTGGAAATAACTGACAATAAGGTAGAAGCTAAATTCCGTTTTGGTAAGTTTTTATTTCTAAATGCACAAAATCTTCAAAAAGATAAAAAAAATGATGAAGCCTTAAAATCATTTACCGAGTCAAATACAATTTTTAAAGAAGTTCAATCTTCAATTCCTGATCCTGTTCTTTATCGTTTATTAGGTTATACAGATTATGAAGTAAAAGATTATGAACCGGGAGTTAAAGCAATGGATACTTTTTTTTCCAAAGCAGATCCTAAAATGATTCGTAATTCTGATTATGTATATTATGGTAAATTACTTGCTGCAACAGGCAATGATTCATTAGCGATAAATAATTTACTTAAAGTTGCTGATGCTGATACTACTTCAGAAGGTGCACAACTGTATGAAGAAATTAGGTCAATTTATATTATCAAAAAGAAGTGGTTAAAAGCAGCTGAGTATAAAGAAAAAGCATTAGCAAGGAAAAAAGATAAAATAGCGATTAATGATTATTTGATTTTAGGTCAGGATTATTATAAAGCGAATATTTTTGTAAAAGCAGATACAATATTTAAAAAATTAATTGAAAAAGGTGCTTCTAATCCTCAAGCTATTTTATTGGGATATTTATACAGAGCAAGAGCTAATTCTAAATTAGATTTTCAATTAAATCCTAATGCACCAAAGTTTACCGGAGTTCCTTTTTATGAAAAATATATTGAACTAGTTGGTGAAGATAAAGAAAAGTTCAAAGAGCAATTGGTAGAGGCTTATAAGTATATAGGAAGTTATCATTATATTGGAAAAAATGATGTTAAACAAGCAGTTGAATATTGGAAAAAAGGTTTAGAATTATCTCCTGATAATGCAGATTTAAAAAATAACATTCAAAAAGCTACTGCGCCACCAAAACCTACACCACCTAAACCGGCACCAAAACAAACAGTTGCTCCAAAGAAAACAAAACCATAATTGATATACACAAAAATAAAACGGCACTCCAAAAGGGTGCCGTTTTATTTTATATTTATAATTAATTTATTTCAGTTAATGCATTCCAAATTAAATCTTTCATTTTATCAATTCCTAACTGACTGACTGATGAAATTAAAACCGTAGGAATTCCTTCAGGAGCATTTTTTAATATTTTTTTGTGTTCACTTTTTTCAATTAAATCACCTTTGGTGATTGCTAAAATTCGTTGTTTATCTAATAACTCAGGATTGTATTTTTTTAATTCATTTAATAAAATCTGAAATTCAATTTTTATATCATCAGCAGTAGAAGGTACCATAAATAATAAAACTGAGTTTCGCTCAATATGCCTTAAAAACCTCAAACCTAAACCTTTTCCTTCTGAGGCACCTTCAATTATACCCGGGATATCAGCCATTACAAAAGATTTAAAATCCCTGTAAGCCACAACGCCTAAATTAGGAACTAAAGTAGTAAATGGATAGTCTGCAATTTCCGGTTTTGCTGCCGATACAGCAGATAGCAATGTTGATTTACCGGCATTAGGGAAACCCACTAAACCGACATCAGCCAATAGTTTCAATTCTAAAACTATCCATCCTTCTAATCCGAATTCTCCGGGTTGTGAATGCCTTGGTGCTTGTACAGTTGGTGTTTTAAAATTATCATTTCCCAAGCCGCCTCTGCCACCCGGTAATAAAATTAATTCTTGGCCGTGCTCTGTAATTTCACCTAATACTTCACCTGTTTCCGAATCTTTAGCTATAGTGCCGACCGGAACTTCTAAGATTTCATCAGGACCTTGTTTTCCTGATCTTCGTCCACCTTCGCCTGATTTTCCATCTTCTGCATGAACGTGCTTTCTGTATTTTAAATGCAAAAGTGTCCATAAGTTATTACTCCCTTTTAAAATTATATGTCCACCTCTTCCACCATCACCACCATCGGGTCCGCCTTTTTCTGCACCCTTCTCCCTGCGAAAATGTATTACACCGGCACCACCTTTGCCCGACCGCATGTATATTTTAACGTAATCTATAAAGTTTGAATTTGCCAATGATATTTATTTTAAAATGAAAAGAGAATAGAAAAATGCAGAGAATTGTAAAATCCTTATATTTTAGTTTTTTTCAACAAAAAAGTTTTATGAGAGTTTTTATTTTAAAGAATATTTTTTTCAATATCTTTCATTAACAACTCCAGATATTTTTTATCAACTTCATTAAAAGCATTTATATGGTTGCTATCAACATCAAGAATGAGTTCAACATTTCCGTTTTTATCAAATGCAGGCAAAACAATTTCCGACTTTGAATCGGAGCTGCAGGCAATGTGACCGGAAAATTGTTCAACATCAGCAACAATTATTGTCTCTCTTTTAGAATAACAATATCCACAAACGCCTTTATTAAAATCAATTCTTGTGCAGGCAATTGGACCTTGAAATGGCCCAAGTACTAACTGATTTTCTTTTACAAAATAAAATCCAACCCACAAAAAATTAAAAGCTTGTTTTAATGCAGCCGATATATTTGCATAATTGGCAATTTTATCTTTTTCGTGAGAGATTAAAGCGTTTATTTGTGGTAATAAACTTAAATAAATTTCTTCCTTGTTGCCGCTTTCAGGAATTATTAAATTTTCTGCCATATTTCAATTCCTTGTATTATTTTACAAAGATAGTTTTTTTAAATAAAAAAAGGTTGTCGAAATAAACCGACAACCTTTTTGTTTAAAATTCAAAATGCTTTATTTTTTTACTTTTGTCATTCCATATCTTTCTAAAAACTCCTGATACATTAATTTGTATTCTGATACTTCAGGTTCCAAAGCAATAGCCTCTTTGTATTTTTTTAACGCTTCAAGATAAAGTTTTTTATCTTCATAAAAAGATGCCAAAACAATTTTTTGCAATGATGATTCCTCAGTATCTGTTTGTTTAATTATTGTTATTTCTTTTTCGATTGCTTCTTTTTCATTCGCATTTAATTTATGGAAACTGTATCCATCTCCTGATGATTTACCTGTAACATCGTTTGATTTAATTAAAATTTTATAATCATTTTCTTTTTTCAAAGTCTCGTTAGCGAAATCAATAACAAGTGTAGTATCCTTAGTTACTTTCTTAAAAACAGATTCATCAAACAAGTTCATTAGGTTAACTGAATATTCTTTAGTGCCATTAAGAGTGTACCAAACTACATTTGTTTTTTCTTCAAATACATTACAAGTAATACTAAAAGGCAAAAGCGCTTTAATTGCACCGGGGCTTCCTCTTTCTGTTGATCCTGTAGTTCCTTTTCTCTGATTAATTGTTTTACCACCATCTTTTGTCATTTGAGCTACTACAAAATCGGCATATTTTTGTGCAGCACTTGCTGTTACAGCATTTATTTTTGAAGCTATGTCGCTTATTTTGTAAATGCCGGGGGTTTTTAACTCAACTGTTTTGCCTGATTTATGAGCTAAACCCAAAAAACTTCCTGTTTCAATCTGAATCTGATCTACCAGGCTTAGTTTATTACCGGTTCGAAGTGGTTGCCAGCTTTCTGATTTTTTAATTTCATTTTTACCACTGCTCACCATTACCCTAAACACGTACTCTTGAGATGCCTGAGCTAAAATTATATTTATACTGAAGGCAAAAAACGCAAACGCACTGATTAATTTTTTCATTTTTTTATTTGATTGGATTTAAATTTATTTTTAAATGGATTAATTTTATTTAATATTAATGTTCTATGTCTAAAGATATTTACAATTACGGCATAATAAATTTCAAGCAAATCGCCTACCAAAACTATAGCAACGGTGGTTAAAGTTAAATCTATTTTTAAATTAAATTTATAAAGTAACCAAACAACCAAACCAACGACTATTAAGGTTTGAATGAGCTGAAGAAATTTAGTAAGCGCATCATACCAATTCTCCATGTTTTTCATAATTTTACTAAACAAAGCAGCATTCAAAAAACATATAATTACTGCTATAATATTGGTTACCCAACCGGGTACCACATTTATGTAATCATGATCCAATATCATTGATATGATATTGGCATGAATTACTACACCATACATATCCACAAATGATTTTCCGGCGAATTGAGGATTCATGGGAGTAAAAAACATATCATCAATGTCTTTAGGATTATTATCAGAGCCCATAAAACCCAGAAGAACAATTTTATCTTTGAACAATTCCGGATCAATTTCTCCTTCCAAATCAAATTTTCGGAATATAAAATAACCATTGGGTGCTGCAAAATTCCCATTAGACATAGTCCTTTTAAAATTGATAAATTCCTCTGTTTTTCCTCTTTTTAAAAATTCATCCGTTGCCTTTGGGTTATAAAAGTTCGCTAATTTTACACTCAGTGCAAATTCTTTTTCCCCGGTTGCCATATGTTCAACAGGAGTAAAACTTCTGCAGGTTTTATGTTTTGCATCCCCATCAGAAATCAAATTTGCAAATCCGGTTTGTGCATTCTGCATGAAGATCACATTAGACGTTTCTAAAGTATCCCATACTTTTTTATATTCATTATATTTTTCAACTTTAGTAACCAATACTAAGTTTTTTACTTCCTTAAAAGCATTTGAAAGCACAGTATCCCCATCCTCATCTTTAAAATTTCTATAGAAATGATCAATACCAATCGCTTTTGGTTGGCATTTATTAATAACTCTAATCATTTCACCGACTTCTTTTCTGGTTTTATATTCTGTATTGACTAATACTATCCTATCATCAAGTTTACCCATACTGTCTCTTTTCAATACTGAAAAAACAATATCACCCAATTCAAAATCACCAATAGCTTGTCCGATAGGGTCAATAAAATCAGATTGAAGTGGTATTAAACTTACCAGCCACATAAAAAGAAACACAAAAATAGTGGAGCCAAAAGAATGTTTATTAAAAAAGTTTTTCATGTTGTGGATCGAATAGAATCTTATCAGAAAGTAAATGTATTATTTTTCTTTTTTTCTTTTTTTTCTTTTTTTCTGTGTAATCCTGTAATCTTTTTAATGTGTAATTCTTATTTTTGTCTGAATCACAGATTTAATTTGATTGCGGGATTTCGCGGATTTTTCTTTTTTTTCTTTTTCCGTGTAATCTTTTTAATCTGTGATTCTTATTTTGTCTGAATTACGGATTTAATTGGATTACAGGATTTCACGGATTTTTCATTTTTTATTAATTCTTATTTATAAAACAAACCTTTTAAAAGTCAAGGACTTACTGCCAAAATTTATTAATAAACCTACTTCCAATTTGTAGGCTTTTAAATAGTTAAGAACTTGTGCCCAATGCACATCTTCGAGTTGAATTATAGCTTTTATTTCTACAAGAACTTTTCCTTCGGCAACAAAATCAGCCCTTCGTGTTCCTATTGGCTCGGGCAAATCTTTATAAAAAATATCTTGTTCAATCTCTCTTACAAAATCAAGTCCTTTTTGTTTCATTTCCCAAGCCAAAGCCCTCTGATATATAATTTCCTGAAAGCCATTACCCAAAAATTTATGTACTTCAAAAGAAGCACCTAAAATTTTTTCAGTTATGTCTTTATATTTTAATTCTTTACTCATATTGTAGAGTTTCTTTGTCTGAATCGCGAATTATCTTGGATTGCGAAGAATTTTTTTTCTTTTTTTTTGTATAATCCTTTAATCTTTATAATCTGTGATTCTTATTTTGTCTGAATCACGGATTTAAATGGATTGCGGGATTTCACGGATTTTTCTTTTTCCGTGTAATCCCGTAATCTTCTTCTTAATCTGTGATTCTTATTTTGTCTGAATCACGGATTTAAATGGATTGTGGGATTTCACGGATTTTCTTTTTTCCGTGTAATCCCGTAATCTTCTTTATAATCTGTGATTCTTATTTTGTCTGAATCACGGATTTAAATGGATTGTGGGATTTCACGGATTTTCTTTTTTCCGTGTAATCCCGTAATCTTCTTCTTAATCTGTGATTCTTATTTTTGTCTGAATCACGGATTTAAATGGATTGCGGGATTTCACGGATTTTCTTTTTTCCGTGTAATCCCGTAATCTTCTTCTTAATCTGTGATTCTTATTTTTGTCTGAATCACGGATTTAAATGGATTGCGGGATTTCACGGATTTTCTTTTTTCCGTGTAATCCCGTAATCTTCTTTATAATCTGTGATTCTTATTTTGTCTGAATCACGGATTTAAATGGATTGCGGGATTTCACGGATTTTCTTTTTTCCGTGTAATCCCGTAATCTTCTTTATAATCTGTGATTCTTATTTTGTCTGAATCACGGATTTAAATGGATTGCGGGATTTCACGGATTTTCTTTTTTCCGTGTAATCCCGTAATCTTCTTTATAATCTGTGATTCTTATTTTGTCTGAATCACGGATTTAAATGGATTGTGGGATTTCACGGATTTTCTTTTTTCCGTGTAATCCCGTAATCTTCTTCTTAATCTGTGATTCTTATTTTTGTCTGAATCACGGATTTAAATGGATTGCGGGATTTCACGGATTTTCTTTTTTCCGTGTAATCCCGTAATCTTCTTTATAATCTGTGATTCTTATTTTGTCTGAATCACGGATTTAAATGGATTGCGGGATTTCACGGATTTTCTTTTTTCCGTGTAATCCCGTAATCTTCTTCTTAATCTGTGATTCTTATTTTTGTCTGAATCACGGATTTAAATAGATTGCGGGATTTCACGGATTTTCTTTTTTCCGTGTAATCCCGTAATCTTCTTCTTAATCTGTGATTCTTATTTTGTATCATTAATTTTTTTCTTACGGTTAATTATTAAATTAAAAATAATATTCATAACATATTTATTATGAAATATATATTTGAGTTTGAGATAGTATTATTTTTGATAATTAAAAATAAGCAAGCTGAATTGAATTATAAAATCAGCTCAATATAAATAAGAAATTTTAATCTAAGTTAATGCTAAGAAAAAGGCTGGATTGTAAAGAATATTTTGACGGAATAATGGCTTGTAGTAATGTTATACTCAGCAAGGCTATAACATTAGTGGAAAGTACGCTTGATGAAGACCAATTATTAGCACAACAACTCATAGAACTAATTTTACCCTACACAGGTAAATCAATTAGAATTGGTATAACCGGAGTGCCAGGTGTTGGTAAAAGTACCTTTATCGAAGCTTTTGGAAATTTTATAATCAAAGAAAAAAATAAAAAAATAGCCATATTAGCAGTTGACCCAAGCAGCCAATTAACTAAGGGAAGCATAATGGGAGATAAAACACGGATGGATTTACTTTCCAATAATCAAAATGCTTTTATTCGCCCTTCTCCTTCAGGGAAAACTTTAGGCGGGGTAAATAAAACATCGCGAGAAACTATTTTATTATGCGAAGCTGCGGGTTATGAAGTAATTTTAATTGAAACAGTAGGAGTGGGGCAAGCCGAAATTGCCGTAAAAAGCATGACCGATTTCTTTTTATTATTGATGCTTGCCGGTGCAGGGGATGAACTGCAAGGAATAAAAAAAGGGATTATTGAAATGGCCGATTTAATTGCTATTACCAAGGCAGATGGTGACAATATAAAAAAAGCCCGCACTGCAAAAGTGGTTTATGAAAATGCATTACACTATTTATCCCAATCTATTACCGGCTGGTCTCCTCATGTATTAACCTGTTCGGCTTTACAAAGTGAAGGAATTAAACAAATATGGGAAGAAATTGAAAAATTTATTGGCATTACCAATCAAAACGGAGCATTCAATAAAAATAGAAATTTTCAAAATCTACAATGGATGTACGACTCTGTTAAGCAGAACCTTGAAAATAATTTTTATAAAAATTATAAAATAAAAGATATACTCCCAAGTATAGAGAGCGAAGTAATCAACGGCAGTATAACTTCAACTCAGGCGGCTTTGAAGTTGTTGAAAATACATAGAAATGAAGCCTGATGTAGTATTTATTTTAATATTTTTATTTTAATATTTTTAAAATAAACTTTATTACCATGATCCTGCAAAAGAATGCTGCCTTTTTCCACCAATCCAAAACCCGGCATATCCTTATATTTACTTATAGCAATTAGTTTTTTGAAGGCCTCGCTTCCCCTTTCATATTCAAGTATTTTAACTCTATTCAACCAATGTTCTACATGTTTGCCTTTTGAAATTATTTCTGCTGTGTTCCACTCTCCGATTGGTTTTACGGGTTTGTTGCTATTGGCAGTTATTAAATCATATAAAGAACCAATTGTTCTATTACCATCTCTTCCGTTTTTTGCATCAGCATGGCGCTCATCATCTAATAATTGATATTCAAGTCCAAAAGCAGACCGTGGGTTGGCCGGAACAGATTGATTGGGATCAACAAAATATTTTATACCGCTATTGGCTCCTTCAGTAAGTTTAAAATCTATTTTTAAATGAAAATCAGAAAATAATTCTTTAGTAATAATATCTCCACCATTTTTTGATTCAGCTCCATTAGAAGGTTGTACCATCAAAATTCCATCTTCTATTTCCCATCCTTTTTCGGGGAAAGTATTTTTAAATGCACCTTTCCAAGCGGAAGTGCTTTTTCCGTCAAATAATAATTTCCAATTTTCTTTTTTCTCCTTTTCTGACAGGTTATTATCAGTAGTTTGTGCCGATAATTTTATATGTATTAACAAAAGACTTAAACATAGAAAAGCCAATTTTTTAATTGAGTTCATAAAGAAATAATTATATTATTTTCGTAAAAATAACAATTATTAGTTTCCGAACTAATTAAATTAATAATATTTTTCACTTTAATGCTATGAGTTAAGAACCATTTTGAGTATTTTTCTTATCTATAGATTTTGAAAGATATTATTTTGTATTTAAATAAATCCTATAGATTTATGAAGAGATTATCAGGATTTTTAGAAGCAAAATAAATAGTTTAATTAATTGTTTTTTGTCAAATACTGAAGTAATTCAGTCGCTTTTGTTAAGGCAGGTCCAGCCATTGGATCGTTAAAAAATACATTTATAGGCCCTTCTCCAAAATATAATCCATCAGAAACAAGAAATGTAATACGAACATTCCCGGTTGTTGGATTAGGGAGCCTGAGTTTATCCCAAGCTCCAATTTTTTCTATTATAACTTGACAATTAGAAAATAAATCATTTGTAATCTTGTTTGAAGTTTCAACATTAGTGGTTTCCCAAACTAAAATTTTTCCGGTTTGATTAATGTATCTTGCAGTACCATCTTTAAATGAAGCCAATACATCAAGTCCATTTTCAAGGCCAACCTCAATAATTACAGCAAGTAATTCCTTTTTATCAGATTTATATCCATTTGCTAATTGTCGGTTATAAGCAAGGATTTTTATTCTTGGATCAGAATTAACATCGTCAATAATCTTTTGTAAGTCAAATTTTGAACTTGTTTCTGAGAATAAAATGTCAAATGGATAAGTGTAAGGTTCCGCGGTATTTTCTTTATACAAATTTAAATTATCACAAAAGAGTAGATTGTAAATTAAATTCGTAGAATTGTCATCGTAAGGATAAATTGAATTTTGAATTGACATAAAGTTATAGGAGTAATTATAATTATAAATATTAATCGAATGTTTTATATTATCAATTACTAATTATTAAAATCTTAAAAGGAAAAAGACATAAATTCTTCAATTTAACTTTCAATAGTAATTTTTATATTTGTACCTGTTTGTGGTGTGGATTGTATTTCAAATTTACCGTTTAAGAGGTAAATACGATTTTCGATATTTTTTAATCCAAAACCTGATAAAGGCTTTTCTACAATATTTGATTTATCAAATCCTATTCCATTATCGGCAAAAGTTAATTCAAGCGAATTTGTGTTTTTTTGTAATTGAACATTAATTTCTGTTGCTTCAGAGTATTTTAATGAATTATTAAACAATTCCTGCGTGATGCGGTATAAACTTAAGGCATTTTGAGGGTTACATTTTAAATCATTCTGCTCACAGGCAAAAACAACATTAATATTCGAAACCTGATTAATTTTTTTGCAAAGATTCTTTATTGTATTTGCTAAACCTGTTTCGTTTAGCATGGGAGGCATTATATTGTTGATTACATGCCTGATCTCCAAAATAGAATCATCGGCCAGTTGTTTGGTTTGAATAAATACATCATCAAAATTTATATTGTTTTGATGCGCTTTATTAAGATGTGATAAATTCATTTTTATAGCCATTAAAACCTGGCCAACACCATCATGAAGTTCTTCGGCCAATCTTTTTCTTTCGATTTCTTCCCCTTCAAGCAAAGCTTTCAAAACAGAATGTTGTCTTTCAATCTCTAAATATTGAACCTCAATTTTGTGTTGAATCATTCTTCGTTGATAAACAACAATGATAAGCATTATAAACAACACCAGTAAAAGGACTAAAAAAGTACCGATTACCAGAAGTAAATTAAGATTGGTTTTAATTTGCACGATTATTTTTTTTACAAAAATGTACCAAACGTTTAATAAATAAAATTATTTTATTAAATCTATTGTAATTTTTGCAGAAGATAAGGCAAGAGGTATGCCTCCGCCGGGATGTACACTGCCTCCGACAAAATATAAATTTTTAATTTTTGAGGAGAAATTTGCGTGTCTTAAAAAAGCAGCATATTTATTATTGGAGCTGTTCCCATATAAAGCTCCTGCCCACGACCCTGTGTTGGATTCTATTAATCGCGGGTCTAAAATTTGTTCACAATCAATTAAGCTTTCAATATCAGTTCCTAAAATTATAGATAACTTTTTTATAATATTTTCGCGCGATTGTTTAATCAGTTGATCCCAGTTTTGACCTGAGTTATTTGGCGTATTAATCATGGTAAACCAGTTTTCGCAATTAAGCGGCGCGTCATCCGGTTTTAGTTTTGAAGTAATATTTATATAAACAGTAGGGTCATCAGATATCGTTTTTTCAATAAATAGTTTTTCAAATTCATATTTGTAATCTTTTGAAAAAAATATATTGTGCAAACCTAATTTTGAAAATGATTTTTTTATACCCCAATAAAAAATTAATGCCGAAGTTGATTTTGGCTGCATTAATAACCTTTGTGGTGGTTTTACATCTTGCAATAAATTTTTATACGTATTTACAACATCAACATTACTGATAACAATATCCGACTCAATTTTTTCTTCCTGAAAAAGATTATTTTTTGCTATAATCCCTTCAGCTCTCTTATTTTTAATTATAATTTTAGTAACCTTAGTATTAAAATAGAATTCTACGCCCATATCTACAGCAAGAGTATAAAGACTTTCAATAATACTATACATACCTCCTAGTGGAAAATAAGCACCTAAATTGTATTCTAAATGGGGTATTATATTTAATGTGGCAGGGGTTTGAAAAGGATCTGAGCCATTATATGTTGCATATCTGTTAAATAACTGAACCGTTTTTGGATTTTCAAAACTAATCATATTGCTTTCATTCATAGTTTTAAAAATCTCTAATTTCTTTATATTCAAATATCCCTTTAGAGCATCATTATTAAACCATGTTGAAAATTTATGTAAGGATCGTTTTAAAAAAAGATTTTCAGTAATATTATATTTCTCTTCGCTTTTGTTTAAAAAGTTAATAACATTCTCAACAGGTTCATTCAATTTTAAATTTAATTCAGAAGCAAATTTTTCCAAACCTCTATATGCTTTTACTTCTGTACCGTCTTCAAAAAAATAATTACATATTTCATCCAGTTGAAAATAATTAAAGTAATCTTTTATGTTTTTACCTGAAAGAGTAAATAAATCTTCAACTAAGTTTGGTAAAGTAAATAAAGATGGGCCGGCATCAAACCTATAATTTTTCAGTTTTATCTCTGCCAATTTGCCTCCCGGCTTATCATTAGCTTCATAAACGGATACTTTATGCCCCTTTGCAGCCAATCTTAAAGCTGATGCGATTCCGCCAATCCCGGAGCCTATTACAATTACTTTTGCCATTGAGATTTTTTAAGAAAAATAAATTACTTATAAATTAATTTTTTAAAGATTTAAAGAAATATTTCTAAATATTTCTTTAAATAATTTTTTTTTATACATTTACAACCATTAATACTATAACTGTTAAACTTCTCATAAAAAATATGGATTTTTCACAAAAAATGCTGGTACTTCTTAAGGCTTTAGATATGAATGCAAATGAATTTGCAAAAGCATTGGGATATAAAGCTCCTGAAAAAGTTTATGCAATGATAAAAAATAAAAATCGTCCGAGTTATGATACCTTAAACGATATTTTTCGTCTCTTCCCACAAATTAATACAGATTGGCTGGTAAATGAACATTCCATCCAACCCATGTTAAAAGAAGATGCAATAGACGATAAAACTGTAACACTTTACCGTCCGCTTGAAACTTGGGAAGAAAAGAAAATGATTCCTTTGGTTGATAAACATGCTTATGCATCATGGATAGAAGGTTTCTCAAATGTAGAAAGAGACAGCTTGATGCATGTTTACCTTTCTGATTTAATACCCGGTAACTCATATGTAGCGGTAAGAATTTATGGTGACAGTATGTATCCTACAGTTGCCGATAGCGATATTGTTATTACCTCATTAATCAGTAATTTGTTTGAAATAAAAAATAATAATATATATGTAATTGTTACCAATGAAAGTGTTTTCTGTAAAAGGGTAATTAACCTTGGCAATAAATTACAATTACGATCAGATAATAAAGCACATCCATCTTTTAGTGTTGAAGCGCAGGATGTTAGAGGAGTATGGGAGGTAAAGAGAAGAATTACAGCTCATTTTGCGAGCCCTATTGATATGGAAGAAAGAATTTCTGAAACAGAAAGAAATACATATCACCTCGAGCAGGAATTACAAAAAGTTTTAAGGGAACTTCAAGATGTGAAAAAAACTACTGCTGCATAAATAATTTTTTCTTTCATCTTTTAAAAGCGGAAGCGGAGTGATATTTATTACAGCAATGTTATTGATGATAATATAATGAAATGGACAATATAAATAATTATAAGAATGACCGGATAAAATCCTGCTTTTCAATTAGGATTTAACTCTTCGCGGATCATTGATGAAAGGTAGGACTGAACCTTAATATTATTAAGTAATTTTCTTATTTCAATTAAAGAAAAGTAGATTCTATTTCTTGATTAGTTTCCTTAAAATTTGGGATGTCACATTTTTTTATAACAACAAGAGCAAATTATTCAGGAAAAACCATTTTGGTTTTCTATTTATTTGCAATTGATCATAACATAATTTCCTCCACATTTTTTTTAATATTTTCTGTCATTTCTTCCAAGGGTAAATCATTGGCATCCACTCCAAAAGGATTTTCAATTTCCTCGGCGAGTAACTCTATACTTACCAATACATAAAAGACAAACATTACGATTGGAATAGTCCAATAACCAAAGGTTGGTATAAAGCCAAAGGGGAGGGTCATCACGTATAAAAAGATAAACTTCTTCATAAATATACTATATGAATACGGTATAGGCGTGTTTTTAATCCTCTCACAAGCGCCTAGGGAATCCATATAAGCGCTAATGTCTTTTTCCAATAATATTAATTGTTCACCACTGATTATATTTCCCCTGTATAAATTGTTCATCTCCATCATAAGTCTGGCCGCTATATAATTTGGCAAATGCTTAATGTTGCTGACGTCCGGAAAGGTCGTCCCCACGAAATATTTTAAATTATCTAATAGCCCTCCTTTGCGCAAATGAACCTTAAGCGATTCTACGAAATAACAAATGAGCAAGCAAAATTTTTCCTTTTCTTCTTTATTACCTACAAGAAAAGCCGATAATTTAAGAGCCAGGTTTCTGGAATTATTAACCACATTGCCCCATGCTTTTCTACCTTCCCACCAACGATCGTAAGCAGAGTTGGTCCGGAATATTAATATCAAACTCATTACAAAAGCAAGTAATGAATGAAGTGAAGTGGTATTTTGATGGGTAATTTCAAAAAACTGGTCATCCACATACATTATTGTGGTCGTGTATAGCCCCATCAAGCACATTGTGGGAAATAGAATTCGAAAGGTATCACTTTTGTGAAATTGAAAAATAAGTGAAAACCAATTTTTGGGGTTATATCTTATCACGATTTAATTTTTGGTAATGATTACTTTTGTCCGGATTGATTTTTATCAAAAAATCAGTTTAAATTATAAATTATTTTTGGTTTATCTGAAATTATAATCATTAAAAAAAATTTCAATCGAATTATTTTCAAATACCAATATCGTCTATTTAAGCGACGAATTGGACTTTCATAGCCCCGGCGCGCATCCTATGATAATTGTTTTATTGACCTTACGCTTTTGTTCCTCTACCTTAAAATGCTTTCTACAATTAAAAATGAGTATTTTGCTTATACACGGGAAAGTACAAATAGAATATTTAATAAATAAAAACTCTCGGAGAACAGCAAAATTTTTATTGTTAAAGAATCTTTTTTATTTTTTAATTCCCGGTGCCCTTAACTTCTTTTTTATTTTTTTGTTACTTTCATTTTAATAAAAAGTCGATATTTTACTTAAAAAAATGCCTAATACTTATTTCCTATAAATATTTTAACAAAATAATCGATAATATTTTGAAAACTATTGTAATATCTTCTATATTTGCAGGCTCTAAAATTTAACAAGAGCAGTTTTTAACCTAAAAATTAAAAAAGGAGGTAACTATCAGTCAACAGTTTAACAAACCTCAAGGTGGTTTCAGAGGCAATCAAAGAAATCAACGTCAGGAAGAACCGTATAAAATAAACGAAAGGATTCGCGTACCTAAGGTACGTTTAGTTGGCGACAACGTTGAACCTAATATTTATGATACAAGTCAGGCCTTGGCTATGGCACAGGCACAAAACTTGGATTTAGTGGAAATTGCACCCACTGCTGATCCTCCGGTTTGTAAAATCGTAGATTATTCAAAATTCAAGTACGAGCAGAAGAAGAAAGCTAAAGAAATGAAGCAGAAAGCTCAGAAAGTAATTGTAAAGGATATACGTTTTAGCCCTAACACTGATGATCATGATTTTGATTTTAAACTTAAACATGCTATCAGTTTTTTAAAAGAGGCATCAAAAGTTAAAGTGTATGTTCATTTTACAGGGCGTGAAATTGTTTTTAAAGATAGAGGTTATGCTTTAATCGGTAGGTTTATCGTAGCGTTGGAGGAGTATGGCAAACCGGATGAGGCACCAAAAATGGAAGGAAAAAGAATGCAGGTTATTATAAGCCCAAAAGCAGGTAAAAAATAATCATAACAAATGTGAGTACAGAACCTTTTTAATTATAAAATAATGCCTAAACAAAAAACCAATTCAGCGGCTAAAAAGCGATTTAAACTTACCGGAACAGGTAAGATTAAAAGAAAACACGCTTACAAAAGCCATATCCTGACAAAGAAAACTACTAAACAAAAACGTGGTTTAACTCATTCAGGCTTGGTAAGTAGTGCCGATTCAGTTAGAATTAAAAGTTTATTAATTCTTTAAGAATTAATAAGAAAATTTATTTTCACCGGCTGAGGCCTTAAGTATTCACCTAAAATGAATCGCCACAAGCCATAATCAATTAAAAAATGCCAAGAAGTGTAAATGCCGTGGCCTCCCGTGCCAGAAGAAAAAAAATATTATCCTTTGCAAAGGGATATTACGGTAGAAGAAAAAATGTTTGGACCGTAGCTAAAAATGCTGTTGAAAAAGCTTGGACCTATGCCTACAGAGATAGAAAAGTAAAGAAAAGAGAGTTTCGTAGTTTATGGATCCAACGTATTAACGCCGGAACACGCCAACATGGAATGTCGTATTCTGTTTTTATCAATAAATTAAGTAAGGCAGGAGTTGAATTAAATCGTAAAGTATTAGCCGATTTAGCAATGAATCATCCGGCTGCTTTTCAGGCAATAGTTGAAAAAGTAAAATAATTTTAAGTAATAAATTAATAAAAATCCGCCGGATAATTTTCAGCGGATTTTTTATTTTAGATCAATTGAGATTTTTTAAATTATTAATGATAATAGATAAAAGACATTCAAACTAATATATAATTAAATCAAATGTTAAAAAATAAATACTTATTTAAAAATAAATTTTATAATTATCAGTATATCAATATCAGTATATTAATAATTATAAAAATTATTTTCTAAATATCAAACTGCCATAAAAACTTCATCAATCATTTTATGATAACCCTCCATGTTAGTAGGTTTGGTAATAACCGAATTAGCACCAAGCCTATAACTTTTTTCAATTAAATTTTCATCCGCGTAGGTAGAGTATATTACCACACTAATATGCGTATAGCGTTTATTTTCTTTTATATATTGTAATGTATTTAAACCACTGCGCTTTGGCATGTTTTGATCGAGAATGATAACATCGGGTAGGGATGTAGAATCGCTTAAGCTCTCTAAATACTGAATTATCTCCTCGCCATTTTCTACAATTGGAAGCAATTCAATATCTTTTCTATTGCATAAAAAATCATGAAAGAAATCTCTGTCATCAACATCATCTTCGGCTAATAAAATTTTTTTTGTTATCATAATTTTGCCTGCTATTGTGAAACAGGTAATAATAACAAAAATTCCGTGCCATATCCTTGTTGACTTTTGGCATGTATTAAACCATTGTGCTTTTCTATTATTTTTTTTGTAATCGCAAGCCCTATTCCCGTGCCCTCATAAATGTTTTTTGGGTTGAGGCGTTCAAATAAAGCAAATATTTTGGGTAAATACTTTTCATCAAAACCAATTCCATTATCTTTTATACTTATGATACAAAATGGACCGTCGTGTTGCTCATCTGCATCAAATGATTTTTCATTAATACGTTTTGCATTAATTATTATAACTGGTGCTTCGTTTTCTTTTGAAAATTTTAACGCATTAGATATAATATTTTGAAAAACCTGCCTTATTTGGCCTCTGTTTACTTCTAATTCGGGAAGTTTATTAATTATTATTTGCGCTTTTTTCTCGTTTATTATTAATTCAAAATCTTCCAATAATTCTTCAAGAACATTATTCAGGTTTATAAAATTAAAGTCAATATCTTTTGCCGAAAGTTTAGAATGATTGAGAACATCTATAATTAATGTTTTCATCCGTCCGGTAGATTCTACGATTTTGTCTAAATATTTTTTTGAATCAGCAGACAGGTTGGTACTGTTTTCTTTTAATAAATTTGAAAAAATAGTTATTTTCCTCAAGGGTTCTTGTAAATCGTGAGAAGCCACTGATGCAAATTGTTGTAAATCGTGGTTCATCATTGCAAGTTCTTTGTTATTGTCTTCTAATTGCTGCTGTGTTTTCTTTTGCGAAGTAAGGTCTGTAATAATTATACTTAAAGCAATTCCATCCTCAAGTTCAAGAGGGGTAAGCGATAATTGGACAGGTATTTTTAAAGTATTTCCTTTTAATTTTACTTCTGTTTTACTATCCGTAGTCCAGGAAATTTTAAAAACATTATTAAATATTTCTTCATCTTCTATTTCAATAAATTTATTAAAAGCACTACCAATTACATTAGATAAAGGTTGTTGTACCAAAGAAGCAAATTGTGAGTTGCAATAAAGAATAATACCTTCTTTATTTAAAGTAATAGCACCTTCAGTCATTTTTTCTATAAAAACACGGTAGGTTAAATCTGCAGTTTTTAGTGTATAGAGTTCATGACCATTACCACTTTCCAAAACCAAAGCATCAATCTGACCTGTACGAATGGCGTCTATGGTTTCTTTCGCTTCGAATAATTGATGCCGCAGTTCTTCTAATTCCGCCTGCATTGCTTCAATTATCTTTGATTCCATATTGTTAAAATTATTATTCATTTATACCAAACATTTTTAACACTTTTCCGGTATCGGATAAATCGCCGATCAATCTACGTTCAGGTAATGGAAATTTTTTTACTAATAATGGAAGAGCAATGATTTGTTCTTGTTTTGCAATTAATACATCTTTATAAACATCTATAATTTCTAATGAATATTTGTCTTGTAAATATTTATCACAGATATCTTTTAAGTTGGTAATAGCTCTCACAGAGTTAGGAGAAGCTCCTGTTATATACAGGCAAAAGGTATATTCACTTTTTTTAATCAATGTTATATTTTTTTGAGTTGATTATAATTTTACAGGTTTCAAATTTAAACCCACTAATACTTTTTCCTCGTTTGATAAATCTCCTATTATTTTCCTTATGGGAACCGGCACTTTTCGAACTAATGTGGGTATGGCAAATATCTGATCACCGGCAGCGAGTTGAGGTTTTTCTAAAAGATCTATAATTTCAATGGTATATTTACCTTGTAAATGAGTTTCACAATATTTTTTTAAATTGGCCAAGGCTGTCATTGATTTAGGAGTATTACCGGCAATATATAGCCTCAATTCCCATTTTTCTTCACTTAATTTTATTAACTTTTTTATTTCGTCTTTATTTGCTTTTGCCATTATGATCAGTGTTGGAACGTTTTTGCGATAATTGCTTTCGATTTTTTTCAAGAATTTCTTTACGAAGGTCTTCTTCTAAATAAGCCTTATTTAATTCATCTTGTACAGAATCAAATTCTTCTCTAAGAGATATTATTTTTGCTTCAAGTACTTTACGTTTCCTGTCAATTTCTCTGTCTTTACGGCCTTGAGCGTGGGTACGTAATTCTGACCCTGTAGCTTCATTTAACTCTTGCGCTTCCCTTGCTGATCCTGTAAGTATTCCATCAGGCCCCAAATAAACTTCTACTAAATCCAAGCCACTATCAGTAATAATAAATTCACGAATTTGATTAGAATGTTTCATGCCGCGCGATTTCATAATATAAAGGCCACGATTGCGCTCTCCGTTAGATTCTATCTCCTTCATCAATATCCATGCATCTACCAACGAAGATACCCCTTCATCTGTTTGTTCGTTAATGATACTGTTTAAATTTAAAGCAGTAAACAAAACAGTAATTTGTTCCGCTTGTAAATGATCTATTAATCGTATTAATATTGACTTAACTTCAGATAGTAAACCAACGGTTATTAAATTGGTAATTGGGTCAATAATAATAGTTTGAGGCTTTGATTTTTTTATTCGTTTGTAAATGTTAACCAAGTGCATTTCTAAGCCATAAATAGTAGGCCTTGAAGCAATAAATTCAAGTAAACCGGCATCTATATGAGGTTGAAGATCAAGCCCTATTGATTTCATGTTGCGAACAATCTGTTGGGGTGATTCTTCAAAAGCAAAATAAAGGCAGTGCTCCTTACGCTTACATGTCGCATCGGCAAATGTTGCTGCAATGCTTGTTTTTCCTGTTCCAGCAGTACCCGAAATTAAAATCGAACTTCCTTTATAAAAACCTTTTCCGTCAAGCATGGAATCCAGTGAAGGTATTCCTGATGAAATTCTTTGCATTGAAACATTATTGTTTAATTGCAAAGAAGTAATCGGTAAAACCGAAATGCCTTCATCATCAATTAAAAAAGGATATTCGTTGGTTCCATGTACAGAACCTCTGTATTTGATTACTCTTAATCGGCGAGTGGATATTTGATTCTCAACTCTATGATCTAAAAGAATTACACAATCCGAAACGTATTCTTCCAAGCCCTGCCTTGTCAATGAACCTTCACCTTTCTCCCCAGTTATAATAGCAGTAATACCTTTATCTTTTAACCATGTAAAAAGCCTTCTTAATTCGGCACGTAATATGCCTTCGTTAGTTAAGCCGCCAAATAAATTTTCTATAGTATCCAACATTATCCTCTTAGCCCCGATAGTATCTATTGCATACCCCAATCGAATAAATAAACCATCCAAATCATATTCTCCTGTTTCCTGTATTTCACTACGATCTATGTGAATATGATCAATTTTTATTAAGCCATCTTTCTGCAATTTTATTAAATCAAACCCAAGCGAGGCAGCATTCATTTCGAGGTCTTCTTCTTTTTCTTCAAAAGTTATGATTACTCCCGGTTCGTTATAAAGTATAGCACCTTTAACAATAAATTCAATAGAAAAAAGGGTTTTTCCTGCACCGGCACTTCCACAAATTAGAGTTGGTCGGCCTTTAGGCAAGCCCCCATCCGTTATCTCATCTAAGCCACTTATACCTGTCTGAACTTTTGGTATGGTATTTTTATTTGTTTGATTTTTAACGGACATCTAAACACTAATTAAATATAAATCTCAAATATAATGCTACTTTGTTTAATTCAAAATTAAGGCATAATGTTATGAGTTTCCGTATTCTTCAACAACTTCATTAATATAAGGTTTTGAAAGAAACCACTAATTGCGAAAATAATTTAAATAACATCAGTTAAAAAATAAAAAAAAGCTAATTTAAAGAAAAGAAAAATTAAATTTGCAAAATTTAATTCATGAAATTTTATCAGTAATATTTAATAATTATATAAAAAAATTATGTCCGGAGTATTAAGTTATAAACAAGTACAAGAAGTATTTAAAAAAGCAAAAGCGGGTCATTATGCATTTCCTGCTGTTAATGTGATCAGTTCTAATACTATTAATGCAGCTTTAGAAACGGCAGCCGAAGTAAAATCCCCAATTATTATTCAATTTTCTAATAGTGGTGCGAGTTTTTATGCAGGTAAATCGTTAAACAACAGCAACCAGGCAGCATCTATTGCAGGTGCAGTCGCCGCAGCTAAATATTTACATCAGGTGGCTGAATTATATGGTGTTTCTGTTATCATTAATACCGATCATGCCGCCAAAAAACTTTTGCCATGGATTGATGGTATGTTGGAGCATGGAGAGAAATTTTACAAGGAAAATGGAAAACCACTTTTCAGTTCGCACATGATAGATCTTTCTGAAGAACCTTTGGAAGAAAATATCGAAATCTGTAAAAAATATCTCGAGAGGATGTCGAAAATTGATATGTCTTTAGAAATTGAATTAGGTGTAACAGGCGGAGAAGAAGATGGAGTTGATAACACTGATGTTGACAGTTCAAAATTATATACTCAACCTGCCGAAGTAGCTTATGCTTACGAAGAATTAAAGAAAATCAGCAATAATTTTGTAATTGCTGCGTCTTTCGGCAACGTTCATGGAGTTTACAAACCCGGTAATGTAAAATTAGAGCCTGTTATTTTAAAAAATTCACAAACTTACATTCAGGAAAAATTTAAAACTGAAGCAAATCCTGTAAACTTTGTTTTCCATGGCGGCTCAGGTTCCGAACCGGCACAAATCAGTGAGGCAATCGGTTATGGAGTTATTAAAATGAATATCGATACTGACATGCAATGGGCATTTTGGAATGGCATACGCCAATATGCAGATAAAAATAAAAATTATTTGCAATCACAATTAGGAGATGGTACAGGGCAGGAAGATTCGCCAAATAAAAAATATTATGATCCGCGTGTTTGGTTGAGAGAAGGTGAAGTTTTTTTCAAAAACAGATTAAAAATAGCTTTTGAAGAATTAAACTGCTTAAATAGAAATTAATATAATTAAAATGTGCATTTAAATATTACTAATTTTATTTTGGAATGAACAAAATAAAAGAAGCAGGAATTAAAAGTATGAGCCCGAATTCCGGCGGGCGCGAAGTGGATTGTTTGCGGGAATTTGGTTTTATCATCAAAATAATATTGTATACCTTTGTAATAATAAAAACAAGTTGTCTTATCGCTCCGGTTTATTTCGGTGAGGAAAGTCCGGGCAACACAGAGCGGCGTACTTCCTAACGGGAAGGCAATAAATTTTAAAGTTTATTGACAAACAGTGCCACAGAAAATAAACCGCCCAAAGATTTATTTTTGGGTAAGGGTGAAAAGGTGGAGTAAGAGACCACCGCTCGCGTGGCGACAGGCGAGGCATGGTAAACTTTACGCGTTGAAAGACCAAATAAGTTGGCGCTTAGAACTGCTCGTTCAATGTCAACGGGTAGGTCGTTAGAGCTAAATTGCGAAGTTTAGAGCAGATAAATGATAAGATCCTGTTTTTTTTTAAGAAACTCAGGAACAGAACCCGGCTTATAAACTTGTTTTTATTTTAAACTCCGCAAAAAATGTTTTTTGCGGAGTTATTTTTTGCTTTATATAAAGAATAAAATGGCAATATAATTTTTTTGAATTTTCGACATTAATTAAAAATGAAAAACGATTTAATATTACGGGCAGCAAGAGGCGAGGAAACAGAAAGAATACCTGTATGGTTGATGCGCCAGGCAGGGAGAGTATTGCCGGAATATCGAAAAGTACGAGAACAAGCCGGAAGCTTTATAAAATTAGCAACTACACCTGAGCTGGCTGCCGAAGTGACTCTTCAACCCGTTGATATTTTAGGAGTAGATGCTGCTATTATTTTTTCAGATATTTTAGTAATACCTGAAGCAATGGGTTTGCCTTATGAAATGGAAGAAAAAAGAGGACCCATTTTTCCGAAAGTAATCCGAACTCAAAAAGATGTAGATGATTTAAAAATTGCAAATGGAGAGTTTGATTTAAAATATGTGAATGATGCTATTAAAATTGTTAAGAAAGAATTAAACAGCCGAGTTCCTCTTATTGGCTTTGCAGGAGCACCATTTACCATTTTTGCATATATGGTTGAAGGTAGCGGATCAAAAACATTTTCCGGCGCAAAAAAAATGCTTTATACAGAACCTTTATTGGCTCACTCCCTTCTCGAAAAAATTACTCAAAGCACAATAAATTATTTAACATCGCAAATAAATTCCGGAGCCGATATGGTTCAAATTTTCGACAGTTGGGCCGGAATACTTTCTCCTGAACAATACAGAGAATTTTCTTTGCCTTATATAAGCAAAATTTGTGATGCAATTACCAATGTACCGAAAACAGTTTTTGCCAAAGGCGCTTTTTTTGCAAGAAAAGAAATTTCACAATTAAATTGCGAAACCATAGGGTTAGATTGGAATATGGATATTCGGGAAAGTCGTGAATTAGTAGGAATTAATAAAACTTTACAGGGAAATTTAGATCCGTGCGCCCTTTATGGTTCTTTTAGTCAAATTAAAACAGAAACGATAAAAATGTTAACTAAATTTGGTACCCATCGTTACATAGCTAATTTAGGTCATGGGTTATATCCTGATACAGAACCGGATAAAATAAAATGTTTTATTGATACTGTTAAGGAGTATAGATAGAATAAAATCAGATAAATATTTAAAAGTATAATTTGTTATTTTGCATATATTTTCTTTTAAGCCCATAGCCATCTTCATGCTTAATATAATAAAAAAGATTTTTGTTTTATGAAAATAACGTACGTTTCGTGCTATGAAAGAAATTGTGGAATCGGGAGATATGTTGAAGAATTAGCAAAAGAAGAATATATAAACAATAAAGATATAATACTTTACAGGAAGGGTGATCCTATCGAGCCATTTATTAAAAACTACCCTTATCGTTCTTTCAAAAATTTAAGAGTTTACATTGCACCATTTTATCTGGCTAAAGCCATGTCAAAAATAAAAAGTGAAATTTGGCATGCAGATTACGTTGATGGAGGATATGCGATGTGGCTTGCAGGTAAAAGGAATCAGCATATTGTAACCACCGTTCACGATGCTATTCCTTATATTTTTAATCCTCCAAAAAAAATTGATTTTTTAATTTATAAAAATCAATTATCCGTAACCGACAAAATTTCTAAGGCCCTCATCGTTGTTTCAGAAAAATCCAAAGAAGATCTAATTAATTACACCAAAATAAATCCTGAAAAAATTCATGTCGTTTATAATGGTATAAATCATGATTTTTTTTATCCGGATGTGATAAAACAAAAAAATGAAATTTTTACAATCAGATATTCCGGTGGCTTAGGAGGGAGAAAAAACATTCCTCTTTTGCTCAACACAGCCAAAATTTTAGAAGAAAGGAATATTGAATTTAAAATGGAAATCAGTGGAATTGCCGGTAATCAAAACGGTCTGGATATTCTTTCAAAAGAATTAAAATTAAAAAACGTTTCTTTTGTTGGTTATATACCTGATGAAAAACTTAGAAGCTTTTTAGCAGAAGCGGATTTATTCTTATTTCCCAGTTTATATGAAGGTTTTGGTTTTCCTCCACTTGAAGCAATGGCTTGTGGAACGGCAACTATTGCTGCAAATACGGGATCACTACCCGAGATTATTAAAGATGGTGGAATATTAGCCGAACCCACACCTGAAAACTTTGCGGGAGAAATTGTAAAGCTTATTAATGATACTAAATTAAAAGAAACCATTGCCGAAAGAGGATTGCAGGTATCAAGGGAATATACCTGGAAAAAAGCTGCCTTTGAAACAAAAAATATTTACAACAAAATTTTAAATTCATAGATCAACATGATCAGTTTTTCGAAAATTATTTGGTCGTTGATAAATAATAGTTTAGAGTTAGTAATAAGTATTACCACTCTTATTTTCGTTGCTCAAAATTTATCTCCCGATGAAGCCGGTCAATGGGTAGTGTTTACAACTACATTTGCCTTACTTGAAAAATTTAGAGACAGTATATTGCAAGCCACTTTATTCAAACTTTCTTCCGGGGTGGCAGATGATTTATACTGGAAAGTTACAAAAGCCAGTTTTTCTATAAATTTTAGCATCGAAATTTTTACAACACTCATTGTTACCTTACTGGGTCTATTCCATTTAGTTGGCAGTCAAAGCGAATTATTTAGTATATATGCTATTTATTCTATCCCCTGGTGTATTTATAGATGGCAGGGTTATGTATTACAAGGCCAGTTAAAAATAGAAAAAATATTTAGAACCAATGTTATTCTCCTTTTTTGTGCTGCTGTGGGATTTTTGTTTATATTTTTTCTTCATTGGAGATTGAAGGAGATGATATATGTGCTTGGCATTACAAGTGCATTAGCTTGTATACAAGGATTGTATTTTATTAGCTTTCATAAAATCTTAAAGGCAAAACCGGATAAGAAATTATTTATTCAATTTTATCATTTAGGTAAGTATGGTTTTCTTAGAGAAATTGTAGGTACGGTTTCATTTAGAATAAATTTGTTTTTAACAGCAGGGATTTTAAATCAAATTTCAACTGCAATGCTAGGATTTGCTCAAAAATTTACCCAGGTTATTACCTTCCCAAACGATGCAGTTCAAAGGCTTGTATTTCCTAAAGCGTGTGAACTTGTAAATCGTGATGAAAAACATTTGTTGAAAGAGCTGTTTGAAAATCTGGTTTCAATGCTACTTGCAGGTTTCATTCCTATTGCGCTTATAATTAGTCTTATAGCCAAGCCCATGATTGTAATGTTAAGTACCAAAGATTATGTTGGTGCGGCACCATTATTAGCTGTAATGTTATTTACATCAGCTATATTTCCTCCATTTGGAAATGCATTTGGAAGTATATTAAATGCATTGGGTGAGCTTAAGATAAATACAAAAGTAGTTGTTATAATAGGAATTATTAACATAGCTATTTCTGCGGTGCTCATTCGTACTATAGGTTTATATGGGTCAGTAATTTCACCTTTAATTTCTGAAACAATTGGTTTGATATGGACAGGAACTATTATGTATAAAGTAGCCGGTATCAATTACATTAACTGCTTTAAAAAAATCCCTGAAAGCTATGTAAAGCTCTTTTATTTATTTAGGAGAATAATTCGAGGAGAACAAAAAATATTTAGTTAAATAGTTTTTGAAAAAACCTTAAGGTAATGAGTTTGACAATTGCTTGTTGTAAGCTTTCTTTAATTCCTCAGGTAATTCTTTTTTAATGTCAGAATATTCATTTTTGTTATCTAAAATAAACGATAATGAAAATAAATATACATTTGTTATTGCATGTTGAATAATTTTATTTCCAATTAAATAAAATTTTTGAGCGGTATTAAAGCAGGCCCTTATCCCTTTAATATTTTTTACTTCAATCATTTCTTTTGTAGTTTCAGCAAGACATTGTGCCCCCTTATAGAAATCTTTATTTTTAAATAGTGTAATAGATTTATTTAAAAATATTTCATTTTCATCTGACTGATTTGACGATAAACCGGGTTTACCTGACATATAGATCTCAATTGAACAGTTAAAATAATAATAATATTTAATTTTGAATAAAAAAAAATCACGAATAAATCGTGATTTTTTTTTATTTTTTTTACTTATGGTTTAGTTCCATTAGTTGTACCGGTACCTGATCCTGAGTTTGTACCGGACCCGTTTGAGTTAGTACCTGATCCGGAATTATTTGGTGTTGTACTAGTTCCTCCTGAACCTGAATTATCAGTATTTGAACCTGATCCATTCGAATTAGAATTTGATCCGGAATTATTTGGAGTTGTATTAGTTCCGGAGTTTGTTCCTGATCCATTAGAATTAGTACCTGAACCATTTGAATTGGTACCGTTTGGGTTTGTTCCATTTCCTGAATTATCATCCATTACAGATCCATTTTCACTCTTTGTGGTATGTTTCTCTATAGTTGATTTTTTCTCGATCTTTGATCCATTTACATTAGCTGAATGACTTGCATCAGATTTTGTTGTACTGCTTTTGCGAGTGGATTTTGTTTGCTGCGTTTGCGAACCGGATTTAGTATCGTTATTTGACTGAGCAAAAGACGATGTTTGAACTGCTAAAGAGACCATTGCTGATAAGGCTACACCTTGTATAAACCTTACAATTATTTTTTTTTCCATAAAAATTAAAAATTTAAGTTTGAATTAATTAATAATGCTTGTTAAAAGAAATATTCCATTCTCATTTTATTGATAAAATAGAATAAAAACCGGTTTGATGAGAAAGTTTATACTCTTAAGTGTAGAATAAAATAACTTTTTATTAATAAAATCGCAGAACCGCTTCCCCTTTATTAGAATCAATTCAGTTTTTCATTAGAAAAAGCAAAATGATCTTAAATAAATATCTACATACTGAACTTAACATTTTATAAGAGGGTTGAAATAATAAAAAGGTATTAAGCTTACATAATATAAGTTTTTGTATCTATTTTTGTGAATATTTTAAAAATATCACTAAAAATTAATTAAAATTAAACAATAGTCATCTTTAAGTTGCAATTTTTATATATTTATAATTTAACTCTATTACCCGATTAATTTATTTTTTTATAAAATTCGTTTTTAGTTAAAAAAATATTTATTACTTTATAAAACAGGTATTTCTTTTAATAAATTATTACCATGAGCGATCAAATAAAACATGAATGTGGAATTGCCTTAGTTCGTTTACGCAAGCCTTACGAATATTATGTTGAAAAATATGGGACGCCTGCTTATGGTTTAAATAAGTTATATTTATTAATGGATAAACAACGCAACCGTGGTCAGGATGGAGCAGGTGTTGCAACAGTAAAAATTGGTGTACCCCCCGGTAAAAGATATATTAGTCGTTATCGTGGAATTGGATCGCAGGCTATTGAGAAAATATACAAACATATAGGCAAGAAATTTAAAAAAGCAATACGTGATAATAAAGATAAAGCCACTGACGGAAAATGGCTTAAAGAAAATTTAGCATTTACAGGTGAAGTTTTTCTTGGTCATTTAAGATATGGTACTCATGGAATTAACAGTATAGAAAGTTGCCACCCTTTTCTCCGTCAAAATAATTGGAGAAGTAGAAATTTAGTTGTTGCAGGGAATTTTAACATGACGAATGTTGATGAATTGTTTGAAAGGTTAATTTATTTGGGCCAACATCCTAAAGAGAAAGTAGATACAATTACCGTAATGGAAAAAATTGGTCATTTTTTAGATGAAGAGAACCAAAGAATTTTTGATCAGTACAAAGGAGATTATTCAAACGAAGAAATGTCGGGGGTGATTGAAGATAAAATGGATATTCAAAGAATCCTTTATCGTTCCTGCAGAGATTTTGACGGTGGATATACAATGGTTGGTGTGATGGGCCACGGTTCATCTTTTGTAATGAGAGACCCTTCAGGGATAAGGCCGGCTTATTATTATGCAGATGATGAAATTGTAGTAGTAGCTTCTGAAAAACCCGCAATTAAAATAGCATTCAATGTAGAATACAACGAAATAAAAGAAATAAAACCCGGAAGCGCGCTTATAATTGAAAAAAATGGCGAATATGCGGAGAAAGAAATTTTAGAACCATTAGAGAAACGATCATGTAGTTTTGAAAGAATTTATTTTTCTCGCGGTTCTGATCCATTGGTATATAACGAAAGAAAAAAATTAGGCAGGTTTCTGGTTCCACAAATATTAGAATCCATTAACTACGATTTGGAAAATACAGTTTTCTCCTATATTCCTAACACTGCAGAGGTTGCTTTTTTAGGCATGATAGAGGGCATGGAAGAGTATTTAAAAATGCATCGGAAAGAGGTAATACTTGAAGGAAGAATACAGGGAGATGATTTAGATGCTATTTTATCTTTAAGGCCACGAATTGAGAAATTAGTAATAAAAGATGTTAAAGCAAGAACTTTTATTGCAGAAGACAGCCATCGGGATGAAATGGTATTAAATGTATATGATACCACTTATGAAGTAATTAATAAGGGAAAAGATACTTTAGTATTGATTGATGATTCGATTGTAAGAGGCACTACCTTGGAAAAGAGTATTTTAAAGATGCTCGATAAATTAAATCCGAAAAAAATTATTATTGTTTCATCAGCCCCACAAATCCGATATCCGGATTGTTATGGAATTGACATGTCGAAAATGAAAGATTTTATTGCATTCAGAGCTGCATTAAAACTATGGGAAGACAGTGGTAATTATGAAAAGGTATATGAAATATTGGATAAATGTGAAGTAGGCATTAAAGATAATTCAATAGAGGATATAAATTTCGTAAAAGCAATTTACGACCCGTTTACTCCCGAACAAATTTCTAACAAGATTGCACAAATCATCCGTTCTAAAGATGTAAGAGCAGATGTAGAAGTTATATATCAAACCGTTGAGAATTTACGAAAAGCAATCCCTGATCACACCGGTGATTGGTACTTTACAGGAAACTATCCAACCCCCGGTGGATTTAAAGTAGTTAACAAAGCTTTTACCAATTTTATGGAAGGTAGATTTATAAGGGCTTATTAATTATTTTTTATTATCAGCTGATCAACTGATGTTACCACAAATTTGGTTTCTTACAACCTCATCTTTGTGATTATTTGGGTTATTCATATTTTTTGTCAGTATGAATTATGAATTTGATTTAGATATAGTAAAATATGAGCATTTGGCGCAATAGCTATATTAATTTAACTTTCCCTGTCAATTTTTTTTATTCATTTTATTTTAATGCAATTTTAAATTATTTTTATCCCAAATAATTTTTTTGTTTTTAAATGGGCTTATGAAATATTTTTTTTGTATTGGAATTTTGTTGATTTTTCCTCTCTTATCTTACTGCCAAAGCCCTTCACACAACATTGCAAATAATTTTAAGGAAATAACAATTCAGGTAGATACCCTGAGTTTTTCTTTCTCCAAAAACGACATTACCATTAAAGGAGAAAAATATTTATCTTTTTTTTATTTAAAAGAAGAAACCATTGCAGAAATTAAATTTTATCCCAACCATGGGGATGATGTACGCAAAATTGATATTTCTTTTTCTACGGATTTTGATGTTATTGATTCCGTTTTTAAAACCAAAGATTATTTTAAGTGTAAGGTAAGATTTAAAAATCTTACAAAAACTCAGTTTTTATCCCTTAATTTAGTTTTACACGAACATAATTCAACCGAACTTCCCTGCGAAATTAAACTTTTGCCCCATACAAAAACGACAGCTAACTTCTATCCAAAAGAAGATGAATTATATATTGGTGAAGAAAAAGAATTTGAACTGGTAACCAATAATATTGATAACATTAAAGAAAATAATGCTCTCACAATCGGTAAGGATATAAATTACCGAACTCATATAGTAAACGGACAACTGAAGATTTATCTTATACCCAATAAATTGGGAGAGAATGAAGTATCAATAGAACTTCAAACCGTGAATCCTTTTTTAGACGAAAAAGAAAATTTAAAATATTCTCTCCCGCCAATAAAACAAAAATTTAAAGTTAGAGGAAATCGTTTGGCATTTTTGAAAACGGATGTAAAAGACATTACTCTTGATGATACAACTCAAAAAACGGGAGTGGAAGTTCAATTAGATTATAGCAGGCTACTGCAATTACAAAAAACATATAGAATTGATAACAAGGAAACTGCCGGAGGGGCTTTGGTCGCAGAAATTTTTACAAAAAGTTTGTTGAGCAATGGTAAAATATTATGTATTCTCAGGCCATATACCTTTCATAAGCTTTCTGACGGATATTTATATGTCAAGAATGGTGATGAGGCGTTGTGTATTTCAAACTTTACCATCACTCCAAAAACTACCATTACATTTGTATCAATCCTTCATGAAGGCGGGAAAAGAGATTCAAATATTTTCCCGGGAGAAACTGCCGAACTTAGAATTGAAGGCCTATCATTAAACAAAGCAAATTTTAAATTTGAAGCATTAAATGTGTTTGCTTCAGATTCTTTAATAAAAACAGAAACAGTAGCAACCTTTAAAGTGCAGGCACCGGTAAATATCACTGAAAGAGAGATTGATATTTATAATAGAAATGAAAAAACAGGTAAGTTTATCGCTTTAACTGAATACCAGCAACCTCATCAGTTTAATTTTATTAATATCAATTACGGCTTAGGGCCGATGCCAATTTCATCTTTGCCCCCAAGCATTTTATATTCCCATACCATTAGAGATATTGAAATATCTTTTAGTATGGATAAAATTGATGTTGGCGGCAAGTTTTTTGGAAAACAGTTCGTAGATATTGAAATTACAGTATCAAATGCAAAAGGTGATTTGATTGAAATTAAAAAATTCGATAATGTTTTAATTTGTCCCGGAGAAAGTTCTGCACGATATGCTTTTTATAAGGATAAAACTTGTAATAATGCTCCATTAAGTTTAAATAGCATATTAGGCCGGAAAACATATGATTTAGATGGTTGGGCAAAAATTGAAATAGTTTTCAGTCATGATAAAGATAAACACAATGGTGAAGGTTTTACAAAAAAAACAGAAATATATTTACAGAGATATTATAAATTTGATACCGAAGTTTCGTTTCCGGGAGGTTTATTAATCAAGCGCGCAGATCAGGCAAAATTTAGTCCGTTTGGTGGCATAAGTTTAGCAATTGTTCAACAAATGAGTTTTTATCATCCTGAAAAAATAAACAGATACAGGCCATATAAAGTCGGAGTGGGTGTATTGGCAAATAATGCATTTAATTTTAGCAGCGATTCTCAGGATAGAGATGTTGGAGTAGTACTTTTAGGAAGTTTATTACCTACAAGGAGGGATGTAAAATTAACTTTTCCACTTTTTGTAGGTGGGGGATATTTTTTAGGCAGCGGCACTTTCTTTTTTCTTGTGGGGCCGGGCATTTATATTAATTTATAATTTAGTAAAACAAAATTGGCTATATGTTCGTCATAATAAATGGCATATTAAACCTTACAGATGATTATGTTAATGAAACATGCTTGATTTTGAAAAGCTTACAGAAATTACAAAAGGACACCTTTTACAATTCCGCAACAACAGTGAAATAGAAAATTTCATTACCGACAGCAGGAAAATAGTATCACCCGCAAAATCTTTATTTTTTGCTATTTCAGGCGAAAGGCACAATGGCCATTTATTTATAAAAGATTTATATAATAAAGGAATAAGATACTTTATAGTCGAAGAAGAAGTACAGTTGGATGAAATGCCTGATGCAAATATTCTCAGGGTAGATAAAACAATCTCTGCCTTACAGCAAATCGTTAATTATCATCGTTCAGGTTTCACATTGCCGGTAATAGGAATAACCGGCAGCAATGCAAAAACTATTGTTAAAGAATGGATAGATTTTCTATTGAACCCCTATTTTACAATTGTAAAAAACCCTAAAAGTTTTAACTCTCAATTGGGTGTGCCACTTTCCGTCTGGCAAATAAAATCGCATCATAAGCTGGGTATTTTTGAAGCGGGTATTTCAAATAGCGATGAAATGCAACATCTAGAAAAAGTAATACAACCTAAAATAGGGATTTTTACCAACATTGGCACTGCTCACGATGCAGCTTTTAGTAACAGATCCGAAAAAATAAAAGAAAAATTAAAACTTTTTAAAAATTGCGAAGCAGTTATTTATTGTCTGGATCATAAATCCATCCATGAAGAAATTTTAAAACATAATTTTGAATCAGAATCAATAGAATTTTTTACCTGGGCAAAAGACAACCCTAATGCCACTGTTAATTTATTAAGAGTAAGGCATAAAAAACTTAAAACAACTTTAGATATTGTTCACAGCAACAGGCTTTATAAAATTGATATACCTTTTGCCGATGAGGCCTCTATAGAAAATTTAATGCATTGCCTTACACTTGCCTTGTATTTTAAAATAGATTTAAATGATTTAAAACCCAGAATTTTATTAATAAAGAATCCCTCCATGAGGTTGGAATTAAAGTTAGGCATCAATCAATGTTATTTGATTGATGATGCTTATAATAATGACCTTGCAGGGCTTGTTATGGCTCTTGATTTTTTAAACCTCCAACAACAGCGCTCTAAAAAAACAGTAATTCTTTCTGATGTTTTACAATCAGGCATGGAAGAAGAAGAATTATATAAAAACATTGCCGATGTTTTAAAATTCCATAAAATAGATAAACTGATCGGAATTGGAGAATTGATAAGCAGAAATAAAAAATTCTATCCGGAAAGTTCTGTCTTTTTTGAAACGACAGAAGAATTTTTACAGCAAAAATCATTTAATTTTTCTAATGAATTAATTTTAATAAAAGGGGCACGCAAATTTGAATTTGAAAAAATAACCGGCCGACTGGAACAAAAAAGCCACGGAACGGTATTGGAAATAAATCTCGATGCAGTTTCTTATAATTTAAACCATTATAAAAGCTTACTAAAGCCCAAAACAAAAATAATGGCAATGGTAAAAGCATTTGCATATGGGAGTGGAAGCACTGAAATTGCAAATATTTTACAATTTCACAGAGTTGATTATTTGTCGGTAGCCTATGCTGATGAAGGCGTAAACCTTCGTAAAAACGGTATTCATTTACCTATAATGGTTTTAAACCCATCACCCGATACTTTTGAACAACTTCTGCAATACGATTTAGAACCCAATATCTATAGTCAGGAGATTTTGGATCAGATTATTTTATATTTAAAAGGAAGAAGGAAAAAATTAAAAATCCATATCGCATTAGATACCGGAATGCATCGCCTTGGTTTTAGTGAAGAGGATTTAGAAACACTTATCGAAACCATTTCTCAACATTCAGTAATCAGGATTTCAAGTTTTTATACTCACCTGGCCGCTGCCGACGACCTCGGTGAAAGAGAATTTACTTTACATCAATTAAATTTATTTAAAACCTGGACGAATTTAATCGGTATGCATCTCTCTTATAAACCTCTAAAGCACGCGCTTAATACATCCGGCATTGTACATTTTCCGGAATATCAAATGGATATGGTAAGGTTGGGAGTAGGTTTATATGGAGTAGGTATAAATAAAAATGAAAAAAACGAATTACTAACCGTAAGCACTTTAAAAACTACCATTTCGCAAATCAAAAATATAAAAGCAGGCGAAACAATTGGTTATGGAAGAATGGGTAAGTCAGAAAATAATATTACCATTGCCACCATTGCCATCGGTTATGCCGATGGTTTTAACAGGAAATTAAGTAATGGTGTAGGCAAGGTTTTAATTAAAGATAAACTTTGCCCTGTTATTGGCAACATATGTATGGATATGAGTATGGTTGATGTAACCGGCATTGATGCCAAAATTGGTGATGAAGTAAAAATTATGGGAGATAAGCCATCCATTTACGATATTTCTTTCTGGCTCGAAACAATTCCTTACGAAATATTAACGCAAATAGGAGAGAGGGTAAAAAGAGTTTTCTATACAGAATAAACTTTTAATAATTCTGTTAAATAAATTGAATCAATTAAACAGGTTGAAAAATTACTGAGTTTATTACACACTCAAATAAATCCAAATGATTAATTCATTAATCCGGGAAAGGAAATGCCTTTAATTTTTCTGTACATTTCCACTGCATATAAATCTGTCATTCCTGAAATAAAATCTGTTACGGATTGAATTTTTGAATAAACATTGTCGGTCGTACTTAAAAATTGATCGGGGATAAGTTGGATAAGTTTTGCATCATAATGAGAACTATTTTCTAATACTGCAGGAATAAATTCCTCTAATAGTCCTCCTAAAACAGTATAACCGGCCAACTCAATTTCAATTACAGAACGATGATTGTAAATTTTATCAACAGATTTTTTTCCTAAATATTTAAGGGCTTCCTGAATTTTTCCCGGAATTTCGTCTATTAAACTTTTTTCATATTTTCCTTCCAAAATTGATTCATGATTATTCCAAAAAATATTAATACATTCTGTTATTAAAATATTGATTGTTTTAGCACGTAAAAATGCGATCCTTTCACCTTTGTCAGAAATATAACTTAATCCCCGCTTTAAAGATTCTAATTCATTTTTGTCTTTATCCTCTTCAAAAAAACGAATCAATAAATCTTCAGCCTCCTGTGGTGTGAAAATACCCAAGCGATAGGCATCTTCCCAATCAATAACTCTATAAGAAATATCATCGGCAGCTTCTACCAAAAAAACAAAAGGATGGCGGCTGTAACTTTTATCGGAAGTTTGTGGAAGATCGAACTCTGTTACAATATTTTTAAATGTTTCTATTTCCGAATCAAAAAAACCATATTTTTTCCTGCTTACATTTTCTCCCTTTAAAACTCCAATAGAAGAACATGGGTATTTAAGCATCGAAGCTAAGGTAGTATATGTAAGGGAATAACCTCCGCTGCTCCTGCCTTTAAAATGATGTGTTAAAATTCTGAAAGCATTTGCATTGCCTTCAAAATTTATCAAATCATTCCATTGAGTTTCAGTTAAATCCTTTTTATAATTTTTTCCTTTACCCGAAAAAAAATATTTTGAAATTGCTTTTTCACCCGAATGTCCAAAAGGAGGGTTGCCAATGTCGTGAGCGAGGCAAGCGGATGAAATTACTGCGGACAGTTCAACAGTATAAAATCTTTCAAACTCTTCTGTAATTGTTTTATTATCCCTTTTATATTGCTGAATTACTTTTTGCCCTATAATATTAGCGATAGATCGACCCACGCTCGCTACTTCTAAGCTGTGTGTTAACCTGTTATGAACGAAAATACTTCCGGGAATAGGAAAAACCTGTGTTTTATTCTGCAACCTTCTAAAAGGAGAAGAAAATATTAATCGATCATAATCACGTTGATAACCTGATCTTACAATCTGATCTTCAATAATTTGTGAATCATTATTTGATTTATTTTCTCTTCCTGTCCTTTTATGACTATAGAGATTTTCCCATTGCATAGCAGTAAATTTATTTTTTGAGCATAAAAAAACAGTTGCAAGTTAATACCCGCAACTGTTTTTCTTTTAAATAATTTTTAAGCCTCTATTAAATCGTTATAAATTTTCCATTGATTTTCTTTAACAATTTTTTCCGCATCAGCCCGGGCAATTTTATTTTTATATTCCCACCATTTTGATCCAAAGTTTTTTTTCATCACATCATCAAAAGATCGCATTACGGTAATGTTAAAAATACCTCTTGATTTTATTAAAAATGAAGGATCAAAAGCACGTAATGCCAATGCATAACCGCCTTCCAAATAATTCATATAATGCCAAACACCGGCAGGAATAAAAAGCATATCACCGGGTTCCATTATTACCTCATAACCTTCCAAAAATTTTGCAGCAGGATGTTTTTCCAAATCCGGATTTTCAATATCTACATAACTTTGAACACTATAAGGCAACCTGTATAAATGTTTCGAATATTTTTGATCAAATAAAATTACTTTTTTCTTTCCATGAAACTGTGTTAAAAATACATTACTTAAATCCATATCAAAATGTAAATGAACTATTGAACCTGCGCCACCAAAAAACATCATCGGATATTTTTTTAAAAATCCTTTTGTTAAGTGATCAGGAAAATTAAAATCGTTACATAGTTCAGGGATATGATCGAAAATGTTAAATAAAAACATTCTTAATTCAAGGGGGCCGGCATCAATGGCATTTAAATATTGACCAAATGTCATTATTTTATCCGGTTGATTTAATTTAGATGTCGGTGTGGGCTTGCTATTATCGTAAAGTGGGACTTCAATATCACCGGCAATTTGTTTAAAATAGGGGAGTTTCCATTTTTCAAATGCTTCCCATTTATGAGCAATCCCTCTTAGGATTACCGGGCGCTTGGTGGATAAATATTTTTCTTTAAATTTTGCCCCTGAAATATTTTCTTCAACATCAACAGGAATTAATTTCATAAATTATTAAAATTGAAAAGTAATAGGCAAAATTTATATTGAATCAATCAAAAATTATGCCCGTCAATTTTATTAAGATTACAAAATAATTACTTAAAAAATTCCTTTAAATCTATTTTGATTTAATCTTTCTATTTATAATTACATCTTTACCGGTTTTTATATTCAGTAAGAAGGGAAAATTTATTGATTTCATTTTCTAAAAAAACATTTAATATTTGTTTGATAATCGTTGATGATGTTTCTTCATCCCCTACTAAAATCACCGCATTTGAATGACTATAAATTTTTTTGTTAGAAAGAGAGTATAATTTAAGCACACTGCTTAATTGATGTAAATAGATTTCAATAGGATATTGATTGCTACTAATATTAGGTTTTATAAATTTTAAAACCTCCTTTTCGACCAGTTTATTTGAGATTGTAAAATATATTTTTTCATTTTTTGAAACAGTAATTATTAATATAGAATTACTGTTTAATAATGTGCATACAGTTGAGGATGCGGCCTGTGGTAATTTTACTACTATAGGATTGTCAGTATCAACGAATCGGCCTGTTATGAGGAAAAAAAATAGAATAATATATCCTACATCAGATAAAGCTGTTAAATCTAAACTTATAGTTTTTGAATAATTGATTTTAGATCTCATATAATATTTTTTGTATGAGATGTGAATAATTTATTATTCCATAAATTATTATCGTTTCTTCTTTTTATTGTCAGTAGCGGTTGGTTGGGTTTCATTATCTTCATTGTAACCTTTTTTATCTGTAATGTTTGTTTTTTCGGAATGTTGAGAGGAACTGTCTTTCTGTTGCTTAACTATTTTTTTTCCGTCTCTGATTCTTGTCTTTGGAGATTTTTCAGGTAAGTTTGGCATGTTTTTAGTTTTAAACCAGAAAACTAAAAATCTATGCCATAGTACATAAATTATGATAGTATTATAAAGTACTTTAAACAAAACAGCGGCACTATTTTAGTAAACAAAATATTTTACTAACTTAATTTATTACTTAAAAATTAGATGAATAAAAAACTCTTACTTAAAACCTTTTTTTCCATTTCTTTTTCTCTAGGTTCATTTTTAAATATACAGGCACAAAAAGATAATAATAATAATTATGTTGATTCATTAAAGCAGTGGAGTTTTCATTTTCAATCTACTATTATCCCACAAATACACTCAAAATTTAATGGAAGTAATTATAAAGGTAAGAATACATTAAGCGCTCAGGCAGATACAGCATTGTCGGTTACAACAACTTTATTTATTGGAAGAAAATTATGGAAAGGAGCAGCACTATATTTTAACCCTGAAATTGCCGGTGGAAGAGGATTAGGTCATAGAGATAATTCAAACCCTTATGATGAAAATTCTTATACTGCATCAGTTGGTGTTGCAGGTTTCCCTAATGGAGAAACTTTCAGAATTGGCAGTGCTAAGCCCGCTCTTTATGTTGCCCGTTTTTATATAGAACAAATTATCGCACTCTCAGATGTTGGCATTGAAGAAGTGAAATCGGAAAATAATCAAATCAAACAACAATTGCCGCTATCCAGATTAGTAATAACAGCAGGAAAATTTTCAATTGCGGATATGTTTGATAACAATGCATATGCACACGACCCTCGAACACGTTTTATGAATTGGAGTTTTATGGATTTCGGTGCTTGGGATTATTCTGCCAATACTCGTGGATATACATATGGACTTGTAGTAGAATTAATTAAACCACATTACGAAATAAGGTTTGGAGCAACTTTAATGCCCACTACAGCAAATGGTAATGTATTAGATTGGAGGATTAGCAAAGCAGGATCTATCAACTTAGAGTTTCAACGTGGATTTAAATTGTTTAAAAATCAGGGCAATGTTAAAATATTGGCTTTTAGAAATATTACCAAAGCTCCTGCCTACCTCGAAGCAGCCAATCGCCTTAATAATAGTGATACAACCATTCAAAACTATATTTTAAACGGGTATAATGATGGTGGTGTTAAATATGGATTCGGAATCAGTTTAGAACAACCTATAAACAAAACTTCAGGATTTTTTGCCAGAGTAAGTTGGAACGATGGAAAAACAGCTACGTGGGCGTTTACTGAAATTGACAGAAGCTATACAATTGGATTAAATTATGGAGGAAATATTTGGAAAAGGCATAACGATGTTGTGGGTATTGCACTTGCAGCCAATGGAATTTCTTCACAACACCGTACTTTTTTAAACACTAAAGGTGGTTATGGATTTATAATTGGTGATGGAAGCTTACCCAATTACAAAATGGAAAACATTTTTGAAATATATTATAAAGCACAAATTGCGAGTACCCTATTTATAACTGCTGATTATCAATTAATTAGAAACCCGGCTTACAATGGTGATAGGGGGTCGGTTAACTTTTTTGCTTTGCGTACCCACTTAGAGTTTTAATTTATTCAAATTTTATTTTTTTCCCCTGCGTCCCTTTTAATCTTTCCCAAAAAGATTCCCGCCGGGTTATTGAAATAAAATTTGGGACGAAAGCTTTTTTACTGTCAATAACAGGATCATTTTTTGAAATGGCTATTAAAGTATCAAAAACCATTGGAATCATTTTAATGGAAGGAGTATGCCTTTTACTAAAACTATGCAGTAATTTTGATTGAAATGGGTCGGAAGCCAATGCTACCTTTATAAAACCGTTTTTTTTTGCAAGCTGATAAGAATAGTAAATATTTTCAGTACTGTGTTCAGCTTTTGATTCAACAAAAATATTTTCGGGTGCTATACCTAAAGCTTCACCATACAAGGCCATTATTTTTGCTTCAACATAAGGAGAGTAAACTGCTGAACCGGAATAAATAACGTTTTTTGCAATTCCTTTTTTATATAAGTAATATGACCAGTATACTCTTCCTTTCATAGTTCTGCTCCATAGTTTACTGTCAAATGGAACACCCGGAACTATGATTGCATCATAAGGACCTTCTTTTTCCGCTTTTTTTTAATAAACGAACGCATGTTTTTTGTGTGTACGAGCATCCAAAAGTAATTATACCAAAAGAAAGAATTAGAAGATTGGCAAAACCATTTAAACCAAACTTAACAGGCAGAAGGAGTTTCAAATCAGACTTTTCCAAGGGGATAGATAGAGTTAAAGCAACAAAAATTAATATTACAAAAAAATAAATATAACTTCTTAAAATTATTAATGAAGAAAAAAATATAATAAGCAATTTTTTTTCTTAATTATTATAAAGTTGAGTATTAAAATTCTGTTAATATTATATAATGCATACTTAATATATTTTTTCTTGGGAAATAAATACTTGTGATGGCCTTAAAACAATTATTTCTAACTCCGGAAGTCGATTGAAATTCCTAAAATTGAGAGAAAATCTTTATTTGCAATTGTATTTAGTTTGAAGACTAACGGGGTCATTAGTTATTCCTGATATAGTGGATGTAGTTGAAATTTCAGTAGGGTAGCCGGTCATAGAATCATATTCATATTGATAGATAAAATTATCGGCTTTATTATCAATACCATATATGTAAATTTTGCCGGGATTGTTAGTAGTTAAATAAAAGAATTGCAATTCCGGAAGTGAGAAACGTGTATTTGCCATGCTTTGAAGTTGATATTCAAGTCCTAGGCTTTTGTTGTAAGATGGTTTTGAATCATAATTTTCAGCCTTTATAGTTATAACCTCTGTCCATAATCCATTCGCTTTAATATTGATGGATCCTTTTAAGAAGTTACCGTCGTTATCATAATAAAAATTAGCTGTATCCTTTTTATAAACATTGTCGTTTTCGTCAAAAAGCTGTCTAATGGTTTTTGTTATATGATTATTATTGTCATAACTAAAATCAATTTCTGCAATACGGCGATTAAAATTTTCGTATTTCCAGAGTGCTTTTAAAGGATAACCATTTGAATTATAATTAGAGTAATAAATGGCGTTGTTCAAAGTTTGATTTAGTGCAGCAGAGGTTCTATCATAAGTTTTGACCAGTTGATTTTGTGAATTATACTCATAAATTGTAACATAAGAATAAGCCTTCCATTTCGAAATTTTATCATTTATATTATATTCATAATAATATGGAGGGGATAATTTTGTTCCTGATAAGGTAATAAGTTTACAAATTTGAGGATTAGTATCTTTCTTTTTACAGGAAATATTTAACAAAATTATTCCTAAAAGAATGTAAAAAAGGTTTTTAATTTTCATATGTTTATTTGCTGTTCATAGCCCGTGAAAAAAATAAATATTTATGATTTATTGATTGGAGAATGTTTTTGATTTTTTATTATTGACAGTCTATAAAACTATTAATTCTGGTTTCCTTGCCAACGATTGTCCCTGCTCCATCAGTTTGTGTCATTTCACTGCTTGAAGGATAGCCTTTTGTATTGTATGTATAGGTGTAGGTTTGTATACTTTCCAAGGTTTCGCTTTCGCCTGTATAGTTTGATATTTTCGTTGAGTTATGGGTTGCGTATGAGTAATTGGGACTTCCGGATAGTTTATAAACATCGGGATGCCCTTTAAAAGTGTAATTATAAAATTCGAGAGAGTTTATGCTTTTTTTAACATCATATTCTGTAACAGTAACATATTTTTTTTTTGCCATTCCTCCATTGTTCAATACTGGTTTGGTTGCCGTCGATATCATATTGATATCTATTCTCATAAGTGCCGCTACTAGATTTTGTTATTAATCCCTGACGGTTCACTTCAATGGTTTTATCGGATGTTGTTCCGCTGCTATTATCTGTCAGCTTAACGAGATTCCCATTTCTATACTCATATAGATTAGTAAATGTTGCTGAAGTGCCTCCCGTTGTGATATATGAATTAGTATATTTCACTATATTACCCTCATTGTTATACTCATAATCTTGTATAGTAATGTACGTTATTGTTTTGCCATTGCCTGTACTTATTTCTTTTTCTATATCTTTAACTAACCTACCATTAATATATATATAATCGTTTGTGAATGAATATGTGTTGATTGTTCCATCAAAATAAGTGGCAGAAATTTGGGATACTTTTTTGGTTAAGAATTTATCCGCATCGTAGAAAAAGTTAATACTTGATGATATTGCTTCTTTAGTATTATTATTTGCAACTCTGTTTTGCCTGGTAGAACGGTTGGTTGGCAAACCCAAATCATTATACTCCTGTGTGGTTATTTGACTATTTGAAGGAATAGTGGGAGTAGCAGGACTGGCGGATTCGAATTTGGTAAGTTTGCAAGGTATTTCCGGAGTAGTATCATTATTTTTCCTACATGAAATTAAGAGAAATATGGTTCCCGAGAGAATATAAAGTGTGTGTTTGAATCGCATAATTAAATGTTTGAGTTGAGTTATTTCAGAGCCTGACTTGTGCATAAGCTGAAAAAATATAAAAGATTGAAATGAAGGAAAAAAATAAATATTTAGTGCTACAATTATATTTTATGTTTATTAAACAAAAATATCTGGGTAACCTTTTAATAAATGTACGATTGTATTAAGTGTTGATTTAACTTCGTAAAGGGTAAAAGTTGAGCAATGAAATGTGATGTTTTCTTTATTAATAAAATTGGAATGATTTTATTAATATATCGATATCAAAATACTAATAATTAAAAATTATATTACTTTTAATCACCCAACATTAATTCAATTATTATAAAATGATAGAATTAACTTTTTCGTTTGCCTAACAAATTAATTTATAATTTTGTATTATGAAATCAAGGTATATAAATCCCTTTACAGATTTTGGATTTAAAAAATTATTTGGTGAAGATGCCAGTAAACCAATGCTTATAGATTTTTTAACAAGTCTTTTACCTGAAAGCAATATTATTGACCTTTCATTTAAAGACAAAGAAAAGCAAGGGAAAACAGATGATGAAAGAAAAGCTATTTATGATATTTATTGCGATACTAACAGAGGTGAAAAGATAATTGTTGAACTTCAAAAAGCCAAACAAAATTATTTTAAAGACAGAACTATATTTTATTCCACTTTCCCAATTCAGGAGCAAGCAGAAAGAGGTGATTGGGATTATGAATTGAAAGCAGTTTATTGTGTTGGTATATTAGACTTTAAATTCGATGATTATAAAAATAGTTCTGAAGAAAATGAAGTTGTGCATTCTGTACAATTAAAAGACCAAAACAATAAGGTATTTTACGAGGAATTGAAGTTTGTGTATTTGGAAATGCCTCATTTTAACACAAATGAAAACGAATTAAAAACCCGATTGGATAAATGGTTATATTTTATTAAACATTTAGAGGATTTTCAAGATATTCCAACTGTTTTCAAAGATGAAATTTTTACTCAAGCCTTTAAAAAAGCAGAAATTGCAAATTATACTGAGCAAGAACGAAATAATTACGAACAAAGTTTGAAAACATATAGAGATTTAAAAAATGTAATTGACACAGCAATTGATAACAATACTTTACAAATTGCGAAGCAGCTTAAAACAAATGGAGTAAGTATTGAAATTATTTCAACATCAACCGGACTAACTAAAGAAGATATAGATAAACTGTAAATTTTTGAACTTATAACCGGATAAAAATCTTTTAATTTACTTAAAAAAATTATAAAACAAATTACATTAATACAATTCCTTTTATTATGTTATTTCACTTTTCTTCAATAGAATTAAATATAGATTGATTTTTCTTATAGGTCTTTTTTGTGTTTCAATTAATATTTCAGGGCAATTTCTCCAAAGCGAAAAAAGGGTAATCTTTTTTAAAGAAACAGATATATATTTTGATTTTTTGAAGGACTCTACTATTCAAAGATTTACCCCAAGCCCCAAAGACCTAGATAGTACGGATATTTATATTGAACAATACTACCATATAATTAATAAAGAAAGTTTACAAAATTTAGATATTAATAAATATTATAGGCAATATGTTGGATTCTTTATAAAAAGCAAGAAATGTATTTTTATAAATGCATCATGTATAGTACCTGAATACTTTTTAAAAAATACTTTACCCAAAAGGTGGTGGAAAGTGCTACTTTAAAGCATTTGCTGATTTAAATAATAGAAAAATTTTTGATTTCTATATTAATGCCCCAAAATAATTTCTAATAATATAAAGTTGGGAATGCGGAACTTTAAAAAAGAATTTATTATGTAATTATCAGCTATGCATTTACTGATTGTGATTCATGAACAAAAACCATTCAACGAAACAGATCCCGATTACAATAAATCTGAATTAATTTACTGTAATCGGGATCTGTTTATAAAAATAATTTAATTTTCAATTCATCGCTTCAAATATAATAATGCTGTTATCGGATGAGGTAAGTGAAAGAGTTTTATCTTTTAAAGTATAGCTTTCTGTTTTTGAAAGTGCCTGAGTGAAAGTATTTTCAAGTTTCATTTCCGGGCAAGCCATTTTAGTTGAAATAATATCTGTTATTTTCAAATTATTATCGTTGATTTTATATTTCCCTCCAATTTTATTACATCCTGAAAACCCATCAATTTTCCCTTTATTTAATTGAATATAAATTTCTTTTCCATTTGTTGGTGTAGAAATAGTTTCGGCATCAAGTTTTGTCAATTTCCAACGAATATTTTCTAAAGAAGTTCCATTGCCTTGTTGATTGGTTTTATGACTTTTACAAGCGCTAAAAGAGAATAATAATGCTATAAATCCGAATAAAATATATTTTTTCATATTAAATAATTTTAATAAATGTATTCCAAAAATTAAGCCACCAAATTTATTCCTCACTTAAAAAAGGATATTGATAGCTTACAGGTGGAACAAATGTTTCTTTAATGGTTCGAGGTGAAACCCAACGCAGAAGATTTAACATTGAACCTGCTTTGTCATTAGTCCCCGATCCTCTTGCTCCTCCAAAAGGTTGTTGACCAACAACTGCACCTGTGGGTTTATCATTAATATAAAAATTACCTGCAGAGTTAACTAACATTTTTGTAGCCAGTTCAATTGCATAGCGGTCTTGAGAAAATATTGATCCTGTAAGTGCATATGGTGAAGTAGCATCAACCAATTCTAAAGTTTGTTCAAAATTATCATGATGATAAACATAAACAGTAAGTACAGGTCCGAATAGCTCTTCACACATGGTTATATAATTTGGATCCTGCACTTCTAAGATAGTCGGTTCGATAAAATAACCTTTATTTTTATCGGATTTGCCACCCGCAATTATTTTTACACCCGGGTTTTGCGAAGCTTCATTTATATATTTTGTTATTTTATCGAAAGATTGTTCGGTGATAACAGCATTAATAAAGTTTGAAAAATCTTCAACACTACCCATTTTTATATTTTTCAAATCTTCAATCATATAATTTTTTACTTCTTCCCATAAGTTGGATGGGATGTAAGCACGGGAAGCAGCAGAACATTTTTGCCCCTGGTATTCAAATGATCCACGAACCAGTGCAGTTGCCAAAGCTTTTGCATCTGCTGATTTATGTGCAATTACAAAATCTTTTCCTCCGGTTTCTCCTACAATTCTCGGGTAAGATTTATATAAATTTATATTTTCTCCAACGGTTTTCCATAAATGCTGAAATACTTTTGTACTACCCGTAAAATGCAATCCAGCAAAGTCTTTATGTTTAAAAACAACATCACCAATCATTTCCCCATCTCCATATACCAAATTAATAACCCCATCCGGCAAACCTGCTTCTTTAAATATTTGCATGGTTAAGTGAGCAGCATATATTTGTTGGTCAGCCGCTTTCCAAACAACAGTATTTCCCATTAAGGCTGCAGATGACGGTAAATTTGCAGCAATGGCTGTGAAATTAAAAGGAGTAATTGCAAAAACAAATCCTTCAAGTGGTCTGTATTCAAGTCTGTTCCAAACACCGGGAGCAGATTGAGGTTGGTTTTGATAAATTTCAGTTGCAAAATGTACATTAAAGCGCAAAAAATCAATCAACTCACAGGCAGCATCAATCTCTGCCTGAAAAGCATTTTTACTTTGGCCCAACATAGTTGCAGCGTTTAATGCATATCTATATTTATTTGCAATTAAATCGGCAGCTTTTAAAAAAATGCCTGCACGATGTTCCCAACTTAATTCAGCCCATAATAATTTTGCATTTAAAGCAGCCTGAACTGCTTGCTCAATGTCTTCCCTTTCTGCCCATGCATAATTTGCCAATGTATGTTTATGGTCGTGTGGTGGAGCGAGGCGTTTTTTATTTTCAGTAAAAACTTCTTCTCCGCCAATGTGCATTGGTATTTCAATAACTTTATTTTTAGCTTCTTGGAGAGCGTTTTTTAATAATTTCCTTTCAATAGTTCCGGGAGCATAACTGTATATCGGTTCATTGATTGGATAAGGTACTTTATAAATAGACATGGTAGGTTTTTTTTGATTCAGTGATGGCAAAGGTAAGTCGAGATTGTAAATTTCGGAAACAGAAAAAGTTTCACAATTTTTTATCGGATAATATATTTTGTAAACAGACGATCCCATTTATTATTAAGAATATTAAAATGAAAGTTTTAAATTATTAATATAATGATATTGATAAAACGATAATTAAAAATTAAATTTATTAATTATCGATATTGTTTTTATTTTTTTTGGTATTAGGATTTGCAGTGGAAATCTTTTTTGTGAAGTACGAACAAAAAGATTGTAACGTAAAGCTTGGGCGGCAGGCAAGCCACATGCATTTATATTAAACCAAAATTTTTGGTAAGATCAAAAAATTTTTATGACCAATAATATGAATATTAATTAATTCATAATTTTAAAAAACGACTTCAGATTAATGTGTAATTTTTTTTTGTTACATTAATCCTTAAGAAACGATATTAATAAGGCAATATTCTTTTCCTTTTTGAATTAAAAGATATTTATTTTGCAATAAATTAAAATTTAATTCCTGTGAAGGGTCCGAAACTTTAATTTTATTAATGCTTACCCCGTTTCCGGCAATTAATTTCTTGGCATCTCCTTTTGATTGGAACAAAGGTTTTTCACCGGCTTGTAATTGTTTTTCTGCAACAGCATAAACAAAATCAAGAACATTTTTCATGTTTTCAAAATTGTCTTTATTTATCGCTACTTGCGAAACACCTTCGAATACATCCAATAAAGTCTTTTCATCAATTCTAATTAAAATTTCTGTTGTGTTTTTTCCAAAAAGAATTTCTGAAGCCTCAATAGCTTTATTATATTCATCTTCCGAATGCACAAAGCTTGTAATTTCCTTTGCTAAAGCACGTTGTAAAATCCTTTTACCCTTATCTAAATCGTGCTCGGCTTCAATGCTTTCGATTGTTTTTTGGTTGAGTAAGGTAAAAACTCTGATCAATTTTGTTGCTTCATCATCACTTGAGTTTAACCAAAACTGATAAAATTTATATGGAGAAGTTAATGAAGCATCCAGCCACACATTACCGCCTTCACTTTTTCCAAATTTGGTTCCATCTGCTTTAGTTAATAAAGGCGCAGTTAAAGCAAAAGCATCATCACCACCCATTCTTCTTATTAACTCAGTACCTGAAGTAATATTACCCCATTGATCTGAACCTCCCATTTGTAATTTTACGCCTTGATTTTTGTTCAAATAATAGAAATCATACCCTTGTAAAAGTTGGTAAGAAAATTCGGTAAATGAAATCCCTTCATTTCCTTCCCTCAAACGGTTTTTTACCGAATCTTTTGCCATCATATAATTGATGGTAAGGTGCTTGCCTGCAGTTCTTAAAAAATCCAAAAAAGAAATATTTTTAAACCAATCGTAATTATTTACTACTTCTGCAGCATTATTTGTAGCATTAAAATCTAAAAATTTAGATAATTGTTTTTTTATACTTTTCTGATTGGCCAATAAAGTTTCTTCAGTTAAAAATTGCCTTTCTTTAGATTTACCCGACGGATCGCCAATCATACCTGTTGCACCTCCAACCAAAGCAATTGGTTTGTGCCCCGCTCTTTGAAAATGTACCAACAACATTAATGTAGCCAGGTTACCAACGTGTAAAGAAGTTGCAGTAGGATCAAAACCGATATAAGCTGACGTAATTTCTTTTTTTAATTGTTCTTCTATTCCCGGCATCACAGTATGGATCATTCCTCTCCAGGTAAGCTCACTAATAAAATCTATCATCGTATTAAAAATTTTGAATTGCAATATTAAAGAGAAGAAAGAAAAAAGAAGAGAGATGAAGGAAAAGATTTAATTGATTGTTAAAAAAACATTATGAATACAATATCACTTTAGTTAATTAAAAATAGAGGTCTACCTATTTGTTGACTGCCTGCATCAATTATTTATATTAATGAAACTTATCTAAAAGCAACAATTAAGTAACTGTTAAGTGAATGGATTATCCGGATATCTACTCTTTTAATCCCGGCCATGTTCATGCTTTAAAAATTTAATCAGACCTTCATTTGCTGTTTCAAGCAAATTAAAAACATTTTCAAAATCTTTAGTGGTACCATAGTATGGGTCAGGCACTTCTTTAAATGATGGATTCGGATGAAAATCCAACATCATCTTTATTTTAGCCTTTGAGGTTGAAGAATGAGTATTTTTTTTTATTAAATTAATATTTTTAAAATTTTCTTCATCCATGGCTAAAATGTAATCAAAATTGTCTAAATCGTGTTTTGTTATTTGCCTTGCAATATGTGCGAGTTGAATACCAAATTTATTTGCAATTTTTTGTGAGCGATGGTCGGGCGCATCACCTATTTGATAGGTAGAAGTAGCAGCCGAATCACAACTTAATTTCCTTGTTAGATCCAATTTTTTAATTTGTGATAAAAAAATTCCTTCTGCCAACGGCGACCTGCATATGTTGCCCAGACAAACGAATAAAACTTTAATTTGTGCCATTATAATATTTTTTTAAATAAAATTTTTGGTAACCATTCCTTATAAGTTTCAGTTAAATACTTAGATTAAATTTTTAAAACGAACACAATATTTAATAATTAGTTAATAATAAATTTTATTACTGTTTAAAAAATTGAATTAACTTGCACCGGCGTTAAAAAACAATCATACTATGAAAATTAATTTTTTTGAGATTCCGTTTATTGTTAAATTTTTTATTTTAGGATTTTTAATATTGGGAGCAAGTGTAATACCGAGATCACAGGGGATAATACCAGTTTCATCTTCACCTAAACAATTTAATACAAAAACACAAGATTCAATTTTTACCAACACGAGTGTGCCGGTTCCATTATTTGTTGCCCCGGAATCAAAATCAATTTCTCGGAAAATTCATAATTAATCTTTAATTACTTTATCTTTCCCCTTTCACGTTTTTCTTCGTCTTCTTTAGTTACAATTACAAAAACTTCCTCACCATTTTTTTTCATGAGGTATCTTTCTCTTGCAAATTTTTCGAGAAGTTTATCGTTTCCCGATAATTCCTTTTTATCCTCTTTCACCCTTTCAATTTCTTTTAAATAATATTTTTTCTCACCGAGCATCCTTCTAAGTTGTAATGAGTTTTTTGCCTGAGTTACAAAATCATTAGAATCAAAAAACAACATCCAGATAAAGAAAAATAAAGTGAAGATCATATAAAAATTACTCAGGTATGGCGGGATATTTATTTTCATAAAAATAAATTATTTTTATTTTGTTTATAAAATAAAACGGGAGCAAAATTATTAAATTTTGCTCCCGTTAAAAAATATATAATTTTAGGAATTAAAATTTAATACCCGGAAAATAAGCGGCATCACCCAATTCTTCTTCAATACGCAATAATTGATTGTATTTTGCCATACGATCTGAACGTGAGGCAGAACCCGTTTTAATTTGACCTGTATTTAAAGCAACTGCAAGGTCGGCAATTGTATTGTCTTCAGTTTCACCACTTCTGTGCGACATTATACTTTTATATGAATTCCTTTTAGCCAAGTTAACAGCATCAATTGTTTCTGTTAAAGAACCAATTTGATTAACTTTTATTAAAATTGAATTGGCAATTTTTTCATCAATACCTCTTTGTAAACGTTCAACATTGGTTACAAATAAATCATCACCAACTAATTGAATTTTGTGGCCAATGCTGTCAGTATGTTGTTTCCAACCTGCCCAATCATCTTCTGCCATCCCGTCTTCAATAGATATGATAGGATATTTATCAGCCCATTCTTTCCAGTAACCGGCCATTTGTGAAGACGTTAATTTATCACCGGTTGATTTTTTGAAATGGTATATTCCACTTTCGGCATCATAAAATTCAGAAGCAGCTGCATCCATTGCAATGAAAACATCTACACCGGGTTTAAATCCGGCTTTTTCAATTGCTTGTAATACTACTTCAATAGCTTCAACGTTTGATTTAATATTTGGTGCAAAACCACCTTCATCACCAACATTAGTTGATAAGCCTTTATCTTTTAAAACTTTTTTTAATACATGGAAAATTTCAGTTCCAAATCTTAGTGCCTGTGAAAATGATTCGGCTTTAACCGGCATAATCATAAATTCTTGAAAATCTATTGAATTATCGGCATGGCTGCCACCATTTAGAATATTCATCATTGGTACCGGCAATGTATTTGCATTTACACCTCCAACATATCTGAAAAGAGGCATACCTGCTTCTTGTGCTGCTGCTTTAGCGATAGCTAAAGAAACACCCAAAATAGCATTTGCACCTAATTTTCCTTTGTTTTTTGTTCCGTCTAAATCAATCATCATTCTGTCAAGCAAATTTTGTTCGAATACAGAATAACCGATTAGTTCAGATGCGATGGTTTGGTTAACATTTTCAACAGCTTTTAATACGCCTTTGCCACCATAAATAGATTTATCTTCATCGCGTAATTCAACTGCTTCGTGGCTTCCGGTAGATGCACCGGATGGAACAGCCGCCCTGCCTAAAAAACCGTTAGAAGTACGTACATCAACCTCTATAGTTGGGTTGCCTCTCGAATCTAAAATTTGTCTGGCGTGGATATCTTGAATTAAGCTCATGTTTTATAAGTTTTGGTGAAATTTGATAGAAATAAATTATTCCGCAAAAATGCGAATACATAACAACATATTTGACTTTTTATTGAAAAATTTTAAAAGATATCCGTAGAAAATAAAATAAATGATAAAATTTGACTTTTCATTTTCATTCAAAAGGAAAAACTTTAATTGTCTCCAATTATTTTAAATAACTCATCCAGCTTTGGAGTTAAAATAATTTCGGTTCTGCGGTTTTTTTGTCTTGCCGGAATTGTTTTTGAAGGATCTAAAGGGAAATACTGCGCCCTGCCTGCGGCAGTAAGTTTAGTTGGCGGTGCACCGGCTAAGGTTAAAATTCGTACAATTGCTGTTGAACGTAATACGCTTAAATCCCAATTGTCTTTATATCCAACAGTGCCCGGCGACACAGTTTTATCATCTGTATGCCCTTCAACAAGTACGTTTATATCTGATTGATTTTTTAATACTTCAGCAAGTTTTTTTATTGCTTCTGCTCCCTTCGCATCCACAGTATAACTGCCCGATTTAAATAATAATTTTTCGGCTAGGGAAACATAAACCTTTCCGTTTTTTGTTTCAACGCTTAAATCACTTCCTTTAAAACTTAAAAGAGCACTCGAAACTTTAACTTTTAAATCGTTAACTGCTTTTTCCTTTTCAGCCAATACTTTTTCCAGTTGATTTAATTTTGCTTCTCTTTCTTGTAAGTCGAGGTTGAGTTTGTCATTGTCTGCCTGCTTACCCATCATTTTTTGCTCGGCAGCAAGTAATTCTTTTTCTTTTTTTGATAAATCGCCTGATAATTTACCTGCTTCAATATTTCCATTATTTAATAAACGGCTATAACTTTTATCGAGCAATTCATATTTTTCAAATAAATCATCACTAAGTTTTTTGTTGCGTTTGTATAATGAATCTAAATGAGTATAATCATCTTTTGCTCTTTGATAATCGGTTTGAACTTTTCCATAACTGTAATTTATTTTTTCTAAATGCTTAGAAAGAGAGTCGCTTTTTGATTCAGCTTTTGTTTTTGCAAGCTCTAATCCATCAACCTGTTGTTTTAAAGTATCATATTTAATGGCCCTTACACAACCCGTAAGAGATAGAACAGTAAGAATTACTATCGATGTTAGAATTTTTTTCATAATATTTTTTTATGAATCAAAGGTAGGATAAAAATTTTTGTTAGAATTTTTATTTTAAAAACATTTTTATGTTTTAATAATTTGAAACAAAATGAAAAATTTAAAAATAAATTATCAGTATATGAATATCAATATATTCATAAAATAATTTCCACAAGAAAATTAAATCATAATCTTAGTGGTGTTTTTCACTTCCGACATTACAAAGAAACTACTGATACGTTCCACACTTTTCAAGCCTGAAAGTTTTGAATAATATAATTGCTGATACGTTTCCATATCTTTTACCACTATTTTAATTAAATAATCAAAAGTGCCGGACACTACGTTGCATTCTATCACTTCAGGCATTTGGTTTATAGCTTCGTTAAATGCAATAAAGTTTTCCTGAATTTGTTTATTTAAAGTTACCTGACAATAAACCAATAATGATTTTCCGGTTTTTTTTCTGTTTAAAATAGCAACATATTTTTCAATTACGCCTTCCAATTCAAGTTTCTTAATCCTTTCATGCACAGGAGTTAATGACAGATTAATTTTTAAAGCAATTTCTTTTATTGTTAATCTCGCATTGTCTTGCAAAAGGTTTAAAATTTTTGCATCTGTGTCGTTTATGATTTCCATCATTATTTTCTATCAAGTAATTTTTTCTGATTATTAATTTAGAACTTATTTTTACTAGTGATAATTTCTAAAAAAACTTTTAATATTAGAATTAATTGCTGAATATTTTATATATAACCAAAAACTATTTTCTATTAATTACTTTTGTTATAAACATTTTATAAACCATTTTATGATAATCGGACTTCCAAAAGAAATAAAAAATAATGAAAACCGTGTAGCTTTGACTCCGGCAGGTGTAACAGAATTTAAAAAAGCAGGGCATAAAGTTTATGTTCAGGCTTCAGCAGGAGAAGGGAGTGGAATCTCAGATGAAGAATATAAAGACGCAGGAGCAACTATTTTAGCGACGATTGAAGAAGTATATCACATTGCTGAAATGATTATAAAAGTAAAAGAACCAATAGCTAAAGAATATCCACTTGTAAAAGAAAATCAACTTTTATTTACCTATTTCCATTTTGCATCATCAGAAGAGTTAACTCATGCTATGATTAAAGCAAAATCAGTATGTCTGGCTTATGAAACAGTAGAGAAAACGGACAGGAGTTTGCCTTTATTAGTACCCATGTCGGAAGTTGCGGGAAGAATGGCCATTCAAGAAGGTGCAAAATATTTAGAAAAACCAATGGGAGGGAGGGGAATATTATTAGGTGGTGTAGCAGGAGTAAAACCCGCAAATGTAGTGATACTTGGTGGCGGTATAGTAGGAACACAAGCTGCGAAAATGGCTGCAGGTTTTGGTGCAAATGTAACAGTGTTGGATGTTAGCTTACCACGCTTAAGATATTTAGAGGATATTATGCCACCCAATGTTGATACTTTAATGTCCAACGAATATAATATTCGCGAAATAATTAAATCTGCTGACTTAGTAATTGGTGCGGTATTGATACCGGGTGCAAAAGCACCTCATTTGATTACCAGAGATATGTTAAAACTAATGCGACCGGGTACAGTATTGGTTGACGTAGCTGTAGACCAAGGTGGTTGTATTGAAACATGTACTCCTACAACTCATGAAAATCCTATTTACACCATTGATGGTATTGTGCATTATTGTGTGGCAAATATGCCCGGAGCAGTACCTTATACATCTACTTTAGCGTTAACAAATGCGAGTTTGCCTTATGCTTTGCAATTAGCAAATAAAGGATGGAAAAAAGCCTGTAAAGATAATCGTGAATTGATGTTGGGCCTTAATATTGTAAATGGAGAAATAGTTTATAAAGGAGTAGCAGATGCATGGAATTTAAAATATAAAAGTGCGCAGGAAATTTTAGAAGCATAGAAAGGCTTTACTTATGTTATTTTAGAAAAGGCCTTGTTAAGCTGATCGACAGTTGCATAACTGAGGTAATTTTTGCTATAGAAAATATACGTATTTGAAGTAAAAGAATTTAAAATTAATTAATTATCCCCTCTCAGCTTGAATCGAATGTTTTCATTCTTTGAATTATAATATTGAAAAAATAGCAGAGCGTTTATTAAACCGAAAAAAACGGCACCTTTTTGTCTACCCAATAAAGTTTCTGTAAGGCAATTGGAAGCTATATAAATAATAAAAGCCGGGTATAAAAAGTCTTTTCGTTTTAAACTGATTGCAATTGGATAAATAAAAGATGCCAATAATATAATTATACCCGGCAAACCAATTGCCAATAAAGTTTCTAAATATTGGTTATGAGCATTGTATCTATTGTATTCTGATGCAAATAAAAATCTGTTTTTGCGGTATATATTTTGTAATTCATCCTGAACATCTCCGGTACCTACACCAAATAAAAGATTATTTTTTGCTAAATCTATAGAGCTTTGCCAAATAGCAACTCTTATTGCTCTTCCACCCCATACTTTTCCTAAAGAATGATCTTCATTAGTTCTTAATTCAATTGATTCTTTTAAATTAATCGCTTCAAAAAACTTTTGTCTTGTTGTTGGGATAATAAATATAATACCAAAAAATAATATTAAGCATGCTCCAGCAAGCAATAAACCTTGTATTAACATCCTTTTATATTTAAAATAAATAATTATCCCTGATAAGTATATCAATAATAAAGTTGATAAAGCAGTACGGATATTTAGAAAAAATAAAATAATGAGGAAATAAAAAATTAAAGTTATTAAAAGTGATTTTTTAATTGTTTTTAAATCACCCTTTAAAATATAATCCGTAACCCAAAGCATGCAGAAACCTACATGTACAGATAAGTAAATAGCCGTAATATCTAGTATACTGCAAAACGCATCATGAAGAAGAAATTCTGAAGATGATTTATAAAAATAATAAAACAGGGTATGGGATAGGCAAATAGATGTGGCGATTAAAATACTTCCAACAAATGCCCATATAATTATTTCAATCTGCTTTTTTGATAAAGGGCAGGTGCTTGAGCCTATAATGAGAGGAAAAGCCATTAAAGGCAATAATCTTTCAATAATCACAAAACCATTTTTTACATTTGCAGAATAAAACAATCCTAAAACATATAAAAGAAATAAGGAAATAAAAATAATTATAAGTGGTGAAGATTTTATCTTCAACCATTTTTCTTTCCGGTTCATTTCCAATATCCATATTAATCCACAAAGAATAATAGAGGTGCTATTTATAACATTTGTATGTTTGTAGGGGAGAGAAACCAGTATGATGATGAACAGGAAAAAATATAGTTTTCCTGTTAGATTTGAAGATATTAATTGCATTTACTTAGTTAGTATACTTTTTTTGACATAAAAATGTTTTCTGCTTAAAACAAACGGATTATTATATTTCATTATCCTCAATACAAAGAAATGAAAATGACTTAATATTTTATAATTCTATTTTTGTTAGTTTTTGCTTATAATTCTATTTCTGTTAGTTTATTATTTTTTTTATAAAATATCAAAGTTGAAGAAGACCCTATTATCATTATTTAGCTTTAATTTAATCTCAAAATTTATATCAGGCGTATATACTATTCTTTTAATCCAATTTTTAAGTGTTGGAGATTATGCCCTATATACAAATTTTCAAGCTGTTTACAGTTTTATGGGAGGGTTTGTTTTTACTGCTTTTAACTTTGCTTTAATTAAATATACTGCTGATAAATTATATAAAGCCAAGGAAAATCCATTTGAGTTATACATAATGGTACTTTTATTAAATGTAATCGTTTTTGTCCCATTTTTAGTTGCTGCCCTGTGGTTTTCAAAAGATTTGTCCCAATTTTTCTTTTCAAATCAAATTTATAAAGAATCAGTTGAGTATGGTTGCTTGGCTAGTTTTGGATTGATAATATCCAATACGATTTTATCCATCTTTCAGGCTGAAGAAGATTTTAAAACCTATAATCTTTTTAATATTTTAAGATCAATATTGGTTTTGTTGGGTCTTGTTGTTTTATATTATTTAAACGGTTTAAATTTTAATCAAATCGCTCTATCATTATTTTGGATTCAGATTGGCTTATCATTAATATTTTTATATAAAATTTTTAAAGCGAAGGGAGTTAAAATAAATTTTGTTAATGGGCATAAAGGATTATGGATTTTTGTATCCAAAATTAAATATTTATTATTTTACTTTATTGTTTACAGCATATTTGAACAAGTAGGAGTTTTTATTTTAAGCAGGTATAGTAATGAATTTGAATTAGCAAATTTTGGTGTTGCATTTAGGTATTATTATTTGGCAATAATTTTATTACTTACCGCAGTTAATGTAGTTTTACTACCTAAGTTTTCTAAAGAGGAGGCAAATAATAACTCAGAATATAATAAAAAGTTTGCCGCAGAATGGATTAAAAAAACTTGGTGGTTAATTTTTCCTATAATAATTGCTCTTTATTTTTCTAAACCAATATATGTTTTTGTAAACGGTCATAAATATGAATATTCTTATACCATATTTTGCATCTTTTCAATCGGACTATATTTTAGTTTAGTTTTTGGATCATTAACTAATATTTTAATTGGAAAAGGAAATCACAAATATTTGTTTTACACAATTTCATCTACGTTTGTACTAAATTTAATTATTTCGTCTTACTATGTTAACTTGTACGGTGCAGTTGCAGTTGCCGCAAGTAGCGTTTTAAGCTATAATATTATATTTCATGTTTTTGTTATAATAAAAATTTTTAGTCATGATTCTGTAAATACAAAAATATTACATAAATAATCCATTTATATTTTGGATAAATCTTAAAATTTCCTTTGTAATACCATTATATAATGAAAGTGCAATCTTTCCATTGTTAATTGAAAGATAAATATATTGATATCTAATAATATTAATTCTATAGAAGTTGTACTTGCCGATGATGGAAGTAAAAGATGAAAAACTATCATTGTGTTTTTCTTGCAAGAAATTATGGACATCAAATTGCTTTAAGTGCAAAGTTATTTTTATAACTCCGATTAATAGTTTTTTATCAAGTGCAATCGATAAATTATTTAATAAATTTTAATCTAAATTTGCCCCCACTGATCTACTTCTACTACCTGCAACCACAAATGTATATTTTTAGATACATTTGTAAAATAAAAGAAGAAACTATTCTTTTTATTGAAATATTTGAAGTTGTTTATAAGCCTAAAAACCTTTTCTTTTTTTTAAATGGATTTATCAGTAGTTATCCCGGTTTTTAATGAGGAAAAAATTATTTTTGAACTAGATAACAGACTTAAAAATTTATTTAAGTTATTAAATGATAATTTTAGATTACTACCTGAAAACATCGAAGTCATTTTTGTGAACGATGGTTCAAACGACAATACACTTACGTTCCTCTTAGCTGCCCAGAAAGAGAATAATTCATATAAAATATTAAATTTTTCAAGAAATTTTGGTCATCAAATTGCAATTACTGCTGGTCTTGAGCATGCATTAGGTAATGCTGTCGCGATAATTGATGGGGATTTACAAGATCCACCAGAATTTATTGTTGATTTATACTCTAAATATCTAGAGGGATATGATGTTGTTTCATGTGTGAGAAGATTGCGTAGCGGTGAAAGTTTTTTTAAAATTTGGACTGCTAAATTATTTTATCGTTTAATTAATCGACTTACAAAGATAAATATTCCTTTAGATACTGGAGATTTTCGACTTATGAGTTCAAGAGTTGTGTATGTTTTAAATAACATGAAAGAAAAACATCGCTTTGTGAGAGGGATGGTAACATGGGTTGGTTTTAAGCAAATTGGACTAGAATATGATAGAAATGAAAGGTTTGCAGGAAATACTAAGTATCCATTAAAAAAGATGATTAAATTTGCAATAGATGCTATAACCTCTTTTTCCTCCGCGCCACTTAGACTTGTAACTTACTTAGGGTTTACTTTTGCTATTTTTGGTTTTTTTGGAATATTTTTAATAATGTATTTTAAATTTTTTACTAATGCAACAATATCAGGATGGTCTTCAATAATGTTGGTTATATTAATTATGGGGGGTATTAATCTAATAACATTAGGCGTAATGGGAGAATATATTGCTCGAATTAGTGAAGAATCTAAAAACCGGCCCCTTTATATAATAGAGAAATTTTATCAAAAAGAAAATAATTAAAAATGGAAGTATTTGATGATTATGCAGATAATTATGAACAATTACATGCTAACAGCATAAAAGCATCTGGATTTAAACCTGAATTTTTTGACGAACATAAAATAAAGATACTTGTTAAAGATTTTAGTAAGAATAAAAAATGTATTCAAAAAATTAATATTTTAAATTTTGGCTGTGGAATTGGGAAAAGTGAAAGTTATATAAATCAATATTTTACAAATGTTAAAATAACATCAGTGGATGTTTCATATGAGTCTTTAGAAAAAGCTAAAATTCGAAATAAAAATTTCAATAATATTAACTTTCATCATTTTAAGGAGGTTGATAAGCTTTTTTTACCAAATAAATTTGATATCATTTTTGTTGCCAATGTTTTTCATCATATACCTTCTGAATTACATTTAAAGACATTAAAATTTTTAAAATCACAATTGAACGATAGTGGATATTTATATATTTTTGAACATAATCCAAAGAATTTTCTTACTCGCAAAGCATTTGAAACATGCGAATTTGATATAGGATGTCAAATGATTCCAAATGAAAAAATGATGCTAATGCTTGAAAAATCTGGGTATTCTAAAATAAAAAGGAAATTTATTCTATTTTTTCCTAAAATTTTAGATTTTTTATTACCATTCGAGAAATACTTGCATCCTTTTTCTCTGGGAGCTCAATATTATATAAAAGCAAAGTAAACTTTTGTAAGTCTTAAATTTAAAATTTCTTTTCCATTATTATTTAAATCTTAACATTTTTAATGGATTATACCTCTTAGAAAATCATAATGATAAGTATAATTAAAAAATCAACACATATAAATTTATTTGTTTTTTTTCTACTATCTGCCTTTTGGTTATTTTTTTGTTATACAAGTGGTACAATTACTTCTGGTTATCATTTTATGGATGATCATTTGATAGTAAGTATGAAAGATATGCTTAATGGTCATTCTATATATAATGTATGTGATTATTATATAAATGTCTATGAATCATATACCCGATTCAGGCCTGCATTTTGGATAATTAAAGTATTAGAGTGCGAAATTTTAGGAATGAATATTTATTTTCATAGTATTTACCTATGTATACTGGGTGGATTTACCTCTTATCTTTTATTTCTATTTGGGAAAAACATTGGTTTTTCCCAAATAGAATCGATTTTATTCGCCCTATTAATTTTATTAGGCGAACAGTCAGAAATCTGGTGGATGACCGGAGCAGCAGAAAATAGAGGAATGTTTTTCTTGTCGTTAAGCTTATATATTTACAGTATTTCTTATCGTAAAAAGGAAGATAATATTTATCGAAAGATCTTTTTTGTACTTTTTATAATTATTTCTTCATTATGCAAAGAGAGTTTTATATTGTTAATACCTTCTGTAATTTTTTTAAGAATAATCCTGCAACTTCTTATCCAGAAATATACTTTCAAATCTATAATAAGAAATGAATCAGTAATAGCTTTTTTACTATTAATATTAATGTTCAGTGAATTATTCTATATATATATAAGAGGTACAGATTTCGGTTATGCAGGAGTTGATAGTAGCGCAACTATTTATATTTATTTACAAACATTAGAAACATTTTTTGAGAAAAACTTTTTAGGATCTATGATCTTATTAAGTATTTTATTTTCAATTATTCTTTCAATATATTTTAAAAAGTTTGAAAAAATTAATGCTGATGAGGGAATAATAGATTGGTATTTAATATTAATTATTTTTATTACTTTAAGCATAATCCCCCAAATTTTTCTTTATGCCAAATCCGGTTTAAATGGAAGGTATATGATACCGATATCAATTAGTTATTCATTTTTACTTGTGGCTCCAATAAGCAATTTACGTTTATCTTTAAATAAGGTAAATTATGTGAAATATTTTTTTTATATATTATTAATTATACCATCCATAGTAATAGTATATAAAAATTATATTGAAGCGAAAAAATCTGCAAATATTTTTACCAATCGCGCTTATGAAAACGCAATACTTATCTCACTTGATAAATACGCTATAAATAGTGCTTATTATCCAATCTTAATTGTAATTGATCCCACCCAAATCCCAACTTTAGAAAATCAAGTTGCTTTAAATGTTTATATAGAAAAATATCTAAAAAAGTCAAATCCAATATATTATGATCTTTTATCAAACACAGAGCCAAATAATCTAACTCGGTTTGAAGCCGATATTTACAAAAGTATTTTAACGCAAAATAAAGATAGAGATATTAGGAAAATATCTGATAAAACACGGATAAAAACAATTTTAATTTTGAATGGACTAGAAACCATATTCTTAAAAAAATCAAATTTATGGTTTGATATAAAATGTTTTAAAATAGAGAAATTTAATAACTATACTATTTTCCATAAAAAATTATGACTGTAAAAAGCATAAAACTTATAATATTAGTGACGATAGCTACTTTTTTAGCAATAATATATTTAACTCTTAAATATCAAATGCAAAATGTAAATAAGGAAAATGTTTTAGTTATTGAAAAAAAGTATTCAATAAATGAAATTAAACAAATGATTAAAGAATTACCTGACTATCAAGGTGATTCTTTAATTATTGATGATGATGGAAATTTAAAAAGTGGAGATGGATTAATACAAAGTGTTATTACTCAAATGTATGAAGTGTCGGTAAATATTGAAGGAATAAGAAATGAATCCATAGCCAAAAAAATTCCGGAACAGGTACTTGTTTATAAAACCGCAATTAGATATTATTTAATTCAATATGGAAGCAAAGTAAAAAAACATTCTAAAGAGAAAATTTTAAATTGATTTCTATTAAAATTAAATGTTTAAAATTTGACCGATGACACTTTGTGTACTTTTACCATTTACAATTATATTTCTCCAAATAATTCTATTATATAATCTTAAATATAAAAATTTAACCTATTTATCTTGGAGGAGAAGTGTAATAACAAGCATTTTATTATACAGTCTTTGGGTGGCTTTAATTACAGAGCTATTAAGCATATTAAATGCAATTACTTTTATCGGGTTTATATCGTCATACCTTATATATTTTGTTGTAGTCTTCTATGTTTTTATTAAAAATTTTCGAAAGAGTAATATATTCTTACATCCTTTTAAAAAACCTCGTTTACCTGTTCTAGATTACATAATTATATCAGTAAGCTTAGTTTTAATTCTGTATCTGCTTTTGATTGCAGTTGTTTCGCCACCTAACAATTGGGATTCAATGACTTACCATCTTCCCAGGGTAATGCATTGGTTACAAAATAAAAATTTAAATTATTATTCAACTCATCATGAATTTCAGAATATTTTCCCCCCTTTGGCAGAATATTTTATTTTGCATTGGCAAGGCTTGACTGGTAATGATTACTTTTCTCAAGTAGTTCAGTTTTTATTTATGATCGGAAGCTGTATTGCAATTGCTTTAATTGTGGAAAAATTGGGTGGAAAACGAAAAGCTCAGGTCTGGAGTTTTTTTTTAACAATTACCCTTCCAATGGGTATCTATCAATCAGTAAGTACTCAAAATGATTATGTAAATAGTTTTTTTGTGATAATCAGTGTTTATTATCTACTTGAAATATTAGAAAAAAATAGAGGAATATATTATTATTTATTTGCAATAGCGGTCGGATTAGCACTTAAAACTAAATCAACAGCCTACATTTTTGAATTTGTACCTTGTATCATTTGTGTTATTGTCTTAATAAAGAAAAATGTGTTAAAAAACTCTTTTCTAATTTCATTAGGTATAATTTTATTAATTATATTTATTAACGGAGGAAATTATTTTAGAAACTTACAATTTTATAATAATCCATTTGGATTATCAGTTGCAAAATACGAACCGGCCAATTCGATTTTAAGTTGGAAACCTGTTTATAGCAATTCAATAAAATATATTGGATATCAATTACAAACGGGATATTATTTATGGGATGAATTTATTCTTAATAATGTGAACGGATTTCATAGAATTTTAAATATGGATATCGGGGATCCATCAATCAGTATGAAAGCAGCTTATATTGTCCCCGCAGGAAGTTTGCTTTATTCCGAAGATTATGTTTCTAACCCTATCCAAGTTTTTGTGTTTTTAATTGCTATTATTTTTATTTTTTTTTATTATAAAAAATTTAATACTAACATATTTTTATATTTATTAATTATTTTTTCGGGTTTTTTATTGTTTTGCCTCTATTTAAAATGGTGGGAATTTAATAATAGGCTTATCCTTCCTATAATAATTTTAACAACCGGTTTTTCAGGAATTTTTATCGAGATAGTGTTATCTAAAATTAATGGCTATCATTTAAAAAATATTCTTCCTTTAAGTTTATTTACTGTAATAAGTATATATACAGTAAATAAACTTATATATAGTTTTAATAAGCCAATTTTAACTAATAAGAATATTTTTAATACCGCTAGAGAGGATTTATATTTTATTGATAGAAGTAATTTAAAAGATAATTATTTTAAAGCAATTACTTCAATAAAGAATAATAATTGTAAGTTGATTGGTTTAGTTAATGAAAAGGATGATTGGGAGTACCCATTTTGGATATTGTTAAAAAAAGAAAATCCGGATGTGAGAATAGAAAGTGTAAATGTTAAAAACAAATCTGCCGAAGAGCTGAAGTTTTTTAAATACTGTACTACGATAGAATTTGATAATTCTAAAAATATGGTGGAGGTGAGAAATAAAGTTGATTAGTTTTTTGTAGTTTATTTCTTTGGCTTATAATATTGAGTTAAATTTCTATAAATAACAAAAGGTAATGGAAGATTTTCTGTCTTTGCCATTGATTTATAATACTTAAGTTGTTCTTTATCTTCATAAATATTTAAAATACCTCCATTAATCTCCGGTGTTAAACTTTTAAATGTACCATCTTCATAAATAACTACAGAGTCGCCTAAATAATCAGGTAAAGACTTTATCATTGTTAGGGTTTCTTGAGCATTATAATTTTTTCTCTTTAATCCACCTTCAATTCTAAATTCTTTTTTTAATAAGTCGTTTTCATATTTATTAATTATAAAAAGAATTACAAAAAATTGAGTTAAAATAAGTGTGATCAAAAGTATTTTATATTTTTTCATTTCACCTATAAATTTTTGAAATTAGAATCGAAATTTAGTAAATAAATTTTTTTAATATTTTTTTTTAGTACTAAGTATTATACTGAATAAAATCAATAGTTTATTATAAGTCTTTTTTGGCTTATGTTTGCGCCTTCAATAGACGAAAAGTAATAATGAAAATAGGGATTGATATTTATTCCTACGATAAACCCGGTGATAATTATGGTGTTGGCCCGGGAGTTTATGTTTGGAAAATTTTACCGGAAATAATTGCACTTTGCCCAAACGATAAATTTATAATTTTTGGAAATAAAGATAACCAAAGTTTAATTCCAAAAGCAAAGAATGTAGAAGTAGTTATAAATACTTTAAATAGTAAATTTAGGCCATACAGAATAATACATGAGCAGGTATTTATTCCTTTTCAATTTGTAAACCATAAATTAGATTTTGTTCATTTCTTAGGTAATAACATTTCGTATATTATTAGCAAAAAATCTTTAATAACAGTTTATGATTTAATGTGGAAATATTATTTGGATAGAGGAAATAAGGAAGCTAAATACAAATATTTTAATTTTACTGTTCCTCAATCAATTACATCTGCGAAAGCAGTTATTACTATCTCCAAATTTATTGCTGATGAAGTAAATACATTATATCGTTCCGAAATAGGGAATACATTTCCAATTCTTCTTGCATCAGGTAATTCTTTAAAGGAATTAAATCAAAATGAAATCTCAGATTTGAAATCAAAATATCCTTTTCCATTTATTTTTACAGTAACGACTTCAATGCCACATAAGAATTTAGTGGTATTATTAAAGGCTTTCAAACAAATAAAAGATCAAAATGCGTTTGACGGTAAATTAATAATTGCAGGACAACTTAAAGGTGAATTTTATAAAAATACTGAATCTTTTATTAAAGAAAATAATCTTGAAAAAGCAATTATTCTTGCAGGTTTTATTTCTGAGGAAGAAAAAATATATTGTTATAAAAATACATTAATGGTTATATATCCTTCACTTTATGAAGGCTTTGGATTACCGGTGTTAGAGGCAATGGAGGCTGGTGTTCCAATAGTTGCATCAAATGCAGCGTCTATTCCTGAAGTGGGGGGTGAAGCTGCCGTTTATTTTAATCCAAATTCTTCCGGTGATTTAGCCACAAAAATAATATTACTTTTGCAGAATAATGATCTTCGAAAGGAAATGATTGGGAAGGGATATAAACAGTTTAAAGAATTTACTTGGAAAAAAACGGCTTTAGAAACTATAAAAGTTTATAAAAATGTTTTTACCAAATAATTCGGAATCATACAAAAATATTTATGGAATGTAGAATATGTAGAAATAATACTAAATTAATATTTAATGCAAAGGTTCTTTATAAATATAATGTAGAATATTATAACTGTCCTCAGTGTAATTTTATCCAAACCGAAAAACCGTATTGGTTAAATGAAGCTTACCAATCATCAATAAATAAATCAGATACCGGTTTGGTGATGAGAAATATATTTCTTTCTAAATCCACATCAGCATTACTTTTTTTTCTATTTAACAGAAATAGAAAATTTCTTGATTATGCCGGTGGATATGGAATGTTTACAAGGTTAATGCGTGACATTGGTTTTGATTTTTATACGATAGACCCTTTTACAGATAATCTTTTAGCAAGAGGATTTGATTTTAATCCTAATGATAAAATTGAATTGATTACTTCCTTTGAAACGTTTGAACATTTTTTAAATCCTATCGAAGAAATTGAAAAGATATTAAGTATATCAGAAAATATTTTTTTTTCAACTCAATTAGTGCCATCTCCCATACCTAAGCCAAGTGAATGGTGGTATTATGGATTAGAGCATGGGCAACATATTTCTTTGTACTCATTAAAAACCTTACAATACCTGGCAAATAAATATAATTTAAATATTTATTCAATTAAAGGTTATCATTTATTTACTAAAAGAAAATTAAATCCATTAATTTTTAAGTTTTTAATTATTGCCGGTAGGCTTGGACTATATTTAATTCCAAAAATATTAATGAAAACTAAAACTTTTCAGGATCATAAAAATATTGGAAAAGAGATAGAAAAAACAATTAATTCTAAATAAGAAAGGAATATTAATGATTGCAAAAAAGATAATTTCTCTTAATATAAATATCTTAAATTATTCACAAGCAGTAATTGATATTATAAGTTTAGCAAAAAAAAGAATTCCTTCTTATGTATGCTTTGCCAATGTACACATGGTTATTGAAGCTTATTGGAATTCGAATCTTGCTATAAATGTTAATAATGCAAATCTCGTAACTGCAGATGGTGTTCCTCTTAAACTAGCTTTAAAAATATTATATGGAATTTATACCGAAAGAATTGCAGGAATGGATATGATGCCTTCTTTAATAAAAGAATGTGAGAAAGAAAAACTTTCGATAGGTTTTTATGGAAGTTCAGATCAAACTTTAAATGCCATTAAAGAAAGAATCAAAGCTGAGCACCCAAATTTAACCATCGCATGTCAAATAAATCCACCGTTTAAGGAAATAACTTTTGAAGAGAAAACTGAAACTATACAAATAATTAATGCTTCTAAAGCAAATATTGTGTTTGTATGCCTTGGTTGCCCCAAACAGGAAATGTGGATGGCAGAAAATTCAAAAGAAATAAATGCAATATTATTAGGTGTAGGCGGAGCCTTTCAAATTTATGCAAAAGAACGTAAAAGAGCACCGGAATGGATGCGTACATTTGCAATGGAATGGCTTTTTAGGTTTTTGCAAGAACCAAAACGAATGTTAAAAAGATATTTTATAACAAATAGTTTATTTATATTTTTATTAATAAAAGAATTTTTTGTTGTAAGATTTTTAAAAAAATCAAAAGAATGAAATCATTTTAAAAGTCGATTGATTTTGCTTTTATAAATTTACTTTCTATCTCTTTTACACTTCCATATACCATCCCTAATATTCCCCAATAACCACCCGCTAATATCGGGCTTTCTAATACAAGATTAAATAATCCTACAGCTGTAATACTAAAAAATGCAATAAAAAATATTATATTTTTATTTTCAAAAAGTATTTTTCTATACTTAAAATAAAACTTAAAAATATAATTATAAAGTGAAATAAAAAGTATAATTACTAATATACCCATTCTCGAAAATAAAGTTATATAAGTATTATGCGCACCACTTATATAGTAGGCTATTTCACCACTTTCAACAGGCATTTTAGTATATTGAAAGAGCCTTGTACCAAAACCAATACCTAAAATATTTTTCCAAAAATCTATAAAAATTATTTCATACCATAAACCGAACCTAAAAGTGGTATTGTGATCAAATTCTAATACCGGATGTGAATGAACCACTGCAGCAAAGCTTTTAGGCCCGGTAACTAATGAAAAGTTTGGTATAAAGTAGATGTAAAAAATTATAAAACAGATAAAAGCTACAAATAAAAAAGACTTAAAATATGTATAGTTTTTAAAAAAGATAAGTAATAATAATACTATTATCACAAAGCCCGGAGTAGCTACTTTATAAATAACTGCCACATATAAGTTAAGTAAAATCAATAAGAAAAGATACTTTATGTAATATCCGGATAATTTAAAAAATCCAATCCCTACAGAAAAGAGAGCACGATCAAAAATATTTGGAATTAAACCAGCGAATAAAGTAAGCTTTGTTAACCAACCTTTTAGTATTGAAAATAAAATTAACCTGTTTTGAAAAAATAATAATCCTACAAAAAACGTAAAAGCGGAATAGATAATTGCTGTATGCCTTAAATACGCATATAAATTCGGTTCTCTAAAAATTGAAAAAACAAAATGAATAATACCTAAACCTATAAATAACATTACTAAATTATAGATTGTATCATTTTTTCGCCAGACGATTGGGTTTCTAAAAAATATGACAATTCCAATTAATGAAAATGTTTCATTAAAGAAAAAATACCTTTCAAATATGTTGGGTTGAATAACATATAAAAAAAACATTAAGAAAAGAAGAGGAATAAATTTCTTTACTCGTATCATTAAACCTTATTTATTCATAAACGATATAATCTTAAATACTTAATTACATAAACCCTTTAATTCATTCCTGTTTAGTTTATTTTTTCGCAAATGTACTTATTATTATATATTTGCCCGAAATAAAATTTTTGTATGAACCAGACCGATCAAAACAAACCATATCAAATTGAAGATGAAATAAATCTTAAAGAATTGATAATTAATTTATTTCAAACCTTAAGAAAGAATTTTTTATTGATTTGTATATTTATTATAGTCGGTGCCGGGCTGGCAGTTGTTGCTTTTAAAATAATTAATCCTGTATATAAATCACAACTTATTGCTAGTACAGGTATACAATTATCCGATAATAGTGTAAATGTTATTAATTCGTGGAAAGGTTTTTTAAATAAAAAAGATTTTGAAGGGCTTTCAAAAAAAATAAATATTAGAGAAGATTATATTAAAGAAATTAAATCCATAGATGCTGAATCTTCCGGGCAAGAGGACAAAGAATCAAAAACGAAAAGTTTTATAATTAATATTACCGTTTACAATAATAATATTTTAGATTCATTAGAGAATGGGATAGTTAGTTATTTAAAAAATAATGCTGCAAAGAATACGCTTCAAAAGCGAAAAAGCTTAATTTTATTTAAAATTAGGATACAAAATGAAATAGCAAGTTTGGATAGTGTTAAAGCCTCATTACAACGTTTAATTTTAAAAGGTAATTTTATTAATAATCCTTTCCTCACCGGTCCCGGGAATGTAAATTTAACATTAGTAAATCTGTATGGCAGATCATTAGAAATTGAAGAAGAAATACAGGCATTGGATAAAATAAATATTGTTGAAAGCTTTTCCAAATCTGATAAACCTGATGGATATAGTTTAATAAAATTAATTACAATAGGTTTAGTTATTGGCTTACTGTTTAGCTTGGTGATTATATTTTTTAAATCAATTATGGAAAATTAAAAAGATTTAATTATATGACCGGATCAAAAATAGTTAGTCATAAAGGATTACAGTTTTAAAAAAGACATAGCTTCTTTTTAATTTTGTAAAAACAAAAATTAAAATCTTGGGCAAGGTGTATATTTCATTTTTTTCGGTACCGGTGGTTTTTTATTATTTCTCCAAGTATAACTAAGTGAAATTTCGTGAGATCCTCCTGTTGCGGCGTTATTCAATTTAGAGATTGTATAATCATAACTGTAACCAACCGTAAAGCCATTTAAATGATAACCAATTAATATGGCCATCGCATCATGGTTGTTAATGCCAACTACATTTGTAACTCTTAGAGGTAATCCTCTATACCATAAACCGATAATTAAAGGTTCATAAGTTAAATAAATCCCGGCATCTACCTGATTAAAATCCCCTTGCTGGCGATATAATAAAACAGGGGTAATACTTTTTTCGGCATCGGTAATATTTTCAGCTAAACCTTTTCTTGTTTCCATATCCAGAGGAAATTTCCAACCTGCCTGAGCTGTTATTTTTATCGGCAACCTGCTTATTTCACCTTGTCCCGAAAAATTTTGAACAGGCATTGTTAAATGATGTAAAGAAACACCGAAATAAAATTGATCAGAAAACAAAAGACCTCCTGTAGAAACATCTGCATATCTTTTAACGGGTGAACTAAAACTTTCGTCATTGGAAACGCCGGGGTTAAATGAATTTCCATCCCATTGTGCACCAAAGGTTAATGCCGAATAATTAATATTTCTTTGAACGTATGATATTTGTAAACCTTGGCGATAAGAAAATTTATTGCTTAATCGCATTTGATAAGCATATTGACCTGCTATGTCAAGTGAATTTAATCTTCCAATTCCCTGCCGATCGTTCAATACCTGAAAGCCAACCCCACTATTTATTTTTTCAAAAAAATGATCATATGAGGCTGAGTAGGTTTGATAACTAGAGCTTATACCCGGCCATTGATAACGATAATTTAATACAACTCTACTCTGCAATGCAGAACCTGCAAATGCCGGACTTTGATAAAGAGGATTTGCATAAAATTGAGTGAATTGAGGATCCTGAGCAAAAATTTTGTTTCCTGAAAATAATAAAAATATAATTAATAAATATTTTTTAGGTAACATTCCTGTAAGTTTGGTTTTTAATTTCAAAATAATAATATTCAATTAAATTATTCTCCAATAAAATTTATTAAAAGTCAAAAATTACAACATTCTTTGTAAGAAATCAAATAAGGATACTTTTTTAATGATAATTCCTCAAAATTAAAACTATCTTTCACATTTTGGCCATTTAAAGTTTAAAAAATAAAAATTAAACTTTTTGTTTTTTTTTAAATAAATTCATTTTTAATTGCAATAAATTCAAATTTTGGTAATATTATTATTATAAATTACTTTTAAATTTTATTTATTAAAATTTTATGCAAGTATCTGCTGAGCAAGCAAATTCTAATCACGAAAAATTATTATTTGGTCACCCAATAGGTTTATTTGTTTTGTTCTTAACCGAAATGTGGGAACGTTTCAGTTATTATGGTATGCGGGCCATTTTATTTCTGTATATGACAACAGATATTATAAAGGGGGGGATGGGAATGCAAGATAAGGAGGCAGGTGCTGTATATGGTATTTACGTAGCCTCTATTTATTTACTTTCATTACCCGGTGGTTGGTTAGCTGATAATATTTTTGGTCAAAAAAAATCAGTCATTTATGGTGGTTTAATTATTATTTTAGGTCATTTAATTTTAGCAATTCCAGGTAATAATATTGTTTTTTATATCGGTTTAGCTATAGTTTCGATTGGAACAGGTGCGTTAAAGCCAAACATAAGTTCATTAGTTGGAGAGCTTTATCCAGAAGGTGGTGCAAGGAGAGATGCTGCCTTTTCAATTTTTTATATGGGCATTAATTTAGGTGGAGCATTCGGGATGATTATCGTTGGCTATTTAGGAGAAAAGATTAATTGGCATTTCGGTTTTGGTGCAGCAGCTATAGGAATGATTTTAGGTATGATTATTTTCAAAATGTTAGGAAATAAATATTTGGAACCCTATGGCCACTTAAAAGTCCAAGATTTAAACATAACTAAGGAAAAAGTAAATATTAAAAACCAGATTTTACCTTTTATTTTAACCCTATTGTTAATAATTTTTCTTTTATATATTCCATATTTTAAGAATATTCAATTTTATTCTGCAAATGGTTTAGCTAAAATATTACTTATAATTATTCTTTCAATAGCTGTGTTTTATTTCATGTTTATTTTATTTGCAGGGAGACTTAATTCTGAAGAAAAAAAGAGAATGGTTGTAATGGTTATTTTTTTTACGGCATCAGTATTATTTTGGTCAGGTTATGAACAAGGGGGTACAACTTTAAATATTTTTGCGGAAAGATATACTAATAGATCTATTTTAAATTTCACTATACCGGCAAGTTGGATGCAATCACTTCAATCTATTTTTGTAATTGCTCTTGCCCCAATTATGGCTTTTGTTTGGACATATTTAGGTAGAAAAAATAAAAATCCTTCAGCTCCAATTAAATTGGGCAGTGGCTTAATCATCCTTGGATTGGCTTTTTTTATAATGTATTTCGCAGCTAAGCTTGTAATAGGTAATAATAATCTTTCACCTTTATGGTTATTGTCAACATATTTTTTTAGTGTTCTTGGAGAAGTTTGTTTAAGTCCTGTTGGTTTAAGTTTTTATACAAAACTTTCACCGCAGCGTTTTGTAAGTCAGATGATGGGAATTTGGTTTGTTAGTTTATCATTAGGAAACTTAATTTCAGGCCTGATTGGGGGAGAATTCAATAAAGATTCAGTTGCGGAAATGCCGGGAATGTTTTTATATATAGTTTATTCAAGCGTTGGTTTTGGCTTATTGATGTTAATATTTTCAAAGCAAATCAAAAAATGGATGGGAGGGGTGGAGTAATTATTTTATCAAAATATTCATTTTCAAATTGTATAGGCATAAACTTTTAATATGAAATTTGAATTTTAATTTAATAATTTGTTAAAACATTTATTATTATTTGTAATTGACTTAATGATAAGTAAATTAGAAGTGAGATTATGTAACTTTTAAAGTTGAATTTTAAAAATCGTGTTAAAAGTATTTAATTTTCTTGTAAAGCATTTTCTTCATGGACGTATAAAAAAAATTACGTACTTCATGGAGAACAGTATGGAGGTACAGGAAAATGAATATAAAAGATTAATACTGGCTGCAAAAAAAACAGAATGGGGTAAAAAATTTGGATATTCGGATATAAATTCAATAAGAGAATTTCAAAATCGCGTTCCTATTTCAAGTTATGAAGATATTTCTCCTTTCATCGAAAGGATGATGAATGGAGAACAAAATATTTTATGGCATTCGCCCGTCCGATGGTTTTCAAAATCATCAGGTACAACTAATTCTCGCAGTAAATTTATCCCGGTTTCAGTTGAATCTTTAAGGAAAACGCATATTCAAGGCGGAAAAGATTTAATTGCATTATATACCCATAATAAACCTGATACTAAAATTTTTACGGGAAAAGGTTTATCAATTGGCGGAAGCTTACAACAACATTCACCGGGTTCAGATATTTATACCGGAGATGTATCTGCCATTATGATGAAAAATTTACCAATGTGGGCTCAATTTGCACGAACACCAAATTTGGACGTTGCATTAATGGGGGAGTGGGAATCGAAAATAAAAAAAATGGCAGAGATTACTGTCAATCAGAATGTGACCAGCATATTAGGTGTGCCAACCTGGACAATCGTATTGCTTCAACAAATTTTGGAAATATCCGGAAAAGAAAATGTGCTTGAAATTTGGAAAAACTTTGAAGTTTTTTGTCATGGAGCAGTTTCTTTTGATCCTTACAGGGAATTATTTAATAAAAAATTCTTCCCATCCGATTCCATAAGTTATATGGAAATCTATAATGCATCAGAAGGTTATTTTGGTTTGCAGGATAGATTATCTGTTCCGGACATGTTGCTAATGCTTGATTATGGAATATTTTATGAGTTTATCCCTATTGAAGAAGAGCAAAAGGATTATCCAAGAGCTTTAACCATAGATGAAGTCGAGGCCGGAAAAAATTATGCAATTGTTATTTCAACCAACGCAGGTTTGTGGAGATATAAAATCGGAGATACTGTTAAATTCACTTCTGTAAAACCTTATAGAATAAAAATCAGTGGGCGTACAAAACATTTTATAAATGCTTTTGGTGAAGAAGTTATTGTAGAGAACGCGGATGTTGCTGTGACGGAAGCTTGTAAAAAAACAAATGCTGTAATTGCAAATTATACGGCCGCACCTTTGTATATGCAACATGGTAAAAGAGGTGGGCATGAATGGATTATTGAATTTGCGCAAGAGCCTTCTAACATGCAAGATTTTATATATACGCTTGATTCAAAGTTAAGAGCAGTAAACTCCGATTACGATGCAAAGAGATATAAAGACATGGCATTACAAATTCCTGTTGTTCACTTAGTACCGGAAGGTACCTTTTATAATTGGATGAAAAAACGAAATAAACTTGGTGGTCAGCACAAAGTACCCCGCTTAAGTAACTCCCGTGAATATGTTGATGAAATTCTATCTATGCTGGAAGCAGCAGTTTTAAAATAGCAAGCTTTATCAATTTAATATGAATAAGGCTTGCTTATTTAAAATGTATATTAATTTTTAACAACAGCATCTACTACTTTAATTTTATCATTTTTTGTAAGCCCGCTCACTACCTCAACATTTATACCGTCAGATACTCCTGTTTTAACAAGGCGTTTTATAAAATTTTGAGGTTTATTTTCAATTTCTACAAAAATACTGTCTTTTTTAAATTGTAGAAGGCTTTCTTTAATAGCCAATACATTATTTTTTTGATCAAGTACTACATCAGCATTTGCACTATAACCTGCACGAATAAATTCATTTGGTGGTAATATTACCCTTGCTTTAATTTGAAATTTGATTGCACCTTCTTCAATAACACCCTTTGGAGAAATATAATATAAATGGGCTTTATATTTTTTATCTTCAATTGCACCAATTGTTAAATTTAAATCCATACCATCTTTAATTTTTCCAACTTCAGCTTCGTCTACCTTACCTTCGAAAATTAAACTTTTCATATCTGCAATACTGGCAATGGTTGTTCCTTCATTAAAATTATTTCTTTCAATTACTGAGCTTCCAACTTTAACCGGTACATCAAGCAACATTCCATCAATAGTAGAATAAATTATATTGGATATTAAACTTTTCTTTAATGATGTACCGCTCCTTAAAATATGTAAATTATTTGTAGCTGCATCAACTGATTGTTTTTTAATTTGGTAATCAGAAGCAAATTTTCTGTATTCCTGTTCCGCAATTACTTTTTGATCAAATAGTTGTTGATACCTTTCCAGTTCTTTTTTAGCTTCTACCAATTGAATTTTTGATGTTTCTAAATTGCTCTCTGCCTGATTGATATTAGCCAGATTAGGTACAATTTTAATTTTTGCAATTGCCTGACCTGAATGAATATTTTGACCGGCTTCAACATAAAGTTCATCAACAATGCCCGATACCTGAGGTTTTATATTTACCTCTCTTAAAGGCACAATGGATCCGGTAGCAATAGTTTTTTTAGTAATATTTGTATAAAATGGTTTTTCTGTTTTGAAAACAACAGGATTTTGTTTCGATTTATTAAAAAAATAAACCCCCAGCCATACAGAAGCAGCCAAAAAGCCTAAAATTAAGATTGCATATATTACTTTTTTCATTTTTAAATACGGTTTAATGACTATGTTTAGTGAAAAATAATTTTATTAAAATAATAATTTATTCATCTCGAAGTGCTTCGATAGGGTTTATATTAGCAGCTTTCATAGCCGGTATTAAACCTGCGAGTGTACCCATTACGACCAATACTGCAAGGGCAGAAAAAGCTACAGAAAAATCTATTTCCGGATGTGCAAAAAATTCGCCTTCCGGTTTTAAAAAATAATCAACAGCGGCAATTATTCCGGTTCCTGCGAGCAAACCCATATATCCGGCTAATGAAGTTACAACTATCGATTCTTGTAAAATCATTGAGATAACTGAACCGGGTGTAGCACCTAATGCTTTTCGTATCCCGATTTCTTTTGTTCGTTCATTTACAACAATCAACATAATATTTCCAACACCTATAACACCTGCAATAATAGTTACAATGCTCACAAACCAGCTAAAAAGCCTTATTATTAAAAATAATCCCTGAACTTTTTGATATTCTTCTTCTACATTTTCTGATCCGATAGCTCTTTCATCATCAGGATGAACACTATGTCTTTTTGCTAATAGAGATTTGATTTTTTTCTGCACCAATGAAGTTGAATAACCTTTATGTGGCACGAATGCAAACCAACCGATTTTATTTACTAAATTAAATGTTTGTTGTAAGGCTGTATTGGATACAAATATTTGTTTTGAATTTTGCATAACCTCTTCGGCACGTGTACTCCGCATTTTGAAAATGCCTATTACCTGAAATGGAATTCCTTTTATCTTTATATATTTACCAATAGGATCAGTTTCTCCGAAAAGAACATCTCTAACCGTTGTTCCTATCACTGCTACTTTTCTTTTGTCGGTTATGTCTTTATAATTTATCAATCTACCCTGCATTATTATAAATGGTTGAACCTTAAAATAATCAGGGTAATCACCATAAACTTCATATGAAGCACTTTTTTGATTTCTAACAACAGAGAAATTTCCATCTAAAGACAATCTTGGTGCGATTACATCTAACTCAGGAATATTTTGGCGGAGTGCTTCAACATCAGCATTATTAAATCGAATAATTCTGCCCGGTTTTAAACCTTTGTAGGCAATGCTCGTTCGTTGGGACCATAAAAAAATAGCATTTTTTGCCACATTAAATTGCCCTTCAATTCCATTTTCAAAACCTTTTCCACTTCCCAATAATAAAACCAACATAAAAATACCCCAGGCAACTCCAAATGCAGTTAAGGCTGTCCGCAATTTATTTTTGCGAATAGTATTCCATATTTCCTGCCATTTGTCTAAGTCGAACATAATTTTATTATTTAAGAAAATAGAAAAAAGACATTAGACAAAAGACTAATATTCTATCTTTTAATATTAATTTTTAGTGTTGAATTTTTTTTAAACTTCCTATTTATAATCTCTAATCTTTCCTCTTTCCTCTTTCCTCTTTCTTCTTTCTTCTTTTGTCTACTCAAACACATTAATCTGCCCTCAAAGCTTCAATAGGTTTAATATTTGCAGCTCTTAAGGCCGGGAAAAATCCTGCGAGAGCACCGGCAAAAACTAAAATTATGACAGCAATTAAAATCGTCCCAAAATCAACATCCGGTGCACCGAAATAAGGTAGATTATCACCGGAACTGATGATTAAATATTTCAATAACTCAAGCAAACCTACTCCCGCAAGCAAACCTAAATATCCCGACAGGGCGGTTATGATTATAGATTCCTGTAAAATAAGACTGATAATTGAAAATGGTGTTGCACCAAGAGCTTTTCGTACCCCAATCTCTTTTGTTCTCTCTTTAACAATAATCATCATAATGTTGCTTACACCAATTACGCCTGCAAATAATGTAAGCATCCCAATGATGAATACATATAATTTTATTGTTTTAAAAAGATTTTCAAACCTAAGCCAGTTTTCTTCATTGTTATTTATGCCTATTGCCTGATCATCTTTTATATCAAATTTATGGCTTTTAGAAAGCATCAGCCTCACTTTAGCCTCCATATCTTTTGCAGAAACACCGGGTTTAGTGCTCATTGCCATTAAATGTACCTGATTAAACAGATTGTAAACGCTTTGTAAAGTAAGAAAAGGAATATAAGCTCTTTCTTCATTTCTCCCCTGATTACTTTTTGAGGTGAAAATTCCAACCACCTGAAAATAAACACCTTTAATTCTTATATATTTACCTAATGCCTCATCATTTTTAATATCTTTCCCAAATAATACATCTTTAACACGCTGACCTATAACAATAATTTTTCTTTTTTCCTTATCGTCAGTAGGATTTATATTTCTGCCGGAAACTACTTTTTCACCATTTAGTTTAAAGAAATCTGTATTAGCTCCAAAAACCTGATACGAACTGTTCTTTTCTTTATAATTTAAAGTAAATTCTCCTGATAAACGTGTTCTGGGCGCAACTCTTTCCAATCCCTGTACCTGGTTTGCAAGTTGTATCAAATCATTATTTTTAAAAAAAATTTCTCGTCCCGGTTTTAATCCGTTAAAAGGTAATGAGGTTTTTCCCTGCCAAATCCATAAACTATTTATTGCCTCATCAGCAAACTCTCTTTGAATACCACGTTGCATTCCGTTTCCAAAACCCAATAATAAAACCAACATAAAAATTCCCCAAAAAACCCCGAAAGCAGTTAAAAACGTACGAAGTTTATTCTTTTGGATAGTACCAAGTATTTCCTGCCATTTATCTAAGTCAAACATTATATAAATTTTTTATTGAAAAATTTATTTTTTTATTTTTCGGCATTCTAAAATATTTTGTTCAAATCTCTTTTTTATTTCCTGTATTAGTTTCTCATCTTTTGTATATAAAGAAAAGTTGAGGTTATTATTATCTTTTTCTTTTTTATTGAGTGTGAGTAAAAGACTATACGAACCATCAGTTTCTTTTTTATAATTTACTGTTGTAATTTCATCAAAAGTGCATCCAAAGCCCATTCCAAAATTCACCCCATTATCTTTACTTTTGATTTTAAAATTCATATCTGCATTACATTCTTTAAATCTGTAAGCGACTACATCTTGATCTTTCGAATCCTTATCAATTAATCTATTAACTTCTTTTTCTAACCAGGCATTATTTTGTTTCAATAAATTATTTTGGGCAAATAATTCGGTAGAGAAAAGAAAACTAAACACAATAAATAAAATTATATTTTTCATAAAATGATAAAAATGGAAATAAATTTTTTTAAACTTTTAATTAATGATCTGCGAGCACACTTACAGGATCACCTTGGCCAATAATTAATCCATCTTTAAGGCGAATTACTCTTTGTGTTTGTTCTGCAATATCATGCTCGTGTGTAACTATAATTACAGTCATTCCTTTTTGATGAACATCTTTAAACATTTCCATCACTTCGTAAGATGTTTTGGTATCTAAAGCACCTGTAGGTTCATCTGCAAGTATGATTTTTGGTTTGGAAATTAAAGCTCTTGCAATAGCAACTCTTTGTTTTTGTCCGCCCGACATTTCATTAGGCATATGATTTGCCCAATCTTTTAAACCTACTTTTTCCAAATATTCCATAGCAAGTTTGTTTCTTTCTTTCCTCGAAACTTTTTGATAATAAAGAGGCAATGCTACATTTTCCATTGCATTTTTAAAAGATAAAAGATTAAAAGATTGAAAAACGAAACCAATAAATTGATTTCTATAATATGCTGCCTTAGTAGCAGATAAATTTTTCATTAAAGTATTATTCAACATATATGAGCCTGCGTCATAATCATCAAGCAATCCTAAAATGTTAAGCAAAGTAGATTTCCCGGAACCTGATGAACCCATTATGGAAACTAATTCACCTTCTCCAATATGCAAATCAATTCCCTTCAGCACGTGCATGCTGCTATTGGCCATTTTATAATATTTATTAATATTTTTTAAATCAACCATGTTTTATAAGTGGGTAGAATATAAAATTACTGATGCGTTTTAAATTACGATAGTTGCAAAAATCAGGAAAATAATTTCCCATTAAAATAAATACTTTACAAGGATGAAGGATTTATTGAAACAATACAATTAAATATTGATGAATGGGAAAAAAAAGAGAAGAGTGGATTAAATAAGTTGATGAAGAATAAAAAATTAAAGTTAAACCTGGTCCCAAATACCTTCCTTTTTATACCTTAAAAACCCTTTTTTTATATAGAGAGGGGATGCGATATTGTTTTCGTAAAGTTGGCCTGTACCAAGGCCTTGAGGAAGTGGATTATTTAATGTGTATGTAAATTGTGCAATTGCGTTCAAGCCTATGTTTGATTCTAATGCAGAAGTGATCCACCAACCTATTTTAAATTTATTGGCTAACATAATCCATTCGCGACAATGATAAAAACCACCAAGTAAGGCAGGCTTTAAAATGATAAATTGGGGATTTATTTTTTCTAAAAGTTTTTTCTTTTCTTCAAAATCAGATATTCCAATTAATTCTTCATCAAGGGCAATTGGTACAGGTGATTTAGCACACACCTCCATCATATTTTTCAATTGACCCTGGCGAATTGGTTGTTCTATTGAATGAATATTTAAAGATGAAAGCTCACCCAAAACTTCAAAAATTTTATCAAAAGTAAAAGATCCGTTTGCATCTACCCTTATTGTAATTTGTTGAGCATTAAAATAAGTACGGATTTTTTTTAGCAATTCTAATTCTTCATCAAAATCAATTGCACCGATTTTCATTTTAAGAGTAGTATAACCCTTTTCAATTTTTTCGGTGATCTGTTGCTGCATAAATTCCGTCATTCCCATCCAAATTAAACCGTTAATGGGTATAGCAGAAATGCCATCAGTAAAATCCGAATTAAATATTATTTTTTTTCCGCCATTTAATAAGTCCAACAAAGCGGTTTCGAAAGCAAATTGTATGGAAGGAAATTGATGGGGAATAAATTTACTTACAAATATTTCAACACCTTCATTTACAATGGAATCAATCAAAATGTTTTGATTATTAAAGTCTTCAACAATTTTTTGAAGCTTTATTTCATAATCTTCTACATCATCAATACTTAATTTTTTTAATACATTACATTCGCCGAGGCCTATTATTTTGGGTTCTTGGCTATCAAATATTTTAATAAAAAAAACTTCTTTTTCAGTTAGTATGCCTCTTGAAGTACCCGCTTCAAATTTAAATTTTAGAGTGTGTTTTTTATAAGTGATAACAAGAGGCATAACATTTTGAGCAAAAAACAATTATATTTTTTAAAATTATTGAGAAAATTTAATTTTATTGCTCTTTGTCGAGAGATATTACTTTACCTACATTTCCGCTTGGCATTTGAATTTTTAACATGGCAGCTATGGTTGGCGCAATATCACTCATATAAGTTATTGAATTTGTTTTTCCATGCCGAACATTCCAACCCATCCATACCAACGGAATATGAGAATCGTAAGGATATATTTGACCATGCGTAGCAGCTAATCCTTTCCCTTCACCAATCATGTAACCGGCGTTTAAAATTATTTGTATATCACCACCTCGTTTTGGATGATAACCATTTATCACCAAATCTTTTAAAAATTGAGGTATAGAACTAGATGAAGTTTGTTCTAAATCAAAAGCGTTTGCGATACCCGGTTGTTCTTTAATAAAATCAATTATAAATTTTTTAACTTCACTTAAATTTTTTCCTGATTGTTCTATGAGTTTATAATTTAAATAAAGTTGATTATTGGATTCATTGAGTAATACATTTTTAATTCCAAATTTGTTTTCAACAGTAGCATTTAGCGGTTTACGGAAATCACTGATCAAACCTCCGGGAAGTTTATTTTCTGTTGAAAATCCCGGTGTATGCATTACACCATGATCGGCAGTAAGGAACATTAAATACTTGCCTTTACCAATAGTTTTATCTAAATATTCCATAAAACCTGCTAATTCTATATCAAGTCTTAAATAAATATCTTCAACTTCAACAGAATTTGGCCCAAATCTATGACCTACATAATCAGGTGATGAAAAACTTAAAGCTAAAAAATCAGTTACATCTCTTTGCCCTAACTTTTCATTTTCGATAGCCGATTTTGCCATTTCGGCAGTTAATGTATTTCCATATGGTGTTGATCCAATTTCATTATAATTAGTATTTATATAAGAAGATAATTGATGAGGGAAAACAGAATTTTGTTCACCTTGAAATTTACCCTCATAACTTTTATCGTCAGCAGTACTTTGTTGATAAGTAGATATTGGATATAGAGTGTTCCAGTTTTGTTTATAATATTGATCCGGCAATTTTTTATCGTTCAGTTTTTTAACCCAATCGGGTAAGGTTTCCATATAATAGGTACTTGTAATCCACATTCCTGAACTGCCGTCATACCAATATGCAGCATTACCCGATCTGCCTGCAGGTAAAATTGCACCACGATCTTTTAAAGCTATTCCCACAGCTTTACTTTTAAAATTTGTCGCCAATCTTAGTTCATCGGTAATGGTTGTTACCTGTAAATTTTTGGGAGACATTTCGCCGGCTGTGCTCGTGCTTCCAACCGTTTTAACAGCAGTATCTTCCGCACAGTAAACGCTTTTTTTTAATTCTCTGCTGTACCAATTATTTCCAATAATTCCATTAATGGCAGGTACTGAACCTGTATAAACACAAGTATGGCCACATGCTGTTACAGTTTGTGCATAAGGGATTAAAGTATTTTCACATGAAAAACCTTCATTCAATAATCTTTTAAAACCTTTTTCAGAATACCTTTCGTAATACCTGTATAAAAAATCCCATCGCATTTGGTCAACCATAATGCCAACTACAAGTTTTGGCCTGTCGATTTGATTTAATTTTTGATTTTTTTGTGCAAAAGCAAAAAATGGAATGATTAAAAAAAGAGAAAACGGGAATATTTTTTTTAAATAGATGTGCATACGTTTGAGAAAAATAATATTTCTACAAACCTATTATGTTTTTTATCAAGAAAAATAATTTGTAGATTAATTTAATGTGAATTTTTTTCCGGGGAGTGCTTTTACTAAGCCTTGCAGTTCTAAATTTAACAGCAAAGATGCCGTTACATTAATAGGAATTTGAGTTTGCCAACTTAAATCGTCAAGCATTAATATTTTTTTTTTTTGCAGAAGCAAAAGAATTCTTTTTTCTTTTTCATCTAAAATTAAATGATCAAAATTAATTTCTTTTTGAATAGATTTTTTTTTCACATCGGCATCATTCTGCCAATTCATTATATATTCTAAATCTTCAATGCCGGATAATAAATTGGCTTTATGGCTCTTTATTAAATGATTACAACCTTCAGAATATTTATTACCAATATTGCCGGGTACTGCAAAAACATCTTTATTATAGGAGTTTCCTATCTCTGCTGTAATTAATGCCCCGCCTTTAATTGCTGCTTCAACAATTATCACGGCATCACACATGCCGGCTACAATTCTGTTGCGTGCAGGAAAATAATTCGGGTCTATTTTAGTTTTCCATTTATATTCAGTTAAAATGGCTCCGTTCTCATTTATTATTTGTTGTGCAACCGATTTATGTGCACCCGGATAAATTTGATCTAAACCGCTGCCCATAACGCCAACTGTAGGGATATTATATTTTAGTGCTGCTTTGTGCGCAATGATATCTATGCCAAAAGCCAGCCCGCTGATTATAATAATATCGTTATACTTGGAGATATTTTTAATTAATTGTTCTGTAAAATCTTTTCCGTAGTCAGTTGAATTGCGGGTACCGACAATAGAAATAACTTTTGCAGAATTAAAGTTAACGTTTCCTTTAATAAATAATAATGCAGGTGCATCATTTATAGATTTTAATCTTTCAGGATAATTATCATCAGTATAAAAAATAAAATCGGCGTTTTCTTTTTCAAGAATTTTTAATTCATTCTCTGCTGAAGGTAATCCTTCTTTATTAAGAATTGAGGCAGCAGCAGCATTGCCTATATGAGGTATTTTTAATAATTTACTTTTTGTTGTTTTAAATACATTTTCTGCGGAACCGCAATAACTGATTAAAAATTTTGTTGAAACGCTCCCGATACCCGGGGTAAACATTAAAGCCAGCCGGTATAATTTTTCAGAACTCAATTTGTATAATTTTTTGTTGGTTGATTTAGTAAAAACTTAATAAATTTTATTTACCGATAAAATTAAATTTTATCTCGCAGGGCTATCAAAAATGTTTTTAAAGATTCGAGTGATTCAATAATTTCTGATTTTTCAGGGCTTAAATGTTCTTTAGATTTTATTGACTCTTTAGCACCCTGAATTGTATGCCCTTTTTCTTTTAATAAAAAATGAATTGTTTTTAAATGATCAATATCTTTCTGTGTAAACTGTCGGTTTCCTTTCCTGTCTTTTTTCGGTTTTAAAGAAGGGAATTCACTTTCCCAAAAACGAATCAGTGAGGCATTTACCGATAACTGACTCGCCACTTCAGTGATAGAAAAATAAATTTTTTTAATCTCTTCCTGCATTTTTGTAAAAATCTCAATAAATTTTACAAATATCTTTAAAACTTTTAAAAATTGAAGTAAAAAGTAAATTGGTTTATGTGGGATAAAAGAAAGATTGCAAAAAAAACGTTTTTATTTCACCAATTATAGATATACTGATATTGATAAACTGATATTTTACTTTTTTTATGATATTTTATTTTCTTATGGGTTAGGGTTTAGATGTTAATAATTGGATTATTAACATCTAAATATTTTTGAATGTAAATATTATATTTGATGACCTATATTCTAAATTTAAAATATATTATTAATTTCCTTCATTTAAATTACAAATATTAATCTGTGAACAAGGCGAAAAAAGAAATTAATGAAATATTTGGCAATAAAATCAGGATTAGAGTTTGTGGAATTTGTGTTGTTGAAGGTAAAATTCTGTTGGTTAAGCATGCTGGGTTAGGTGAAGCCGGAGAATTGTGGAGTGCACCCGGAGGAGGGATTGTTTTTGAAGAAAGTGTTTTAAAATGCTTGGAAAGAGAATTTCTAGAGGAAACCGGTTATAAGATAAGGGTGAAGGAATTTTTATTTGTAAATGAATTTTTTAAATCGCCATTGCATTCTATAGAGTTATTTTTTGAAGTAGAAATAATTGAAGGTAATTTGAAAGTAGGTGATGAACCGGAGATAAAAGAAAAAATTTTGAAGGAAGTAAAATGGTTATCGGAAAAAGAATTAAAAAATATACAACAAAACCGCAGGCACAGTATTTTTCAAAATGATTTTACATTGCCGGCATTAGTCTTACAAAAAGGCTACTCTTATTTTATAAATTAATAGTTTTTTAATAAAATCATTTTTTCTACCTTGCAGGCTTACTTACGAAATGAAAATTACATAAGTAAGTTTTTTTGCCGGGATGATAGATACTAGTTTAATCTTTTAAAATTGTCAGACATTTGGAAACATTAATTTCTAATTTTACGCTCAATCAAAAGGTTAAAGACGACGTTTTTGATGTTGATTTAATAGCTCAATATATATTATCCCTCCAACTTGGTAACGATAGTTTCCGATTTTGTGTGGTTGATTCCGTTTTTAAAAAATGCCTTTGGCTTGAAGATTATAATTTTCAACCGGTTTTTTCGGCTGAACAAACTATCAATCAATTAGAGCAAATTTATGATGAACACCAGGTTTTAAGGGCGGGTTTTTGGAAAGATATACGTCTTTCTTTTCGCAATCAAAATTTTACCCTTGTTCCAAATGTTCTTTTTAAATCACAAAATGCTTCTGATTATTTAAAAGTAAGTAACGGCCATTATATCCCCGATAAAGATGTGTTTTATCATCATCATGCATCCGACGGATTCGTAAATGTTTTTAAGGCCGATCATAAAGTACTCGAGTGGTTTAATTCTGCATATTCTTCAAGAGATATTCACCCGTTGCATCAGAACAGTTCATTTATAGAAGGTGTTATTCAACAAAAACTTTCTTTTAATGAACGTGCCATGTTTATCTCTATCGAAAAAAATTATATTACAATTGTTATTCGTCAGGAGAAACAAATAGAATTTTGCAACACTTTTACATATCAAAATGAACAAGATTTTGTATACTATGTAATGTTGGTAATGGATGGTTTACAATTAAATCCTGATGAGTGCAAAGTAATTTTACTTGGGGAAATTGTGGATAAATCGCCTGTATTTTCAAATCTGTTTAAGTATGTCAGAAATATTTCGTTAGGCAATCGCCCAACTCATTTGCGTTTCAGTTATCGATTTGATGAAGTTCTTGAGCAAAGGTATTTCGATTTATACAATATTTATCTTTGTGAGTGATTTTGTAAATAAGGCTTTAAATAATAATTATTTTTTTGAACTCACTTTCAAAACCCCTGTCAGCACAATACAAGTGCCGAGTAACTGAATGAGCGAAAACGATTCGTTAAGAAAAAAATAAGCCAATACAATTGTGGAAATTGGTCCGATTCCGGCAATGATTGATGCATTACCGGATCCAACCATATTAATACCTTCCGAAATCATAAACGTAGGTATTACAGTTGAAAAAATTCCCATTATTAAAGCAAACCAATATACTTCAGGTGGGAAATTAAAAATATTGAATCCATGAACAATCAAAAAATGGATAACAATGGCCAAAGTAGCAAACATCATGGCGTAACAAGTAAATTTCATAGAGCCAAGCTTTGGAATAAGCTCACCACCATAAACCATATACCCTGCATAAGTAATAGCACTTATAAAAATAAAAAGACCTCCTTTCATTAAATCTTTTTGTGCACCGGATTGAATATCATTGTACAATGCAATTGATAAACCAATATAAGTTAATATCAATGCGAAATACTGAACCGAAGTAATTTTGCGATTAAATACAATGGCCGACCAAACAACAACTATTGTCGGATAAATAAATAAAATAATTCGCTCAACACTTGCACTTACATATTGCAAACCTTCAAAATCAAAAATACTTGCGATATAATAACCCGTAATACCTAAAATGGCTAGATGAAGCCAATTTTTACTATTTAAACTAATGTTTGATTTTCGTTTATTTAAAACTATTGCAACTAAAATATAAAATGGCAAAGCGAATAACATCCGCAGGGTGAGAAGAGAGGCTGAATCTATCTTATAATATGAATAGGTTAATTTAATCAGGACTGCTTTTGCGGAAAATAAAATTGCTCCTACGAAAACCAGAATCGCACCGCCATAATATTTAAATTGTGGACTTTTATTTTTATAATTTTCTAATATTACCACTCCATTCAACTATTGAACTGCAAAATTAATAAGAATTAGCGTTTTATTGCCCAATGCCATAAATCTCCTTCCAATGGGTTGTAAGAATGCGCTTCAAAAAGCATTTTTTGTTTTTTTAAAACGTGTACAGATGCATTATCTAATGAATATGTGCCGGCTTTTATTTTTTTTACTTCAGGGTTTTCAAAAGCAAATTTTATTAATGTTGCTGCTGCTTCGGTAGCATAACCTTGATTTCTGTATTCTTTTAAAATTTCATAACCTATTTCAACTTCACCATTATGATCGGGTTTGCCTTTAAAACCACACGAGCCGATTATTGTTTTTTCAGATTGAAGTACGATAAAATAAATCCACCAGTTTAATATACCGGGGTCGCTTTTAAACTTTTCATAAAAAAAATCAAAATGGTTTATTGAATGTTTCCAAGTTTCTCTTAAAGTGAGATTTAATAACTTTGCTAATTTTTCAAAATCCCTTTCTTCAATTAATTCAAAATGAATCAACCGACAAGGAATTAAGTGTAATCGGCCACTTATTAGCATTGTGTTATTTTATAATTATAAGCTGTTCTCGTAGTTTAAAAATAATTCCTGAAGCTTAACGGTAATTTTACCCGGTTTATCATTACTAAATATTTTCCCGTCTACATTGTTTATGGCAATAATTCTTTTTGAGCTTGATGTAGTAAATATTTCATCAGCATCCATAAGTTCATTTATACTCACATCCCTTTCTTCAATTTCAAATGTATTTTTTATAATTTTTATGAGATGTTTTCTTGTCACACCAAATAAAACACCGCTTTTTGGAGTAATTATTTTTTCATTTTTTATTATAAAAATATTACTGCGGGATGATTCGGAAATCAAATTATTTCGGTAATACAAAACATCATCGGAAGCTGTTTCTCTTTGTTTTTTTAGCGCTCTGATAGGTACAATATAATTGGTAGTTTTAATTTCCGGTATTTCTCTTTGATATTCTATCGAAAGTAATTTTAAACCGGTTTCAGGGTCAGAAAAAGTAAATGGTTTAGCCATTATTAAAATATTCGGTTTACTTGCAGGTTCATACCCATCATCGGAATATCCGCCTGTAACAACCAATTTTACACCTAATATTTTATTAGGGTTGATTTTAATAATATTTAAAATTTCTTTTTTTAAATCTTCACGGCTTTTATTTAATGGAATATCCATCAAGCGTACGGAATTTTCTAAGCGATCTAAATGATCTTCTAAAAAAATGGGTTTACCGTCAATTGCACGAAAAAAATCAAATATCCCGTATCCCCTTAATAAACCTAAATCATCAATTCGGATAAATGCTTTATCCGAACCGATGATTTCGCCATTTATATAATATAAAAGATTTTGCATTTAATAAAAATGTTTATTCTGCAATATTATAAAAATAAATTTTATTCAATTATTTATAAACAGTTTTAGGATTTGTTTTTTTGTTTTTAATTTTTAAAATATTTCTGTTGTTTCAAGGCTACATTCACAAGCAGAATTAATACGGGAACTTCAATTAGCGGGCCAACAACTGCAGCAAATGCAACCCCAGAATTAATTCCAAAAACCGCAATAGCAACGGCTATTCCCAGTTCAAAATTATTTCCGGCAGCCGTAAAAGCCAATGATGTTGATTTCGCATAATCCGCACCTGCACTTTTTGCCAAATAGAATGCTGAAAAAAACATGATTACAAAGTATAAAATCAATGGTATGGCAATCCTGACCACGTCCAAAGGGATTTGAACAATTAACTTACCCTTAAAACTAAACATGACAACGATTGTAAATAATAAAGCTATTAATGTAACAGGGCTGATAGTGGGAATAAATTTCTCATTGTACCATGCTTTACCTTTTCTTTTCAAAAGTAGATACCTGGTAACCATCCCCGCTATAAATGGAATGCCTAAATAAATAAAAACGCTTTCGGCAATTTTACCAATACTAATATTTACTTCAACACCTTTTATTCCAAATAATGGGGGTAAAATAGTTACAAAAACATAAGCATAAATACTATAAAAAATAACCTGGAAAATAGAATTAAAAGCTATAAGCCCTGCCACATATTCATTATCACCTTTGGCCAGGTCGTTCCAAACTATCACCATGGCAATACACCTGGCAATCCCGATCATGATTAATCCAATCATATAATCCGGTTTGTCAGGCAATAAAATAATGGCTAAGAAAAACATTAAAACAGGGCCAATAATCCAATTTTGAATTAAGGACAAACCTAAAATCTTTGTATTCTTAAATACTTTTCCCAGCTCTTCAAATTTAACTTTTGCAAGTGGCGGGTACATCATTAATATTAAGCCAATGGCCAAAGGCACATTGGTTGTCCCTGATTGGAACCTATTAATAAATTGTGGCAACTCAGGTATAAAATTTCCTAACAATATCCCAAGGGCCATTGCCAGAAAGATCCATAAGGTCAAATAACGATCCAGGAATGATAATTTTTTTACTGACTTAACTTCATTTATGCTAGTTTCCATTTTTATTATTATAATACTACTGCCCGGTTAATTCTTTATATTCTTCGCTGTTATGAATTTTATTTAATTCAGTTAGATCAACAGGTTTAATTTTAATAATCCATCCATCCCCATAGGGCTCAGTATTAACTTTGGTAGGATTTTTTAACAGATTTTTATTTACTTCGATAATCTCACCACCAATTGGCATAAACAAATCTGATACTGTTTTTAAGGCTTCTATGCTTCCAAAAACTTCCTCTTGTTTGAATTTTAGACCTACATTAGGCATATCTACATACACAATTTCCCCCAATTCACTTTGTGCAAATTCTGTAATCCCGATTATTGCAATTTCATCTTCTATCCTTAACCAGGTATGTTCTTTTGAATATTTTAATTCGTTTGGGAAGTTCATAGGTTGATTTTTTATTTAACTAATGAAAATAAATACATCATTTCGGTGGCAATTTGTTTACATCTTTCATCATACTTTTCCGTTTCTTCAGCAGTTCCATCAAAGGCTTTAGGATCTTCATAAGGAATAGAAATTCTCTCTGTTGCACCATTAACATTAGGGCAAGCTTTGTCGGCTTGAGAGCAAGTCATTACTGCACAAAAATTATTATGAGGATTAACTATGTCGTCATATCTTTTTGAAAAAGCTCTTATTGGTTCTTCTTTGTCAGCATATTTAACTTCATAAAGTGGGTTTTTTTCATTATTTCCTGTTTTGGAAATTAAAAATCCTGCCCTTTCCATAGCGCTCACTGCCCTTGGATTAAAAGCACTTACTTCAGTTCCTCCTGAAAATGTGATAACATTTTTTACTCCGTAATATTCTGCTGCCACAGTCGACCAAATTTGGCTCATGTGGCTTCGGCGAGAATTATGAGTACAGATAAAGAGTAAATTTATTTTCTCTTTGGCAGATTTTTTAACTTTTATAAAATCAGCAATTTTTTTGATTTTTTTCTTTCTGTCATCAGTAATTTTACTAAAGTCCTTTTTAACAGATTCTAAATAGGTTTGTATTGTAGGATAAAAAACTGTTTTAGAATTATTATCTTCATTTTTATTAAAATCAGCATACTTGAAACTATTTAAGGCCATCAGGATAAATCCTACTATTACAAATTTGATTTTCATGGAATTTTATTTTACAATTGGAGGGTTAATATGCTTTTCTAAGCATATCCGCATACTCATTAGGTAATTTCGTTGCTTCTATGGAAGTTGCCGTTTTCTCAATATCATATTCAACACGAATAAATTCTACCTGAATGCTATCGAGATTTGCCATTGAGGTTTCAGGATTTATGGTAAGCATTACATAGCAGGCCCTTGTATCACCATCTTTCGGTTTACCAACCGAACCGATATTAATAGCATGACGATAAAAAGTTTGTCCGTCTTTTTCGTAAGCCATTTTTCTATGATACGGTTTGTGGGTATGGCCAAAGGTCATGATATCGGCATGGGCGTCTTCCATAATACGAACCATGCTCTTTTCATCCCTGTCTTCAAAAAGATATTCGTTAATTTTACGGGGGCTGCCATGAACCATCAATAATTTGAATTTCTCGTGATTGAATTCAAAATCAATTGCTAGGTGACGGGGAAGATTTTTCAAAAACAATCTTTCTTCATCTTTTACTACTTCATTGGTGTAGGCAATCGAAATGGCCCCGGCATCTTTATCAGTTTGAGTTTTGTAGGCGCAACCGCAATCATTAGAAAATAGGCCGATGCCTTCATCATAGTTTCCTGCAATGGTTGGTATTTTTCTCTCCCTTATTAGGTTAATTACCTCATTTGGAAAAGTTGCATAACCAACTAAATCACCCTGGCAATATATAGCATCAGGATTTTTGCTGTCTATGTCAGCCAATACTGCTTCTAAAGCAGGTAAATTTGCGTGTATGTCACTAAAAAGGGCGATTTTCATAATTTTATTAAAGTTTAACAACCACAGGTATTGTCATTTATAATCGTTTCGGCAAAGAAAACTGTAAGCAGGTTTTTCATTCTATTAAATTCGTCTGCCTCAAGGCAATAGCAAACTTTATTTCCCGATATTTCACCTTTAATAATACCGGCATCTTTCAGCTCTTGTAAATGCTGTGAAACTGTGGCCCTGTTAAGAGGGATTTCATTAGCTATATCACCTGAAAAACAAGATTTTTTTTCAGCCAATAGTTGAATGATTGCCACTCTTGCAGGATGGGAAATAAGTTTACCAAACCTGGCAACTTCTTGTTGCCTTGTGTCAAAATCTAAAGTTTTAGCGTGCATAAAATTAAGTATGTTGTAAACATACAACATACTTAATGGATAATTATTAGTTATATATTATCTTTTTTAAAACCAATGCTGTGGAAGGACACGTTTCTATAAATTGCTCTGACTCTTTGATTTTTAAAGGTACTTGTTCTCGATTTATTAATTCAAAACCAATCTTTTCAAAGTATTTATCTGCAGTGGTTGTTAGCAAATAGACCTCTTTAATTTTATTTTCAGAGGCGTAAGCAAGCACCTTATTTATCAACAACTTGCCAAGTCCCTTATTCTTAGCCTCTTCTAAAACTGCCAGAGACCTCAATAAAGCATATTCATTATATATTTCTAATCCAATCACTCCAACTATTTTTCCTTCTGATTCTGCCTTGAAAAAATGAAAAAGATTAGAAGGAATATCGGTAAAAGGTAATGAAGCATTTTTTAAGATTTCTAGAATTGATAGATAGTCATTACTTTCTACTTGCTTGATTTGTATATTCATATTTTAAACATTTTTTAAAATACCGGAATAATTTTGAACACAAATTATTAACAACATCCTGAACCCGGTTCACAACATGGTATTGGTTTTTCGGCATAAACCGTAATACTGTAAATTTCGGTTCCACCTGTTTTGAAAGAAATAATTTCATTTTCAGTTAAATAATTTTTTAATATTTCATCAGGTAAAGTAATCCGTTTTGATTTCTGAACTGTTATATTTTTAAATCCTACAATGTCAATAATTTCAAGATAGTCCGTTTTTTGGATTGCTCCTAAAATGCATCCCGTATACATTTCAGCATTTTTTGTTAATTCTTCAGGAAGTTTTCCATCCAATACTATATCCGATACACTAAAATGACCGCCCGGTTTTAGTACTCTTAATGTTTCCGCAAATGCTTTAAATTTATTTGGTACAAGATTTAAAACGCAATTACTTACAACTACATCAGCACTATTAGCAGAAATTGGCATTTGCTCAATATCACCTAATCTGAATTCAACATTATTATATCCAAGTTTATCTGCATTTGCCCTTGCCTTTTCAATCATTCTTTCAGTAAAATCAATACCTATTACTTTTCCGTTTTCTCCTGTTAATGATCGGGCAACAAAGCAATCATTACCTGCTCCCGAACCAAGATCCACTACAATATCACCCGGTTTAATTTTTGCAAATTCTGTTGGCAAGCCACAGCCTAAACCCAAGTCTGCATCAGCCACATAACCGGATAGATTTGTATAATCTTCCGACATTAAAGCTTCATCGATAGTGCAACATCCTGACCCAACGCCGCAACAAGAATTTTCATTAAATTCTTTGCTTTGATCAGCAATTTTAGAATAATTTTCCTTTACAATTTCCTTGAGTTGCTCAGGTGTTTGAATTTGATTTTCCATAATTATAAACTGTTTAAATGATTGCAATATTACGATGATTGTATATAAAAAAATTTAACGGCAAATACTCTCCACACTTACGGTTTTAAAAAAACCGGTAAAAGATTCATTTATTTCTTTCCATACATTTTTATCAATACAATAACAGATGCTGGTACCTTCAATATTTCCTTTAATTATGCCTGCAGTTTTTAATTCCTTTAAATGTTGTGAAACAGTCGCTTGAGCAATGGGTAACTCTTCAACTATATCGCTACAAATACATGCATTTTTAATCAACACTTGCAAAATAGCTATCCTTGCCGGATGTGCCAATGCCTTTGCATAACCAGACATTTTATTTTGATATTCTGTAAAGCTTTCTGTTTTACTAAGTCCCATATTGTTATAATATATTGCAATATTACGATGAATAAATTAAAATCAAATAAAAAATAAATTATTTTTTATTTTAAGGCTTAATATTGTTTCTAAACGTTAATATTTTCAGAATTATTGAAAACTTTATAAAATGATATAATAAAAAAATCCCGATCGCAATTAAGCAATCGGGATTTTTTTATTAAGAAAATTATTTTTTTTTACCAAAATCTTAAATAAAGTGCTGCCACTATACCAAGTACCAATATGGCACCAATGATAAATGAATTTGCAGGCCTGAACATCGAAGCATCAATTTCAAGTCCTTTAGGATTATTTTTAGCTTTTAGGATCTGCTAAGCGAAATTACAACCATCAATAAAAGCACGCAAATTGAAAAAATAAATCCCATTCTATCCAAAAATGGCATTTCATAATGTCCACTTTTAGCATCCAAATAAGAAAAACCAGAATTAGCCAAAAAAGATAAATCGATAAAATTTGGCATAAATTTAAAGAATAAAGAAAGCAGGAAGCCTCCAACAATAGATACTAATGCTGCAGTTCGAATTGGCTCTTTTCCAGAAAGAAACCTAATAAAAATGCTGCAAAAACACCTGGTGAAACAAACCCTGTATATTCCTGAATTAATTCAAAACCACCTTTATCATTAAATGCACCAAAAGAAGTAATTGCAAAAACAATAGCTATAACCATCGAAATAATTACAACAAGCCTTCCATTAGCAACCAATTGCTTATCCGTTACATTCACATTTATATATTTCCTATAGATATCCAAAGAAAAAATTGTTGAAATGCTATTGGCCTTACCTGCCAATGAAGCAACAACAGCAGCGGTTAAAGCGGCAAAAGATAAACCTTTTAAACCTTGTGGCAATAAATCTATTAATACAGGATATGCTCTATCCATTGATAAAACACCTTTGCTCATCATCTCTGTTTGAAACATGCCGTCTTTATACAATACATAAGCTGCAATACCCGGCAATACCACTATCACGGGCATTAATAATTTTAAAAATGCGGCGAATAAAATACCATTTCTGGCTGTTCCCAAATCTGCACCAAGTGCCCTTTGAGTGATATATTGATTGCAACCCCAATAGCTTAAATTCGTAACCCACATTCCGCCTATCAATACTGTTAAACCCGGTAAACTTGGGTAATGAGGACTGCTTTTATCAAAAATCATGTGAAAATGGTCAGGTGCTTTTTCCATAACCATGTTAAAGCCACTCATTATACCTGTTCCGCCAAAGTGTTCAGAAACTAAACCAAGCGCTATATAAGTTGTAACCAGGCCGCCTAAAATTAAAAAGAAAACTTGTATAACATCTGTATACCCAATTACTTTCATACCACCCAAAGTAATTATAATGGCAAACACGGCAAGTAAGACCAGACAAACATTAAAATCAA
>CBDFKQ010000021.1:0-91967 GCA_965248855.1 Spirosomataceae bacterium | reverse complement strand
TTGCAGTGATAGGAAATAAAACAATCGTTTCATGTTCACCCAACCTAATTATTTATACTGATGAAAATGGTGATGACAAACCTGATAAAAAAGAAATATTTTTAACAGGCTTTGGAGGTAAGGATCATGATCATTCTCTACACTCATTAGTTGCAGGCCCTGACGGGAAATGGTATTTTAATATAGGCAATGCAGGTCCTCATATTGTAGAAGACAAGGCAGGTTGGAATTTACGTTCAGGCAGTATTTTTACGGGTGGCTCACCTTATAATAATAAAAACCAAGGCGGTATGAAAAGTGATGATGGAAAAATATGGGTGGGTGGCCTGGCATTAAGGATCAACCCTGATGGGAAAGGTTTAAAGGTGATGGGTCATAATTTTAGAAATTCTTATGAGGTTTGTATAGATTCTTACGGAAATATGTGGCAGAATGACAATGATGATCAGGTAGTAACCTGTCGTACTTCATGGCTTACAGAAGGAGGAGATGCAGGTTATTTCAGCAATGACGGCACAAGATATTGGCAAGCAGATCAAAGGCCGGGTCAGGATATGTTTACTGCGCATTGGCATCAGGAAGATCCCGGTGTAATGCCAGCAGGCGATAAAACAGGAGCAGGTTCTCCTACAGGTATTGTATTAAATGAAGGCGATGGGCTTGGTGAAAAATACAGAGGTTTGCTTTTCAGTGCGGATGCCGGAAGAAATGTAATTTTTTCGTACAAACCTGAAATCAAAGGTTCAGGGTATGAGTTGAGTGGCAAAAGGGAAAATTTTATCACTTCACTTAATAATGATAACAAAGGTTATATATGGAACGATACAAACAATGATACCGATCAAAAAAAATGGTTCAGGCCAAGTGATGTAATGATTGGAAGCGACGGAGCAATGTACATAGCAGATTGGTATGACCCTGTAGTTGGAGGCCACCAGATGAAAGATCATAAGGGCTTTGGAAGAATATATAGGATTACACCAAAAGGAAAAAAACTTTTACCGCCAAACATTGATTTAAAAAGTATCAACGGAAAAATTGATGCAATTAAAAATCCGGCTGTAAATGTTCGCAATTCAGCCTTAATTTCACTCATTACTGATGGAAAAAAAGCTATCAAGCCTGTAAAAGAACTTTTAAATTCTTCCAATCCTTATCATCAAGCCAGAGCTGTTTGGCTTTTAACACAATTGGGTGAGAAAGGGGTCGATGAAGTTGAAAAAAATAGCATTATTAACAAAGATGAAAAGCTTAAAGTAGCAGCTTACAGGGCTTTAAAACAAATTTATAATGATGGGCAACTTTTAAACCTGGCTGAAAAGTTATCTAAAGATCCATCCATTTTAGTAAGGCGGGAAATAGCTCTCTCATTAAGAGATATCCCATTAGAGAAATGCCAAAATATTATTTCAACACTTGTTAAAAACTACAATAAACCTGATTTATGGTTTACTGATGCTTTGGGTACAGCCTTACAAGGAAAGGAAGAGAAATTTTTTCCGATCCTATTAAATATTTTTAATACTACAGATAGCAGTTCTTTACAAAAATCTACATTCTCTGAGTTAATTTGGCGATTGCACCCCATACAGGCAGCTCCAATTTTGACTAAATGGATCAATGATGCGGGTACTGATCCTAAAGATGTGAAGAGATTTATTACTGCTCTTGGTTTTATAAAACATAAATCGGCTGCAGAAGCCATGCTTACACTTTCTAAAAATAAAAATACTGATATCGCAACCCAAGCCAATTATTGGCTTGCTTTCCGACAAAGTAATGACTGGTTTGAGTTGTTGGATTGGAAATCATCCGGGATCGATATTGAACATGAGCAAAAAGTTTCAAAGATGCGTGCATATAAAGAAAAACTCGTTAATGAGCACATTGCTTTTTGGGACAGAAATGAAACTGCAAAAAAAATGGCAACTGATCCTATAGGTGCACAAATGCTGATAGGTATGGCTTCTGATAAAATTTTACCTGAAGATTTGAAACCATCTATTGAAGCCCTTATATTTAACAACTCGGATCAGAGTGTAAGGGTGCAGGCCAGCAATTATTTTAAGCGTCCGGGAATAGGAAAAGTTTATTCCATACATTCCATAATGCAATTAAAGCCTGATGCAGCCTCAGGCAAAAATATCTTTATTAATAATTGCTCATCATGCCATAGGGTGGGGAAAACAGGTAATGATGTCGGACCTGAGTTGACGCTTATCAACAAGAAATTTGACAGGACAGCTTTGCTTGACGCTATTATAAATCCAAGTGCCGGAATTGTATTCGGGTATGAGCCTTGGATAATCAATACAGTTGATGGTGAAACTATTTTCGGTTTTATGGTAGCTGACGGAGCACAAACAGTAGTGATCAAAGATATTGCCGGGCAAAAGCATGTGATTCCGGTAACTAAAATCAAATCGAGACAGCAACAGGCGAACAGCCTTATGCCCGAACCGACTTCGCTGGGCCTTACAGAAAAAAATCTGGCCGACGTAGTTGAATATTTATTGACTTATTGAAATTTGTAAAAGAATACGATAAGGTAATAAAAAACAGATATGAGGAAAAACAAAATCTAAAAAAGATTATTATCTTAATTCAAAAGTTTTGATATAATAAGAAACACTTAATTCTAGAAAAGTTACCTGCGAATTTATATCTTTAAAGATCCTTCTCATATAAAAAAGTCTTCTATATAAAATAGAAGACTTTTTTGTGTATTATTTTTAAAAACTTTAAAAATAAACTTACACAACTAAACTTTGGAATAGTAATTGTGTGTTATAAGGTTATAGGTTTAAGGTTAAGAAAATAGTGTTAGAACACTCAGTAAATCCCGGTAGCTCTGCTGACGGGATTTCTTTATTTATAATTACTCAACAATGGGGTAAATTATTAAATAAAGGATTTCAAAAACACATTTTAATTTTAGCGAAACAAAGATTATGATTTTATTTATAATAAAAAATGTCCTGACATAAATTCAGAACATTTTTATTACTTATTTTGCTGAAACTTTCAAAGTCCCCTGCATTAATGCTGAATGCCCCGGATATGTACAAACATAAGTATAAGTTCCGGCCCTAGTTGGAGCAATAAAGTAAATACTTTCGCGTGTGCCCGGCGGGCGCAATTTTGTATGAAATAAAACCTTATTGGTATTAGGGATATAATTTACTTTTGATCCTTCTAAACCCATATTCATAGCCATGTTTCCAACCTCATTAACAGATCCCGGAGCAACTATAACAAGATTATGAGGCATATCGTCAACATTATTAAATGTTAATTTTACTTTTTTGCCTGCTTTTACTTCCAGTAAACCGATATCATATTTTAAACCCGGTTTGGTACCAATTAAAAAATCATAATCAGCTTTTCCCATCCAACTCTCAGGCATTACCGAAACATTTTTTGATGATGAAGTAGGAATTGATTTATTTTGATCGTCCGGGCTTGTTGTTTCAGTAGCATTCATATTAGGCATATGATGCATAGCATTGGGATTTTGCTTCACCGCATATTCATTAGATAATTTATCTCCCTGAGGTGTTGAATTTAATGTATAATAAGCAGCATTATGCAGTAAATTAAGTCCATCGCTATTTTTTACTCCTATTGCTTTTATTTCATGAATATATTTTTCTCTTAAACCATCCAAAGCAATTCTAACTTTTAATCCATCATCAGAAATTTTAATTCCTTTTAATGCACAAATTTTATCATTAATCACGGGGCTGCCATATACAGGGTGATATTTATAAATAAAACCTGTTATTTGATAAGCATCAGGATTAATGGCTGATTTTTTGTCTACAGGTTGAGTAAATTCAATTTCAAATCCATCAGGCGTTGCACGAACTGCTTTCATTTCAAAGGGCATTTTTCCTGTCCAGATTAATCGTTGTAAACCAAATAAATCTTTACCTACCGATCCCCAACCTCTATTTGTTTGCCCGACAAATAGATTTCCATCACTTCCCCAACTCATTCTTAATACTCCTGATTTAAAACCCTCTTTAAATGGGAACGATGCGCCCTGATAAACTCCATTTACTTTTTCTAAAAAAACCCTTGCAACTTTTGATTGACCTTGGTCTCCGACAAATATTTGTCCTTCGAACGGTCCAAAAGCATGGTTATCAGGAGCATTTTTTATAATTTCAGAAGTGGATGTACCTATTATAGCATGAGGAAGCCATACAGAAGGTGTTTTAACACCGGGAATTATTTTTGCCATTTCAAAAAGAGTAATTCCTTTATCGCCCGGATCATTTTCCGGTTTAATGGCCGGGTCGCCTGCTTTCTCTATTTTTGGATCAATTCGAGAATAAATATCTTGTTCTGTAACTTTTACGGGTACATTTGGCATTACTTCAGCACCACTCGTCCAACGTAAACCTGCAGGATGGCCGGTAAAATCACCTTTATTAACAGCGGTAATAAAACCACTTCCCATCCAATCACCCTGATTATCACCATAAAAAAAGTTTCCATCAATATAACCTATCCCACAAGGTGAACGCATACCGGTTGCCCACGGCTCCATTTTTCCATCTTCGGTAATGTGCATTGTCCATCCTCTCCATGGCACTCTGCTTTCTCCTCTCCACCATGCCTGATCTCCAAATGCAACGTTACCGGTCACAAAAAATGAACCGTCGTCTGCAATTTTAGGTCCATATGAATATTCGTGATAGTGGCCTGAAAGTGGCCAGGCATAAATTGTTTCATAAACCTCAACTATTCCATCGCCATTTTTATCCATAAGTTTTGTCAATTCTCCTCTTTGGGCTACATAAAAAGCGTTGTCTTTATAAGCCAAGCCAAGGCATTCATGCATTCCTGTAGCAAACAAAGTATATTTTGGCTGTAGTGAGTTGGCCATGTAAGGATTTTCAATCATCCAAACATCGCCTCTACGTGTAGAAACAGCCACTCTTCCATCGGGTAGAGTTACCATCCCCCCTACTTCAAGCATCACTCCTTCAGGTATCGGCAAAGTTATTATCTTGTAGTAATCATCCTCCTTTGGCTGGTTATTCCCCTGTGCCGATAAACTTCCGCTAATTAAAATCGCAAGTACAAATGTTATAAAACGTTTTTTTATATTTTTTTTCATGATTATTCTAACAAGTATATTATTTAAACTATATAAATTATTACCAAATAATAGAATACTTAATTACAGGTTGATTGCTTTCTACAGCAATAACCAATTCTTTAGTTCCATTCAATTCCCTTATAAAGGGTTTTTGATTTGACAGAATTTTAATATAGAAATTTTTATCATCAATAGCGTATTCGCCATTTGTTAAATCTGTTATTGTTTTTCCTTCTGCAATTTTATAATAAAAATTATTCAATGCCTGTGTTGCAGTTATTTTAATCTCGCGAGTTAAAATTTTACCATCTTCTTCAGGATAAATTTTATCTTCTACATTTGTACCATTATAAATATATTTAAATATTGGTCTGGCAGAGTTTTCTTCAATGATATATCCCTTTCCTCTAAATTCTTCCTCCTTACTTACTTTTGGAAAATTATCATTTTTACCGGCTAAAGTTGCTAATTGCTGATTATCAGATAAAAACAAAACGCTTCCTAAAGGCAGGAATGATGCATCACCTCTTTCATGCCACATGGGTGTAGCATTGATGAAATCGCCTCTCCAAACAGTTAATATTGAACCAGATTTTAGATCATATATATAATGAATCATTGACGGATCGCCAACTGCAATAGTATGTGTTTTCCTTAAATCTCTTCGATTTTTATAATCATAAAATGCCCTTAAAATTTTAGGACTGCTTCCGGGACTAACAAAAATAGGTGAAGTAGGATTTTGTTCGGGCGGTAATGAAGAAAATGAATGAAGAGATTGCTTTTGCAAATTATTGCTTTCTACATATAAACCTAATGCCGGTGAAAGCCACACTGCGTTTTTATAATAAAGTAAAGTGAAAGGATAAGTGCCTGCCTGCAATTCTATTTTTCCTGAGTGAGGATTTTCACGGGTGAATGTCCCTTCACGGCTTATAATGGTTTCATTATTTATTATTAATTTTACGCCTCCATTCGCCAGTAAAGAAAAAACATATATACCATTTGCAGGCACTGTCATTTTCCCTGTATAAGTCATTCCAAATTGATCATTATTACTCACCTCCTCCCAGCTTAATACATTAATTTTATCTGATTTCTTTGCTGCCTGAGACAAAAAATCTTTCGATTCACCAAATTTTCCTTCATAATAACTATATGAAATATTACTCAGTTTTACCAGATCAGGACTAAAAGTTCTGTATTTTATATTTCTGAATGCTACCGGGCCATGGTCGCCCTGAATCATTAAGGGTCCCAATGCTTTTTCGTTATTTTCAATCGGCCCTCCTGTTGGTAATGGAACTTCAACATTATCATGAACTGTAATTCCATTAATTTCAACATTTTTAAAACGTGCGTTAGAAATTTTATGTCCTTTTTCATCAAATCGGGGGGCAATAAAAGAAATTTTCATTGTTTGCCACAATCCGGGGGCTTTAGCGGCATTTGTACTCGGCGCTTTGCCCATATATATTTTTGACGTTTCTGTTTCCCAATTTCTATAAATTCCACCTAAATCTGTATAGGTAGGTTTTCTTACCCCCCAACTGTCGTATAATTGTACTTCATATCTTCCTTGTAAATAAATACCCGAATTGGATCCTTTTGGGATCATTAATTCTAATTCAAGTTCAATATCACCATGTTCAAAAATTGTAAAAAGTTGATCTTTTTTCTTTTCATCATTTAAATTAACCAAAATTCCACTTCCCTTTGAAGTTGTAACTACAGTTTTTTTATTTTTTGCATGAACATCTAGGTGCCTGTCCATATTCACATCACCTACAATTTGCCAATTGCCTGCCTGTGGTTTAAAATTAGAAAGGTCGTTCAATAAAAGGTCTTTCATCGCGATTTGATTTTGAGCAAAAACCGAATAATGAAACCATGAGAAACTAATCAGAAAGACTATTATTTTGGAAAAAATATGTTTCATATGTTTTTGGTTTGTTAAAAAACAAAATTATGACATTCTTACAATTATTTAGATTTTTTTTATGATGTATCACTCAAAATTTAAAATAAAAAAAACCGTAAATAAACTTTACGGTTTTTTTATGAAATATATTATTGAATTTTTAATTTTTAACAACCTTCAAATAATTTATTCCCTGATCGTGAATAACTTTTATTATATAAACTCCTGAAGAATAATTTCCCAAATCATACTCGCCTTTAAATGTTCCATTGTATTCCTTTACATCAACAGTACCTATTGATACACCTTGAGGATTTATGATGGTTACCGATTGTATTTTATAACTCGCAGGTATATTTATTGAGAATTTACCTGTAGAAGGATTAGGAAAAACTTCCAAACCAAAATTGTTTGTTGGCTCTGTATTTAATAACATATAATCTTTTGAACCGGATAAAAAGCAATCACCTGTTTTTACAGTCGCACTGTATGTTCCGGAACGAGTTGGGGTAAAACCGGCTTGAATTGCGCCTTTTATAAGTTGCCCGTTTATATACCATTGTACATTTTTTGTATAATTAACACTCAGCACGCCTGCTGCCTCTGTGATGGTAATCGGAACCGGATCTTTATTTACCTGTAAACTAAAACGCTTTGAACCATAACTTTTTGGATCGGAAGTTACATTAAATGAATACTCCGAATTATCATTTATATTAATAGATTTATTTAATAAACTGTCTTTTAAAATAAATGTGGGGCTATCTATAAATGAGCTCAAATTACTAAATTTCATACTGTAACTACCCGTCTTTACTTCATCAAGAGCCAAGTTGACTTTTGCATTGCAAACCAGAGAAGGTAAAGAATTTATAGATAATTTAAGACTATCAGCCGTTAAGGTTGAAATATTTACATATGAATTTTTAAATTTCCAGGCATCTGCGTGATTATCAAAACCTGAAGTAGCATCTTCTCTAAAATGTACCACTGCTTCATCTTTAAAAACACTATCACTTAATGTTATCCTTAACACATCGGTTGGCTCAGCCTCCCTAAAGAAACTTGTTGACTGTTGAGGCGCCTTCACATTTTCATTAACTGTTAAGGTAGTGGCACCTGCAGCAGTTGCTTTTACCCAGAAACCTTGAAATGCCGGTATGTAACGCGATCCGCCGTTTGTACCTACAGACCCATTATATGATGTATGGATAAGAGCTCCACCGGTTCCATTATCCGTAACATATATGGATCCTCCTATATTAGCAGATTTTGTCCAACCGGATGCTGAATTCCAATCAATAGAGCTTGGGAATGGATTTCCCACCAAATTCCAACCATCGTTTGCCACTGTACCTGAAGAGGTGAAAGAAACCGGTAAGGTAATTGCCGAAACATTGCCCGCATTTATAACACCGATTACATCCCATAAAGTATTACCACCAAATAAATTTCCTCTTACGAACATGGCATATCCTTTGCCTACCACTAAAGATTGAGAGTTTGAAACAGTAGGATAACCTCTGTAACCATCTTCTAAATTTATAAAACCATCGCCATTTAAATCTGTTATTACAGTTTCGTCATAATTATATAAAGAAGGACTAGAGGAACAGCCATAGCAGGCGCTCGAACCTGTAAAAGAACCTGTAACAGGAACTTTATTTTGGATATTAGCCACGGTAGTACTTTGTATTGGTGAAGAAATATATCTATATATCCTGTGACTATTTCTGCCATTCAATGCCATATACCTTTGTACTGTTACATTACCAATAACTTGAGCTCCTGCCGGTAACACATCAACAGAAGCATCTTTAACAGGATACTCTGCAGATGATAGCAAGGTAAATACAGAATTATTCGAAGAGCCATCTGCATCAACAACAACATTAGCAGAAAGCTTAAGATTACCGATTAAATTTTGATTGCTTTGAACCAACAAACCCGGAGATGCAAATACATTACTTACATTAATATTATTAAAATTAGTTACCTGAGTACCACTGATTGTTTGTGCAGCCGTAGTTCCTGAAAAAGAAACTGTTCCGTTATTATGTATAAATGATCCGCTGTTATTAGTAAAATTATCTTTTAAATCTAAAATACCTGTTGTGGATGTAAAGTTAGTGCCTGATAGAGTAAAGGGGCCTGTAACAGTTATTGCACCACTGCCTCCGGTAAATGTACCACCTGAAAAGTTCGTTGTTTTACTTAAATTAATTATACTTGCTCCTTGTGTTACTGTGCCGGTATATCCGGCATTCATAGTAAAGCTTCCTATTGTTGGGTTTACATCAATAGTAGCATTGGTATTACTTGTACTGTTAAATGATACTGCATCGTAAGTGGATGGTACGCTTGCTCCGGATGTTCCTCCATTTGTTAATGCCCAATTGGCAATATTGCTCCAATTTCCGTTTGATGCTCCAACCCAATGCCTGTCTTCAACATAATCCAAAGCCCACCATTGGTAAAGATCTGCGGGAGCAAGGCTGGTTACTTTTACTGTTTTACTTACTGTATTTACTATTGCTGCTTTTGCATAATCGTTCCATGAATTAGTACCGGAGTTATACCTTTGTGCACTTAAACCACTTTCAAGCGATATAATATCCGGTGCGGCAAAATCTGTATTTACATAAGTAAATATAAGGTTTGTTAACGTGGGCTTGGTAGTATATCCCTGAGCATTAATTTTCCAAAACCTATCAACTGCAAAATAAGATTTATCAGCACCCGATGCACCATTAAAATTTGTTACCCCGCTGGGTAAATTTAAACTGTTTTGCGAATTTGTATGTAAGGTTGAGAACACAAAGTTACCTGCGCCTACAGCACCTGATGTTGTAAATGTTAAAGGAATATAATTTGCTGCCCCATACCCAAAAGGTATAACATAAGTACCTGCTGTTGTACCAATGTTCCATTGTACGTTATTATATTCTGCATCGCTAAAAATAGCTCCACTGTTTCGTGTAATAGCGTTTGTAGCAGGGTTAGCTATTACCAAATTACCTCCATTTATTATTTGTATAAATGCACCATTTAAAACCAACCTGGCTTGAGCATTTAAAATAATATTTGAAAGCAAAAAACATATGCTGTATATAATTACTCTCCCTAAACGGAATAAAAGATTTACCATAGTTATAAAATATTATTTTATGAATGTTAAATCAAAAACGACAGTGCCAAGGGCTTGATTTGTATTAACATTTGTAAAAGCAATAGCATAACTATTTGCTCCCGTTACTCTCGACCAAGCAATATTAACTCCAGTTGGTAATGCAGTTCTAGGATTTACAATTATATTTGCATTTGTAATATCTACTGTACCCGGCACTGTTCCGGTTATAACTAAATTTGCACTTGAGAAGCTAAAATTTGTATTATTTGTAACAGATACATTTGTCTTGTAAATATTGTTCAAAACAGAACCTACGCTTCCCAATTTAAATGTAGAATTTACATCAAGCGCAGCTGAAGGAGTTGCTGTTGCTATTCCCACATTACCTAACAAAACACTAGTTCCTGTAACTTGAGCATTTCCTCCAATTGTTTCATTTCCAGTAATAGTCTCATTCCCACTAATTGTTTCATTTCCGGTAATAGTTGTATTTCCAGTAATCGTTGTGTTACCTGCACTTGTTATTCTCATCCTTTCATTTGAAGCATTTCCACCTCCAGTTAAAAAAACTAAAGATTTAGAAGCATTTACATTTGCAAGGTAAAAATCATTTCCGGCATTAATAAGATATCCATCATTGGCCTTTCCAACTATTAAAGTACTTACAGAGCCATAACCAGAACCATTTATTCCTAAATCTACGAAATTCACAACATCATTACCATTGTTTGCAGTTGCAACGATATCAGTTGAAGCACTATCTTTATTAGATTGATTTTGAATATTATTTTGAAAAAATCCATTAACAGTTCCTTTTACATTTATTGCAGTATTAGTGGCATTAACACCTGCATCAACTAATAATTTTTCTTTATTAACACCTGCAATAAAATTATTAGAGCCTATTCCCATATTCCCATTATTATCAATAACACTTACAGCGTTACCACCTGAATTTAACCATTCCTGAAGATTAGCCGATTGTGATGCAGAATTACCTTGAACTGATAAAGGAACTGATGCGTCACGAGATGAAGCTATTAATACTGATCTATTAGTTAAACTTGCGGTAGAACCACCATTTAAAAAACCTGGTGCTGTTGTAGTTTGTCTATCTCCGGATATAACTGTTGTCCAATAAGAACCCATTTGCAAAGCACGGCCTCCACCTCCCTGCCAAAATAAATCACCTCCATCACCTGATATTCGTAAATCACCAAGCCCTGTACCTGCTGTATTAGTGAAGATTAATTGGGCAATATTGGTTGCGGCAGAACCGGTTCTCCGAATTTCTAAAGTATCTTTTACGGCAAAAGGAGATGTAAGTGTGCTTGGGCCGGGTAATGGATAAGTAAGACCAACTGTAACACGGCCGGCAGATGTAACTCGCATCCTTTCTGTATTATTGGTTTTAAACAAAAGGTCATTTGCATCAGTGGTGCCAAGAAAATTGGTGGCAGAACTTGTACCTGTATTACCTGTTATACTCCAACCCGTTACAGGTGTGGTAGAAGTTGTAAAAGCCACCCATGCACTGCCATTCCAATAATAGTAACCGGGGATAACATTATTGGGCGCAGTACCTGCTGTTGCCGTATTGTACACAAATAAACTTGTTAGAGGAGATGTAATCGGCCCTGCAGCATTAGTAGCGGTTAATGCAACACGAGGGACTAATAAACCTTTATTAGTTGATGAAACATCCAATATTGCAGATGCATTTGGATTTGCATTACCAATTCCAACATTTCCTACTGATGTAATTCTCATCTTTTCATTTGCTGCTGCGCTTCCACCGGTCGTTACAATAATATCTTTGGATGAAGAAGTATTAGCAAGATAAAAATCATTTCCGGCACTAATAAGATAACCATCATTTGATTTTCCTAATGCACCGGCAACGTTATAACCAGATGAATTAATACCTAAATCAACAAAATTAGCAACATCAGTTCCATTATTTGCAGTTGCTACTATATCAGTAGAGGCATTACTTGTTGAAGCTTGATTCTGTATATTAAATTGAAAAAAATTGTCTATACTACCTTTTGCTGTTATCGCATAAGATGATAATGTAGTCCCTGCATCAACTAATAACTTTTCAGGATTAGTAGCATTAAAGGCAGCTGAACCAATACCTATATTACCGGCACTGTTTATGCGCATTCTCTCTAAATTATTGGTCTTAAATAAAAAATCAGTCGCATCAGTAGTTCCGATAAAATTGGTGGAAGCACTTGTACCTGTATTACCGGTTATACTCCAACCCGTTACAGGTGTAGTAGAAGTTGTAAAAGCAACCCATGCTGAACCATTCCAATAATAGTAACCGGGAATAACATTATTGGGCGCAGTACCTGCTGTTGCCGTATTGTACACAAATAAGCTGGTTAAAGGAGTAGAAATTGGCCCTGCAGCGTTTGTTGCCGTTAATGCAACACGGGGAACCAATAAACCTTTGTTGGTTGCTGCAATATCCAACATTGCTGACCCATCAGGGTTAGCACCGGATCCATTAATACCTATATTTTGAGATTTTGCTAGTTGAACAGCAAAAATTAAATACATAATGGTTAGAAATTTTCTTTTCATAGACTTAAAATGTTTTAAAAAAATTAATTTAGTAAAATAAAACCTTAAGAATTAAATGCTTATCATTAAAGTTAAAAAAAAGAAACATAAAAAGAAATTTATTTATTTTAACAATCACTGTTAAAGTTTTACTAAAATCTTTTTTCTTTATGCTCTGTATTTCAACTTTTATATTTTAATACACACAATTTATAAATAGTAACATTATTAAAAAATTATTTTTTATGATGTATAGCATTTATAAAAATAATATTACATGTGTAGATCTATAAAAAATGTAGAAAATATATCCTATAGCTAAATAATTATTTATCAATTATATACGATAAATTAAATAAAAAGATTTTATTTAATAAACATTATCTTTTTCTAATAGTTGAGATGTATTTACAGGCCATAAAATACTTTAGCAGAAATAAAATTAACCTGTTGAGAATTATTTTAAGAAGAAGCGGTATAAAGAAGTGAAGTAAATTAATTTTATTATTCTTAAAATTATTACATTAATTTATTTTCATAATTTCATAAAATTTAATTTTTAATTTCAAAATACTTGTATTAAAAAAGGAATCAGTTAACTGATTCCTTTTTTAATCCCAAAAATAAATTTCAAATCCACTTAACAACTCATTGCAAAAAGAAATAGCAGTAATGTAAGGTTTTTAAATGGTTTTAAAATGAAAATAATAATTTTGGATTTTGTTTCTCGCAAAAACAATTTGTAATTTTTAAATAAGTTAAGCATTTCTCAAGTTTTATTTATAAATACTTCAAATTTAAGAAATGTAACAAAAGAATAAGTTTATATTTTTTAAAACATCATTAAAAATCAACTGCTTATAAAAATGAACCATAAATAAAATATTATTTACCAATCCCGAATTTCATTGCACCAAGGTTCCATACATCGAATGAATGAATGATGTTTTTTTCATTTCCAAAAAACAATATTTCATTATAGTAACTATCGGGAAAAGCCTGATAAGTCAAAACTTTTTCTCCCTCGTTAATAAAAATTTCTATTGATGCTTTATCAATAAATATGTGCAATTGTATTTGATTATTATTTAAAGTTAAGGGTACTGAATAATCACCGGGAAAGTTTTTATCAAAACCCACATTCCCTGATTTAGACCTGTCGAACAAAAGCAGTTTTGAATTTAAATCGTATTTTATTATACATTCCCGGCCTTCTAAATTCTTGAATTTTATTCCAAAATCATCTTTTACAATATCAGCTTTAATATTAATTTCCAGCAGCTTCCCTCCTACTTTGTTTTTTTTAATTGATTGATTTAAGGCATAAATATTTATTTCACTTTTATGAAAATTACTTTTTCTTAATTTTTTTAATTCATCGGCCGCTTCGCGTTTTACAATATACCCATCATTGGTTTTGCTTAGTTTTAATTCATTTACAAATGATAAAGCGCCACGCCATCTTTTTGTTGGTACTTTATCGGCATATTGCCAATTATTTAGCCAGCCAATCATTAACCGGCGACCATCTTTATCGGGTATGTTATTAAAAGTTACTCCTGCATATAAGTCCTTTCCTTCGTCTACCCATTTAACAACATCGTTTGAGCTATCATTCTTAAAAATTTTTCCATCAAAGTTTCCAATAAAATATTGCATGGCAGACCCGGTTTGAAAACCTTCGCTTACCGACATTGTTAAAACCCATTTATTACTTTTGCCATCTTCTGTTTTTATTTCAAATAAATCCGGGCACTCCCATAAATTATTTTCTTTATGCCAACCTTCCAAACCAAATTCGCCGGTTAAATTCCATTCTCTTAAATTTTTAGAATCATAAAATTGAATTTTTTGATTTTTTGCCAAGGCAACTGCCATTACCCATTTTTTTTCCTGATCGTACCAAAATACTTTTGGGTCTCTAAAATCATGAATACCAAAATTTGCAATTACAGGGTTGGAAGAATGTTTTGTCCATGTTCTCCCCAAATCATAACTATAAGCAATGCTTTGTTTTTCACCTGACGGGCTGTGGTGAGTAAATATTGCAACCATTCCTGTTTGTGTTGCAGGGAAAAAACCACTGGTATTATTTTTATCAACCACTACACTACCCGAAAAAATTAATCCAAGGCTGTCAGGAAACAAGGCAATCGGTAAATGATTCCACGAAATTAAATCTGTGCTCACTGCATGCCCCCAATGCATTGGCCCCCATTTAATATCTTTGGGATAATATTGATAAAACAAATGGTATTCCCCCTTTAAATAAACTAATCCATTGGGGTCGTTCATCCAACCATGCGGTGGGGAAAAATGAAATTGCGGTCGAAATGTTTCGTTATATTGTGATTTGGTAGATATGGTTTGTGCAAGACTAATTTTTGTATTGAAATAAAAAAAAATTAAAATGGTTAAAACAAAAAATATTTTTTTCATCATTAAAATTAATAAGCTTAGAATTTAAAACGTAATTACTATAAGATTTATGAATATATCAATATCTATAAATTCATAATTGATTATTTATTTTTCTGAATCAGGATTTATTGATTAAATGATTTTAGCATTATGAAAAAAAATTAAACGGGATGAAATATAATCCTTTCATTAAAAGAAAAGTTTATAGGAGTATTTGATAAAATCCTTTCATTCCTATAATCTTTCAATCCTAATTCAGACAAATTTTATTTTTAATTCTAATTCAGATATCTATACATTAAAATGGTACCATTAGCAGAACGCATGCGCCCTAATAATCTTGAAAATTATATTGGGCAACAACATTTGGTAGGAGAAAAAGCAATATTAAGAAAGGCGATTGAAACCGGGAAAATTCCATCTTTTATTCTTTGGGGTCCTCCCGGAGTAGGGAAAACAACACTGGCAGGTATTATAGCAGCACAACTCAAGGTACCATTTTATTCATTAAGTGCCATTAATTCGGGTGTTAAAGATATAAGAGATGTTATTGAAAAAGCCAAAAACAGCAGGTTCTTTAATTCTGCCAACCCAATTTTATTTATTGATGAGATTCACAGATTCAGTAAATCTCAGCAAGACTCACTACTGGGCGCAGTAGAGCAAGGTATAATAACTTTGATTGGAGCAACTACCGAAAATCCATCCTTTGAAGTTATTTCAGCATTATTATCACGATGCCAGGTTTATGTTTTAAAGGCGTTGGATAAGGAAGAATTAATACAAATTATTAAACATGCACTGAAAAATGATGAATTTCTAAAACAAAAAAAAATAATCATTTTAGAATACGAAGCTATACTTCAATTTTCCGGAGGAGATGCAAGAAAATTATTAAACATTTTGGAGTTAGTAACCAATTTTTCAGATAAGGATGAATTATTAGAAGTAACTAATGAATTGGTTACAGAAAAAATTCAGCAAAATATCGCCTTATACGATAAAGCCGGGGAACAACATTATGATATAATTTCCGCATTTATAAAGTCAATGCGGGGTTCTGATCCAAATGCTGCAGTTTATTGGTTAGCCAGAATGATTGAAGGCGGAGAAGATATTGAATTTATTGCCAGGAGAATGATTATTCTCGCTTCCGAAGATATAGGGCTTGCCAATGCAAATGCCTTATTAATGGCTAATACTTGTTTTCAGGCAATAAGGGTGGTTGGTTTACCGGAAGCAAGGATTATTTTATCTCAAACTGTTATTTATTTAGCCACTTCTCCAAAAAGTAATTCAGCATATATGGCGATAAATGATGCGCAGGTATTGGTAAAACAAACAGGAAATTTGCCGGTGCCATTGCATTTGAGAAACGCACCAACAAAATTAATGAAATCATTGGATTACGGAAAAAATTACAAATACGCCCACAATTTTAAAGATAATTTTATTGAACAGGAATTTTTACCTGAACATATTAAAAATAATATTCTTTTCGACCCGCAAAACAATTCTGCTGAAGATAAAATAAGGGAAAAATTAAAAGAAATATGGAAGGATAAATATGGCTATTAAAGAAGGTTAGAGTTGTCGTTTCTTAAAAAAAAATTCCTTTTTCAAATGTCAAAATGTTATGACCATTTGAAAAAGGAATTCTAATTAACTTAAAAAATACTTCGAAATTATTTCGTTAATGGAAATATATTGTTTCTGTTATTTTGTATCATACCATTAAATCCACCAAGATCTTCCTGACTTGAATTAAAATTAAATGTTTTTTTAGTTGATGTTGAATTATCAATCCTCACAAAACTACCGGATGTTAAATAAGAGATAGCTTCTTTTAAATTTGCTTCATTAGGATCACCAAAATCATGAGTAACGTCGTCATTTTGAGTATTGTCAACATTAATTCCATAAAAATAACCGCCTTCATTATTCGCGTTTACTGTTTGAAAAGAAATTGGAAAAACATAATAATTTTGCGTTTTATCGGTCTTACTCATTTGAATTAATATGCCGGGAAAACCAACCGGTTTTCCATAAGTAGTTGTTCCAACCAACTTCACCGTCATATATGGTTTTAAATTATTTATTAATAATTCACTTGCAGATGCTGTTTCACCTGACGTAATAAAAACAATGCGGCTCAAATTTAATAATGAACCTGAAGTATTAAAATTGTTTGTAAGTGCAATATTTTTACTATTATAATAATCAGTTAAAACATTATTATATTTTGTAGAATACATTACTTTTCCTTTTGCTGTAGAGGGTGCTAATAAGTTAGCAAAACCTTCAGAAACGCTAACATAACCACCTCCATTATAACGTAAATCAACCACAAGGTCAGTAACGCCGGCATTATTAAATCCGGTAATTATTTTAGTTAAAGAATCTAAAGTTGTTTGCCCATTATTATCACCCAAAAAACTATAAAAAGATATGTAACCTATTTTTTGAGTGTTGACAGTAATTATATTGTTGGATAATATAAAATCAGCTTTGTAAGCCGCTTTTGTAATTGGAATAGATTTTTGTGTGTTATCAGGCAATTGAAATACAAAAGTAGAAGTTGAATTAGAAACTAAGGAATTTTGTATTGAAACATCATTAGCAGTTGTTCCTGATATCCCATTTATACTTAATATCTTCCATCCCCTTTTAACACCAGCCAATCCCATTGGAGAACTTGAAAAAACATATACAATCCTTAAGTCAGAATCACTTATATATTTCCTTCTAAACCCATATCCTAAATTACTTCCTGTACTTACTTTCTCCCAATCAATTTGATGAATAGCAAAACTATATCTGTCTGCATTTTTTCCATTGGATGTTAATTCACTGTATTTTCTAATTCCATCCGGAGATTCCATTACACTATCTACAAGCAGAAAATTATGGGGTTTAAAAATTGTTGATGAATTCGGTATCAGACCTCCATTTTTACTATTTGACCATTGTTTATAATCAGGTAAGTTTTGATTCCAGAGATAATAAATAAGAGTATTATAATATGCACTGTCTCTAACATCAACAATTTCCGGGTCATTATGTTTTTTACAATTGAATAATAAAATTGAAAATACTGATATTAAAAAAAAACAGCCTAATCTATTTACTTTATAAAGAAATTTCATAATTGATAAAATGATAAACTTGTGTTTAAATAAATTGTAAATTATTTAAATAAATATAAATATAAAACGGTTTTTTTTAAAAAGATTATAAATCATTTAAATGGTATAACATTTTTATAACGTTAAATAAAATTGTATTTATATTGCAACATATATATTTAAATTAATGGAATCAATTTCTGAATTTTTTAGGTTTTTAACTGATTCAAAAGATATTATCCAATATGGCGGTTTAATTCTTGTTTGTCTCATTGTTTTTGCAGAAAACGGATTCTTCTTTGCTTTTTTTCTCCCGGGTGATTATTTATTATTTCTCGCCGGTTTGTTTTGCAGTACTAAACAGTTAGATTTTCCAATAATAGTTGTTGCATTAAGTATTGCACTTGCAGCCATTGCAGGAAGCTTTATGGGATATTACTTCGGAAAATTTTTAGGTAATAATTTGGAAAACAGAAAAAATTCATGGTTTTTTAAACAGGAGAATTTACAAAAATCAAAAGATTTCTTTACAAAGTTTGGTGGTAGGGCTTTGGTATTAGCACGTTTTATGCCCATCATCCGAACGTTTTCTCCTATAATTGCCGGTACTATAAAAATGAATTTGGGTTCATTTACCTTGTACAATATTATTGGTGGTATGGCTTGGGGTATAACATTACCTGTTGCAGGTTATTTTTTAGGTCAGGCTTTCCCACAGATAATTAATTATGTGCATTGGATAATTATTTTCTTTTTGGCGATCACAACTTTTGCTGTTGTAAAAACTTATTTTTCAGTTAAGAAAGCCTCAACAGTTACTGTTAAAGAAAATATTAAATAATTAAAAAGGTAATCTTCTTTAAATTTAATATTTTTAAGTTTTAATATTATTTTAAAACTATTTTTTAAATTTAAAGCGTATTAAATCAAATATTTTAATTATGACTCGTTCCAGAAGGGAATTTATTAATCAAATTGGTATGTTAAGTGCCGGACTTGGACTGTCGACTTTATTTAATTCCGATTTATTTGCACAACCCTCTCAAAAGAAATTATTTTTTGAAATATCTTTAGCCGAATGGTCTCTTCACAAATCATTGACAACAGGAAAGATGACAAATCTGGATTTTCCCGTAAGGGCAAAAAAGGAATTTGGAATAAATGTTGTAGAATATGTTGATCAATTTTTTAAAGATAAAGCCAATGATAAAACATATTTAAAAGAATTACTTAAAATCAGTACTGATAATGGTGTTAAAAATCATTTGATAATGATTGACACTGCCGGGCATTTAGCTGACACTGATAAAGTTAAACGAAACATTGCAGTTGAAAACCACTATAAATGGGTCGAAGCAGCAAAATTTTTAGGTTGCTCAACTATAAGAGTAAATGCTGCCGGAGAAGGTACAGCGGAAGAAGTTAAAAAAGCTGCTGTTGAAGGTTTACACAAACTTTCTGAATTTGGTGCAAAACATAATATAAATGTGATTGTAGAAAATCATGGAGGGTATTCATCTAATGGAGAATGGTTGGTATCAGTGATGAAAGGTGTAAATTTAAAAAATTGCGGAACATTGCCTGATTTTGGGAACTTTTGTATGCATACAGATGAAAATTGGAAATGCGATTCGGTTTATGATTTATATAAAGGCACTGAAGAGTTAATTCCATATGCCAAAGGTGTAAGTGCCAAAACTTTTAATTTTGATGAAAATGGAAATGAAAAAGATATGGATTATGTAAAATTATTGACAATAATTAAAAAGTCAGGTTTTAAAGGTTATTTTGGTATCGAATATGAGGGAAAAGGATTATCGGAAGAAGAAGGGATAAAAAAAACCAAGGCTTTACTTGAAAAAGTAGGTGCAATGTTATAAACTGCACTACAGAAGTACTTTACCGGAAACCGATCAAGACGATCGGTTTTTTTATTAGGTTTAACTCAAAAAATAAATTACAACGTTTATAAAAGCACATCGTTTTAATACGTAAATAATTTTTCATTTAATTTTAAAAGGTGAATAAAAAACTTCAATCCGGTTCAAAAATATTGCTCTTCCTGTTGCCTTTAATTATTACTTTAAATAGTTGTAAGGAAAAAGAAGTAAAAATATTACCGGGTTCAACAGAAATAAAAATAAATAAAAATTGGAAATTTCGTCAGGCAGGTAAAGATGATTGGAGAAATGCAGAAGTGCCCGGCAATGTACATACCGATTTATTAAAAAATAAAATTATAAGCGATCCATTTAAAAATGATGGAGAACGAAAATTACAATGGATTGAAAGGGAAGATTGGGAATATAAAACCAACTTTTATATTCCTTTCAGCACTTTAAACTACGACCGTGTTGAAATAAATCTGGACGGCTTGGATACTTATGCAAATGTTTATCTAAACGACTCCCTCATTTTAAAAGCCGATAATATGTTTATAGGTTGGAAAATACCATGCAAACAATTTTTAAGGCCGGGGGAAAATGTTTTAAAGATTTATTTTCATTCACCAATCAACAAATCTTTACCAATAGCCGACAGTTTAAAGTATCATTTACCGGCTCCATTTGATGTTGCAAAATTAAAATCGAGCATTTTTACCCGCAAAGCAGCTTTTCAATATGGATGGGATTTTAGTCCGAGGTTTATTACTTACGGCATATGGAGGCCTGTTCGTATAAATGCCTGGAACACAGCAAGAATTAATAACGTAAAAATTATTCAACAACAAATAAAAAATTTAAAAGCAGATTTAAGTGCTGTTTTAGAAATTGAATCTGAAATTGATATAAAAGCCGAAATCAATATAAAAAGTAAGGAAAAATTATTTGGAAATTTTAAAAAAAATATCAATTTAAAAAAAGGAAAAAATATATGTCAAATTGATTTTCAAATAAAAAAACCAAAAAGGTGGTGGGCTAATGGATTGGGTGAAGCATTTTTATATAATATAATTACTCAACTTAAAATTAATTCTCAACTCGCTGATAGTGCAACAGTTAGAACCGGTTTACGAACAATTGAAATTGAAAATAAAAAAGATTCGACCGGCGAGAGTTTTACAATACTGTTAAACGATAAACCGGTTTATATAAAAGGAGCCTCCTATGTACCGCCCGATGTATTTATACCAAGGGTATCAAAAGAAAAATACAAAAACATTATACTATCTGCCAAAAAGGCTAACATAAATATGTTAAGAGTAATTGGATCAGGTATTTATGAAAATAATGAATTTTATGATTTATGTGATGAAAACGGAATTTTAGTATGGCAGGATTTTATGTTTTCAAATGCTATGTACCCTACTTTTACATTATTTAACAATAGTATTGAACATGAGGTTGATTACAATGTTAAAAGATTAAGAAACCACCCAAGCATAGCCTTATGGTGCGGAAATGAAAACATAGAAAACAGTTGGTATAATTTAAATCTACAAAAAGGCTATAACTACTCAACTGCGGATTCATCTTCAATTTGGGAAAATTATTTAAAAATATTTCATGTTATAATTCGAAATTCCTTGAAAGATAATGATGACAGGTATTATTTACCCTCCTCACCAAAATTCCCATTTCCAAAAAACATAAATGCAGGTAATTATAATTTTACTGAAGATTGGAAAGATGTAAAAAATGCAAATGATTTTAACAAAAATTCAGGAAGGTTTGTAAACGGGTTCGGTTTTCAATCTCTTCCTTATGCTAAAACCTTATTATCCTTTGCAGCACCACAAGACTTTTATTTGGACGGACCCGTATTTAAATCCCATCAAAAATTAAATGATGGAAACAAAATATTGAAAGATTATATCTTACAATTTTATAAAAGTCCAAAAAATTTTGAAAGTTTAATATATGTTTCACAGCTTATGCAGGCCGGATTATTAAAAAAAGCTATCGAATCACAAAGGAGAAAAAAACCATATTGCATGGGTAGTATTTATAATTATCTTAACGATTGTTGGCCGGGTATAAATTCCTCTACCATTGATTACGAAGGGAATTGGAAAGCCGCACATTTTATAATTAAGAAAGCCTTTGCACCTATTTTAGTTTCTCCGGTAGAGGAAGGCGATAAATTAAAAATATATATTGTTTCTGACAGGCTTGTAAACGTGAGTGGGGTATTAGAAGTAAAAATTATGGATTTTAATGGAAAGATAATTTTTACACAACAAATTCCGGTTCAGGTTGCTCAAAATAGCAATAAAGTTTATTTTGAATCATCGGAATGGAAAAAATATATGAAAGGCAGAAATATGAAAAATATTGTTTTGGAAGCCAAACTTTCAGAAAACGATCAAACATTTTACAGAAACCTTTATTATTTTACTTTAACCAAAGAATTGGCCTTGCCAACAAAAGCAAAAATAGATTTGTTATTAAATGGTAAAGAAGGCAATTTTGATTTAACGATAATTACCGCAAAATTTCAAAAAAATATTTTTATCTCTTCTGCTTTAAATAATATAAAACTTTCTGATAATTTTTTTGATATTCTTCCTATGGAGAAAATTACAATTAATATAAAATGTGATAAACAAATTGATAAAGCTGAATTACTGAAAAGCTTATCATTTAAAAGTTTAATTGATACTTTTAAATGATAAGCAATTTGTTAATCTTTATTTAGTTGGGTTTAACCAAGTAATTCTGTAAATATCAAAATCATTTCCGTTTTCGATAGATTCCGCATAATCCACATTAACTGATACAACTCCCGATTTACGTACCAAACCATCAAGAATACCAAATTGAAGTCTGCCGTTAAAAGTTTGTGTACGTTTTAATAAAATGTGATTATGTTTTGATTCAATTATTTCCCAACCTAGTTTAAGTGGGTCAAAAACTGTTTTTGAAGCAATAACAATTAATGCTTTTATAATTTCTTCAGGCTTCGCTTCATTGGATATTAGATTAGATTTTTCCATATATAAATATATAGTTTCTCCTATCTGCCTCCCAACTTTTATAAGGCTATATTTTCCTAATTCTTTTTCGATCCAATTGCAAGCTTCATTATATACGCTTATTGGAACCTTGCTATTGGGTTTTGACAGGTCATACCCATCAGAAATTTTAAATAATGCTTTATAATCTTCTTTTTTGTTTATATAAATATTTAAAACATCTTGTAAATAAATACCGTTTACGGTAACATTTTCTGTGGATAAGTTCATGAGATAAATTATATAATTAAGATAATTTTTTTTACAAAATTATCTTATACATTTATAATGAAGGTATCAAAATCCTTAAAAAAATTACATGAGCAAGTTTTAAAAAATAAATAATACAAAAGATTATGTTCTTTATTAATTCTTCAACAGCTGAAGCTTACTTTACTTTTTCAACAATCTGTCGGATTGCTTATTTTAAATTTTTTCAACCTAATTTAATTTTAAAACTTCGGAAGTATAAGTTAACATCTCGTTATATAAATCGGGGTTCTCTTCAAGTGATATGCCATAAGATGGAATCATATTCTTAATTTTTGTTTCCCATTCGGGAGAATCAATTTTACTTTTAAAACATTTTTTTATCAGAGTAAGCATAATTGAAACAGCTGTTGAAGCACCGGGAGATGCACCGAGTAAAGCTGCAATACTACCATCAGCCGCACTGACTACTTCTGTACCAAATTCAAGAATACCTCCTCCATGTTCAGGATCTTTTTTAATTACCTGCACCCTTTGGCCGGCAATTTCTATTTCCCAATCTTCCATTTTAGCATTAGGAAAATATTCTTGCAATGCTGCAACTCTATCTTCCATGGTTTGCCGAACCTGATCAATTAAATATTTTGTGAGAGGTATATTATGTATACCTGCAGAAAGCATTGGTAAAATATTATCAGTCTTAATTGATTTTGCCAGATCAAAAAAAGAACCATGTTTTAAAAATTTTGTTGTAAAGCCGGCATAAGGGCCAAAGAGCAGTTCTTTCTTTCCATTAATCATTCTTGTATCCAAATGCGGAACTGACATTGGTGGTGAACCTACAGAAGCTTTTCCATAAACTTTTGCTGCATGTTTTTCAATTATTTCTGCATTTTTACATTTTAACCATTGCCCACTTACCGGAAATCCACCATATCCCTTCCCCTCTTCAATATCGGCCTTTTCTAAAAGTGGTAACGATCCACCCTCCTGCACCTATAAAAACAAATTTAGATCTTACTATTCTTTTTTTATTTGTATTTAAATCTTTAATAATCAAATTCCAACTGCCGTCTTCCAATTGTTTCAAATGCCTTACTTCATGGTTTACATGCAAATCAACATTTTGCATCTTCGTTAACTTATCAAGTATACTTAATGTTAAAGCACCAAAATTAACATCCGTACCTAATTCCATCCTGGTTGCAGCTACTTTCTGTTGTGGCTCTCTGCCTTCCATTACCAGTGGCATCCATTTTGAAAGCTGTTCAAAACTTTCGGAGTATTGCATACTTTTAAATAAATTGAACTTGGTAAGTGCCTCAAATCTTTTTCGCAAATAATTTACATTTTCATCACCCCATACAAAACTCATATGCGGTATACTTTTTATAAATGTTTCCGGCTTATCTACATATTTATTTTTAACTAAAAAAGCCCAAAACTGGCGTGAAACATCAAACGATTCTGCAATTTTTATTGCCTTTGAGCAATCTATAGACCCATCTTCCATTTCAGGTGTATAATTTAATTCACAAAAAGCTGAATGGCCCGTACCCGCGTTATTCCAGGCATCCGAACTTTCGGTAGCAGCTACATCAAGCCTTTCAAAAATTTGTATGCTTAAGTCCGGTTGGATTTCTTTTAACATTGCGCCAAGAGTAGCACTCATAATACCTGCACCAATAAGGATTACATCAGTAATTTGATCTTCGTGATTTATATTTTTATTCATTTTTTTTCGGAAAGATCAAAAGTAAGATGAATTAGTTTTAAATTAAAAAATTATCAAAGACTGTGGTTTAATTTTTAAATATATTTTTCAAAAACCTATAATTTTTAAAATAAATACTTCTTTATTTATATTTTATGAGTCGGATAATTAACAAAAAGCGTAGTGTTAAACACATTATATATTGGAAATCAAACCTGATTCCTCATTTATTAATTGAAAAGGTTCATTTTTTATATACAAAAAGCTATCTAAATCAATGTAAGTAACATTATAAGATAATTTTAGAGCCGAAGATATTCCTAAAGTGCTTTCAATCATGCACCCTATCATCGGTTTAATATTATTTTTTATGCATCCTTTAATAATATTAATTCCGTTTTGATATCCACCGGCTTTCATTAATTTCATATTTACTCCGTGAAACATATTTTTTAATTCTTCAAAATTTGGATTGTCGGTGATTGATTCATCGCCAATTATTTCATAAGGTGAATTTTTAAATAAATATCTATATTCATCCTTCATGATAGAAGGTAATGGTTGTTCAATTAATAAAATATTAAATTTTTTAATTTTTTGAAATATATTTAACAAGTCATCAACATTATCCCAAGCTTCATTGGCATCAATCATCAATGGTTTATCTGTAAACCCGGATATGGTTTTAATGGCTTCAAAAGCATTTTGCTTATCTACTTTAATTTTTAAAAATTTAAAACGATTTAAATTAAATTCCTTATAAAAATTTAACATTTCATTAGCTTCCATAATGGGTAATGAAAAAGCTGTATTTATTAGCCCCGGTTTTTGAATATCAAATAATTTAAAAAAATCTATTTTATTTTTATTACAATAGAAATGAATAAATGCAGATTCTATCCCGAATCTTAATGAATTGCAAATTTTTTTAGAATTTATACATTCATTAAACTCATGTAAAGATTCTATAATGTTATGAAAACCTGTCTTTACTTCATCAAACTGTTTTTTAATTAAATCAGGTGTTTCTCCATACCTCACATTAGGTGCAACTTCACCCAAGCCAACATCTAAACCATTAGTTATTTTTATTAAAAAATTAATTTTAAAATCAGTACTTCCTCTGGAAATTTTCCATGAGAATTTTAAATCCAGCCTTAATTCCTCAATACTTAGAGTAATCATATTATTGTAAAAATTAAACAAAAAAATAATCCGATGAAATGTCATCGGATTATTTAAAAAAGAATATATAGACTAATTATTTTTTCACTTCGCTTTCTGCATTTTTTGATGTAAAGTCAACCCTTTCCAAATGAAGATTATTCATCGCATTTATTGATAAACCTTTAACTTTCTTCGAAGCTAAACGCAATACTTCATCATAATAAAGAACAATAACAGGAGCTTCGTGCATAACTAAAGCATCCATAGCATGATAAATTTCATAACGTTTAAAGCCATCATCTTCCAACATTACTCTTTCAAAAAAATCATCGAAAGATTTGTTGTGAAAATGTGTTTTATTTGGGCCGGCAGGAGTAAAGTTTTTGCTGTAAAACATTGCTAAATAGTTTTCAGCATCAGGGTAATCACCTAACCAAGATGCTCTAAATAACGAAGCTTTACCGTTATCAATCATTTCTTGTAAGGTAGCCACATTATTTTCTTCTAATTTTACAGTAATACCAATTTCTTTCCAGGCTTTTAATAAATATTCAGAAATATCTCTGTGGTTTGGATTTGTATAAAGTGTTACTTCAGGGAAGTTTTGCCCATTAGCATAACCTGCTTCTTTCATTAAACCCTGTGCTTTTGCAAGGTCAAAGTTATATCCAACTACTTTACTACTGTCAAAAGAAGGCATAACAGGAGGTACTATACCATCTTCTCCGGGGATACCCAATTTGTTTCTAAGGAAGGTAACCATATCTCTGCGATTCACTGCAAAATTCATTGCCTGACGCACCCTTCTGTCTAAAAACGGATGTTTTTTATTAGTATATTTTGTTGAATCTAATTGAAAACCAATAAATTCAGTGTTTAAATATGCTGACTTAATAACTTCGTACTTGCTTGAAAATTCTTGTTTAATAGATCCGTCCCTATTCAAAACTTTATCTTTAGATCCCTCTTCAATACCTGAAATAAAATCTAAATCTCCTTTTTCAAATTGGCTAAAAGCTTGATTTTTGTCGGGAATAAATGAAACCTGAACAGCATCGAGGTATGGAAGTTGTTGCAAATTTTCATCTTTTTTCCAATACTGTGTATTTTTTAATAATACAAGGCTCGTATTTTGGGCCCATTTATCAAATTTAAATGCACCGGTTCCAACAGGATGGGTACCAAACTCTTTTGCATATTTTTCAACAGCTTCTTTTGGAACAACATAAGTATAAGGCATTGTCAATAACATTAAAAAAGCCGGGAATGGTCTTCTTAAGTTTATACGCAATGTATATGTGTCCAATGCTTTAAATGCAGAATCTGAAATTGCTTTACCATCTGCCTTTAATAAAATTTTATCATAAAATACCCATTTTCCCGGACTTGCAACCTTGTCGTCAACTATTCTATTAAATGAATATACAAAATCTTCTGCGGTTACTTCTCTTCCTTTTTTATTGGGAAAAACATCATTATCATGAAAGAAAATATCATGTTTTAATTTAAAGGTATATACAAGCCTGTTTTCAGACACTTCCCAAGATTCTACCAATGATGGAACCGGGGCAAGATTGTCGTCCAATTCAAATAAGCCATTATATAATTGATTGGTAGCCCAAATATTTGCTTGATTACGAGCAAACGCAGGATCTAATGACGTTAAACCTTCTGCCATATTATAGCGAAAAACTTTTTTGTTGGAATCTTCCTTCGTTCCTTTACAACTATACAGGAAAACTGAAAGCAATACACAAATAAGTGTAAAACGTCTAAACATAACTTTCTTCATTTTTATTAGATTTAAGGATTATCTTATTTGACTGAAACTTTTCGAGACTTAAATATTAAAGATTTTTTGAGAAAATACAAATATTGGTAATTTTTTTATCTAAAATTAATTCAATTGAAATTATATTTTGACAAAGAAAGGAAAGAAAAATAATGTAAAAAATATTTTTGATTATAATTTATAAAAAAAAAATATTTTGACTGCTTTTTAAAATAAATTTGATTTAAAAAAAATCATCAAAGTATTATTTATTATGTAAAATACTTTATGATTTCTTTTCAGGTTTTGATATTTTATATATACCGACTAACTTTACATTGATTTATCTGTAAAGTTGACTTTTTTATTTAAAGTATCATTAGTTTTACAATTCAATTTATATTTTTTTCAATTATACTTGTTATTACATTTTGAAAAAAATAATCCCTTACTATTTTAATCTAATTGACAGCAGAAAAATCTAATTTCACAAATCTTAAAAAAATGGGGAAAATTATAGCAATCGCTAATCAAAAAGGTGGTGTTGGTAAAACAACTACTACGATTAATCTTGCCGCGAGTCTTGCTGCATTGGAACACAAAACTTTAATTGTTGATGCCGATCCTCAAGCCAACTCTACCTCAGGCCTTGGTTATAATCCTAAAGAAGTTGAAGAAAGTATTTATGAGTGTATGGTAGAAGGTGTTTCTGCCAAAGATATAATTATTCATTCCGATTTACCTTTTCTGGATATTATTCCCTCTCATATTGATTTGGTTGGAGCTGAAATTGAAATGATAAATTTGGATAACAGAGAAGAAAAAATGAGGGAAGTGCTAAAGCATTTGAAGGATGAATATGATTTTATAATCATTGATTGTTCTCCTTCTTTAGGATTAATAACTATTAATAGCCTTGTAGCAGCCGATTCTGTTATCATACCTGTTCAATGTGAATATTTTGCCCTTGAAGGATTAGGTAAACTTTTAAATACTATAAAAATTATACAATCACGTTTAAATGTTGCATTAGAAATTGAAGGAATACTTTTAACAATGTACGATTTGCGTGTAAGGCTATCAAATCAGGTTGTTGAAGAAGTTACTACCCATTTTAAGGATTTGGTTTTTCAAACAATTATTCCCAGAAATATTCGGCTATCCGAAGCACCAAGTTTTGGTTTGCCTGCCATATCGCATGACGCAGAAAGTAAAGGAGCTTTAAGCTATTTGAATTTAGCCAGAGAAGTATTGGTAAAAAATGGAATGGGTAGCCCGGCATGATATTAATTTAGAAAAATAATTAAATGGTTGAAAACCAAAAAATGGAAAATAAAGTAACTAAAAAAAGAAATGCATTGGGTAGAGGATTGGGTGCATTATTGCATGATTCTGAAGCAATGAGTGAAGAAAAAAAACCTGAAATTCAAATAATAAATTCAATTAATGAAATTGATATTAACAGTATAGAAGTTAATCCATTTCAACCACGACTTGATTTTGAAAAGGAAGCTTTAGAAGAACTGGCTGAATCCATAAGGGTTCAGGGTATAATTCAACCGATTACAGTACGCCAACTTAATAAAGATCAATTCCAGTTAATTTCCGGTGAAAGAAGGTTACAGGCTTCAAAACTTGCCGGCTTAACTAAAATTCCTGCATATATCCGCCTGGCTAATGATCAACAAATGTTGGAAATGGCTTTAATTGAAAATATACAAAGGGAAAACTTAAATGCAATAGAAATAGCATTGAGCTATCAACGCTTAATATCAGAATGCAGTTTAAAGCAAGAAGAACTTGGTGACCGAGTTGGAAAAAACAGGTCAACTGTTAACAATTATATTCGATTATTGAAATTACCACCCGAAATTCAAGTTGGTATAAGAGATAATAAAATATCAATGGGGCATGCAAGAGCATTGATTAATGTTGAAAACCCCGAAAACAAGCTTTTAGTTTATAAAAAAATTATTAATGAAGATCTTTCTGTAAGAAAGGTTGAAGAATTAGTAAGAACTATCGGCAGCCAAATAATTGATAAAAAATTTGACACTAAGCCCACTCCTAAATTTGAAATAGTTCAATTACAATCAAAACTAAGTTCACACTTTGGCACAAAAGTAGAAGTAAAAAGTTCGGATAAAAATAAAGGTGAAATTAAAATTCCATTTATATCGGAAGAAGATTTGAACAGGATATTGGAATTGATTAATATTTAAAAAATATGTTTTTACGCTTAGGATTTACACTTACTTTTATCTTTTTTTCACTTTTAAGTTTCTCTCAAACAGATTCTTTGCAAAGTAATGGAAAGGCAAAAGTTGTAAATTTAGATTCTTTACCTACTGTAAAAATACTTAATAAACGTTCGCCTTACAGAGCAACCCTTTATGCAGCATTGTTACCGGGCACCGGGCAATTGTATAATAAGCAATATTGGAAAGCACCATTAGTTTATGCCGGTGTTGGTATTTTTGCATATTTTATTTCATCGAATAATAGCCAATACTTATATTATAATGATTTATTGACTGAATTGAATAGAAACCCCGGTGTAGTGCCTCTTTCTTTTCCCGCAAGTTTTCAAGGTCATGATGTTGATGCAGTTAGAAACAATATAAAAGTTAATGTAAATCAATTTCGACGATATCGGGATTTAAGTATAATAATGAGTGCTGCTTTTTATGCATTAACAATTGTAGATGCAAATGTTTTTGCGCACTTAAGAACTTTTGATTTGAGCGATGATATTTCAATGCGATTTAAGCCTATAATCACTTCCCCCGGTGCCTCAACCATTGCTACAGTTGGTATGGGTTTGCAAATTTCTTTTAAATGAAATTATCTTTTTAAAAACGTTAAAAATAAATGAATATTTAAGGTTATGTGAACATTGATATCAATTATTAATATATTGATATCAATGTCGTTAAGTTATGATATTATAATTTTTATAGTATCTTTTTTTTCACTTATGTTTCCTTACAAGTATCTTTCTTTTTAAAATAAAAATCCTTTTTAAGATAATTATTTGAAATTTAAATATCGTTTTATCAATATTGATATTTTGATAATTTTAATTGTAAAAAATCTGCACGTTTTTTCAAATACAATAATTTTTTACCTAACTAAACTACGTTAATATTTAAATACTGATAAATAAAAATTAATTTTAATTATCAGTATTGTTATTTATTTTTTTTGGATTAGGGATTGAAGTGGAAATCCTTTTTATGAGGTACAAACAAAAAGATTGGAACGTAAAGCCCGGCTCGCAGGCAAGCCCCCAATATTTATTTATTTTTTTATTTTGAAAGTTAAAAATAAAAAAAAAAATAAGTCAATTTTATATGATCGTTCGCTTTAAATGTTTTGTGTTAACATCAGTCGTTAAAGTAAATCATAATTAAAAAATGGAATCTAAACAAAATGAAATAAAAAATGTAGATGATTATATAGCCGGGTTCCCTGACGAAACACGGAAGATGTTAAATCAAATACGATTAATGATTACACGAGCTGCCCCGGAAGCTGAAGAAGTAATTAGTTATCAAATGCCGGCTTATAAATACAAGGGTATGCTTGTTTACTTCGCCGGATATAAAAATCATATTGGATTTTATCCGACTGCCTCGGGAATAAAAAAATTTAAAGAAGAAATAATCATTTATAAAAATGGAAAAGGCTCTGTTCAGTTTCCTTTAAACGAACCGTTACCCTGTGAACTTATCACTAAAATAGTGAAGTTTAAAATAGAAGAAAATATCATTAAAGAGAAAAATAAATAATAAAGTCACTCTCTTGATTCCTGTTGTTTATTTATTTTTAATAAAAGTTAATACTATTTTTGGATCAATGATTCAATTAAACCTTCCCCCTTTTCAATATAAAATCAAAAAATTAAATGGTAAATTATATATTTTCGATTTTTTGCGAAAGAAATATATATTTTTAACACCCGAAGAATGGGTTCGACAACATTTTATCCATTATTTGATTAACGAACATCAATATCCTAAAACTTTAATCCGGATTGAACGTGGTTTGTTATATAATGGATTGCTTAAAAGAACGGATATTGTAGTTTATGATAAAAGCGGAAATCCTTTTATTACTATCGAATGTAAAGCAGCAGATATAATTTTAACACAAAACACGGTTGATCAGGCCGCTCAATACAATTATATTTTAAAAGCACCATATTTACTCATCACTAATGGCTTAGAAATATTTTGTTACAAAATATTTCTACAGGAAAGAAGGATTGAAAAATTAGAAACATTACCAATTTTTGAAAATTAAATTTATATGACTTTTTCTATTTCAAATAAATATAATAAATACCTCCCCTTTTTATTAATATTTGCCGTTTATTTTGCCGGACTTTTTATGGATGTATTAGATATTGACGAAGCTCAATATGCCACTATGGCTCGGCAAATGTTTGATACAAACAGTTGGTTGCAAATTTTTGACAGAAATGACAATTATTTGGATAAGCCGCCATTGGTTTTTTGGCTTTCTGCTATTTCATACAAAATTTTAGGAGTTTCTGCATTCGCATATCGTTTGCCGTCTTTTTTGGCAAGTATTTTAGGGATTTATTCAACATTCAGGTTTGCAAAAATTTATTACTCTCATAAAACAGCCTACGTCGCTTCTCTTTTACTTGCATCTACAGAAGCTTATTTTTTATTTAATCACGATGTTCGAACTGATAATTTGTTAACAAATTGCGTAATCACATCATTATGGCAAATTGCAGAGTTTATAGAAAAACGAAAATTTCACAATTTAATACTTGGATTTATTTTTATAGGTCTATCTATGCTTTCAAAAGGAATGCTGGGATTAATGATACCCGGATTGGCATTTTCTACTCACTTTATATTAAAACGAGATTGGAAACAATTTTTAAGATGGGAGTGGATAATTGGAATTATAATTACAGGTATTGTTCTTTTTCCGATGTGCCTGGGCTTATATAATCAATATGGAACAAAAGGTTTAAGATTCTTTTTTTGGACACAGAGCTTTGGCCGGCTAACTGGTGAAAGTTCATGGGATAACAATCCTGATCCTTTTTTCTTATATCATACTTTTTTGTGGGCATTCCTTCCATGGTCATTATTTTTTCTTGCCGCCTTATTTTATAAATTAAAGAAAATTATTTTACAAAAGGTTAAATTGGCTTTGAATGAAGAAGCTATAACAATTGGCGGCTTTATTTTGCCCTTTATTGCTTTATCCACATCTCATTATCAATTAAACCACTATATCTATGTTGTTTTTCCGGTAGCCTCAATAATAACGGCAACTTTTTTGGTTAATAAAATTTTAATATTTGAAAATAATATTAAATCATTTTGGATTTATATTCAGGGCTTTATAAACCTTGTTTTGTTCGCAATTGGTTTTTTATTTATTTCAATTATTTTTCCCTGTCAAAATATTTTCATTTGGATATGGTATTTACTTTTATCGGGATTTAGTATTTATCTTTTTTTTAATAAATACCGCTTTAATAAATTAATCATTTCCTCAGTGGTTGCCATGGCAGGCATAAATTTTATTATAAATATTTATGTTTATCCTTATCTTTTTAATAATTTTCAATCTGAGTCTCTGGCAGCAAAATATATTCAAACACTTTCCGAAACAGATAAAAATAATTTCTTTTGGTATAAGGAATATATGCCTTCGCTTGATTTTTATAGTTTTAAAATAGTACCGTGTTTAAATTTACCGGAGTTTAACAATTTTAAACCCGGTAATTATTTTATTTATACAAATCAGGTAGGGAAAGATGAAATTCAGAATTTATCAACTTCTGTTTCAATTATAAAAGAATATAATCACTTTCATATTTCTACTTTATCTCCGGATTTCCTTAACCCTAATACTCGTTTGGCACAAACTGAAAAAAGATATTTAATAAAAATCAGTAAATAAATTATAATCTAAATAATCTGATTATTAAAATCAATAAAAAAAAAGGAATCTATAATGGATTCCTTTTTTTTATTACGTATGAAATTAATTAATAATCTTTACTCTACTTCACAATAACTATAGTTTTCGATATTACTTTTCCTTGCATTGGTATTCTAAGCACGTATATTCCTTCTTTTAATACTTCTACGTTTATAATTACTTTATTTGATTCTTTTATAATTATTGGAGATTTATATTGTTTCCCTAAACTGTTAAACATTTGAATTTCTCCACTTATTTTAAAATCAGATTCAATTGTGATTAAATTGAAAGCAGGGTTTGGATAAACATTAAAGTTGTTAAAAAAAGGTTCCGTGTTTTCAACTTTCTTTCCTTTTGCTTCTGCTTCCCTTGCTCCCGTCGCTGAGACAAAGGTAAGAGCCCATTTTTGGTTATCTGCTCCCAAGTAATCCCATTGATGAGCCAAAGCTCCATCGCCTGTTGCGCTTAAGCCCCCCGCTATATCTAAGCATTTACCACTGTGTTTGGCTGTAAGTTTATAGTAACCGCTTTCAACACTATCTATTTTCCATTTTTGGTTATCATCTCCACTATATGTCCATTGTTGAAGCTGAGCACCATTAGCTATAGCAGCCGACCCGCCGGTTACATCAAGTGCTTTGCCACTGCATTTGGCTTTTAAGCTATAATAACCACCACCAACACCTTCTATCAACCACTTTTGAGCATTGGTTCCATTATCTGTCCATTGCTGAACAAGGGCACCATCTAATGTTGAAGCTTGATTAACATCTAAAACCTTACCACTGTGTTTGACTGTAAGTTTATAATAACCTGAAAAGCTTGTTGATGGAGGGGGTGTATTAGTACCGCCCGTTGTATCTGCACTTAAAATAATCGGAACTTTACTGAATACCGCCTTTGAAAGCTTGGAATTATTATGGCTTGTGAGAGCGATACCCGCTATAATGGCGCCACTGCCAAATCCTAAATCAACTGTTTTACCAACTTGTTTCCAAGTAAGGCTATCTTGGGATATATATCCGGAATATGAAGTTCCTTTTTTAACTGCTTTTACCCAATATGGAGCTGTAATGCCCGTAATATTAGAGAAGTTACTAAGCCCGGAAGTATTATTTCTATACTGAAAAGTAGCACCATTTCCGCCTGTGATCGCCATAAAAGCATTTCGGGATGTTGAATCCAGTGTTTCTCTAAACATTACACCTGCTTTATTCCATGGATTAACATTATCAAGGCTGTCAACTCTTGCAATAATATTACCATCGCCATTAAAAACTTTATATGCAATTCTAAAACCATCAGCTTTATCCCAAATATCTTTCCCTGATGATTGTAAGCGAAAAACACTTTTATTATAACATGCTGAACCTGTTTTCCCCACTATTCCAACATCTTGAGTTAACCATCTGGTGGGTAAAAAACCACAGCTTGTATCACAAACTAAGGTACTAAAAGCTTTATTTTCTGAAAAACTACTTAAAGATGTTGAACTGCACACAGCCTGGATTTTAAATAAATAATCAAGTCCACAACTTAAATTATTTAAAATCAATGAATTTGTTGTTGAGGTTGTCGACGTAAAAGAAGATTCATTTACGGTTTTGTACTGTATATTATAACTTTGAGCCCCTGAAACACTTGTCCAATTTAATGTAGCTGAGATTCTTGAAATAGCACTTATCGATAAATTTACCGGAGTAGCACAACTACTTACGGAAGCATTTCCATATACTTCGAATTCATATATTGAATACCCATAGGTAGATCCTCTTGCAGTACCATACATACGAACATATCTGCCTGTACCTTTAACAAGTATTGAATTTGAAAAGGATGTATTGCCGGTAATGGTTTTAATTGTAGTCCAATTTGCAGCATCGTCCGAAATCTGAATCTGAAAATCTTTTCCCAATGCTACTTCCCAAGTTAAATTAATTTTACAAATATCATATCTGGCGCCTAAGTCTATATAAATCCATTGAGGGTCAATTCCTTGTGTACTTGACCATCTGGTAGATGCATTACCATCAACTAAATTGGCCGGATAATTTGTTGTATTGGCTTCAGTTGAACTTGCTGTTACCGATTTATTTAATGCCAGGTTGATATTTCCACTGCAAGTCACAATTGCTGAAGTATCCGTTACTCCATATACTATTAGCTGGTTGGAAAATGTTGCCATGTACACTTTTCCATTAGCTACAGTCGGACAAACAAATTTTGCATAATTACCAATTCCATCTTTGGTATTTTGATTAGAATTCCAAAGCTCTTTAGTTACATCATTAGCATCAAATGCTCTTAATATTCCGGGTCTGACCGATTGATTCGCATCTCCAATGGCGTGAGAAGCCCACAAAATTGCTGAGGCATCTTTACTTCCGTCTGATGAAACTGTAAGCAAACTTCCATTACTTCCTGTAGGGCCTTGTGCACTCCCTATTACTACTTTTGATTCATCAAATTTACCGGTTTGGATATTAAATGGAAATGCTTTCAAAGCTGCATTTTCTGACCAGGTATAAAAAAACTCTTTGGATGAACCTTTGTAATAAGAAAATGAAGATCTTAAAGATTTGCCCGAACCTAAGTTTATAGTTTGCACAACATTATTTGATGAGGCATTATAACCTCCCAAATTATCTTTATCCATTATATAAATACTTCCATCTTTACAACCTGTAATTGCAAGATTTGAATTAGGAACAAGCATAATTTGAGTGGCTCCAACATCAAGATCAGCATTCTCTAAATCCTGAAAGTTTTTGGGTGTAAAAAAGCTGCTTACACTTAAAGTTGTATTGGTTGGAGTGAGTTTTAAAGCACTCTCCGACCTGTTTCTTAAATCGGATATATTTCCACTTGTTCCAATGGAACCATTACCTACCGATACGTATAAATTTCCATTAACATCCACAGCAGGTGCTGCACCACTCATCCATATCCCGCCATTATAACCATCGGGAGTTGTATTATAAACAATTTTTTGTTGTAAAGTATTAATATCATAACCTAAAATCCAACCATGATATGGACCCCAATCGCCGTGCGAGGCATATCCGATATATACTATACCGTTAGTTATTGTGAGTCCGGGACGTTGATTTTGTTTTTGAGAATTAAATGAAATTATTCCGTTCACATTTCCATCACCTGTACCCGCATAAGTGGCTTTTATTTGTACAGGGCTTCCACTGCGTTCAATTCCTGTAGATACATCTATGGCATGGAGGTATTGGTAAAAATTACCGGTTCCGGGACTAGATGAAGGGCTATCTACGCTTCTGGCTACGAAATACATTGTATTACTTAATGAATCTATCGCAGGGGTTCCAACAATTCCTATATTTCCACTAAAATCATGATAATTCCCCGAATTCATATCTTTGTTTAGCAAAGGTCGTTGCCCTGATGGTGTGTAGTTTTTGGACCAATATAAGGTTCCTTTATCGCCATCAAAAGCATAAACTGTGTTATTTACAGTAGCAACCATCACTACATTATGTAAACCGCCATTTACTTTTATATTCGCTACAACTAAAGGCTGGGCATAAATCTGGTCATCGACATTCATTGACAGTAATTTACCAAATGAAGCGGAAGTAACATTTTGTGTATTAAGCGATTTTTCCTTATTATTCCATCCTGTTCTGTTTAAATCGCCATGTTGACTTAAAATGCTAACGTTTTGCGCTAAAGCAGAATAAAAAGTAAATGCTAAAATTGAAGTAACAACACTAAAGATTTTCATGTATAGCTTATTCATAATAAAAATTTAATTTTTTGAGTTTAAAATTTTAAAATCTTATCGGGAATATTTGTATTTTAAAAATCAGGATATATTTTAATAACAAATTAATATTATTCAGCTTTTAATTAATGTATTTTGCCATTTTTATGACATTTTACATAAAATGTCATAAAAATAAATATTAACTTGGCTTAACATTAACTTAAAACGAAGGATGGAAAGAAAGGTTGTGATTGTTTAAATTAAGAAAAATATCTTATTAAAAAGTTAACTATCAGTTTAATAGAAAAAATTATATTGAGCAAAAATAAAAGGCATTTATTAATGATTCATAATATATAAATCATTTTCATATATATGTTATGAATTATTAATATTCAATCTTTTGATCTTATTTAAAGTTTAAACGCAGTATTAATATTTTAAGTAAGAATTAATTTAAAAGCCGCAACGAGTAAAATTAAGGCGAGGATATATTGAAGTGTTTTAGAATTGAATTTTGTACTGCCAAAATAAGCACCGACACCACCACCACACACAGCGGCTGCTATCCATAAATAAACATTATTTTCAATAACTAAGCCTTTACTAATCAAACCGAATAAGCCGGATAAAGAATTTACGAAAATGAATAATGCCGAAACTGCAGCAGCAGTTTTCATGTTGGCCCACCCCAATAAAATAATAATGGGGGTTAGAAAAATTCCTCCTCCGATTCCAAGCATTCCCGATAAAAAACCTAATATTCCACCAATTAACAAAGCTCCAATTAGATTTACATTATTTGACACTTCATTTTTATTGTTAAAAATTCCTATCAGTTTTAAAATCGGAAAAAATAAGGCAAAACCTAAAAATTTTTGAAATAGATGTGGATCAACCTTAATTATAGATCCAACATAAGCCATAGGAATGGATGTAATTGCAAAAGGCCAAAAAAGATACCATTTAAAATGCCCCGCCCTATAAAATTGAAAGAATGAAATGGAAGATACAATTAAATTAAGAATCAATGCTGAGGGCTTAATTAAAAAACCCTGAATACCTACTAATGTTAAAATAGCTATGTAACCACTGGCACCACCATGGCCAACTGATGAATATGAAAATGAAATTAAAACTAAGAGCGGGAGGAGATAAAATAATTGATCGGGCATGCTATAATATAGATTTAAAAATGATCAATTATTTTGATCAATTATCATGTTCATTTTTTCAAATTATAAATTTATCCTGTAATTCAAAAAAAAGCAGTTACTTTTTATAGTAACTGCCTTAATAATCTATGTATCTTATATTAATTATTGCCTTGTTCTAAATTACTATGTCTTTTACTATATACAAAATAAACAACGACGCCTAAGGCTAACCAACTTAAAGCAAAAAGCTGTGCCTTGCTATTTAATGTTGATATTAAAAGTAAGTTTGTTAATATTCCTAATGTTGCAATGATAGGAAGTGCAGGTACTTTAAATGTGCGTTCTAAATTTGGAGACTTAACCCTCAGCATCCACACTGCCAGGCAAACCATTGCAAAGGCAAATAAGGTACCAAAGCTTGTCATATCACCTAAAACACTTATCGGAGTGATTGAAGCTACAATTGAAACTATGGCTCCGACAAGTATTGTACTCTTCCAGGGAGTTTTAAATTTAGGATGTATCACACTAAAAAACTTGGGCAATAATCCATCTTTCGACATTCCTAAAAATATTCTTGTTTGACCAAGCATCATTACCAACATTACTGAAAGTAAACCTACTGTTGCTGCAGCAGTAACAATAAATACTGCCCATGGTTGTCCTGCCTGATCAAATGCAAATGCAACAGGGGCTTTAAGTCCTTCACCAACAATATCTTTATAATTTATCATACCCGTCAAAACAAGAGAAACCAGAATATAAAGTACTGTGCAAACTAATAAAGAAGTTATAATGGCAAAAGGCATATCTTTTCGAGGGTTTATTGCTTCACCTGCCTGAGTTGAAACTGCATCAAAACCGATATAAGCAAAGAAAATTGCTGAAGCTCCACCTATTACGCCCATCCACCCATATGCTTGATGCGGTTCTCCATTTTCACCGGTAATTATTGTAGGTTCAGGTATAAAAGGATGCCAATTAGCCGTATTAATAAAAAAAGCTCCTGCGATAATTACAAATATTACTGCGCAAACCTTCATTATTACGATTATATTATTTGCTCCGGCTGCTTCTTTTATACCTTTTACAAGTACAGCTGTAACAATCCATATAATTAAAAATGCAGGTAAATTAAATGCAAAATCAGGTGGGGCGATTTGATGCACTTTTGCATATGTCATTGCAGATACAGGATCGTTATTTAACCAATACGGTATTTCAATATGAAGGAATAAATGAATGAATTTTGTAAAATAGCCTGACCAACTTACCGCAACTGTCATTGCACCCATGGCATATTCAAGTACTAATCCCCAACCGATTAACCAGGCGAATATTTCACCAACTGTTCCATAAGCATAAGCATAAGCAGAGCCTTCAACCGGCAACATAGACGAAAACTCAGCATAGCACAATGCAGCAAAAATACAACCGGTACCGGCAACTACGAATGAAAGTGCCAATGCCGGGCCTGCATGATAATGTGAGCCTGTTCCGGTAAGTACAAAAATCCCTCCACCAATTATGGCACCAATACCTATGGCTGTTAAACTCCACTTGCCTAATACCCGTTTCAACTCACTCTTTTTTATGTCCGCCTCATATGCTTCAAGCGGTTTCTTTCGCCAAATTCTGTTATCCATGTTTATGTAAATTGAAAAAAACTGTTTAATTAAGATTAGAAAATTAAATTTTTCATATTTTTAAATTAAAAATATGAAGCAAAGTAAATACTAAAGTTCAAATTTAAAAATTTCAATCTTTAGTTCGTTTAAAGAAATACTCAAAGCAATCTGAGATTTATTCATAATCACAATTTGTTTTAAAAATTTTAATTATAACTGTATAAATGATTTAAAATAATATGAAATAAGATGTTATGATTTTTAATTCTTTTCTTAATAATTACATTTGCAGCCTAACAAATGTTTAAACATGACAATTCAAGAAAATAAAGTAGTTTCATTATCCTACGAATTGGAGGTAGATGAAAAAGATAGCGAAAATAGAGTACTTGCCGATAAATCGGAAGATGGAAATCCTTTGGTTTTTATTTTTGGAACAGGCCAACTATTAGAAAGATTTGAAGAAAATATCCAGGGAAAGCAAAAAGGAGATACGTTTTCATTTTCTATTTCGGCAGAAGAAGGATATGGAGATTTTGACGATGAAGCTGTAATAGACCTTCCAATTGAAACTTTCCGTGTAGATGGAGAATTGGATCATGAGATGTTACAACCCGGTTCTGTATTACCGATGGTTGATGAAAATGGAAATCCGCTTCAAGGGAGAGTAATTGAAATTAGTGAAGATGATATAGTGACAATGGATTTTAACCATCCTTTAGCAGGTTTTGTATTGCATTTTAAAGGATCGGTAATTGATGTTAGAGATGCTACTGCAGATGAATTAAGTCATGGACATGTTCATGGTGAAGGTGGGCATCAACATTAATTAAAAGAAGGTAAATTATTAATTATTATAATAATTTACCTTTCTACCTAAAAGAAACCACTTCGGGTGCCGAAATATCAAAATCCTGAAATCTTAATGAAGGAATATCTCCAAATTCAGTCCTTAATGGATTACCAATATTTGGAACGTTAGGATAATAACCCAATCTTATTTGGAAAGTATTAAAAGCAAAATTTTCATTTCTAAAACGGAAACCGATACCAAAGCCTTGGTAAATTGTTCCTTTTAATAATTCTTTATTTGTATAATTTATTACTCCAAAGTTTGCAAAGCCAAACATAGCCGTTCTGAAGCCTATTACATCAAGCTTAGAGAAAAATATACTTTCAAAACCTATTGTTAATCTCTTTGTGCCGCGCAAAGAGTTTGAACTTACACCAACTATTCCATTGGTATTATTTATATCAATTAATTCGTGATCAAATCTATTAAAACCGGAGGTATAATTTGCATTTATAAAATGTCGAAAATTTCGCCTTCGAATTTGTAATAAAGGGCTGAAATAAGAACTTGAGATACTTATTATACCTTGTTCACTTGTACCTTTCCTAAAAAAACTACCTATATTAATGAGTGTATATAAATATCCGGATTTTCGGGGCAGATAATCGCCTCGTGAAAATTTTGCTCCATAATACATTCCTCTTCCAAATTCGGTATTTTCAAATCCTCCAATAATAGATGCCAGATAGCCATAAGGTACATCTTCAGTTTTACCAAAACCGTAAATTAAAAGGTCTCTTTTATAACTTCTGTTTGAAAAACCAACACTCATTAAATAGATTTGTCTGTTTGTATATAACCTGTTCGAATCCGAACTTACAAACGGCCTCAGAATATAATCATATTTTGTAGCCCGGCCTGCAAAAACAAGTTTGGTTTGCCTGTTAAATTCTTCATTACCAATATTTAATTTAAAAGCTCGTCCTAACCATACATCGCTCAAACCATATGTAATAGGTAATGGTTTTATACTATCTGAACTTTCATTTTTGTACACATAATTAGTGAGATGAAAATAATCATAACCAATTGCTCCGGCATATTTTGTTTCAGGTGTTAAAAATTTACGCGCGCCATGTATACCATATTGCTTTGTATCCCTAAGATTTACTAAATCAATTTCTGCAGATATAAAATTTCTTCTATTTATGGATGGTATATAATATTTTCCAAAATATCCGAATTTTTGCAAGGTATCGGAAGCATTATTAACAAAACCGCTTATAAAGTTGTGACCAAAACCCAAGAAATTCTTTTGTTGAACCGTAAGACCATATTGACCACCATTATAAGTCACATCTGTTGGTTCTAATGACCATACATCTTGCGTAATGACCATTATATCAACAATTCCTGGATTTTTTTTATCGGGAATTACTATTATCCTGGCATCATGAAATATAGAAGTACCCCGAAGCAAACGTTCATTATCTTTTAAAACTTGTGCTCTTAGTGTTTCGTTTTCAGAAAACAATAAATAAGCACGTTTAATTGTATAATCCCTTGTGTCGCGATGAAGTTTACTTCCAAGTCTATCCGACCAATTACCTTTTCTGACAGTATCATAAATACTGGGACCAAATACAGCGAGTTGCTTTACATCGATATGACGAATAATTTTACCCTCATATTTCTTGAATGGGTTATCATCAATTTTTTGTACCTCTCTGTTATCTCTACCGGAATTATAAACATTTTTAAATAAGAAATCATAAATCTCATGTCCGATGTGTGTTTTATACATCCTCTTTTGAAGTTTATTATAAAAAATACTGTCTTTAACAAAATTTTTATCGCTGGATTTAGAAATTGAATCGACTGTAGCAATGGTATCTTTTTTTGCGACTCCAATAGAATCTTTCTTTTGAGCATATACGTGTAGCGGAAGTAAAATAAATAAAAATCCGCAAAATAAAATTTTAAAAACCGGGTTAATTTTATTTTTTAAAGATTTATCCATTGTAATCCTTCCTCTAGATATAAATTCAAAATTTAATTGAGTTATTAAATGGAGTTTAATAATAGTTTGGTTTAAGTACTTTACTTTTATCTTGGGGAAATTATATTATCAGAAATAATAATTAGTAATAAATATTCGTGCCAATTTTTATTTTTTCTTTAAAATTATTTATAAAAAGCCATTTGTGAATATCTTAACAACGAAAAAAGTTTAACTTCACCGCTACCCTCGGGTTAAACAAAAACTTTATCCCCCATTCTCATGATAAAAAACATAATTTTATTTTATTAAGATATATTTACTCAAATTTGATTTTTATGAACTACCTTAATTATTTTTATGGTTTATTCTGTTGTTTAGGTCGAAATGAGAAATTCGATTGTTTTTAATTATGAATATATAGATATTGATAAACTGATAATTATAAAATTATTTTATTGAAAATCCTTTTGTTTGTAAACTCACAAAAGGATTGAGGTGTAAAGTCCGGATCGAAGGGAGGCCTCAAATATTTATTTTTATAAGATATATATTAATTTTTTATTTTTTCTTAATCGATTTTCATTTCTTTCATCCAAATTAATGCTTTCTGTAAATCTTCCGGAGTATCTATACACGGGCTTTCAAAATCTGTAAAAGCAACTTTTATTTTAAATCCGTTTTCTATCCATCGTAACTGCTCTAATGATTCTGCCTTTTCTAAAATTGAAGGTGATAAATGGGTTATTTTTTTTAAAATATCCGATCGGTAGGCATACATTCCAACATGTCTGTAAAATGGAAAAAGATCTAACCATTTTTCAGTTTCAGCATTTCTCACAAAAGGAATAGGGCTTCTGCTAAAATATATTGCTTCATTATTAGAGTTTAATACAACTTTAGCCTCACCAATATCTGTTATGTGTGCAATATTTGTTATTTTTTGAACTAATGTTGCCAACTCAGTTTCATCAGTTAAGCAATTCGATAAAACATCAATTTGATCTGGGTCAATAAAAGGTTCATCGCCTTGAATATTGATTACAAAATCAAAATTATTTTCATTTTTTTGTAATGCTTCAAAACATCTGTCCGTTCCACTGGGATGATTTTCAGAAGTTAAAACCGCTTTTCCGCCAAAATTTTTAACATGATTAAATATCAATTCGTGATCGGTTGCAATTACAACTTCGGTTAGAGATTTAGATTTAACAGCTTGTTCATAAACTCTTCTTATCATCGATTTGCCTTTAATATCAATTAATGATTTAGCATGGAATCTGGTAGAAGCGTATCTTGCAGGAATAACACCGAGAATTTTCAAAATTTTTTATTTTAAATTATTTCACAAAATAAATGTAATCATTCATTAAAAAATAAACTTGTAAATTATAATTTTACAAAATGAAACCAATTATCGCCCCATCAATTTTAGCTGCAGATTTTGCCAATCTTCAAAAAGATGTTGAAATGTTAAATAACAGTGAAGCTGATTGGATCCATGTAGATATTATGGATGGAAATTTTGTTCCCAATATTTCTTTTGGTTTTCCTGTTTGCGAAGCCATAGCAAAACATTCAAAAAAACCTCTTGATGTGCATTTAATGATTGAAAAACCTGAAAGATATATTGAAACTTTTGCTCAAGCGGGAGCAGCAATTATCTCGGTTCATTATGAAGCTTGCAGTCATTTACATCGCATTATTCAACAAATAAAAAATGCCGGTTGCAAAGCCGGAGTTGCAATAAACCCTCACACTTCCTGTGCTTTGCTTGAGGATATTATTGTCGATTTGGATTTAATTTGTATCATGTCGGTAAATCCGGGTTTTGGAGGCCAGACTTTTATAGAAAATACATATAACAAAGTTAAGTTCGCGAAAGAATTAATTGTGAGTACCCATTCAAAAGCATTAATTGAAGTAGATGGTGGTGTTAACAAACTTAATTCTATTAACCTTTTAAATATAGGTGTAGATGTATTGGTAGCCGGAAATTTTATTTTTAAAGCCGAAAACCCTACTCAATCTATTTATGATTTAAAAAACATTCACATACATTCTGAAATTTAATATTAATTAAATTTACGATTCGGCAAGATTTTTGACTTTGCATTTACATTACATATTTCCCACTATTACTTTTTAAGAAAATATGAAACTTATTAAATTTTCACTTGTATTGGTTTTACTAATTGTTTTGGCCATTGGTTGCAAACCTCATTCAGTAACACGTATCAGTCCTGACCAACAAATTGATTTAAGCGGCCGTTGGAATGATACAGATTCTAAATTGGTAGCGCAGGAAATGACAAAAGACTGCCTTAACCGCCCTTGGTTGTCGAACTATAATAACGCTCATTCCGGAAGAAAACCAACAATAATACTTGGCGTTATTTCTAATAAAAGTAGTGAACACATTGAGGCAGAAACTTTTGTTACCGATATGGAACGTGAGTTTATTAACACCGGCATTGTTAGGGTAGTTCAAAGCAGTTCTTTTCGTGAAAAACTTCGTCAGGAAAGAGCAGACCAACAGGAATTTGCTTCAACTGATACTCAAAAAAAATGGGGTCGTGAATTAGGTGCTGATTTTATGCTGTTTGGTACTATTAATTCAATAGTAGATTCTTATAATAAAAAGCAAGTAACATTTTATCAGGTAGATCTAAATTTAACAGATTTAGAAACCAATGAAATAGTTTGGCTTGGTGATAAAAAAATCAAGAAATATATTACAAAATAATTTTTTCTGCTTTTCAGTACTAAAATTGTTAAAAGAGATGGACCTGATAAAAAAAATTAATATTTCAGAAAAGCTTTCTTTATTCAATGATTATTGGAATCCAAGAATAGTTGGAGAGTTAAATGGTCAACATGTCAAGTTGGTTAAATTTCATGGAGAATTTGTTTGGCACAAACATGATAATGAAGATGAGTTATTCTATGTTATTGAAGGCAAGTTTATTATGGAATTCAGAGATAAAACATTAGAAATAGGCGAGGGTGAATTTTTAATTGTTCCAAGAGGTATTGAACATAGGCCGGTTGCAGAAAATGAAGTTTCGATAATGCTTTTCGAACCCGGTTCGACTTTAAATACCGGTAACATAAGAGGTGAGTTAACAAAAGAAATTTTAGATAAAATATAATTATATTATCAGTAAATAATTCCAAACAAGGGTATTAATAGTATTGCCTGTTTAAGATGAAAAAAAATAATTTCATTTTGTTAAATTTTATTTTTGTTTTCTTAAGAAGTATAAAATATTTTCTCTTGAAAAATTATAAGTATGGAAAGCTAATCTTAATTGCTAAAGGGTTAGCTTTTTTATTTATATTATTTTTCACTTCTTGTATTTCGTATTATCAAATTCAATATGCCTTTAATTCAAATTTTGAACAAGGTAATTTGCCTGCAGCAGAAGCGGCTTTAAATAAAGAAAAAAAACCCGATCAGAAAAAAACTAAACTTTTATTTTACTTAAACAAAGGCGCGGTAAGTTCGATGTTGGGTAAATACGAAGAAAGTAACTTATTTTTAGAAAAAGCATACCTAACTGCTGAAGATTATCATGTTAATTATTTAAATGAAGTAGAATCCTTCCTATTAAATCCAAATTTTACAGAATATCGAGGAGAAGATGAAGAAATTTTGCTGATTAATTATTATAAAGCCCTCAATTACTTAAAACTTGGTTTAAATAATGAAGCTTTAGTAGAATGTAAAAGATTGAATATTCGACTCAATAAATTAAGTGACAAATACACTTCAAATAATAAATTTAAACGTGATGCATTTGTAAATGTATTAATGGGAATAATTTACGAAGCCAATGGCGAAATAAATGATGCATTTATCTCATATAGAAATGCTGTAGATATTTATGAGAACGATTATAAGAAATTTTTTAATTTTGGTGCACCCGAGCAATTGAAAAAGGATTTATTAAGAACTGCCTATTTAAATGGATTCACAGACGAATTAAATTTTTGGCAGAAAAAGTTTAATATGTCCTATCAACCCTCCCCAATTGGTTCCGGTGATTTAATATTTTTGTGGCACAATGGACTAGGCCCGATAAAAGATCAGGATGGTATAAATTTTACCATCCAACATTCTCCACAAGGTTTCATTAATTTTTCTAACGCTAATTTTGGTTTTAATTTTTCTTTTCCATTAAGTGACAGTTCATATCGCCAAAGTGGGTTGTCGCGTTTAGAATTTATAAGAGTTGTTTTTCCAAAATATATAGAGAGGCCTGTTTATTTCAATAACGCACAAATATCATGGAGCGGCAAAAATTTTCCGTTAGAAAAAGTTGAGGATATTAATGGAATTGCGTTTAAAGGTTTACAGGAAAGGATGCTAAAAGAAGTTGGTAAATCTTTATTAAGGCTTGCTTTAAAAAAAGCAGAAGAATATACATTAAGAAGTAAAGATCAAAATTTAGGATCGCTCGTAGGTATTTTTAATGCAATAACTGAACAGGCAGATACGAGAGGTTGGCAATCCATGCCACATACTATTTACTATTCCAGATTATCATTACCGGCAGGGGAACAAAAAGTAACATTTACACCTCAAAATGCCCATCAAAACATTGGAGATTCCTCAAGATTAAATATTTTTAAATTTAATATTAAATCCGGAAAAACTGTTTTTCATACCTTTAGTTCTTTAGAAACCCTCCACCCATCTACATTTATTCAAAGATAAATCATCCATTAAAAAAAAATTTCGTTTTAAAGGTTACTAAAAATATAAACTTATATTAATGGCATTATTATTGAAATAATTATTAATATGAAATAATAAAAGTACAATTTAAACTTTTAATTATTTATTAAATTATAAAAAACCTAAACTTAGATTTTTACAAGTCCTTTTTTATATTTATAATGCATTAAACTTTTAGAGGGGTTTATTTAAAGAATTTTATATATTTAAAATAAAATATTTTTTTTTTCAAAAAAAAAATACAAATTATTTAAACCTTTTTTGTTAGTTTTGTTCAAAGGATAAAGTTAAACATCTGAAAAATGTTCTATTTTCAACTTTAAAAAACAGGCATTGACAACCCGCTATTCAAAATTCACGAGAAGTATTTATTTAATTGGAGATCTGATTCTTCTAAATATTTCTTTTCTATTAAGTTATTTTGTAATCTTCGGGCACTTCTACCCAGTTGAAGATCATTATATTTCCCTTCATTTTTATTTTAATCTAACTTGGATTATTACAGCTTTCATCATAAATATTTATGATATACAAAGGGTAGCAGGGAATAAAGATATTATATTAAATATAATAAGGTTGTTTTTTTTACACATCCTACTTACAACTGCATTTATTGTAGTGCGGGAAGAAAGTGTTTATTCACGAAATTTTTTATTCCTTGCTTATGCTATCACTTCAATTGCAGTAATATTTTGGCGTTTAGGTTCAGTTTTCTTTTTTAGGTTATATAGAAAAGCAGGGGGTAATTACAGAAGAATAATTATAATTGGTTTTGGAGAAACAGGCAGAGAATTAAAACGTTATTTTGATATACATCCTCAGTATGGATATCGTTTTCTAGGTTTTTTTGATGATTATATTAATGGAATACCTGATGTAAAAGGAAAAACCGAAGAAATTAAAAATTTTGTTATTAAAAATCATGTTGATGAAATTTATTGTTCTTTGGCAGATATTAATAATGAAAGGGTTGATGATTTAATTGAGTTTTGTGAAAATCATCTGATTCGATTCAAAATTATTCCTGACTTTACCGGGATTAGGTATAAAAAGTTTAAACTTGATTTTTATGGCGACTTTCCTATTGTTACTTTTAGGGACATACCCTTGGATGATCATTTAAATCAATTTGCAAAACGAGGTTTTGATATTTTATTTTCATTAATTATATTAATAACTGTAGGAATATGGTTGTTTCCAATAATTGCCATTTTAATATGGATGGATTCGCCCGGACCTATTATATTCAGACAAAGGAGAAATGGAAAGAATAAAAACGTTTTTTGGTGTTATAAATTTAGAAGTATGCACATTAACAAAGAATGTGATATACGTCAGGCATCACGCAATGATGAGAGAATAACTCAAATAGGAAAATTTTTAAGAAAAACCAGCCTTGATGAATTTCCACAATTTATTAATGTTTTACGAGGAGATATGTCTGTGGTTGGCCCTCGGCCTCATCCATTAAAATTAGATGAGCGTTTTGAAAGTTTAGATCACTATCGTGAAAGACAAATGGTTAAACCGGGAGTAACAGGTTTGGCTCAAGTAAAGGGATTGAGAGGCGAAACTCCACATATTCAACTGATGGAACACAGAGTGCAGATGGATAGTTTTTATATTAAAAAATGGTCATTTCTACTTGACATAAAAATAATTTCTATGACCCTTGGCAGTTTGGTGAAAGGAGATAAAAATGCATTTTAAATTAAAATCTTCTCCTTAATTTCTTTTTGATTATTTTCTAAAACATCTGACATAATTTTAAAAGTTTTAGATTTTAATTCGTCAATATCTCCCCTTTTTAAATTAATAGTAGATATCACTTCCAATATTTCAATATTAACAATTCCGGGAAAAACATTTGTTTTATAGGGTGGTAATAGTTTCGCAGTGTTTCTGATAATCATGGGTATGATTGGAACTTGTGCATCTATGGCTAATTGAAAAGCGCCTTCATAAAAATCGGTAAGTTGTTTTCCGGTACGGTTCATGCTCCCTTCCGGAAAAATAAATATTGAAGTCCCTTCAATTAATCTTTTTCTCATTTCCAACATACTGTTTTTCCGACTTTCAAAGCTATTCCTATTTATTACAACCACTACTTTTGGATAAAACCATCCAAAGAAAGGTACCTTTTTCATTTCTATTTTCCCCAATGGCATAAATCCGGTATTTATAGCCATAAAAGCTGCGGGAGTATCCAAAAATGATCGGTGATTTGAAATAAATACCGCAGGTAAATTCGTATTTATATTTTCTTTATTTTTTACTATATAAATTATCCCTATTAATAAACTGAATAGAAATCCCCAAGCTTTTAAAAAAAAACAGGATAAATATCTTCCAAGTTTTTTTCCAAGCACTAATGCAAAAGCACTTAGCGGCAGAAAAATAAGCATGCATGAGAAAAAAATAATTGAGGAATATAAAAACCAGATTTTTAATAAAATCCTTTTTAACATTTTTTATAAAATTTGAACAAATATATAGATTTGTTATTTTCCGGTAAGGTTTTAAAATTAATTCTATATGAAGTTTTAAGCTTAGGGTATTTGAAAATTAAATTTCTTTCTAAAACTTTATTAAGGTTTAATTAAAAAACTGCAAGTACAATAAGGCAATTGCCGCACTTGTCATTAAAACTAAAGTTATTATCCCTAAAATATTTGCAAAAGGCTTATTAGTATATTCTCCCATCACTTTTTTATTATTACAAATATGAAGGATAATCGCGATCATAACAGGAGCCGTTATGCCGTATAAAATTGCAGTATAAATTAAGGCTTGGATAGGGCTTATCTTAAAAAAATCTAAGGATAAACCTATCAATAATGAAAAAATTATGGTTAAATAAAACCCTTTAGCCTCATGAAATTTTTTATCTAATCCTTCTGTCCAATTAAATGTTTCAGCTAAAATGTATGAAAGCGATCCACCTAAAACCGGTATCGCTAAAAATCCTGTTCCGAGTACCCCAAGAGCAAAAAGCAAATAAGTAATTGGACCTGCCAATGGCTCTAAGGCTTTTGCAGCTTGATCTACTGAATCGATATTTTTCACTCCTGCAGTAAACAGAACACCTCCTGCAGTTAAAATAATAAAAAACATAACGATGTTAGAAAAGAACATTCCAAAATATACGTCAGCCTTCATATCATTCATAAACCGCCTGTCTACAATAATTTGAACCTTGTTTTGAAGCATGCTTTCTGCTTCCATTGAGGTCTGCCAGAAAAATAAATAAGGAGAAATAGTTGTACCCAGAATAGCAACCAGAATACCTATAAAATCTTTATTAAAATGAATGGTTGGAACAAATGTATTTTTTAATATTAAATACCAATCTAATTTTATTAAAAATGGAACAATAATATATAATAATAATGTAAGGCAGAGCCATTTCATTACTGCTGCCAACTTTTGATAAGGATATTTAATAATTACAAAAATTAGAATTGCTGTAAAAAATATACTGAACCCAAAAACAGGTATTTGAGGTATAAGTAAATGAGCAACAGCTCCCATGCCTTGAATATCTGCTCCAATATTTAAAGTAATGGCAGGAAAACTAAATAAAAGCATTAAATATAAAATGCTTTTCGGATAATGGATCTTTAACGTTTTTGCAAGGCCTTGTGCAGTAACAACACCAATTCTTGCACACATTTCCTGAATTGATGCCATTAAAGGAAATGTAATAAGTGCTGTCCATAAAGTAGTAAAGCCAAAACCTGCTCCCGCCTGTGAGTAAGTTGCAATCCCGGAAGGATCATCATCACTTGCACCTGTTATAAGGCCCGGTCCAAGTATTTTCCAAAATTTTTTAAATGCGTTTTCTTTATTTTCCAATTGCTAATTCTAAATAAGGTTTAAAAAAAATTAATTCTTTCTGTAAAATTTTTCCGGTCATTTTATTTATAGTCTTCTTTTTAATTCTTCTTGCACTTTCTTCATTCCGGTTGATGCCGGTTCATTATACATACATAAATTTGGCCGTTGTTTAACATCAGGCAAGCTTGGGTCAATAACATATTTGAGTACATTATCAGCAACATAATCCAATAAACTTGCTGCAGGATAAACAACCAACGATGTACCAACAACTATAAAAATATCGGCTGATAAAACTTCTTTTACAGCTTCTTCCATCATTGGTACCATTTCTCCAAACCATACTATATGCGGCCTCAATTGCGATCCTTTTTCACATTTATCTCCCGGCATTATTTCCCAACCTTCCACATCATAAATTAATTTTTCGTCCACCGTACTTCGCGATTTAAATAATTCTCCATGTAAATGTAAAACATTACTCGAACCGGCTTTTTCATGTAAGTTATCTACATTTTGAGTGATAATTACTACATCAAAATCTTTTTCAAGTTCTGCCAATATTTTATGAGCAGCATTTGGTTGGGCTTTTAAAGCTTGTTTGCGACGTTGATTATAAAAATCAAGAACAAGCTCTTGATTTTTGTGCCATCCTTCGGGGGTTGCTACTTCCATTATATCATACCCTTCCCACAAACCACCTGAATCTCTAAAAGTTTTAATTCCACTTTCTGCGCTTATTCCTGCCCCTGATAGTACAACAAGTTTGGATTTCATGAAGTAAAATTTATATTTTAATTAATAATTTAAAAGCATTATCAAAACTATTTATATCCAAATTTTTAAAATTAATTTTATTTTTATAAATCAATTATCAGTTTAACGATATCTATATATTCATATTTAAAAACAATTTTTAGATAATATCTTATTCTTCTAATAACAAAATACCGGCCAAGCCATTAAAAAATAAAATTAAGGTTGCGATTGAACCCACTAATAATTTAAGTGTTAAATCAGCAATAAATTTATAAATGCATCAAAATATAATTTTTTTTTATGATTAGTAATGAGAAAAATATTTTTTCTTTGTGTTTTATTTCAAAAGAATTTTTTAACACCATTCATATATGTATTACAATTCCATTATAGACACTGTAGGTAATACTCCTTTAGTGAAACTAAATAAGCTTGCAAAGGATGTTAAGGGTACTATTCTTGTAAAAGTTGAATATTTAAACCCCGGTAATTCAGTAAAAGACAGAATTGCCATTAAAATGATTGAAGATGCGGAAAAATCAGGTTTATTAAAACCCGGAGGCACTATCATTGAAGGTACATCAGGAAACACCGGTATGGGATTGGCATTGGTTGCGATTGCAAAGGGATATAAATGCGTTTTTACAGTGTCGGATAAACAATCGCAAGAAAAAATAAATATTTTACGTGCAGTTGGTGCTGAAGTTATTGTTTGCCCTACAAATGTTTCTCCGGAAGATCCCCGCTCCTATTATTCGGTTGCGAGGCGCTTAAATAAAGAAATCGTAAATTCCATTTACCCAAATCAATACGACAATCTTTCAAACACTGCAGCGCATTATGAAACTACAGGGCCCGAAATATGGAGGGATACTGAAGGAAAAATAACTCACTTTGCATCAGGAGTAGGAACAGGCGGTACAATATGTGGCACAAGCAAATATTTAAAAGAGCAAAACAAATCAATTGTTTCAATTGGATTGGATACTTATGGTTCTGTTTTTAAAAAATATAAAGAGACAAATATTTTCGATGAAAATGAAATATATCCATATTTAACAGAAGGTATTGGAGAAGATATTTTACCTAAAAATGTTGATTTTAGTTTAATTGATCAGTTTATAAAAGTTACCGATAAAGATGCCGCAATAATGACACGTAAACTTGCTCGAGAAGAAGGTTTGTTTGTTGGCTGGTCTTGTGGTTCTGCAGTATATGGTGCATTAGAATATGCAAAAGAAAATTTGAAAGAAGGTGATTTGATGGTTATTATTTTACCTGACCATGGTACTCGTTATTTAAATAAAATTTATAATGACACTTGGATGAAAGACCATGGTTTTTTAGAATCTAGAACTTTTGCAACAGCAAGGGATATTATTTCATCTAAAAATGGCTCTGATAATCTGTTTACAATTAAAAATGATTTAAAAGTAAGTGAAGCGATTAAAATATTAACCAAGGAAGGCATTTCGCAAATACCAATTACTGATAATGAAGGGCATATTGTAGGAAGTTTGGTCGATTCAAAAATATTGGGTCAAATCATCGAAGATTCTTCAATAAAAGACCAACCTGTTAGTGAAGTAATGGATTCTGCTTTTAAATTTGTTGGTATGGATAATACAATAGATGTTTTATCCTCTTTAATTGATAAAGATAACAAAGCACTTTTAGTTAGAGACGATTTAAACAAAGTACATATTATTACACAAGCAGATTTGTTGATGGCTATGACCAATTAAAAATATAATTGGTTTTATGCAGATTGCTTTTTAAACAAAAATTAAATTTAATTTTTAAAATAAAATATGGCTGACGAAAAAATAATATTTTCAATGGCTGGTGTTACCAAAACTTACCCGCCTCAAAAAACAGTTTTAAAAAATATTTATTTATCATTTTTTTATGGTGCTAAAATTGGTGTTTTAGGATTAAATGGCTCAGGTAAATCATCATTATTAAGGGTTATTGCAGGTATTGACAAAAATATTCAGGGAGATGTGGTTTTCTCTCCGGGTTATACTGTTGGAATGTTAGAGCAAGAACCTCAATTTGAACCTGAAAAAACCGTAATTGAAGTTGTAAAAGAAGGCGTTAAAGAAGTGGTTGACCTTTTAAAAGAGTTTGATGATATAAATGAAAAATTTGGTGACCCCGATGCTGATTTTGATAAATTAATTAACAGGCAAGGCGAAGTTCAGGAAAAATTAGATCATTTAGATGCCTGGAATCTTGAAAATAAATTAGAAAAGGCAATGGATGCGCTTCGTTGTCCACCATCAGAAGCTTTAATTAAAAACTTATCGGGTGGTGAAAAGAGAAGAGTCGCCATGTGCCGCTTATTACTTCAACAGCCGGATGTGTTACTTTTAGATGAACCTACCAATCATTTAGATGCAGAATCGGTTGCGTGGCTTGAAAACCATTTACAAGAATACAAAGGCACTGTGATAGCCGTAACCCACGATAGGTATTTTTTAGATAATGTGGCAGGTTGGATTTTAGAATTAGATAGAGGTGAAGGAATACCCTGGAAAGGAAATTATTCCTCGTGGCTGGAACAAAAGAAAAATCGTTTATCTCAAGAAGAAAAAACCGAATCAAAAAGACAAAAAACACTTGAACGCGAATTAGAATGGGTGAGAATGGCTCCCAAAGCACGTCAAGCAAAATCAAAAGCACGTTTACAGGCCTATGATAAATTATTAAGTGAAGATAATAGACAGAAAGAAGACAAATTGGAATTGTTTATTCCTCCCGGCCCTCGCTTAGGAACGAAAGTTATTGAAGCATTAAATATTTCGAAAGCTTTTGGAGATAAATTATTGTATGAAAATTTAAGTTTTACATTACCTCAGGCCGGTATCGTAGGAATTATCGGGCCTAATGGAGCCGGTAAAACAACATTATTTAAATTAATTACGGGAAAAGAAAAACCTGACGCAGGTAATTTTGAAGTTGGGGATACAGTTCAACTCGCTTATGTTGATCAGGAACACGATAATCTTGATCCGGGAAAAACAGTTTTTGAAACCATTACCGGTGGAACCGAACATATTATACTCGGTGGCAAGCAAATGAACTCCCGTGCTTACGTAAGTAAATTTAATTTTAGCGGATCGGATCAGGAAAAAAAGGTTGGTATTTTATCGGGTGGAGAAAGAAACAGAGTACATTTGGCTGTTACATTAAAAGAAGGCGGGAATTTATTATTATTAGATGAACCTACCAACGACCTTGATGTTAATACATTACGTGCACTGGAAGAAGGTTTAGAAAATTTTGCCGGTTGCGCAGTAATAATTTCCCATGATCGTTGGTTTTTAGATCGTGTTTGTACACATATTTTAGCATTTGAAGGTAACTCTCAAGTTTATTGGTTTGAAGGTAATTTTTCAGATTATGAAGAGAATAGAAAAAAACGGTTAGGTGACGACACCCCACATCGAATAAAATTTAAAAAATTAGTTTAGAAATAAAAAACTTCCACAAAATGGAAGTTTTTTATTTCTAAACATTTAAGCTTTTGTAAAGAGTTGATGTGAGGCAATTTCAACATATCCGTCTAGTAACCAAAGGCACACTAAGCCATGCAAGGGCTAAAACTTAAATCCAAAACTTTTAAAGCTCGTCCTTGTATGTTTAAAAAATAATTAAAGTATTATTTTTCCCCATAATAGTAATTACATTTGATTTTAAACAGATATTTTTTTCAATTGAAAGATATAAATAAAAATTTCCTGTTCTATCTCAACGTGAGATAGAACAGGAAAAAGCATTTGATTAAAAATATTTTTTTATTTAATCTTAAATATTATTGCTTGCAATTTTAGCAGAAAGATATTCTCTGTTAAGTCTGGCGATAGAAGCTAAAGGAATCTCTTTAGGGCATTCTGCAGCACAGGCACCGGTATTTGTGCAGGAGCCAAAACCTTCGGCATCCATTTGCGCAACCATTTTTTCTACACGCTCCTGCTGTTCTGCATGGCCTTGTGGCAACAGTGCTAACTGGCTCACTTTGGCTGAAACGAATAACATTGCCGAAGCATTTTTACAAGCCGCAACACATGCACCACATGCAATACATGCTGCATTGTCCATTGCCTCATCTGCTATTACTTTTGAAATAGGAATTTCGTTTGCATCCACATTTACGCCGGTATTTACAGAAATAAAACCACCTGCCTGTATAATTCTGTCAAAAGCACCCCTATCAACCATTAAATCTTTAATAACCGGAAAAGGGTTTGCTCTCCATGGTTCAATAACAATAGTTTCACCGTCATTAAAGTGACGCATGTGCAATTGACATGTTGTAGTTTGAGAAGGCCCATGTGGCCTTCCATTTATATACAAAGAACATGCTCCACATATGCCTTCCCTGCAATCATGATCAAATGTAACAGGCTCTTGATTTGTGGTAATTAATTTTTCATTTAAAACATCTAACATTTCCAAAAAAGACATTTCATCATTAATGTCATTAAGTGGATATGTCTCTATTTTACCTTTGGCTTGAGCATTGGCTTGCCTCCAGATTTTTAAAGTTAAATTGAGAAGTCTCATTTTCTATATCTTTAAATATTATTTTTATTATTAAAATAAATAAGCAATTGTTTGCTCAAAAATTATTTATAACTTCTCTGAGTTAATTTTACATTCTCAAAATGAAGTTCTTCTTTGTGAAGTTCTTCAGCTTGATTTTCACCCTTAAATTCCCAAGCTGCTACATATGCATAATTATCATCATCGCGTTGTGCTTCTCCTTCGGGAGTTTGATATTCTTCACGGAAATGACCGCCACACGATTCATTTCTGTTAAGCGCATCCATTACCATTAATTCACCCAATTCAATAAAATCAGCAACTCTTAAGGCTTTTTCAAGGCTTTGATTCATCTCCTCATTAGCACCGTTAACTTTTACATCACGCCAATATTCCTTTTTTAGGTCTTGAATTTTTCCCTGAGCAATTTTCAAACCTTCAGCAGTTCTCGACATTCCACAATAAGTCCAAATGATATGACCCAATTCTCTATGAAAATCGTCAACTGTTCTCTTCCCATTAATACTCAATAATTGTTTGATTCTGTCTGCCGCCTCTGATTCTGCTTTTTTAAATTCAGGGTGAGAAGTATCAACTTTAATACCCGAATTACTTGTTAAATAATCGCCTAATGTATAAGGAATTACAAAATATCCATCAGCTAAACCTTGCATAAGTGCAGAAGCTCCTAATCTATTCGCTCCATGATCAGAAAAGTTTGCTTCGCCTAAGGCATATAAACCGGGGATAGAAGTCATTAAATTATAATCCACCCATAATCCTCCCATTGTGTAGTGGACCGCAGGATAAATTCTCATAGGCACTTCATAAGGATTTTCTCCGGTAATTTTTTCGTACATATCGAAAAGGTTACCGTATTTAGAAACAATTGTACTTAATCCATCTCTTTTAATTGCATCTGCAAAATCCATATAAACGGCTAAGCCGGTTGTTCCAACTCCCCTGCCTTCGTCACAAACCTCTTTGGCATTTCTGGAAGCAACATCCCTTGGAACCAGATTACCAAAAGCCGGGTATTTCCTTTCAAGAAAATAATCTTTTTCTTCTTCCGGAATTTCACTTGGTTTTCTCTTGTCACCTACAGCCTTCGGCACCCATACTCTTCCATCGTTTCTTAATGATTCCGACATTAAAGTTAATTTGGATTGATAATCACCTGAAACAGGAATGCATGTCGGATGAATTTGCGTAAAACAAGGATTTGCAAAGTAAGCACCTTTTTTATGCGCTCTCCATATTGCAGACGTATTACAGTTTTTCGCATTGGTAGATAAATAAAAAACATTTCCATATCCACCTGTACAAAGCAAAACAGCATGGCCTGAATGACTTTCGATCTTTCCTGTAACTAAATCTCTTGTTACAATTCCTCTGGCTTTGCCATCAACCAATACTACATCCAACATCTCCGATCGGGTGTACATTTTTATTTTTCCGGTTGATACTTGTCTGCTTAATGCAGAATATGCACCCAATAATAATTGTTGACCTGTTTGCCCGCGAGCATAAAATGTTCTCGATACTTGAGCACCTCCAAAAGACCTGTTTGCCAATAAACCACCATATTCTCTTGCAAAAGGAACACCTTGAGCAACACATTGATCAATAATATTTACTGAAACTTGTGCCAATCGATAAACATTTCCTTCTCTGGCTCTATAATCTCCTCCTTTAACGGTATCATAAAATAATCTGTAAACAGAATCACCATCATTTTGATAGTTTTTTGCTGCATTTATTCCACCTTGTGCGGCAATGCTGTGCGCTCTTCGTGGGCTATCATGAAATGTGAAAACTTTTACATTATAACCTAATTCTGCCAATGATGCCGCTGCAGACGATCCGGCTAAACCGGTACCAACTACAATAATATCATATTTACGTTTATTGGCAGGGTTAACTAATTTTAAATTAAATTTATATTTTGTCCATTTTTCAGCAATTGGGCCTTCGGGGATTTTTGAATCTAAATTCATGGAATTATTTTTTAATTATTTTATCTTTAAATATTTAAAAGCTTTATCAGAATAAAACTTTTAATAGAAATACATTACAATAGGAATTAAAGCAAATAGTAATGGAACAATAATGGCATAGGCGGTTCCCAAAAATTTTATGATAGGGGTATATTTCTTGTGACTTAAACCCAAAGTTTGAAAAGCACTCCAAAAACCATGTAACAGGTGGTATGATAAACCCAACATTGACACAGCGTACAGTGCAACTATCCACCACTCTTTAAATGCAGCTGCAGTAGCAAAATATAAATCGTGATAGCCTTTGCCTTCATAAGTAATTTCCTGTAAGCCTCCAAATTTAGATTTTGCATAAAAATTTACTATATGAACAACTAAAAAAATCATTAAAATTGTACCTAACAACAACATGTTTCTCGATTGCCAAGTACTTGTGTCGCTTGTTTTTTTATACGCATAATCAACAGGCCGGGCAGCTTTATTATGTGCAGCAAGCATAAACGCGGTAACTATATGCAAAATGATAAAGAAAAAGTTTCCTATTGAAATAATTTGAATCAATTTATTATGACCCATAAAATAAGCATATCTATTAAATGATTCCCCATTATCACCCGCTAAAAGTTGAAGGTTACCAATTAAGTGAACTGTTAAAAATAAAATCAGGAATAAGCCCGTTAGAGACATAATAAGCTTACGACCTATAGAACTTGTGAGGGTTTTTGTAATCCAACTCATATATATTTGTTTTTTTGATATAGAACAGCATTTTAATAAACTTTTCAAATCTACAATCGGAAGTAATACAAAACAATTTCTAATGTATTATTTATAGGAAGAACAAAATAAAAACCAGATTGTTATAAAATTCCGGTTCGATTTTTTTTAAATTTATTCAGAGAATATTTACTCGTATAACCAATTGAGCTTCATTGAAATTAAAAAAATATCTTTAAATAATTTAAATAAATAATTAAATTAACCGGATATCAGTTATAACAATATTAATTGGCAGTTTAAAATTCTATAATTATGGAAGAGGATTTCCTACCCATCAACGGCACTGATCATATTGAATTTTATGTTGGCAATGCCAAGCAAGCTTCATATTTTTATCAGTCAGCATTTGGCTTTAGCTTAATAGCCTATTCAGGCCCTGAAACCGGCGATCGTGGAAAAAGTTCATACGTGTTGGCTCAGGGTAAGATCAGAATTGTTTTAACGACTTCACTTATATCAGATTCCGAAATTTCTGAACATGTTAAAAAGCATGGTGATGGGGTAAAAATTTTAGCTCTTTGGGTAGATGATGCCGAAAAATCTTTTTATGAAACTGTAAAAAGGGGTGCAACACCTGTTTCATCACCTCAAAAATATAAAGATGAGTTTGGAGAAGTTGTACTTGCTTCCATTCATACATATGGTGATACTGTACATACATTTGTTGAAAGGAAAAATTATATCGGTTCCTTTTTGCCCGGTTATAAAGCCGGGAAAAGCAATTTTGAAGTGAAACCTGTAGGCTTAGAATACATTGATCATTGCGTAGGTAATGTAGAGTTGGGAGGAATGAATAATTGGGTAAACTTTTATGAAAATGTGATGGGATTTAAAATGCTCATTACATTTGACGATAAAGATATTTCTACAGAATATTCTTCATTGATGTCAAAAGTAGTTTCGAATGGAAATGGTTATGTAAAATTTCCTATCAATGAACCTGCAATGGGAAAGAAAAAATCACAAATTGAAGAATATTTAGATTTTTACCATGGCCCGGGGGTGCAACACATTGCTATTGCAACCAATGATATTTTAAAAACCGTAAGCGAATTAAAGAAAAGAGGGGTTGAATTTTTATCGGTACCCGAATCGTATTATGAAAATTTAATGGAGAGAATTGGTAATATAGAAGAAGATTTTCAACTTATTAAAGATTTAAACATATTGGTTGACCGTGATGAAGAAGGATATTTATTACAAATTTTCTCTAAACCGGTTGAAGACAGGCCAACATTATTTTTTGAAATTATTCAACGCAGAGGTGCAGTATCGTTTGGTAAAGGTAATTTTAAGGCCTTATTTGAAGCCATTGAAAGGGAACAGGAGTTGAGAGGAAATTTATAAAATTATTATAAATATTAATGTAATTTTTTAAAAGTGTTGTGTAGAAAAATTTACATTCCTTCTTCTTCTTCTTCACTATCTCTAGAAATTTTTCCGATCGCTTCAATTGCAATTTCACCTCTTTTGTAATCATTATTATCCCACGATTTTTCTAAAAATTTAAATACTATAAACCAAACACCTAAACCTATACCAATACCTAAAATATTAACAACGAAACTTCCTCCTGTATCATTTAACAAATTCGGTGCAACAATACCAATCAGCATGCCAAAAATAATTTGTGATACAAAATAAATTATTATTCCGAAAATAGCCCATCCCCATTGCGAACGATGGTGGAGAAATGCTAAATCGTAAAACTTACGCCCTATCCAATAAATAAGAAATATACCAAGCATAATAAAAATATTTTAAAAGATAATATCTAAATAAAAACAATATCTGTTAATTCACAATAATTTATGATTTATTACTTTCTAAAAAAATTAATGTTCGAAATAAAAAATCTTACTGCGGGTTATTTAAAAAATCTTCCTATCAATAAACTATCTTTTTTTTTTACCCAATGCTACTTTTTTGGCTGTAATCGGGCATAATGGTTCGGGTAAATCCACACTCTTTAAAGCCATAACCAACCAAATTCCTTATAAAGGTGATGTTTTATTAAATAATATGATTTTAAAAAATAATAAACAAATAGCCACACTGAATCAGCAAAACGATTTAAAATTTGCTATTACGGTAAAAGAATTAGTTGTGATGGGTACATTCTCTAACAAATCTTTTTTTGAAAGTTATTCCGATAAAGATTTCTTTTCTGTTGAGGAGGTTTTAACTGCTTTAAATATTCATCATCTGGCCGAAAAAGATTTTACAAAACTCTCCGGTGGGGAAAAACAAATGGTATGGCTTGCTCAAATGATGATTCAAAATTGTGATTGTTTATTATTGGATGAACCCACACAAAGTTTAGATGTGTATAATAAAAAAAAGGTTTTTAATTTAATGGCTGATTGGGTGAACATTTATAAAAAAAATGTTATCTGTATCACGCATGATTTGCAAAATCTATATGAATTGAATGGTTATCTGATTAATATTTCTAAAGAAAAACCTGCTTTAGAAATATTAAATCAAAAAACCATAGATGAAAATAAAAATTATCTGGAAAACAATCCTTTGATATATCGAGATTAGTAACTGATGTAACGCAATTATTTTCAAATAGTGATCCTGCAACATTAGTCAATATGTAAAAGATTTTGAATATTATCGAAAGTGAGGCCTTTAAAATCAGGTATTTGCATATCGGTATGTTTTAATTCCTCTACGGTATGAGAGGTCGTTACTCCAACTACTTTCATCCCTGCTTTTTGTCCGGCTTCGATACCAAGCAGCGCATCTTCAAAAACTATACAACTTTTAGCGGATAAATTTAATATTTCTGCAGCTTTTAAATAAATATCGGGTGCAGGCTTGCCATGCGTAACCATTTCTGCATGAACAATAGCATCAAAGTAATCTCTGATTTTAGTGTTATTCAATGTAAAATCAATGTTTTTTTGGATTGCAGATGTGCCGATAGCTATTTTTACATCATTGCTTTTTAATTCTTTCAAAAAATCAATTAAACCTTCCGCAGGTTTAATAAAGGGTAAATATAAACTCCTGTATAATGATTCTTTTTCATCAGTAAATTTTTCAACATCAGACTGAGATATGGTTTTCTTGAAAATGTATAAAAAAGAATCACGGGAGTTTTTTCCATTCAAATTTTTATAAAAATCATCTTCTGTAAGTGAAATACCATGATTTTCACAAAATTTTAACCAGGCTGTTACATGGTATTTCAAATTATCTACCAACACTCCATCCATATCAAAAATTACTGCAATCTCATTCATTTTATTTTTATTATTGAATATTAAAATAATCTTATAAGTATTTATATAACTGCAATAATAATGAATTGCATTACATCCAAAACTTTATTTTTAATTTCCTAAACTAATAATTAACTAAAAAATTATTTTAATATAGATCATTTACATTTTACATCTTTTTCATTCTCTCACTAAAGTTTTGTATTTTTGCAAAATTATTTTTTTTAAACGATTTATATAATATGATAGATAAGTTAGAAGCCATAAAACAACGTTTTGAGGAAGTGGGTGAACAACTTGTTCAACCGGAAGCAATGGCTGATATGAAACATTTTACAAAACTGAGTAAAGAATATAAAGAACTTGAAAAAGTAGTAGTAAAATACCACAAATACCTGGAGTTGATAGAGAGCATTAAAAATGCAAAAGACATAATTGCGACTGAAAAAGATGAGGAGTTTCGGGAAATGGCTAAAATTGAATTGATTGAACTCACTCCAAATATGGAAATAATGGAAGAGGAAATTAAAGATATGCTCATTCCAAAAGATCCAAATGACAGCCGTAATGTAATTTTAGAAATTAGAGGTGGAGTTGGAGGTGATGAAGCAGCAATATTTGCAGGAGATCTATTTAGAATGTATCAACGATTTGCAGAAAAAAAGAATTGGAAATTTCAAATCCTTGATTATACTGAAGGCACTTCGGGTGGGTTTAAAGAAATTTTTGCTTCTATTGCCGGTGAAGATGTATATGGTATGATGAAATATGAATCGGGTGTGCATAGGGTGCAACGCGTACCTCTTACCGAAACACAGGGTCGAGTACATACTTCTGCTTCGAGCGTAGTAGTTTTACCTGAAGCTGAAGAAATTGATATAGAAATTAAAGACAGTGATATTGAAATGCAAACAGCCAGAAGTGGTGGTGCCGGCGGGCAGAATGTTAACAAGGTTGAAACAAAAGTAATTTTAACCCATTTACCGACAGGTTTAGTGGTTACCTGCCAACAAGACAGAACTCAATTGGGAAACCGCGAAATAGCAATGCGCATGATTCGGACAAAATTATATGAAGATGCGGTAAGAAAGCAGGAAGAAGAAATTTCGAGCCAGCGTAAAACAATGGTAAGTACTGGAGAGAGAAGCGAAAAAATAAGAACATACAACTATCCGCAAGGCAGAGTAACAGATCACAGAATTGGTTATACTGTTTTTAATTTACCTCATGTAATGGAGGGTGAAATTGGAGAATTTATCAGTCAGCTAAGGTTTGCAGAAAATGCCGAAAGATTAAAAGTCGGATAAAAAAGTTTAAACAATAAAAAATCTGTTTTTTTAATTTATAAATAAAAAATCGGCAAACCTTATTTAGGTATTGCCGATTTTTCTTTATTTAATTAAATATTTTTTTCCAATATATCAATAACAGATTTTTTATCTAAATAACCTTCATGTTTCCAAATTTCTTTACCATTTTTATATAAAATTAAAACCGGTAAAGCTTCTATTTTAAGTAATTTAGTAATTAGCGTATTTTCGTCTGCATCGAGTTTTATCAAATTAAACTTACCGGATAGTTTTTTTGAAATCTCTTCGAGCTCAGGAGTCATTTTTTTACATGGCGGGCACCAATTGGCATTAAAATCAACCAATACCAATTTATTTCGCGTCAATAGTTTGTGATACTCTGATTCAGAAATTCCGATGTTTTTCGTTTTTGAGCTCCCTACTCCTGCCTGAATATCTTTATTTGAATTTATCCATGATCTTATACCCCCCTTCAAATCATAAATCTCTTTAAAGCCTTGTTCATTTAATATTTTAGAGGCTTCGGCACTTCTTCCCCCTGCGAGGCAATAAACAAAAACAGGTTTATTTTTATCAAGATACCTTATGCGTTCATTAAACTGCCGGGGATTATTATAATCGGCATTGAAAGAACCGGCCAAATGATTTTCTGAATATTCGCCTTTGGTCCGAACATCTAAAACCTGAGCACCATTACTTGCCTTTAATTTTTTGTCAAATTCATCAGCCGTCAAAATTGTTTGTGCAGGAATGGACAAACAATTAAAAAATATCAATACAAAAAACATTCTTTTCATCAGCATTTGTTTATTATAAAACATCTTTTTCATTCTGTTTAAGAATGCCAAACTTCTTTTTCATATTTTGGGCCAACTCTTAAATAAATTCTGGCCGGACTAGGAATTAATACTAAACGAGCATCTTTCCCGGGAAATTTATCGGCATCTACCGGTACACCTTCATCTGCATCTACTGTGTAGGCAGGCGATCCATCTTTATTATTTCCACTTCTGTTATATTGTTGAGCCAAATAAGCGATGGGTGATAATACATCAGTATCTGTGCAATGTTCATCATGGATGGCAGTAAGAATTGTTTCCATTTGATCGCCATATTTATCGGTAAATTCATCTTCCATATTATGGAGTTCTTCTTCTACTTCATCATAGCGGGTATCATCATAAGATAAACCTGTTAATTCAATTCTTTTTTCTACTAGAGCAATAATTGCTTTATCTAAAACTTTAACATCCATTATTCGTGTGGTTAATTTTGAAAACTTAAATTTTCAATAGTTAGTGTAAAATAAAATATTTTTTTTTGAAATAGCTACTCTCAAAAAAATACAGATATAATTTATTGTTCTTTTTTAAATGAAATTACTTTTAACCGAGTTCGATTTTATAGTTCTTTAATTAAGTTAAATAATCACAATCAGAAATAAAATATAATCATTTAAGATTATATTTGAAGTTTAAATTAAATAGCAGTATTATAAAATAAACTGTACTCTTTTTAGAGATACTGATATATAATTATTTTAAATCTTATCTTTTAAAATGCTTGGTTTAAAATTAGAAACCGACCCCCGATGGGCAGACATAGCTTCAAAAAGCATTGAAGAAATTTTAATTGACCATGCCTATTGTGAGCAGAAAGCAGCAACAAATGGTATTTCACTAATTATTACTTTTCCTGAAGAGAAAAATTAGTTGAAGTATGCACTCAAATAGTGGCGGAAGAATGGAGCCATTTTGAAAGGGTATTGGAAAAATTAAAAAACCGCGGCTTTAAACTTGGGCCAAAAAGGCCTGATAAATATGTAGTAGAACTCAATAAATTGGAAAGAAAAGGTGGCCATATAGAAAGGCAACTGATGGACAAACTTTTAATTTCGGCATTAATAGAAGCAAGGAGTTGCGAAAGATTTAAATTACTTTCACAACAAGTTGCCGATGATGATTTAAAAAAATTTTATTTTGAACTCATGGTATCTGAAGCCGGGCATTATACTACTTTTTTAGATTTGGCAAATGAATATATGCCCGCAGATGTTGTAAAATTGCGTTGGGAAGAAATGTTAATTGCCGAAACTTATATAATAAAAAATTTGGAAATTCGATCGGACAGAATGCATTAATATGTATACTGCGGGGGATTTTGTTATTCCGTTTTTTCTTCTATCTCATTTATTTCTGCTTTAATCTCATTAATTGCTTCTTCGATAGAATGAGAACCCAGTTTATTTTTTAAAAGTTGAGTTTTAGAGGCTAAGTCTGCATAATGTTGCGCCAAATCTCTTAAATCGTTTTCAGTAAGATTTTCAACATTCACCATTCTGTTACTGGCCAGTTTATTGGCTGCTATTAATTCATTTAATTTTAATTGGACAGCCATAGATTCTTTATTTTGTGATTTTTGAATTAAAAAAACCATTAAAAAAGTTATAATCGTTGTACCTGTGTTGATAACCAGTTGCCAGGTATCTGAATAATTAAAAATCGGGCCTGTTGCTACCCAAATTAAAATAATTAAAAAAGCTAATATAAATGCGCCTGAACTGCCTGTTAATCTTGTTGCCTTGTTTGAAAATCTTTCAAAAAATCCTATTGTATGATTGGTTTGATTATCCATTTAAATTATAATATTTATTTTTTAGTTAATTCAAGTATAGTAATATCTTCTAAAATTTTTTTTACCCTTTCTTCATCATCGGTCAAACCTGCTTCTCCAATGTCACCAATTGGTAAATTAAAATATTTGTCTAAATTTCCATTTTCATAGCTTACTACAATTGCGGGGTGAATATAATATTTTTTACAAACTGTGCGAGTATTTCCTAAATGCCCCGCAACTGAATCAATAGCTTTTATAACATTTTTTTTTGCATCAGTCGCATTTTGCGGTATGCCCAATTCCCTAAAATATTTAAATGCAGATATTGTACCTGCCCATGTTCTAAAATCTTTTGCAGTAAAATCAGTGCCTGTTATTTCTTTCAAATACGAGTTTACATCACCTGAATCAATAGAATGTTTTACGCCTGTTGAATCAACGTATTGAAATAATTCTTTTCCCGGTAATTCTTTACAAAGTTGTATCATTCTTGATAACCTTCTGCTTCTTAATTCAATATCGTGGTAAATACCTTTCTTACCTTTAAATTTAAAATTAATTTGAGTTCCATTAATTTTTACATGCTTATTCTCTAACGTAGTTAAACCAAAAGATCCGTAAAGCTTTTTATATGTTTCATTGCCAATCCTAATATTTGTTTCCTTCATTATGCATACTGCAAGAGCCAATATTTTGTTATAGGTGAATCCTGCTTGCTTTATATCATGTTCAACTCTTTTGTTAATTGATGGTAAGGATTCAGCAAAACGGAACAACCTGTAAAATTTTGATTGATTTCTTATACTGTTCCATAATGAATGGTAGCGGTATTGTTTTCTTCCTTTGGTATCAATGCCTGTTGCCTGTAAATGCCCGTTTTCGGATTTACAAATCCAAACATTTTCCCAGGCAGGAGGTAAAACCAATCTTTTTATTCTATTAATTATTTCTTCGTCTTTACATTCAATATCATTTTCATCAATGTAATAAAAATGCTCTCCGGTCCTTTTTCTATAAAACCCGTGTAATTGATTTGATACATATTTTAAGCCTACAGCCCTAGCTGTCAGTGAAGGGTCGCGCTTTATTTTTTCCAGGCGATTAATTAATCTGGTGCTCATTGATATTTACTTATATTTGGAAAGATGATTTTCTTTTCATCTTATTATTGATTAAACCACCATCTTAGGTAGTGTAAGGTTATTTGAGAGGTGCTGAATAACCATACTATAGTTAATAATATTTTTTGTTCTGTTGATCTTACAACTTTTTTCATAAAATTATTTATAAAAAAATATAATTCTCATCCTTGAAATCTCAAGGATGAGATTAGTGAATAACCATTATATACCTGCTTCCTATTGCAGTAACCTTTATGGCTTATTCTATTAATTTTTCATTTTTTATATTATAAAAATTTATACCACTGATTATTTTGTATATAAAAATTATTATATGCCTTTAATAAACTTAAAAAGGCCTGTTATAAATCTTTTTTATTTATTTTAATGCTACAACTTTAACCTATTGTAGAAATATATCCCCTTATATAAATTCAGTATTTATTGAGTACATTCTATATTTTATTACATTTGGTATTATTTTTTAATAATTTTAACTCATCATCAATAAATACCAAATTTATATGGAAGCACAACATTTAAGCCTGATTAATATTCTGAATGAATTGGTTGAAATTCATAATGAAAGAATTGCAGGATACGAAAAAGCGGCAGTAGAAACTGTAGAGCAGGATTTAAAACTTTTATTTTCAAAACTTACAAGTGAAAGCAGGGAATACCGCATGGAACTTGGAAACATCATCACATCTTTAGATGGGAGCATAACGGTAGATGAAACATCTACGGGCAAATTTCATCATGTGTGGGCAGTTGTTAAAGAAGCACTTGACAGCCTGGATAGAAAAGCAATTTTGGAAAGCAGTGTGAAGGCTGAGCAGAGTGTGTTGGAACATTATGAAGATTCTTTCATGTCAACTGCAGAAATGTCAGCGGAAACACGTCAGGTTATTGCAAAACAAAAACAATTATTAAAGCATTCTCACGATTCTATTGTTTCACTGAGAGACAATTTAGATACCCAATCCAACGAAATGCCTACTGAGGTTAAATAAAAATCTATTAAAAGAAACGGCCATAATAAAAATTATTATGGCCGTTTCTTTTTTAAAGGATTTACTTTAATTAAATATTTTTTAATTTGTTAAATACAATTGCTACTTTTAAATCGGAATTAATATTTTTCAAAAGCAATGTTTATGAAACAGTATATTACTTTAATAATTACAATACTTATTTTAAGCGTATTATTTTCCTGCAACAAGCATTCCGAAAACCCTTCTATAACTAAATCACCATGTAAACTATTAATGGATAGTACTTCATACGGTGAAAAAAACGTATATTCATATGATGCTTCTAACAACCTTATAAAAGTTATACATTCTTCTACTTATTCTAATTATGCTTATTCTTTTATTTATACAAATGGAAAATTAAGTGCATTAATCCCATTAAATTATGATAATACACCTTATTTGCCGGGGACAAATATTATTGTAACTGATACAAGTGGCAATGTAAGGAAGGTGATAGAACCTAGCGGAGATAGCCTTACTTACGATTTAGATTTTACTACAATTAAAGATTATTTGAGAAAAAATTGGGTTCGAAGAAGTGATAAGATAAATACTTTTAAAATTAATGGGATAAGGATTTCTTTAATATATAAATACGACGGTAATGGAAATGCAACAGAAGCTTATGATCCTAACATTAATTGGTTAAATTTTAAACCAATTCCATCACAAACAATCTTAAATGGGATTAATTATATAACTAAATCATATAGCACGAGATGCGTTTGTAACTATGATGATCATGAAAAGAATGTTTATAGTTACACTTAGATAAACATACACTCGAATATTCATAAAGCAATTAAATAAATAACTGTAGAAATAAACTACTTTGCTTAATACACTCAAAACCTGATAGAATATTGTCTGTCGTTTTCTTTTTTATCTCTTTTCAATAAGATATTTCGATCTAGATGAATAATAGACCTTATCATTTTTTCTTATATTTCAACAGATTTTCTCTATAGAAAATTAATTAGATCAAATAGTATTAATTTTTGTGTTACATCCGACTTATGAATCACGTAAAAAAAAGATTTTGATTATAACATTAAGCATGCCGCACTTCCCTTATTCACATTCGAGTTAATATAATGGAAACAATGACGTCATACAGTTTTTTTTAATCAAGAATACAATATCAAAGTGCAGCGAAAAAAAAAACAAATACTTTCCAAAATGATTTTGCTGAAGAACGATCATATCAATAATTAAAAATGAGATGAGCTCAACGGATACAGTTTGATAAAATCTATCTAAAATAATTATTATCTATCCATTATAAATTTTCAAGAAATGTTTGACGAAATATCTACCTGATTTCAAAATTAAAATATTTATTACGATTTTTTTTAAGAAATTACTCACTGCTATATACAGATATCTAAAGAGCAATAATACTGCTACAACCAACACCAAAGCAGAAGTCGACCTATTAGTACATATGGTTATCCATAATTCCGTATATTACCACAACCTTTTTAGCATGTAGTCAATAGAAGAAGGCGTCTGTAGAGAACGGATATATCCCATTAGCCATATTGTTTTCTGTATAATGATATGCATTGTTCTTAGTACGTGTCAAGATAACTTTTCCATCTTCTATCAATACTTATTGTTTACCAAAACTGATCGTTTTTTTTTTACCAAAATATAGAAATACATAGTCAATGATCCGTTAAACGATAAAATGAATTACCAAATTATTGTCACTTTCAAAAAAAAATACATGAGTCACTTGTTTTATAATTATTATTATATCATCTCTTTACACATACAATGGTATCAGGCACGTACCTATGATGACAGATGATGACTTATGCATTTAGTTAGTTTCGATATAAAAACATTAAACCATCTATCTCGATCTTTTTTTAATTTCCAACTTTTTATATCGTTCTAATCAAAATTTTGGAAAATACTAAATAATTATTGTGGATATATGTCATTGTTTAAAAAATAAGAAAAGAAATCTATATATGGTCCTATCCAATTAAACCATGTCAGTAAATACTCGTTATCATCGTTCAATGTTTTCTCAAGGAAAAATGAAACGGGGTGTGTGTCTATTAATAATGCTTTCATATCTTTTACAGGCAAAGAGTGATATACGACCAAAAAGAAAAAAGAAAAAAAGATCTCTTATCAGCAAGCTATATGTCCCTAACATAAATAAAGAAAATAAATATCTATTTTCATCTATTTGATAAACACACCATTAATAAAAGTCCAACGACTATTTCTAATCTAATTGTTGTGTTTATTATACTCAATTATGGCGATATATGCTACTGTGTTGTTAATTTTAACGTTACATTATTGTGTAACTGCTCTACAACTTGAGTTTTATCCAGGTTTAGAACCCGACCATCAAACAGGTTCTCGTTTTAATGATACTGCATGGAAAGTCACTGCACAAGATCCATCAGAACGATTCCTTACATACGGACCATATACAACAGCATGGAATACTACCACACCTTCACATGTTGATTTTTATTTAGGAGTCGATAATAATACTGCTGATTCAATGACAGTTTTGACCGTTGATGTAAATGATGCTGATATACAGCAAGTTTTAACGAGTAGAAATATTTCAAGACTGGATTTTGGTTATGGTAATATGCAATCACAAATATTTTCTTTATATTTTACAAGTATTATTGGACATGAATTAGAATTTCGTGTATTTTATCATTGTTGCAGTGAAATTGTTCATTATAAAACAGTTGTTAATGAATTAGATCCTGGTCCATTAGCTGATATATTTGCTGGACAAGCAGGATTAGAATTAGTTAGTTCATCAGTTTTTCCTACTCCTAACGCTACTGATCCAAGCAGTACAGCAATGTGGAATGTCGGTACATGTATAAAACCCGTTGATGGAAAATGGTATGTTTTCTATCGAGAAGGTTTCTATGCACCAACTCCTGATTTTTGTAATGGTGTCGTACCACTTACACGTATTGCTGTTCGTAATTCAACCGATATGGGAAAAACATGGTCAGAACCTGCTGTTGTTGCACTTCCTGGAAATTCAACATTTGATAATTGTGCAGCACTTGATGGCGCTCCATTCTATGATAATGAAACAGGTTGGTGGCATTATTTAGCTCAATGTATTGGTGATAATAAACGTTGGTCTATGTGTCATTATTCAAAACAAGGATCTAATCCAATGTTAGGTCCATTTACACCTAATCCAAGAAATCCAGTTGTTCAAGGTGGGCAGTTATGGAGTAGAATTTGCACTGGTACTGGCAAACATTGTACATTAACTATGTATGATGAAGGTACACCAGAAATTATACAAAAACTTAATGGATGGTTCTATATTACATTTCATGGTTGGGATGCACCAAATAATCGAGCAGCACGAGGAATGGCTCGTACTCGTGATTTTGTTAATTATGATGTAGCTGGCTATGATCTACCAGATGATGCTATATTTTCTCCATTAGATTGTAATGGATGGAATATATCATGGAATCCAAAAAGTTTATGTGTTGGTGGTGGTGAAGGTAGTATGGTTCAATCAGGAGATTATTTTTATCATTTAATTGAAGCTCCTGATGGTACATTAAATTGTGATACGACATTAGGTGAACAAAATTGGGTATTAGGTTTATTAAGATCACCAACATTAAGTGCTCGATCAGGTGAATGGGAACAAATACATTTTAATCCAGCATTTAAACCAGCGAAAAAATATGGCTGTGGTTTACAATATCATCGTGTTTTTCGTGATGGTAATGATTATTTCTTTTCGATGTTTGTTATTGATTTTGGTGTTAATAATTTAACAATGAAAGTATGGAAAGTAGTGCCAGGAAAAACTTATTTTCCAGTTGTTGTTAGCTTTACATAAACTATTGACTATATATAACATAATTTTCATGCTATATTATTCAAATTTTTATTCAACATAAATTCTTATTTATTTCAGCAAAAATTTAAGCCTTTTTGTATTTTTAGATTTTCGTAGATCAAACATCCACGAGATATTATTTTGTTGTCCTTATTGTAGATGTTCGTTGTTGGTGTGAATTCTAGTTTATTGTGAAGAAACAGGGTATGATAACAACACGTATAGAGAATGAAACAAAGAGAACGAATATTTATAAACACACACACACACATATATATATATAGATAGAGGTATATATATAGTATAGAGGAAAGGAAGAAACCATATGTATGTACGATATACATATAGAAAGTATAGCTAGTGGAAAACACTAACGAATATGTCTTGAAAGTTTATAAGGGAAGTTGCCAATATGTAATGTACGTAGACATATTGAAACTTACCTACACTTATATGTGCTATAATTAAACATCCTTAATGATCCAGCGAAACAACGTTATCTTAGATTCATATGTGTCTTGGGTATTTTAAGAAATGTTTCATCCCCATCCTTGTCTTAGTCGAATAATCTACTTAATCTATTTAGTAGAAACATTTACATACTAAAGTTTTTTAATATCAAGGTCAGTCATCATTTATTTTTTATTTAAAATGATTGTAGATTTTGTTTTCAAATATTGAAAATTTAACAAAAATGAATTTTTTATGGTTGATATTATGTTTACAAATATTATCAATCGAAGGACGATCATATAAAACAACAAGTGCATTACATGTACAACCAACTCCGGCACAATTAAATTGGTTAGAACAATCAGATATTGGTTTTTTAATTCATTATAATATGGCATCATATATACCTGTCGAATATGATGGATGTAATCGTGATCCATCATTAGTACCTGATATTACACTTTTTAATCCATCTACATTAAATACTGATAATTGGGTACAAACATTTGTTGATGTTGGTGCTAAATATGCTATATTAGTAGCAAAACATAATTGTGGTTTTGCAACATGGCCAACAAAAGTTCAATTTCAATTAACAAATAATCAAACAATTTATTATAATTATTCAATAGGATATAGTCCTAAAGCAGGAACAGATCTTGTTGGAAATTTTATGGAATCATGTCGAAAAGCTGAAATTAGAACTGGTTTATATTATTCAGTAGTATGGAATAATTGGTTAAATGTACAAGATACTCATGTACGACCAGGACCATTAGCTCCTGGTCAAATACCAATTACTCAAGAAACTTATGAATCAATTGTTTTACAACAATTAGAAGAAATATGGGTAAATTATGGACAATTATTAGAAATATGGTTTGATGGTGGTTATTCCGCCTCATTAAAAACTGGAATATTAGCTTTAGTAGAAAAATATCAAGTAAATGCATCGATATTTAATGGATTTGGTCTTACTAATAATAGTATTAGAAATATTGGTAATGAATTTGGTTTTGCTTCACCAGACACATGGTTAACTGTTAATGCTAATGGTCAAGAAGATCCTGATGGTACATTTTTTTCACCACCAGAATGTCCAACAACTTTACAAGTTAGTGATCGATGGTTTTATGGTGGTGAAACATTTCCAATTCGACCATTACAAGAACTTATTGATACTTATCATACAACCGTTGGTCGTAATTGTAAATTAGTATTAGATTTAGCTGTTAGTCGTGATGGTATAGTTGATCCTAAACATGCTGCTAGATATAAAGAACTTGGTGATTTTATTAAAACTTGTTATGGAAAACCTTTAATTAGTAATTATACATGTACAAATAATAATTGTATTTTACAATTTTCATCAACTGTACTTGCTGATCGTGTTGTTATTCGTGAAGATTTAAGAAGTTCAGCTGGTGCTAGTATTCGCCAATGGTCACTTGATGGATTAATGATGTGGGGTGATTGTTTAAATTGTTGGATAAATATTCCACCAGCTACAGGACAATCAATTGGAAATAAACGAATTATTTTATTTGGTGAAGCTATCCTCGTACGAGCTATACGATTAAATATTGATAAAACATCAGGTGTAACACCAGTTTTGTCTCAATTTGATGCTTATTTATGCCAATAACAAACTAAACATGGAAATATTTGATTTTTTCCACATGAACTTTGTAATTTTTTATTTCATATGATTTTAACATTTTAAATAAAAGATTAATTATAGAAAATGATTTGATAGATTTGTAATGAATATTCAAAATTGGCAGATTGATGCTCTGTTATGACAGTAGATTCTGCTGTTTTCTTATTCATGTATAATATTTAATCAAATCTTGCGGATTATTAGTATGATGAATACCGCTGAACTTTACTTACTTAGCGAAACAACTCGACATCATGCCTATTCTATTTTCTCGAACCTTACGAAAAAATCTCGGAATCTTAAAAAAGAATGTCTAATAGCATATTTATATGTTTATTTGATCAAAGAAAGCAACCACAGTGGTGTTTTCAAGAGCAAAACAAACGAAAAAGATATTTTGGAATTAAAATATCAAGTGAAAATCGAACAATAAATGAAATCGTTGATTTATTCATTTATTTAGTAATCTTCGGATAGATTTCGTTAGAAGAGTAACATGAGTAAGTTATGCTCGCGTTTATTGATCAGTTTTCGTATCTCTCTTATTGCATTTGTCTCCAGTAGTAGCAAAGTTGTTTGATGAACTAGGAGAACTGCTTGCATGTGATCCGATTGTATCACGTGTTTGCGATTGACAATTACTTGAAGATGAAGATTTTTTCAAAGTATCAGTTAAAATATGTGATCGTCGTGTATTTTGTGAATCTGTAGCTGGTTGTTCATTACAAGGATGAGCACTTCCAGGATGTGTATCTGGTTGCGTATAATTTATGGTTGAATTTACGTTAGTACTAAACGGTATACGAGAATTAGAATGAGAGCTCGGTCTGGATGTGCTAACATGTTCTTGTTGATTAACTTTTGGAGCAAACGTTCGTTCATATGTAGAATCTAGTCGAGATGCAGTCGGTTGAGAATGTTCTTTCAATGTGGTATATTGAGGCGGATATGAATGTTCTGTAGGACGGATAGGTGAAATATATCCAAGTTGCTGACTTGGATGCGAACTAATGTTAAATAGAGGATTGTCGTCAGTTGAGTGCCGTTGAAGAACCATGTAGACAGCAGCGATATCACTAAGAATATTTGATGGAACGTGACTGATTTTAAAAATATCTGATCCAATAATAAGAGTTATACAGCGTGTCAATGTTTCATATTCTTTCTTTAACTCACTAATGCTCAACAGACCATATTTTCGACTACTTGCTGCAAACTCTGTTACAGTTTCAGGTGTGTTCATTGGACCGACCGATTTTCCTAATGAACGTTGTACAAGTTCGAAGATAATAAGATTTGCTTGTGACTGACCCTTGTACGAATTATAACATGCAATGAGTTGGTTAATAGAAAGACTTTGAAAATCTTTGTTATCGATAATTGTTGGTAGCAGCTTATGAGTATCCTTCTTTTTCACTGAGCTTTGTTCTCTATCATCGTCACTTTCATTATCATTATCACTATCACTTGTATTGTCGTTAACGTCAGGTTCCATCATCGTCTTTGATATGTTATTACTAGTATTTTTTGTCGTTTTCTTTGCATTAATAGCTCGAATCATTGCAAGAACATCATCATTTGTCTGAGAATTTGATGCCGAAGTTGATTTAAATTCATTTAGGACAGAATTTTGCTTTGTGATTGACGAAGACTTATTTGATGGATGTGTCGTGGTTGAATTTACAGAAATCGGGTGTGGTTGATTATCAGTTGCCGATTCCGTATTGATAATGTTCATTTTACGTGGTGTTTTCACTATAAGATCTGCATCGTTTGTCATTCTATGACAAAGATCTTTTAAACTACGTATCAATACCTTTGCTTGCTGTTTTGCTTCAATACTTCTCAACATAGTTTCTTCTGTTTCAAGTTGATCAATAAGGACATGTAATTCTTGAGTAAGATCAAATCCTGTACAGATACCACACAATTTCAAACAAAGTTGTTTAATTTCTTCACCTTTTTGTTTTAATACACTTTCAAGTAGTTTTCTAGCATCTTCTTTTGATATAATTTTTTGTTGATGAGTAGTTTTTTCTTGATATGTCTCATCATATTTAGTTTTGATTTCACTGAGAATATCTTGAATTTTTTTCTTACTTTGCTTGATTGTCTTTTTAGCATGATAATGAAATATATATGAACAATTACCCGTACATGCTCGACAATGTCCATTCTTGATTGACCAACATTGATAAAGAATCTGAGCACCTATTGTAGTACTTTCATCAAGTTGACAATTTTCATGACATATTTGATTACATTGTCGACAGAGCGTACTATGAAAAGGAGCATCAACAATTTCTGTTACATCTATTTCACGTTCTTTTGTATAATCTTTATACGTGACAAGATGATTATCACATTGTTTGACTAAACTTTCACAAACGGCTATTTCATCTTGTAACTTTTGAATTTGACTAATTTCGATACGAGCTGTATGTAAAAGTATCTTTATCTCGTTGCGAATATCTTTCATTGTTTTAAAAGCAATCACTGATTTTGTTTGAAATGTATCAATATTTTCTAGCATGTTTTTGATTTGACTTATAGATTGATCAAATTCGTATTGAATTGTTTTGGTTGTTGTTGGTGTCTGTCGTGCTAGATCTTGAGAAAAAGCAGAATTCTGCATAAAATATGGATAGACATTTCCATTTAGTTCAAGGGCATCAATACTAAAACTGTATGAATAACGAGTAACATTTGTTAAAACAACAATAACATTTTCCATTACGATATCAGGAAGATTTCCACGAAGTCGAGCTAAAACATTTCGTAGGTTAATTGTAAGTCGACTTACTGCTCCATTTACGACAATTATAACTGCAGTGAGACTACCTAAAGCTTCGACTGAATCGATTATTTTAGTAATATTTTTGTCATCTTGCTGTGGACCTCTTGTATCAGAAAGACCTGGTGTATCGATGAATAGATATTGTTTTGTACCAGTAGAAAACATATATTGATTGCAGCTATCAGTTTTCGATTGAGTTGTATCATGTAGGTCATTTTCACAATGGACAAATTTCTCTGTGACATGTGGATGAAATTTCGAAGGTATGGCTACGCGAAGGTTCTTTAAGTTTCCATTATAAAAGTAATTAGTCAAATAGTTAATGAAGGTTGATTTACCGGAACCTGTCTCACCAATAATTAGAATTTTTGCCATGCAGCTTGTGTCAAGAATTTCCTGTGTACTTGTCACCGTTGTTTGTTGGCTTTCTGACGATATGCTTGAGTTAGATATTGATTGATCAGTGAGCAATTTGTTAATAGAAACATTTGTCTCGCTATAGTTACCAACGATAATTGATTGTTGTATTTTTTGAGTATTTCTTGCAGTTTCATCTTGTTCTATGTTCTTTTGAGTTGTTTCTAAGCGCTCTGTATGATTAATGGTCATTTGCATGACACTTTTTTCCAAAAGCTTTGGATCACTCTTTATCATAGTCACAAGATCTTTCAACTCGAACGCAAACGTAATTCCTTGTTTTTTTGTGTTCGTGCTTTTTAACATAGTACATTCTTTCTCCATTTGATCGATGAATAACTGTAGTTCCTGGATAAAATCGTAGTCTGGATAGATATGATACAATTTGAGAATCAGCAGCTTAATATGTTGGATCATTTTTTGTGATGTGTTTTCAAGCGTTTTTATAGCATCATCTTTCAACAGAATATTCTTATTTGATGTTCGATTATGTTTGTTGTTGATGTCATTAAAAATATCTTGTAATTTTTTCTTGGTTTTCTGTATTGTTTTGTTAATGTAGTAATGAGCGGTGGATATACATTTGTTTGTACATTGACGGCAATTGCCATTTTTAATCATCCAACATTGATGAAAAACTTGATCATTAATGAGGGTAATTTCATCGGATTCACAGTTTTCATGACATACTTCACTACAGTTTTGACAAACAGTATTGTGAAAAGATGTATCTATAATTTCTACTACATCTACTTCATGATGTGCTGCGAAATCTTGGTAGGTACTGATGCCATTACTGCGATTGCTCAACTGGATTTGCAATGTATCTATCATATCGTGTACCACATGAATCAGACTGACATCGATATGAACTTTGTGAAATAGTAACTTTATCTTGTTAGGAATTCGGACTATTGGTGTGGAGATTTCTATCACTTCGGATGTGTACAGGTTCAACAGTTTCCAGTCAGCTAGAAGTTCGTCAAGAAGTAGCTCTTTCAGTTCGTCACATGGGATTCTCGTTAACTGTCGTCCAAGGTATGCAGTTAGTGTTTTTTCATTCTGTTTTGTATTGCTCTTATTTTGGTCTATCTTCTCTGCTTGGCTGGTCATCCCTGACATGAGACGTTTTTCCAGAAATTTTCGGTCATTTTTTACTATATTAACAAAATCTTTCAATTTGAATGCAAAGGCAATTCCTTGTTTTTTTGTGTCCGCACTTTTGAACAGAATACATTCTTTCTCGACCTGATCGATGAATACTTGTAGTTCCTCAGTTAGAGCGTAGCCTGGATAGACATGATGAAGTTTGATACACAGCAGCTTGATATTATCAATGATTTGTTCTAATGCATCTTCAAGCATTTTTCTAGCATCAGCTTTTGATAGGACTTCCTTATCAGATGTTTGATTATATTTGCTAGTCACGTCCTTGAAAACGTCTTGTATTTTTTTCTTTTTGTTTTGTATTTTCTTGTTAATATAGTAATGAACTGCTGACGTGCATTTGCTTACACACTGACGACAATTGCCATTCTTCAGCATCCAGCATTGATGAATGGAGTGATCATTGATAAGAGTGATTTCGTCAGGTTCACAGTTTTCATGACATACTTCACTACAATTTTGACAAAGAGTACTGTAGGAAGGTGTATTCGTCATTTCGATTACGTCTATTTCGTAATTATTTATAAAGTCTTCGAATGTTTTGATGGTATTACTACGATTAGTCGACTGAGTTTCGAATGTATCTATCTTATCGTGTATAATATGAATAAGAATAACGTCAATACGAAATATATGGAATAGACATTTTATTTTGTTACGACCTGGGATCGATGGTGTAAATATATCTGGCATTTTTTTTGTCTTAAACGCAATTCATTCTAGTTTTAATTAGCAGGAGTTTTCTGGGACCAAGCACACGATACAAATCTAAAACGAGATTCATTTTTTTCTGAATAGTTTTATTGACGAAGAAACCATCAAGTATTTTGAAAACTTTGTAACATGTGCTCTTACCTTTATGCTTTATGTTTTGTGGATGTCGATAACTATGTTTGCAATAAAACAATAGTAAGATAAAATTAAGGAATCATAAAAGAAAAATGAAAGAGATGTGCTATGAATTGTAAACAGGGCAAATACTGGAAAAACATAAAAATAAGACATCTTGTCAAATTATAATGGAAATACCGAGTACGAAACGTATAATTAACATGCAAGCTACTACTATTGTTCACGATGGGGGCATCCCAAAAATAAGACTTTTTCCAATTATCCTGTTAGAGAAATAGTTTATATAATCTATAAAAGCGTCTATTGTATAATTCTAGAAATCTTGTCAAAATGTCGTAGAAATATTCAGTTTTAAAAACTGGACAAATATTTTAGTTCTATGCCAATCTTCTGCAATGAACAGAGGTCTTGTTAGTTAAACAAACGTCGATTTTGGATATTCTTTTTCTATTAATATGTGAAATATATAAAGTAATGCGACTCATCAGTATGGTATAGCACGTTATGCCATCTTCTCGACGGATTGACAAGAAATATGAGATTCGATGAAATTTTTATTCGTTCCTAACACTCAGTCAACAAATGAAGTACTTTCATAAAAGAGTATCAAGTGTATTTCTTCATATATTGAAAACAGTCATTCCCCGAAACTCATTAGGATCGCATGTATAGTCACTTTTTTTGATAAATTCATATATTGTTACTGATAGCTCTTCAGCGAAATAATATTAGGCATTATCAGCGTATGATCTACAGTCAATATAGATAAGTTTTTACTTTGTTTGAAATATAAAGAATGAGTTTCAACAGCCTTTTATGACTCTTGTTAAAAACTCAAATAAGATAACCTGTATTTCATATACGTTACTTTTTCCAACTTTCAAAAATAAAAGCAGAAAAAAACTCTTTTTTTGTCTTTATTATCGCAGTTACAGCACAAAAGCTCAAGGTAAGTTGGAAAAAATGGTTCTGACCAAAGATTGGCAAGCATCTTGTATACGATACTGTAGGGTTTTAAGAGAAAAAAGGATCGACTCTCGACTTTTGCAGTACCCTGCTCGAAAGAGTTTTCGCATCGACAGCAGATCTGAAACCAGCAAAGTTTTTCGATCGGACCGGATTGACCTGCTAGGCTTTTCTGACCGAGTCGAGCCGGGTGTTTAACGACTGGTTGACATTAATGAGTCAAACGGTAAAAAACCGGCCAGTTCCATTACTGGATTGCATCGGCGTAAAAGCAATCCATTCAGTATATTGATTTCTTAGTGAGCTTTTCCAAGAAAAATTTATGATTACAGATCTATGAAGATATACGACATGAAATTCTGTAGCTCTTCGAGTTTCTGATGAGTACAACTTTTATTCTATTCGACCACGCTACATATATGTTACTTTATGACTGAAATAGCGGTTTTCTCCAAACTTTTCCCTCCAAGAACTCGCGTAAAGTAATATGCAGCAACACTAAACATTGCTGAATCCAAACGTTCGCTCACGGTTAATGTGAGTTCCAGTCGGTCGTTTTTAGTCAACTAATAAAAGGTAGTATAAGTGAACCAAAAAGATTAATCGAGAGTTGGCTATAATACGCTTCGGCACAATATAACAAATTATACAAAAATTGTACAAGTAAAAACATCAAAATAACGAATGAATGATGTTGGGAAGTACTCGAACCCGAACTTAAACGAACCCTATGGTTGTTTCGAAAATAGATAGCATAGGCCGAGAAATGCTGGGAGAAAGATCTGAATCATGAACATCGTCTGAGTTCGTTAGATAGCTTTCGAATTCGAACTCGAAATTGGGTTCGCTGCATGCCTGCTTCTCAATCCCATGCATCTTCATTGCATCAAGCTATGAAGCGCATTTCAAAGCTTCCAAATGCATTACATGTTTAACTTCAATTATAATTTGTTGTTCAGAGACTCTGTTGACGACACTCTAAGATTCCGAACTTTGTTCGCACAGTTGGGCTGAATGTGCGTAACCTGATTAGGTGACGAATGACAACAAGGTAGTCGTACATTCACTTGTTAATAACTAAGTAACGCTGGCCTTAGGTAGATAGGTATGTAAATCGGTATATATAGATGTGTAGTTTCTACACATGTATTAATATTAATTGCTATCGATATTATGATAGACAAATCGGTTCTTATTTTGAAAGTAACGGCACCGAAATGCACCTCTGGAGACATTTACATAGAGAAGAGTACCCATAACTGCGACAGACCTTTGGTCCTAAAACTCAATAAGACTTGTTGAAGTACGACGCATTTCTAGGTATTTCTGATTAATTACAGCTATGAACATACTAAGCCCGAGACCACATCGAGGCTCTCAGTCTCGGCCTTAGTTAGACATTCTAGAGGACCGTAATCAAGACCAAACCCGACTGATACGCTCCGACTCGATACATGTGGAACTGAAACGGTTCCGCCGTGTTCATGATATTTTGACCGTCAGTTGTAGGCAAGCTTGATCAAATTCTGTGCGAAAACAAAATCAATCTTCAAAGAACACAAGAGAGCCTTAGCTCTCTCGTTACAAATGAAATGTCAGAACCATCGATTACAAACACTCACATGAGATTTCGCTATATATATCGCAGACATATGAGGTACATTACGTCAGCTCCATTCCTTTGGAATCTGCATCCAGTGGATATCTCATTTCATCAGTAACTGTAATGAGCAAACTGGTCCCAGGTTCTTTTTTTCTGGAGAAATATTCGGTTCCTATGTATTCCTTCCTCTACATCAAAAACTTCTTGATTTGTCGATGACAAACTGCGTAGTATGATTGGTTTTAGTTCAGTTTATCTTGAAGAAATAAAGTGTTTTCTTTTCAATTAAAATAAGACTTTGTAAGATCGGAAATAGCTATGCTGCACGCATAAACAATAAATTTGGAGGACATTTTACGAACTGTTTCTTCAAATTAGTAAGGAATCCAGGAAAGGTTTTGACTTAGGACAAACAGTGTGGTCCTAGTATTGGCCATATCACTTCTAAAATTGACTAAAAAGTTGACAACCCAAAAACGCTAGTTTCAAAATAGACTTTGCCATTCTCATAACAGAACACAATTGTACTGTTTTAAAAATGATGTCTCTAAGCTAAGCGTCCTTCTTTGCCGTTTTGAAAACAATTGTTTGGTTTTCGAAACGGTATTTTCAGGTTGCGATCACTTTTGTTTCGTTTTGAGGTGAAAACTTTTCCCATTTGTTCGATAGTTTGAAGACCTGTTACGTAAGATATGTATGCGCAGATGAATTCGAAAGTTGGCGTTTACCCAATTTAGAACTCATATTTTGTAAATCTTTTGTGAGGAGTTTTAGGATCTATTTATAAATTCCAGAAAATATACAATAATAAACAAACTTTACATATTACTTTTTTCCTAAAGGTTAATTCCTAAAGAGAATTATCTTAAGAATGTTTATGTACTATTATTTCTAATCCTTTCTATTGTGCAGTACATGCCAACTAATGAAATGACCAGTGTCATCATTGGAGAAACCGGCAGTGGTGAGTTTTATTCTTTCTATATGCGCTAGATAGAATTATTGTTTCAGGAAAAAGTACGTTTATCAATTACTTGGCTAATTACTTCTGTGGAGGAACGCTTAACTATCCATATGTGGCAATTCCAACTGTCTATCAAACTGGTAACATGGGTTTGGTTTCTAATGAATATTTAGTCAATGATAGAACCCAAACTAAAACTCTCGATTGTCAGCGTTATTCATTTAAATTACATGGAATGATATTTCATTTTATTGATACACCCGGTATAAATGATACGCGTAGTTCACCACAAAGCGACCGTAATGTAGCGAAAACTCTTTCGTATATTGAGAACCTCAAAGCTCTTAGGGCACTGATTCTCATTCTCAATGGTGCTGTCGCACGTACTACTATTAATATTAAAAATGTCCTTAGCATTTACCGTGATCGTCTTCCAAATGCTATCGATTCGAACATAATCATTGTTCTAACAAATTGTGAACAACATACAGTTAATTTTCGGCCTAGTAGTCTTAACCTTTCAGAGAAATGCTCTGTGTTTTACATGCAAAATTCAGCTTTCGCAACTAATCCTAATACTTGGTCTCACCGTGCGATGGATGTATTAAGACGAGATTTCACTTCATCGATGAGAACAATCGATAGTATTTTGAAAAAGTTACTTTCACTTAGAGCAACATCGACAAACGTGTTCAGAGACTTAAATGACGATCGACATGAAATAAAAGAACAGTTGTGTCAGACACGAACGACTATCTCAGATTTACAGATTGTAGAAGATGAACTAACTATTTTCGAATCATCGGCACATAGTCAGTCGATTAATCCTGAAAGATTTCCTAAGTTCATGCGAGAACGAATGATCCCTCAGAATCGGCGCATTCCGACACCATACTACAATACCATTTGCTTTGATTGCCAAACAACCTGTCATGAAATGTGCTCGAGTGATGAAGTGCCAAAATCAAGTTTTAACAATTTACTTAGATGTTCTGTAATTAATCAAAATGGATGGTGTCTTCGCTGCCCAAATAAATGTAGTGATCTTGTACATTTTCATGGACAGTTTATCATAAAGAAAACTATGTTTTCACTGGCAATGATAGTCGAAAACATACGCCAACGAAACCTGCAGACCAAAAATGGGCAAGAAGCAGTGGATTCAAAATACAACGATCTTCAAACAGTCAAGAAGCTACTTGAATATGAACTTAGACAGCAATATGAGCAAGTCAAAGTGAGTATTATAAGTTTGCAGCATACCTGTAAGGACTCAAACGTTACTACAATTCTTTGTCGGTTCGTCGAGCTTTTAGAGAAGGATGTCTTCTATTTGAAATCATCTTCTGTAATTATTAAATCTCGTGAATTCATTGCTAATCTACAGCAACTATGTGTTGCTTCGGAGAGGTCAAGAAACCACCAACCGACCTTACAATTTCGAACTGCTGGCGACCGTATGGCTAGAAGCCCTGTGATATGTACAAGCCCAAAATCGGACGCAGGCATGATATCAACTAAAACACGAACGAACGGCGAATTACATGATCAGAATGTTGATGAACGTAGTTCTCGAAAAACGTTATATCTGCCTCTACCCAATCATAGATCAACATTATTAATCAAAGAGAATAGTTATAATGAAGACTCTGATGACTCTCATGATGCACACAATAACGAACAGAAAACAAAATATCAAGAACCATTTGTTCCATCTACATCTACAAAGCATAAGGAAAAATTGGTGTCACAACAGGATACGACGTATGATCAGTCTGGTATTAGGCATAAGTTAGAAAGAGAGAATCTTGATATGTTACCTACTAATAAACTGGTACGCCTTCGCGACAGTGATATGGACGACTTCGATATCAACGAGATCCGAGAGATACTGAAACGTCGATGTGATGGAGAATCAACTGGATATTTATCGACTAATGAGCAGCTTATCCTATGTGAAGAATATGCAAAGCATGAGTGGGAGAACTTTCGCGATTTGAGACATTTAAGTCGTCAATTATTGGATGAGATTAATGAAATTACTGATGGCGACCCATTCAGAATCAATCTTGTTCCAATTGAAAAAAGATTACTATTATCAGCAGTCAAACTTGTCATTAAAAGAGGTTTTCCATGTTAATTATACTCATTTTTGTCCTATGTTAACATTACAGTTGAGCCATTTGATGAATTTATACGACCCTCAATTTATTTATCACCTATGATTAATCAATAATATGTGAAAGACCGAAAATCTTACCAAAAATTAAAATGAAATGCAAAAATATGATTAATTATAATCGGTTTGTATTAGAATTATCCGACTGTAGTTTTCCATTTCATTTCGATTTCAACTAAAACGTTTGATTTTGTGGTGTTAACTATATGACATGTGTTCTCGTATCGTGTAATTATTCATCTTTGTATTTTTTTTCTAATTTAGAAAGCTTTTATATCATTTTAAACAAATTATTGCTAATGAAAATACTATTGTAGATAAAATAAACATTTCTACTTATTCATCGTCTTCGATTATCAAAACGAGTTCATCTATTCGTGTAATAAACAACGTAAGTATGAACAATAATACACATTTTTCACAAGATTAAGTACTACATAAATATTGTCATGAAATTCTTCGTATGACAGGACCAAATTTAAACAATAAGATCCAAGTTTTAGTCACAGTGAATGTATTAATTCGATGTACTGTTTAGAATTTCTTCTGGTACAACAAAAAGGCAGCAACATGTCAGATCGTCCAAGACGTCAAGAACGTCTAAACACAAACAATATGGTGAAAGTTCTTGTAATTGGTGAGACAGGTTCTGGAAAGTCAACATTCATTAATTACTTAACAAATTATTTTAAAAATGGTTCGTTGCATAATTTGAAAGTAGCTATTCCATCAAAATATAATCTGCATGTAACTGAAAATTATGATCATCATGAACATAATGTAAATGACAACACACAGTCAAAAACAGACTCTTGTAATCAATATATGTTTACTGACGGCAACTTTCAATATCTTTTTGTTGATACACCAGGCCTATCAGATACGCGAGGAACTGAGCAGGACAGTGTTAATTTATGTAAAATTCTTGATGCTGTGGATCATCTAGCTGGACTTACAGGAATAATTATTGTAGTGAATGGAACTGTCGCTCGATTGACAGTTAATTTACGAAATGTTATTGCTCAATTGCGTGGAAATTTGCCCGATATCGTTATGGATAATGTAATTGTTGTTTTAACAAATACAAGTCGTCATTCATCTAGTTTTAGTTTAGCAGCACTTGAACTTAATGGAAATGTCTATCCATATTATATGCAAAATTCAGCCTTTTCAGCTGATCCAAATACACGGACATCATCAACTATTCAGGCATTAGAATTTGAGTGGAGACAATCAATGAGTGAACTTAAGGCTATGATCAAAATGCTTAATACTTTCAAAACAAAATCTGTGGCTGCATTCAAACATATGAAAGATATTCGAAATTCTATTAAAACAATTATGCATGCTGCTCGTCTTGAAGTAACTCAAATGCAAAAAATGCAAGATGAAATTGCTATGTTTGAAGCAGGTTTACAACAAGCGAATGCGGATGCCAATACTTATAAAGACTATGTCAAAGAACGAACTATTGATACACCCGAAATTATCGATGCCAAATATCATAGTACACTCTGTCAAAATTGTAATCATGTCTGTCATGATAATTGTCAACTCGACGAAACTACAATATTAGGAGCTCAAATTTTTCTACGATGCTGGGCAATGAAAGGTGGCAATTGCACTCAATGTCAGCATAACTGTTCATACACAGCTCATTATCATGCTAAGAAAACGGTAATAGTTACCAAGCAGACATTGAAAGATATTCTTGCTGATATTAAAAGTCGCTATGATGCTGCAACACACAATTCCAGTGATTTTCAGAAAAAAATCAAAAATACAGCAGATGCTAAAAAAATGCTCGAAAATGCACTTCAACAAAAAAATGCCGAGATCAGAGCAAAATGTACCGAATTACGTCGAATCTGTTCGGGATTTAATTTAGCAGCCGAATTGCATGCACTCATTGATCAATTAGAAATTGAAGCAACAATGTTACGCAACATCGAAGCAAGAAAACAAGCCAATATATTTATTCGAAGTCTTAAAGAGTTTTGTGAATCGATTGAGAAAGATCAACGTGAAGAAGTGATAAGAAGTAGTCGATTGTCCACAATGACTGTTATCAATACTGAACAATCGGTAGAAGGACAAAATCCTATATCGTATTCAACAACGGCAAAAGCTAGCCTTTCTGAACAAAACAACAATATATCGATGCCAAAATCAGATTCATATGCGAGTGAAGAAGTTCTTAATCAAATTGGAGCATTGTCGGGAGACTCATTAGAGGAAAGGAAAAAGAAGAAACGAAAACCAGAATCGAAAGAAACATCACAATATAATGCCAGGCCTACGAATGAAAGTGATCAAAGTGAGGATGACAGCGATGAAGAGAAAATATCAACAACTGTCAAGCCTAAAGCTACGAAAAAAGAAACTCCAAAAGCAAAATCATCTAGTACTCATACTAACACAGATGACGTAAATTTTGATGAAATTAAAATATTGCCTACCATCGAATTAGTCAAACGTTATCGAACTTGTGGAGACCAACGCATACAGCATTTTATCCGCCATGAACTTACAGAACGATCACATGGTAAATCAATGGCTCCATTGACAGATCCTGCTGATATAGCCACATTTATGACAAACACACAGAAATATTGTTCATTCGATGCTAACTCATTAAAGATAACGTATGAACGGCTCAAAGAACAAGTATGCACTATTACTGATCCTGATTTTCTCAAAATTGAAAAATGTTCCCTCAGCTTTACTGTACGAATTAGCTGCTGTATATCAATTACGAAAGAGTGCTCCTACAAGTTCAAACGCGAATGTTGTAGTTCCATCATCGAGGCGCGAGGAGCCATTGGTTATTTATGGTCAACAAGTACAACCGTCTCCTTATCAACAACAGCTACCACCTGTTCATTACCAAGGACTACCGCAACCTTCTCATTATCGAGAATCATTACCACCTTATTATCATGCACACTCATCGTTCAATCCTTTTCCACAATATCCACCCACACAGTCATTTCAACCAAACTATACGATGGGTAGTACAAGCTATCCGCCGATGCCCACATATGATCACATACCTCCACATGTAAAGCCCTCTTATTTACCACCAGATGCAATTTATAACAGAGAACCACTCCTGAATATACCACGGCAACGCGAAGACTCCTTTCATCCGAATCCATCATATTATACCCAACCTGATACGTATGGCGCACGACAACCACAATCTATGGCACGGGACAATGTGCACTTTCAACGTCGTGATACTAATAGTCCCACACACCCTTCAGATTTAAATTCGAGCTCAAGACCCATACCTTCTTACTATCCGAATCTGTATCAGAATTCACAAGATTATCAACAATATTCTATGCGAAATGCCTCTCCACCTGTTCCTTTCTTGCCAGCATCGATGCCGCCTAAATCTTCATTTTCTTCGGCGACATCGCATTTGATCGATGCAGTTGATAATATGCGTATTTCTTCACCATTCAGACCTATAGAACCTAATCTCTATCGCTTGGAGACAGACTCATCCAGAAGTCGAACATCATCTGGTTTCTCAGAGCCAACTTCACATCCAAACAGTGTTACTAGTCTACCACTTGAATTGTCCGTTAGTGACGTGCCCAAATACCCAGATGTGACTTTATTGTGGGCATATCATGATGCAATACAGAAAAAAAATCAGCCACTGGCACATACAATCTATGACGAACTTCAACAACGTTGCTACGGTAATCATCCATTACTAATTAATGAGAAACGGACACTTTTCGATGACAAATATCGCTCACTTCAAAGTATATCGGTGGATGAGCTTAACAGGTCACAAGTAAGAGTTAAAACCCAAATATATACTACACTCATTAATGGCGATGCTACAAAATTAGACAAACTTCCTCATGATTTAATCATTGAAGCGGCTGCTCTAGATTGTCTTATCAAAAGAAAGACTTCTCAACAATAACAATGCCACGATCCTCTACAGTGGATGTTGCTAAATCAGTATTCTCCTTACTCTCTCGCATTTCATTTCTTTTTAGATCGATAAATCTATTCGTTTCGATTAACAAGACAGAAAGTTATCGGATCAAAACTTTTGAGTGCTCTTATTTAATCTAGATGTAAAAGAAAAGTATATACTTGATTTATGGTTCAAATAAGCAACTTCTAACAAATAAATATATATTTTCACATATATTGATTTAATCTAAAATTTTTCAATTCTCCTATATTACAAGAATTTCTAGCCTGAAGAATTGTGAGTCGCTTTGAGTTTAATTTAAGATGCATGTAATAAGGCCTTCGAAATGTTGCTTCTGATAAGATAAGAAGAAAAAAACCGAAATGAATAGGTAAAAAAAGGAGACTTAGTTGGAACTTGAATCAACAATAAGTTAGACAATTTCCATGTGTATATCGTTCAAATCGAGAAACATATCATAAATCGAACAGATTCAATAGAGAAAACGATTAGTTCAAAAATATTTTTTTATTGAATCAGTAAGCAGCAGCAGAAAATATGCACCGAATGTGAATGTATTTCTACGAATTTGTGTCAAAAAAATCAAGACGAAGATTAACATAAACAAGATATTTTTAAATGAAAGTAAATAATATTTCTAATGTTAATATATATTTTGTTATATAAATAAAATGTAATTACAACAGTATAATAAGAGATGTTTCGTATTGCGCACGTTTTTTATTTAGTCTCCGTACATCACACATAAATTGTCTTAAAAAAAGGAAAAGAAAACAAAAGAAAGAAAAAAAACAACGCAAACTGAACCCATGTTTATCATCTATTTTTGTTTTGATTGAAATCATATAGCAATGGATATATATATTAAAAAAAAAATGCAAACAGAGAAAGAATAAATGTGAAGAAAAGTGGATAATGTACAGAAACAAGTAAGTCGAGCACCGGACATTTGAATAGTGCAGTAAAGAGAAAAAGAAAGAACGAATAATATTGTTTCAAATAATCGATCAATTTCTGATCACTGTTTAAAAATTTTAACAAAATAAAAACTAAAGTAAAAATTTTAATAAGTTTCATCGACTTCATTACAATCATGACCAAATTCTTCACATTTTTCGCAATAAAGTCGTGGTGGTGGTAATACTCTTTCACGTGTTTGATGATCATCATGATGTTGATCATCAATAAGTGAACTTTGTTTTGGACAATCATCTGTATCATGTTGATCAAATACTTCACACATGTCACCTAGATATTTTCAATAAATAAATAAATAAATCGAAAAATTATTTTTTTTTTTAAACATACAGTAAAGTCGAGGAACTGATGATTTTCGTCGTGTTGTTGTTATAGTTTGAGAATATTCATCATCTCCAATAAATGGATTTTTTAGAAATTCAATTTCTTTTTTTAATAATTCATTTTTATTTCGTAAATCAACAATAACATCATTAAGAAAATTAATTTGACTTTCTAATGTTGTTCGATCATCTTTATTTGCATTTGTTTCAAGTTGTTTTTGTAATTTTTCTATTTGATATCGTGCTTCATTAAGTTCATATTCAAGTTGTTTTATATTAGTATTAGGATTTGATAAATTTTTATTATCAATATCTTTAAAAAATTTATAATTTTAGTCTAATAAAAGAAAATTTGGATAAGAACTTACTTGCTTGTATTTGAGATTTTAATCGAAGAATTTCTTGTTCATG
>CBDFKQ010000020.1:0-56731 GCA_965248855.1 Spirosomataceae bacterium | reverse complement strand
GAATTGGCAAAAATGGGTGCAAATGTATCGATTGTTTGTCGCAGTCAGGTTCAGGCAGAATATGTATGCACCGAAATTAGAAAGTTAAGCAAAAGTAAGGCGGTTGATTATTTTGTGGCTGACCTTGGATGTTTGGAAAGTGTAAAGCAATTAATTGAAAATGTAAAAAATAGATTAGAAAGGCTTGATGTTTTAATTAACAACGCAGGGCTTTTTTATAAAGAAAGACATGAAACCCATGACAATATAGAAGCTCATTGGCAAGTGAACTACCTGTCGCACTTTTTCCTTACCAATTGTTTACTTGACATTTTAAAAAAAAGTGAATCAGCCAGAATAATTAATGTAAGTTCTGATGGGCATAGATGGAGTGATATTGACTTTAAAGATTTGGAAACAAAAAAGAAATATAATGGATTAAAAGCTTACGGTCGATCGAAACTTGCTCAGATCTATTTTACGTACGAGCTTGCAGAAATGCTTAAAGGAAGTAAAATAACCGTAAATACTTTGCATCCCGGTTTTGTTTCGACCAATATTGGCCGTGATAATGGAATAATATTAAAACTTATAAAAATTTTCGGAATTTTTTTTTCTATTACTCCGGAAAAGGGTGCTGAAACATCCATTTATCTGGCTTCAAGTAATAAAGTTGAAAATGTAACAGGTAAATATTTTTTTAAAAATATGCCCATTAGAAGCTCAATGATTAGTTATAATAAAGAAATTGGAAAACATTTATGGAAGATTAGTTGGAGGCAATTAGAAGATAAAGGATTTAAGAAATATGAAAACGATATTTAAAAATTTTCATTAAAAAAAATAATTCAAAATTCTTGTCCGATTTTAAAATCCTGCCCGTCAAAATTTTTTTACTTTAAATATTTAAGGTTCTCGAATTATTTTATAAATCACTTTAAAATTTGCAATCTATATCCTGTTCCGTGGATGTTTACTATTTCTATTGAAGGGTCTTCTTTTAAATATTTTCTCAACTTCGCAATAAAAACATCCATGCTGCGGGCATTAAAATAAGTATCATCATGCCATATTAATGTTAAAGCAGCAGATCTTTCTAAAACCCGGTTAATATTTAAGCATAACAGTTTTAGTAATTCCGTTTCTTTATTTGTCAACCTTATATTTTGCCCATTTAATTTCAAACTTTGGTGAATGGCATCAAAGTCATACATGCCTATTTTAAAAGTATTTTTTTCTTCATCATTTTCTTTATTTTTTATTCTCCTCAAAATAGCCTTGAGCCTGAGAAGCAGTTCTTCCATGCTGAAAGGTTTGGTTAAATAATCGTCAGCACCAAGTCGCAAGCCTTCTAAAGTATCTTCTTTCATTGAACGGGCTGTTAAAAATATAATGGGAATATCTACATTATCCATCCTTATTTCTTTTGCCAATGTAAAACCATCTTTTTTTGGCATCATTACATCCAATATACAAGCATCATATTTATTTTTTATGTAGAGCGATAACCCTTGCTCACCATCACGTGCGAGATCAGTATCAAAATTTTTTAAATTCAGATACTCCTGAAGTAATTGCCCTAAATTTTGATCATCTTCTACTAAAAGAATTTTGACTGCGTTCATATAAAAAGTTAAATTAATTGTTTAAATGGCAGAAATATTTCAAATACACTTCCTCCATTCAACTTGCTTTCAACTTTTACTGTCCCTTTATGTAACTCAATAATATTTTTTACATAACTTAATCCCAATCCAAATCCTTTTACATTATGAATGTTACCTGTAGGAACACGATAGAATTTATCAAAAATTTTATTCAATTGTTCTTTGGTCATTCCAATACCATTATCTGAAATCCTTATAATTAAGCCATCCTTTTTATTATAAGTTGATATTTCTATTTCAGGATTTAATTCGGAATATTTATTGGCATTATCAAGCAGGTTGTGAATTATATTGGTTAAATGGATTTCATCAGCCTGAATAAAATAATTTACGGCATCTAATTTTAAATTTACTTTCCCGGATTTTGATTCTATTTGAATACTCATATTGTTAATCACTTGTTGAATAACTTCATGAGCATTAATTTTCTCAAAATTTAATTTTAAATCACCTTTATCGATTAAGGCAGTTTGTAAAACTTTTTCAACTTGTTTGCCCAGCCTTATTGTTTCATCTTTTATTATTTGTAAATACCTGCTTAAACCTTGAGAATTCTGTACATCCTTATCCTGAAGCATTTCTGTAGCAAGCGAAATAGTAGCAATAGGTGTTTTTAACTCATGCGTCATATTATTAATAAAATCATTTTTAATTACTGAAAGTTTTTTTTGATGAACAATAGTATTTACTGCAATGTAAAAGCACAGTAAAATAATTAATATCAGTATTACTGAACTGATAAAAACAAAACCCATCTCTTTAAAAAATTGATTTTGCTGATCAGGAAAATAAATTAATAGATAACCCGTTTCGTTGAGCAAATCATTCGGAAAAAGAGGAACCTTTAACATGTTCATTTTATTTACCTGTTGCCAACCGGAATATGAGGTAAAAACAAAACGATTATTTTCTTCCTTAACTGCAAAAAAATAAGACATTTGTATGCCTTTGTTAATAAATTCAATTTTAATCAATGAATCTATAATTCTTTTATTCACCCTTTCATTTAAAGTATGCGGCTTGTTGGAAATTTCATCAAAAACCCCTTTTATTAAATCCGTCTTTTTTTGAATATTTTCAAAATTTTCTCTGAGATTGGATTTAAAGGTATTCAAAGAATCTATCTTTTTTCTCACCACCTTATCCTTGTTCCTAAGTAAGTTGGTGTTTTCCAACTTTATAAAAGCGGGCACTCTTTCAGAAGATATATAATAGGCTAAAATAGAATCTTTTTCATCCTTCCAACGATCAATATTTTTTAATATTTGCAGGTTGTTTAAATCATTAAGGTCGTTTTTGTTTTTCTCATTAAAGTTTAATAAAGCATTATTATGATCTATTAAATCGAAGATATCATTCTCCCGGTTTAATGTTGAATTAATTGAGCGAAGTGTATCTAACCATAAAAAAAAGGCTGTGACTTGATTATTTTTTAAAAGATCGGACGGCATCATTTTTATATTGCCTCCGGTTTTAAAATCTTTTCCGGTTGGGGTATAAAATCGGCTTATATTAAAATACCGATTGTTTTTAAAAAAATACTTTGATCGGTAATATTTATTTTTAAATGTCTGAGTTTCGGTTTTATTTGCCGGGTTAAATATAATATTTTGATCCTGCTTAATCTTTTGTAATTTTTTTGATGCCAGAATCAATACTTCATATCTTTCAAGGTCTCTCACTACGGCTTGCATAGCCTCATGTACACTTTGGCTAAATCTTTCCTTCCTAATTTCAACCGCTTCGCTAATCCAATATATTTGAAATCCAACCAAACACATCAATGCAAGTGACATTAATGCAATTATCCATTGAATATCGTTTTTTTTCATTCATTTATCTTTACTTATACAAAAGTAAGAGCAATGTTGAATAAATATTTTTTTTAACATTCTTTAACATGAAAGAATGTTAAAGTAATTGTTAATCTTATAATTTTGTTAAAATTTCTATACAGGAAAAAAAATGAAAACTTTTGAAGTTCTGTATGCAACCTTTTATATAAATCTTAACTCCTTAAATAGTAACGATAGAGGTTAAATCAAATAGGGTATATAGACATAGTATTAGGACAAAAAAATAAAATAAAAAATATAGTACCTTGTATTGCAAAGTAGTAAATTAGTTTTACATTTGTATCGAAGTTATTAATACATCTTAAACTTAGTGGAATGAAAAAAATAAAAATTTCAACATTTTTACTTGCCTTGAGTTTATTCACTATGAGTATGGGTTTCCCGTATAAATCTTCAAGTGAACAAAATTCGGTTAAGATTAACAAAGGCCACAATACATATGCCGCCGCTTTTATGTCGTGTTCAGTACAACAACCGGAGTCGATGCAAAAAATTAAGCCTATTATAAAGGATTGCACAGATATGAACGAAGCGAAATGCAAAATTGCAGGTAATATAGCCGGTCAATCAGCTTTGGTTATTTATACTTGGGTAAACGAAAAAAGATAAGCTTTTCCATTTCGGAAACAATATCCGACGGAAGCTTATCTTTTTATTCCATTCAATAGTTTTTTATAAAAGAATGAATTAAATCATCGTTTTATCCAATTCATTCCATATTAAGGCACTCGCACCCAGAACTGCAGTGTTGGCCCCTTCAAGGCCTGAAGTTAATAATTTTATCTTGTTTCTGAATATAGGAAACATGTATTCTTCCATATATCTTTTGGTAGGTTCAAATAATAATTCTTTTGATCTGGTTAAGCCTCCAAATAATATAATAGCTTCGGGGCTTAAAATAGCAACTAAATCAGCCAGTTTCATTCCAAAAATCCTTCCCGTATATTCAAAAGCTTCCAAGGCAATTTTATCGCCTCTTAATGCTGATTCCGTAATCATTTCTGCAGATAATTCATGAAATGGAATATCTCTCAGTTCACTTGGATCAGGATAATCTGCTAATAATTTATAAATAGTCCTGCAAATTCCGGTGGCTGAAACATATGCTTCCAAGCAACCTCTTCTTCCTCCGCCGCATGTTCTTCCGTTTGCATTTACAATCACGTGTCCAAACTCACCTGCATATCCGTCTGCACCGTATACAACCTCTCCATTAACCACAATACCGCTTCCTAAACCGGTACCTAAAGTAAGAACTATAAAATTTTTCATTCCTTTAGCAACACCAAACTTCATTTCGCCAATAGCTGCAGCTTTGGCATCGTTTGTTAATTTTACGGGGATTTTATAATTATCTGCCACCAGCTTGGCTAATGGTGTTTTATCAGCCCATTTTAAATTGGCAGGTTGCTCTATCAAACCTGTATAAAAATTTGCATTTGGTGCACCTATTCCTATTCCCAATAAATTTACAGATTCTGTAAAGGGCAGTACCATAGCATCAATAGTATGATAAAGCCTTGGTAAAAAAAATTCGATTGGTTCATCAGCCCTTGTAGCCATTACACTATTTGCAAGGCATTCTCCATCCCTGTCAACTATTCCAACTTTTGTATTTGTTCCTCCTATGTCAATTCCTAAAGTAACTTCTTTTTTCAGCATATTAAAATAAATAATGAGGGGGATAATAATATTTGGCGAATTTATTAATATGTTTTAGAAAAAGCATACAATTTCGCAAATTCAATTGATAACTTTTTTTAGGACGGGGTATATGGAAAATCTCTTTTTTATGATTCTATAATTGGTTTATCATTTTCTGTCTTTCAAACTTCTTTGTAAACTTAAAACCGTATTTCTCATATCTGCATTGTTTTCCATCATATCACATACGGATTGAATGGCATGGATAACAGTACTGTGATCTCGTCCGCCAAAGTGATAACCTATTGCTTTTAACGAAAATGCGGTAAACTCCTTTGCAAAATACATTGCTATTTGCCTGGGCACTACTATTTCCTTCTTTCTGGTTTTATCTTTCAGTTCATCAATATTAATCTTAAAATGATCTGAAACGTGTTTTTGAATATAATCAATAGTTATTTCTTTATTGGAAGGATGAATAATATCCTGAATGGTTTTTTTTGCAAGATCCAAATCGATTTCCTTTCTTGTCATCGATGCCCTTGCAAGCAATGATATAATAACTCCTTCCAGTTCCCTTACATTTGTATCAATACTGTGTGCCAGATATTCAGTTACATTTTTAGGCATCATTACACCTTCGGTCTGTAATTTTTTTTCAATGATAGCCATTCTTGTTTCTAAATCCGGTTGTTGAAGATCGGCGGTAAGCCCCCATTTAAATCTTGAAAGCAAGCGGTCTTCCAAACCTTGAAGGTCTTTGGGAGGGCGATCGCTCGTCATAATAATTTGTTTTCCCGACTGATGTAAATGATTGAAAATATGGAAAAATATTTCCTGTGTTCTTTCTTTTCCTGCTAAAAACTGTATGTCATCTATTACCAACACATCCACCTGAATGTAAAAATTGGTAAAATTTTGCATATTATTATCCCTTACAGCATCAATAAACTGATTTGTAAATTTTTCTGATGAAACATACAAAACAAATTTATCCGACATATGGGTTTTAATAAAATTACCAATTGCCTGAACAAGGTGTGTTTTCCCTAATCCTACTCCACCATATAACATTAAAGGATTGAAAGAAGTAACACCGGGTTTATTAGCCACAGCTAAACCGGCCGATCGTGCTAATCTGTTACAATCACCTTCAATAAAATTTTCGAACGAGTAATTTGGATTAAGATAAGAAGAAAGGTGCTCCAAGCCTAATTCACGAAAATCAAAAGGGCTTTTATTTTTTTCGTGGTTTTTATCATTTTTATATTCTTTCCCGTTGTTAAATGTATTTTGATTTGGGACCGACGTATTAATGGGTAAATTAACCACTTTTGGCCGGCTTTTATCAACACCACTATCAATAATAATAGAGTATTCCAGTTGACCGTCTTTCCCAATAACGGTATCAATTGCTTTTCTCAATACCGGCACATAATGATCTTCCAACCATTCATAAAAAAACTGGCTCGGAACTTGGATAGTTAAGATATTATTAACAAAACGGACAGGAACAATAGGCTCAAACCAGGTTTTAAAACCTTGTTCGTTCACATTATCTTTTATTATTTTCAAGCAATCATTCCATGCCGTCTTACTGTCTACTGACATCCCCGTTTGATCAAAATTAATGATGTGATAATTCTGAAGCAGCCCTCATAAATTTGAGGGAAACAAAAGTCATAATTTTTTTTTAGACTAAAAAATTTAAAAAATTATTTTTTAAATAGTAGCTGTTATTGAGGAAATTAAATTAAAATATTATTCTACTTTAAAAGTGATAGTATTGATAATCATTTATTTACATAAAAATAACTATTTGTTAATCTTATATTAAGTTTTTTTACTATTAAATTAAATGCTCATTATTTTGGAATGTGTCGAAAAAAAATTATGTAAATAATATTACCCTGCAAATTCAATAGATTCGTCAATCATCATTGATGTTCCCACCATTGTTTTTTTTCCTTTATTAAAAGTCACATCTATTTTTCCCAATAAAATTCCTCCCCAACCTGCCTGGTTTACAAGTACCTCTTTGCCTTCCGGATTTATTATTATATTGGGTTTTTCCAAAAAAGTATGAGTATGCCCACCTATAATAATATCGATCCCCGGTATTTTGGCAGCCAAGGTTAAATCCGATATTTTATTTTCATTCTCGTATTTGTATCCCAAATGTGATAAACAAATCACTAAATCACATTTTTTATTATGTAATTCTTGCGTCATTTCTTTTGCCTTCTCTGCAGGGTCAATATATATTGTTTCTTTATAAAGTTTATCGGGTACCAATCCTTTTAATTCAATCCCCAAACCGAAAACTCCTATTTTGAGTCCGTTTTTATTAAAAATTTTATAGTGTTGAAAGGCATTTTTTAAAATTGTGCTTGAAAAATCATAATTGGCAATCAAAAACGGGAAGTTGGCCAAGGGAAGTTGTTTTAAAATGTTTTCCATTCCACCATCAAAATCATGATTGCCTAAAGTTGCAGCATCATAACCCATTTGGCTCATTAACTTATATTCCAACTCTCCATTAAAAAAATTAAAATAGGGTGTTCCCTGCCAAATATCTCCTGCATCCAACAATAATAAATTTTTGTTTTCTTTTTTAATCCTTTCAATCAACGTTGCACGGCGAGCCATTCCCCCTTTCCCCTTATTTCTGCCTTCATCAAAAGGGTCAATTCGTGAATGGAGATCATTGGTATGCAGGATTGTTAATGTTTTTGATGCCGGTTCGGCAATTAAATGGGAAGGAATACTTAAAGCAGCCGCACCCAGTAAAGATTTTTGTAAAAACTCGCGACGATTGATCATAAAAAATTTCTAAAACGATTTTGATATAAAGAAAAAGAAAATTTTTGTAAAAAGAACAAAAACAATTTTTGTGGTAGAATTTAGAATAAAAAAAAACCATCTGCATAGAGATGGCTTTTTAGTGGCAGGGAGACGGGGCTCGAACCCGCGACCTTCGGCTCCACAAACCGACGCTCTAACCGACTGAGCTACAACCTGCATTTTGTTTCGGATTGCAAAGGTAAATTCTTAAAGTTAATTTACAAATAAGAAATTGAATTAATTTTTAATAAACGATAAGCGTTCACCTAAAATTTGGTCGTTAAAAACTCCATTATTATAAGCTAAATGACCTGAAACTATAGTATGTGTAATTGTTGAATTCATTATAGCACCTTCTAAGGGAGACCAATTACATTTATATTTTATGCTGTTTTTATTTATCTCAGTTTTATTTTCTAAATCAACAATTGCAATATCTGCCCAATATCCTTCACGAATAAAACCTCTATCTTTTATTTTAAAACAAATTGCAGGTGCATGACTCATTTTCTCGACAAGTTTTTCCAATGTAATTTTTCCGTTTTTATAAAATTCGAGCATCATTAACAGGGAATGTTGAACAAGTGGCAAACCTGATGGAGCCTTCCAATAATTTTGCTGTTTTTCTTCCCAAGTATGCGGAGCATGATCTGTAGCAATAATATCTAAATGATTATCAAGCAGTGCCTTTAACAAGCCCTCTTTATGATGCTTATCTTTAATAGCAGGATTACACTTAATTTGATTTCCTAAATTTTTATAATCATCGGCAGTAAACCATAAATGATGTACACAAACTTCAGCAGTTATTCTTTTCTTTTCAAGAGGGATAAGATTTGAGAACAAGTTTATTTCATCAACTGTAGAAATGTGTAAAACATGCAAACGTGTATTATGTTTTTTAGCAAGCGCCACTGCCAATGAAGAAGATTGGTAACAAGCTTTTTCGTCCCTGATAATTGGGTGATAGGAGGGAGGGAGCTCATCTCCAAATTCTTTTTTATATTTTTCGGTATTGGTTTTAATAATTAATTCATCTTCACAATGAGTGGCGATAAGCATAGGGCAACGCGAGAACAATGCGTCCAATGTTTTTTCATTATCAACCAACATATTCCCTGTTGATGAACCCATAAAAATTTTTATTCCGCAAACGTTCTCAGGATTCGTTTTTAAAACTTCCTCAATGTTATCGTTACCTGCACCCATAAAAAAAGAGTAATTGGCAAGAGATGATTTTTCGGCAATATCATATTTGTCGGAAAGTAAATTTTGTGTTAAGGCATTAGGAACTGTGTTGGGCATTTCCATAAAAGAGGTAGTACCTCCAGCAACTGCAGCTCTGCTTTCCGAAAAAATATCTGCTTTATATGTTAAGCCCGGTTCACGAAAATGAACCTGATCGTCAATCACACCCGGTAATAGGTATTTTCCGTTAGCATCAATAATAATATCAGAATTTAAGGCAGTAATTAATCTTTCAATTTTATCAATTTTTCCATCCTTTATATAAATATCAGCATCTATAATTTTGCCTTCATTAACAATTTTTCCGTTGGTAATCAGGATATTTTTTTTCATGTAAAGTGTATTTGCACAAGATAAATGTTATTTACTTGAAAATAAATTTAAATCAGATCAAACGACATCATTTTTTCTGTTATTAAACACAAACCCACTTGCGGTTTCATTCTCTTCATAGTCAATTTCCAAACCAATAACATACATTAAATGCTTTTTATCGATATAAATATTAATTTCATCCAACACATAAAACGAGTCTTTTTCGTTTTTTTTATCAAAACCCAATAAAAAACTTGCAGAACAGGCACCCCCTTTCATTCCTATTCTTAACCCATACTCGTTGCTGTTAATTTTTTTTTCAATCATTATACCTTTTATTTTTAAAAGTGCGAGTGGGGTAATTTGCAAAGGCGGGCTTTGAACTTCCATATTAAATTTTTTATAAAATTTATTTATGTTTGGAACAGATTAACTAAATAATAGATTTCCAATCTTTATAAATAACTTATGTTACATAATATATTTAGAATTAATTAACATGTTAAATTACTTTTGTTTTAAATATTTAATTTACTTTTCAACAATATTCAAGTATAAAAAAATTAAAATAAATGTTTGGGGGTTGCCTCCGGCCGGGCTTTACGTTTCAATCTTTTTGTTCGTACCTCACAAAAAAGATTTCCACTGCAATCCCTAACCCAAAAACAAAATAAAAAATCAATTATAAAAATTAAAAATAATTTATAATTATCGGTTTATCGATATCAGTATATTCATAATTTGCAAATCAAATCAAATGCTTAATTCTCTCCACTACATTGAAGTGATTTAAAAGAAAGATAAAAAACAGCTATTGAAATATAAATAGTATAACATCAGTTAATAAATAAATTAAAAATAAATGGAATTCCTTACAGATTTTTTAAAAATTGTTGCACCTTCAGTAATCGTTATGGTAGGTATGTTTTTAGTAATAAAAACGTTAATAACTAAAGATTTTGAAAAAAATAACTTAGAAATTAAGTCAAAAACAACTGAAGTAATTTTACCAATCAGGCTTCAGGCTTATGAAAGAATGTGCTTGTTTTTAGAAAGAATTTCGCCAAATAATTTAATCATTCGTGTGAACACACGGGCCGTAACTGCGGGTGATTTACATCAAATGTTACTTTTCGAAATAAGGGAAGAATATAATCACAATCTTTCACAACAATTATACATGAGCGAACAGGTATGGTCATCAATAAGAACAGCGATGGAAGAAGTTATCGTTCATATCAACCACGCAGCCTCATCCGTTGATCCGGAAATGAAAAGCGTTGATCTGGCAAAGGCTATTTTTGAAACAATGATGAATGGAAATGCAGATCCAACAGGTAATGCATTACAATTGGTTAAAGCAGAGATTCAAACAATATTTTAAATTTATATCTGTTAATATACTTGGGTTAAAGTATAAGTTCAAAACTAAAAGATAACTGATATTTAAAATAATTTTTTATATTAACAGCGATTATAAAACAACCACCAAATACTATCGGCTATAGTATGAAAAATTCAAATAAATTACCTTATAGGCAACCCACTTTTTACATATTACCTGTAAATGGCATAGAAGGTTTGCAGATTGATGAACATATTCTTAACTCAAATCCGGATTATTCTTCCGATTTTATCTTAGAGTACGACAACCTTGGGTATATCACTTATTGTAATCCTTCTGCCTGTAAAAAGTTGGGTTATACGCAAGGCGAATTAATAAACAGGCATTTCACCGAATTCATTTCTAAAGATCATCTTAAAAAAGTAGTTTCTTTTTTCAATAGCCAATACGTACAAAAAATTCCGAAATGCTATTTGGAATTTAAGGCTGCCACAAAAAATAAGACCGAATTTTGGATAAGTCAAAAAAGTATATTAAACTTTAATAAAGATTGGATTTCCGGATTTAAAACGGTTGGGATTAGCTTGGCAGAAAAAAATAAAAAAGTAAAAGAGAAAAATAACCTTGTAGAGGAAGGAATCGAAGTATACAACACCGATTTCAAAAGTTTCTCGGGGTCAAAGATACTTGTTGTTGAAGATGACAAAATAAGCCAGCTTGTGGTAAGTATATTTCTTGAAGGATGGGGGCTTGATTTTGAAATTGCAGAAAGTGGAATTGAGGCCATTAAAAAAGTAAGTGAAAATCTTTATGATTTAATATTAATGGATATTCAATTACCTGAAATTGATGGATTTGAAACAAGCAGTTATATTCGAAATCATTTGTTAAAACCCTTCTCCGAAATTCCAATTATTGTTTTAACAGCTTCACATTCATCACAAGTGGAGGAGAAGTGTAAGGCTTCAGGTATAAATGGATTTATCCTAAAACCATTTGACCCAATGGAATTAAAAAAGATTCTGCTTGATATTATTTCGACAAATAAGTCATCTTTTAATGAAATGGGTGATAAAAGTAATAATGAGCTGATCGACCTTTCTTATTTATATGAGATTTCGAATGGAAGTAATGATTTTGTAAAAAGCATCATCACTGTTTTTATCCAACAAACGCCTGCTCTTATAGTTGCTCTTAAAGAAGCAAGTGATCAATTAAACTGGCATGAAATAGGTCAGATAATTCATAAGGCAAAGGCTACATTTTATACAATGGGTATTGTAACACTTGAGCCGGTAATAGAATCTCTTGAAGAGATGGTAGAGAAAAAAAGTGATTTAAATATAATTTTATTACAAATTGAAAAATTAGATAAAATTTGTAATAAAGTTTATTATGAACTCAATTTAAAGCTTGCCTTATTAAATCAACTGGATAATATTTAAGGATTATATTTTTTTTAATTTCAAAATCGATTTTATAAAATGGTAATTTTTTTTAAATAATCTGATTATGATTTTATTTAACGATTTTAAAAGCTGGAAAAAATATTGTGAAGAAGAAAAACTGCTCCTTTACCAACCCGTATTAGAATACGAAATAAATCAAAAAGGTGCCAAGGAAGAGAATATTTGGTTGGGTTTGCTAAAAGCATACCAAGTAATGAAAGAAGCTGTTGATACCGGCTTAACAGAAGATATGCAATCCCGATCGGGCATGATAAACAATGGAGCCAAAAAGGTTTATAATTATCCCAAAAATTTACTTTCTGTAGAATTTAAAAAACTTATTTCGAGGGCACTTGCTGCAAAAGAGGTAAACTCATGTATGGGGCGGATAGTTGCTGCTCCCACTGCCGGAGCTTCGGGTATATTGCCCGGAATACTGGTAACGCTACAAGAATTACACGAACTGGATGATAAAAAAATATGCGAAGGTCTTCTTGTAGCAGCAGGTATAGGATTAATAATTGAACAAAATGCTTCTTTATCCGGTGCTGTTGGAGGTTGCCAGGCCGAAACAGGGAGTGCCGCTGCAATGGGATCGGGTGCAATAGTTTTTTGTATGGGTGGCGATATTGAACAAGTTTTCTCTGCAGTAGCAATTACAATTCAATGTATGTTGGGTTTAGTTTGCGATCCTGTTGCCGGTTTAGTGGAAGTTCCCTGTGTTGTTCGCAATGCAAGTGCTGCTGCAATCGCTTATTCATCAGCACAAATTGCATTATCAGGAATAAACGCGGTAATACCGGTTGATGAATGCGTATCGGCATTGGGAGAAATTGGCCAAAGCATGGAAACGAGATACAAAGAAACAGCATTAGGAGGGCTCGCAGCAACAATAACAGGCAAGGCAATTGCAAAAAAAATATTAATTCATGATATTGAAATTTTGCCTGATAAAAACGATTGATTTATATTTTTTAAAAAGTTTTTTTATGGAAACTATAATCAATTTTAATTCTTTTGGAAAATTTAATGATTAGCAATTATTTAATTTTTGTTCTGATAATAAAGAATTGAGCATAGAACGCGACAGCAAAGGACAAATAATAATTATCGCACCTACCGGACTCGAAACTAGTTTCTCTAATTCGGATTTAGCATATGAAATTATAAAATGGAATAAGAAGTATAAAAAAGGAAAATTTTCTGATTCAAATGGTGGTTATACATTACAAAATGGCGCTATGCGTGCACCGGATGTTGGTTTTGTCAGTAATGAACGCTTGGAAAATATTACCAATGACGAAAGAAAAAAATTCTCGAAAGTTTGTCCGGACTTTGTAATTGAATTAATATCAGAAAGTGATTCCATAAATTATACAAAAGAAAAAATGGAAGAGTGGATGGAAAATGGATGCAGGTTAGGATGGTTAATCGATTCAAAGAATCGAAAAACATTCATATATCGAAAGAATGGTGAAAGAATAATTCAATCATTTGAACATGAACTTTCAGGTGAAAATGTTTTGGAAGGATTATTAATTAAATTATCAGAATTATTTTAAAAAACTTTCTGATAAAAAGGTGACTGAAAGTTCGGTCACCTTTTTTATTCTACTATTTAATTTTAGAATTTTATTTATCTTTCATGTAATTTTATCAAGAGAGTTTAAATTTTAAAAATATGAAGAAATATTTTTTAATAAGTATTATAATACCATTTCTATTTTCAAAAAATTTATTTTCTCAAACCAACACCTCGCTAATAAAGAATTATAAAGCAGCTGAACATTTTATAAGTACCTTAAATGAAGTGCAAAGAAAAAAATTAATATACAAAGCTGATGATGAAGAAAGAGTTAACTGGCACTTTATTCCTAAAACCAGAAACGGCCTTCCATTAAAAGAATTAAATGACATTCAAAAAAAAGCGGCCATTGAATTATTAAAAACTTCTTTAAGTGAGCAGGGAAGTCAAAAGGTTTTATCGATTTTTCAATTAGAAACCGTATTAAAAGAAATTGAAAACAGAAAACCGGAAGATGATTATCGCGATCCGGAAAAATATTATTTTTCTATTTTCGGGCAACCGGATTTAAAAAAAAATTGGGGGTGGCGAATTGAAGGCCATCATATAGCTTTGAATTACACATCATCAAATGGAAAAATAATTTCTGTAAGTCCTACTTTTATGGGTTCCAATCCCGGGATTGTTTTAGAAGGAAAAGATAAAGACAAGCAAGTTTTAAAAAAAGAAACTGACCTTGGATTTTTGTTAATTAATTCTCTTTCGGAAGATCAAAAAAAGATTGCTATTTTTTCAGCCACCGCCCCGGTCGAAATTATATCCGGCAACAATCGTAAAATAGATTATAAAAATGAGGAAGGCATAAAGTTTAAAGAATTAAATAAAGAACAACGAAAAATATTTTTGCAACTTTTAAGTACTTATGTAAAAAATTATCCTTTGGATTTTGCCGGCGTTTTAATGAAAAGAATTGAAAAGGCTGATTTAAATGAATTGCATTTTGCCTGGGCAGGCAGTTTAAAACCGGGTGTTCCTAATTATTATAGAATTCAAAGCTCTGCAATTTTTATTGAATATGATAATACTCAGAACAATGCCAACCATGTTCACACCGTAGTAAGAGAGCCCGGAAATGATTTTGGTGATGATATTTTAAAAAAACATTATCAAAAAGAGCATTAAAAAATCATTTAACCGATGTTACACAAATTATTTTATGGATAAAGTTTTAAATATTAATATACTGATATTGATAAACTGATAATTTAAAATAATTTTATTTTTAATAATTTTTTCTTTTAGTTTATGGATTCAAGTGGAAATCCTTTTTTGTGAGATACGAATAAAAGGATTGTAACGTAAAGACCGGGTCGCAGGCAAACCTCAAATATTTATTTTAATTTATACTTGAACGAAGTTAAAATAAAATCTTAATTAAGGTCATACTTAAACAACTAAATGCATTTAATAATTTATGGTTTACATTATTTATCTAAGATAAAATACCTACCCTCCTCAAAAAATCTTCTGCCTGAAAAACAATGATGGTAAATGTTATGCCCCAAAAAATAGCACTTGTCAGCATCCATATTAAAATATTAAATCTTTTTTCTCCAAAACTGGTAGCAAGTAAAGTGCCTCCTATCGGAGTAAGTAATAAGGGTGTTAAAAAAGCAACACCATAAATACCAAATCTTTTCCAAAGCCTTACATTTCTACGGTGGGCAGAAGTAAATAATTTTTTCTTTTTAAATATTTTTGTTACAACTTTTTCTTTTAAAAATTTACCAAAGTAAGTAAATAAAATCACCGAAAACATCATCCCACCGGCAGTGAGCGAAGCAGTTTCCATCCATGACAAACCAAGTGCAAGGCCTTCAACAGGACCAAAAAAAAACTTTACACTGCTGGAAAAGAAAACGGTTAAGTATTTTATAATTTGTGCTGACATAATAAAGTTAAATAAGTTGTTTTAAATTTTTAGTTCTCGTACTCAGGTTTTTGCCTGGTAGTAATTGCATTTAAAGCACGGGTCAAATCTTCTGAAAATAGCATCGAAGCATTCCAGTTGGCTACATATTCTAAACTGTCATTGACACTATGATCGCGACTGAAAAGAATATTTTGTTTTATACCTCTTATTGTGAGTGGAGATTTTTCTGCAATAGTAAGTGCTAATTTTATAACTTCTTCAAGCAAAGTTTTTTTATCGGTAAAAATGGCATTTATTAATCCGGTTTTTTCAGCTTCAACAGCCGGCATATTTCTTCCTGTATAAGCAAGTTCTCTTGCTTTTCCATCACTGATTAATTTTGGCAAGCGTTGCAAAGTTCCAAAATCGGCAACGATTGCCAAATCAATTTCTTTAATAGAAAAATAAGCATCTGAACTGCAAAACCGCATGTCGGCTGCACAAATTAAATCCAAACCTGCTCCAATGCACCCACCATGAACAGCAGCAATAACAGGTTTATTGCATTTTTCCAAAAGAGTAATAATTTGCTGATATTCTAATATAAAATTTCGCAATTTTTCACGTAATCGCCCCTCGCATTTATCTTCAACGGTTTGTCTCAGGCTCATTAAAAGATTCATCACATCAATACCTGCTGAAAATATTTTTTCTCCCTCTGCTTTTATTATTATCACCCTTACTTTCGGTTCATCAATACAATAAAGCATTATTTGTTTTAATTCCATCCATGTACTCTCGTCCATAGCATTTGCTTTTTCAGGACGATTGATTGAAATTTCAGCTACATTCCGATTAAGTGAAAAAATAAAATTTTTATATACCATAATTAAAAATGCTTTTATCCGGTAAAGTAAAACTATTTTAAAATAAATTATACCTTCTCTCTAAAAAGATTTAAGTCTTTTCTTAAATTTGAGCTGTTTTTTTAAAAATTTGAGTTTTTTTCAATTATTATATATAAAAATGATTTATCCAATTGTTGCTTATGGCGATCCGGTTTTAAAAAAAGTAGCGCAGCCGATTGTTAAAGATTCTGAGCTGGATGTAAAACAATTAATTGAAGATATGTTTGAAACCATGTATTCTTCGAACGGTGTAGGTATTGCAGCACCTCAAATTGGATTGAGTGTTCGTTTATTTGTGATGGATCCGGAAAATATGGATGAAGAAGATGAAAGACTAAAAGGCTCAAAAAGAGCTTTTATTAATCCTAAAATGATTGAAGAAACCGGAGATGAATGGCCATTTGAAGAAGGATGTTTAAGCATACCGGGTATAAGAGGTGATGTGTTGAGGCCTCAAACTATTACAATAAATTACTTTGATGAGAATTGGATTGAAAAAACTGAAAAATTTTCAGGTTTAACAGCCAGGGTTATACAACACGAATATGATCATTTGGAAGGAAAATTATTTATTGATTATTTATCTGCAATGAAAAGAAGGTTAATAAAAAATAAATTGAATGATATAAAGAAAGGAATTGTAAAAGCGGATTATAGAATGAAGTTTTCTAAATAATTTAAATATTCATTTACAATAAATATTTAATGAATCTTTTGAGTTTTCCAAGCCAAGCTCTGAGGCTTTAAGCCAATCTACACATGCCTGATCGTTATTTTTTAAATGATAAAAAGAGGAAGCCCGAAAAAAATAAGCTTCATCCCGGAAATTTTTATTATTAATTAATTTATTAAAATCATCAATGGCACCCTCGTAGTGCTTTTGCAAGTACAAGCAATATCCTCTTTTAAAATAAAAAGAAGGGTTAAAATGATCGGAATAACTAATAGCGAGCTGTAAGTTTTTGAAGGCAGCCGGATAATCTTTATAGACTAATAATTCTATTTCAGCAATAGCAAAATAAGTATCAGAGGAATTTTTGTTTAATTCGATCGATCTGTTTAGTAATGAATACGCTTGCCCCGGCCTTCCTTCATTCATTGATACAATCCCCTGCTCATAAAATTCTTTTGCCTCTTTGAGATCAAGAAAGTGCCTCCAAATTAATAAACCACCAAAAACAACAATAACACCCAGAAGAGATAGAAAAAAAACTTTATGTAAATATTTTTTAGATCGCGCCTCTTCTTTTTCATATCGGACACGGTTTTGTTGCCGATATTGATAATATTGATAATTTTTTCTTTGAAATTGATTGTAGGAAGTTTTGGGAGTAATTATATTATTTGTAGAAACCGGTTGGGTTAATAAATGAAGGTACAAGTCATATAATTTTTTCTTTTCTTCATCAATCAACGTATGATAGGCTTCGTTTATTTCTTTAAATTTTTCTTCTGCCGCTTTATTATCAGGGTTTTTATCAGGGTGATATTTGATAGCGAGTCTTTTATAAGCTGTTTTTATTAATTGCTTATCGCTTAAATATCTTTCAACCTCCAAAACTTGATAATAATCTGCCACAATTTTTTAATATTTATGAAGGGAGTTAAAAGGATTAATTATTTATTTAGAAAAAATCTTATTATAATCAAATGTATTCCAACTAGATAATTAATAATCTCTTAGATTTAAATAATATAAAATTCTTAATAATGCTGAAATAGAAAATACTATCGAGCCAATGATAACAATTATTCTACCATGTTTTCTTTCATTAGCAGTATAAGTATAAACTTTGGTTCCATCTGGTAATGTTTTATTTCCATTCGCCATTGCCCATCCAATAAAAATTCCAATGAGTCCGCCACTTATTGCTGCGATGTAACCAAAAATAATCCAGGTCTTTTGAGCTGTCTCCGGTTTAGATAAATCTTCTTGTCTTTGCTTTCTTAAAACTTCGACAACTTCAGGATTTATTTCTTTACCTCTTTCTTTTAAAAGCTTCTGGGCTAATAAATAATCAAATTCGTTCCACTCCTCAGGTTTTGTAACTATTTCAATTAATTCTTTATCAGTAAATGCATATAAGTAATAATCTTTATCCACTAAATTTATTTCTTCCTTCGCAGAAACTAAAAGTAATTCATGTACTGCTTCAAAGTCGGACGGCTTCAACTTAATGGTAAATTGTTTTGATATAAAGTTATTTGCAAATGAAGGGTCAAAATTAGTATCATCATTTATTTCAAAATCAAAACCATTTTGTTTTAATATTTTGCCAAAATCTTCTGCTAAAATTGGATCATTAAATTTTTTAAAGGTTAAAAATTCCTCCATATTATTTTTTTTCTATTAAAATTTCCGTTGCCCTAAAACCATGATCATTAAAATAACATTCTAAGGCTTCTTTTATATTTATTTTAAGTTCATCCAATGTATCAGCTTCGGTAAAATAGAAAACTCTATGGCTTTCGCAGTAAATCCACATTCTTTATCTTTTTCAACAATAAAAAAAATTTCTTGCATTTAATTAGTTAAAAAAATTGATTAAGATTATTTTAGAATTGATTATTTTTATTTACACTTTCTATCGCTCTTTTTAAAATTTCTCCGGCCCTAAAAACATCTTCAAAACTATTATATAAAGGTACCGGTGCTAATCGGATAACGTTTGGTTCTCGCCAATCGCAGATCAAGCCTTCTTCAGTAATTATATCAAAAATTTGTTTCCCTTTCTCATCTATTAATAAAGATAACTGGCACCCTCTTTCCGATAAAAAAGAAGGCGTAATAATTTTGATATGCTTATTTAAAAGATTGCTTTTCTTTAAAATAAATTCAAGAAGGCCTGTTAGTTTATCGCTTTTTAATTTTAAATTTTCCAGGTCTGCATTCATAAAAATATCCAAAGATGCTTTATGTACTGCCATTTGAACAATGCCTGCATTTGATAATTGCCATCCATCAGCACCGAAAATAGGTTTAAAACCTTTTTTCATTTCAAACCTTGCCGTTTCATCATATCCCCACCAACCTGCAAAGCGTGGCAAATCAATTCTATCTGCATATTTTTCATGGATGAAAGCACCACCAACACCACCGGGGCCTGAATTTAAATATTTATAACTGCACCAAACCGCAAAATCTACACGCCAATCATGTAATTTTAAATTTACATTGCCTATTGCATGTGCCAAGTCAAAACCTATAAAAATTTTACATCTTCCGGCAATAGAAGTAATTTTTTGCATATCGAATAATTGGCCTGTATAATAATTTACACCGCCCAGTAAAATTAAAGCAGTTTCATTTTGATATTTTTCAATGGCTTCTATAATGTTTTCGGTATGTAAAATGTACTCTCCATCGCTTGGTGCTAATTCTATAATAGCATCTTCAGGATTAAATCCGTGATATTTTACATGGCTTTCTAAGGCATATTGATCGGAGGGAAAGGCCCCCGCTTCGCAAATAATTTTATATCGCTTTGCAGTTGGTTGATAAAAGGAAACCAATAACAAATGTAAATTGGTACTCAAATTATTCATTACCACTACTTCATGAGGTAAAGCACCGACTAATTTCGAAATCGGTTCTCTAAATTGCTTGTGATAACTTACCCAAGGAGAATCTCCTTTAAAATGACCTTCAACACCTAATCTTTCCCAATCGTTTAATACTTTATCAACTGCGTTTTTAGCTGATTTGGGTTGTAAACCTAATGAATTACCACAAAAATAAATTACATCCTTGCCATTATGTTGTGGAATAAAAAATTGATCGCGATAAGTTTTTAAATCATCTTCCGCATCCATTTTTAATGCGAAATCAATTGAATCTTCAAATGCTAACATTTTAAAAATAAAATTATCTGTTTATCAATATATTCATAAAAGAATTAAATATTATATCACACTTTAAAAAATAAAATACTTTTCAGTTTGAGTATTTTAACGATTAATCAGCTTTCGGAGGTTTAGGGTTTTCCATCACTGTGCCACAAACTTTGCATGTTTTAAATTCTACAGATGAATAAAATTTATTCATTATAGGAGGCAATTGATTTACTATATTGGTAATTTCGGCATATTCTTCATACAACTTATTACCACAATTTTCACAAAACCATAAAAAACCGTCTACTTCGCCCGGCTTTCTATGCCTTTCTATAACTAAACCAATTGTATTTGCCGGTCTTTGGGGAGAATGAGGTACACGTGGAGGTAACAAAAACATTTCACCGGCTTTTATTTGAATATCAAAAGGTTTGCCGTCTTCAATTATTTTTAAAATAATATCTCCTTCTATTTGTAAAAATAATTCTTCACTTTCATCAAAATGATAATCCTTTCGTGAGTTTGGGCCACCTACTACCATCACAATAAAATCTTCATTATCAATATAAACTTGTTGATTACCAACAGGTGGCTTTAGTAAATGACGGTTTTCGTCAATCCATTTTTGAAAATTAAAAGGTCTTTTAATCATAATTATTTACATTGGCTTATTGGTAAATATAAAGAAACAATTTTCGAAATTTAAAAATGCTATTAATAACAAATTAATAATTTTATTTTTGGCATAATTATTTTGTAAATTTTTCAGATATTCAATTTTTTTTTCACAATCTACCTAAATTAAAAACTTATGAATAGGGGTACTCTTATTATAGTAGGAATTATTGCATTGGTGGTTCTAGTTGGCGGTTGCCAATACAATGGCTTGGTTGGTAAAGACCAAAATGTAAAAAGCAAATGGGCTCAAGTACAAAATCAGTATCAACGCCGTACTGACTTAGTGCAAAACCTGGTTAATACTGTTAAAGGGGCAGCAAATTTTGAAAAATCAACTTTAATTGAAGTAATTAAAGCACGTGGAGAAGCTATTAAACCAACTATTAATGTAAATGCAGATAATTTAACACCTGAAAATTTAAAAAAATTCGAACAGGCTCAACAAGGTTTATCACAAGCTTTATCACGATTATTAGTTGTTTCAGAACAATATCCCAATTTAAAAACCAACGAAAACTTTTTAGCCTTACAATCACAATTAGAAGGTACAGAAAACAGAATTGCCACCGAAAGAAGGGATTTTAATATAGCTGTTCAAGATTATAATACTTCTGCCAGAAGTTTTCCGGCAAGTATTTTTGCGGGAATTTTTGGATTTAGAGAAAAACCATATTTCGAAGCTACTCCAGGTTCTGATAAAGCACCTGAAGTTAAATTTTAAAATTATGGATATCGGAAAGCAGGAAAAACCTATATCTGAAATAATTTTTAGTCAGGCAGAACAGGCACATATAATAAATGCAATTCGCCAGGCAGAAAAAAATACTTCAGGCGAAATAAAAGTGCATGTTGAAACACATTGCGAAAATGATGATGTTTTAAAAAGGGCTAAAGAAGTTTTTTTAAAGCTTAATTTACATGAAACTAAACTTCGAAACAGTGTTCTTTTTTACCTTGCTTTAGATAATCATAAATTTGCCATATTAGGGGATGTGGGAATCCATGAAATAGTGGGAGAAGATTTTTGGCATGAGATAAAAAATCATTGTATCAATCATTTTAAAGACAATAGGTTCATTGAAGGATTATCAGAAGGAATAAACTTGGCAGGGGAACAACTAAAAAAACACTTTCCTTATCAAAACGGAGATATTAATGAAATAAATGATGATATCTCCTTTGGCAAAAATTAAATTATTAAAACTTATTCCATTTTAAATTTTAAATGCGTGATTAAGAAAATATTTTTTCTGATTATATTTTTTATTGCGAGCTTAAATCTTTTTGCACAAGAACAAAAAGATTTACCTCCAATACCAAACCCGGCGCGTTTTATAAACGACTTTGCCGGTGTTTTAAATCCATCAGATAAGCAGGCGCTTGAAAGTAAGTTAAAAGCTTATTATGATTCTACATCTACACAATTAACAATCATATTAGTTCATTCAGTTGGTCAGTACGATATTGCTGAATATACCACTCAAACAGGTAAATATTGGAAAATAGGTCAGCAAGGTAAAAATAATGGAGCTCTTTTATTGATTGCGGTTGATGACCATAAATATTTTACAGCTACCGGTTATGGAATGGAAGGAGCATTACCTGACGCCACTGTAAAAATAATTGAACAAAGGCATTTAGTGCCTAACCTTAAAGCAAAAAAATATTATGAAGCTCTTGATGAAACCACTACAGCTTTAATACAAGCCGCTGCAGGTGAATACAAAGCAGATCCTAATCAAAATGCACAACAAGGTGAAGGAGGTATGAGCATGGGTCTTTTAATTCCAATTATACTTATTGGTTTATTATTTGTTTTTAGATTGTTTAGAAGGCGTGGTGGTAGAGGTGGTGGAATTATGAGTGCTATTCCTTTTTTACTTTTCAATGGTGGAGGTTCATCAGGAGGTTCAAACTTTGGTGGTGGTGGAGGTGGTGGAGGATTTAATTTTGGTGGTGGCGACTTTGGTGGTGGTGGTGCAGGAGGAAGTTGGTAAAAAAAGGTTTTTACAATATTATATCGCTTTAAACCCAAAAACATCTGCAACCCAACTTGACGGGCGTTCTTTAACTTGTTTGTTATAATCTAAAACTGCGGCAAGGTATTTTCTTTCCGTTTTATAATAAGTTTCATTATTAACTTCTAATTCAGTTAATAGGGCATCATACTTTTCAAATCCTTTTTGATCTTCGTTTTTAAGGTCAGTTTTTACTTTTTCAAATTCTAAATCATCAATCCCCGGTTCATTTTTAAATCTATTTTGATTTAAAATTAAAGGGGGATTGATACTAAATATATCTAATAAGTTTTTTATTTCATTTAATTTATTGCTTCGTTCGTCGTTAAGTTGTTTAAGCGATTCGGATAAAGTAATCGCAGCAGATTTTTTACTTACAAAGCTATTGTAATTTAAAATTGCCCAAAGCATAATTGCTAAAACAAATACCAATACAATTGGAATAAAACCCATAATACTTATTTAAAAATCTTTCAACTTAAAATACTTACCATTCTTATTAAATCTTCACTAATTGGTTTCCCTGATCGAATAGTTTCGATAAACGGAGTAAAAACAAGTTCATTGTTAATAATTCCCGCCATTACATTTTTCTGTCCGTTAATTAAACCTTCTAAAGCACCAAGTCCTAATCTGCTGGCCAAAATTCTATCATAGGCTGTAGGTGCACCTCCACGTTGAACATGACCCAGTTTTGTAACTCTTATATCCGCTTGAGGAAAAGTAGCTTTAACCTGAGATGCAATGGAATCAACATTGCCTTCCATTTCTCCTTCAGCTACAATAATAATTGAAGAGGTTTTTGAAATGCTCCATCCATCTTTTAACGTTGAAATAACTTCTTCAACCGGAGTAAATGTTTCAGGCACCATTACTAATTCAGCACCTCCTGCAATACCGGATTGAATAGCAATATAACCGGAATCGCGACCCATTACTTCAATAAAAAAAATTCTGTCATGAGAGTCTGCAGTATCGCGAATTTTATCTATTGCATCTAAAGCAGTATTTACAGCAGTATCATACCCAATTGTATAATCAGTTCCATATAAATCGTTATCAATAGTACCAGGTGCGCCAACTGTTGGTATGCCAAATTCTTCTTGAAATAATCTGGCGCCTGTGAAAGTACCATTACCTCCAATGGCCACTAAACCTTCAATGCCATTTTTTTTTAATTGCTCATAACCTCTTTTTCTTCCTTCGGGAGTCATAAATTCTTTACTTCGCGCAGATTTAAGAATTGTACCTCCCTTTTGAATAATATTACTTACAGAGTATCGATACATTTGAAAAATATCTCCCTTAATCATTCCGTCGTATCCCCTGCGAATTCCGAAAACTTCTACACCATAATACAATGCACCTCTTACAACTGCCCTCACACATGCGTTCATTCCCGGAGCATCACCCCCTGATGTAAATACAGCTATACGTTTCATAATTTATTTGAATGTAATTAAAAAAAACAATAAAAGATTTGCTAAAAATTGGAAGGCGTAAAATAAATACTTTTTAAACTAAGATGGCACACAATATTTAAAAATATTTAATTTCAATAAATATTTGAGAAAAAAATAAAATTAAATATTATAAAAAACTGAATTTTTTTAAGTCTAAAAAAAATTTTTAAATATCATTTTATCGATATCTATATATTCATAAAATTAAATGAAAAAAAATAACATATTGAATTAAATACCTATTGAAAATAAATATTCAACGTTAGTTATTAAATCGGTTTTTCTTTCAATTCACCACGACTTACACTAATTATAATTCCGATAGCTAAGCCTGTAAATAATAATGATGTTCCACCCATACTTAATAATGGTAAAGGTTGACCTGTAATTGGCAATAAACCTACTGCTACACCCATATTTATAAATGCCTGAATTACTAAACTAAAACTTAAACCTGCAGACAATAATCCTCCAAATGCCCGGTCCGTTCGCGAAACTGCAAGCATGCCTCTATATAATAGAGCAAGATATAGAAATACAACAAATGCGCCTCCTAATAAGCCATATTCTTCAATTATAATTGCAAAAACAAAATCGGAATAAGGATGAGGAAGAAAATTTCGTTGTTCGCTATGTCCCCAACCTTTACCTAATACTCCACCTGTTGCAATAGCAATATATCCTTGTTGAGCTTGAAACGGAACCTTGTTTGACCTTGGGTTGGTTACCGTTTCTACATATTTATTAATCCGGCTTTTAAAAGTATTACCTCTTTGCCCTGCAAACAATGCTGCCATTATCGCAAGTGTGCCCACCAAACCTAATATTCCAAAATATTTAACAGGCACTCGGCCAATAAACATAACGAGTATACAAGTAATTAATAATAAAAACCCGGTTGAAAAGTTTGCCAACACTATTAAGCCGCATATAATACCAACCCAAATAAGTATGGGAAGCAATGCATTTTTAACATCATCTATATTTTGTTGGCGTTTGGCTAGCATACTGGCCAAGCTTGAAATCAAAGCTAATTTTGCCAAATCGGAAGGTTGAAATGATTGGTGGATTAAAGGAATGGTAATCCATCGGCCTGCTTCATTTAATTTTGTACCAAAAAAAAATGTAAATATTAATAATGGAACAGAAATAATCAAACCCAATCGTGCTAGTCGGGCATAATGCCTGTAATCAATTAAATGAGCACCATACATAACAATTAATGAAAGTATCATTAATGCACCATGTTTAAATAAATAGGCTTCTGTATCCCCACCCATTTTTTTAAAGGCAAGCGTACCTGTTGCACTATATACTACCAGTATGCTTATTACAGAAAGCATTAAAACAATGAACCAAATTACCGGATCACCTTTTAGATTATTTTTTAACCAGATTTTCATCTATTAAGAATAGCGGCTTGATTCACTGCTGATTTAAATTGATTTCCTCGATCTTCATAATTCTTAAATAAATCAAAACTTGCGCACGCCGGAGACAAAAGTACAACATCTCCGACACTTCCCAATTTCAAACCCCACATTACCGTTTCATTTATATCTTGTGTCTCTTTAATAATTTTAACTTTATTTTCAAAAAAAGAAATTAGTTTATCATTTTCTTTTCCCAAACAAATTATCGCCTTCACTTTTTTCTTAACCAATTCTTCAATTTGAGAATAGTCATTGCCTTTATCCACACCTCCAATAATTAATATTATAGGGGATTTGAAACTATCTAAGGCATAAAAAACAGAATCGACATTGGTTGCCTTGGAATCATTTATAAAAGTAATTTGATTTACAACGCCAATCTTCTCCAATCGATGTGGTGGACCTTTAAAGTCTTTTAAACTATTTTTAATCCGGCTTTCAGTTAAACCAATAATCTGTGATGTTAAAATGGCAAATAAAGTATTTAAAGCATTATGCGGACCTTTTATAGGTAACAAATCTAAATCAATCTCTATCTTTTGATTTTTGTAATAGGAAATAATTTCAAACTCAGATGCAAAACCCGAAGCATTATTATTTTTTAAGGAAACAGGGATTTTATTTGCTTTAATATTTCTTTTATTTATTTCTGAAGCTACCGGTTCATTATCCTCAAAAAAAATAAAATAATCCTTTTCTGTTTGGTTTTGAATAATTCGAAATTTGGAATCTGTATAATTTTCAAATTTATACTCATACCTATCCAAATGATCCGGGGTTATATTGGTAATGATAGCGATATGCGGATTAAATTTATAACAATCATCTAATTGAAAACTGCTTATTTCCAACACATACCAATCAAATTGTTGTAATAATACTTGTTTAGCAAAACTATCTCCAATATTTCCTGCCAAACCGACATTAATTCCTGATTTTTTTAGAATATGATAAATTAAAAGTGAAGTGGTGGTTTTTCCGTTACTGCCCGTTACACCAATAATTTTTGCCTTCGTGTACCTGAAAGCAAATTCGATTTCAGAAATCACAGAAATATTTTTTTCTTTTATCTTTTTTATAATTTCTGCCTTTTCGGGTATTCCCGGGCTTTTAATTACTTCTATTGCACTTAATATTTTATCTTCGGAATGTTTACCTTCTTCAAAATCTATTTTGTGCCTGATTAATTCATTTTTATATTTTTCATTAAGTAAGCTTTTATCAGAAAGAAATACATTAAAACCTTTTTCTTTCGCTAATAAAGCAGCTCCAACGCCACTTTCACCACCTCCTAAAATTACAATCAAATCCATTATTTAGTATTGGGTAATTAGAAATGAATATTGAGAAATCTTAAAATTATAACCGGAAAAAATCCCTTTTATTAATTCCCATTTTCCATCCCACATTTTCCATTCATCAATAGTGTAATGAGGGAGATCTTCATTTTTAAAAGCAAAAGCTGTCATATTTAATATCGGACTGATCTGAAACAAAATTAGACATTATTTGATAAATAAATTAGTAGCCGGATTTCTTAAAATAAAATACTCAATTGAAAAATATTAAAACTATTCAATAAATAAAGACTATTAATATATGCATGGAGAGAAATGATAATATCCTTTTAAAATAATATTTATTAAATTATGAGTTTATCAATATTAATAAACTCATAATTCATTTTACAAATAAAAATTTAAATCTACCTCAATTTCAAGGTAGCTAAACTTGCTACTGCAAGTAAAATTCCAATGATCCAAAACCGCATCACGATTTTGGCTTCATGGTAGCCTTTTTTCTGATAATGGTGATGAAGTGGAGACATTAAAAATAATCGATTTTGTTGTGCATATTCTAATCCGTATTTCTTTTTCTGGTATTTAAAATAATAAACTTGCAGAATAACAGAAACCAATTCAATTAAAAAAACACCGCAAATAATAGGGATTAAAAACTCCTTTCGAATTGATAAAGCAATAACCGCAATAATTCCACCTAAAGATAAACTACCTGTGTCTCCCATAAAAACTTGGGCAGGAAAAGAATTATACCACAGAAATCCTACACAAGCGCCAACGAATGCTGCACAAAATATTACTATTTCACCCGAATTGGGGATGTACATAATATTTAAATATTCTGCAAAAATTGTATTTCCCGAAACATATGCGAGAATACCCAATGCCATTACTATTATTGCAGAACTACCAGCCGCCAAGCCATCAATGCCATCGGTAATATTTGCTCCGTTAGATACTGCTGTAATAATAAAAATAGCAACCAGGGTATACGCAATCCATGTCATGCTTTCAGGTAAAAATGGAATAAGATTATCGTAATCGAATTCATTATTTTTAAAAAAAGGAATGGTTGTTCTGGTTGATTTTATTTCTATATAATCATTGTTTTCAGGTTGGTTAAAAGTATTATGGTGTTGTTGTATATGGCTCATGTTCGAGCTTTCAGTTCCATATTCACGTATAACTACATCTCTGTTAAAAGATAAAGTCAAACCCACTATTAAACCTAAACCTACCTGACCGACTACTTTAAATTTACCGTGTAAACCTTCTTTATTTTTCTTAAATATTTTAATATAATCATCCAAAAAACCAATGGCGCCTGTCCATAAAGTTGTTATAATTAATAAAACTATATATACATTAAACTTAGCAAATAGAATTACGGGGATTAAAAGGGAAGCAATAATTATAATCCCTCCCATAGTTGGCGTACCTTTTTTTTGCATTTGACCCGCTAAGCCCAGATCACGCACACTTTCTCCAACTTGTTTAAACGCAAATAATATATTATTTTATATCCATAAACAGTTGCAATGATGAGCGAAAGGCCAATTGCAGCACCTGCACGAAAAGAAATATATCGAAAAACACCTGCTCCAAAAAAATCGAAACGGTTTTCTAAATAATTAAAAAGATAGTAAAGCATGGTGGTTAGATGAGAGATTAAAGACGAGAGACAAAAGATTAAATCTCCTTAATTATTTCAAGTCAATCTTGTGTTTTTTAAAATAATTAAGAATTTCCTAAATTTATATTCAAACGATATCCTATAAAAGATATGATTGACACTGCAAATATACTTTCAAAGCATCAAATAATTTGACTATTAAATTGATAAACTTATGAAAAAACAATGTGCAAAAAAAGATAGATTTAAAAAACTGATTTTTATAGTGAAGACTATAAAAGTTTTTCGAACTCTTATAATTTCTGAAGTGCAAACAGAGGGTAAATAAATCTTGAAATACGCTTCTTAATTGATTTCAATGATTTTTAAGCATTTCATTCAATAAATCATCTAAATTAATTGTAGCGAAACTGCTTGAATAATCAGACATGGCATATGGAATAATCAATTCGCGATTATTTAATACGCCGCCACAACTATACACTACATTTGGCACATATCCTTCTCTTTCATTTTCATCAGGAGTTAAAAGCGGCTCTTTTAATCGGCCAATAATATGTGACGGGTCATTTATATCTAATAAAAAAGCACCGATGGCATATTTACGCATCGGTCCGACACCATGGCTTAATACCAACCAGCCTGCTTCTGTTTCAATCGGAGATCCGCAATTACCTAATTGAACGTATTCCCAAGGATAAGTAGGTTTCAATAACATTTTTTTTTCACGCCAAAAATTTATATTGCTCGAATACATAATATAAATATTTTCTCCATCCTGCCGGGAAAGCATTACATATTGACCATTTATTTTTCTTGGAAATAAAGCCATTCCTTTATTATGAACCTCCGCACCATTGAGAGTGTTAATTTTAAAATTCAGGAAATCTTTTGTTTCAAGCAACTGCGGGAAAGTTACCCTGCCATTATAGGCTGTGTAAGTGGCGTAAAAGGTAATCGAATCATCATCTTCATGAAATTGTACAAACCGGGCATCTTCAATACCATTTAACTCATTGGGAGCAAAAGGAAAAATTACCCTTTCAGATAAATGTGTTTCTTCGGAAAACTGAACTTCATAATTAGATTGTGCCAGTTCTATTATGGCATTGGAAGTATTTTCGTATTCACCCAAGTGAGATTCTGTATAAATACGGTGCAGTTCCTGAGTTTTTTCTGAGATTTCGGCAAGTGTAAAATTATCACCCAACTCAGATAAAACATGATTGGAAAATTCATTTAAAACATGAAGTTCGCTTAATTTTATTTTAAAAAGGGCCTTTTCGTAATTTGTATTTGGATATGCATCAGGATGGGTAACAAATTTTGAGTGCTTATCGAGAGTAATATTATTATTGCCATCAACTATGCCCGACCTAAAAGTTATAGATGAAATATGGCCTTCACCGGTGGCTCTCAAACTTATAATAAATCTTCGGGTATCAACTTGTAGGTTATTTTGATCGGGGTGCCATATCATTGACGGATTAAAGAGTGCAGAATGCTCTAGTGAATATTCCTGTGTAAAATAAGCACCAATTAATAATTTTCTCTCTTTACTGATTTCCTGATCTGTAAGCAAAAAAGATTTAACATCTTCAAACCTTTTCATAAAAAAAGATTCTGCCTTTTGATGCCTTGTACCAAATTCCGAAAGTACTTGTTTCATTTCAGCTTGAACATCCTCTTCGGTAAGGATATTTATTCGGGCTAAAATTTTTACTGTCCGCTGCTCATTACCCGGTTTAAAAGGTCTGAACAAAACTCTTTTAGGATCAGGTAGAATTATAATTCCGGTTCTTTTCGCTTTATCCATAGTTGATTTTTATTGAGTTTTATAACCACTTAATAATAAAAATTTAACCTGCTTTAGGAATAAGTGAATAATTACCGGCTATCATTATATCTTCTTTATAAGTTTGTTGCATCATTACAACTTGTTTAAGTTCAGTTAGTGCCATTAAATAAGCAAGGGTAGATTCCGCTCCCTGATTTTGGTTAACTCTATCAACTTGAAGACCATCGTAACAGCCACCGGTTGATGTATCATAAATAGAAATCCCAACATCATTTTTTCCTAAAAACCAATCAAATGCTTTTTGGGCTTCATTTATCCATTCAGGATTTCTACTTACCTGAAAAGCAGATAAACATGCCGAAACGGTTGCAGCTGCTTCTATAGGCTGCTGATCAAAACAAGATTTTTTGTCATCTTTTTTATAAAATTTTTCACATCCTATTGGTCTAAAATGCCCAACAGAAGATGTTTGAACATTTTTAAGCCACTTTAAAGATTCCATTCCAATTTTTATATTCACAGGATCTTCTGAAACCAGCATTGCCTGACATAATCGCGCATTATCGTAAGATAAAACCTCTTCAAACCACGGCCAGGTTTCTGTAGCAACTTGATTAAATAATGAAGCTAATTTATCAGTTAATGTTTTTCTTATTTTTTTAATGTTTCTATCACCTTTATATTTCTTCAAATATTCCGAAATACCGAATAATGAATATGCCCATGTGCGTGGCGAAGTAGCAGAAGTAATTTTCTTGACCGCTTTTAAAAACAATTCAGTTGCCCATTTTTTTAATCCTTCTTTATGCGTTTGGTTAATTACACAACCTAAAGACCAAATAACCCTTCCATTACTATCCTCCGAACCTACTGTTTCCAACCATCTTCTATCATAAGACATGAAGTTTTTAAATTGGCCTGTTTCGGGAGTGAAGGCGTAATTTAAAAACGCTGCATAACTATCGCCTAATGAAGAAACATTGCCATCATATAATTTTGGCTGATTTTCTAACCATGTTGTTAGTATTAATGCGCGTGCATTATCATCTGAGCAATACCCTTCTTCAAACCTGGGAAGATGAAAAGTAGCATGTTGCAGCATTCCGGTAGAATCACTCATCCTAAATAAATGCTCTGTTTGAATTTCCGGAAGGGGTCTGTTAATATTTAAATTATAGTTTTTTAATTCTATTTTTTCATAATTTTCCTGCCATCTATTTGATCTGGCCAGCGCAAAGCTTTGTTCATAATGTTGAATTACATTTTCCCATATCATTTCCCTTCCCATCATATAAGCTTTCTTACGCATGGTATTCCTTTCCTGATCATGCTCCAATAAGTATAAAACTTTATCGGCTATGGCTTGTGTATCTCCAAAAGGAACTAAAATCCCCCTTCCATCACTTAATAATTCTTCTGCATGCCAATAAGGAGTAGATATTACGGCCTTCCCACAACCAAAACAATAAGCCAGAGTTCCTGATGTTATTTGAGAAGCATTTAAATAAGGGGTTATATATATATCAGCAGCACCAATAAATTCTTTAAGTGAATCTGTGTCGACAAACTGATTATGAAATTTTATATTACCTGATACATTAAGTTCTTCAGCAAGCTTTTGTAAACTATTTCGGTAAGCTTCACCTTGTTCCTTTAGTAAATTAGGATGAGTTGCACCCAATATTATATAAACAGTATCAGGGAATTTTGATATAATTTCCGGCAATGCCCTTATTACGTTTTCAATACCTTTATTAGGAGAAAGCAAACCAAATGTGAGCATTACATTTTTACCTTCGACATTGAATTTATCTTTATAAAAATGTGGGTCAACAAAAGCCATATCAGGTATTCCATGAGGAATAACATCAATTTTTTGTGAAGGAATATTATAAATGTTTATTAAAAATTCTTTTCCCTTTTCAGTCATTACTATAACCCTTTCTGAAAGACTTGCAATTTCTCTCAAAACATTATATTGATCCTTACCTGGTTCTTTCAATACAGTATGAAAAGTTGTAACTATCGGCATTTTAAGCTTTTCTAAAAGCCTGATTATATATTTTCCGTCTTTCCCGCCATAAATTCCGTATTCATGTTGCAAACAGACTACTTCAACATTCCTATCATTTATATAATCGGCCACCTGATCGTAATTAATGGGATTATGCTGGAAAAAATCAAAATGTACTTCTTCAGGATATTCGTAACCATCTTCAATATCATTAACAGAAATAACAAAACTTTTAACATTAGGATATTGCTTGGCAAATGAGGTATAAACATCATGAGTAAAAGTGGCTATCCCACATTTTCTTGGTAAATAATTACCTATAAAAGCAACCTCGGATGGATGGGACTTTGAAACCAAATCTGTATATAAATCTTTCATATTATTAATAATGAGTATATTAAGTAAAAAAACATGGCAAATTTATTTACTTACTTAAAAATAAAAATTTATGAAAAGATGAAATGCAAAAAATTCGTGCCATCCGTGAACCGGATATTTTTTTAAGAAAGATAGGATTTTTAAAATGCAAAAGTATACAAAAATAAAAATCCACTCATGAAATTTATCATGAGTGGATTTTATGTGTTACTAAAAACTATTTGTGATTCGTTGAATCCTTTTTAGTTTTTGTAGTTGTTTTTGTTTTTTTAACTTCAGTTTTCTTCATTTTTAAAGAATCCTTCTTAACGGGTTCTTGTTGTGCAAATGCTCCACAAGAAACTGCTACCATTACGATCATTGCAATTAACTTTTTCATAAAATTTGATTTGGGTTTGATTTAACTTTAAATATTTTTTTAACTCATACGCACAAATATCATAAAAGTTTCATATCAATACGGGCGATACACACAAAATATTTAAGGATGCAAAAAAAATCGGTTTGTTTAAATATCAAATTATTTATGGATTTTATTTTAACCTTCAGATATAAAGCAAATAAAATAATTTTTTTAGACTTGACTTAGAGCGAGCCTTATATTTCAATCATTTTGTTTTTTTCTCACAAAAAGTATTTCACTTAAATTTCTAATGCAAAAAAAATAAAAATAAAATAAAAATATAATTATCTATTTATCAATATCGGTATATTCATAATTTATAAACAATCTTTAAATCAAATTCCTTATTATCTTTTCGGTAATATGACTTAACAAATGAAAAGAGATAAATGAGTAATTTAATTTTCTATTTTTCTTAAAATATAAATAAAATAAACGTCTAAGAATTCTATAAATATTTGTTATGATTTTAATTTTATATAATTATTTAGCAGCGGGTAGATTTGGCAATAAATTTGAGCACAAAAATATAGCTTTGAAAATATTTTAAAAAGCCGCTGTTTTATATCAACCTCAGAAATTTTTTTTGCGTTAAAATATAATTAAACTAAAATTAATTAATCAATATATGTGTGGAATTGTTGCTTATGTGGGTTATAGAGAAGCTTATCCTATTCTCATTAAAGGATTAAAAAGACTTGAATACAGAGGTTATGATAGCGCAGGTATTGCATTACTAAATCATGGATTGAATGTTTATAAGAAAAAAGGCAAGGTGAGTGAGTTGGAAAATTCTCTGATTTCCGAAAATTTATCGAGTAAGATTGGTATAGGTCATACCAGATGGGCCACACATGGAGAACCTAATGATATAAATGCTCATCCACATTATTCTTCAAATAGAAATCTTGCTATAATTCATAACGGAATCATTGAAAATTATACCTCTCTTAAAAAGGATTTAATGAACCGCGGTCATGTATTTTTAAGTGATACCGATTCGGAAGTTTTTATACATTTTATTGAAGACATTCAAGAAGAAGTAAATTGCGACCTTGATGAAGCTGTTAGATTGGCAATGCATAAAATTATTGGGGCTTATGCAATAGCAATCATGTCCAAAGATCATCCTGATCAACTTATTGTAGCACGAAAGGGAAGCCCCTTGGTAATTGGGATTGGAAAAGATGAATATTTTGTTGCTTCTGATGCTACACCCATCATTGAATATACAAATGAAGTAGTTTATTTGGATGATTACCAAATTGCAGTAATTACTCCCGGCAGCTTGGTTGTAAAAAGTTTAGATGATGTATTAGAAACTCCATACATACATACTCTTGAAATGGAATTGGAAACCATTGAAAAAAATGGATATGACCATTATATGTTGAAAGAAATTTTTGAGCAGCCAAATTCAGTACATGATAGTATGCGGGGGAGGGTTAACTCTTCAACCGGGCACTTGCTTTTAGGTGGCTTGCGAGATTATTTGACTAAAATAGTTAATACTGAAAGAATTATTATCTTGGGTTGCGGCACATCCTGGCATGCCGGCCTTGTGGCAGAATATATTTTTGAAGAGTTTGCACGAATACCTGTTGAAGTAGAATATGCATCGGAATTTCGTTATCGAAATCCTATAATTAAGGAAGGCGATATTGTAATTGCTATTTCGCAAAGTGGAGAAACCGCCGATACACTTGCTGCTATTGAATTGGCAAAATCAAAAGGTGCAATAATATTTGGTGTGTGTAATGTTGTCGGCGCCTCTATACCGCGCGCTACACATGCAGGTGCATATACTCACGCGGGGCCGGAAATCGGTGTTGCAAGTACAAAAGCTTTCACGGCACAAGTTACCGTTTTGGCAATGATGGCTATTATTGTTGCAAAAGCTAAAGGAACAATTACCGAAACTCTTTATAGAGAATTGTTGGTTGAACTTGAAACCATCCCTGCAAAAATCCAAAAAGTATTGGAAAAACATACACAAATAGAATATATAGCAGATATTTTTAAAGATGCAGGCAACTTTTTATATCTGGGACGGGGCTATAATTTCCCTGTTGCATTGGAAGGTGCTTTAAAACTTAAAGAAATCTCTTATATACATGCCGAAGGTTATCCTGCAGCCGAAATGAAACACGGTCCTATTGCATTAATAGATGAAGAAATGCCTGTAGTTTTTATAGCTACTCAAGATAGCTCTTATGAAAAAATTGTTTCTAATATTCAGGAAGTAAGGGCAAGAAAAGGTCGTGTTATTGCAGTGGTAACTGAAGGCGAAGAATTAATTAAAAGTATGGCAGAATTTGTAATTGAAATTCCTAATACACATGAAGCACTCATGCCATTGCTTTCGGTTATCCCGCTCCAACTTTTGGCTTATTATATTGCTGTAATGCGTGGCTGTAATGTTGATCAACCGCGCAACCTTGCCAAATCAGTTACGGTAGAGTAAATCTTACACAAAAAAATAAAAAAAGGAGGTATTCGGTTATTAAAACCACATACCTCCTTTTTTTATTGTAAAAGAAGTTTAATTAATACTTTATGAATTTTGTACTTTATAATCGAATTTTATAACTTGTCCAATATTTACAAAAAATAAATTTTTTTACTGATATAATAAATCTATGAAGCGTAGAGAAGCCATTGAGAAGGTTGCATTATTAATGGGAGTTGCTGTTTCCTCACCCTCCCTTGCTGCAATGCTAACAAGGAAAAATACTTTAGAGGAGCATAATGCAGCTTTAATAGATTTCACTCCAAAAGTTGCAAGTTTATTGGAAGACCTTGTTGAAACAATAATTCCAACTACAAAAACTCCAGGAGCAAAAGCGGCCGGTGTAGATAAATTTATTACTACAATGGTTGCCGAGTGTTACACCGAAAGAGAACGTAAATATTTTCTTAACGGGATAAATGAAGTTGATTCAAAAAGCCAAAATCAATACAAAAAAACATTTGTTGAATTGACACAGCCTGAAAAGAACGAAATTTTTAAGGCTTTTGAAAAAGAAGCTTTTGAAAAAATGGCTAAGAAGAAGGCTCTGTTGAAAGAAGAGAAAAAAGAAAAGGCAGAAAAACTTGTTGAAACTTCCAACAAAGAAAAGATAATTGCGATAAATGACCATATGGATTTACCCCATCCCTATTTCATGTTAAAAGATTTAACCGTGTTAGGTTATTTTACTTCTGAAATCGGTGCAACTCAAGCCTTAGAGTATTTACCTATCCCGGGGAGATATAATGGTTGCGTTCCTTTAATTAAAGGACAAAAAGCTTGGGCATTGCAATAAAAATTGATTTCATATTAATTGATTTGAATATTATCATCCAAAATAAAAAATATCATGAATTTAAATTTAAAAGCTAAAGAAGCAAATACATTTGATGCTATTGTGGTGGGCTCGGGGATAAGTGGAGGCTGGGCTTCTAAAGAACTTACAGAAAGAGGGTTAAGGGTTTTAATGTTAGAAAGAGGAAGAGATATTCAGCATATAACAGGTTATGAAACTGCAATGAAAAATCCATGGGATTTTCCACATCGCGGCAGGTTAACTGTAATGGCCAAAGAAGAATATTGGGCGAATGTTCGTACAGGATATACAGCAAATGAAGAGTGGAGACATCATTTTGAGAATGATAAAGAAAATCCGTATTTAGAAGACAGGCCATTTGATTGGATAAGGGGTTATCATGTTGGGGGTCGTTCATTAATGTGGGGTCGCCAAAGTTATCGCTTAAATGAGGCAGACTTTGAAGCAAACTTAAAAGATGGAATTGCCGTTGATTGGCCAATTCGGTATAGTGACTTGGCACCGTGGTATGATCATGTTGAGAAATTTGCCGGGATAAGTGGCTCAATAGAGAAATTATCTGTTCTTCCTGATGGAAAGTTTTTACCACCAATGGAAATGAATTGTGTTGAAAAGGAAATAAAAGGAAGAGTAGAAAAAAACTTTAAAGGGCGAAACATAGTTATTGGCCGTGTTGCTCATCTTACTCAACCTTCACAATTACATACGGATTTAGGAAGGGCTTCCTGCCAGTACCGTAATATGTGTATGCGTGGTTGTCCTTTTGGAGCCTATTTCAGCACTCAATCTGCTACGCTACCTGCTGCCATGAAAACAGGTAAGTTAACTTTGTTGCCGGATACCATAGTTTCTGAAATTATTTATGATGAGAAAAAAGGCAAGGCAGCCGGTGTAAGAACTATTAATCAAAATACAAAGGAGGTAAAAGAATATTACTCGAAAATTATTTTTGTTAATGCATCTGCAATAGCAACTACTTCAATAATGCTGAATTCAAAATCATCAAGGTTTCCAAATGGTTTGGGTAACGACAGCGGTGAACTTGGGCATAATATTATGGATCATCATTTAGCAGTAGGTGCCAACGGAGAGTTTCAGGGGATGGAAGATAAATACTATTATGGTAGAAGGGCAAATGGTATATATGTACCTCGCTATAGGAATTGGGGAGGTGATAAACGTGATTATATTCGCGGCTTTGGTTATCAGGGTGGTGCCAGCAGAGGCGGATGGGCAAGAGGAAATAGTGTTCCGGGTTTTGGTGAGGCATTTAAAGAAGAGTTAACTACGCCGGGCAAGTGGGGTTTTGGAATTGGCGGCTTTGGAGAAGTTTTACCAAACCATAATAACAAAATGTATCTATCAGATAAAAAGGATAAATGGGGACTACCAATCGTCGTTTTTGATGCGGCTTATGGTGAAAATGAAAAAAAGATGCGCAAAGATATGATGAATGATGCTGCTGAAATGCTGGAGGCAGCAGGTTTAAAAAATGTAACTCCTTACAATGATGAAAGGGCGAACCTTGGGATTGGAATTCATGAAATGGGCACAGCACGCATGGGGCGTGATTCTAAAACATCCGTTTTAAATAAAAACAATCAGGTTTGGGGTTGTGAAAACGTATTTGTTACTGATGGTGCTGCAATGACATCCGCATCATGCGTTAATCCATCATTAACATATATGGCTTTAACTGCTCGTGCTGCTGCATTTGCTGTTGAGCAATTGAAGAAAAAGAATTTATAATTTTAAATTTTTTTATAAATTAAGAAGGTTGCGAGAGCAGCCTTCTTAATTTATAAAACTACGTCCAGATTTTCTTTAATTGCAATATCTTTTATTGAATACTCAATTTTTTCATAATACTTTTCCCAAGTGTATTGTTGTGCAATTTCAGCTGCATGATTTCCATAAATTTCCAACTGCTGCCTATCATTATAAAAAAATAAAATTTTTTCTTTTATTGCATCCACATCGTTAACAGGTATAACAAACCCCCCGCCCTGACTCACTGCACATTTAGAACCTGTATTTTCCGAAACTATAACAGGCGTTCCACACGCCATAGCCTCTAATACTACCATTGCGAAACTATCCAGAAAGGATGGGAAAACAAAAATATCTGCATTCTGATAATAATTGACTAATTCATCATGACTTAAAAAAGGTATGTATTTAAAATAAGGATTTTCAATCTTAATAAGATCTTCTGCATCCCCCATCGGACCAATTATTGTTAAATTACAATCTAAAAGGTTTAATTGTTTGAAAGCTTCTAGTATTAAATGAATGCCCTTCCTTCTGGTTATAGTGCCTGTAAAAAGTATGTTAAATGGTTTTGTTTGTTTGTATAAACTTTTTGGTAAAAATTTACTTGTATCAAACCCCATTTCATTAACATATATCTTGTTTTCACTAATGCCATTATTAATTAATGATTGTTTTGCATAATCTGAAACACAAAAAAAATAATCTGTTAAATTAATTTCGTCTTGTTTCTTTTTATTAACCTTTTCAAATAAATCATCATCTATTATTGATTCTTTGAAATATACATACCCGTCCCTTAAATTCTTTATTTCATTATAATGAATTTGAGCTAAATCTAAAATAGTTACCTTTTTTAAATTTTTCGCTATTTTAAAACTCTTGAAAGCCGCTGTTTCAAATGCAATAACAATATCCGGATCAATTTTTTTTATTTGGTTGGAAGCATAATTATCAAACATGGAATCTGTATACGCCAAAATATGGAGTGATTGTTTTTTTAAGATCCTTGAATAGATTTGGCGGTATATTTCAAAATAAGGAAAAGTTTGAACCAGTTTCTCGTCGATAAGGTTAAAATATCGCTTTTCAAGAATTTTTTTAAACCCTGAATTTATTTTAAAAATAAAACTATATAAAAATTTATTTTTATTCAACTTATACCAAAACGAAGTGATAAATTTTATAAGATACTTTTTCTTTTGTAAGGCAAAGGCCAATCGGTGACTATATTGAATTTGAGGATGTAGTACTAATACTTTGAGTAAATTTCTCATTATTTGAAATGTGTTTAATGCATGCAGATAATCCTATTAAAGACCAATATGCTATTCCTTCAAGCCAATTAAATATTATAGGGAAAAACCCTAATACCACAACTATCATATATATTAAAGGAATTGCCGAAAGTTTTTTCCAAAAATCATCATTTTGAAATTTATAAATTTGAAAAGCATAATATAGAATGTAAAATTTGATTAAATATGAAATCAAAGTTCCTATCAATCCTAATTCTAATAACATTCTTTCAGGCTCTTCTTCATAATAAACCGGTATTACTAACGAACCACCTTTACTTAAACCCGCTGCACCCTGATAAGTAGAACCTATTCCAAAGCCAAAGGCACCGGAAATATCCAAATATTTAAAAGGATCTGTAGTATCATAAATTCTTCCTTCAATATCATTGTTTAATTCAACTCTGGCAATAAAATTTTCTAAAGCCTTAGAGCCAATATTAAACTGTTTGAGTAGTATAAAAGCAAAAAATGAAATTATAAAACCCATTGAAAGCTTATAAATTATTTTTTTTATTGAAAATTTATTAAACAACACTGTAAGAGCCAATGTTTCTAAAATAGCTATTCCAACCAAAGACCTGGAGCCTGTCATTAAAGCATTCATTATCAGTAAAAAATAGATACCCGAATTAACAATAATGCGATTTCTAAGCTTTATTGCGCTTATTAAAAAAAGCATTAACATTAATGCAAGGTTTATAAAAGTTCCAAATGGGCTAATAAATGAAAAAACAGAAGTTATTCTTACGCTATCACCTACCAAAGCGATGTCAGCTTCAGCACCTCCTTCAGTTACATACTTATTTAAAACATGGTCATAAGGAAGATTATACTGAATAATTCCTAAAATACATATTGGAATTGAAATCCAAAGTATCCAATTAATTACTTTTAAAAGTTTAGTTCTGTCAGTAATTAGTTTTACCATTACAAACGGAATTATAATATTACTAAAATGAACCACAAAGCCTATTATACCAACAATAAAAGAAAAATTTATTGATGTAATTAGTATTTCAAATAAACCAAATAGTATATAGAAACATAATATGGGCCAATAAGTAAATATTTTTGTATTTATTTTTTCTTTATTTAATATAAAAATTACCGAAACCCCAATTATTAAAATATACTTTATAAAAAAAAGAGGGGTAGACAATGCATTTAAGAGCCATTTACGAAATATTCCTTCTAATAATAACCATATATAAAATGATATTAAAAGAAATTTATATATTTTAATAATTTGGGAAGAATGACTTATAGTCACTATGTAGTTGAGTTATTAAAATTAAAAGAAACCGTTTATTATCTAAACCTTCTATTACTGATCCATCAAAAATGCTTTGATAAAATCATCTAAATTACCATCCATTACGCTTTGAACATCAGAAGTTTCTACACCCGTTCTTACATCTTTTACAAGTTTATATGGATGCATAACGTAGTTTCGAATTTGAGAACCAAAGTCAATTCTCTTTTTAGAACTTTCTACCTCCGCTTTGGCAACATTTCTTTTGTCCATTTCAATTTGATAAAGTTTTGATTTCAGCATTTGCATAGCCTTCTCCCTATTCATTAATTGTGAACGTTCTTCCTGACAAACTACTACTAAACCCGTTGCTTTATGTGTTAATTGAACTTTTGTTTCAACTTTATTTACATTTTGTCCTCCCGCTCCTCCACTCCTTGAGGTTTCCATTATTACATCCGAATCTTTAAGATCAATTACTATGGAATCATCAACAATGGGATAAGCATAAATAGAAGCGAATGAAGTATGTCGCCTTCCATTTGAATCAAATGGAGAAACACGAACCAACCTGTGAACCCCAATTTCTGATTTTAAATAACCATATGCAAATTCACCTTCAATCTCTAACGTTGCGGATTTTATACCTGCACCATCACCTGCCTGATAATCAATTTCGCGAACTTTAAATCCATTTTTCTCTCCCCACATAATGTACATTCTCATCAACATCTCCGCCCAATCCTGGCTTTCTGTTCCACCTGCCCCGGGATTAATTTCAATCATTGCGCTTAACTGATCTTCTTCAGCGCTCAACATTTTCTTAAATTCAAGATCCTCAACCAAGGTAGCTGTTTTATTAAATGCAGCGTCCATCTCTGTAATATCAACATCGCCACTTAAATAAAACTCATAAAGCGTTTCCAAATCTTCCATCGAAGTTGAAACTTCTTTATATGCATTGGTCCAAATTTTAATGTTTCTTACTTCTCTCAGCACTTTCTCCGCATCTTTTGGGTTATCCCAAAAGTCAGAAGCCACTGTTTTATCTTCAATTCCTTTAATTTCAACTATTTTATTATCGTAGTCAAAGATACCTCCTCAGGGCGTTAACGCGATCCCTTATATCTTTCAATTGCTCTATAGTCATAAAAATAAATATGTAAATTTTAAACTTACTTCGATTGAAAAATAATTCGCAAAGATATACGCTTATCAGGAAATTAAAAATCTATTAAATAATACTACTAAATCAAATTAATAAAACTTTAATAATAAAAATTTGAATAATAATCGAATGCGGAATCATTTTTATTTGTATATTAAAATTTTAATTTACGACAGTTTAGTATTTATAGAATAATTATTATAAAAAATAACCATGCTATTGCAAACTAAGGAAAACCAGAGTATGATCGCAAAGTCAGTAAAAGATTTTGCAGAAAAATTTATTCAACCAAATTCAAGGAAATGGGATGAAGATCAAGAATTCCCAATAGATTTATTTCATAAGTTAGGCGATTTGGGCTTAATGGGAATATTAGTGCCAGAGGGGTATGGAGGTTCGGGTTTAGGTTATTATGAATACATCACAGCAATTATTGAAATTTCTAAAATAGATGGTGGCATTGGCCTTTCATTAGCTGCACATAACTCTTTGTGTACAAACCATATTTTAACATTTGGTAATGAAGATCAAAAGAAAAAGTATTTACCATTGCTGGCAAGCGGCCAATGGATTGGTGCCTGGGGATTAACAGAACCTAACACGGGATCAGATGCCGGAAATATGAAAACCATTGCTGTTAAAGACGGAGAGTATTGGATAATTAATGGTTCTAAAAACTTTATTACACATGGCAAATCAGGTAATGTTGCAGTTGTTGTAACACGCACCGGCGAGCCAAACCAACCTCATAATTCAACAACATTTATAATAGAAAAAGATACAAACGGTTTTACTTCAGGTAAAAAGGAAGATAAATTAGGTATGAGGGCATCGGAAACTACCGAATTAATTTTTCAGGATTGCCGAATTCATCAATCACAAATGATTGGAAATGTTGGAGATGGTTTTGTACAGGCATTAAAAATTTTAGATGGTGGCAGGATATCTATTGCCGCCTTAAGTATAGGAATTGCAGAAGGGGCTTACGAAGCTGCATTACAATACGCAAAAGAGCGACATCAATTTAACCAGGCTATTTCAAATTTTCAGGCTATTTCATTTAAACTGGCCGACATGGCAACAGAAATTGAAGCAGCTAAACTTTTAACCTTTAAAGCAGGCGATTTAAAACAAAACGGAGAATTTGTAACGACTACTGCCGCAATGGCAAAATATTTCGCTTCTGAAGTGGCAGTAAAAGTTGCCAATGAAGCGGTTCAGATTTTCGGCGGATATGGGTACATTAAAGATTTTCCTGTAGAAAAATTTTACAGAGATGCCAAGCTTTGCACCATTGGTGAAGGTACTTCCGAAATTCAAAAACTTGTAATCGCCAGAAATATTTTAAAATAATTTTATATTTAAACACATTATTTTTTAAAAGATTTATGAATATATCGATATTGATAAATTCATAATCTTTATCTTTTATCTATTTTTGTTAATAATATTTTTTTTACATTTGGCGATATATTTTCATAAAAATTATAACCGGTTCTTTTTTCCAGTTCTGCAAGCGTAATTTTATATTCCCTCCAGTTTTTCCCTTCTACGCTTTCCGAATTTGGAACATCAATTGCAATAATGCGTGTATTACCATCTATCCTTTTTAAATCATCTTCACCATAAGGTAAAATAATAATAACTTTCCATGTTTGCTTTGGAACCACAATGTTATTTCTGATTTTTTTTGATTTACCTTTTGTGCCTGTCCCGCCAATTCCATACCCACCGGCAATAATATATAATTCGTTGTCTCTTTTAACCACTCTTCTGCAATATTCTTCAAATTCTTTCCAAACACCTCTATTGTTATGAGGAGCCTGAGGTATTATGTTTGTCATTAAAAAAGTGGCAGAATTATTTTTTTCAATATTAGTTCTGTCAGCAGAAGGGCATAAATGTCCTTTATCAAATTCGGTGCCGGTATAATCGTTTGGGCGAACCTTGTACCAGCCTATAGGTAATTTTGAATTAGGGCGAAAAGAATTTGTTCGTTTGATTTTACCAAAATCATTTATATCCACATGCCAGCTTACCCAATTAGGTATATTTTTAGATTTATTATAGGATAATGCATATTGTTCTTTAATAATTAAAAAATTATTATTAGAATTTATTTGCGTTTTGTTGCAGGGATTACCTAACAATAAATGAATAGAAGACCTTTTACTTTGACCAAAAGTAAATACTGAGGTGATTAAGTAAATTAAAGAGAATAACTTTAATTTTTGCATTAAATTACTATTATTTAAAAATTCCATCGATTCGGCAGGGAAATTACATTTTTTCAATTAAAGTTAAAATGCACTACATATCCGGATTGTTTTTTATTAATATACCGATAGGCCGCAGTGAAGCGCAAAATATACCCAACATTAAATTATTTAAATTCAGATTATTTTTTTAATCCAATAAGGATCTATTTCTCCCAATGTTTTTTAACAATTTCAAATAATTCGGTATGAAGTGCCTGGTTGCAGCCTGCTATTAATGATCTTCCAAAAACACAATCCTGACCTCCATAAAAATCAGAAACAGTACCTCCTGCTTCTTGAACCAAACAAATTCCGCCTGCAACATCCCATGAGTTTAAATTATACTCAAAAAAACCATCAAACCTACCTGCAGCCAAATAAGCAATATCAATAGCAGCAGAACCCATTCTGCGTAAACCATGTGTTTTGCGCATTAATTCATTAAAAATATCCAAATATTGAGATGATTTTTCAAAATCATAATATGGAAATCCGGTTGACATTAAACTATCTTTTAATGATATTATTTTAGAGGTTTTTATTTTTTCACCATTACAAAAAGCACCCCCATCTTTCCATGCATAAAAACATTCATCTCTGCTTATATCGTAAACAACACCAATAATTACCTGATCTTTTGTTGCCAAACCAATGCTAATAGCAAAAACAGGCAAACCATGCATAAAATTTGTTGTTCCATCTAAAGGGTCGATTACCCAATTAAGATTTTCGGATGGTTTATTTATCGTGTTTTCTTCAGTTATAAATCCTGCTTCGGGTAAAATTTCAGAAAGGCGAGTAACCAATAATTTTTCAGCTTCTTTATCTACATACGACACTAAATTATTATTGTGGCCTTTGTATTCTATTTTAGTAGAATCAAAAATGGCAGCCTCATTACGAATAAAAATTCCTACTTCTTTGGTCAGTTGTATGGTTTGTAAGCAAATATCTTTTAAATTCATTTTTTATAAGTTTTAAGATTCGCAATTTGAAAATTTTTTAGATTAAGTCAATAAGTTATTTCTCAAATTGAATCCTGATTCTTATTTTTAGCAAAAGAAATTAATATTACGCTTCACAAATCTCATTTATGCCTAAGGTTCGTATTCAAACCAGTCAAAATGTATTTATAGAATTCGAAACAGCAAGCCTTGGCGACAGGATATTGGCCGGTATTATTGATTTACTTGTTTTAATAGCATACATTATTGCAATTATTTATTTTTATTCCAGGTTGAATATTAATAGTACTCTATTTTATTTGATTGCATCCATACCTTACGCATTTTATCACCTTCTGAGTGAAATACTTTTAAATGGTCAAAGCCTGGGAAAAAAAGCAAGGAAAATAAAAGTAACCCGTTTGGATGGATCTGAACCAACTATTGGTAATTATTTTTTAAGATGGATACTCAGGCCCATTGATTCTTTGCCATTTGCGTACGGGATAGCTATAATTACTATTTCAGCAAATGGGAAAGGGCAAAGATTGGGTGATTTAGCAGCAGGTACAACTGTGGTAAGCTTAGAAAGAAAAGTAAATATTGAAGATACTATTTTACCTATTGTGGGTGACGATTATATTCCTTTCTATTTAAATGCCTCTTCTCTTTCCGATAAAGATATAGAGCTTATAAGGGAAGTTGTGGGTATTTATATGAAAAATAATAATTTCGAAAGTGACCTTTTACTTCATAAATTATCCGATAAAATAAAAAATATTTTACAAGTTGACAGCCATTTATCCCCCATTTCTTTTTTAGAAATAGTGGTGAAAGACCATGCCTTTTTAACAGGAAAATAATTTGGAATTCATATAATTATCTCAAAGGCAGGATTAAAATCTCATTGCCTGCCTTTTGAGAATAATATGTTTGGTTTCTTAGCTTGGGTTCATTTGATTAAACCAATTTTTTAATTCTTCCTGACCGGCTTTAGCTCTGGCTTCACTTGTGCCAAATGTTAATTCAGTTTTTCCTTCTTTCAACTGCTCAAATATTGATTCTATAAAATCACTTACCAAAGGGGCAGCATCGTGCAAACCAATACCACCGAGATCTGTTTTTAAGGCAGGGGGAATGATTTCTATCACTTCAATATTTTTTGATTTTAATAAATATTGAAGTGATAGGGTAAAAGAGTGAAAAAATGCCTTAGTAGCTGAGTAAACCGCCACTTTTGCAAAAGGAGAAAAAGATAGTCCCGAGGTTACATTCATAATAGTATTTAAAGATTTTAAATTAATAAAAAGCGAAGTCAAATGAAGTGGCGCTTCTATATTAGTTGTAATTTCATCTTTTGCACGTTGATAAAAATCTGAATCCGTAATGTTCATCCATTGTTGAATGCCTGCATTATTGATAAGCACATTTAAATCGTTGTGATTTTTAGAAACCCAATCATATAGTTCTATTCGCTCTGTCTCAACTGATAAATCGCATACTTTAGTAATTACTGATGGATATTTGTCTTTTACTTCTTTTAAAACTGATTCCCTTCTTCCACAAATTATTACAGTATTATTTTCATTGATAAACCTTTCGGTTAACCCAAGGCCGATCCCACTGGCACCACCGGTTATTAAAATTTTGTTATTAGATAATTTCATGTTTGTTATTGTTTAGTTTTATAATACAAAGTTGTAACAAATAAATATTTATCAGTTTGTAAAATTCAATCCGTTGTTTGCAACAATCAAATTTTATATAACTTGTCTGAAAGATAGCGGAGTAAGTGATGTTTGTTTTTTGAAAAAATTTGAAAAATGCGCAACTTCTTCAAAACCAAGTGAATTGGAAATTTCAGAAATATTCCAATCTGTTTGCTTAAGCAGAATTTTTGATTCTTTTACTATTCTGGCACTTATTAAATCAGTGGTGGTTTTTCCTACATTTTCCTTTAAAACTTTATTAAGATGATTTACATGGATTGACAAACGATCAGCATAATCTTTTGCCGTTCGCAAACCAAGTTTTTGATGAGGTGGCTCTATTGGGAATTGCCTTTCAAGTAATTCAATAAATAAAGAAGAGACGCGAGTTGATGCATTATGACTGGGATGAACTGCTGAAGCAGGTTGTAGTTTTTGACCGAAATGAATTAACTCTAATACATAATTACGCAACAAATCATACTTGTAAGCATAATTTGAAGATAATTCTGTAAACATTTTATTGAAAACAGAATTGATAAATTCTGTTTCAATATCCGAAAGTTGAAAAATAGGGTATCCACTTGGATTAAAAATTGGCAAATCATCCAATACAATTCCACTTTTATTTTTAGTAAAAAAATCATAAGTAAATATGCAAAAATACCCATGTTGATTATCATCTTGCGGTAACCAGTGATAAGGAATTTTGGGCGTTGCATATAATAAGGCGTTTTTTTCAATGTCAATTACCTTGTCAGCATATTCAGCTTTATTTTTACCGCTTATCATGCTTATTTTATAATAATTCCTTCTATTGTAGGGCATAAAAGGTTTTATTTTTTGTTGAGCAATAATCTCATCAACCTTAAATACATTAAAATGACCTATTTCGTTACTGATCCCATCAGGAAAAAGTAAAGATTTTTCCTTATAAAAATCTTCAAGAGAAATTATTTCCATGAATAAAAAAATTTGCAAAAAACAAATATATTCAAATTATTAATAAACTATAAATTGAAGTTTATATGTTTGGCGTAAAAAAAAAGATATAGCAGAAAGCTCTGTAAACAAGGCTTATAAAAACTAATTAAACTTAAAAATAAGAGGCATCTATGGGGAGAAAAAAAACAGAATTTATTATTTAAATAATGAAAGATTTACAAATTATTTTTTTACTAATGTTAAATAAAACTCATTTTTTACTGGACCTTCCTGTCTTTTTTATAATTTTGATTCTATAGGCGATAGTATCAGTTGCATAAATTTTAGGATGATTGGTATCAATTTGCAAAAAAGGCATAATTCTGTTAGTTAAGCTCTCTAAGGCTGCACCCCTATTTTCTAATGTTAATTCTTCGTAAATACCTTCTATAATTACACTTTTCCAATTAAACATATTGTACATCAGGTCAATTTCAAAACACACTTGCGGATTTTCGCGCATCATTTTTATTTTCTTCCCTACTCTGGTATAACCATAAATGTATTCACCATCAAATGCGTATGTGATTGGAGTAACATATACTCTTCCATCAGCATAGCATCCAATCCTGCCTATTACCTGCGAATAAATAAATGCATCAATTTCCGAATTAGTTAATACAGCTACCATATTAAAATATTTAATGTAAATCGATTAGAATTTTATCATCTTTCCAAAAGTACTTTTCTAATTTCATTTTATTTCTTTCTTCCCAATATTTTTGATAAAAATCATCAAAAGCTATTCTTTTATCTAATGAATCATCAAACACATCTGTTAAACCCAACATCATTTCGCAAGCTTCTCTAACACCAAATTCATTTCCGGAATTTCCGGTTATATAATCTGCAAGTTTATTTTGTTTTATATAATTAACCATTAAAGGGCTTGCCTTCCTGCGTATTAGTATTCTTACTCCGCAAACTTTCGCCACTGAAAGATCTAATACATCATCAAAAACAAAAGCTATTTCTTCAGGTTTTAAATTATATTTCTGACAAACAAAATCAAAAGCTTGAATTTTATTTTTAAAGTTAAAAAAAGCAGCATTAAAATGTTCCCTTTCTGCAAGTTGTGATGCTGATTCGTTGTTAAGTGCTGTAATAATTCCGATAAAAGGTTGTGAATGATTATCTTTCAGCCAAAAACCTAATCTTAATAAATTAGTACCCATTGAATCCGGTTCGGTAAATAAACTTGTTGCGCCAACTCCTTTAGATCCATTATTAAATACTCCATCCCAATCAAATAAAAACGCTTTTACTTTTTTTAATTTTTCACTTAAATCTATAACAGGAATCAAAAACTCAGCACCTATATCAATAAAATCACCTTCTATGCTTTTATAATCCATTGTTTAAAAATTAGATAAAAAAAATCCCCTCATTAATGATGAGGGGAAAAAATCTTAGTCAATTAAACTAAATCCTGAACATCAAGCATTCCTATTGGTTTGTCGTTTTCAAGCACAACAAGATTATCTATTTTATATTTTTTAATTAATTCTACAGCATCATACAATAAAGTATCAGGAGTAACATGTACCGGAACTTTTAATTCAAAATCAGAAAGTTTTTTCTGCATGGCATCTTTACCATCACTTTGTAACAACCTTCTTAAATCACCATCTGTAAATATCCCAACTAACTTTTGTGTACCATCAACAATTGAAACTGCCCCTGCACCGGATTCTGACATTTTAACTATTGCATCTAAAACTGTATGCTCTATTTGAACCACAGGATTGATTTTATTAATAACTTCTCCAACTTTAACTGTCATTAACCTTGTATGTTCTACAAATTGTTGTGTGCCAACTTTTGTAAAATTATTATCAGTTAATTTTTTCATTACTCCCCAAGGAACTGTAATTGTATGCACGCCAAGGTTTAATGCGTTTTTAACATGTTCAGCATGCCTAACAGAGGAGAACATTATTTTTGTGTCAAAACCATAATACTCTACTGTTTCAATACATTGTTCAACAAGGCCTAAGGCATCATGTCCTTCGTCTTGCAAACGCCCAACTAATGGGCATACATAAGTTGCTCCGGCAAGCATAGCCATATAGGCTTGTTGAAGAGAATAAACAAGATGGATATTTACCAATAAATTATCATCTCGCATTATTTTACAAGCCTTAAGTGCCTCCATTGAAACAGGCATTTTAAACACTGTTTTGGTTTTATCCAAGCCCAGGTCAAGTTGGCGATAAGCTTCTTTTACCATATCTGCTGCAGTATCTCCCAAAGCTTCGATTTGTAAAACAGGTACCATTTTAGATAATTTCACAATAGCTCCATCAATATCTTTTATTCCATGGCGGTGCATAAAAGTTGGAGTTGTAGTTACTCCTGCTAAAATTCCTAATTGAAATGCTTCTTCAATTTCTTTAAAATCTACTGAATCTAAATATAATTCCATGTTTTATTGGTGTGTGTACTGTTTAAAATATTTTTTTTATGTATTCTCTAATATTTTATTCTTGAAATAATTAATTCAAAACTGCAGTTTTTCTGTATCTTAACTCTACTTCATGTAAATCAATCAATGGTTTGATAAATTCTTCCAAATCATAAACACATAATTGGCTTGCTGCATCGCAAAGTGCTTTTGAAGGATCAGGATGTGTTTCAATAAATACACCGTCAACTCCTGCAGCTACACCGGCACGAGCTATAGTTGGCATCACAGCCCTGTTGCCACCTTTTGGATCAGCACTTGGTATACCATATTTACGAATGGAATGTGTAATATCAAAAACTACCGGGTAACCGGTTTGATTTAGAAAATAAAATGCACGAGGATCAACTACTAAATCATTATAACCAAATGTAAAACCTCTTTCAGTTAAAATAATTTGATCATTACCGGATTCTACCGCCTTTTGCGCAGGATTCTTCATATTATCCGGTGCTAAAAACTGACCGTGTTTTATGTTTATAACTCTATTACTTTTTGCACATGCAACAACTAAATCAGTTTGCATACATAAATATGCGGGTATTTGAATAATATCTAAAACTTCTGCCGCGGCCTTAACCTGAGATGGGTAATGAACATCAGATAAAATAGGAAAACCAAAATCTTTTTTAATTCTTTCTAAGATTTTTAATCCTTCATCTAATCCCGGTCCTTTATAATAAGATAATGTGCTGCGATTGTCTTTTTGAAATGATGATTTAAAAACAAGGGGTATATTTAATTTTTCTGTTATCTTTTTTAAATATTCGGCAGTGGTCATCATTGTCTTTTCATCTTCAATCACACAAGGACCGGAAATGAGGAATAATGGATCAGCACCACATTCGATATTACCTACTTTTACAATTTTCTTTTCCATTATTAAGGAATTTAAGGTTCTAAATATTAATAGCTTGTCGGTAAGCTAAATTGATGCCATTTTTTGTTTTACCGGAAATATTATTTAAAATCAAAAAATATTTCCGGTAAAAATGCAAAAACAAAATTAATTTTTTTCAGTAAGTCATAGAAATTTTAAAATACTTATGATTCATATATTTATCCGCCAACTCCAATTGAATCTTTTATATCATTCATATTTGGAATCACTATCCCTCCACTATCCGAAGCTGCTGAATCTATCCTGCTTGGTCGCCAAAGAGTTGGGCAATAATATTTTTTCTTTACGTATGCCGGGGCTTTCGGTAAAGGTCCTTTTGTAACACCAAGTGATTCATCTTTATAAACTTTTTCCATAAAGGTTCCATATATTGGTAATGCAGTTCTTGAACCTTCGCCTAACATGGTTCTAAAATGAACTCTTGGGTCATCACCACCAAACCACACACCACTTACTAAATCTTTAGTAATTCCCATAAACCATGCATCAGCCTGATTGGTTGAAGTTCCGGTTTTTGCTGCAAATTCATTTCCATTTCCAAACACTTCAAAACTCCATAAATTTTGTGAAGTACCTAATGGTTCTTCTATTCCACCTTTAAGCATGTATAACATAAGCCATGCAGTTTCCGGATTTATAACGCGACGTTGTTTGGGAGAAAACTGTTCAACTACATTCCCATATCTATCTTCAATTCGGGTTATAAATTGAGGTTCTGTCCAGATACCTTGATTTAAAAATGTACTATAAGCGCCAACCATTTCAAAAACACTTGCATCGCTTGAGCCAAGACCTACTGAAGGAACAGGTTTAATTTCGCTTGTAATTCCCATTTTATGTGCATAATCCGCAACTGTTTGGGCTCCAATTTTATCAGTCAATTGTGCAGTAACAGTATTAATTGATCGGCCAATAGCATGGCGTAAAGTCATCATACGACCCGAGTAAACCCAATCAGCATTTTTTGGTGTCCATTCTTTTTTTTCACCATTTTCTTCGTATCTGAACGTAACCATCTTGTCTTCAATCTCATCGCAAGGTGTCCATCCATTATCAATAGCTGCTGTATAAACAAATGGTTTAAAAGTAGAGCCCGGTTGCCTTTTGGCTTGTTTAACATGATCATATTTAAAATAATTATAATCAATACCACCTACCCACGCTTTAATTTGTCCGGTATAAGGATCCATTGTCATCATTCCGGCATGTAAAAAACGTTTATGATATCTAATCGAATCCATAACGTTCATCATTAACTCCTTATCTCCCGACCAGGAAAAAACTTTTATTTTATGAGGTGTATTCAATAAAATTTCGGCTGAATCCGGATGGTTTTTATATTTCTGTTTGAGAAACTTGTAATAATCGGTTCGATGAGCAATGCCTTCAATAAAACCAACCGGTTCAACACCATTTTTATCAACCCAAGGATATTGCTTTCCCCATTGGCTGTCGAATAATATTTGTTGAAATTTTACTTGTTCCGCAACTGCCTGTTCGGCATATTTTTGCATTCTGGAATCGATTGTAGTATATATTTTATATCCTCCGGTATATATATCATTACCTGTTTCTTCACTCCAATCATCTAAAAATTTATTAATTGCGCTGCTAAAATAATTATTAGCGCCATCTAAATGCGCCTGCACATGATAATCAAGTTTTATTGGTAGAATGTTTAAGGAATCCCGGGCTTTTTTAGTTATTATTTTATATCGCGCTAATTGCGAAAAAACAACATTACGACGCTTTAACGCACTTTTTGGATTTAAAATAGGGCTGTATTGTGTAGGTGCTTTGAGCATGCCAACCAGCAAAGCTGATTGTTGCATATTTAAACTATCAGGAGAAGTATTAAAAAAAGCCCTGGCTGCTGTTTTTATTCCAAATGTATTACTTCCAAATGTAACTGTATTCAAATACAGTGTAATAATTTCTTCTTTAGTATAAACGCGTTCAAGCTTTATAGCAGTAATCCATTCCTTTGTTTTTATTACTAATGTTTTTATTAAAGGAATGTAATGAAGCAAACCTTCTGAATTTTTTTGTCTGGTTTTATAAAGATTTTTTGCTAATTGTTGGGTAATAGTGCTTGCCCCTCTTCCATCGCCTTTTAATAAATCTACTGCTGCTGCAAACATTCCTTTAAGATCTATTCCTGAGTGTTTATAAAATCGAACATCTTCAGTAGCAATTAATGCTTTAATTATATTGGGTGAAAGTTTATTATAAGCAACAGGTGAGCGATTTTCACGATAATATTTTCCCAATAAAACTCCATCAATAGTATATAGATCTGATGCAAGTTCAGTTTGTGGGTTTTGCAATTTATCAAGGCCGGGGCTTGAACCAAAAAGCCATAAAAAATTTATATCGACACAAAAGAAATAAATAAAAATACTTAAAAGAACAATACCGGAATATTTCCACAATTTTTCAATGCGTGATAATGGTGGTCTGTTACGAAGATATAATTGGTATTTATTCCAATAATTTACAATTAACTCCTGACCGGTTTTGAGAAAAGGCAACTTTTCATTAACAAACGTTTTTACTTTTTCTATAAAAGGCCCCATGCTTTAAAATTATTATCTCAATCAGATATCAATTATTTTATTTAGGAATGAATTACAGTTCTACTAATATTTGGTTTTTTAAAATGTCATCCAATGTCTCTCTTTCTCTAATTAAAATTGCTTTCCCATTATAAATTAATACTTCTGCCGGGCGTACGCGGGCATTGTATTGGGAGCTCATTGAAAAAGAATATGCTCCTGCATTTTTTAAAACCAATGTATCACCTTCTTTTACTTCATTTAGCAAACGATTGTTGCCAAAAGTATCATTTTCACATATATATCCCACCACATTATACGTTTCCTTTTTTCCATTTGGGTTAGAAATATTTATAATATCGTGATAGGCATCATACATCATGGGTCTTATTAAATGGTTTAAACCCGAGTTAACCTGCAAAAATGTAAGATTAGGAGTTTGTTTTACTACGTTCGTTTTTACAAATAAATATCCACACTCACTTACTAAATATTTACCCGGCTCAAACCAAAGTTCAAGTTCTTTACCGTACTCTTTACAAAATTCTTTAAAAGCTGAAGATAATTTTTTTCCTAAATCAGGTATATTGGTAGTTTTATCACCTTCTTTATAGGCAATTTTAAAGCCTCCTCCAAAATCAATATATGCAAGGTCTTTAAATTCTTTTGCCACACCAAAAACTACCGAAGCACCTGTAATAAATGCTTCCGCTTCTAAAATGTCAGATCCGGTATGAATGTGTAAACCGGCAACTTTTATATTATATTTTTTAATCAGCTCATGTACTTCCGAAAGTTGTGAAACTGATATACCAAATTTAGAATTAATATGACCGACTTGTATTTTAGAATTTCCTCCTGCAACAACATGTGGGTTTAACCTTAAACCACACGAAACCGAATTACCATATTTTTTTCCAAATTTTTCGAGAGAAGGAATATTATCGACATTTATTTTTACTCCTAATTCAACAGCTTCTATAATTTCTTCGAATGCAACACCGTTTGGAGTATAATTTATTTCTTTTCCTTCAAAACCGGCTAATATGCCTAAGCGTGCTTCATTAACTGATACTGTATCGATTCCGATACCGTGCAGGTTCATTAACTTTAAAATAGATATATTGGTAAGAGCCTTGCATGCAAACTTTATTTTTAAAGGAACTTCACTAAAAGCACTTTTAAAATTTTGTATTTGTCTGATAATAATATCAGCGTCATATACATAAAGTGGTGAGCCATATTCCTCACAGATTTCCAAAACGTTTAAATTTTGAATTTGATAAACGTCATTATTAAGTTGCATGAATTAAAATTAGAAATTACAAATTAAAAAATTTTTCAAAAATAAGATTTTTGTTTTTAAATTTTATAATTCATTTTTTCAAAAAAAATAAGAGATAATAAAATTATAATAAAAATAGATTTTATCTTTCTCCTATTTGTTGCCTCCACATGGCATAATACAAGCCTTTTTCTTCTAGCAAGCTTTGGTGAGTACCGGTTTCGGCTACCTTTCCTTTTTCTAAAACATAAATTTTATCTGCATGGAGTATAGTAGAAAGCCTGTGAGCAATCATTACCATTATATGATCTTTATTAGAAGCTATTTCTTTAATGGTACTTGATATTTCTTCTTCAGTGATGGAATCGAGTGAGGATGTTGCTTCATCAAAAACAATTAATTTAGGTTTTCTTAACAAAGCCCTGGCAATAGATAATCTTTGTTTTTCGCCTCCGGAAATTTTCATACCCCCTTCACCAATCACTGTATTTAAACCATTTTCTGAACGCAAAAGTAAATTTTGAGACGCTGCTTTGTTTAATACATCTATCATTTCATCATCAGTAGCAGCAGGATTTACAAAAAGCAAATTTTCTTTTATCGTACCCGAAAACAATTGTGTATCCTGAGTTACAAAACCGATTTGGCTTCGCATATTTTCTATATCCAGTTCAAGAGAATCAATACTGTTATAAAGTATTTTTCCGCTTTCAGGATGATAGAGACCAACTAATAATTTAACAAGTGTAGTTTTCCCTGCTCCCGAAGGACCAACAAAAGCAATGGTTTCTCCTTTTTTTACAGAAAATGAAATGTTTTCTAAGGCATAACTACTACTTGATTTATGTTTAAAACTTACATTATTAAATTGCAAAGTTTCAATATTATTTATTTTTTGAGGATTTAAAGGCCTTTCTTCAACCGGAGTATCAAGTATTGTTTTAAAATTATTTAATGAAGCTTCCGCTTCTCTATATGAAAGAATAACGTTTCCCATTTCCTGTAAAGGGCCAAAAACAAAGAATGAATAGAATTGTAAGGTCATCAACTGGCCGACAGTTAAATGATTTTTAAAAATAAGATAAAGAAGAATAAATAAAATACTTTGCCTTAAAAGATTTACAAATGTGCCTTGAATAAAACTTATACTTCTTATGCTCCTTACTTTTC
>CBDFKQ010000019.1:0-38165 GCA_965248855.1 Spirosomataceae bacterium | reverse complement strand
CATTCTCCAATGCTATTTTTTGATCGGCCATCGATAAATTACTGGTATTATGTAAAAATCTTTTAAAGCGTTTTGTTAAATATTTATGATTGGTTATTCCTCCAAACTGATCTTGAAAACCATCTGAATAAATGTAAAATTTATCTCCTTTTTTAATTTCTATAATTTCTTTTTCATAAACTTTATCGTTTTTATACTGTGTACTGCCTATGGGAAATTTTGAACCGCTTAAAACACTTAATTCATTATTTTTTACAAAACAAAGTGGGTTTTTGGCAGCCGCAAACTGAACATGGTTTTCTGTGAAACTTAAAATGGCAACGTCCATACCGTCATTAATTTGATTTTCATCTCCCTCTCTTGAACTAAAACTTTCGATAATCCTTTTATCTAATTCATAAAGAATTTCGTCGGGCTCATATACTTTTCGTTGAACTATAATTTCATTCAAAATAGAATTCCCCATTACAGTCATCATTGCCGCCGGTATTCCGTGGCCGGTACAATCACCTACAATAATTATTTTTATATTGGTTTCAGGGTTTTCATAAAACCAATAAAAATCACCACTTAAAATATCTTTTGGTTTAAAAAATACAAATCCATTAGTGAACCAGCTATCAATTCGGGATTGATGACCTAAAATTGAATCTTGTATTCTTTTTGCATAATTTATGCTGTCGGTTATTTTTTTATTTTTTAATTCAACAATGGATTTTTGTTTTGCGAGTTCCTCATTACTGATTTTTAAAGCCAGCCTTGCTCTTATTTCCTTGACAGTTAAATCGTATCTGGCTTTTATTAAAATTATCATAAAAATACCTACTGCTATTAATAGAAAACCACCTTTAACAAAAAATTGACCAATGTCAATAGAATGATTACCGGTAACAAAAAATGCAGTTGTGATGGCAGATAAAAATATAACAGAGGCAGAGTAAGTCCACCGCCATAAAATAAACATTCCGCCTGCAATTAGTAAAGCCATATAATTTAAACTATGACCTAAAATAACATCGTTACCAATTACACTAAATGTATAAGCATTTTGAAGGGCAATTAATAAGAACGGTACTAAAACCACCACATAAGACGGTAGTTTATATTTTTTTCTAAAAATAAGCACCACAGCAGTTATGATCGCAACACATATTCTTATGATTAATAAATGTTTCCAACTTGCAGGGATATTAATATAATCTGTAACAGCAAACAGAGGATCAAAAATTATTGCCAGCCATGCAGCTTTAATGTGGTATTTTGAAGATACTGTTTCAAGTTCATTTTTTTATAGAAATTGAAAATTTTTTAGAAACGGATATTGGCGTTTCTGATGTAATAACTTTCATAAATTTTTAAATACTTCAACAGAGGCAAAAAATTGAACTTTCATTATAAAATTATTCCATCTATTTGGAAAAGATAATAAAATTACGTTTAAAATGCTAAGTTGGCTTTATGGAAATTGATTTTTTTTTAATTAACATTTTAAAATCATCAATAGTTTTTATTATTTTAAAAAAATATACGTTTTTGATTTTGCAATATGATTATTTAGAACTAAAATTTATAAAGAAAAAATCCCGCAACTACCATAAAGGCAGCCGCAAGGGATTGCCCCTACAATCCCTTGCGGTTGACCTACTTCGTGAAGATTGTTTTTTTTATCTTTAAAATTTAACCTTAAATCCTAAAATTAATATGTTATTCTACCTCGGAACAGTATTATACAATAAAACTGCTATACCGGAAAAAACAATATTTGGAAGCCAAACAGCTACAATAGGAGGTATACCGCCTTTTTGAGCGATGCCGGTGCTTAACATAAAGAAAAGAATATAAACGAAAGCAAGTACGAAACCAAAAGCAATTTGTAAACCAACACCGCCTCGAGATTTTCTTGCAGAAAGTATAACGCCCATACAGGTTAGAATTATAACTGCAAAAGGAGCAGTAAATCTTTGATAAAATTCAATCTGATAAATAGGAATATCATCAGCCCCTCTTATTTTTAATTCGTCAATTTTACTTTGAAGTTCGTTTAAAGTATATCTTTGTTGTTCGTTATACTGGCTTTGAAAATCTTTGGGGATAAGATTTAAAGTAGTGTCCATTCTGCCAAGTGTACTTATTTTTTCTACCTGCCCATTAAATGTATGAAGATTACTTGCTTCAAGCTGCCACTTTTTTTTATCGGCAAGCCAGGTTATTTGTGATGATTTTAATTTTGAAATGAGTTTTGTCCCTTCAATTCGCTCCAAAGTAAATCTGGAACCTACATCGTTTGCATTGTTATAACTTTCTAAATATGCATAAACATTCTGAGCAACTTTTATATGTACATTTCGATTGGTAAAAGAAAATGAATCTTTTAAATATTTCCTCTCAAACTCAACCCTTATTTTATTTGCATTTGGTATTATCCAACCCACCAAATAAAATATTCCGACACCAATTGTGCATGCTCCGATAAAATAAGGACGGATAAATCTTTTAAAACTCATGCCTGAGCTTAACATTGCAATAATTTCTGTTCGTGAAGCTAATTGTGCCGTTACAAATACCGAAGCAATAAATACCGTAATCGGACTCATCAAACTTGCCAAATAAGGAGCATAGTTTAGTATATATTCAAAAATAATAGCATGTGTTGAAGCATGTCTTTTTATAAAATCACCGTTCTTTTCTGTAAGATCTACCACCACAATAATTGCTACCAACAGTATTACGATAAATACAAAGCCGATAAAAATTGTTTTACTATATACCAATCAAGTTTTTTCATATCGATAATTAAAAATATTCTTTAAGCAAAATCTATGCTTTGGTTTTGTTTCGGATTTAAAAATAACTCTATTATGTCACATTCAATAAATTTTAATTCTTTTCAGGCAGTTCCCCTCCTATTTTTAGGAGGGGCTAGGGTGGTTTTAAAGTCTGGTCATTAATTTAATCACCATTTCATTTTTCCAGCTTACAAAATTACCTTCAATTATTTTTTCACGTGCGGTTTTTACCAACCATAAATAAAAAGTGAGGTTATGAATACTGGCTATTTGAGCAGCTAAAATTTCTTCACTGATGAGCAGGTGGCGAAGATAAGCTTTTGAATAAAATGTACTTGCATATCCGCCAAGGTTTTCATCAATGGAAGAAAAATCATTTTTCCATTTTTCATTTTTAATATTTATTGTGCCTTGAGTGGTAAATAAAATACCGTGGCGGGCATTTCGGGTTGGCATTACACAGTCAAACATATCTATACCCAAAGCAATACATTCCAAAATATTTGCCGGCGTACCGACTCCCATTAAATAACGGGGTTTGGATTGAGGTAAAATATTACAAACCATTTCCGTCATTTCATACATCATTTCTGCAGGCTCACCTACCGATAACCCACCAATTGCATTTCCTTCAGCATTGGTTGAAGCAATAAACTCAGCGGATTTTTTTCTTAATTCTTTATAAACACTGCCTTGAACAATAGGAAATAATGTTTGTGAATAACCGTACTTATCGGGCGTTTCTTCAAATCTTTTTATACAACGCTTAAGCCAACGATGTGTCATTTCCATGGAGTCTTTTGCATATTTTAATTCACATGGATAAGGGGTGCATTCGTCAAAAGCCATAATAATATCCGCACCTATGCTTCGCTGAATATCCATTACATATTCAGGAGTGAAAAGATGTTTGGAACCATCAATATGCGATTTAAAATTAACGCCTTCCTCTTTTATATTTCTGGTGCCTGATAAAGAATATACCTGATAACCTCCACTATCTGTTAATATTGGATGTTTCCATCCGGTAAATTTATGTAAACCACCCGCGTTTTCAATTACATTTAAACCCGGCCTTAGATATAAATGATAAGTATTTCCTAAAATTATTTGCGCTTCGATATCATTTTCAAGTTCACGTTGGTGAACTGCTTTTACTGAGCCTGCCGTACCTACAGGCATAAAAATGGGTGTTTCAATTATTCCATGATCGGTTTCAATAGTTCCTGCTCTTGCTTTGGAATTTTTATCAGATGCCGTTAAACTAAATTTCATTAATGAATATTATAGAGGATTTTATTATAAAAATTTAAATATAATTTAACCTGAATAGAAAAATTTCAGTATACCAATTTAAATTGTACCAAAATTACTAATTATTTAATTGTTTCAGTATTTATTGCGGCTAACACTTACTCATGAATTTTTTTTTACCTATTTTTCAATTCACCACATTAAATATTTTATTTCAAATAAGTGTTTGTATACAAATTTTTTATTTTTTATTTTTTTTCACAAGAATACTTTTTTTTAAATCACAATATCAAAAAAGCGATATTGATATACCGATATCTGTAATTGTTTGTGTGCACAATGAGTTTGAAAACGTTAAAAAACTTTTAGCCGCTTTACTTAATCAAAAATACTCTCAATTTGAAATTATCATAGTAGATGATAGAAGTGGAGATGAATTATATGATTATTTATTATTTGAGTCGCTTAAACAACCCTTATTAAGGCTTATCAGAATAAATAAAGCTGTCGACCATATTACTCCTAAAAAATATGCATTAACACTTGGTATAAAGGCAGCAAAATATGAATATTTATTACTTACAGATGCCGATTGCCTGCCAACGAGCGAATATTGGATAGACGAAATGCAAAAAAACTTCGTTAATAAAAAAGAAATTGTTCTTGGTTTTTCACCTTATAAAAATGAAAAAGGATTTTTGAATGAAATAATCCGGTTCGAAACTTTTTATACGGCACTTCAATATTTTTCATTTGCTCTTGCCGGCCTAACCTATATGGGTGTTGGGAGAAACCTTGGTTACAAAAAATCGTTATTTATGATTAATAAAGGTTTTAATTCACATTTAAAAGTAGTGGGAGGTGATGATGATTTATTTGTACAGCAGGCGGCAAAAAAAGATAATGTTCAAATTTGTATTTCTAAAGAAAGCCATATGGTTTCTATACCAAAAATGAATTTTTCGGATTGGTTCAGGCAAAAGAAAAGGCACTTATCTGTTGGTAAGCATTACAAACTTTTTTATAAAATATTATTAGGCCTGTTACCGTTTTCACAAGCCTTATTTTGGTTTTCATCCATTTTTATTTTAATAATGGGAGAATTGAATTTTATATTTTTAGCCGGGTTTTTAATCAGATTCAGTTTATATTTACTTATCTTGCGCGCCGCTGCAAGCAAATTAGAAATAAAATTAATTTGGTATAGCTTGCCGATTTTTGACGTGATTTATGTTTTTTATTATTTCATTACCGGCGTAACCGCCGTTTTCACGAAAAGAGTAAGATGGAGTTAGAAGAAAAAGACGAGAACGAGAATAGCGAGGAAATTAAAAATTATAAAGAATTTAAAGAATTTTCGGCAAAGGCATTACAAGATTTCAAACTGATAGACCTGGCAAACAACACCGGCGATCAGAAGTCTTATGCCGAGTTAATGAAACGCTATAAAAAACCACTTTATCATACCATTTTAAAGATGGTTCGTAATGTGGATGATGCTGAAGATTTAACGATAGAAGCATTTGCCAAAGCCTTTAAAAACTTAAAGAATTTTAAACAGGATTATACTTTCAGCACCTGGCTTTTTAAAATCGCAACCAATAATTGTATTGATTTTATTCGTAAAAAAAGATTAGAAGTAAGCAGTATTTACTCTTCATTTAAAGATGATAACGGTGATGATGTAAGCATTGATATTAAAGACAGCAACCCCGACCCTCAGGAAGAAACCATAAAAAAACAAAAAGCAGAACTGATACAGCTTTTTATCAATAAATTGCCTCCCAAATACCAGACATTAGTTAATTTGCGTTATTTTCAGGAACTATCTTACGAAGAAATTGCAAAAGAATTAAGTGCTCCATTAGGAACTGTAAAAGCCCAACTACATCGGGCACGTGAATTACTTTATGATTTGGTAAAGAAAAACAGGGACGAAATATAATTCAATTAAAAGCTTAATGCAAACTGCCATTTTAGAAAAATACTTTCCTGATTTAACCGCAATTCAAAAAAAAGAATTTGAAATGCTAAAAGACATTTATACTGAATGGAATGAAAAAATAAATGTAATTTCCAGAAAAGATATTGACGAGCTTTATGAAAGACATGTTTTACACTCATTGGGCATTGCTAAATTAATTCAATTTAAATACGGCACACGTATTTTGGATGTAGGTACAGGTGGTGGATTTCCCGGAATTCCGTTAGCCATTTTATTTCCGGATTGTGAATTTCATTTGGTTGATTCCATCGGAAAAAAAATTACTGTCGTAAATGAAGTAATAAAAGCACTTGACCTTAAAAATGTGAAAGCAAATCAGATAAGGGCTGAACTTTTACAGGAAGATTATGATTTTGTAGTGAGCAGGGCTGTAGCAAAAATAGGAGACTTAAAGGCTTGGGTTAAACATAAAATTACAAAACATTATCAGCATGAATTAAAAAATGGATTAATTTGCTTGAAAGGCGGTGATTTAAGTGAAGAAATTAAAGAAGCAGGAATAAAAAATGCCAAAATATTTGAATTAAGTAATTATTTTACCGAACCTTTTTTTGAAACCAAAAAAGTAGTTTATGTACCATTATAACACTATTAAGATGAAAAATATTAAAAAAGAATTATTCAGGTGGATTTTAATTATAACGGTTATATGTGTTTTGTTTTTCACAGGCACTTATGTACAGGTTATCGCTCAAGTGCAAAGAGTAATATTAGCTACAGGGCTAATGCGACCCGATATTAAAAAAGCAAATTTAATGGATAGTGCACCCTTTGCCGAAGATTTGCAATTGCTTACTTTGGATGGAAAAAAAGCAAAATTGAGTGATTACAGAGGTAAAGTAGTTTTTATGAATTTTTGGGCTACCTGGTGTGGGCCATGTATTGCCGAAATGCCAAATATTAATTCACTATATAAAAAATTAGAAAAAGAAGAAGGCATTGCTTTTTTAATGGTTTCTTTTGATGTAGACCCTGCAAAAGCTAAAAAATATATTAATAAAAAATCTTATAGTTTTCCGGTTTTTTCAAAGCTCGATCCTGAAAAACCTTTCCCGTCTCCTTTCGATGCGGATGTTATCCCTGTTACATTTATAATAAACCCTGACGGTAAAATTGCTCAAAGAATTGAAGGTATGGCAGAATATGATAATGATAAATTTAAAAACTTTCTTTTAAGTTTGAGAAAAAAGAAATAAAATAATTAGATAAATCATAAAAAAAGCGACTTTAAAGTCGCTTTTTTTATGATTTATTTTGAGTGATAATGTTAATTATGATTGATGTATAAGACTTTAAAAAAATAAAATAAATTATAGAAGATAAATTAATTTCGATATTGTTCTTTTTATATTAAAATTGTACAATCGTTTATTTAAAATTTACATATTAAACATGAAAAAAATATTAGTATTATTTTTTATTTTGTTTCTCGCAGGAGAATCTTTCGCGCAAACGAAATTATCTTCACAATGGAGTAAGCAAAAAGCTAATGAATGGTATGCCAAACAACCTTGGTTGCTGGGTTCTAATTTTTTACCGTCAAATGCTATAAATGAATTGGAAATGTGGCAGGCCGAAACGTGGTCACCCGAACTGATAGATAAAGAATTAGGTTGGGCAGAAGCCATTGGTATGAATACCATGCGTGTTTTTTTACACGACCTTGCTTATAGAAGTGATTCTGCAGGATTTAAAAAAAGACTTAATCAGTTTTTAGGATTATGTGCAAAACACAAGATAAAACCCATACTTGTTTTATTTGATTCATGTTGGGATCCATTTCCAAAAACAGGAAAACAAAAGGAACCTGTTACAGGCGTTCATAATTCAGGCTGGCTGCAAGCCCCTGGTGCTGATATTTTAGGCGATACTACAAAATGGAATACATTATTAAAACCTTATGTTACAGATGTTGTAAGTTCATTAAAAAATGATCCCCGTGTTTTAGCCTGGGATGCCGTAAATGAACCGGATAACGATAATGCAAACAGTTATGGAAAAAATAACTATAAAACCGAATTGGTAAATAAAGGTGAGATGGGAGTTAAACTGGTAAAAAGTACCTTTTTGTGGTTGCGCCAAATAAATCCTTCACAACCCATTACATCTGCACCTTGGTATGGCGATTGGTCGTCAGTTGATAAAATGAATGATATGAATCGTTTTCTTTTTGAAAACTCCGATGTTATTACCTTTCATAATTATGACAAAGCAGATGAATTTGAAAAAAGAGTTAAATACCTTGAACAGTTTAAACGACCTGTTATTTGTACTGAATACATGTCTCGCGGATCGGGTAGTACATTTGAAACCGTAACCCCCATTGCAAAAAAATATAAAGTAGGTGCAATAGGTTGGGGATTGGTTTCCGGGAAATCTCAAACTATTTACGCGTGGGATTCATGGCAAAAACCATATGCTAATGAGCCTGTAGTTTGGTTTCATGATGTTTTTCGCGCAAATGGGAAACCATACAATGAAGCAGAAATTAAATTATTAAAGACCTTGTCGGGAAAAAAATAAATTATTTTAGTGCTTATTAATAATATATAAGCGTTTATAGAAAATTAATTCTCTATAAACGCTTTTATATTTTACCTGTTTAATGTTGAAAAGTGATTTTTAAAATCCTAAAATATTTTTTGGATAATAGGAAAAACTATGTCAGTCAATTGAAAGGAAGAAAATATTTATACCTAACTTATTTAATGAGGACGAAAGAGAGAAATAAATTTTAAAATATACTGCAACTTTTAACTTACATTTTCTGAAACCAAAGCATTTTTAAGCTTTAAAATTTCATCTTCAAGCAAATTAATTCTGGCAATATAATCTCTTTCTTTTCTTTCAATTTCCTCTTGTGTGGCTTGCAGCTCTTCCATATTTTGCCGCATTTCTTCTTCTTGTGCTTTCATTTCTTCAGTTTGCTGCATGCTTTCTTCCAACAATAATCTGGTAGTATCATTTACTCTGTTGTTTCGAAGGGCAGAAGCAATATTTTCTGAAATTTTTTCAATAAATTCAATTTCATATAATTCAAAAAGATTAAATGATGCTATTTCAATTATCCCCTGCACTTCTCCATTAATGAGAAAAGGTATTATAACAATGCATCGAGGGTTGGCTTCTCCCAAGCCTGAGGTAATTAAAATATAGTTTTCGGGTATTTTATTTAAAATAATTTTTTGTTTTTCTAAATAACATTGGCCAATAAGGCCTTGCCCGATTTCAATTCGCTTTTCTATAAACTTCTTTTTGTCGAAAGCATAGCATGCCACTAAATTTAAATATTTTTGATCGTATTCACCTTCTACAACATAAAGCGCACCTTGGTTGGCTTTAATATATCTTACAATATTTGAAATTAAAATGTCATAAAATTTTTCCGAATTGTTTTCAGTACGCATAATCAAGTTAATCTGCGTTAACCCGTTTGCAATCCAATTTCGTTTTTCTTCACCTTCTCTGGCCTGCTGTACTTCAACCAATGTATTTTCTAAAAAAATAGTTTTCTCCTCTACCTCTTTGGTTTTTGATTCCATATTGAGCAAAAGTTCTTTATTTTTATCTTCTGTTTTTTTTGTTGTGGCTTGGAGCACTGCCAAAAAACCAAACATAGAAAAAAGTGCTATGGTATTATTAATATATCCAAAGGTTGTGCTTTCCAATAAGCGTGCATCAACATTCACCTGAATAAGTTGATCTAATTGCCTGTAAAACAAAATAGGTAAAATGCAAAATAAAAAGCTTAAATTTCTCAAAAATAACTCTCTTACGTCAAATAATATAAATGGGGCAACCAACATACATATACTTATAATCAAAATTTCAGTAAAACCTGTATTTGGTTTTGGAGAAATTGTAAAATAAGTAAGTAAAGAAAACCATGTAGGTGTGATGGAGATTATAAACCTTGATATTGAATAAAAACCAAGATAATTTGAAATAACTCCTATAACCATAGATACAACACCTCCAACATAAAGAAATTGAATTTGAGGGATATATAGGGAGGATGAAACAAAATAAAATAACATTACAAAACCAATGATAAATGCTATTTGGTTGGAAAGTATAATTTTTATCCGAAGTGGACCAACGATGCTGCTGTTAATGCCAATCCTAAAAAGAAGTTTTAACATATATAAATTCTTGAAGTGGGTATTCAAGTAATAAAACCTGACATTTGGACACAAAAATATATATTTAAAATTCAGATTACAATCGTTTTGTTATTTCTGTCATTTTTATTTACCCATCATTTTAAATAACTCTTCCTGATTTTCAGAAACATACAATAAGTTTTTATTTTCTTTTTTCAAAAAACCTTCTTCAACCATATTTTCCATCATGGCAAGCAAGGGATTGTAAAACCCATTTATATTTAATAAACCTATGGGCCGTTTGTGAAACCCTAATTGTCGCCCGGTAAGCTCTTCAAATAATTCATCAAATGTGCCATAGCCTCCGGGCAGTGTAATTACCGCATCAGATTTTTGAGCCATTAATTGTTTTCTTTCGAGCATAGTTTCAACAAAAATTAATTCCGTTACTTCCAAATTAGGTACTTCCTTGGCGAGAAAGTGCGGAATAATTCCTGTTACTTCTCCGCCATTATCTAAGCAGGCATTGGCTACGGCACCCATCAAGCCAATATTGCCGCCTCCATAAACAAGCCTTAAATTATTTTTTGCGAGGTATATTCCTAAATCAATTGCTGCTTTCCGATAAATTGGATTATTCCCTATTCCGGATCCACAAAACACAAGTATATTTCTCATAACTATTTTTATTTTTTTTCAAAAATGCTTTTTAATTTTTTATTTAAAAAATAATTTTTTTAATGCATCAATTATTTTAAATATATATTTAAAATAATAAATTAAAATTAAATATATATTTAATATGTCCTTTTATTTTTGTATATTTATATTAACAAACATTCCAAAATATGAAATCAAATATGAATAATACCGACTCTTTGAATAAGGCTGTAGTTGAAATATTAAATAAAAAATTAAAAAGCAAAGAATATCAAAAAAGCTGTCTACTTTTTCGCACAGAAAGAACCATTTTAAAATTGGAAAAGATTGAAGCGGCTATTGGTTTGATAAAAAAAAATAAAAATGATTTATCGACTGCAATTAATGCAATTGAAGATGGGGAATTAAAAGATCAACTTAAAATACTTAAAGTGAAGGCAGAGTATAAACTGTTTTTACTCGAAATAAGGAAGAATAAGGTGAATATTACAAAAATTATAATCAACCAATCTAAATTAAATGAATTAGATGCCATACTATTAATTTTAAAAACTCATATTCGTGAAGTTGAATTACAACTTATCAATATTGAAACACCATTGCCGGTTAAAGAACATGAAAATGACATAAGTTTTCAAAAAAATAACATCGATGATGATTATAAACACATTATTTCCATAAATTTACCTCATAAAGTTCTTAAATTCGATAAAACAATAAATACACATTTAAAAGTGGCAAGTTGATTTAGTTTGAATTAAGAATAGATAATATTTTAAAAATTCTATTTGGAAAAAATACTCAAGAACTTATCATTTCAAATATTAATCGCTATTTTATTGGGAGCCGGTTTTGGTTATTTATTGCCGAAAACTGCAGTTCAGATAAAACCTCTGGCCGATATTTTTATCAATGCCATTAAAATGGTTATTGCTCCTATTATTTTCTTAACGGTTGTGGCCGGTATAGGAAATATAAGCAGCATGAAAAAGTTAGGTAGAGTGGGAGGGAAGGCCTTATTATATTTTGAAATTGTAACTACTTTTGATTTATTAATAGGTGTGTTTATTGCTGATATTGCTCAACCCGGCAAAGGAATCGACATTAGTCATTTTTCTGAAAGAGGGGGGGAAGAGTATATAAAAAAGGCCGAGAGCCCGAATTGGATTAACATATTTACCCATATTGTCCCTTCAAATATATTTCAGGCTTTTGCAGAAGGCGAAATTTTACAAATTTTATTTTTCGCAATTTTATTTGGCATAAGCTTAAATCATTTAGGCGAAGCGGGTAATAAAATATTATCCGTTTTTGAAAAACTTTCTACGGCATTTTTTGGTGTATTATCAATTGTAATGAAAGCAGCACCTGTTGGAGCATTTGCAGGAATGGCTTTTACAATTGGAAAATTTGGACCGGAAACAATTAAAAACCTTGCATTTTTAATGTTAACAGTTTATTGTACCATGTTGATTTTTATTTTTGTTGTACTTAATTTAATTGCGAAACTTTATGGATTTAGCCTTTGGAAATTGCTCGTTTATATAAAAGAAGAGATCTTATTGGTTTTTGGTACCTCATCTTCCGAATCTGCTCTGCCACGGATAATGGATAAATTAGAAAAACTTGGCTGCTCTAAATCAATTGTTGGCCTTGTAATCCCTACCGGATATTCATTTAACCTTGACGGAACAACAATTTATTTATCTATGGCTGTTATTTTTTTAACACAGGCATTTAATGTTCAACTCTCATTAGCTCAACAATTTTCTATTATTTTTATTTTAATGGTTACTTCAAAAGGTGCTGCAGGTGTAACAGGAAGTGGTTTTATAGTTTTGGCTTCCACATTAACAGCATTAAAATTAATTCCGGTGGAAGGGATTGCTTTGCTGCTGGGTGTGGATAGGTTTATGTCCGAAGCAAGGGCAATTACCAATGTGATAGGAAATACGGTAGCCACTGTGGTAATTTCAAAAAGTGAAAATGAATTTAATCCACCTCTGGAAGGGGTTATTTAAAGTAATTTTTTAAATATTAACCGGTTTTATTTATAAATCATCCGTTATAATGCCAACGGCAGTATAGTATTAATTGCAAAATAAATTTATATTGGACTTTAAAATTAAATAAATCACTTTTTTTAAGGTATGAGTTATATTTCAAATCTTCCATTATCACAAAAATTTGCTTCGGGCTATGTAATAATTATGTTTGTAACTGTCCTTTGCGGTTTAGTAGTGTTTTTCAATTTGCAAAAATTAAAAACAATTGATGAAGAAACAGCACAGTCTAATACAAATCTTATTATTAAATTCAGAGATTTTAACTCATTGGTACACGAATCAGTTAAACTTTCAAAGGCTTGGGTTTCTCAACCCGACAGGAAAGACAAGGATAGGATTTTAGCAATTGATAAAATTGAATTAAAAAACAGCGAAAATGAAATCACATCTATTGTGAAAAATTACATAGAAGATGATTCTTTAAAAAAAAATTTAAAAGGTTTTTTTAAAAACACAAAAATATTAATTCAATATGAAAAGGCAATTATTAATACATTATCCGGTAATGGAATAAACAGTGACAGTTCCGCCGGTGATAAAGCTACAAATATTTATAACAGTAAAATTGATTCTCTACATAATCTTTCTATTAATAAATATAACTTGGTACAAGGTAGATTAGAAGCAAGAAAGTTTGAATTATCCGATAATAAATCAGTTTCTTATTATCTAATTTATGCTTCTATATTTGTGATTATAGTTTCTGTAATTATTGTAGGTATTGTTGGAACTAACTTTAATAATATTTTTATAACAAGCCCAATTAACAGATTACAAAATGTAATTGAACTTGCAGGTAAAGGCGAACTTAACGATGTAAATGTTGAAGACAGAAAAGACGAAATAGGAAAAATTAATAATTCAATATCCGACTTAATTAAAAACTTAAAGGCAAAAACTGATTTTGCTATTTCAATTGGTCAACGTATATATGAAAAAGACCTGCGTATTTTTAGTGAAGGTGATGTGCTTGGAAAGGCATTAAATGAAATGAAGAACAGCCTTAAGGCAGCACAGGTTGAAGATCGTAATCGTGATTGGTTTAATACAGGTTTGGCTGAAATAAGTGAATTACTGGGTAAATATCAAAGTGAAGAAAATGTATTTTATGATAAAATAATTGCTTTTGCAGTAAATTATTTACACGGTAACCAGGGTTCTATTTTTGAATTAATGGAAGAGAGTGATGGTGATGTAATTGAATTAAAAGCATGTTATGCCTTTGAAAGGAAAAAATATTTGCATAAAAAAGTGATAGTTGGAGAAGGTTTATTGGGCGAAGCTGTTTTAGAAAAGGATTATATTTATTTAACAGATATTCCCAATAATTATATAAATATAACTTCAGGGATGGGAGGCATTAAACCAAATTGTCTTTTAATATTACCATTAATTTATAATGATAAAGTATATGGAGCTATTGAAATTGCTTCATTCAAAAAATTTACCGACTATGAAATTAATTTTGCACTTAAAATCGGAGAAAACATTGCAGCTTCGATATCAAACCTCAAAATAAATACTGTTACTAAAACCTTATTAACCGAAGCCCGGGAGAATAGTGAGATTATGAAGTCTCAGGAAGAAGAAATGCGACAAACCGTTGAAGAACTCCATGCCACTCAGGAGCAACTTCGGCGACAAGAAAAAGAATTAATACACCGCCACAAACTTGAAATAGAAGCAATAAGAAATGAACTAAACGCTCCGAGAAAAAATATTTAATATTTAATATGAGGTTAAGCAAAATAATTTACGATAAGATGTCATCTTTGCTAAAACAAAGCATCGTTATAAATAATTTTACAATATATTAATCTAAAAACAATTTTTTGTATTAAAGCATTAATATAAAAAAGTTTACTTATCCTACATCAATAAATCAAGATTGACTGCCTGTAAATCATTTCTAAATATATATCTTTGATTTATTATATGCTAGAAATTTATTTTTTTAGATAAAAACTTTCTTATTTAATTAAATTGTGAGGATTACAGATAAATCTTTTTTTCTTTTTTTTCTTTTCTTTACAAGCGGTTTAAATCTTTTTGCTCAGTTAAAAACAATTAAAGGCAGGGTTACCGATGCCTCAACCGGAGAGGCAATGCCATTTGTAAGCCTAAGTTTTAGAGGTACTACGATAGGCACTGTTACAGATTTTGACGGATATTATAAACTTCAGACAGTAAATGTTAATGATTCTTTAACAGCTTCTTATGTAGGATACAAAAGTTTTACAAAGCCTGCCATAAAAAATTCACCCCTTCAAAATATTGATTTTCAATTAGAATCTTCCGAAACAAAATTGCAGGAAGTGAAAATTGTTTTTGTAGAAGATCCTGCATATCCCATTATGCGAGAAGTAATAAAACACAAACCCCAAAATTCTATTAAATCATTATCTGCATATGAATGTGAAGTGTATACTAAAACAGAATTTGATGTTGATAATTTTTCAAACGGGATAAAAAAGCAGAAATTATATAAAAAAATTATTACGGTTGTTGATAGTATTCAACATTTGGAAGGTGAAAATGGAAAACCAATTGTTCCTATTTTTATTTCAGAATCCATTTCCCAATATTATTATTTAAATAAACCCGAAAAACGGAAAGAAAATATTTTAAAATCTAAAGTTGCAGGTTTGGCTGTTACTGATGGAAGTACTGTTTCGCAATTTATAGGGTCATCCTTTCAACAATATGATTTTTATAAAAATTGGTTGAGTATCCTAAATAAAGATTTTGTTTCACCCCTTGCAGATGGTTGGAAAGGATATTACAAATATTATTTAATGGATAGTTTATCAATAAATAATTATTGGTGCTATAAAATTGATATAGAACCAAAAAGAGTTCAGGATCTTGCCTTTTCGGGAACAATTTGGATAGACAGTAAAAGCTTCGCATTGGTTCAAATTAATGTTTCTATAGGGAAGAGTGCCAATATTAATTTTATCGAACAATTAAAAATTCAGCAGGAATTATTACAGACTGAAGCAGGGCCATGGTTGCCTTCGAAGTCGAGAGTATTAATTAATGTTGCGGAACTGACAAAAGGATCTCCGGGCATGTTGGCAAAATTTTATACATCCAATAAAAACATAATTGTAAATAAACCAAAGCCATTAAAATTTTTCGACGAGGTTATTGATCTGGACGAAAATGCAGGAAAGTTTGAAAATAATTATTGGGATATCCATCGGCATGATACATTAAGCGGAACCGAGCGGAATGTTTATAAAATTATTGATTCTGTAAAGAACATACCAATGGTTAAAACATATATTGAAATTGCAAACATCATTACATATGGATATAAAAGAATAGGTAAATTCGATTATGGGCCATATGCCTTAATATTTGCTTATAATGATATAGAAGGTGCAAGGTTTAGGGCAGGCTTTAAATCCAATATAAATTTTAGCAAAAAATGGATTTTAAATGGTTATTTGGCATACGGTACAAAAGACCGGAAATTTAAATACGACGCTCAAGTTCATTATTTAATCGATCGAAAACCATGGACAATAATTGGCATTAAATATAAACACGATCTTGAACAAGTAGGGAGGATGACAGATGATTTAATTGACAATAATCTTTTTGTTGTTTCTACCAGATATGGTACCATGCGAAGGCCATTTTTAAGGAACGATTATCAATTATACTTTACTACAGATATTAAAAAAGGTTTAAGGCAATCGTTCAGGTTTCGTTATTTTGATTTTAATCCTGTCGGTAATTTTACTTTTGCTTACTTTGAAAATTTAAACTCCGATAATACAACCAATGTAAATTACAGGTTTCAAACCGGTGAAATATCAGGCGAAACACGTATTTCAAAGAACGAAACATTCATATACAGTGAAAATGAAAGGTTCAGCATAGGTACCAAAAAACTTCCCGTACTTACGTTTTCATACACCTTTGGCGTAAAAGGAGTTTTTAACAGTGATTTTAATTATATAAAACTCGGTTTTAATGCATATCAGAATTTACAGATGGGTACATTAGGCAGGGCTACTTATAATATTAATGCAGGTTATGTGCCTTCTCAAGTACCTTATCCATTATTATTTGTTCATAAAGGTAATCAATCGTTTTTTTATAATGCTCAAACTTTTAATTTGATGAATTTTTTTGAATTTGTGAGCGATACTTATGCATCAATTAAATATGAACATCATTTTGAAGGTGTATTTTTTAATCGCCTGCCACTTATTCGTAAACTTAAATGGAGGTTTGTTGCAAGTAGTGATGTGCTGTGGGGTAGTGTAAGATCGGAAAATCGTATAATTATTCCGGACCGGGTAGACGGAAAAAAGATTGATGGTTTTAATTCTTTATCTAATGTACCTTACGTTGAAGTGAGTTATGGAATTGAAAACATTTTTAAGTTTGTAAGATTAGATTTTGTACACAGGCTCACTTATCGCAACTCTCCCGGTGCTTCAACCTTCGGAGTAAAGGTTTCAACGCAATTTAAATTTTAATATCTATTTTTGTAACTGATGTTACGCATAAATAGCATCTATCAGATAAAATTGCTTTGTTTAAATAAAATCAATTATAGGTTTTATTTAAATAAAGCAATTTTTGTTAGAGAAAAGAATACTTTTAAAATTTAATAACTGATTTTACGCAAAATCGGTTTCCGTAATTTTTACTTATTGTTATTCACGTTTTGTTCAGATGAATGGCCGTTCTTTCTTAATTTTTTAAATCATTGATATACTGAAATTTTTCTTTTTTTTGCTTCAGGATTGAAGTGGAAATCCTTTGTAAGGTACGAACAAAAATATTGGAATGTAAAGCCCGGGCCGCAGGCAAGCCCCAAAAATTTATTTTATTATTTTGCTTGATAAAGTTTTATAAATATGGATAATAATTGTGTTAAACAAATCAATTTTAATTAGGAGATGGTCTGATGCAGACAAAAAATAAGAATCACGGATTAAAAAGATTAAAGGATTGCACTGGAAAAAAAGAAAAAATCAGTGAAATCCCGAAATCCATTTAAATCCGTGATGCAGACAAAATAAAAATCACAGATTAAAAGATATTAAAGGTATAATTTAACGCGTAACATCAGTTAATAAATAAATTTATTGTTAAATAGTAATAAAGAAAGCTAATTTTGCCATTTAATTAGATAAAATGGCAATAATTGGTGAAGATATTTTTAAAGCAAAAACGCTTTTAGAAAACGATCAACTTGTAGCAATTCCTACAGAAACGGTTTATGGTTTGGCAGGAAATGCATTTTCTGAAATTGCGGTTGCCGAAATCTTTTCAGTTAAAAACAGGCCGCATTTTGATCCGTTAATAATCCATACATATAACATAGAAAAAATCGAAGAATGGGTAACAGAAATTCCCGGAAAAGCTTTTGATTTAGCTCAAAAGTTTATGCCCGGTTCTCTTACGCTGCTACTAAATAAAAAAGAAGTTATTCCTGATTTGGTTACTGCAGGGATGGATAAAGTAGCAGTAAGAATTCCAAACCATCCTCTTTCGTTAGAACTTTTAAAAAATTTAAATTTTCCTCTTGCCGCACCAAGTGCAAACCCTTTCGGGTACATAAGCCCAACAAGTGCATTCCATGTAAACCAACAATTAGGCACTAAAATTTCTTATATTTTGGATGGCGGGGAAGCTAAAATCGGAATTGAATCAACAATAATTGGTTTTGAAGAAGGCCAGCCGGTCGTTTACCGTTTAGGAGGAATAAGTTTAGAAGAAATTGAAAAAGTAATTGGAAAAATTAAAACGATTCACCTTTCTTCTTCAAATCCCAAGGCTCCCGGGATGTTAAAAAGTCATTATTCTCCCCGTAAAAAATTATTTATAAATGATTTTAATATTTTGTCGGAAAAATATACGCCGGAGCAAATAGGTGTATTGGCTTTTAATAATTATTTGGATAAAATTCCAAAAGAAAATCAAGTTATCCTGTCATCCACTTCAGATTTTTCGGAAGCAGCCAGAAATTTATTTTCGGCATTACGTAAGTTGGATAATTTTAATGTTGATATAATTTTTGCAGAACTTCTTCCGGAAATAGATTTAGGAAGGGCAATTAATGATCGTTTGAGGCGTGCTGCTGCATAAATATATTTAACAAAAATTAAATGTTCCAACACCGAACTTTTTTCTTGATTTTTAGGTAGTTGTAATACGAATTAAATATATTTTTTATTTAAACATCATAAAAAATGGAAACGTCAACTCAGAACAAAACAACTTGGGCAATAGATGCTGCTCATTCAGAAATTCAATTTAAGGTTAAGCACCTTGTGATTTCAACAGTAACAGGTAATTTCACAAACTTTTCAGGAACGGTTGAAGCCGGTGAAAATTTTAGTGACAGTAAAATTATTTTTGAAGCTGATATCAACTCTATAAGTACAAATAATGCAGACAGGGATCAACACTTGAAAGCGGATGATTTTTTTGCTGTCGATAAATTTCCAAAACTTCATTTCGAATCTACTTCTTTTATTAAAGGCAGTGGTGAAGATTTTATTTTAAAAGGAAACTTAACATTAAAAGGAGTAACCAAAGCTGTTGAATTAAAAGTTGAGCATGGAGGAGTTGTTACAGATCCTTATAGTCGAATTAAGGCCGGTTTTGAAGTAAACGGAGTAATTAACCGTAAAGATTTTGGCTTAACGTGGGGTGCATTAACAGAAGCAGGCGGGGCAGTGTTAAGTGATGAGGTAAAAGTGCTTGCTAATATTCAATTATTAAAGAAAGCATAAAACTTAATAGTATAAGAATAGATAAAAAAGAACTGTGTTTAATAATATTATCTTTTTGATACTATTATTAAACACAGTTCTTTTTTAAGAAAAACCCAATTAGAAATTTTTACATCTTCTGATCCTATGATGTATAATTGAATTATAGTCTTAACTAAATGTATAGACTTATTTAAAGCGAATTTGTAAGTTTAATTTAAAATAAAGTTCATTATTTTCTTTGTAAATTATGCCAAATCCATGTCTTGAACTGCTTGCTGTATCAAGTTTTGTATTTTTAAATAAATAATTTTCAAAATCGTTTTTATTGTAGATATGATAGCATAGAATATCTCCATTATTTTTCACAACCAAATATCCGCCTGTCGCATCATATTGACCAGCCCATACTTTAGAAGGCATCATACCTAGGGCTATTTCAATAAGTAAATGTTTGATTTTATAACTGTAAAACAAATGTTTACTTGAAACATCAAAATCTAAAGGATTTTTCATTTCTATTGTTTTTATTAAACTCTCTATGTCTGATGAGTTTGAAGAATAAAACTCCAATAAAAGATTAGATAAAATCTGTGGCAATCGACTGTCAATTAAAATAAGATTATTACTGAAAATATTTTTTTGTGTATTAACAAATTCAAATTCACCTCCCTTTAAAAATATTAAAGAAATACGATCTTTAACTTTACTTTTAGTAGAGATGTTATTAATGTTTTCGATTTCTAGATCATTTAAAGATAGATTAACAATTTTATAAATAAAGTTTGTTGTTTCTCCCGCATTCAAAAGCGTAGAAGAATTTCCTAATTGGGATTTTATACTAAAACCTAACGCCGGTTTAAACCCTGTTCTTTGATCATGAATTACAATTGTAATATCTGATTTTGAAGATGAATTGGCTTTTAATGAAAAACAATTAATGCTTTTCATAAAGTCTTCAACATCTGATATTGCAAAGGTTCCCTGATTAATCTTAATTTGGTTCAGCAAATATTTTGCTTTTTCTTTGAAAATATTCACGGAAACTCTTAAAACTTCAGTGTTCCCCGAAATTACAATAATTTCATCTTCAATTGAATATTCAAAATTTCCATTTAGCTCTGCACGAAGTATTTTAAGAATAGGGTAAACAATGTTTTGAATTTTATCTCCAGAAAATAATTCTTTATCACCCAAGAGCTTAAATAAGACATATATCTCACTCCACTCTCCTTTGTTCCCAGTAATCACTTTATTTAATTCCAATTAGTTTTAATATTTCCTTCGCAGTAGCCTGAATAGCCGGAACTGCTACAGAATTACCAAATTGTTTATATGCAGAAGAGTCGGCAACTTGAATTAAATAATTATCCGGAAAGCCCTGTAATCTTGCCCATTCCCGAGGTGTCATTTTTCTTATGCCTTGCCTATTTACTTCACCTTTAATATGTGTTGTAGGGGTGAAATCTGTAATTCTGTGATCCAGTACTAAATTTCTTTCTCTACCCATCCCTCCAACTACAATTGCATTGCTTATTCCGTCATCAGGAATTATAACATATCCAAATCCATTGCCTTTATTTTCATGTCTGGCTTTATGATTCACTAATGTTTGCATGTATTGTGTCGATAAAAAATATTTAGTTGCAGGTACCTTTTTTTCTTTTACTTGAGAAAATGTTACTTTTTGCTCTATTGGTTGAGGATAATCAAATTTTTCAATTTTTAAATCTTTTCTAAATCCAACAATATATATTCTCTCTCTATTTTGGGGAACCCCAAAATCTTTTGCATTAATAATTTGAGGTTCAGGAACAAAATAACCTAAATCATTTCTTAATACATTCAAGATAGTTGATAATGTTTTCCCTCCATTATGGTTTCTCAAACCTTTTACGTTCTCTAAAAAAAAAGTCTTGGGTTGTTTTCGTTTAATTATTTCTGCAACATCGAAAAATAATGTTCCTCTTGTATCCTCAAAGCCACCTTTTTTTCCGGCAATAGAAAATGCCTGACAAGGAAAACCCGCACAAAGCAAATCAAAATCATCAGGGATATATGATTTTGTTTCTTCTCTTGTTATGTCTCCAAATGGCATTTCTCCAAAATTTGCCTTATATGTTCGTTGCGCTTCTTTATCCCATTCACTGGTAAATACGCATTTCCCTAATAAATTCTGCATTGCCAATCTAAACCCACCTATACCTGCAAATAAATCTATAAATTTAAATTTAGGATTTTCCGACGGAGGAAAAGGTATTTTAAAGGTTTCAAAGATGTTATATTGCAATGCTTCCTCGGCAACTAAATTTGTTATTTCTTCTTCAGGATATTTAAATTGTAAAATTTCTTTGGTGTATTCAACAGCATCTTTTTTATAAAATTTAGAAACACCATTTTTGCTGTTGTGCAAATAATGGGTTAAAACCGCTTCTTTGTTATTTTCAGGTTCATAAACCCTAATTTTGAATTTTTTATCATCGATCACTTCAAGCGATATTTTTTTCTTTAAATCCATTTTTGCTTGTTTTAACACAACTTCAATTTTTAAAATGCAAGATAGTAAATGTTTTTTTATGTCACCTCCCCAAAAACGCAAAACCGTCCATCCCTGCTTTTTCAATTCTTCATTTACTACATTATCTCTTTGAATGTTATTTTCGATCTTCTTATGCCAGAAATCCTTATTTGTTTTATGATCATTTTTACGAGTATCCCAATCTTTTCCATGCCAAAATTCGCCGTCAACAAAAATTGCAATTTTTAAATTTTTAAAAGTTAAGTCGGGTTTACCAAACACGCTTTTATTATTTTTTCGATAGCGATGACCTCGCGCAAAAAGACTTTTAGCCAAAACAACTTCAATTTTTGAACCTGAAGATTTTATAGCCTGCATATTTTTCTTTCTTTGCTCTTTGGTCAGTTTATCCATACAAATTCATTAAATGCTGTTTTATTTTATCTTTTTTTATTAAAACTAACTTAAAAATTAAAATAACTCACTTGGAATAACATTTATATCTTGTTTGTAACCATTTCTTAAAATAATAATTTTTATTTGTTGATTAATTACTTCTTCATTAAGGTATTTATGTAAATCATCAATATTTCTAATAACAAAATCATTCATTTGAATAATAATATCACCCACTTTTAGTTCATTATTTTTAGAAGGACCATCGGCTATTATTTCGTAAACATAAACACCTGTAGTGATATTTAACTTGTTCGCACTTATCATCCTTTCACTCAAATTTACCGATTGACCGGCAATGCCAAGGTATGCTCTGCGAATATGGCCATATAAAATTAAATTTCCGGTTACCCTTGCTGCAATGTTACTGCTTACAGCAAAACAAAGTCCTTGCGCCTGAGCAATGGTTGCAGTATTTACTCCAATAATATTACCGTTACTATTTAATAACGGTCCTCCGCTATTACCGGGATTTAGAGCAGCATCTGTTTGAATAACATCATCTATTAATCGGCCATTATTCGATCTTAAAGTTCTGCCTAAGGCACTTATTATTCCTGCTGTAACAGTATTTTGAAAACCAAGGGGATTGCCAATAGCAATTGCAATTTGTCCGGCTTTTAATTGATCACTATCCGCATAAGAAAGAGCTTTAAGCCCTTGAACATCAACCTTGATTACTGCAATATCAGTGGATGGATCAGTTCCTTTTAATTCGGCCTCCGTAGTTTTTCCTGAAGAAAAAGATACTTTTATTTTATTACTGTTTTCAATTACGTGATTATTAGTTACAATGTACCCATCACTTGAAATAACAAATCCTGATCCTGCGCCCTCTAAAAATTCGCGAGGATCTTTTTTATTGTTATTTTTCTTTTTTACTGAAATGTGAACCACTGAGTCTGCAACTGAAGAGACAACATTGGTTAAAGTATTAGAATATGAATCAAGTAAATTATTGTCGAGGTTATTTAAAGGATGTATCATAATATTTTAATAATTTTCTTATAGATAAAATTAAAAAACGATAAAAAATTAATTAATGTTCAAAAACATTAAATTGTCAAAGCATTATAATTACGAATATGTAATTGAATTTTTTTGAAACACTATAAATAACTTACTGAAAAGAAAGTTAGATTTAATTTAAAATGCTACAGAAATGATATTATTAAATAATAAGATATACGCTTGCCCTGTGGATTTAGCCCTTGATCTTTTTAATGGAAAATGGAAGATTTTAATTTTATCTCAATTATATCATTTTGAGAAGATGGGTTTTAGCGAACTGCGAAATAACCTTCAAGGTGTTTCTGAAAAAATGCTAAGCCAGCAATTAAAAGAATTGGGAAGGGATGATCTTATAAGTAAAACAATCTTATCAGAAAAACCTTTACGAGTAGAATATTTTCTTTCCGAAAGAGGAATTTCATTCATTCCTCTTATTGATTTTTTGAGTAAGTGGGGAATGAAATATTTAAAAGAAAACAATATAGAGTATAAAAAAGACCGAGTTTTAACTAATTAATTAAGTATTTTAAATTATGGAATATCATTATATTAAATAACTCGGTAAATTATAGCAGCAATTCGAAGCTAAGATTTTTTTGTAGAAATGAGCTTATTTAAAGCGATAAAAAAGCCTTAGCTTCAATTTCATCATTTTTTAATTGTGAAATTAATCCTTCAAGATTTGAGAATTTTATCTGGCCTCGCATGTATTTTACGAAATTTATAATCAGGGTTTCATCGTAAATTTCTTTATTAAAATCAAAAATATTTACCTCAATGGTAGTATGTGTGCCGTTTAAAGTAGGGTTATTGCCAATACTTAGCATGCCACCATACGTTTGTTTGTTATATTCTACTTGAACGATATACACACCATCAGATGGGATTAATTTATACTTTTCTTTTATTTCAATATTTGCAGTGGGGTAGCCAATTGTTCGGCCAATCTGTTTTCCTTTTACAACTTTGCCTTCAAGGCTATATTGATGACCTAAAAAATCATTTGCCAATTCAATATCACCTTCTAATAATGCATTTCTGATTTTAGTGCTGCTTACAGCAATGTCATCAATTTCCTGAGCAGGAATTTCTTCGATTTCAAAACCATAATTATTAGAATGTTCTTTCAAATATTCAAAACTACCCTCTCTGTTTTTTCCGAATCGATGATCGTAACCGATAACCAGTTTTTTTGTTTTAATCGTTTTAATTAATATTTCCTGAATAAAATCTTTAGAACTCAATTCCGAAAATGCTTGGGTAAAGGGTATTATTAATAAATGATCAACTTTAAATTGAGTTAGTAATTTTATTTTTTCATCGAGAGTAGACAATAATTTTAAATCATCATCTCTTTTTAAAATCTGACGGGGATGTGGATGAAAGGTTATCAATACACTTTCACCATTTTGTTTGAAGCAGCTTTCAATTAATCCTGATAATATTTTCTGATGACCTTTGTGCACGCCATCAAATGTTCCACTTGTTACTATTGCAAAATTAATTGCCGGAAAGTTTTCTATTCCCTGGTAAATATTCATTAACCTTAATTTTAATTCCGGCAGTAAATCAAAAGTGATAAACTGCTATTTTTCTGCAAATTAATGTTTTCAACCAAGCTTAAATAGTTTTAGGGTAGGCTTCGATAAAATATTCTATTGTTTTGGCATTTTCCAACTTAAATTCGCCTATTCTTGTTCGGCAAAGTTCGGACATATATGCACCGGATTGTAAAGCTTCTCCAAAATCTCTCACCAAACTCCTGATGTAGGTGCCTTTGGAGCATTCAATTCTGAAGGAAATTTCCGGTAAATTAATATTGGTAATTTCAAATGTTTTAATTTCAACAATTCTTGATTTTATTTCTACATCTGCTTCCGTTTTTCCTTTTCTGGCTTTGCTGTAAGCTCGTTTCCCATCAATTTTTATAGCAGAATAAATAGGTGGTGTTTGCTCAATTGAACCTGTAAATTTCTTTAATGATTTATAAATTAATTCTTCTGTAATATGATCTATGGGATAATCGCCATTAAAATCAGTTTCAAGATCAATTGATGGTGTGGTTTTACCTAAAATGAGCTTACCTGTATATTCTTTTTCTTGTCCTTGATATGTATCAATCTGCTTTGTCAATTTTTCAGTACACAATATTAATAAACCTGTGGCTAAAGGATCAAGAGTGCCTGCGTGCCCGATTTTTTTTGCTTTTATAAGGTTTTTTATTTTTCTAACTACGTCAAAAGATGTCCATTTATATGGTTTGTTAATTAGAATTACTGTGCCGGGTGGCGCAGTTTCGTTAGTTTCATTCATTGATTTTTTTTATTATACCGGTTAGTATCTTTAGTTTATCAATGATAAGCAGGATGATAAAAGAAGAAAACAAAATAACTGCAAGTATTAAAATTATTTGTAAAAAGTAATTGACAGTCCATTCAAAAGAAACTTTTAAACGGTGTAATAAACTCATTGTTATAATTTTACCTTCCGAAAGAGTTAATATAACAGTACAAAACTCATTTTCTTCATCAAAATTACCTAATTCAACTCCTAAGCCTTGAAGAGTATCTTCAATTTCGAGTATCCTGTTTTCCAACTTTACAAATTCTTCTATTTTACCACTTTGCTTTTTTAAATCAATTAAAGAATTTCTTATTTTTTCTAAGGATGTTTTTTTTGCGTTTAGTTGTTTAAATTCATTTGTTTTATCAACTTTTGTGATGATGGATGATTTTACCAAACCTATTTTACTTACTTGAGCAAAAAACTTTTCAAAATTTTCAGGCGGAGTTCCTATTGAAAGTTCAAGGTTTCTTTTTCCTTTATTTCCTTGAAGTTGTTCATACTGAATAATGCTGTTAAAATCTTTAATGGTTTTTTTTAATAGTTTTTCGTCCTGATCGAAATTGTTGGTTCTGTTTTGAAGAGTGGCTGTTTTTTCATACTTCTGACTAACACTTACTTCATTATTCTTTGCTTGCTGAGGTTGATTGGGTTCTATAACTTCTTTTTTATAAGAATATTTATCGCTCGCATAATTTTTTCGATGAGAGTTTGAGCTTTCCATAAAGTTGGAAATAAATTCATCTGCAGCATCATTTGATTTACTTGAGTAGCTATATATCAGCCTGAAAATAAATAACAATAAAAAGCCTGACATAAATATCAGACAAGGAACCCAAATACGTTTTTTAAAAGGTAATTTCATTTAATCAATGATATTTAAATTTACTCCACTTAAAATAAGTATCAGTAAAATAGCTCCGACTACAATTCTATAATAACCAAATGCTTTAAAACCATACTTGGTTAAAAAACCGATAAAAAATTTTATGGCAGCCATTGCAACAATAAAAGCAACTGCATTACCAATTAATAAAATTACCCAACTATCACTATTGTCTATCAATAATTGTTTATCATCCCATAAGCTTTTAACGGTTGCAGCAAACATGGTAGGCACTGCAAGGAAAAATGAAAATTCAGCTGCAGTTTTTCTGTTTAACTTTTGAGTTAAACCACCAATAATAGTAGCAGCTGACCTGCTTACGCCCGGCACCATGGCCAATGCCTGAAAAGTACCGATAATAAAAGCATTTTTATAAGTTATTTCCTGCTCTTTTTCGGGTTCTTCTTCGTTTTTTGCAAACCATTTATCGATAAATAACAATATTATACCTCCCAATAAAAGCATTACGGCCACTACAGTTACATTTTCTAATAATAAATCTATTTTCTTTTTTAATAATAATCCTAAAATTCCGGTAGGGATAAAAGCAGCAATTAATTTAAAATAAAAATCCCAATTTTTAAAAAACCTTTTAAAATACAAAACAACTACTGAAAGTATGGCACCCAGTTGAATAGAAACAATAAATAATTTAGTAAAATCATTGGATTGTATTCCAAGAAGGGTAGCTGCGATAATCATATGGCCGGTTGATGAAACCGGCAAGAATTCTGTTAAACCTTCAACTATTGCCAATAATATTGCATTTAGTATACTCATTAAAAATTTATTTAGTTTGAAATAAATGGAAAGCAGGCAAAAGTAAAGAAAATACTTGTTTAAAAAACAAAACCCGAGATTTTGAAAAACCTCGGGTAAGAAAAATATCTAAATATTAATATCTATTTTTTGATTTTATACAGGATTGCAAAAAACTCTGTAATAAAACCCAATGCAACCACGATAGGACCAAGGGTTAAACCGAAAAAGCCAAAACCAAAAGTTTCTTTATCCATGGACATGATAACAAAACCAAGTATAATTAAGAATAAACCTCCAAGCATAATTATATAATTCTCCTTTTGAAATGCAAGCGAACTTACCAATGATTTAGTTCCTTTTTCTACTATTGGTGCAGTTTGAGTATAATTGGTTTGCTTCTCTGATTTTTTATCTGTTACTAAAGTTGCCATATTATTTTTGTTAAGCATTATTTAATTCAAAATTAGAAATTATTTTTTCATAAACATAAATTAGTATGTTAAAGAAAGTTAAAAAACTGAAAACAGTAATTCGAATTGGAGAATTAAATCAATAAAAGGAATTTTTATATTACTAACCTGCCTGCTTTGATTAATAAATTTCACTAAATAATGAAAACCTAAATTGTTTAATGATAGAATTTAAAATATATAAAGTAAATGGAATATATCTTACTTCTGTAATGTTAATAAATCATAATATGTTTGAACATCTAAATAATTTATAATTTAAGCTTTAAAATTCATAATATAAGAATATACATACTTATAACCGATTTGCAAAATAAAAATAAATTTTATTGATCTTGTTTTAATAAATATTTTTTGTAGTTTTTAAATTCTATGTTATTTTAATGTTAATAAATACATAAAAATGTCGAGAGTAATTTTGTATTGTTTTTTAAGTATTTTATGAATTTTTTATTTTTTATTTTTAATAAAATATAAATCGATTGAAAATCATGACTACCGAGCATACTTTAGCAAAAGGAAAATTACTTATTGCTGAACCATTTTTAGGAGACCCGAATTTTAAAAGAAGCGTAATATTAATTTGTGAGCATAATAATAATGGTTCTATTGGCTTTACTTTAACTCAAAAAACCAAATTATGCCTCGCAAATTTTGTTGATGATAATTTATATCCTGATATTCCTTTATACATTGGAGGCCCTGTGGAATCAAATACTATACACTTTCTTCACAGATTAGGTCATATCATTGATGACAGTATAAAAATACGTGATGATATTTATTGGGGAGGGAATTTTGAACAAATAATTAAACTTTTAAATGTTGGGGCTATAAAAGAAAATGATATTAGATTTTTTATGGGTTATTCAGGCTGGGGATCAGGTCAGCTTAAAGAAGAGATAGAGGATAAATCATGGTTTGTTTCGCAGGCAAACTCTGAATTTATTTTTGATACTTCTGCTAAAGATTTTTGGAGGGGAATGTTAAAGCAGATGGATGGGAAATATAAAATGATGGCTAATTATCCTCTTGATCCACGACTGAATTAAATTTTTTAAACAAATTAGGGATTGTACTGTGAATTAAATTTCACTTACAATCCCTAATATTATTCCTTTTTTTAAATTATAAACTGATTAATGTTTTAGTTTTTTATAAAATTCAATAAACAAAAATTAATAATCACTCTCGTCTGCAACCTTTAATTGACCTAACGCTAAAGCTAATTGTTCGTCATTTGGAGAAACTCCATGCCATTTATGACTTCCCATCATAAAATCAACACCAAAACCCATATCTGTTTTCATCATAATTACAACAGGTTGATCTTTGCCGGTTAATGATTTTGCTTTTTCTAAACCAACTATAACATCTTCCATTATATTACCATTCATTTCTATCACGTTCCAACCGAATGCTTTATATTTTGCAGGCAAATCGCCCAAGTTCATTACATTTTTTGTTGAACCATCTATTTGTTGGCCATTCCAATCTATTATTGCAATTAAATTATCTACTTTATGATGTGGTGCATACATTGCTGCTTCCCAAACCTGGCCTTCATCCTGTTCACCATCGCCCATTAAAATAAAAACTAAACCTTTATCATTATTTAAAATTTTTGCCTGTGCAGCACCAATTGCAACAGATAAACCCTGGCCTAATGATCCGGAAGCGATTCTTACACCGGGTAAATGTTCTGCAGTAGTCGGGTGACCCTGTAAACGAGAATCCAGTTTTCTAAAAGTACTTAACTCTGCAATAGGGAAATAACCTGAACGAGCTAAAACGGAATAAAAAACGGGTGAAATATGACCGTTAGAAAGAAAGAATAAATCTTCACCTTCACCATCCATATTAAATTTTGGATCGTGTTTCAAAATTTTAAAATACAAAGCCACAAATAAATCTGTACATCCCAACGAACCTCCCGGATGCCCCGATTTAACACCATGAACCATTCGAAGAACATCTCTTCGAACCTGCATTGCAGTTATTTTTAGTTGATCAATATTCATAATAATAAGATTATAACTTTATAATAAAATCAAATATCACACATCTTTATCTTTTGACAAATTTATTTATTTTAAAATTTGAGATGTGTGTTCTTTAGTATCAACTTTTGTAATGATTTCTGTAATAAATCCTCTCTCATCTATTAAAAAAGTTGTTCTCACAGTTCCCATATATTTTTTGCCATACATGGATTTTTCTTTCCAAACATCGTACAAGCCAACTATATTTTTATCAGTATCGGCTATTAAAGTAAATTTTAAATCGAACTTTTGTATAAATTTCTGATGCGATTTTTCGTTGTCAATGCTTACACCAATTACTTCGTAACCTTCTTTTTGAATTTGAGGTAAATTTTCATTTAAATTACAAGCCTGGGCAGTGCAACCGCTCGTATCGTCTTTAGGATAGAAATATAAAATTATTTTTTTTCCTAAGTAATCGGTTAATTTTATTATGTTCCCATTTTGATCCTTTCCTTCAAAATCAGGTGCCTTGTCTCCGGTTTTTAATGACATTTATTTATTTTTTTAATTTTAAAACTTATAAAACTTTTTCCAAAATACTCACATTACCTGCATTATCTGTAACCTGCAAAACGAAATTACCTTTTAATGGCTTTTTTTGATCCAATTTTTCCGACCATAATTTTGAATATTTAGGATCATAATTCATTAATAGCCATTCGCCGTTAATCGTTGCTTTATATGATGCTATGCCCGACATATCATCCAAAATCGTACATGTTATTAAATTTGAAGTGGGAGTAGATCTAAATTTTACGGTTGGTGGTGTGGTATCAGTTTTTAAAGTAAAGGTTCCTAATTCTTTTGTTGTAAACACGATGCTTTCACCCTTCCATGTGCCACCTTTATACAACCCCCTCCGCCATTTTAAATTATAAATTGCTGTTCTTTGTTTATCGATATTTTTTTGTGCAGGGGTATAACTAATTACAATATCACTTTTTAAAGGTATGGTTAATCTGCCAATGCTTATGGTGTCTTTTTGCTTTTTTACTTCCAGATAAAGCGTATCGAATAGAGAATTAGGCAAGAATGAAATTTTTAAAGAATCGTTGAAAAAAGATGCCGGCTTATTAATGTTTGGAACGACAATATCCTTAAAATTAAAATTTTGTTTCTTTTTATTTATCATTACAGAATCGGGCAAGCCGGTATTTAAATCCCATAAATAAATACTTTCATTTTGTTTGGTATACTCACTTTTTAAAATTATTTCCTTTCCTTTAATATAAAAAATAGCATTTTCATTAAATGCCGGCTTGGATTTAACCTCAAGGATATTATTAAATAAATAATATTTAATAATTGGCTTAACATGATTTACTTTCGAAAATTCAGAATTTTGTTTAAATTCTGTTCCTTGTAAATTAAAACTCAATGTTGAAGCATTATCATAAGCATCCTTTATAATTACTTCTATAGAGTGAACCTTATTATCATATATTTTTATTTTCCCTTTATTCTCATCGGTTTTATAAATGTTTAATTCATTTCCATTTAGCACATAACAATTTTGATAGCGTATATTTCTTGTCCTTTCTTGTTCATAATCAACATGAAGGTTTATAAAACGCGTTTTCTCCATTAAATACGAGCTTAAATCATGTGCATAAATTGTTTTCCCATCCATTTTTACTTCAATAGTAGTAACACCGTTCCTTCCCCATGAACCTTCAGACATATCGTGAATTGAAACTTCTAAACCCAATAAACCCCGGACAACTATCAGATTTTTAATTAAAAATTGATTATTGGATATTTTTTGAGGATAAAATTCAAAAAAACCAAAATCGTTATTTATCCGGGAGTTTTTATCTAAAGTTCTTATAGCAATGGAATTAAAAGTGGGTGAAACTTTGTCTGTAAGTTCAGTAAAGCCAAACATGAGAGGGTTGAGAATATAATTATTTTTATCTCTAATTTCAAAATGCAAATGTGGGCCACCTGAACTTCCGGTATTACCGGCGTTGGCAATGCTTTCGCCTTTTTTAAATTTTAAAAATGATGTGGAATCAAATAAGATTTCTAAAGCAAATGTTTGTTTTTCATATTGTTTTTGACGAACGTAATCAGCTATTTGCTTATTAAATTTTTCTAAATGAGCATATAAACTCGTTGTTCCATTTGGATGTTTTAACATTAGAGCGTTTCCATATCCATATTCTGAAACTATAATCCTGCTTATATACCCATCAGCTGCTGCATAAACAAGAGAAGAATTATCTTGATTTGTTCTAAAATCCAAACCCGCGTGAAAATGATCAGGCCGAAGTTCACCCATATTTCCATTTAAATAATTGGGCTTACCGGGGTGAACAGGGCATAAATAATATCCTTTTAAATTTGTTTGGGCGATTATAGATATTGAAAGAAATAATGTAAAAACAAAAAACTTTACTTTGTTTATTAGAGCACTCAAAATATAAATTATAAATATTTTTTAATTTAATTGATCAGGTTTTTTTATTTTATATCAAACATTAACAATTTTTGATCTTCAATAAAAGCCTCTAATTTGTCTCCGGGTTTAACAGCAGCCACTCCTTTTGGAGTTCCGGTAAAAATTAAATCTCCTTTTTTTAATGTAAAAAATTTTGAAACGTATGATATTATTACATTAAAATCATACAACATAAAACCCGTATTCCCTTGCTGCCTGAGGTTGTTGTTTACTTTAAGTGAAAAATTGATATTTTTTAAATCTTTAAAATTTTCAATTGAAATAAAATCTGTAGAAATGGGAGCAGAATTATCAAAAGATTTTGCAATTTCCCAAGGGAGACCTTTTTCTTTTTGCTTTTGCTGCAAATCTCTGGCAGTAAAATCAATTCCAATTCCTATGGCGTCATAGTATTTATGTGTAAATTTTTCCTCAATGTGTTTTCCTTCCTTACACACTCTTAATACCAATTCTACTTCATGGTGAATATCATTCGAAAATTCAGGGTGGTAGAATGGAGAATTGTTTTTCAAAAGAGATGTATCGGGTTTCATAAAAATCACAGGTGCGTCCGGACGATCGTTATTTAACTCTTCAATATGATCAACATAATTCCTACCTATTGCAATAATTTTCATAATTTTTTAATTCTCACCTAAAAACATCACAATTGATTTTATTTAATGGCTTAAAAATTGTAAAGCATCAAAGAATATGATTTTTTAATTACACAAAAGTAGTACATATTTGTTTTCAAAAAAAAGTTTAATAATTCCATCAAACAAACTAAAATCATGATTAAAAACATTATTTATTTAACTTTTATTTTATTAATTGTAGTTGCATGTAGGCAAGTTCCGGTTACAGGTCGAAGTCAATTTAGTTTACTTCCGGATTCTGAAGTAAATACAATGTCTTTACAATCCTACAATCAGTTTTTAACAGAACATAAAGGAACGGTTTTACCTGAAAATAATTCTGATGCTATCAAAGTAAAAAATATTGGTGAAAGAATTAAGCAAGCAGTTATTACACATTCTCAACAAGAAAATTATTTTGACAGGATTAAAGATTATAATTGGGAATTTCATACAGTAGAAGATAAAACAGTAAATGCATGGTGTATGCCCGGTGGAAAAGTTGTTGTTTATACAGGTATTATTCCTGTTGCGCAAAATGATAATGCCTTAGCAATTGTAATGGGTCATGAAATTGCTCACGCTGTTGCAGGTCATGGAAATGAAAGAATGAGCGAACAAGTATTATCACAAGGTTTACTTGAAGCCGGCAGTGTACTTTCTTCTCTTTCTACAAAATCAAGTACGATTAAAAATGTTGCTTTACAGGCAATGGGTGCAGGATCGCAATTAGGTTTATTGGCATTTTCTCGCAGACAAGAATCAGAAGCAGATAAAATCGGTTTGATTTATGCTGCAATGGCCGGATATAATCCCGATGAAGCTATTTTATTTTGGCAACGTATGGAAAGTATGAATAAAGGTCAAAAACCACCTGAAATTTTAGCAACACATCCGTCAGATGCGCGAAGAATTGCTGATTTACAAAGTCAACTGCCGGGTGTAAAGGCAAAATATTATAAGCCAAGAAATTAATATTACTATTCAAAAACATAAAATCCTGTATTGAAAGATATAATCTTTCGATACAGGATTTTTGTTATTTATAAGATATATTTTTTTGTAAATTAATATTGGATTTTTGTTAACTCAAATGATTTTGAAAGATTTAATTTTCCGTCAGCTCCATAAAATTCATATTTTATCAGCCCTACATTTTTTGCAAAGTAAAATTTTTCAAGCCTTGCCAACTTATTATTTTTTTTTCGGTCGTTAAATGTTTGGGTGGCAACGATTACACTTTCATAAGTAGGCGCATTAATAGAAAGTCCTGAAACTATTTCAGAAGCTGTTTTAATGGTGAAATCTTCTTCAATGTCCTCATGTTCATCCCTTTGGCCAACCGGAGGAATTTTAAAAAAAAACCTTTTTAAATCGGACTGTGAAAAATGTGTTGTGCCATCATCATCCCTATAAGTTTCGGCAAGTAATCTTAAATATATTCCATCTTCTGCCAATTCAAAACGATATGTTGTTTCTTTTATTCCCATCCCAACAAACTTGCCGTAGGCTTTACCGGGTAAATTTGTAGATTCGAATGTTGCACATAAATATTTTATACTTGCAGCTTCGCAGGTTCGGGAAGCAACACATTGCCAAGTGATTGGATAATCAAGATTTTTATTCAGAAAATGATAATGATATATTTTTTTTAAATCGGATTGAGCGACTCGAAAAAAATAATCAGCCGGTTGCTGGGCGATAGAATTTATTAGGAAAAATGAAAATATAAAAGTTAAATATTTTTTTTTCATAATGCTGTTAATTTTTTCAGAAGTAAGTTATTATTTTAGAATTGAAAAACAATAATTACTTAATTTTTTTGCGTTATTAAAATTTAAATAATTAAATTAATCTGCTATCTATTCTAGAATAAGCAAATAAGTAACCATAAATTAATAGCCCAAAATTTCTTAACAACTCTTTAACATTAGTGAAAATTACATGGCAAACACTTTTCTTTTAAATTCGTAATATTCACCCAGATATGCTTTTCTTACATCCGGGTCATTAACCAGATCTTCCGGTTTGCCTTGTTTGAATATTTTACCATCGCCCATAATGTAGGCCCTATCTGTAATTGATAATGTTTCATCAACGTTATGATCTGTAATTAACACGCCGATATTTTTTTTCTTTAATCCTACCACTATCATTTGAATTTCTTCTACTGCCAGAGGGTCAACTGCTGCAAATGGTTCGTCAAGTAAAACAAAATTTGGTTCTACAGCAAGGGCTCTTGCAATTTCAGTTCTTCTCCTTTCTCCACCTGAAAGCATTTTACCCTGACTTTTTCTAACTTTTGTTAATTTAAATTCTTCAATAAGCATTTCTGTTCTTTCTTGTTGAACTTTTTTTGGTAGCCCGGTCATTTCTAACACAGCCAAAATATTATCTTCGACAGATAAACTTCTAAATACTGATGCTTCCTGTGCTAAATAACCAATTCCTAATCTTGCCCTTTTGTACATAGGGAATTTGGTTATGTCCTGATCATCAAGAAAAATTTTGCCCCCATTTGGTTTTACCAAACCAGTGATCATATAAAATGTTGTTGTTTTACCTGCCCCGTTTGGCCCCAGTAAACCTACAATTTCTCCCTGATTAACTTCTACAGAAACTTCGTTGGCTACTATACGACTACCATATTTTTTTACAAGATCTACTGAATATAATTTCATGATAAAGGTTGGGCATGTTAAATAAAATAAATTAAACTACTTTAATATCTTTAATCATCAATTGAAGAGAAATATTGCCATTATAATTATTTTCATAAATGTGGTAACACATTTTAAATGGTTTATTTATTGCAAGTATCTGATAATAATGTGCCATACCAAAACCAATGGCCTCAAAAGTTTGTGAATTTTTCTGACAAACACTCAATTTTAAATGTGTTTCTTTTAAAATTCTTGGTCGGCCGGATAAATAAACTTCTTCGGTTACAAAAACAGGATCCATATTTAACGGACCATAAGGCGACATTTGTTTTATAAGATTAAACATTTTTTGGGTTTATTTGATTGAAATTAATATTAATATCAATTTCAATTCTTGGCAACATCATTTCGTCTGTTAATATATTTGATACGACGCTTTCAAATTTTTCTTTAAAAGGAATAATATTTTCTACCGGCATTGTTAAACCTGCTGCGAACTTGTGCCCGCCAAATTGTTCTAAAAATTCAGAACATGATGAAATAGCTTCATATAAATCAAAACCCGGGGATAGAACGGGCAGAACCTGTTGCTTTGTTATTTGAATTTGTTAAAATAATTGTAGGCCTATGGTATTTTTCAATTACCCTTGAAGCAACAATCCCAATTACACCTTTGTGCCAACATTCGTTATATAATACCGTTGTTTTGGCAGATTTTTAAATTTTCATCTGCTTCAATCATTTCAAGAGCTTCGAGCGTAATTGTTTTATCAAAGTTTTGCCTTTCTTTATTTCTTATGTTAACAACATCGGCATAACTATTTGCATCTATATCATTTTCTGCAATCAATAAATTAACTGCATCATTGGCATGTTCAACTCTTCCTGCAGCGTTAATCCTTGGAGCAATCCCAAAAACAATGCTTTTTACATCCATTTCGTTGGTTAAACTTGCTATTGTTTTTAAAGCTTTAAAACCTAAAGAGGGGTTAGAGTTTAATTTCTTTTAAACCATGATAAGTAAAAATCCTGTTTTCATCAACAATCGGAACCATATCAGCAGCAATACTAACGGCAACTAAATCCAAGTATTCATAAAGAATATCGAGATCGATATTTTGTTTAATACATAAGGCCTGCATTAATTTAAAACCTACTCCGCATCCCGAGAGCTCTTTAAAAGGATAATTACAATCTTTTTGTTTTGCATCTAAAACCGCGTATGCTTTTGGTACATTTTCACCCGGTAAGTGATGATCGCAAATAATAAAATCAATTCCAATTCTTTTAGCATAGTCAATCAATAATTCGGATTTTATGCCACAATCCAAACTGATAATTAAATGAGCACCTTCTTTTTTTGCCCAATCAATGCCTTCAATTGAAACACCATATCCTTCTTTATGCCTATCGGGAATGTAAAAGGCGATATTATCATGTATTTTTTTTAAAAAACTATATGCTAAAGCGACAGATGTTGTTCCGTCCACATCATAATCACCATAAATAATAATTTTTTCATTATTTTTAATTGCTCTTAAAAGTCTTTCAACAGCCTTATCCATATCCTTCATCAAAAATGGATCATGTAAGCCGGCTAAAGTAGGGCGAAAAAAACTTTTTGCATCATCGTGCGATTCCTTGCCTCGTTGAATAAGCAAAGTAGATATAACATAACTTATATTAATAGCTTTTGAGAGCGTGTCAATTTTATCCTGAGGTGGGATTGATTTTAAAATCCAATTTTTTTGCATAGAGTGGTGTAATATTCACCAACTGCAAAGTTAATAATAGAAAAATGTTTTTATTTAAAATATTTTTTAAAATAAAAATCATTTTTAAAAATAAAAAGGAAATATCAAAGACGATATTTCCTTTTTATCAATCCCTTGATTATATGATTTTTTTATTAACAATCAAAATATCGTTTTATCAATATCGTTATTTTGATATTTTATAAAAACTTAAAATCATAATATCTTCTTTTCTTTTAATCTTAATTCAGAAAAACAATCCTTTCTCTCCACCATAAAAGCCCTAAACAAAGTATTAGAGGAAAAAAAAACCAAATTAAAGAAATATCTTCAAGTTGATTTGATTTTAATGGAGCATGTGTAGAATTTTTTTTAACGTATTTTTGATTTTTAAGCCACCAAATTGATTTTTTTAAATCAGGCCATGTATTTTCGGGTATGATATAAAAATTATCTTCAACCGATCCATTCTCTCCTGTATTAATTTGTATCCAATTTAATTCCTGTGCCCTGAACGGAATAATAATTTTTGTAAAATCAGGCAATTCTCTTTTGGCTTGTA
>CBDFKQ010000018.1:0-119112 GCA_965248855.1 Spirosomataceae bacterium | reverse complement strand
ACCTGAAACCTGCGTATCCAGAAGTAAATTAGATTGGTACAGAGGCAAACAAGCTGTAAATTCATACGAGATATCGGGCTCTATAAGTGGATCGGGGACATTTGATCTAAATTCGTGGACAGGATCCGGAGGCAATTCTGAATATTTTTATGTTGACAGAGGGAGCTTCGGAAACGAATTAATTAATTATTTTAAAATAACATTCCCTTAAGTATTAAATCTCAATACTTAAGGGAATGTTATTTTAAATGATGCTAATGAGATATTCTTTAATATTTTTACCTGTCGGAATGCAGGAATGTTTAAATCTGTAATATAATTTTTTCCTGTAAATTTTATTTTGAAAAATAAAATATCAAAATAACGATATTAATATTAACAATAATTTTTTATTCTTGCTATAAGAATAAAATAAAAAGCTCATGCACAAGCATAGTGCGACATTAGTCAAAATTAATAATTATTATATAAAAATGATTGGGATTTGCACCATTTACTCTCACAACTTAGGATTCGAAAAAATAACGGAAATTGTTCAAAAAGTTTTCCCAAAAGGAAAATTAACAATTACTGAAAAAGACGAATTAAACATTGCTGACTTAGAAATTAAAGCTGGATTATTTAGTTCTTCAAAAAAAATAAAAATTACTTATAGACAGCGAAACTTACCATCATATCAATTTCCTAACATTGATGATAGTCCTCTAACATCAAACTTAAAGGGGACTTTATGGTTTTGTAAATAGTTTACCGGCAAGAAATGAAAGGATAAAAAATTTATTTCTTCATAAAATACAAACGTTAAACTGTGAATTTTCAATTCATCAAGAACAAGGTGAAACAGTAGGATTGAAGTCTCTAATTCAAAACTTGGCTAATGAATTTGACGCAATATTATTTGTTCAACCAAATACAATAATTAGCAAAGGCATTGGGCAACATTTTTTAGATAAAAATTTAAGTTTAATTATTGACGTAGATGGTAATTGTGAAATTGACGATTTAATTGTTAATATAAATTCTATACTTTTTGATGGAGAAAAAAATATATTGCAAGAAGATCAAACAATTCGTAAATTAAATAGTGAAAAAATTTTAATTGAAAAAAAAATAAAAGTAAATAAAAATTTACCTTCTATTGAGTCAGAAAATGAAGTAACTCTGAGAAAACCAAAAGAAATCGCAGAAAGAGTTAGTATTTTAGCTATGACAAATTGGGTTGCTTTTGATGGTATTTCGTCCGAACAAGCTATTGAGTATTTGAAAAAATATAACCTTTGGAGCCTTGTTACATTAAAAGAGAGAGAATTTTTAGCAAATCCTACAGATGAGAGAAAAATAATTGAAACTTGGAAATGTGAATGTATATGGACATTAATTTGGTCACTTAACAAGTTAGATAATCTTGGGTTTCCAAATGAACTTTGTAATTTACAAAACATTCCATCAGAACATTATCCGGTTGGACAAAGTAAAGACCCAAATAGCTTTATAAACTCAATTGATTCAATTCGTTCTAAAAGTGAAATATTAAATACTAACGACTTGTATTATAGAATTAATTGGGCTTGTGCTGATGCAAGAATTAACAGGATACAAATTAATGAAGTTAATCCGAGTGTAGTTTATGAACGTCACTATACTTTAAACTGGCTAATAAATTATAAGGGACAAGAGTGGGACGATGTTAGTTGTGACACCTAACTAAATGAAAAGACCTTGGCATCACAAAGCGTTTGTAAATAAATGTATGTATTAAGATATGGATAAACCCATTTTATGCATTTATTTACCAAATAAAATTTTCAACGATTTTTAATGCTATAATAATAAATATACCCATTATCATAAATATACCCTGTAATAATTGCTTGCCTACATTACCTGTGGTATTGTGAAGTTCGGGAATTAAATCGCTCGCAGATATATATATAAATGCCCCTGCGCAAACCGGCAAAAAGTAAACCATATTTTCTTCAAATAAATACCCGATTGCCAATAAAAAAACGACACCGAATACAGCAGTTAAGGAACAGATAAAATTATAAAGTACTGCCTTTTTTGGAGTGTAACCTCCGTAAATTAACGCTCCTACATCACCGATTTCCTGTGGTATTTCGTGAATAACAATAGCGAGCGCAGTAAGCCAACCGGCTTTTACATCTACCATAAAACTTCCGGCAATTAAAATGCCATCGATAAAATTATGAATCCCATCGCCAATTAAATTGAGTTTTGTAAAAGGCTTAACCAAGCTGTGAGAATGAACGTGGCTGCCGTTTGAATGGTGATGCCAGCGCACTATTTTTTCTAAAGTAAAAAAACCAACAATGCCAAGCAATGTAAAAATCATTACAGAACCCACATCTCCCGTTCTATCTATAGCTTCAGGGATAAGATGGATAAATGAATCGCCAAGCAATACACCAACTGATAAACTCACAAAAAAATGCAAATATTTTTCTAGAGTTTGCTGTTTGAAAAGAAAAGTAAAACTACCGATCCATGATACTGCTGCAACTACACAGGCAGCCATTATGGAATTTAACCAAATATTCATTTAAAATAATTTTGATCAAAATTAGCCTTTTGCAACTGTAATGCAAAAACAAAGCTATATTTAAGTAAAACTTATTTATTTTAAAAAACAGCTTAACTTCTAATCTGCTAATGAAGAATTTTCGAGAATATAAAAAAGGTGTTCTTCATCATCTTTGTTTAATTTTAATTTTCCTGTTACAGTAATTGCTTTACTGGTAAATGCAACGGCTTTTGATGCTTTTACTTCTACGATTGTTTCGGGGCCGGCTCCTCCACAAAAGTAACAATTACTGTATGGATAGTAGGACAGCATAAAATAAGTTGTATTGCTTGCTTCTTGCATTGGAATGATATAACCTTTAACGGTAATAATTTTACCGTCTAATGCTTTTATTTCATCAGAAAATTTAGGAAGGAAGCTATAATTAACTTCTTCGTATTTGAGACTGCGCAATTTTTTCCAAATTTCATTGGAGGGGTCTACCGGTGTATTATGGCCTGGCGAATGTTGAGCAAAAAGATTAATATTTATTAAGCAAACTGAAATAAAGAATAACAAGCGTTTCATATAATTTTTTAAATATCATAATTAAATACTTATTACACAGGGGTTGCACTTTCTAAAATATAAAAAAGTTTATTTTCGTCTTTGGCATTTAATTTTAAAATCCCGCTCATGGCAATTGGTTCTTCAGTAAATGCAACCGGTTTTTGCGACATTACTTCAATAACGGTTTCCGGACCTGCGGCACCACAAAAAAAACATGAATTAATTGGGTAATACGAAAGCATAAAATATTTAGGTTTTTTTTCATGCTGTATTACAACCATAAAACCTTCTAAAGTTATTTTTTTGCCACTTAATTTTTCTATTTCGGCACTAAAGAAAGGTTGGTATATACCTGTTGATTTGGCTTCGTATTTTAAAGTGCGTAATACTTTCCAGACTTCAGACGAATTATTTAAATGAACTTCCGTTTTTTTCTGAGCAAATAAATTGCCGGTGAAAAAAAATATTAAAAAAATAAATATTGAAAACAATTTATAACCCTTCATAAAAAAAGCCACCAACTATTGATAGTGGTGGCTAAATATAAGTGAAAAATATTATTTTCTAATTTACAACCTCTTCCGGTCTTTCCTCAGGCAAAACTAATGGTTTGGTTTTTTCAAATTTTACATGGATAGTAAATCTTAATGTTTCAGCTAATGGGCTTTGCCTTTGGTTAGGAATTAAATAAGCCATATCTAAACCGAAATTTCCATAATGGAAGCCTGCTCCCACTGTTAAAAATTTTCTATTACCTTTATGAGGGTTTTCATAAAAATATCCGGCTCTCACAGCAAATAATTTTTCATACCAGTATTCTATTCCTGAACATATATTTATTTCCTGCATTTCTTCCTTAAAACCACCGGGCGCATCACCAAAAGAATTAATAACACCGTTTAAATAAGCCGGATCCTTACCACCATGTGGAGTAGGTACCATAAGTTTATTAAAATCAAGTATAAGTGAAAAAGAATTTGAAACATCAACATTGTATGTTATTGCCGTACCCAATTTTAAATTAGTTGGTACAAACTCCCTTCGCCCTGCAGTAGAATAAGTAATTTTTGAGCCTACGTTGCTTATATTGGCACCAAAAGCAAGATTAATTTTTTCTCCGCCAATTTTTATGTCATCTTTATAGTAAAAGGCTATATCACCGGTAGCCGTGTTACCTGCCTTCGTGGTTGTACTCGGATCAATAGCAATATTACCGGCAAGATTTGAATGAATGTATCTTAAAGTAACCGATAAGCCGGCCTTATCAGATAACTTTTGAACTCCACTGACAGAAATTGCAAATTCTCTTGGTCGAAAATCTCGAATGGGATTACCTGACTGATCTGTAAAGGCTATACTGCCTAAATTAAAGTAAGTCAATGAAGCTCCAATGGCCTGGCTTTTATTTTTAAGTTTTGTATAACCTGATAAATAACTTATTGACATATCATTTACAAGGTTTCTTAACCATGGTGTATAGGAAAGACTGGCTGCATAATCTTCTTTGGCAAAAACTAATTTAGCCGGATTCCAATAGGTAGAATTTGCATCAGGTGATAAGGCCACACCGGCATCGCCTAAGGCGCCTGATCTGGAATCAGGTGAAATAGTAAGAAAGGGAACTGCCGTGGTAATAATTCTTTGTGTTGAATCACCTATTACGCCTGTTAAACCTCCTGTTCCTTTTGTTTGACAAAAGCTTTCATAACTCGTTAAAGTTATAAAAGCTATAATAAAATACGCTGCCTTATTTTGATTCATCATCATTAAAATATTTTATAAAATTTGTATTGAAGTCGGTACTTGTAGATGATGTTTCTATAGAGTAGCTTTTTGGAATTATTAAAAGAAAAGCAATATAAAGAGATAAAATATAAAATTAAAAGTTTTTGAAAATTATTGTATTAAAGATATCTTTCCATTAAAAGAACCTAATGCCCCTGTTGTTAATGAAAGCACTTTTAATCTGTAAATATACAAACCCGAAGCTACTTTTTGACCGTTGAAATTATCGCCATTCCAAATCAATCCTTCATATATACTTTCACCTTCGTTTAAAATAACCGATAAACTATTAATAATATTGCCTTTAGATGAAAAAATTTCCAATTCAATTTCCAAATCTTCTCCGACCCTATCTTGTTCAATATGAAATGTGATAGGGCTTATATATGGATTGAAAGGATTTGGAAAAGCAAAACTGTTTTTTAAATTAATATTCGGGTTTTTAACTGTAACAAAATTTATTGTTGCTTCACTTTCGTTATTATACGTATCCCAAGCTTTTAGTTTTATGGTATGCGGGCCTTCACTAAGGTTTTTAAAGAGATAATTTAATGTACCACTTTTATAGGTATTGGTATCTGTTATAAAATAATCATTTAAAACCAAAGGTTCGTTATTATCCAAATATGCCAATAACTGATGCCCTATTCCTATTTGAGAAGTATTAATTCCATTTTCATCTGTTATTTTTGCTATTAATGTTGTATTAATATCGGTTTTGCCGCCCGAAACAAAATTTAAATTATCCATAAATAATTTAATTACCGGTGGACTGTTATCTGAAAGTAAATTTTTTGTTGTTCCTCCTACGGTATTTAATAAAAATCCTCCCGCATCAATCATGGAATTTTGTTGTGCATACAAATTTATTTTACCGGGGCCAAACGTATAATCGATATCTTTTGGCAAAATAAAATCATATTTAAATGTTCCGTTATAAACACTTACCTGCCCGGAATACAAAACCCTGTTGCTTACTTTATAAGTCATGGGGGCATTACCATCCTGCCCTAAAGTGATTGCGTTGGCATCTTTATCGAAAACAGTAATAAATAAATTTCCGTTAAAATTATTTAGGGTGGAAAGAGAAACCCTGTCTTGAATTTGTCCTTCCAAACTTACTTTGTCTAAAGCCCTTAAAGTATCGGTAGGGGGCGATATGTTATTTAATTTAATAACACCCACATGTTGGTTTGGATATGCCGGTTGTTGAGACGGGTCGCCAAGCAAAGCAAAATTTCTGTTATTGATACCACTTAGACTATTATTTTTTGTGGTTTTTATAATATCACCAAGTCGTGGGTATTGGCCATTAACTTGTTTGAAGACGGCATTATAAAAAGCTGTATTAATCGCGAAATTAGTACTTGAGTATACAGGCCTTGTGGTTGAAAGCAAGCCTATGCCTCCACCTTTCCCGTTAATTAAAATTAGCTCGGCACCCGAAACGATAAGTGGATTGTCATACCTTCCAAACTCACAGGTTGCAGTAACAAAAAGAGGTAAATTATTTATATTCCTCCAACTTTGAATTTGTGGTATGGTTAAAATATGTTCCTGAGCCCAGCCTATTTCTCCGCCATGGCCGGTATAATTAACTATTAAGCTTCCATTATTAACAGCGCTCTCAATGGCATCACTTGCGCCGGGTACCTCTTCGTGATCTGGGAAAGATATTTTTTTATAATTATCGATATAAATTTTGTTAACGTTATATTGAGGGTAGTTGGCAACTGTTTGATTGGCTAATTTTTCTGCATCAGATTGGTGCACATTACTGTCTCCATCGTCGGCCACAAAAGAAATTTTTTCCCGCCATTTTCCCAATGTTTTTGTGTCTTGCGAATAATAGATAAGTTTGCTCACCACATCTTTTGCCTGTTGCAAATCATCAACCGGCAACCTGCCTATCCCTATATCTAAAGTATAATCTCCTGAAGCACTTTCAATCCAATCGCCTTCATTGTCATTTAAAAACCCGTAATAATCATCTGAAGAATAACTGTATGTGGGCAAAAGCGATTCTCTGGATTCATAAACGGGAACCACATTTGTTCGGTCAGAAAATCTATTTGAGATTTGCTTTTTATAATCGTAAGTGGCATCTCCAAACAATAAAAGGTATTTTAAATTAGTGCTTTTTTTATATAAATATCTTACAAAATCACGAATGGCTGTAATATCTTGTTTGCCCGATGAAAACTCGTTATAAACTTGATTTACGGTTGCAATTTGTACATTAAGCCCATCATGCGTGTTTCGAAATGTTGCCAGCCTTTGAGCTTCCGGCAATAAGGCATCGGGTGAGATAATTAATAAATCGGGTATTGAGAAGGAATGAAGATTTTGATTTGGAACCGTACCCATATAATACGGCGCGGTAAAATCACTTCCCGAAAACATTAAGAACTGTTTTAAAGTATCGCTTTTTGAAACATTAAAACGTGTTATCGAATTGTTGACAGTATAATTTTGCGATGTAATTAAAACCGGATTTGTAACCTCCCAAATATGTAATTGATTATCAGTATTGTTAATGTTAATATTTAAATTTCCATTAAAACATTCTGCACAGTAAAAATGTGTTTGGTTATTATTTAATTTTAATGTTTTGGAAAAATTAATTCCAAAAAAATTCAAATAACTATAAGCTGAGCTATTTCCGTTTTTATCGTAAGAGCCGGTAATTTTAAAATTACTGCCTGTGCCTGTAATGGATGTATTAGTAAGGAAACTTTTTGTTTGTAAATCTCCTTTAATTGCATATCTATCGGATGGAATAGCGTTTAGAGAAATACTGCCTATATTTTGAGCATTAATTTTTATATTAAATGTGGAGGGGTTGATAGATACACCCAACACCGACGTGGTAAGGTTTAAACCCGAGTTTGGAGCTAAATCATTAACAGTAAAATTAAAATCCTGATTTGAATTAAAGTCGAATTTTTCACCAAACCATTCTCTTCCGGAAAGAAGTATATTGGAAGTTTCTTTTTCATAAAAAATATAATCTTTAAAAACAGAAACATCCGGGTAGTTTACTGCACTGTTAGCCTGACCGGAAATTCGTAAACCGGCATTTTCTCCCACCGTTAAAAAATAAAATGTGGTATCGGAATAAATATTTTGTTTGTGTGAAAAAAGTTGGCTGCTTTTATCAAAAAATATTTCGTGAGGGGATTGGCCGTAGAAAAGAATATAATCGGTTGCTTCAAATTTATTATTGCCTGCATTTTTTACGAAAATCGCATTCTCCGCAAGGTCATTGTATCGAAATGCGTTGGTTTGTTGAGGCAACATCCCACCACCATTACCATAAATTTTTATATTATCAGGATTAATATTTTGGGTATTAACACCCATTTTTTGTAATAAAGCGGCATCAATCTTGTAAACTCCCGTTTCAAGTACTGCCAATTTATACCAGTTTCCGCTTGATAATACCGAATTTTGAGAACGGGTATTCAACGAAATTATAAAAAAAAGCAATATGAATACATTAAGTTTCATATTTTGGAATACTTTTATCGTATTCAAACATTAAAAAGTAAAACGCACATTAATCTATTTCGCTGATTTTAAAAGTAAACGATTCCATAATTACATTGGCAAGCAATTTTTTGCAGGCTTCTTCAACTGTTGCTTTAGCTTTTTCTGAAGAATTTGCTTCGATTTCTAATGTAATGTGTTTACCAATTCTCACATCATCAATTTGGCCAACGCCAAGGTTCTCTAATCCTAATTTTACCGCTTTACCTTGGGGATCCAAAATTTCTTTTTTTGGCATTACATTAATCTCTGCTAAAAATCTCATCGTAAAATTTATAATTATCAAATAATTTTCATGTTTTTAAAAATTGATATCAGAATGTAAACGGCAATTAGAATAGGAATAGCCAAAGACTGAAGAGATATCAATAAAACGATTGACAAAAGTAAAAAAATATAAACTATTTTATTCTGCGCAAAAGAAAAACTTTTTATTTTAAAAGAAAACAACGGAATTTCGGAAACCATTAAAAAACACATGAGTGCAATGAACCCGAGTTGAAAATAAATATTATAAAAAATAACTGCCGACGCAGTATATTGAATTAAAATAAGAGGAAAGGAGGCTATTAAAATACCGTTTGCAGTGGTTGTTAAGCCAATAAATGAATTAGTTTGCCGGGTATCGTTATTAAATTTTGCCAATCTTAAAACAGAAAATACAGGAATTAACAATGCCGACAAGAAAACAGGATGAGTGAATAATAAGTTTTTTTCTGTCTTTTGAATTAAAAAATTATTTTCCATTATTGATAAAATAATAAAACCCGGTAATAAACCGAATGTTACACAATCGGCCAATGAGTCCAAATCTTTCCCTATTGCAGAAGTAACCTTTAATAACCTTGCAGCAAAGCCATCTAAAAAGTCAAAAATGGCAGCAGCAAATATCATTATGCCTGCCAATGCCAAGTTTTGATCTTGTAGAACGAAAACAATACCGAGGCAACCACAAAATAAATTTCCGCAGGTAAGTAAGTTTGGAATATGTTTTTTCATTAATAATTTTCGGTATTTAACATTTATTAAATAAAAAAAATTTAAATATCAGTTTATCAATATTGATATATTCATAAATTTTAAATTAAAATTTTACTTCAAAGTTTATAATTATTACAAAACAAAATCATTTTTTCAATTGCCATACCCCAGTGGCTTATCGGATTTTTTTCTTCAATACTCATTTCCGCAAAAGTTTTTTTGTATCCGTCAGGTTCAAAAACCGAATCGTAACCAAATCCATTTGTACCTTTTCTTTCTGTTAAAATCATCCCCGGAGCAATACCTTCAAATTGATGCGTTTCACCATTTATTATTAAAGTAATTACTGTTTTAAATTGTGCTCGCCTGTTCTGTTTACCGGAAAGGTTTTTTAATAATAAAGCTATATTATCATCACTGTTCCTTTGCTCACCGGCATACCGGGCAGAGTAAACTCCGGGTGCATTATTTAAGGCTTCAACTTCCAATCCTGTATCATCTGCAAAACAATTAACTTGATATTTGTTCCAAATATATTCAGCTTTTTGTAATGAATTTCCTTCAATAGTATCCCGATCTTCAGGTATATCATCTTCACAACCAATTTCTTTTAAACTTATTATATCAAATTTATTACTCAATAAAAGTTTAAATTCATCGATTTTGTGCAGGTTATTACTTGCGATGCAAAGTTTCATAATAAAAAAGCCCGCAATTTTTTTGCGGGCTGTATTTTGTTTAAATGAATATTAGTTAACTTTTATACTATCAATTTGAAAAACAATGGGGGTATAACCAGGTATAGATCCCGATCCTGTAGTTGAATATGCAGAAGATGATGGAATTAAAATATAACCAGACTCTCCGGGTCTCATAAATTTTACACCATCATTGAAGCCTGGTATCACACCGCTATTCGGCCCAACAACAAATGTAATTTTTGATGGAGTTGGATCAGGTTTATTATTTATTGGTGCCGGATCAAATGGTCTGTTATCCCCTGCAATCATTCCTCTATACCAAACCGTCACGTTTTGATTATTTGTAATTAGAGTTTTTCCACTAACAAATTTAGTTCTCACATAATAAACACCCGAAGGGTTAATAGTATCTATTATTTTAATATTGTGCGTATCCGGACTTGAAACCATCCTTGCATATGCCTTTAAAACCTGAGCTTCAGTGCGCACATCAAGCAACTTTACTTCATCAAAAAATAAAGAAGAATATGCCGGAACCTTGTCATTTGCAATTTTACCAAATCCAAGTGAAGATGGCATTGCAAACTGTGCGGTTTGCCCCTTTTTCATTTGACCAATCCCTAATTCAAAACCTGGAAGTACAGAATTAGAATTATAAGCAAAATATAATAATGAATCTTTATGTGTTTGTGAAAATATTTGAGAAGGATTAGATAATAGTTTCCCAATATAACTTACTGTTATTTGGCTTCCGGTTGTAGGCATTAACTTTATTTTAGAGGTAGTAGTAGTGTCTGTTATTTTATAGTACATGGTAAACCCATATGAAGTTTCAAGTTTAGTAAATCCTTTCATATCAGTAGAGTCTTTAACCTCCTTATCATTTTTAGCAAACTCTATCGCATCTTGGTCTACTTGTGTTTTTAAACAAGCCTGAAATAATAATGGAATAATAATAAATGGAAATATTTTATAAAATGCTTTCATAAATGAAAAAAATATTAGTAAAAAATAACGCTACGTTTTAAAAAAAACGTAGCGTTTGCAATATAATTATAATTTCTTTTAAATTATCTAGGGCGTTGTTGAGGCGGCATTACATCACCTCCCTTGCGTTCTTTAATATCAACAACTTCAACTTCAAAGATCAATACCGAGTTGGCCGGTATTGGCCCGCTTCCGTTTGGTCCGTAAGCCAATCCTGATGGAATATATAAATTTGCTTTACTTCCTTTTTTAAGTAATAATAAGCTTTCATCCCAACCCGGTATTACAGCACCAACTCCAACAGGGAATTCAAAAGGTTTTCCACTTTTTTCAGAGCTGTCAAAAACAGTTCCGTTTAATAATTTACCTTTATAGTTTACTACTATATTATTACCTGCTTTCGGTACATCACCGGTGCCTTCTTTTTCAATTGTATAACTAATACCTGAAGCTGTTTTTTGAACATTTGTAATTTTGTTACTAACCAAATAATCTTCTATTAATTTTTGATCTTTTTTCTTTTGATCACCGGCCAATGCCTGTAAACCCGCCTGATATTCAGCTATGGTTTGAACTTTTACAACTTTAATAATAATTTTTAAATCGGTACCCGCTTTTACTCCTTTGGGTAAAGGTTGGCGGTTTTGCATAAAAAAAGTATCTGCCACTACCAAAAACGTTGCACTGTCTCCTTCTGTTAATAAATTTACACCTTCCGATTCAACACGACCATTTTTAACCGTATCCGACATAACCTGAAATGGTACAGGTTTTTTAATATCTCTATAGGTGCTGCTAAATACGGAATCTGATGCCGTTTTAATTACGAAATTAACCAACATTAATTCACCTGCCTTTGGTTTTCTGGAGCCGTCTTTATGGGTATTAATTATATATCTTAAACCTGATTTTGTTTTCTTTTCAAGTGGATCGCAGCCTTGAAAAAGCAAAGTGACCGTAAGTAATAATGTGAATAATGAGAGTGATTTAAACATGTGCAAGTAAGATATAGATTTAAATTAGAAATATTTTATATAATTAGTGGGCATAAACAACTGATTCTGAAAGCTCTTTATACTTTGGCAACAAACTTACAAATTTTTGAACGGTTTCTGCTAATGGCTGATTTGATTTACCGCCCGCAGCATTTTTATGGCCTCCGCCTTCAAAATGTTTTCTGGCAAATTCATTCACATTAAAATCACCTACCGAGCGGAATGACATTTTAATTATATCTGCTCTATCAATCATTATTGCTGCGAACAGAACTCCTTCAACAGATAATGCATAATTCACAAGCCCTTCTGTATCACCTGTTTTAGTGTGAAATTCTTCCAGATCTTGCGATGTAATGGCAAAGTATGCAGTATGACTTTCTTTAAGAATTATTAATTTGTTAAATAAGCAAAAACCCAAGAAATGAAGTTTTTCTTCTGTATTATTATCATAAATCAACCTGTGTATTTTATTGGTTTCGACACCGATCTCTATTAAATCAGCACTGATAAGATGTACGTTTTTACTTGTAGACGGGTGACGGAAAGAACCTGTATCAGTCATTATCCCTGCGTATAAACACTCACCAATGGATACATCTATTTTATCTTTGTCGCCAAGTTTACAAATGAGTTCATAAATTATTTCGGAAGTTGCTGCTGCTTTAACATTCCAAAATTCAAAATCGGCAAAATGTTCCGGTTCTAAATGATGATCTATTAATACTTTAATTGCTTTAGAAGCCCTTACCGCTTCTCCTAATCCTTCAATCCGCGATAAACAACTAAAATCAAGACAAAAAATAATATCAGCATCGAGCATTAATTGATCTGAAATTATTTCATTATTATAAGTATAAACCATTACATCCTCGTTGCCAGGCATCCATTCTAAAAACTTCGGATAATCCGTAGGAGTAATTACATTTACATGATGGTTGTATTTTTTTAAATAACCTGCCATTGCCAAAGATGAGCCTAATGCATCGGCATCGGGTTTTTGATGTGTGGTTATAGCAATTTTTTTTGGTGTACTCAGTAGTTCCTTAAAAGCTTCCAGATTTTCCATTTTCCATTCCCCGCATATACATTTTACAATGCAAATGCCTATATTTTTTGTAATTAGCCGACAAAGTTCAAGAGAAATTTAATTAAAAACAAATAATGCGTATTTTTAGTTTTTTGTGATCCGAGTAAGTTTTTAACTCAAAATGTGATGTTTATCATACTTATTTAACGAAATTTTAAAAATAAAATGTATTTTTACCCCGATTATTAAATATTACCCTTCAGTTGAATGTCATAATTATTTTATTTTTATATTAATAAACTCATTTCAATCCTTATATAATAAATATTTTTTAATTTTTTCAAAAACTTTATGTCACAAAATAAAACTTTTACAATGATCAAACCTGATGCTGTAGCAGCAGGTAATGCAGGTGCTATTTTAAAAATGATTGAAGGAGCAGGATTTCGAATAGTTGCTTTAAAAATGACAAAATTATCTCATGAGCGAGCAGGTCAATTTTATGAAATTCATAAGGAACGTTCTTTCTTTAAAGATTTAGTCGATTTTATGGTATCAGGCCATATTGTTGCTGCAATTTTAGAAAAAGATAACGCAGTGGCTGATTTTCGTAAATTAATAGGTGCAACTGATCCTCAAAAAGCTGAAGAGGGAACCATTCGCAAATTATTTGCAAAGTCTATTGATGCCAATGCCATGCATGGTTCTGATTCTGATGAAAATGCTAAAATTGAAAGTGATTTCTTTTTTTCAGGAATTGAAAAATTTTAAAAATAATTAAGATAAGAGATACTAGACAAGAGACAAGAGAATAATTTTTAAATTCTCTTGTCTCTTCCTTGAATAAAAATTAATAAAAAATGAAATTAACTTTTTGGGGTGCTGCAAGGCAGGTTACAGGCAGTATGTATGTGTTGGATGTAGATGATTACAAAATATTAATTGATTGCGGAAGCAATCTGGAAAAAAGAAAGCCCGCAGAAGAGCCTGAAAAACTTAGCCCACATGGTATTTTTCCTTTTGAACCTACGGAAATAAATTTAGTAATACTCACACATGCTCATATTGACCATAGTGGAATGTTGCCAAATCTAATCAGAGAGGGATATGAAGGTCAAATTTTATGCACATCTCCCACCTTTCAACTATCTCACCTTTTATTGCACGATGCAGCTGCTTTAAATATGCGAAAATTAAAACGCATTCAAGGAGGTGGAGGAAAAAAGAGTAAAGTACCATCAAATATTAAAATAAATACTGCTGAATTATATTCCGAAAAAGCTGTTGATGATACCATTGAACGATTTGTAACAATCGGTTTTAATGAACGATTTAAAGTAAATAAAAATATTTTTATCACTTTTAATTCTACCGGTCATTTATTGGGTGCAGCAAATGTAATTTTTGAAATCAATGATCATGGTATTCAAAAAAGCATTTGTTTTTCCGGCGATATTGGAAGAAAAAATTATCCTTTATTAATTGATCCTCAACCGGTACCTAAAGTAGATTATATAGTTTGCGAAACTACTTATGGCAACAGGAGGCACAAAACAAAAATCAGTCATGAAGATGCACTTGCTCAAGTAATCCAAAAAACATGTATTGATGCTCCGGGCCGTTTAATTATTCCTGCCTTTAGTGTTGGCCGTTCTCAAGCGCTGTTATTTACACTTAATAAACTTTACGCTGAAAGAAATTTTCCTAAAATAAGAGTATTTGCAGATAGCCCTTTGGCTTATAAGAGCACTAAAGTTTATGAAAGTTTTATAAAAATATTAAATAAAGAAGCTCAGGATTTTTTTGAAAACAACGAAAGTTTATTCGATTTCGAAAACCTTGTGTATGTAGAAGATTTAAAGCAAAGTAAATTAATAAAAAATTACGCTGAACCCTGTATTATCGTATCATCATCGGGTATGGTGCAGGGTGGAAGAGTTGAACAACATATTTTTGACAATATCAGTAATCCATACAGTACAATTTTAATGATCGGTTATGCATCAGAAGGAACGCTCGGGCACGAATTATTAAATGGTATGAAGGTTTTAAAAACAAAAAGCGGGAAAGAATTAGCAGTTCAAGCCTCCATAGAAAGCATTGATATTTTTAGCGGGCACGGTGATTTGGATGATTTGACGGATTTTGTAAAATATCAGGATAAGGATAAACTTAAAAACGTTTTTCTTACTCACGGCGAGCTACAAAGCATGTTTGATTTTAAAGATCATTTGAATAAAGAAGGGTACCATAATGTAGAAATCCCTGAGAAAGGTCAGGCATTTTTAATATAAAATTAAAATGAATTTTGTAAATGATGCCTTATTTGGCTTATCAATAGGAGATGCGCTTGGTGTACCTGTCGAATTCAAAAGTAGGGCAATACTACAAATAAATCCAATAACAGATATGATTGGTAATGGAACACATAATCAGCCATCCGGTACTTGGTCTGATGATAGTTCCTTGACTTTTTGTTTAGCCGAAAGTTTATGCGAAGGCTATAATTTAAGAGATATAGCTAATCGATTTATTAATTGGTATGATGATGCATATTGGACAGCTCATAATGAGGTTTTTGATGTCGGAATTGCTACTTCTAAATCAATTACAAAACTTAAATACGAAAACTCTTCTCTTATAGGAGGTAATATTGACGAAATGAGTAATGGAAATGGTTCTCTCATGAGAATATTACCCATAATATGTTTTACAAATGATAAGCCTATTCAAGAAAGATTTCGAATAATTAAAGAAGTTTCAAGCCTTACTCATGGTCATATCCGTTCCATTTTAAGTTGTTTTATTTATACTGAAATGGCACTATTCCTTTTAAAAAAAACAGAGAAGTTTAAAGCATTTGAACTTACGGGAAAAATTGTCAATGAATTCCTTTCATCCAATAATGTCTGTTCTGTAAACGAAATAGATAGATTTCATCGAATTCTTCTTAACCCTATTGGAGATTATGTAATTAAACCGGTTTATGAATATGATGAATCAGAAATTGAGAGTTCAGGCTATGTAATACATAGCCTCGAAGCTAGTTTATGGTGTTTGCTTAAATGTAATTCTTATGAAGAAACTGTATTAAAAGCTGTAAATTTAGGATCCGATACAGACACAACAGCTGCTATTTCCGGAGGGTTAGCCGGCTTGCTTTATGGCTTTGAAAATATTCCGGTTAAATGGATTGATAAATTAGCAAGGAAAGATGATATCTTAAACCTTTCTGAAAGACTATTTAATAAATTTTACCCAATAAAATAAGACAAAGTTTGATCTTAAATACCTTACCCATTTAATATGGCAGAAATAAAGCCATTAAAAGCATGGAGATACAATCCCGGCTTAGCTACAAAAATAGATGAACTTACTTCACCGTTATTTGATGTAATTTCGACAAGCCAAAGGAAAAAATTATATGAAAATCCTCTTAACAGCATACATCTAGCAGTACCTGACGGAGATATCCCGGAGGATGAAGCTTTGAAAACTTTAAACAACTGGAAAGAAAATAACATTTTAATTCAGGATACTATTCCCTCCATTTACATTTATTACCAATATTTTTCACTTGCAAATTCTTCAAAACAATATTGTAGAAAAGGATTTATTTGTAATATTAAAGCACATTTTTGGGAAGAAAAACAAGTTTTAAGGCACGAAAATACAATGCCTTTATCAGTTAACGACAGGTTAAAACTTCTCGAAAAAACTCTGCTTAACTCAAGCGCCACTCACGGACTTTATTCTGACCCGAATTTCGAGCTGGAAATATTTATGGACGAAGCCATTAAAAATCCGATTTATGAAACTGAAGATTATCAGGGAGTAAAAGATGTGATGGCAATTATATCCGACGAAAAAATAATAAAAAAGTTTGTAAATAAAATTAATGATTTACAAATCATTTTGGCAGATGGCCATCACAGATATGAAAGTTCCTTAGAGTTTAGAAAGGAAAAAATGCAGGAAGATGTTAATTATACAGGCGAAGAAGCTTATAATTACCACATGATGTACCTCACCAATATGCGAAATAATGATATCAGCATATTACCAACTCACAGATTGATAACCGGAATCGAAAACTTTGATAAAAAAAATATCCTAAATAAAATTTCGGAATATTTTAATATTAAACAAATTGATAATGCTTATGAAACAGCTGATATAATCAGTGGCAAAAAATGGACCTTTGGTTTGATATTCGATGATGCCACCTACCAAATAAAATTAAAAAATGATGTTTGGAATCTCATATCATGGCATTTCCCGGAGATTATTAAAGAGCTTGACCTAACGGTTTTACATTATTTTATTGTGGAGAAAATCTTAGAAATCCCCGGTAAAATACAACGTGAAAGTAAAATTTTAAATTTTTCCAGAAGCCTTCCTGAATGTTTAAATAAAGTTACAAATAATGAAGCTCAAATGGCTTTCATTACTCAAAGTGTAAGTATTGAACAGGTTGAAAGTGTTTGTCAATCAGGCTTTACAATGCCTCAAAAATCTACATATTTTTATCCAAAAATTATTTGTGGTTTTTTATTTGGATCAATTAAAGAAGATGAATTTTAATATTTCAGGTTGAAAAAAAAGCCTGACTCCTTTGAGCCGGGCTTCATAAAAATAATAATTTTTATATTTATTTTTTTGCCAATGAATTAATCCATTTGGCAATTTTTAAAATATCTTCTTTTGGAACATGTGCCATAGCAGCCATTGGAGGATAACCGGGCCAATGAGCAGGTTCCGGTTTGTGAACTAACTCAACAATTTGTTCTTCAGTATATTTTTTCTTTGCCACTTCTGTATAGGCCGGTCCAACTAATTTTGTGTCAGCTTTATGACAAGCAAAACAAGTATGTTTTGTTAATAAAGCACTTATTTCCGGAGGCACTTCAACCGGTTTTAATGTTTTAGAAGGTGCTTTTGATGCCTTCGGTTTAGTTTGAGCAAATGTTGCACTTACTCCTATACTTAAAAATAAAATAATCGATAAAAATACTTTCTTGTTCATAAACTTCAATTGTATATTAGAAAAGAGAAAAAATTATATTCTGGATATTTATTTTCCAAATATCGTGCCCGAAAGTATAAAATTTTTAATTATTGTCTGAATTCAAAATAAAAAATACTTGATTTTTTTTTAAATTAATTTTAAAAAACTTTCAACCATTAAAGCTGTTTTATCGGGCCACTCAAATAAACCCATATGCCCGGTATCAGACAATAAATTAATTGTAGCCTGCTTTGGTAAAAAAAATTGCGCCTTGTTATCATCCAGGTTTAATAATTCATCATCCTTGCCCGAAATAAATGTTATCGGGAACGTTGCGCTTTCTAATACATTAATTCTGTCCGGCCTGTCGCGCATTGCCAAAGTAACAGCAGAAGCAACTTCGGTTGATGTGTGTGCGGTTATTTTTTTTACATGCTCTATTTCGAATGCCAACATTCCTCTTCGACCTTTATAAAACATTCCCGGAACAAAATTTTCTAAAAACGTTTCAATCCCTTTTTTATTTATAAAATCAGCCGTTTTATCGCGCGCTCTTTTTTTATCTTCACTATCGGCATAAGCAGTGGAATGAAATAAACATAAACCTTTAAATATTCCGGGATGGCTTTCGGCCAAAGCAAGTGCTACATATCCTCCTAAAGAATGGCACACAAATAATGGTTTTGATATCCCTTCATTTAAAATAAATTTCAAAACTTCTTCTGCCATCATCTCAACAGAATCATAATTTTTATTTTCATAACTACCACCGAAGCCCGGCAAATCAATAGCAATATGTTGATAATTTTGAGGTAAAAGTTGAATAAAGTCAGTCCAGATTGCTTTATTCTCACAAAAACCGTGTAAATAAATAACAGGATGACCTACACCACTTGTATATGAAGCCAGATTGACCATAATAAAAAATATTTTGCAGTAATTTTAATCACAAAAGTATTTTGGATTTACTATTATCGTACCATCAAAAACGAAATTTTATTGAGACGGGCTTAAATCAAAGTATCTACATTCATAATAATTAGGAATTAAATTTTAGGATTTTTGTTTTAAACTTAATATCGTTTTATCAATAATGATATTTTAATATTAGTAAATTATTATTAGTTGAGTTTTAAATTATATTAAAAATAAATTGGAAATGTAGGCAATACAATAATTTTCTTATTATACTTACAGAATTAAAAGTATTACAAGATTTAATTCAATATCAACCACTATTTTATAATTATGGATTTCAAAGACCAAATAAAAGCTCTTGCTGAAAGAATTCTTAAATTTAAAGATCAAGTACATACTGAAGAAGCAACAAAAAATGCTTTCATAATGCCATTCATAACTGAATTAGGTTATGACGTTTTTAACCCTTCTGAAGTAACGCCAGAACTTGTAGCAGATATTGGCATAAAACAAGGGGAGAAAATTGATTATGCAATTTTAAAAGATGGAAAACCGATTATTTTAATAGAATGTAAATGGCATGGTGCTCCATTAAATGTTAATAATGCCTCGCAATTATTTAGATATTTCCATACGACTAAAGCAAAGTTCTCAATTCTTACTAATGGTATTGAGTATAGGTTTTATACTGATTTAGTTGAGGCAAACAAGATGGATGAAAAACCATTTTTTGTTTTTAACTTTTCAGATATTAGAGACAATCAAATTGACGAATTGAAAAAATTTCATAAAGCCTATTATGACTTTGAAAATATTGTTAATACAGCAAGTGAATTAAAATATACAAATGAAATAAAATCAATATTTCATTCTGAAATCAATATGCCCAGTTCCGAATTTGTAAGGCACTTCGCAAAACAAGTTCATCCAGGTGTAGTAACTGCAAAAGTTTTAGAACAATTTACAGTTTTCACAAAAAAGTCAATTGGCCAATATATTAATGATTTAATAACCGATCGATTAAGGTCTGCACTTACAATTGAAACAGAATCTCAAACTAGTAAAGAATCAGAGGGTTTAGTTGCCACTGACGATTCTTCTAAAATTGAAACTACTCAAGTAGAATTAGAAGTTTTTTATATAATTAGGGCTATACTCAGATCAACTGTGCAGGTAAATAGAATTGCTTACAGAGATGCGCAATCTTATTTTGCCATCCTTCTTGATGATAACAGGTTAAAATTAATTTGCAGATTATATTTAAATGGTAAAAAAATGCAAATAGGAATATTTGATGAGACAAAAAAAGAGATAAAAACTGAATTATCAAGTATAGATGATATTTATAAATATTCAGATCAATTAATTAAAATAGTTTCTGATTTTGACAAATCTAAATAGCAATAAATATATATTAAGAATATATTTCTTTTAAGAATTGCAAAATTACGTTTATCAAGCCACTTTTAATTGAGTGGCTTTTTTCTTTACTCTTTTCAAAAATAAAATATGTGAATAATATTTATTTTATCACTTTGTAAATATTTAATATTTTTTTTTCTTAATCCACATTAGTTACTTTAACCATTAAATTTCATTAAGTTGTAATTTTAAAAATCCTCTCTACTAATCAAAACCGTTTTTCCCGATGCGTTTTCAAAAAAAGATTAATTTCATTTTATTATTCTTGTTTTCCATTTTACTATTTTCTTGTAATAGTGGAGATAAATTAAATATTACTAACAGAAATTTTGGTGAGGAAATAAACCTTAAACAAAACCTGATTTTCACTTTCAATCACAATTTAATTAGCGACAGTTTATTAAATAATTGGGACAGCACGGCATATATTAAATTTGAACCTGAGGTAAAGGGGAAATTTAAATGGACAGCCACAGATGAACTTACTTTCTCTCCCGACTTTGGTTTTCAACCGGCTACAGATTACAAAGCAACTTTATTAACGGAGTTATTTAAAAATAATAAAACCTCAAATAATAAATTATCTATCGGTGATGAAAAAATAATAAGTTTTCACACACCCTATCTTAATGTGCAAAAAGTAAATGCCTACTGGACCAAAGATAAATCCGGGTCAGCACAAATTAAATACCAGTTTGCCTTCAATTATGCTGTCAACCCTGTAGAAGTAGCCAATAGTACTACTATTATTACTGCCGGTGAAAAAGTAAATCTTAAACCGGTAAATACAAATTTAAGTGACCAAATAGTATTGGTAACAGATGCGAAAAAAAGTTTTCAGACTAAAGACAGTGAAATAGCTATTAAAGAAGGTTTAAAAACTGAAAAAGGAAAAGCATTAAAGACACAAATAAAATTAAATACACAAATCCCAAACATTGATCCACTGAAAATTTCAAATATAGAAACAGATTACATTGGAGAAACCGGAATTATTTATGTGTACGCCAACCAAACTTTCGCCCAAGAAAATTTAAAGGATTATATAAAAATAGATCCGGCAATGGATTTTACAATTGAAAAACAGGAATATGGTTGCATAATAAAAGGAAGTTTTAAACCGGGTTCTTACTCACTTACTTTTTCACACGACCTATCGGGAGTTTTCGGAAGTAAATTAGGTGAAGATTATATTTTTGGAAATAGAAATGAAGACTATACACAAGTAGTTGCTTTTGGAGAAATGCAGCCTCAAATAGAATTCACTTCCAAAAAGGGATTATACTTAACCTCAAAAGGATCAAAAAACATTGGTGTAAATATTATTGGTCTTGAAAAAGTGAGGGTAAGTGTTTATAAAATTTACGAAAACAACATTTTACCTTTTACTCGTCAGGGAAGTTATATCGATGATTATGGCTATTTCAATAACGAGTCAGAAGAATATGTAAATGAAAGTAATAATAACAATCCTTACGGAGATGTTGTTTCTGAAAAAATAGTAAGCGTTAAAGATCTTCGGAAAGAAAGTGGTATTTATTATTTAAATATGAATATCAAAGAAATTAATGATTTTAAAGGCATGTATGCTGTAAAAGTGAGCAGCACGGAGCAAAGTTGGATAAGTGCTTCTAAAATGGTTTCAGTGTCGGATATAGGAATGATAGTGAAAGAAACAGAAGATGAAATTTTTGTTTTTACAAACTCAATATTAACAACAAAACCACTTTCTAAGTTATCAGTTAAGCTCATCAGTTCTAATAACCAAACCATTTCAACTGCAGAAACAGATGCTGATGGAATTGCAAAGTTTTCGGAAATTAAAAAAACGGCACCAAACTTTAAAATAAAATTAATTACTGTAAGTGAAAAAGAAGATTTTAATTTTCTCCTTTTTGATGATAATAGAGTTGAAACATCTCGATATGAAGTTGGTGGTGCTCACGAAAATGCTTCCGGTTACCAAGCATTTATATATGGCGAAAGGAATATGTACAGGCCCGGTGAAACCATGAACATCAACACAATTATAAGAGATAAAGCATGGAAAACGGTTGGAGAAATGCCGGTGAAAATAAAAGTTGTAGCACCAATGGGTAAAGAGTTTACTACTTTAAAAGGTAATTTAAACAAACAATCGTCATTCACTACTTCAGTTACTTTCCCGAGTGCAGCTGTTACAGGTAATTATAGTTTAGAAGTTTATACTGCCAATGATGTAATGCTTGCAGTTGAAAATGTATATGTTGAAGAATTTTTACCTGATAGAATAAAAGTAAGTGTAGCCATACCTAAAAAAGAATATAAACCGGGAGAAACCATTGATATTGCTGCCACTGCATTAAATTTATTTGGCCCTCCGGCAGCCAATCGTAATTATCAAATGGCTTATAACCTTCACAAAAAAGAATTCTCATCTGTAAATTTTCCGGATTATAATTTTTCAATTTCAGGTAATGATAATGTGAGTTTCGAACAAATTCAAAGGCAAGGTACTACTGATGAAAATGGAATATTAAAAGAAAGTCTTAAAATACCGGATAGTTATCAAGGCTTGGGTATTTTACAGGGCACTGTTTTCACAACTGTTTTTGATGAAAGCGGTCGCCCGGTAAATCGTGCTAATAAAATAGATGTTCTTACCCAAGATGTATTTTATGGAATAAAGTACTTTGATTCTTATTCCGGCACAGGAACAAAAATAGATATCCCTTTAGTAGCTGTTACTAAAGCCGGTAAAGCTTTACCGGCCAATGCAAATGTAAAAATCATAAAATCAAATTACGAAACCGTTTTACAAAAAGATAATAATGGTTCAATAAGATATATTTCTCAAAAAAAGGAGCAATTAATGGAAGATAAAACCATTAAATTGAACTCATCAACCACTTTATTTTCATACATTCCTCAACTTTCCGGCGAATACGAAGTAAGGATAAGCAGCCCGGGAAGTAAAAGTTATGTAAGGCAAAATTTTTATGCATATGGCTATGGAGTGAGCAGTAATTCTTTTGAAGTTGATAAAGAAGGACAAATAATAATACAAGCTGATAAGAAAAAATATAAAACAGGCGAAAAAGCAAAATTATTATTTAAAACTCCTTTTGAAGGAAAAATGCTTATCACGGTTGAAAGGGATAAAGTTTATGAAAAATATTTTGTTACAACCGACAAAAAATCTGCATCGTTTGACATTACTTTAAAAGCCGAGCATTTACCGAATGTGTATGTAACTGCAACTTTAATTAAGCCTTTGAGTGACGGTGCAATTCCATTAACTGTGGCACATGGTTTTGTTTCACTTGATGTGGAAGATGAAGATTATAAATTACCTGTTGAATTAATAAGTGTTGATAAATCTTTATCAAAAACCAAACAAACCATTCGTGTAAAAACAAAACCAAATGCTGAAGTTACATTAGCCATAGTTGACGAAGGTATTTTGCAATTAAAAGATTACAAATCTCCAAACCCTTTTGCGTATTTCTTCCAAAAAAAGGCATTGCAAGTAAATGCGTATGATTTATATCCTCGTTTATTTCCGGAACTGAATGATAAAAAAAGCAGTCCGGGCGGTGATGGTGCAATGAAATCTGCTTTAGCAGGAAGAACAAATCCATTATCTAATAAAAGAGTTAATCTAGTTAGCTTTTGGAGTGGAACTATAACTGCAAATGGTTCCGGTGAAGCAGTTTACACAATTGATGTCCCACAATTTTCAGGAGATCTGAGAATTATGGCAGTTGCTTATAAAGATAACGCATTCGGTTCAGCACAAAAAAACATGAAAGTTGCTGATCCGATTATTATTTCAACATCATTGCCTCGTTTTTTAAGTCCGGGTGATAATATAATTATGCCTGTTACCTTATCAAACACAACCAACCAGGTGGCGATGGCAAAAGCAGTTTTAAAATTAAGTGGAGAGTTAACAGTAGAAGGAAATCAAACTCAATCAGTTAAAATACCTGCAAATTCTGAAGCGCAAGTTTCATTTACTATTAATGCTGCACAAAATGTTGGTTATGGAGAAGTAGAAGTTTTTGTAAACGCATTAAATCAAAATTTTTCGGATAAAACAGATATCACCATTCGCCCTATACAATCATTGTTAAAAACAAGCGGATCGGGAGCAATACAAGGAGGTAAAACCGGTTCATTTACATTGGCCGGTGATTATATTCCTGCATCTACTAAAGCTAAATTAGTTGTCAGCAAATCTCCAATTACACAATTCGCACAAAATTTAGATGATCTTTTAAATTATCCCTATGGTTGTGTTGAACAAACAGTATCAACTGCCTTCCCTCAAATTTATTTTTCTGATTTAAGTAAAACATTACAAAAATTTAAAAAGCCCACTTTTGTTCAGGTTGCAAATAAATCAATGAAACAGAATGCCGCGGATGTAAATGTACAGCAAGCAATAAATAAATTAAGTTCAATGCAATTGAGCAATGGTGCATTAAGTTATTGGCCCGAAGGCGGAAAAGAAAGTTGGTGGGGAACTGCATACGCTGCTCATTTTATGATTGAAGCGCGTAAAGCCGGTTTTGAAGTACCTCGCTCGGTTTTAAATAAAATGTTAGAATATTTAAAAGCTCAGGCAAGAAATAAAAAAAATCAGGAAGAATATTTTTTCTATGATGGTAATAATGTACGCAAAACGAAATTTATAGCACCAAAAGAAATCGCATACTCTTTGTATGTAATCGCCCTTGGCAGTAAAGCTGATATCAGTACCATGAATTATTATAAATCAAATAAAAATATATTGGCTATTGACAGTAAATATTTATTGGGTGCCGCTTATTTTTTAACAGGTGATAACGGAAGTTATCGTTCACTCGTCCCCGGAACATTTTCAAATGAAAGATCAGAAACAGCATTGGGTGGTAGCTTTTATTCGTTTATCCGCGATGAAGCAATTTCGTTGAACGCACTTTTAGATACTGATCCGCAAAATGTACAAATTCCAATAATGGTAAAACATTTATCAGATGCTATTAAACGATCGCATTGGTTAAATACACAAGAAAATGCATTTGGCTTATTGGCTTTAGGGAAATTTGCAAGAAAAAATAATCAAGCTCAAGTGAGTGCTCAAATTACTGTCGGTGGTAAAAATATTGCAACATTTAGCAATGAAGATATTTCATTAGCATCCGGCTTAGCAAATAAAAATGTGAACATTCAAACCACAGGAGCAGGCTCATTATATTATTTCTGGCAAGCAGAAGGCTTGAGCACAAGTAACATTGTAAAAGAAGAAGATAGTTATTTAAAAGTTCGAAAAACATTTTACGACAGGTCAGGAAGGCAATTATCAGGCACCACATTCAGGCAAAATGATTTGATTGTTGTTAAGATGGAATTAATTACAACCGATGGCTCGGGTGTTGAAAACGTTGTGCTTACAGATATGCTACCTGCCGGTTTTGAAATTGAAAATCCACGAATTGCAGAATCACCGGAGATGGTATGGGCAAGTAAAAACGCATCCATACCTGAGCATTTAGATATTCGCGATGATAGAATTAATATTTTTGCTACTGCCACCGGCCAGGTAAAAACATTTTATTATGTAGTGCGCGCAGTTAGCAAAGGGAATTTTAAAATGGGCCCTGTTAGTGCAGATGCAATGTACAATGGTGAATATCATTCCATAAATGGAGCGGGCAATATAACAGTTATTGATAGAAATGGAGTAGACGAAAACAAAGAAGAGGTTAAGAATGTAGAAGGGAAATAAATAAATACTCTAATCTTATTTATAAGTTAATGATTATGAATAGATTTTTAAAGGCTTGATTAAGCAGAACCACAAGTTACAAACTTGCGGGAGTGGGGGTGTCTTGTCCTGAAATAGGTTTACACAAAGTAAACTAAAAATGGAAAAGTATTCAAAAGTTTATCCAAGTAAATGGCAGAGTCAATATAGTAAAGAATTTAAGCAGTCGGTATGCAAGGAATATCTGCTTGGCAATGATTCCAGAACCGGTATAGAAAAAAAGTATCATTTAGGTCATGGTCGTATATTAAATTGGCTTAAAGAGGATGGTTATGTTGAATTACCCTGCTCTTTAAATAAATCTGTTTATATTGTAGGTCTTGATAATTATAATCCAATGTCTGCAGATAATCCTCAACTTCCATCTCAAACTACAACAGGTTTAAATGAGGTTTGCGAAGATCAATCAGAAATTCTGCGCCTTAAAAAAGAACTTTTAGAAGCTAAGATAAAAGCCGAAGGCTTTGAAAGGATGATAGAAATAGCCGAAGAGCAATTTAAAATACTCATCAAAAAAAAGTAAAATACCGGGTAATCCATGAGTTAAAGGACAAATACAGCGTAAACCTTACCTGTATTTGTCGGTTATTTGGTATCACCCGTCAGGCTTATTACCAACACTTTTGGCATGAAGATGAGGTGGGATTAGAAGAGGAGATGATTATAAAACAAGTGGTGATGATCAGGCAAAACCACAGAGCAATGGGTACAAGAAAACTATTTGAGATCCTGCAACCTTTTTTGATGGAACATCAGATTAAAATAGGTCGTGATGCTTTATTTGATTTATTGGCCCGTCACCAATTATTAGTTAAAAAACGAAAAAGAAAAATAAGTACCACCATGAGTTACCACCGGTTCCATAAATGGCCTAATCTGATTAAAGACTTTATTCTGTCTGCACCCAATGAACTTTATGTGAGTGATATAACATATTGGAAAATAGAAACAGGATATGTTTACATCAGTTTTATTACAGATGCTTATTCTCATAAAATCGTTGGTTATCGGGTAGCAGAAACTCCGGAAGCAGTAGAAAGCTTAAGCGCATTAGAAATGGCACTTGAATCGTTTCCGGCTAAAATAAAAGAAAAACTTATTCACCATTCGGACAGAGGGGTACAATATTGCAGTGATGGATATGTAAAGTTATTGCAGGACAATCACATCCGGATCAGCATGACACAAACCGGCGATCCTCTGGAAAACGCAATAGCCGAGCGGGTAAACGGTATATTAAAAGAAGAGTATCTGTCGCATTTTAAAGTAAGTACCCTTGAAGAAGCGAAAAAAGTATTGGAAGAAAACGTAAAACTTTATAATAGGGAGCGACCACATATGAGTATAGGCAACCTTACACCTTCTTTTATTCATGAAAACAACGTTCCAACAGAAAGGCTGTGGAAAAATTATTATCAAAAGAGAAAAGAAGAAGTAATTACATGCTGAAAGTTTTAAAGCATACCGCCCAAAACGAGAATAACTTTTTTTGCCTGTAGGAGGGCAAAAAGTTATTTCCCGCTTTGGGCTACTCCATAGAAGAATAGTAAACTTATTTTAGGATTAAAGAAAAACAAATAATCATCAGAAAGGGTAAAAATGTAAATCAATTTTAGGATTATATTTGAAGTGTAAATCAATAGCTGTATTATAAATTAAACTGTAAACTTTTTTTAGGACGAGACAGGGGGAAGTTCTTTTTGGTTAATAACAGATAAAATTGAAAGAAATATATGGATTCCAAAATCTGTAGTTATTAACCCAGATGATTATTACTTTTTTAAAGAATTTGCTGAGGGGAAAATAAATTAAGATTCTACCTCTGCTTGGCGTACTCCGCTTGGCGTAGTTTCCAACTACGTCAGGACGTTATCAAATCTCCAGATTTGAATATTAAATTTAAAAAACATAATCAATTTCTATGAGAATAATAAGCAAGTTTAAAGATTATTATGATTGGGTTGTATTTGAAACCGATAATAGAAAAATATTTTACAGAGATACAAAAGAACTTGTATTTGATAAGAATATATTTGAGATCAACCCTGCAAATTATATTCTGTCACCTGTTTCTAAAAATAAATTAATATGTCAAATTAGAGGTGTTGAAGATATTCCTGGAACAATTTCAATATGTATTAATTTCTGTGATCAAATCTTTTGGGGTATTTATATAGAAGAATCTTCAAAATATTTTTGGGAATACAGCAAAATACCAAATTTGAAAAAATATGAAAGAATATTTGAAAAAGATCCTTATTTTTTATTTACTGATATTCCCTGGGCTTATAAAAAATTAGGCATTCAGTTGAACGCACATTTCCCAAATGATTTTAGCAATGCTGATAAAGGTAAGAATCAAATAAATGATGTATTGAATTGCCCTATTATTTTAGAAACTCCTGATAAAATAATTTTAAATCCAAATTTAAGTGCACTTGATTTTTCATTGATATCACCATCAGAGGCATATCAAATGATATATAATTTTATAGAATTAAAAGAATTGGAAATGCCATCCAACCCAATGGATCAAAATCGATTCGAAACCAAAGGATTTAATAAAATGACATCTTTCAGACCTAAAATGAAGAAAAAATAAACTTATTTATAGATATATCCCGCTGTTCCGGATGTTCGCTTCTCGCGGTATCGGGAACGACAGATAAAATAGGATTTGTAATCTGGTGAAGTACAAAGAGCAAAAATTTAGAGCAAAAAATTGTTGGTATCCTCAACTCCCGCAAGTGCAACTTGTGGTTCTAGCTTAACAAGCAAGTTAAAAATTTGGTCATAGATTAATATTTAATTTTAACTTGCTTGCTTTAAGAAAATCATGAGCAGAAATTAAGATTAAAGATCAGGATAAAGTTTATTTTATAAATTTTGCCACAGTAAATTGGATTGATGTTGGACTAAAATTACTTGAATTATTATTAAATAAATGATTAATGACTGAATCTTTAAAGCGTGGTAGAGTTAGAACAACAGGTTACAAAGTTTGCGGTAGATGAGAATGTAATTTTTGTAGCACGTAATAAATTTCTGACATGGTAAATCTTTATTCCTACATTAAACAAAGTAATGACTTCCGAAAAATGGAAGTTAGTGAACTTCTTTTTGTAGAATACACCTGCATGCGGGAAGAGACCAAGTTTGGGATTGGTCTGATAGCAACTACTTTGCCTTTATAACCTCAGGAAAGAAAATGTGGAAGAGTATTTACCACGACTACGAAGCAGACAAAGGTGATATTCTTTTTATAAAGAAAGGTGCTAATCTTACACACCAGTTCTTTGAGGATGAATTTTGTGCCATTTTTATTTTTATCCCTGATGACTTTGTCACCTCTTTCCTTCAAAAAAATAAAAGTTTTCTAGGTAATTCTCAGAAGAATAGGTTGAAACAGGATGTAGTGTTACGGGTGCAGCCTGATGAATTACTGGAAAGCTACTGTAGTTCTGTCGGGTCTTATCTTTCATTATCTGAAAAGCCAAATGAACAATTGTTGATACTCAAATTTGAAGAATTACTTCTCCATTTGTGCACCAACAATAAACACATAAATATTAAGAATTATTTTATTTCCCTTTGTCAGAATCAAACCAATCAGTTGAGCATCATTATGGAGGCAAACTTCGGTTATAACCTTAAGTTGGAAGATTATGCTCAACTTTGTAATTTAAGCTTGTCCACTTTTAAAAGAGCTTTCAGGCAATTTTATAAAACAACACCGGCAGCTTGGCTCAAACAACGCAAATTAGATCTTTCACTTCATTCACTGCTCACTTCTGATCTGCCCATTAGTCAAATTTCGTTCGAGTGTGGCTTTGAAGATACCTCGCATTTTATTAGAGTATTTAAAGCAAAATATAAATCTACTCCACATCAATATCGTCAGCAACGACTACAAGAAGTGTAATATAATTGAACGTTAGAGTCGATTATTAGGACTTTTTAGGCTACTCCTTGCGCTAGGCTGGCAGTACCTTTGTTGCATGCTTTTAATTAAACAATTAGAAGTTGTAGCATTATCTAAAATCAATGTTAAACCTAACAAAAGAAATTATGGAAAGTAATTTAAACTCTTTAAGCCAAATCACTCCACCTATAGAACGAGATATGAATATCATTAACGAAACCGTTATGAGTCTTAAGACGAGGGATATAATTATTCATCATTTAGATTCCTTTCAAAATAATGATTTGGAAGCTGTGGTATCAGACTACACAAATGAATCTGTTTTTATAACTCAAGAGGCCAGCTATACCGGACCTGAAGAGATAAAGGTATTTTTTGCTAATCTTATGACCCATTTTCCAAAGCAAAGCACAATTTTCGACCTTGATAAATTGGTGGTTATAGATAGGTTAGCATATATAGTTTGGCACGCTAATACCCCAACTCTGGAAGTCTCCCTTGGTACAGATACTTTTATAATTAAGGATGATAAAATCTACCAGCAAACTTTTTGTGGCCTGATGAAATTTAAATAATATTAATCAACACGAAATAATAATATTATGAAAGCAATACTCATGTTTACCTACTCAATCATTGCCTATCTAATAGGCTTTGTGTCATTATTAATCTGGATTCTATCCATCAGCAATCTCATTCCTGAAATATCTATTGACCGAAATCCTGAAATGAGCTTTCCTCTAGCCTTGGTCAAAAATATCGGACTTGCATTACTCTTTGCTGTACCTCATAGTGTGATGGCTCGCAAATCTTTCAAAGAATGGATCACCCGCAGCCTTCCCCAGCCCATTGAAAGAAGTACCTATGTACTGCAATCAGGAATTTTTTTATTCATTCTCGTTTGGCAGTGGGAGCCATTGGGAGGAAACATTTGGAGCATTACTACCGGTAGCCCTCTATATTATGGTATGTATTTTCTTTTCTTTCTTGGTTGGATAATTCTCTTCGTCAGTACTTTTCTAATTAACCATTTCGACCTTTTCGGATTAAGGCAGACGTATATGGAGTTAATCAAACAACCTTATAAACCACTAAAATTTCGAATAATCGCCTTTTATAAATATGTCCGTCATCCTTTATATGCAGGTATTATTCTTGGTCTATGGGCAACTCCGCACATGACCATTACCCATCTTGTATTTGCTTTTCTTTTAACTGTTTATATTGTAATAGGTGTGCTTTTCGAAGAAAAAGATCTTGTCAAAGAGTTTGGAGAACAATACGGAAATTATAAGAGGAACACACCCATGTTGCTTCCTTTCTTCAAAAAAAGAACGCAATAATTTTTCCTTTAATTTTTTTCTGCTTGTTTAGTATTTATCATTAATAAATTCTCCTTCAATGAATCAGATAATAACTTCAACTTATCAAAGTCTTGAGAACAAATTTTACCTTTTCCCGATTGGTGTAGTCTCCATCTACGTCAGTGCGTTATCAAATCTTCAGATTTGAATATTTCATTTAAAAATATTTTTTTGCAGTTGTTGGTATCCTACCAACTATATAGTTTAGCAAATAGCCGATGACTAATATCCATGTTTATTTATAAAATTCTTGGTTTATAGACAAAGAATAATAAAACAATGTTCATTCTTTCACTACTGCAATTTTAAGTTTATATTTTATTTGAAAGAAAATTATAATTATTAGTTTTATCTGAGGTTTGGAACATAAGGCTCTTTGCCGGTAAGATTCCAACAAAGGCGAAAAAAGATATCGGCTTTAAAGAGTTCGTCGTGGGTGGTAATAATGTTTTCAATTGCTGAACTTTCCTTCGCTTATTGTAGAGAAGTGTATTAATTCATATTGCTTGGTTTGGAATGGGTTGTACAAAATTGAAAGGTTGCACAAGCCATTTCTAAACCAAAAAGAAAATAAACAACAAAAAATAAATTTTATATTTATGAGTTTATCAATATCAATAAACTCATATTAAGGTCAACATAATTTAAAAGAACAAAAGATTCGTTTATAAACACAGATTCATAAAAATAAAATTTTAGACTAGAACCATAATTTTACAAATTAAAAATCGAATATTAGAAGATTTATTGGCCATGATAGAATATTTTAGGATCTCTGTAGACTTCCTTTATTAAAAATTATCCTAAAATTTTGAATAAACTCAGGCAAACGATTAATCAAATCTGTTTTTGCTTTATAAAAACACCCATTACATTTTTTTATATTTACTACAATTAAATTTGATATTTATAGATGATATAATAATATTAAATTTTACGTTTGTTAATTAATGTTCATTTAAAAAAAATAAATGGTTTTTTTATTTCCGGCTTTCCTTTGGGCCTTGTTTTTTATCGCCGTCCCCATAATAATTTATTTATTTAATTTTCGGCGCACACAGAAAATTGATTTTACCAATGTTGCATTTCTTCGCACGGTAAAAACATCAACCAATTCTTTCCGAAAATTGAGAGACATTCTTATCCTTATCTGTAGAATTTTATTTATATCAATGTTGGTGTTTGCTTTTGCTCAACCGTTTATCAGTCGAAATAAACAATCACCTGTAGATAATAACAGCATTACATCAATTTATATCGACAATTCATTAAGCATGCAAAGCGAATCGGAGAATCAAAAATATTTGGATGTTGCAGTTAAGCAAGTAGATCAACTGTCAAACGCATTGCCTGCCGGCACTAAATTTCAGTTGATAACCAATAATTTTGAAAATAACGAACAGGTAATTATAAATAAGGATAAACTTAAAGACCGCATTACGGAAATACGTTTTTCAAATACTCATAAAACAGCCGAATCAGTTTATCAAAGGCAATTGAATTTATTGAAAAATTATAATCAAAATAATAAAAACAGATTATTATGGGTTTCAGATTTTCAAAAAAGTACGCTTGGCGATCTATCTAAATTAAAAATAGATTCCTTAAATCGGTTTATAATCGTACCTGTTCAAAGCAATAACATTGGCAATATATATGTGGATTCTGTTTGGCTCACAATTCCTTTTATCAGAGAAATGGAAAGCAATACTTTGCATATAAGGCTTATAAATACCGGAAAAGAAAAGGTTGAAAACATGGCCGTTAAGTTTTTTATTGATAATCAACAGGCATCTGCCATCGCCATTAATATTGAAGCAAACAGCAACAGTATTGCTTCATTTAATTTTACAATTCGGGATAAAGGATATAAAAAGTGCAAAATTTCTTTTAATGACCAACCCATTACCTTTGATAATGATTATTTTTTTGTTTTAAATGCTGCGCCAATTATACAGGTGGTTCAACTTTATGGCAAACCCGATCACAAATTTGTTGAAAGTGTTTTTTCCAACGAATCTCTTTTTAAATTAAAATCCTACAATGGTAATGCCTCAGAACCATCGGTAATTAATACTGCCGACCTCGTTGTACTTGATGAAATTGATAATATAAATCCTGCATTTGTTACGGCCCTACAAAATTATATGCGGAAAGGTGGGAATGTGGCTGTTTTTCCTTCAGGTAAGTTAGATATTACCTCCTATTCCAATTTATTGAAAGGAAGTGGAATTATTAATTTTAAGAAAAATATAATCCTACCGACAGGTACTGAAAATAATTTTACTTTAAGCTTACCCGATATAAATCAACCTTTTTTTAATTCAATTTTTGAAAACATTGGTCAAAAAAATGCAGTAAGTATGCCCAATGCGCAAGCGGTTATTAATTGGGCAAGAACAGGAAATTCATTATTAAAATATAAAAATAACGATCCTTTTTTAACACAAACTGCTTTTGGGTTGGGCAAAATGTATCTGTTTGCCTCTCCATTAAATTTAAATTTTAATAATTTGGCAAAACATGCTTTGTTTGTGCCCATTATGTATAAAATAGCTGCGTTAAGTAAAGCACAAGAGCAACCTGCGTACAGTTTTTCATCACAAAATATAGCAATTGATGTCGATAAAAATGAAAAGGAACAAGTATATCATTTAAAGAAAGACAATTTTGATATGATTCCCCATCAACAATTAAACGACAAGCAGTTGGTTTTTGAATTCCCGCAAAGCAATCAAACAACTAATGATCAAGGATTAGAAGCAGGTTATTATGACTTGACTATGAAGGGAAAGACGGAAAAGTATTTGGCTTTTAATTATGATAAACAAGAGTCGCAGTTAAGGTTTTATCCGGTACCCGAGTTAAAACAGATCTTTTCAAAAAATAAAAATGTTCAAATATATAATTCGGCTGTAGATAAAGATTTTGTAAACGATTTTAAACAACAAAACATAGGTTTAAGCCTGTGGAAATATTTTTTAACAGCTGCCTTATTTTTTATGTTGCTCGAAATTTTAATTATCAGGTTTTTAAAATAATTGTAAATATTCTCTTCGAAGTATCCTTTTGTGATCTTAAATTATTTGTATCAATAGGTTTAATTTTGCAGCTAAGAATAACAATTATTAAATTGGGAGCTTAAAATTTACTTATTTTAAGTTTAAAGTTAATTTAACAATGATTAAAAAAATTGATAGGATCGGTATAAGTTCAGATTTATCGGAAGAGATTTCATACAAAATAATTATTTCTAATCAATTGTGGTTGGTTTTATTGTTTTTTAATATTGCTGTCAGCATTCTATTCCTATTATTTGCTCCTAAACTTTTAATAATATCTGCCGTAATGTTAGTGGCAAGCCTTGCAGGTTGGCTTTTAAATTATGCCGGCTTTTCTGAAATTTCACGGTTCTTGGCTTCAATTATACCATTTACCATTGCCGAAATTGCAAGTGCAGCCATTTCACAGTCACCTTCAAACTTATATATAGGTAATGGTTTTATAGCCTTCAGTTTTCTCGTCATTCCATTTATTATTTATGATTTGGATGAAAAAATTAAATTGCTTTTTTCTTTTTCTTACTGCATTATAGTTTTTTTCATGTTTCCGCTGCTTAATGATTGGATTGATATCTCTATCAATAATAAAGAATATGGAAATTATCAAAACCTTGTGGCTTTAATAGCTATTTTAATATTAGTTGCATGTTTGTATGCTTTGCAATACATAAACATACTTACAAAAGAAAAGAACCAGAATTTGCTCTTACAAATGGAAGATACGAATGCTGAGGTAGAGAAAGCCAGACTTAATCTGGAAAAAACATTGGAAGAAGTTGAAAAAACAAAAAAGGAAGATGAACTTAGAACTTGGGCAAGCGAAGGTTTATCTCAATTTACAGTTTTAATGCGCAGCCACCAAGATATTGAACAGCAATATTATAATATTCTCTCGTGGTTAATACAATATTTAAAGTTAAATCAGGGGGCTTTATATGTTGTTAATGATGATAATAAAAATGATATACACATACTGCAAGCCGCTACTTATGCTTTTGAAAAGAGAAAATACTTAGAAAAGCGCATTGAAATCGGAGAAGGTTTAATAGGTGCCTGCTATTTGGAAAAAAAGAAAATAATTTTAAATAAAGTACCGGAAAACTATATTCACATCACCTCCGGCTTAGGTGAAGCAAGGCCTAAGTTTGTTATTATTATACCACTTATTGTAAATGAAGAAGTAACCGGAATTATAGAATTTGCAGATTTCAGGCAATTGCAAAATTTTGAAATTAATTTTATTGAAAAAATAAGTGAACCTGTAGGTGTACTTATAAGGGATTATAAAATAAAAAATCAAACTCAAAAATTGATGGAAGAAAGCCTTATACAATCAGAAACCATGAAGACACAGGAAGAAGAAATGCGACAAAATTTGGAAGAACTTATGGCTACTCAGGAAGAATCGGAAAGAAAATACAAAGAAATGCAAAAAATAATAGAATCATTAAAGGATGAAATTCAAACCCTTTCGTAGAAAAATTAATACTGCCTTTTTTGAAAATTAAAATATTTTTTTTAACGGCATGGTTTTTTTAACTATACTCAATAAATATATAATTTGTTTTATATATAAAATTTAATCAAACCATTTAAATATTTAAAATCATGTCAAAGGAAGGTTCAGATCATCACAAAAAAGCTGCTCACCATTCAGAACAAGCTTCTAAAAATCACAAAAAAGCTTCGGAACATCTTGACAAAGGCGATCACGAAAAAGCCGGTCATCACTCAAACTTAGCAAATGCTCATCACAAACACGCTGAAGAGCATTCTCATAATGCAAGTAAACATCATATTGAAAATGATGAGAAAAAAGGAAAGGAAAGTGGAAGTGATGAAAAAAAAGGCAGTGAAGAAAAAAAAGGAAAATAAGCAAATTTAAAAGGGAGACTAAAAGCTCCCTTTTTTTATATTTTTATTATGGATTGAAATGCAACCTATAATTTAATTACAAATCGTTTTTTATCTTTCATCTTTGCTCTTAAGATGAAGATTATTTATATCCATCAGTATTTTAAAACCCCTTTAGATGGAGGATCATTGCGATCCTATTATCTGGCAAAAGCATTAATCGAAAAGGGTCATGAGGTTGAAATGATTACTTCATGGAATGGGAGAAAATACAAAATTATAAATATAGAGGGTATAAATGTCCATTACCTGCCCGTTCATTACGACAATACTTTTAATTTTTTTAATAGGATTTATTCCTTTTTAAAATTTATTTTAAAAGCTTATTTAGTAGCTCGAAAAATAAAAAATCCTACTCTTTGCTATGCTTCTTCAACACCAATTACGGTTGGTTATATTGCTTTTGCACTTAAAAAAATAAATAAAATTCCGTACTTTTTTGAAGTTCGTGATCTATGGCCACTGGCGCCAGTGGAATTAGGTTTCATTAAAAATAAACTTTTAATAAAACTTTTATTCCTGTCTGAAATAATTATTTATAAAAATGCCGAAAAAATTATTTGTCTTTCACCGGCTATGAAAGATTGTATTGAAAAAGTGAGTTTGAAAAAAGAAATTTACATGATACCCAATATGTCGGATTGCGATTTTTTTAGTGACCAAACTATTTCTGCATCACCTTTCACAATAACCTATTTTGGAACTGTTGGGGAAGCAAACCATTTAGAATATTTTATAGATGTTGCCCGATACTTTCAACAAAATAAATTATCAGAAGTAGAATTTTTAATTATTGGAAACGGAAAAAGCAGGGAAATTATCAATAAAACGATATTGAAATATTCATTAAATAATATAAAAATTTTGCACGGAGTTGATAAATATGAATTGAAAGAAATATTAAAACGCACCCATGCTACATACATATCTTTTGCTCAATATGATGTATTACAAACCACAAGCCCAAATAAATTTTTTGATTCTCTGGCTTCAGGTAAATTAATTATTTCGAATATTAAAGGTTGGATGAAAGATTTGATTGAGGAAAATAATTGTGGCTTTTATGCCGATCCAATTTACCCGGAAGATTTTTATACTAAATTAAAACCTTATTTGGATGATATTAATTTATTAACATCTGCTCAACAAAATTCAAGAAAACTAGCCGAAGAAAAATTTGAAAAAAAATTGCTTTGTGACCAATTTTGTAATTTATTTAACTCAAAGTTGCAAGCTTAAAATTTTGTAAATTTCATCAACCTTTTCAATAACTTTATTTACAGGAATATCTGATGTATAAAAGGTAACTATATAATTCCCCTGTCTGAATTTAAAAGTAAAAGCTTCATCGCTGTAATTATCTTTTGAGCCGGTCATATAAAATGAATTGGACCCTGCTTTTGGATATAAATAAAACTTATCGTATTTCCCAATTGCCTTTTTACCTTCTGAAATTCTTTTTTGATTTTCTTTAAAATCCATTGTTAGCAAATCGGAACCATATTGTATTTTGGCTTCTATTAAGCCGATTGAAACTTTTCTCCCCGGAACATTTGTATCAGTATAAACACAATCAAACTTACCACTTTTATTTTGTATGCTTTTAGTATCATAAACAAGCTTCGTATTTAGAATTTTATTTATCGACTCTACGTCCGTTAGGTTTTTTGCCATTTTAGTTTGAGCATTTACAAACTTAACGCACGATAAGTGTATCAATACAAATAGAAAAGTTATACCTAATTTCTTTTTCATAAAAACGTATTTAAAATAAATAATTTTGTTAATGTAATTTTTGTTTTTCTAAAATTAAAAAAACTTAAACAAATAAATAGTTATACATTTTAAAATATTATTAATTTAATTTTCGGGAAATTTGTCTCCCGTAATAAACTTTATGACCTCTAACAAATTGAACAAACCTTCAAGGCTTAAAAATACCAATTCGGAAGAAAAACCAAAACCCACCTTTAAAGAAAGATTTGATGCATTAAAAAATTTACCGGATTTTTTTATTGAAATATGGAATACAAATTCCGGTATGATGCTCGGTAATATATTTTTAAGAATTATAAGAGCAGCTATTCCTTTACTCACCTTATATATAGCAAAACTTATTATTGATGATATTATTTTTCTGTCAAGCCATACTCAACACCATCCTGACTATGAAAAACTTTGGTGGTTGATAGGTGCTGAGTTGGGTTTGGCATTTTTATCGGATATTTTAAATCGCTCGCTTTCTTTATTAGATGCACTGCTTGGTGATTTGCACGCCAACAGCAGCTCTGTAAGAATTATGCAACATGCTGCAAAATTAGATTTGGCACAGTTTGAAGACCCGGCATTCTACGACAAACTTGAACGTGCACGCCAACAAACTGTAGGGAGAACCGTTTTACTTTCACAATCCCTTGCACAGGTTCAGGATTTTATAACAATTATTTTTTTAGGAATTGGTTTGGCGGCTTTTAATCCCTGGTTAATTATTTTATTATTTATAACCATCATTCCTGCATTTTTGGGAGAAACCTATTTTAATGCCGAAAGCTATTCTCTGGTTTTTAATTGGACTCCCCAACGCCGGGAACTGGATTATTATCGTTTCACAGGGGCAAATAATGCGACAGCCAAAGAGGTAAAATTGTTCAACTTATCCGATTTTTTAACTGAAAAATATAAAATACTTTCTGATGAATATTTTAGTGCCAATAAAAAACTTTCTATAAAACGAGCAAGTTGGGGCACTCTCTTATCGGCATTTGGTACAGCAGGATATTATTCTGCGTATGTATTTATTATTTTTCAAACAGTAAACGGTGCTATTACTATTGGGTCATTAACATTTTTAGCCGGTTCTTTTAGGCAGTTAAGAGCAATTTTGGAAGGTATTCTTGGCAGGTTTAACAGCATTTCGCAAGGGGCATTGTATCTTAAAGATTTTTTTGATTTTTTTAATATCAAACCGTCAATTGTTTCTCCGGCACATCCAAAAATATTTCCAAAACCAATTATTACGGGTTTTACCTTTGATAATGTTGGTTTTAAATATCCAAATACCGATAAATGGGCATCCAGAAATTTAAATTTCACATTACATGCAGGCGAAAAATTGGCTTTGGTTGGAGAAAACGGTGCCGGGAAAACTACTTTAGTTAAATTATTATCACGCCTTTATGATCCTGATGAAGGAAGGATTTTATTAGACGGGGTAGATTTAAAAGAATATGATTTAAAAGATTTACAAAAAAACATTGGAGTTATTTTTCAGGATTATATCAAACTGCTCCTCACTGCACAAATAAATATTGCTATTGGTGATATAGAAGAAAGGGAAAACCAAAGTAAAATTGAACAAAGTGCCTACCAAAGTCTTGCTAATAATGTAATCGAAAAATTACCAAACGGATACGAACAAATTTTAGGAAGGCATTTTAAAGGTGGTGTAGATTTATCGGGTGGAGAATGGCAAAAAATTGCATTGGCCCGCGCCTATATGCGCGATGCTCAATTATTAATTTTAGATGAACCAACATCCTCATTAGATGCGCGTGCTGAATACGAAGTTTTCGAAAGGTTCGCCGAACTTACAAAAGGCAAAACAGCAGTTTTAATTTCACATCGTTTCTCAACAGTACGAATGGCAGACAGAATAATTGTGTTAGAAGGCGGCACCATATTAGAATCAGGCAGCCATGAAGAATTATTATTACAAAATGGAAGGTATGCGGAGTTATTTAATTTGCAGGCGCAAGGGTATAAGTAATTTTAAAAAAATAAAAAAGCTCTGCGAACTTAGGGAGTAGCTAAAATTTTTATTCATATTGTTTAATTTGATCTGCCAAGTGTACTTTATAATTCTCCGAAAACTGATAACCACTTAAAAGATCTTTCACAATGTCTTTTGTTTTTATCCTATCTTCAAACCAATCTTCGAAAAAGTTAGCATACCCACCTGTAGTGATTTCGTTGTTCCCCATTGCAACCATTGAAGGATAAAGTTTTACAAATTCTTCTTTTGTATTAATCTTTTTATTCATTGTTAATAAATAAAACTGAATGTCATAAGCCAAATAAGAAAGTTTGTCCTCATGAAGAGCGAAATAACCTCTTTCCTTTGTCAGTTCAGAAAATAAATTTCTTAATACAAGATCAAAGTTTATCTTATTTTCTTTTTTAAAATACTCTTGCAAAGTGTCTGAAAACCGGCCGGTTTTAAATATTTCTAAAGTGTCAATTAAGTCTTGTTCAGAAGTATCAAATGTATCTTCACTCACAAGTCCTCTTACAAATGTTTCAAAATCTTTAGCTAAAAAAGTCTTTTTATAATCTGATTCTTGGTCAATATGAACAACTTCAGGTTCTCCATCCTTACCACACTTTGAATAATCTAACATAATCATATCGTGACCTGCTGAAGGACAATCACAGATAAATACACCTGTATTTGGATAATTCCATTCATCAATCATAAATTGACTTCCTAAATTACCGCATAATGAATATGTTTTTGTTCGTCCAATACCCATAATACCTGTAATTGCAACATGGTCTTCTGCCCAAGAAGTTGGTTCTTTTGTTGGAAAGCAACATTTTATAGTTGTTCCTCCGTTATGCACTTTCATAAGCTCAATGTAAGAATCAGGAAGTTTATATCCGAGTTCATCTTCTATTGATAGGATAAGTTCGTCTGTGGCTCTTTCTTCAACATATTCTTTTAATGAATATTCAGTGTCTTCCCAAAAGTCTGAAAAGTCAAAGTTTTTAAATATCTTTAATTCCATTTCTATATTTTGAGCGATTTACATTTGCTACTCCCCAGACTATTATTAAAAACATTTTATTTAAATGAAAGATAATCTAATGCCAGCATACAATAGGTTTTTACACCGAGTTTAAACCCACTTTCATCAATAAAAAAATCAGGAGTGTGGTGAGGAGCTGCTTCATGCGGATCTTTACCTTTTGGCATAGCGCCTACCTGTACAAATAATCCCGGAATTTTTTCCTGATAATAGGCAAAGTCTTCACCTCCTGTTGTAGCATGCGATAGCAAGGTATTTTCTTTACCGGCCACTTCTTCGAGTGTTGGCAACATTTTCGCGGTCAGTTTTGCATCATTGAACGTAACAGGGCACATCGATTGTATTTCAATTTCTGCAGTTGCTCCTCCACTTTCAGCAATTTTTGTTACAGTATTATTAATCTTTTCATGCAAAATTTTGCGCATTGGCAAATTTAATGCTCTCACAGTGCCCTCCATTTTTAATTCTTCAGGTATTATGTTATTTCTTGTTCCTGCATTTATAACACCAATGGTAATAACGGCAGGTGCAACAGTCAATTCTGTTTGCCTGCTGATAATTGTTTGCAAGCCATTTATAATTTGGGCTGAAATCACTATCGGATCTATTCCATTCCATGGTGCAGCACCATGTGATTGCTTCCCTTTAATTTTTATTCTCAACCAATCCGCACTTGCATAGAAGCCTTCCGGTTTATATCTTATTTTTCCAACTTCAGTTTGAGCATTAATATGAATTCCAAAAATGGCATCAACTTTTGGGTTTTCAAGTACACCTTCTTTAATCATTAAAGCAGCACCACCCTCTTCACCTAATGGAGGGCCTTCTTCTGCAGGTTGAAAAATAAATTTAATGGTGCCGTTAATATCTTTTTTCATTGTTGATAAAATTTCTGCAGCAGCCATCAACATTGCCATATGTGAGTCGTGGCCACAAGCATGCATAACACCGACGTCCTTTCCGCTGTAAGTAGTTTTAACTGTGGATGCAAAAGCTACATCTGTTCTTTCGACAACCGGTAATGCATCCATATCGGCACGTAATGCAACACAAAGGCCCGGTTTATTTCCTTTTAAAATACCTACAACTCCGGTTTTTCCAACACCGGTTTTTACTTCGAGTCCTAAATTTTTTAAATGATTGGCAACTTTCTCGGAAGTTTTAAATTCACGATTACTCAATTCGGGGTTTTTATGAAAGTCTCTACGCCATTCAATAACTTTTGCTTCAATATTATTGGCTGCTATATCCACTTTTGCCTTATAATTTTGGGCATTAATAACTAACGGAAAAAAAATAACCGATAAAAAATATTTTTTCATTTTTTTTATTTTTATAATTAACAACTGATGTTAGACAAATAATTTAATTTCTCCAATTATTTAAAACAAAATAGGTCTCTTTTAAAATGTTTTGGATTTAAATTATTTGTCAATTCAGCTTTAGGTAAAATAAATAAGCAAATGCAACCATTTTATGTTGAGATTGGTCATAGGGTATATTAAATTTATAAACTTTAAATTATGAAAACGAAAAGTATCTATATACTCGCATTTATTTTATTTTCACTTAACGGATGTACGAATAAAAATTCAAGCGCGAAACCATTGTTTCCAAACTCTATAGTTGGAAAATGGAAATTAGTTTCAACATACATGGATCCGGGTGATGGAAGTGGGAAATTTGAACCTTACGTTGGTCCGAAATTAATCCCAATTGAATTTAATTCTGATAGTACATACAAAAACAATAATGCGAGCTGCATTGATAAATTTTCTATACGATTAAAGCAATTTATAAAATTGTCAGGGAATTGTAAAAATTCATGGTCAGATAGATTGTATTCTTATAAATTAAGTCCAAAATACGATTCGCTTACTTTGTATTACCAATGCATTGAAGGTTGTGGGGAAAAATATGTGAGGGTATTAAATAGCATGAGTTTAAAGCCCACAATATGTTTTTAAAAAATCAAATAGAAAGTAAGCATTTTTCATCCTAAATTTGGATGTTATATAATTCATGTTTGATTTATGCTTTATATTAAGGCTTTACATATAATTTTTGTTGTTACCTGGTTCGCAGGTTTGTTTTATATTGTTCGGTTGTTTATTTATTTTGCTGAAGCACAAAATAAACCTGAACCTGAAAAAAGTATTTTGCAAAAACATTTATTGGATTGGCAAAAAAGACTTTGGTATGGCATCACTTTTCCGTCTGCAATTTTAACAGCCATTTTCGGCCCTTGCATGCTCATTTGGTTTCCTCTTAGCACATGGTTAATAATAAAACTCAGCCTTGTAGTAGGCTTATTTATATATCATTTTCTTTGTCATGGCATTTTTTTGCAGCAAAAGAAAGGCATTATTAAATACTCCGGTGATCAACTAAGAGTTTGGAACGAAGTTGCAACACTTTTTTTGGTAAGTATTGTTTTTATTGTCGTATTAAAAAACGCTCTTGATATGCTATGGGGTGTTTTAGGTTTAGTGCTTTTTGCAATAACTTTAATGATAGCAATAAGGGTTTATAAAAAATTACGATTGGCTAAAAAATAAAAAAAGGTTTATTCAAATACGAATAAACCTTCGTTCAATAAATTCATTGCAGTATTTTTATATTCGGTGCTTATTAGAACGGAAATGTTATGTTCACTCCCACCATAGGCAACCATTCTTATCGGAATTTCTGCAAGTTCTTGTAAGGCTTTGGCAACAATACCGTTTTTGTTAAAGGTAAAATCTCCCACAATGCAAATAATAGTTTGATCATTGTCAATATCAACCATTGCAAAGCGCTCAAGTTCTTCTTTAATTGAATTTAAATGGTAATTATTATCAATCGTTAATGATACTGCTACTTCTGAAGTAACAATCATATCAACAGGTGTTTTATATTTTTCAAATATTTCAAATACTTTTCTTAAAAAACCATACGCCAGTAACATTCTTGATGATCTGATTTGAATTGCAGTTATCCCATCCTTGGCAGCAATTGCTTTAATATCCATATCAACAGAATTATCCGTTATTAAAGTACCCGGTGCATCAGGTTGCATTGTATTTAATAAGCGCACAGGTATATGGTATTTCTGAGCAGGTCTGATACAGGTAGGATGTAATATTTTGGCTCCGAAATAAGCCAGTTCTGCTGCTTCATCAAACGAAATTTGACGAATAGGAAAAGTTCTTTTTACTATTCGCGGATCATTATTATGCATGCCGTCAATATCAGTCCATATTTGAACTTCCGATGCACGAATGGCTGCTCCTACTAAAGATGCAGTATAATCACTTCCTCCACGTTTCAAATTATCTGTTTCACCCTCAGGGTTTCTACAGATATAACCTTGGGTAATAAATATATTTACATCTGCAAAATCATTCTTTGTAGCTTTATTTAAATAAATTTCTGTTCCTTCTAAAACCGGCTCCTCATCTTCATCTATTTTCATAAAATCCAAAGCAGGTAAAAGTATGGACTTTATTCCTGCTTCTTCTAAATAGGCATTAAAAATTTGTGTTGAAAGTAATTCACCTTCAGCAACCAATTCTTTTGCTTCCTTATTGCCAAACGGAGCATCCGCCAACGATGTTATAAAGTCGAAATGGCTGTCAATAATCGATTTTCCTTTTTCCCATCCGGCAAGAGTAGAAAATAATTTTTGAATAAACTCTCTGTAAATATTATGTAATTCTTCGATGGCAGAATAAGATTTTTTCTTATTGTTTTTTATTAATTCTCCTATCTGCAGCAAACTGTTTGTAGTACCGGAAATAGCCGACAGAACTACTATTTTTCTTGTACCATCACTTGTAATCAATCGGGCAATTGAATGCATTCTTTCAGGTTTACCCACCGATGTTCCGCCAAATTTCCAAACTTGCATAAAAAATTTTTTTTTTAATTTTTTTTATAAAACAAAACTTAAAATCCGAGCATTTTAATTGCTGTAATTGCAGCTTCAACACCCTTGTTACCATGTTTACCACCGGCTCTATCAATAGCCTGTTGTTGATTATTTGTTGTTAAAACCCCAAATATTACCGGTTTATTATATTTTAAACTCACTTTGGTTATTCCGGTAGCTACAGCTTCGCAAATAAAATCAAAGTGTTTCGTTTCGCCCTGAATTACGCATCCCAGACAAATCACAGCGTTTATACCATCAACCTGTGCCATCCACTGTGCACCCAAACTTAATTCAAAGCTGCCGGGTACATTTTTTCTGATTATGTTACCGGCAACAGCACCTTTCTTAATCAGTGTTTCATAAGCACCATTAAATAATGATTCTGTAATTTCGCTGTTCCATTCAGAAACGATTATCGCAAAAGTTTTTTCTGAAATATCTATAATATTATCATTCGAAAACTCACTTAAATTTTTTAAATCAGAAGCCATACTTTAATACTTAATCATATTCATTTAATATAATACTTACAATTTTGAAATAAAAAAGGATAAAGCTTCGGCTTTATCCTTTTTTTGGTTTGACAACGAAGATTAAAATACTATTTCGCTGTCAAACCTTCCAGCTTGGATTTATATTTTTTTGCATTTTGCATTTCTGCACTGTCATAATACTTTTCAATAATTTCATCGTAGCTTTTTATAGCGCCTTCGTTATCTTTATTTTTTTCCTGTGCCAATGCAAGTTTTATTAAATATCCGGGAGTGAAAAATTTATTTGGCTTATACTCCGAAGCCAATTTGTAATATTTCACAGATTCACCAAGTAAGTTTTTTTCCATATAAGCATCGCCCAATAAACAATAAGCGCGACCCTGAACTAATAAATCATTGGATTTGAATTTTTTTAGAAAATCAATTGCCTCATCAAACTTACCTTGTTTCATATAGGCAACACCTACATAAAAATCAGATAAATTTCCGGCATCTGTCATGCTATAATTATCGGCAATATCTACCAAGCCTTGGTTTGCACCATCTCCATTTAATGCTTTTTTTAAGGAATCTGCTTCAAAAGCGAATACTGCAGGGAACATTTCTTCCTGAGCGGTTTGGTTTTGATTTTGGGTATAAAAATAAAAACCAACTCCTCCGGCGATTATTAAAGTAACAATTGCTACAACTATTAATAAAAAATTTCTATTTTTTTTATTTTGAAATAAATCTGCCGTATTATTTAAAATATTATTATTGGCAACAGTATTTGACCCAACAACATTCTTACTTTCTACTACCGTATTTTTATCTGACATTTCATTAAATTTTGGTCGGCAAAAATAAGGATTTTTATTTCACTACAAAAGCATATTATTTTTTATTTTTAATAAATAATAATTGCGGTATAATTTTTTATCTACAATAAACCTTTTGATATTTGAATGATCAAAGGATCGTATATAAAAAAACTAACAAAAAATTTAAAAATCATGAAAAAATCATCAATCACAAAATTAAGCGTTGCTTTATCGGCTTTAGCGATTGTTTTCTTTGTAAGCGTAAATGCTAACGCACAATCTGAAATTAAAACTGAGAAAAAAGAAGTTGCCAAAGACAAAAAAGATATCCGCCATGATAAGAAAGACATAAAAAAAGATGAAAAGGCAATGAAACATGATGATAAGAATCTTGAAAAGGATGAAAAATCAGGAAAAAAGACTGATATGGTTAAAGACAAAAATGAAATGAACCATGATAAAAAAGAAATGAACCATGATAAAAATAAAGAAATGCAAGACCGCAAAGAATTAAATCATGATAAAAAAGAATTACACCAAGAACGTAAAGAAGTTAAAAAACCATAATTTGACTTATTTATTATAAAAAAAGGAGCTGATTTATAAATCAGCTCCTTTTTTATTTGTATTAAGCAAAAACTTTTTATAAAATATTATTATCAATATCAGAATACTCATAAAAAAAGCTCAAAACAATAAATTAAATTTTCGGTTAATTAGGATAGAAAACTTTTTATTTTATTTAATTATGAAAGCAATTTGGAATAATGAAATTATTGCCGAAAGTGATGATACGATTGTAATAGAAATGAATCATTATTTTCCTCCGGAATCTGTTAACAAAGATTTTCTAAAGAAATCCGACACTCACACTACATGTCCCTGGAAAGGAGAAGCTTCTTATTACTCATTAAACGTAACAGGGAAATTAAATAAAGATGCAGCATGGTTTTATCCCGCACCTAAAAAAGAAGCTGAAGAAATTAAAAATTATATTGCTTTTTGGAAAGGTGTTGTTGTAAAGTAAGATTAAATGATTATTTGATAATCTATTAATAAATTATCAAACCTATAAAGCCAATCTTATAGGTTTGATTCGATTATTTATTTTCTTTTAACCTCATTTTCCTCAAATAATTCTTTTAATTCAATTATTTCAAGATTTTTTCCGGCAGGGGCAGTTAAAACTTCTCCATCAAAACTAAACCTTGATCCATGGCAAGGGCAATCCCAACTTTTTTCAGAATTGTTCCATGCTACTGAACATTTAATATGTGTACAGGCGGGGTTAACAGCATGCAAACTACCTGTTTTATCTTTATATAAAGCCATGGTATGGCCTTCAAATGTTACAACTTTTGCTTCATCCGGTGCTAATTCAACTAAACTTCCCATTTTTTTATGTGAAAACCACTTTCCAATAAACTCACCTGTTACATCTGCTGCTTCTTTAACAAAATTAGTAAAACCTGCAACAGGTTTTACTCTGGCCGGTGAATACAATTCTTTATACTCACTTGATTCGCTTACAATTAAATCTTTTAAAATTTTTCCGGATAAAGAGCCTAGTGTCATTCCATTTCCACTGAAACCTGTGGCAACAAAAACATTTTTTGAAGAACCCGGCAAATGGCCTATGTATGGTAAACCATCAGTAGGTTCGTAAAATTGAGAAGACCATTTAAAATCAATTTTTTCAATATTAAAATATTGACGGACATAACTCTCTAATTTAGTAAAACACATTTCTGTATTTTCTTCATGTGCCGTTTTATGATCTTCGCCACCTGCAATTAAATATTTTTCGCCTTCAATCATTTGAGTACGATAATAATGATAAGGGTCATACATATCATAAACTAAAGCTTCCGGATACTCATCACTTTTTAATTTTACTGCCATTGCATAACTTCTGTACGGAGCACACCGAAAATGTAATAAATTCACTCCCGGGGGTACATGAGTTGCATAAATTAAATTTTTAGCATGAATTTCACCAAGTGATGATGATATAATTAAATCTTCTCCTTTTTCATCTACGCTAGTAACACGGCAATTTTGCACTAAAACTCCTCCTTCTTCTTCAAATGCTTTTGCTAATCCATACAAGTATTTTGAAGGGTGAAATTGTGCCTGATTTTCAAAAACCAATGCTTTATCAAAAGGAATTGGTACAGGAATGATGGTAGAATTTTTAATACTGACGCCTGCTTTTACAGAGGCCTCTAAAATAGAATCAAGGTCTTTACTTTGCTTTTCACCCTGCGAAAAAAGAAAACCTTTTTGATCCGAAAAATCACAGTTGATAGAATATGTATTGATATTGTTTTTTATTAAATCAATGGCATCTCTGCATCCTTTAGCGACCAACTTTGCATTATCTTCTCCAAAATCTTTAATTATTTTATCATAAGAAGCATCTAACATATCATTTAAATGTGCCGTTGTTCCTCCGGAAGTTCCAAAACCTATTGTTTGAGCTTCGACCAATACACATTTTTTCCCTGCTTTTTGTAATTCAAGCGCTGTAGTTAAGCCTGTAATTCCCCCACCTACAATAATTACATCGTAAACAGTATTTTTAATTAAATTTATATTTTTAGCAACATAATCCGGCATATTTTGTTGCCATAAACTTATTGTAGCGCCATCCCTTTTCATATTGATATTATTTAAAGTATAAAACTTATTCTTTAAAATAATTATGCCTTATGAATATATCAATATCAGTATTTAGATATTTTTCTCCTTAAATATTAATTGCGTTTATAATATCAAATTATTGAAAGCTGTTTAGACCAAGAATATTAATTAAATTTTAAGATGTTGATAATAACAGATAACATTTTCTTACAGGTTACTTTACTATTGTGGAGGTATAAATATTTAAATTATATAAAATTTACAGATTAATTTAAATGGATTATATTAAAATATTAGGTTTGGTAGCCGGGTTTTGTACAACACTTGCATTTTTACCACAGGTAATTAAAACCTGGAAAGAAAAATCTGCCGAAGGTTTGTCATTAGGAATGTTTTCTATTTTTTGTATTGGTTTAGTACTATGGTTGGTTTATGGCTTAATTATAAAAGATTTAGCTGTTACTCTATCCAATTTGATAACTTTAATGCTGGCCTCTATGCTTTTATTCTTTAAATTAAAGTTCAAAAATTAAAAAACGAAAACTATTACACTCGTTTTCAATAAATTTGTCCTGCTTAATATTTTAAGCTGGATTTTTTTTATTAATATGCCCTTAATCCTCAGTATTGAAACTTCAACCCCGGCTTGTTCCGTTGCCCTTCATAAAGACGGAAAGTTATTGGCTTGCTATAACATTTTTAGTGAAAAAGCACATTCAGGATTAATTACTGTGCTTATTGAAAAAATAATTTCACACACTAATTATAAATTGAATGATATTGATGCAGTAGCAGTTTCAAAGGGCCCGGGCTCGTATACCGGATTAAGAATTGGCGTTGCAACAGCAAAAGGTTTGTGCTTTGCCTTAGATAAACCTTTAATTGCTATTAATACTTTAGAGGCAATGGCCACTTATATACATAATCACCAAATTAAAAATGATTTTTTATTGTGCCCTATGTTAGATGCCCGACGAATGGAGGTGTATTGTGCAATATTTGATGCGAATTTAAAAATTATTATTCCTACCAAAGCAGAGATTATTGACGAAAATTCTTTTAAAGATTTATTGAGAGATAATAAAATTATTTTTTTTGGGAGCGGTGCAAATAAAAGTTTTGAAATTTTAAAATTTAACCCTAATGCACAATTAATAAAAGATGTTTATCCAAGTTCTGTGTCAATTGGGAGCTTGGCTGAAGAAGCGTTTAAGAATAATAATTTTGAAAATTTAACTTATTTCGAACCTTTTTACCTCAAAGATTTTGTTAGCAATATAAAAGGCGTTTAACAGATTATTTTAAATGGAAGAAACAGAAATTATAAATAGGGTAAGTAATAGCAGTTTGATTTCGCTTGATTTGGAAGAACTTTATCATCCCGGTGAAAGAATATTGTTTGATATAAAGGATAATCTCTACCGGGAGTTAATTTTGAGGGAAAAAGATTTTAGAGATTTTTTAAAACAACATGATTGGTCGTATTATAAAGATAAAAATGTTGCCATCACTTGCACAGCCGATGCGATAGTGCCAACTTGGGCATATATGTTATTAAGCATTCATCTTGAACCTTTTGCAAATATTATTGTTTTTGGAAATATAGAAGTATTGGAAAATGCACTTTTCGCACAGGCTATTACAAAAATAGATTTATTAAAATACAAGGATGCAAAAGTTGTGGTAAAGGGCTGCAGTAAATTTCCGGTTCCGGTGTCGGCTTATGTTGAAATAAGCAGATTATTGCGCCCATATGCGCAAAGTATTATGTATGGCGAACCTTGTAGTACCGTGCCTTTATATAAAAAGCCAAAAATTGCTTAGTTTTGATTTTAATTCCACTTTCTTATAAAAAATATTATGCTTAAGAAATTTGTTAACCTATATACAGAGTCAAGCCCAAACCCAAATTCAATGAAATTTGTGGTTAATTATGTGCTTACTCCTGATGAAGCCAGTTTTGATTTTCCGGATGCGTATAGCGCTTTGCCATCTCCTTTGGCAGTAGAGCTTTTCGGTTTTGATTATATAAAAAGAGTATTTTTAATGAACAATTTCATCACCATTACCAAAGAAGATAATGCTGACTGGAATGAAATTATACCGGAATTAAAAATATTTCTAAAACATTATCTGGAAGATAACAAACCTATTTTTTCAGAAAAAGGGATTAGTGAATTAGCCAATAGTGAAATAAAAGAAGACGATTCTGAAATTGTTCAAAAAATAAAACATTTATTGGAAGAATATGTACGCCCGGCAGTTGAATCGGATGGTGGTGCAATTAATTTTCATTCTTTCGATGCAGGAGTTGTAAAAGTATTATTGCAGGGCTCGTGCAGCGGTTGCCCTTCCTCTACCCTAACTTTAAAAGCAGGTATTGAAAATTTATTAAAACGAATGCTTCCCGAAGTAACTGAAGTGGTGGCAGAAGGAGTTTAAAAATATTTTTATTAAATTTTATTCAGGAAACGAAATCTTTCCCATTCTTATATTGGGAATAGATTTCGAATTTTGAAAGTAAAGTTTTTTTCCTGCAATGCATTCGTTTGCCAACACTGCAAATAAAACCGCTTCCTTTGCATCACTTGAAATCCCCAATTCATCAATTTTAATAAAATCTGCTTTAGGCAATAATTTTTTCATTTGATCAATCAAATATTGATTATTTACACCTCCCCCACTCATATAAATTTTAAATTGATTTAAATTTGGAAAGGCATTTTTTATGCAATCAGTAATGGTTTCTGCACTTAATTGTGTAAGTGTGGCAATTATATCTGTAGGAGCAATACTGTTTGTTTTCGTTTCATTCATCGCCTTCTTTACAAATTCGATATTAAACATTTCAGGACCTGTGGTTTTAGGAGGATTGAATTTGAAAAACGGAAATTGTTTTAATCCATTCAGTAAATCATTATTTACTTTTCCGCTTTTGGCAATGTTTCCGTTTTCATCATATGATAAACCATAATACAACCGCAAAAAAGCATCAATTAAAGTATTTGCCGGCCCTGTATCGGCAGTGAAAATTTCTTCTGAGTTTTGTGATTTTGGAAGAAAGGTAAAATTGGCAATTCCACCCATATTAAGCATAATTCTATCTTCATCGGGTGATGAAAAAATAAAATAATCTCCATAAACAGCCAGAGGCGCACCTTCTCCACCGCCTGCAATATGTTTTTGCCGGAAATCGCTTACTGTAATTATTTTTGTTTTAAATGCAATTTGATCCCCATCTCCGATTTGTAAAGTGGCATTACCAAATTTTTGTTGTTTGTGCAGGTGAAAAGGCGAATGAAAAACAGTTTGTCCGTGGCTGCCTATAAAATCAATATTAGTGCAGCATACTTTCCAATTTTTAAGAAATTTTAAAATTATATCTGCATGCAGGTTGCCAATCCATTCATTTAATAAACATAAATCTTGAAATTGAATATTTTCTTTGGCAAATATTTTTCTGATGTCTGCTTTGGTTTCATCAGTATAAGGTTCAGTTTCAAAATTTAAAACCTGAACCTTTGTTTCATTACCGCTTCCTTTTATTTTACATAAAGCAACATCCAAACCATCCAATGAAGTGCCTGACATCAAACCAACGACTAAGCGTTCATCTTTTTGTGCAATTTTATAAAGTTTTTCAATGTCAGGGTTCATTAATTGTAAATAAAAATTTTATCCCTTCCTGGCTATAACTTTTAATACTTTATCTACAATACTTTCGGCAGTCAACCCATATTTTTGCATAAGTTGTTCCGGGGTTCCGCTTTCACCAAAACTATCATTAACACCCACCATCTCTAAAGGTGCAGGAAAACGGCGAGATAATAATTGTGCAATGCTATCTCCCAAACCACCATTTAATTGATGCTCTTCTGCAGAAACAGCACAACCGGTTTTTTTAACCGATTCTAAAACAGCTGTTTCGTCAAGCGGTTTAATGGTATGTATATTAATTAAATCTGCATTTATTCCTTTCTCTTGCAACATTTCAACGGCAAGTATTGCCTCCCAAACCAAATGGCCGGTTGCAAAAATACTTACTTTATCACCTTCATATAATTTTAATGCTTTACCAATTACAAATGGTAAATTTTCTGTAAAAATAGGTACTACCGGTCTTCCAAATCTTAAATATACCGGCCCGACAAAATCTGCAATGGCAAGTGTCGCTAATTTTGTCTGATGGTAATCGCATGGGTTTATTACCGTCATGTTTGGCAACATTTTCATCAATCCTAGGTCTTCAAGTATTTGGTGAGTAGCACCGTCTTCACCTAAAGTTAAACCTGCATGCGATGCACAAATTTTTACATTTTTTTGTGAGTAAGCTATCGATTGCCTTATTTGGTCATAAACCCTGCCTGTGGAAAAATTTGCAAATGTGCCCGTGAAAGGTATTTTTCCCCCTATTGTTAAACCGGCTGCAATACCCATCATATTTGCTTCCGCTATTCCTACCTGAAAAAATCTTTCCGGAAATTCTTTTATAAAAGCATCCATTTTTAAAGAACCAACCAAATCAGCGCATAAAGCAACAACGTTTGGATTTTTTTTACCTGCTTCCAGCAAACCAACACCAAAGCCCGATCTTGTATCTTTTTTTTCTGTAAATGTGTATTTATTCATTTTTTAAACGGTGTTTATTTTATAGTTAAAAGCAAGAAAAAAAATTATAACAGTTATTGAAGTTTTACAAAACTAAATAGAATTTTCAGGAATTAGAATTTTAAATTATAATTCGAATTTTCGAAAATAATTATGAATATATTGATATCGTTTTTTTGATATTTATAATTAGTAAATTTCTCCGTGGAAAAGATTATTTTGAAAATTATGAATATAATGATATTGAGAAACTCATAATTGTTTAATAATTAAAATATTTTAATGGAGTAAATTTCATTATTAAGATATCTCAATATTTACTTTACTTATCCTCTCTGCAATTAGATAAGGTAATTGAAAATTATTACGTTTAACAATAATAAAATATTTAATGCAAGATATAGAGCCGTTTTACAATTGGGAAAATTATTATTCTGCAGTAGATGATGAACATTCTCCATTTTATGGGAAAGAATACAATATCACCACTTATACCCAAGCTATTTATGGGTATTACATCCACCCGTTTTGGGATTATATAGGTTCGGAAACACTTTACATAAAAATTTTATTTGCCGACTATAATTTGAATTATGTGGTAATAGAAATGTTTGGCGAGTGGAATGATACCCTGCATAACGACATTATGTTTTTGAAACGAAACGTAGTTGACCATTTATTAGGCTTAGGGATTAAAAAATTTATTTTGCTTGGAGAAAATATTTTGAATTTTCACGGATCCAGAGATGATGAATATTATGAAGAATGGTTTGAAGATGTAGAAGCCGGATGGATTGCCGCAGTGAATTTTAGGGATTTTGTAGAAAGTGAATGGAAAAAATATAAACTGGATTATTATATAAATTTTGGCGGAACACTTGAGATAGAAAATTGGCGAACAATGAACCCAATGCAGTTTTACCGGCACGTAAGTGATCAAATAGTTCGGAGATTGGAATAACGGTGAATTCATTTAAGACGGATGCCTGTATTTTTTGTCAATCCATAATTTTATTTTTTATCACGTTTTTAATATTTGCCGTCTTATAATTAAGATTTTATGAAAGGGTTAATAATAATACATAATTTAAACCCGGTTACTAATAATAAAATTTAATTATTAATATCGGATTACTTTAATATCATCTCACTATAAGATATTTGAAAATAATTTACGTTTTTTTATAAAAATTACAACATGAAAAAAAACTTTTACCACTTTTCTTTTTTATTGATATTTATAAGCTTCTCAAAATTATTTGCCGATATCGATCCTCAGTCATTTTTGAAAGGGCAAAAATTAAGTTTCCCACCGCTCGGCGCAGTCTCCGACTACGTCTTGGCGTTATCAAATCTCCGGATTTGAAATTTAAAACTTGCCTGTTATTTTGGCTTTATTAAAAGCTGAATCAAAAAACTAATTTATGAATTTATTAATATTGATAAATTCATAATTTTAGAAAAAATAATTTTTATTTATTTCTTCAAAGCAATCACCACTTCATTTAATTTTAGTAAAGCTTCAATTGGAGATATTGAATTGATATCCACTTTTGAAATTAAATCTTTTACAATCTCCATAGATGGGTCTGCGGCTTCGAAAACTTGTAATTGATAACCTGATTGTGGTATTTGTTGAAATTTTTGCTTACTGTTTTTATTTATTTTATCTTTTTCGAGGTGATGCATAATATTGTTAGCCCGCAGCACTATATTTTGTGGCATTCCGGCCATTTGAGCTACATGTATACCAAAGCTATGTTCGCTGCCTCCTTTTTTTAATTTCCGCAAAAAGATTACTTTATTACCGAGTTCTTTAACTGCTACATTGTAATTTCTTATGCGAGGCAGCATTTCTTCCAACTGATTTAATTCGTGATAATGAGTGGCAAATAATGTTTTTGCTTTGCTTTTTGGATGATTATGTAGGAATTCTACAATCGCCCAGGCAATTGAAATTCCATCATAAGTACTTGTACCTCTTCCTATTTCATCCATCAATACCAAACTTCTATCACTTAAGTTATTTAAAATACTTGCTGTCTCGGTCATTTCAACCATAAAAGTACTTTCACCTCTCGATAAATTATCAGAAGCCCCCACTCTTGTAAAAACTTTATCAATGATCCCGATTTTTGCCGATTTTGCAGGAACGAAACTTCCCATTTGTGCCATCAAAACAATTAACGCTGTTTGTCGCAACAAAGCAGATTTACCGGCCATGTTCGGGCCGGTTATAATCATGATTTGTTGTTCCTCATTATCAAGAAAAATATCATTAGGTATATATTCTTCACCAACTGACATTAATCTTTCAATTACAGGATGGCGACCGTCTTTCAAGTCAATCACATGTGAATCATCAATTGTTGGCTGTACATATTTGTTTTTTATCGCCGTTTTTGCAAACGAAAGCAAACAATCAAGCTGGCCGAGTATTTGTGCATTTTGTTGGATAGGAGCAACATATTCAGATGTAGTGAGAACCAAATCATTAAATAACCTTTGCTCAATGGCAAAAATTTTCTCTTCAGCATTTAAAATTTTCTCTTCATAAACTTTTAACTCTTCAGTGATATATCTTTCAGCCCCAACCAAAGTTTGTTTACGGATCCAATTGGTTGGTACTTTACTTTTATGTGTATTTGGCACTTCTAAATAATAACCATGTATCCTGTTAAAAGCTACTTTGAGCGATGTGATACCTGTATTTTGAATTTCATCCTGTTGAAGTTTTAATAGAAAATCTTTCCCTGTCTCACCAATTTGTTTTAATTCATCAAGTTCGTCATTAACCCCAATATTAATTATGCCTCCCTGACTGATTAAAACCGAAGGATCTTCCTGCAATTCAACACTTATTTTTTCAATTAATAATTTACAGTCATTCAATTGTTCAATTATCCTTAATAAATGTTGATTATTGGCTGCCTTTGAAATAATTTCTTTAATTGGTGAGATATGATCAAGCGACCTTTTTAAATTTTGCATTTCACGCGGATTAATGCGCAGAGCAGCCACTTTTGAAATTAATCTTTCTAAATCGCCGATTTGCTCCAAGTGATCTAGCAATTCATCCATCACATCCGCTTTTTTAACAAAAAACGATACAATTTCTAATCTCCTGTCAATTAATAATTTTTCTTTCAAAGGCAGCACAATCCATTTTTTCATCAACCTCGCTCCCATCGGAGTAACTGTTTGATCTAATATTTGGATAAGCGGCACACCGCCTTCTTGTTGTGCAAATACAAGTTCGAGATTGCGAATAGTAAATTTATCTAACCATACATAATTATCAGCCTCTAAGCGGGAGATGTTAGATATATGACGAAGGAATTTATGTTCGTTATTTTCAAGATATTGAAGTATAGCTCCTGCAGCCGTAATTCCGAATGTTAATAAGTCTATACCAAACCCTTTTAAGTTGGCAGTTTGAAAATGATTTTTGAGTTTTTCGTGAGCGAATTCATATTGAAATACCCATTCATCCAAACTAAAAGTGGCATGCTTATCGCCAAACTGATTTTGAAATGTTTCTTTTTCTTTTTTACAAAATAAAATTTCAGCCGGGTTAAAACTTTGAACCAGCTTATCAATATAATTTAAATCACCTTGTGAAGTAAAAAATTCACCCGTACTCACATCTAAAAAGGCAATTCCACATTTTTCGATAGTGATATGAACCGCCGCTAAATAATTATTCTTTTTAACTTCCAGCGTGTTGTCTCTAAATGAAACACCGGGAGTTACAACCTCCGTTACCCCTCGCTTTACAATTCCTTTAGAGAATTTAGGATCTTCCAATTGATCACAAATCGCCACCCGTTCACCGGCTCTTACTAATTTTGATAAATATGTTTCTAATGCATGATGCGGGAAACCGGCAAGTTCTGTTTTAGTACCGGCACCGTTATGCCTTTTAGTAAGTACAATATCTAAAATTTTACTTGCCTTTATTGCATCTTCTCCAAAGGTTTCATAAAAATCTCCAACCCTGAAAAGTAAAAGCGCACCCGGGTATTTAGCTTTAAAAACATTGTATTGTTTCATCAACGGCGTTTCCGTTGTTGGTTTTTCAATATCAGTTTCTATTATTTTTTTCTGTTTCACTAAAATTTAAATAAATATTTTGAATTCGTTTTTGAATAGAAGCCGGAATTAGTAAATAAATTGCAGAAAATTAAAAATTTCCATTTACTTAATGACAAAAATTTCCAATGAAGCCCTAGGCCGGTTGACGGTTGAGGCATTCAAAGCTACAAAAAAGAATCATTTTATTGTTTTATTGGATGATGTTCGCAGTTTGCATAATGTCGGTTCAGCTTTCAGGACTTGCGATGCTTTTTTAGCAGAAAAATTATTTTTATGTGGAATAACAGGTACACCTCCCGACAGGGAAATTCATAAAACTGCCTTGGGTGCTACTGAAAGTGTTGATTGGGTATATGAAAAGGATATTATTAATGCTGTGCATCATTTAAAAAAAGAAGGTTATAAAATTATTTCCATAGAACAGGCAGATAATTCTGTAATGCTTCAAAATTTTAAATTTAATGTTAATGAAAAATATGTTTTTATTTTTGGAAACGAAGTGAATGGTGTAAACGAAAAGGCAGTTGAACTTTCGGATGATGTAATAGAAATACCTCAATTCGGTACTAAACATTCAATTAATATTTCGGTGAGCTTAGGAATTGTCGTTTGGGAATATTTTCGGTCGTTATAAATACTGATATCGTTTTATTGATGATACAAAAGAAAAAACAATATTTAAGTAGAAAAGAAGCCTTACAAAAAGCTGCAAATTTTTGTGTTTATCAGGAGAGGACGCAAAATGAAGTAAAAGAAAAACTTATTTTTGAGTATGGGCAAACAGGCGAAGAAGCGGAAGAAATTATTGCGCATTTAATTGAAAAAGATTTTATAAACGAAGAGCGATTTGCAAAAACATTGGCAGGAGGTAAATTCAGAATTAAAAAATGGGGAAGGATAAAAGTTGAAGCAGAATTGAGAGCAAGAGGTTTATCAGATTATTGTATTAAACAGGGTATGAAAGAAATTACCGATAAAGATTATTACACTACATTATTAAATTTACTTGAGAAAAAGAAAGAGGGGATAATTGCTAAAACTGATTACGAATTAAATCAAAAACTTGCCCGCTACGCAATTGGGAAAGGTTATGAAGGCGAATTAGTTTGGCAAATTTTAAAAGAAATACAATAAAAAAACCGATGGGCAGTCTAATATTCCATCGGTTTTTTTATTAAATCTATTTTTTTTAAAAATAAAAGCTGATCCCTAGTTTAGGATTTAGCAAATTATTGCCGCTTGAACTTGAACCAAAAATGTTCCATGAACTACTATTATTATAATCAAGGGGTATGTTATTTTTATAGGATGGGGCATATACATCTGTATAACTTATCCCGGTAACGCTAAGTTCTATAGAAAATTTGGTGGTAGGGAAATAAGCAAAACCAGGATTCAAATAAGCATTAACCTGTCTTGAAGTTGAATTATAAGGAAGATTTGAACCATTGTTATAATTTATAGTACCAAAGTTAAAAGCAGCTCCCACTTCGCCAAAAAATTTAAATTTTTCATTTACTCCTATATAATATCTTCCGAAAGGATTTATAACCAGAGAATTAGTTGTTGTATTATAATTACTATAAAATATATTATTATCTCCCTTGTAATAACTTGTTTGAATATTGTAGCCTACACCTAAACCCAAAACAAAATTATTGCCTAAAAAGTAACCGAATTTAGGAATAATTGAAAATTCAGTTTCTTTTTTCTCACTTTTACCATTAACATAACCATTATAACCTGAGTAATAATAATCATAATTTGAAGCTTTAGAGGAATACCCTAAAACGCCGCTTAAAAAAATTTTTCCTTTTTCTGTTTGTGCTTGAATAGCAAAAGAAATAATAAAAATTGTTGTGATTGTTAATAATGTTTTTTTCATTGGGTGTTTATTTATTTGAGGAAAAGTTTGAATTTGCAAAGATAATGGCTTCATTTTTTAAAATACAAGATAAAATGGGTTTTAAAAAAAAATGTTTTGAATTCCAGTTACCTCTTTAAATTATAAGTCAATGAAACAGATACTACATATCAACCACATTGCTATCCATGTAAATGATATTGAATTAAGTAAGTCATTTTATAAAAATATTTTACTTTTAAATGAAAAAGAACGACCTGCTTTTGATTTTCCCGGTGCATGGTTTTCGGTAGGGATCAATCAGGAATTACATTTAATTGGTAATCTTAACCAAGATGTTATTTCCGGAAGCAGGAGTAACCATTTTGCTTTTGAAGTTGAGAATTTAAAAGAATGGGAAAAACATTTGAATGAAGAAAAAGCTAATTTTCGCCCGGCAAAAAAAAGATCTGATGGTGCCCTGCAAATTTTTATTGAAGACCCTGATGGATATTGGATTGAATTATTTTCTATATTTTATGAGTAAATCAATATTGATATATTCATAAAATTTTAATTTTTTTCCTTCCTATATCTCAATATTTTCTTTTCAATATTCTATTTATATTTACGAACATATAAAGTGATATAAAAGAAATGGAAGTTATAGAAAATACAAGTCTCCCTTGGCTTAAGCATTATATGCCAAACGTACCTGCCGATATTAATCCTGATGCTTACCCGTCATTAAATGCTTTATTTGAAGAAAGTTTTCAAAAATATAAAAATCGAAATGCTTTTATATGCATGGGCAAGCAAATAACTTTTGAAGGTTTAGATAAACTGAGTCGTGATTTTGCTGCATATTTACAAAATTTGGGTTTGCAAAAAGGCGACAGGATTGCACTTCAAATGCCAAATGTTTTACAATATCCCGTTGCAATCTTAGGTGCTTTCCGCGCAGGACTTATAGTTGTAAATACCAATCCGCTGTACACTCCAAGAGAAATGGAGCATCAGTTTAAAGATTCAGGTATTAAAGCAATAGTAATATTAGCCAATTTTGCTTTTCATTTAGAAAAAGTAATTGATAAAACAGAAATTAAACATGTTATAATAACCGAGATGGGAGACCTGCACGGTTTTCCTAAAAAACAAATCATAAATTATATAGTAAAAAAAATAAAAAAGCTTGTTCCGGATTATAGTTTACCAAACGCAATAAAATTTAATCGGGCATTATCAATCGGAAAAAGTTTAGAACTTAAACCTGTTGTAATAGTAAACTCTGATGTTGCATTTATTCAATACACGGGAGGTACAACAGGCGTTGCAAAAGGAGCCATGTTAACCCATCGCAACATTATTGCACACTCCGAAATGGTTAAAGTGTGGATGAGCACCGGCTTAAATGGTGCTGAAGGCGCATTAATAGTAACTGCTTTGCCATTATATCATATTTATTCTTTAACTGTCAATGCTATTACAGCTCTTAGTTCCGGAGGGTCAAACTTATTAATTCCGAACCCGCGGGATATGAAAGGTTTTCTGAAAGAATTAACCAAATATAAGTTGGATATGATTACCGGAGTAAATACACTTTACAATGGCATGCTCAACCATCCTGATTTCCTTAAAATTGATTGGAGCCATTTAAAAATTGCTTCGGCCGGCGGAATGGCTTTGCAAACAAAAGTGGCGGAGAAATGGAAAGAAAAAACAGGAGTTCAAATTGCGGAAGGATATGGTTTGTCAGAAACCTCTCCGGTATTGAGCTCAAATCCTTGTGGCGGCTTAAATAAAATAGGTTCTATAGGCATTCCTTTCCCCAATACTTTAATGAAAATTGTTAAAGATGACGGAACAGAAGGAAAAATTGGAGAAAGAGGAGAAATATGGGGAAAAGGACCTCAATTAATGTTAGGTTATTGGAACAAGCCTGAAGAAACAGCACTTGCCATTCAAGATGGTTGGTTTAAAACAGGCGACATAGGGATAATGGATGAGGATGGTTATTTTAAAATTGTAGACAGAAAAAAAGATATGATTTTAGTTTCCGGCTTTAATGTATATCCTAATGAAGTGGAAGATGTTATAGCATCGTATTCAAAAGTATTGGAAGTAGCAGTAATAGGTTTGCCCGACGAAAAATCAACAGAAATAGTAAAAGCTTTTGTGGTTAAAAAAGATATGAGTTTAACAGAAGCAGAAATAAAAGCATATTGCGAAGAAAACTTAACTAATTATAAAAGACCCCGATTTATTGAATTTCGAACAGAATTACCAAAATCAAATGTGGGAAAAATTTTGAGAAGGGTTTTAAGAGAAGAGGAGATGAGTAAAATTAAATTATAAATAAAAGCCCATAAATATTATGGGCTTTTATTTATAATTTATAAAACTAGAATTTTAATGCAATACCAATTTTAAGTATGGAATTATAAGAAGAAAGTTCTCCAAAAAATCCAAAGCGATCACTTACAAAATATTTAGCTCCTGCATGAACTCCTATTAAAAGGTCGGTAGAATTATAATTTGCAGGTCCATACCCATTGTTATATTTATCATCGTAAGTATAATGGTTAATGTTTACACCGGTTGCAGCACCGGCATATATATCTACATTTTTTTGTCTAATTCTCATTAACTTATTAAAATGGTAAGATCCTCTTAAGCCTATACCAACACTACTCGTCTTTTGGTTATAATTGTAGTTGTTGCCATAACCATAATAATCGCCATGCCCTGTACGAATATCTAATAGACCACCAATACTTATAGCATTAAAAAATCCGTGCTCAAAAGAAGCATTAAATCCTATACTTGATGGTGCAACACCCACACCTAAACCCAAATTAATAAAATTAGCGCCTTTAATTTCCATTTGAGCATTTGCTGAATTTGAGAAACTAAATAAAGCAATTGCTAACATTCCGTAAATTATTTTTTTCATTGTTTTTTGTAGGTTTTGTTAAAGTTTAAGTTTTTTTGTTTTAATGCTGCCTAATAATAATTGTAACCTTTCATTTAAAATATAAAATTAGAAAAGAAACGTATTAAAATGCATAAGGTTTCAATAAAAAATCGTTCCGGATAATAATGTAAACTTATAACTTATTTATAGTAATCCGGTTTAATTTAAATTTGGGATGTATATAATGGATTAAATCATTTGTTTTAAAACAAATTCAGTATAATAAAACTGATCATTTCGTTTCATAAATAATTTTATTTTCTTGCCCTTACCTTTTTGTAAATATTTATAGAGATCATTCAAATTTTCATTCCTGCTCATCTTATTATTAATGGCTATAATTTCATCACCTGCTTCAATCCCTGCTTGATTGGCAGGCGAATCTGCTTCCACTATTTCTACAAGGTATCTGTTAAAATTTTCACCGCTTGCCCGAATCGACAAACCCGACATATCCCTTTCAAAAGATTGTTTAAATGTTTTTTTATTTGATTTTAAAACAATATATCCTTTATCGTAATTAAAAATTACATGAAACCTCTTTAAAATTTCGCAACCCAAATTGCCCTGCCTGCCTGTTTGATGCAGAATTCTGCTGGCTTTTGTATTGGTATCAGGGAAAGATGCAATCACATTGTTAAGTTCAAACGTACCCAATTTAAAACTTGATATCCTGCCTATATGCCCGTCTATCGGCCCGTTTAATCCTCTGCCTAAGTGAACATATAATGTTTTTAAGGGTAAAAAAATATTTGGATTTCCTGATCTCTCTAACGACAAACCATGCCCTGCACCTGTATCCAATATTAATTTTAATGGAATTTGTTTGTTATCGGGCATTGTGGATTGCGCCATTATATAGGGTTTATCGCCTTCCAATTTTAAAGGAATTTTTTCACCCTGATTTTTATTGTATTTAAAATATTTAGGATCATAAAGGGTAATAATCCTTGTGGTGTAGTTTATTTTAACCACAAAGCTTTTGAAAACATCATAACCAAAAACCCCGTGTATAGGCATTCCGATATATTCCGACAAGGCAAGCACATCCTGCGATAAAGCAACAATACTTTGCCCTGTTGCATACAAGCCGGTTAATTTTATTTTATTGTCAATGGCAATCCGCGCTTCAAGTGGTTCGCCACTTCCTGCACCCATTATGTCAATTTTCTTTATGTAATGAAGGCTGAGTGATTTTGCAACTTTTGGGTCTGTAATCAGGTTCATACCCACTCCCGTATCCAAAATAAAGTTTAGTGTATCCGATTCGTTAATTCTTATACGAACCACCATTAAATTACATTGCCATTCGAAAGGGATTTCTATTCTTTTTCGCCTGGGTTTAAAAACATATCCGTATGTGAATTGTGCCTTAATTTCAGAAAGTGCAAAGAAAAAAAATAGTATAATAAATAAACTAAGTTTTGTAACCGCAGAAATAAATATTGGTTTCATAACAGTAAGTGTTTTTGATTGTCATTTGTTATGTAATTAATTCTTAAATTCAATTTATAATTTATTATCCTGTTAAACTACAAAAAGTAATTGGTATTTTTCAAATTATGATTTAATTATTTTTTCTAAATCTTCTAAAAATCAACTAGTTGGTTTAAAAACGTATGCTTCCTATTTTCATTCTTTTTCGTCATAAAAGCATTTGAATATTATACTTCTGTTTAATTTTAAAAATTTACAGGTTTAAAATATCAAAACTTGTAACATTCATTCTTAAACTCCACTTCTTTTTTACGTTACGGAAAATGATACGATAACCAACAAATCCATTCTATTAGAATTCAGATTGATACCAAAATAAATATTACAATTGGTTGCTTTTTTAATAATCCTGATAACCATAATTTATTTATGATTTCAGGATTATTTTTTTGCATTCACAGAAAATGGTGTCATTCAGAAATACTAGCCCTAGGATATAATTTATAAAAATATCTATTTTGTAAATTATTAAGAGCGAATAAAGCAAATGATAGAGAATCGTTATAACCAAAGAGGAGTATCTGCCGATAAAGAAGATGTACATAATGCAATAAAAAATATCGATAAGGGGATTTTTCCTAAGGCTTTTTGTAAAATCATTCCGGATTTTTTGGGCAATGATGAAAATTATTGCAACATTATGCATGCCGATGGGGCGGGAACGAAATCATCTTTAGCATATATTTATTGGCGCGAAACAAACGATTTATCAGTTTGGAAAGGCATTGCACAAGATGCGGTTGTGATGAATACAGATGATTTAATGTGTGTGGGTGCGGTAGATAATATATTAATTTCAAGTACAATCGGTCGGAATAAAAATCTCATTCCCGGTGAAGTTATAAAAACCATTATTGAAGGTACGGAAGAAGTGTTGCAAATGCTTCGCGATCATGGAATTGGCATTCACAGCACAGGTGGAGAAACGGCTGATGTTGGTGATTTGGTAAGAACAATTATTGTGGATAGCACTGTTACTGCCAGAATGAAACGCAGTGAAGTGGTTGATAATAAAAATATTCAAGCCGGTGATGTAATTATTGGATTGGCATCTTTTGGTAAAGCCATTTATGAAAATGAATACAACGGTGGCATGGGAAGCAACGGGTTAACTGCAGCCCGCCATGATGTTTTTTCCAATTTATTTTCAAAAAAATATCCTGAAAGTTTTGATAATCTTATACCTTCCGAATTATCTTACTCAGGCAGTTATAATCTTATTGATGAAGTTGAAAATTCAGTTTTAAATGCAGGTAAATTAGTACTTTCTCCCACTCGCACATATACTCCTGTTGTTAAAGAAATTTTCAAAAATTACAGGAATGACATTCACGGAATGGTGCATTGCAGTGGTGGCGGACAAACAAAAATTTTACATTTTATAGATAACCTTCATATTATTAAAGATAACCTTTTTGAATTACCACCTTTGTTTAAACTCATTCAGGAAGAAAGCAAAACAGATTGGAAGGAAATGTATAAGGTATTTAACATGGGGCACCGTTTAGAAATTTATATAAATGAAAAGCATGCAGCAGAAATTATTAAAATATCTCAATCTTTTAATATTGAAGCAAAAATTATTGGAAGGGTAGAGCCATCAGATTCTAAAAAATTAACTGTTCAAACCGAAAAAGGAATTTTTAATTATTAGTTTTTCGATATTGATATATTCATAAATCTGTAAGGCTAATATAAGTTGATATTAATTCCAGCCTTTTCGTTTCTTTAATTCTGTAATATGCGCTAAATGATGCCTTCCATGCCAGGAATATGTACCAATTGCCTGTTCAACAGAAACATAATGTTGGGTAACGGGATGAAAAAAGTTTTTTTGCAAATCCTCATCATCTAAAGATTTTAACAATAACGACCATCGGGCGTGAAGCGCATCCAGTAAATTAAGAGACAATAAAATGGGTGCTTTTTTTCCGTCTTCAAGTTCCGCCCAAATATTTTCCTCATATGTTTTAATTATGGGAGCGTTTTCTGTTAATGCCAATTTTATGCGTGTATATGCATTGATATGGCTGTCGGCTATGTGATGTACTACCTGCCTGATATTCCATCCTCCCATTCTGTATGGGGTTTGCAATTGAACATCGCTTAAGTGTTCTGTATGGTCTCTAAGCAAAACCGGAAGTTGGGCAATATCATCAATCCATGCGGTTCTTATTTGGCGGCTTACGTGATCGGGTGCTAAAAATTTTCCTATCGGGAAACGAAGATGAAATAATTCTTGGTCTGACATATTTACAAATTAATTTACTCAACAAATACTTTTTAATGAAATGTAATATTTTAAATAGAATGGTTATTTTAAAATCCCTACCCAACCCCTGTATTTCTTTTTCTTATAATAAATTATGTAATAATAAGTACTTGCGGGAAAGTTTTCACCATACCATTTAAAATTTCTGTCATTACTTTTAAAAACTTCCTTGCCCCACCTGTTAAAAATCTCAATTCTATCAAATTGATCCTGACAGTTATCTGCCGGCAATTGATTAATTCCTGTTTTATCCAACATGGCAAAGTATTCATTTTTATCATCTCCATTTGGGGTAAAAACATTATATGGTTGAAAATCGAGAGTGTCAACATGATCTTTTATATGCAAAGTGGCTGAAACAGTATCAAACCTGTTGGGTTGGCAACTATTATTTTCTACTACAAAGTCAATTTTAAAATTATCGTTTTTTACTATATTTAACTTATCGCACGTTATTTTCCAATAAAAAGGAACATCTACCTTTCCCACTCCACTTACTGGAGATTGAAACACCATCTCAACATCTTTAAATTTGAAATCATTAGGTATGGCATGAATTATAATCGGATATTGATCATTATTTAAACCCTCAACAACAAACATAATACTATCGCCTACAAATTTATCGGCCTTATTTCCCGGAAGGTCTAAAATACTGATTTTAGGTGGCGTACTTATTCTGGGTTTAAAAAACAAGTGACTGGTTGTGACACTGCTGTATACATTTCCACAACGCTTTTGTTTTAAAGTAAAATCGACAATATAATCTTTATTGTTTGCTACTGAGCAATCGGGGTTCCATTGAAAGGCAGTGCTAAGGCTGTCTGTACCTGAAACAGATTTAAAATTCATTCCTGCATCTTCAAGGTTAAACCCTCTCCCGGTTGCCTCAATTGAAATAGAATCTTTACCCGGGTCGCTGCCCGAAACATTAAACGAAATATTATTTCCGGCAATTACAGTTGCAGTATCTCCCGGAAGGTTTGTAGAAACTTTGGCAGTATCTAACGGCTTGGGTTCAAAATCAAATTGAGCCCTGATGGTATCCGTTTTTGAAAAAGGGCAACCATTGTCAGAAACTACCAATACTGCCTGATAAGGTTGGCCGGGAGGATTTAAAGCACAACTCCGCCAACATAACTGTGAGTTTGAGGAATCAGAATTTTTATAAACAATACCTGAAAGCGGGCTTAAATTAACTAAGCTTAAATCAAAATTAGTTTTTAAAATTTTTACATTAAGGTTAGATGAGGTTTGGTTTGTATTTGTAAAATTATCCTTCAAAACAATGTTGAAACATCGTGAATCTTTTACTTTTACATGTATTAAACCATTATTAATTACTTTTGTATTAGAATTATCTTTTATTAAACCCGATGGCGGATTATTGATTTGGCAATCCAAAACTTCTATCTGAAAATCTCGATGTACTTCGCCAATTTTAAAACCATTTCTCCATTCTTCGCATTTAACCGTGAAAACAAATAATCCCAATTGATTTGCCGTAAAACTTATCATGCCGGTATGTAAATCAATTTTCATCTGTTGAGAAGAGGATGAAGCGGGAATGATGGCATTTAAATCGTATCCGGGCGCCCAATTGATTAAAGGGTAAGGTAAAGGTTGATTTATATTTATTAAAGTTCCTGATGTAGTAACACCGCCGGGATTATCAGTATCCCCTCCCTGAAAAGGTGTGATTAAATAATATCTTAATTCATCACCATTGGCATCTGTTGCACTAAAATCAAAATTAAAAAGCTGATTAATACATGCATAGTCACCTTTTATTTCCGAAAAATTGGGGGAACTGTTATTAATTTTATTCCCGTTGGAAATAACAGCCGGAAACTCTAAATAGAAAGTATTTCCCTGGCCGCCCGGATATTGTAAATTTGATATTCCACCATTTCGGCAACATCTTTGCCAAACGATATAATAACCCTGGGTTGAAGTATATCTGTTTGGATCCAGATAAAAATTTCCACTATATATTATTAAACGTGTTCGTAAATCATTACCCCTTGCACATGCCGGATTATTATATGAAATTATATAATTATTTATTTCCCCAATTTCGAAGATATCCATTAAAAGATTATCACTTTTTCTGTAAATATTAACTACTATTCTATTTTCATTTAATAAAATACTTTTTTCTCCATGTATATCATCAAAATATAAATTTAAGCCAATATTGTAATTGTAACCACCTAAATCATGCATGAATAACTCTCCACCTACAATGTGCGTAGCATGGCTGTTAATTGTAAGTAAAAAGAAAGAAAAGAAAAGAATAATATTTTTCATTTTACAAATTAATAATTTTTATTATTTGATAGCCAATCATTTGTAAAATATTTGTTCTTTAGAAATAAAAAAAGGTTTTATGAAATCGTTTTCATAAAACCTTTTTATCAATTTGCACCATTTACACGCCTATTCTTTTACTGAATAAAATTTATTCATAGTTCCTATTTTAAACAAATAAATTGCTTGAGAGTCAATCTTAGTTAAATTCCGTTCAGACTTCTCAATAAAAGTTCTAAACTTGCTTCATCTTTTATTAAAACTTCTCTGGCTTTACTTCCTTCAAAATGCCCGACAATTCCTGCAGCTTCTAATTGATCTATTAATCTTCCTGCTCGGTTATAACCTAATTTTAATCTTCGTTGAATGAGTGATGTACTTCCCTGCTGATGCATTACTATTAATCTGGCCGCTTCATCAAATAAGGGATCACGGTCGTTAGGGTCAAAATCTTTTGATTCTTGTCCGCCTTCTTCATCTCCATAATATTCAGGCAATAAATAAGCAGATTCGTAAGCTTTTTGTGAACCGATAAATTCGCAAATTTTTTCGACTTCGTGTGTATCCAAAAATGCACATTGCAATCTTATTATTTCAGATCCTTCAGTTAAAAGCATATCTCCACGGCCAACTAACTGTTCCGCACCGCCTGTATCTAAAATGGTTCGGGAATCTATTTTGGATGTAACCTTAAATGATAAACGTGCAGGGAAATTTGCTTTTATCAAACCTGTAATAACATTTACAGATGGCCTTTGTGTGGCTACCACTAAGTGAATACCCGTTGCACGGGCTAATTGTGCAAGCCTTGCAATGGGGTGTTCAACTTCTTTGCCTGCCGTCATCATTAAATCGGCAAGTTCATCAATAACTAAAACAATGTACGGTAAATATCGATGACCTTTTTCGGGGTTTAACCTTCGTTCAATAAATTTTTTATTATATTCTTTTATGTTTCTGCATTCTGCAACCTTTAAAAGATCGTATCTTGTATCCATTTCCATACATAAAGAGTTAAGTGTATTAACAACTTTTTTTGTATCGGTAATAATGGATTCGTCGGAGCCGGGCAGAGCAGCTAAATAATGCCTTTCAATTTTATTATATAATGTTAACTCTACTTTTTTAGGATCGACCAATACAAATTTTATTTGTGATGGATGTTTTTTGTAAAGCAATGAAGTGAGAATTACATTTAACCCGACTGATTTTCCCTGGCCTGTTGCACCTGCCATTAATAAATGGGGCATTTTAGCAAGGTCAGTTACATAAATTTCGTTTGAAATAGTTTTGCCTAATACAATAGGTAAATCTTTATCGGTGCGTTGAAATTTTTCACTCATTATTAATGACCGCATCGAAACTGTTTCGCGAGTTGAATTTGGTACTTCAATACCAATAGTTCCCTTTCCGGGGATCGGTGCAATTATTCTTATTCCTAAAGCTGCTAAACTTAATGCAATATCATCTTCAAGATTTTTAATTTTCGATGTTCTTACACCTGCTTCGGGTATAATTTCGTAAAGTGTTACAGTTGGGCCAACTGTTGCCTTGATGGAAGCTATCCCGACACCGTAATTTTTTAAGGTTTCAACAATTTTATCTTTGTTTCTTTCCAGTTCCTCTACAGTAATTTGAACTTTGCTTTGAGTGGGTTCGTCCATCAAATCAAGATTTGGAAATTTATAATGAGGTAAATCTAAAGTAGAATCATAAAGAGGAGCATCTTTTAAAGGAAAATCGTTAATGTCCTCTTTTAAATCAACATAATTGATTATTGGTTCCTGTTCTTCTTCAATTTTATTTTCAATACTAAAAGCTATATCTTTAATTAAAGGATCTTTTTCGGTCAATTTTCCAATAACATGTTGCTCTTCAATTTCCTCATCAATTGGTTCTTTTTCCAAAAATTCTTTATGTAAATTTTCAATTGATTCAAAATCGACTTTTTCGTGAGCTTTCTCTTCAATATTTTCAATCGCCTCTGTAATTTTATTATTCAACCCCATTAGGGTTGTTACGTTAAAGAAATAGATTACAAAAACAATAATTGCAAATATTGCAAGTAATATGGTTCCCCAACCAATTAAACCTGCCAATAATGATGCTACTTCATAGCCGATACCACCACTTATAAAACTCCAATCGGCCTCTAAACCTGAACTTAAAACAATATAACCACCAACAAGGCTCAACCAAAAAATCAAAAAACCGGAAAATTTGGAAAATGATTTAATATCAAAAATTTCTTTTTTGAAAACGATTTTATATCCCAATAAAAATAAAATCGGTATAATTAAAAAGGCTGCAAGGCCAAACCATTTAAAAATCAAAAAATGAGAAACAATAGCACCGAGTAAACCCAGCCAGTTTTCAATTTCTTTTCCCGCTTCGCGCAGGCCTGTCTGTAAAAAAGAATCGACCACACTCTGGTCTGCTTTTCCGGTAAAAACGTAGGAGATAAAAGCTATTGCTAAATATAAAGAGAGAAATAACAATAAAAATCCTAAACTTAAATGCAAACGCCGGTCATGTAATGACGGTAATTTAAATTTAAATGGAGGCCGGGCTTCTTTTTCTTTTTCGGAATTTTGGCTTTTGGAAGTATTCTGTTTGTAAGTATTTTTTGCCATTTTAAACAATCAATTGCCAAATATAGAAAAATAAAATAGAAGAAAACGGGGATGTGCCTTGATGAATATTATTAAGATTATTTTTGTTATAATATGATTCACAAATTATGAATATATCAATATCGTTTTTTTGATAATTATTTTTAAAATCTTTTTAATTTTTAAATTACCACGCACTTTTTATTAATTTAAATAAATTAATAAAAAGTTATTCAACTAAAGTTTCAAGAGCATAGACTACCGATTTTGAAGTTTATGCCAAAAAGTACAAATTCGTAAGATGCTGAAGTAAATATTTTTTTTGCTGTTAATAAATAATATGACCGGATTGGATAATTTCTATTTGCAAAAAGAAGAACATGCAAAAAGCTGTTTATTGGCATTAAAGGAAATCATTCTGTGATAAGGGAATTACCACATCATTAAAATATGGTATGCCCTTTTTTATTTTTAATAAAAAGAATTTTTGCTACTTGTGGATAGATAAAAAAACCAATCAACCTTATATTGGGTTTGTTGAAGGTAAAAAAATAAACCACCCTGAGTTGATTTCAGGAAATCGGATAAGAATGAAGATTTTAATGATTGATTCAAATGAAGACTTGCCAGTCCGGATAATTGAAAATATTTTAAAACAGGCAATTGGATTGTATAATAGAGGTAATTAATATTTTAATTTATTTTTTTCCCTTTTAAATTGATCGAACCTACACTAACAATCATTTTAGATTCATTTAATTTTCTTTTACTTTTTTCAATTCCATTAATTTGATTCCTGTCGTGGTGATAAATATCATCTCTAAGAATTAATTTATTATTTTCATCAACCCAAGCAGTTTCATAAATTAAATGAATAGGAATTTTCTTTCCCGGAATTTTTATTTTTTTAGGTTTATACTGATCCATGTTTTCAAGAATTCTATTTCTATTCCATGTCGGGTCGGCTTCTAATATAAATTGTGCTAAGTGCACAGGATACTGAACTCTAATACAGCCATGGCTTAATGCACGGTTGGGATAAGAAAAAAAATAATCATAGGGCGTATCGTGCAAATATATATGACGGCTGTTGGGGAAATTAAACATTACCAGCCCCAGTGGATTAAACCTGCTTGCAAGTGCTACCAATCTGTATTTAAAGTCCAAAGGTTTCACTTCTTCCCAATTAATATCATATAAACTTATTTTTTTTGCTTTTACCCCCCAATTTTCATACACTAAAATCCCTTGCTCTTCTATTTTATCGGGATTGGATTTTAATAAAGGGAGCAATTCTTTTTTGGCAATGCTTAATGGCACATTCCACTCAGGACTAAAAATCATGTTATCCATTGTGTCACTAAAAATGGCTGTAGGAGTACTGTCTCTTCCCACAATCACTTTCATATCCATTACCTTACAATTATATTTTTCAAAAACATTTAATTCGAAAGCAGGAATGTTAACAACAATGTATTTTTCACCCAGGTTTTCCGGAAGCCATTTATAGCGTTCCATATTAAGAGATATTTTTTTTAATATTTTTTCAACGGGTATGTTCAAGTGCCTGGTGGTAATTTTATCTAATTTACCATTTACCGTCAACCCATTTTTATATTGATATCTTCTTAAGGATGTGCTTAGTTCCTGATCGAAATTATAATTAATGTCTTTTTTATCAAGTTGACCGATTTGAGCTAAATGTTTTTTTATAATAAATATCATCGAATCGCTTACTCCCAAAGATAAATTTTTAACTGCTTCATCTAAAGGAACTGCTTCCCAACCTCCTTCGCGAGAAATGTTTTGATAAAACGAAAGTTGTTTCCTTAATTTTATGTATTGATCGTGTTTGGGGATGAGACTTTTAAGAGATGTTTCAATTTTATTTTGTTCTAATGATTTCGTAAGTAATCCGGCTGCATCAACTTTAATCAAATAAGGAACCCAGTTTGTATCATACTTAGCAGGGTTTACGCGACCTGAACGTAAATGATGGGCATATTTTAAATAAGTATCTGTTGCTAAAATATCTAAAACAACTAATTTTTCATTGTCAGCCCGTTGCCATTCTAAATTGGTTAAACTATTTCGAATATTTTTTATTTCGGAAAAAAAATATTCAGTACTGTCCAAACCTTCATTTTCTGCCCAACTTATTGCTTTTATTAAAGAATCCAATTGTGGAATTAACCGGCCTTCATTTATCCAAACCGCTTCCATATCCCTATCTTCGTAAAATTTTTTGGTAGCTTCTCCTGCTTGCAGATAAACATTATCATTATTGATCTTATACTGAATTGCAGAGAGACGAATAGCGGAATCCAATCCGCTAAGCAAGAAGGGAGCCGTAATTTTTTTATTTTGATTAAATTTCCTGTTTACAATCGAAATTACTAAGGTTGCCGACAAAGCTGCACCAAATAATACCCATTTATATTGGTGATAAAAATTCATTATAAGGTTAGGTCAAAAATATACTAAGATAAAATGAACTGTATGATTTATCGGATCAATTTAAGATTATAAAAAACGACAGTAAGTTTAACTATAAAATATTGTACTTAAACTAAAACTTTTATTTTTGTAAAAAAAACAAAAAAACAAAAAATATGAAATTTTTGAAAATCAACTTTTTATTAATCCTTATTTGTCTGGTAAGTGTAACCGCATTTGGTCAAAGAAAAAAGAAAAAAGAAAAATCTCCTGCTCAAATTGTTATCCCGGCAGCATCTTATCAACTTAAAAACAAACTTGATACTGTATGTTACAGCATTGGTATCAGCATTGGCAAAATGGTTAAAGACCAGGGTTTAGACTCTGTAAATACAGATGCAGTGGCACAGGGTTTTGCCGATTTATTTAAAAAGAATAATCTTTTAATTTCTCCTGAGCAGTCAAACCAACTTTTACAGGTTTATTTCACCGCCCTTCATCAAAAGAAAACCGAAGCTGCAAAATCAATCGGAAAAAAGTATTTGGAAGAAAATAAAACCAAACCCGGAGTAGTTACTTTACCAAGCGGCTTGCAATACCGGGTATTAGTAGAAGGTAAAGGCGCCAAACCAAAAGCTACTGATAAAGTAAAAGTAAATTATACAGGTACATTAACAGATGGTACTACATTCGATACATCTGTTGGCAAAGAACCCATTGTGTTGGGTTTAAATCAAGTAATAGCAGGCTGGACAGAAGGGATGCAACTTATGAATGTAGGTTCTAAATACAAATTATTCATTCCTTCTGACTTAGGTTATGGAGATAAAGCTTCGGGGCCTATTCCTGCATTTTCTACTTTAATTTTCGATATTGAATTGATTAGTATTGAAAAATAATTCCTTTTAACTTAAAGCAGAATTTTATTATTTCGTTGTTAATTTTTAATTTATCTTAAAATAGATATTTTTATTACATTTTACTGAAACCATCCTGTATTATAGAATTTGAAGCATTTAGAGTAAAAAATTAAAACGGAATAAGTATATTCCAAGTATGCCTTAAATAAAACATCATTTAAATGATTTATTTAAGGCATTTTTTTTTGTTTTTAGGTAGTTTATTACACAATCATTCAATGAATTTATACAAGGATTGTTTGGGGCGTATTATTTTAATTTATTTTGGAGCCTGATTAAAAATTTAACTAAACACTTACAGTTATGTCTGCACTTAAAACCACCACTTTGTTTAATGAAAAGTACTGCGAAGTTCGATATGATGAGGAAAATAAAATTGTTATAGCCAAATGGAAAGGTTTTTTAACATTAGAGCAAATTACTACAGGCTGTAAAGTAGTAAATGATACAATTAAGAATTATAATTTAACCTTACATATAAGCGATCAAAGTTTATTGAAAGTATTATCTAAAGAAGCACAGGAATTTTTAACAGGTACATGGTTTGGTCAGGTAGATAAACTGGGACTGAAAAAAATTGCTATTTTAGTTGCAGAAGATATTTTTGCTCAGGCAAGCGTTAATAAGGTTAATATGCTATCCAAATATAATGAATTACAAATGAATACAGTACAATCAGAGCAACAATGTTACACATGGCTAAAACAATAAAATTATTTTTAGGACTAATTAAATGGAAGCTACTATATTAAATTTTAGTGCCCCTTCGGTTAATAAAAATACTGAAGACGAACTGATTGCATCATTAAATCCTTTGGACGCTGATGAATTTTTAAGTCACCTTCCAAAATTAAATAAAGAAGCAAATACAGTTGAGTTGGTTTTAATGCTTGTTGATATACTGCCCTCATTATCATATGCTCAAACTTTTGATGCAATGCAGGCCAATGCAGCAATGAGGGATATTGGTTTTTTACTTGGTTCTTTAAAAAGGCATAGAGTAGAACCTTACAATACAATTCCACAATTAGAAGAAAAATTAAATTTATTGGCTTCCTTCACAAATTTACCACCCAGAGATACCCTGTTGCATTATACAATCTGGAATCCAAATGGGCACAGGCGAAGAACCTACACCGGCACTGAAGATGAAAATTATTTGATAGAAAGTGTTAAAATTGCTATGAATCCTTTAAAAAAAGCGATTTATTCTTTAAGAAACCTTTATCACACTTCTTTACAATCGCCGGGTTTTCCTAAATTATGTGAAGAGGCAATTGTCAATTTCAGTAAAATGATTGAAGGTGTAGTATTGTCGCATACTAAAGTCTCACCTGTTTATTTTGCAAATGAACTTCGTTTGTATTTTGATCCGATTTATTTAAACAATCGGGAATACCTTGGCCCGGGGGCTGTAGAAATGCCAATGTTTGTTTATGATCATATTTTGTGGAGTTGTGATTGCGAAGATGAAATGTATACAACTTTTAAAGAAACATATCTTCCATACATTCTACCGGAACTTAGAGATATATATGATGAGTTTAAAGGTATGCCAAGTTTAATTAACCAGGCTTGTTGGTTATTAAACAACTTAAACCATCAAACAAAGGAAATAAAAGCATCCGCAAAATCTCTTTTGAAAGTAAGCAAATTGTTGAGAAGTTTTAGGATGCCGCATAAAAAAATGGCTGAAGAATCGTATAATCATTCCAAAAGCGATTTAAAAACCCATGGCAGCGGAGGGTATACAACCGGCATTTTATCTCATATATTAAAGTTGAGTAATGAGCAGATAAATAAATTGGAACAAATTGTTTTAAGAGATTTATCGAATGGCTCTTCTACTCATTTGATTGAAGAAATGCCAAGGCATTTTACCCGCCCCTTATAAAAATTAAATAACAGAAAGTATATTTGCAAATATACTTCTGTTGTTTATGAAATTTCTTATCGTTGGCTTGGGCAACATCGGCCCTGAATATGAGCTTACCCGACATAATATTGGTTTTTTGGTTTTAGATCAGTTAACCGATTTAAACAAATCTTCATTTTCAATTAACAGACATGCTTATGTGAGCGAATTTTCGCTCAGAGGCAAAAGTATTTATTGTATTAAACCCACCACTTTCATGAATTTAAGTGGTAAAGCTGTAAACCATTGGATGAAAGAATTAAAAATAGCACAAGAAAATATTTTAGTGATTACAGATGATATTGCCTTGCCCTATGGAAAATTAAGAATGAGGTTAAAAGGATCAAGCGGTGGGCATAACGGATTAAAAAGCATTGAAGAAACATTGAGTACACAAGAGTTTGCACGCTTAAGGTTTGGCGTAGGAGATGATTTTTCGAAAGGAAGGCAAGCCGATTATGTATTGAGTAATTTTTCCAAAAACGAATTTACCGATCTTCCACTTCATATTGAGAAGACAGTAAACGGTGTTATTGCTTTTTGTAATGAAGGAGCAAGTATCGCTATGAACCGGGTGAACACAAATTAGAATTTAATTAACTCTTCATAAACCTTATGAACAGGTAAACCCATTACATTAAAGTAAGAGCCTATAATTTTTTCTACAGCAACCATTCCCATCCATTCCTGCGCACCATAAGAACCCGCTTTATCGTAAGGTTTATACTTATTTATATAAAAATCAATTTCTTCTTTACTTAATTCTTTAAAATATACTTCTGTAATATCTGAAAATAAAACTTTTTTATTCTCAGACAATAAACACACACCCGTAATTACATCATGCTTTTTACTCGAAAGTAATGACAGCATTTCATAAGCTTCTTTTGCATCTGAAGGTTTATTTAATATCCGATCATTTATAATTACAACGGTATCTGCAGTGATTATAATTTCATTTTTTAATTCGTTTTTAAAAGCATTTGCTTTTTTTTCTGCCAGGTATACAGGCACTTCATTAAGTGGGATATCATCCGGGAAAGATTCGTCCGTGTCCTTCGTTTTTACAACAAACTCAAATCCCATTTCGTGCATCAGTTGCTTTCGACGTGGAGAATTCGATGCAAGGATTAGTGGATGATTCAACCTGAGCATTGATATTTATTTTTTAAACAAAATATGAATTTACTGATATTGATAAACCGATAATGTTAATTAAAATTATGAACGATTCATTAAATAGAAAAACTGTTGAAGAAATCGAAAATAATTTTTTGGATTAACGGAATAGCTATTATATGTTTTAAGGAGAGAAGATGTACAAGACCCGATTGATTAATTAATTTTGATCAATGGGTCTCGCTATTCTGTTTAAATATTATTTTCTGTACCCGTAGTGGAAATAGAGTTGTGTGAAATATCCGGAACATTATGTTCCGGATGGATTTCGATTTCTTCTTTTTTTTCAATAAAAAATTTTCGCTGAAAAATAAGAATTATTACAACTCCACAAAATATTGAAGCATCGGCTATATTAAAAATAGGCCATAAAGAAGTATAATCTCCACCCCAAATCGGAACCCATTTTGGTATTTCACCTTTCCAAATATCAAAATAAAACATATCGATCACCTGCCCATGAAACCAGGGAGTAGAAGCATTGTCGGCAACTAAGCCTAAAAATTTCCCATAAAAAATACTGTCGACCACGTTGCCTATCGCACCTCCTAAAATGAGAGCCATACACCATAAAAAACCCGGAGGTGTATTTTTTTTTGCCAGGCTATATAAATAATAAGCAATGCCAACCATTGCAACCAACCTGAATAAAGATAATAATAGCTTCCCGTAAACTCCTTCTAATACTATTCCGAAAGCCATACCCGGATTAATTGTATAGTGTAATTTAAAAAAATTACCCAATACAGGTATTTCGCTATATAAAGTCATGTTATAAAAAACCGATAATTTTACAACCTGATCTAAAATTATAATGGCTATTGTTAAAAGAAAATATTTATAATATTTCATTATGCTATGCTTACGATTTTATTTAATTTCAAAATTACATATTAACCAAGGTTTCACAAAAGTATAAATAATATTTATATCGATTTTTTCATAAACACTATTCATATTATTATACCCCTCTTGAGTGCAAATGTTACTTTCTTATAACTCTTGCCATATAAAAGCCATCGAAACCGCTTTGTGAAGGAGAAATACGTTGTTCATCTTCTAATTCAAATTCCCCTTTATGTTCTGTTAAAAATTTCTTTACCTGATTTTCACTTTCCGAAGGTAATATACTACAGGTAGCATAAACAAATTTGCCTCCTTTTTTAATGATTTGTGTATAAGTTTCTAAAATTTCTTGTTGTGTGTTCTTAATGCTGTTAATAAAATCTACATCCAATTTCCATTTGGCATCGGGGTTCCGACGTAAAACACCCAAACCCGAACAAGGTACATCCAACAATAAACGATCAGCAGAATTTTGCATGCGTTTAATGGTTTTATTATTTTCAATAAGCCGATTTTCAACATTTTCAATTCCATTTCTTCGGGTGCGTTTCTTTAATTCTGTCAATTTCCAATCTTCTACATCAAGGGCTAATATTTTACCTTTGTTTTCCATTAAACTTGCTAAATGAAGCGTTTTGCCTCCTGCACCAGCACAGGCATCGACTACTCGCATATTTTCATCAACCTGTAAAAACGGGGCGACTAATTGAGAAGCTGCATCCTGAATTTCGAAAAAACCATTTTTAAAAAGTGGAGTTGTAAAAATGTTAATTCTCTTTTTTAATACCAATCCATCCGGCACTCCATCCAATGTGGCAGTTTCAATTTCTTCGGCAAATAAGAGTCTTTGTAACTCTGCTTTTGTAGTTTTTAAGGTATTTACTCTAATAATAACCTGTGCCTGCCTGTTGAGTGCATTTAATTCTTTATCCCACTCCTCACCCAATTCCTTTTCTCCTATTTCATCCAACCAATCAGGTATGGATTGTTTTATCTTCCTTATTTTTTTTGCTTTTTCAAAAAATCTTTGCACGTCACCCGACTTAATTCCGGAAAATTCTTCCCACGCCGGCAAACCCTGATCATTTAATACATGCCAAATACCCACCAAGCGCCATAATTTTTTATCTGTAATAAGTTCATCATCCGTTTGGCCCAGGTATAATAAAAGCCTCCACCATCTTACCATTTCGTAAGTTGTTTCTGCGATAAACCCCCTATCACGCGCACCCCACCTTTTATTTGATGCCAAACTTTTTTCAATTACTTTATCGGCATATTTTCCGTCAGTAAAAATTAATTGCAGGTTGCGCACCACTGCCTCAACAAGGTTTCTATGAAGTTTCATCGTATATTTTATTACAAGAGTGCAAAAATAGCACGTTTTTATCAGTAATCAGAAGAAGTACATGAGAGAGGAAGGCTAAGCAAGAAACATAAGGCAAAAAAAGTATTATATGAATTATAGCTTTACCGAATTAAGTTTAAAATGAAAACGCAAATACTTTAATTTTTATCAGCTTATAACTCTTATTTTATTTTTTACTTCAAAAACTTTTTTCTTTAATATTTCCAAATCGTTTTCTAAAATTGTAATGTGCCCCATTTTGCGAAATGGTTTTGTATTTATTTTTCCATATAAATGTGGATATACGCCCTGCATTGATAAAATTTCATCCATACCCTTATACACTGCATTTCCTTCAAAACCTTCAGAGCCCAATAAATTAACCATAGCCGATAAAGTGTGAGATCGCGTATCGCCCAATGGTAAATTTAATATGGCACGCAAATGTTGTTCGTATTGAGAAGTAAAATTCGCTTTTATTGTTTGGTGGCCGGAGTTATGTGGGCGTGGTGCAATTTCATTAACCAACACTTTTCCATCTTTAGTTACAAACATCTCTACAGCTAAAATGCCTGTCATGTTAAGTTTTTGAATAATATTTTGAGCAATATCATTGGCCTGTAAAATAATTTCGTTTGAAATTTGAGCAGGAGAAAGTAAATATTCTACTAAAAATTTTGTCGGGTGAAAAACCATTTCTACCGGTGGAAATAAAGAAATTTCACCTTTGGCATTTCTTGCAACAATTACTGCAATCTCTTTTTCAAAATCTATTGCTTTTTCCAATAAAGAAGGGGCCGGGAAGGCTTTTGAAAAATCATCTTTATTGGAAATTTTTTGAACCCCTCTTCCGTCATAGCCTTCTTTACCTAATTTTTGAAAAGCCGGCAGAAAGTGTTCATAATTATTTAGGTCATCTGCATTTTCAATTAAAATAAAATCAGATGTAGGGATGTTATTTTCTTTATAAAATTGTTTTTGTTTTCTTTTATCCTGAATCAATTCTATGGCTTCGGGTTGCGGAAAAACATTTACCCCTTCATCACGAAGTTTTTTTAGCGCTTCGATATTTACATTTTCGATTTCGATAGTAAGTACATCCAGCTCTTTCCCAAATTTATAAACAGTTTCGAAATCTGTTAATTTACCTGTTACAAATTCATTTGCCAATGATTTACAAGGTGCCTCAGGGTCGGGGTCTAATACTTTTATATTTAAATTAAAATCAATTGCCGATTGTATAAGCATCCTTCCCAGTTGCCCTCCACCTAAAATTCCTAATTTAAAATTTTTATCGAAAAATGAATGTATTGCTTTCACCATAAAAATATTGATATATTGATATCGTTTTTTTGATATTTAATTAATTTTTCTAAATAAATAATTGTATTTCGATTTAACTATCCAAGTTTACAATTTCTATTTCATTCATTTTATCCAAATCAAGTACTATCACTCCATCAGCCGGATGGAAATTGCTGATATATTTCGCTCCCCAAACAATTTCGTCAGCTATGTAAGAATATCTGTTATATACGGTTTGTGAAAATGTATCATCAAAAGCTTTAACCATAATCAAAACTTCGGCACCACTGTCTTTTAACTCCTGCCACGAATTAAAATCTGCCAAAGGGCTTTCATCTTTAATGGCATGTACAATTGTCCAGGTGAGAGGGAAAAAATTAACTTTTGATACTTCAAGAGGTAAAGTATAAAATCTCCTGATTAATTTTCCGTTTTCATTTACTATTACCGATAAGGAAACCTGAACATCTAATTCGATTAATTGATTTGCCCGCTTATTTGCAAATTTAAACATAAATGCTTTTCCTTCTTTATAAGGAGCGATAAGGGCTTTATTGCTATAAATTAAATCGGCGCTTGGCCGCGAAAATCTTGCAAAAAGTAATCCTGTTGCGAACGCCAGGGCCAATAAACCAATTAATGCTTCGAGCGATGAAATAATACCTGCGAAAAAACCTCCGGGGTTTATCCTGCCATAACCAACAGAAGTAAAAGTTTGACAACTAAAGAAAAACATTTCTGAAAACTTTCTCCAAAGAGGCAAATTTGGATCTATACCATTTAATTCTTTATCGCCGACAAACATATACAGGACTGCAAAGAAAATATTTATGGCTACAAACGAAGTTAAAACCAGTAAATTAAATTTCTTCCACGACATTGAAGCCAGAGCTTGGTAAGGATGGAATGAAATAGGGCCTATTCGTTTTACATTAAAAGTACCATCGGTATTGATAGCTCTTGCCACTTCAGTCAATGTGGTACCAAATCCCAATTCATTAGCCTCATTAGTTTTTGAGCCTGATTTAAACTTTTTACCTTTTTCGTTTTTTATAACATCAGGTTCTTCCGTTCGTCTGTTTTTTAAAAACCCGGATTTAAAAATCATTTTATTAGGTTTGAAATTGGATTTATACTTCAAAGATAAAAATGAAAATAAGTAACTTTGAAAAATAATTTTTTTTATGGACGAAAATTTAAGCCGGTTGTTACCTTATCATGTTCCCGTGATGTTGAAAGAATGTGTAGATGGCCTGAATATTAAGGAAAACGGAACATATATTGATGTTACTTTTGGAGGAGGAGGGCATGCCAAAGAAATTTTAAAACATATTAATACCGGAAAATTATTCGCTTTTGATCAGGATGAAGCTGCGGAAGTAAACGCAGAAAAAATAAACCATCAAGGCTTTGAATTAATTAATGCCAATTTCAGGCATTTAAAACGGTATTTAAAATTATATAATATATCTCATGCAGATGGGATTTTAGCTGATCTGGGTATTTCATCTCATCAAATAGATGCAGGTGAAAGAGGATTTGCAACAAGGTTTGATGCAAACCTAGATATGCGTATGGATCAAAACGGTTCTAAAACAGCGAAAGATATTATTTATACTTATCCCGAAGCAGAACTACATAAAATATTTGGAATGTATGGCGAAGTAACCAATGCAAAAACACTTGCCAATGCAATTGTAAGAGAAAGAATTAAATCTAAAATAAATACGACTTTCGATTTAAAAGACGTGTTAAAAAAGTTTGCGCCTAAAGGAAAAGAAAATAAATATTATGCACAGGTTTTTCAGGCGCTGCGCATTGAAGTAAATGATGAATTAAAAGCATTGGAAGAAATGCTTGAACAAACGGTAGAAGTTTTAAAACCCGGTGGAAGATTAGTTATCATGTCATATCATTCACTTGAAGACAGGTTGGTTAAAAATTACATGGCAAAAGGAAAATTTTCGGGTGATGTTGAAAAAGATTTTTATGGTAATACAATAGTGCCTTTTATTTCAATAACTAAAAAGGTCGTAATTCCTTCGGAAGAAGAAATTGAAAGAAACCCCAGAGCCAGAAGTGCCAAGCTTCGGATAGCAGAAAAATGTTGAATGTTGTAAAAATTGATTTTTATTTACCTTTGTAAAATAAACTTATTTATTTTACAATTGGCAGTAAATACATTAAAAAACGTTCCCCGCGAAAAGGCGGAAGATATCAAGCCAAAAGGCAAAGGCAGGAGTATTTTTAGTTTGATAGAAACCTATATCCGCTTAGGCGGAGTTTTTGAACAAGGCTTGCCCGTAAGGTATATCCCATATATTTTATTTTTAACAACTATTGGCATTTTTTATATTGCCAATAGAAATTTTGCCGAAAAAACTGCCGTAAAACTTAATAAATTAAAAACCGAAATCGACGACCTTCGAACCCTTTATATAACCGAGCAAGCAGAATATATGATTGGAAGTAAGCAATCGGAAGTAGCAAAAAAAGTGAAAGATTTGGGATTAAATGAAAGCGAAACACCTCCTTATAAAATAATTGTTGACGAAAAGAAATAAAAAATAAATCGATTAGCGTTTTGAATATTAAAAGTGAAATTTTATTAAGGGTCAGGTTAGCATTTGTTTTTATAATGTTCTTTGCCCTTGCAGTAGTAGGGCGTATTTTTTACGTGCAATGGGGGATGGGTGATTTCTGGAAAAAACAAGCGAGCGAAAAAACTACTAAAGACAGAGTTATAAAAGCAACAAGGGGCAATATATATGCTCTTAATGGAGAGTTGTTGGCCACTTCAATACCACGATATAAAATTGCATTTGATCCTACTATTGTACCCGACAAAATTTTTCGTGATAGCGTTAAATACCTTGCCGAGAAATTAGCTAAACACTTTGGTGATAAAACTGCTGAGGAATACCGACAAAAAATTAGAGATGCAAGGGCAGAGAATAAAGAATATATTTTCTTGAGTAATTCTTTAATTACATACAATGATAAAAGGAAAATGCAAAGATGGCCAATTTTTAATCGAGGCAGGTATAAAGGCGGGGTATTATTCGAAAGGATTGACCAACGATATATGCCCTTTAAATATTTAGCCAGAAGAAGTATTGGTTTTGTTAATCAGGATAATGGCGGTGCGGGTTTAGAATATAGTTTTAATTCGCAGTTAGGAGGTAAAGATGGGAGAGCGCTTTTTCAACGAATTGCTAATGGAATATGGAAACCCGTATATAATGGAGAAGATATTAAACCGGATCCCGGAATGGATATTTATACCACCATTGATATTAATTTACAAGATGTTGCTGAAACATCTTTATTAAGTGCCTTAAAAGACCATGACGCGCATTATGGATGTGTAATAGTGATGGAAGTAAATACCGGTGAAATAAAAGTAATGGCCAACTTAGGCAGAGTGGAGGAAGGAGATTATCGCGAAACGTATAATTATGCAATTGCTCCTCAAGGCGTAACAGAGCCGGGTTCTACTTTTAAATTAGCTTCATTAATGGCATTGTTGGAAGAAGTTAATATAGAATTGACAGATTCTGTAAAAACGGGAAACGGAGTTTTTAAATATACCGCTGATGCAGAAATGCACGATTCAAAATCAGGAGGTCATGGTACGGTTACTATTCAAAATGCATTTGAATTATCTTCAAATATTGCTTTTGTTAAATTAATAAGCAGCTACTTCGGAGCAAAACCCGAAAGGTTTATCAGTTATTTAAAAAGCTTTGGCTTAGCAGATCCTCTTGGTTTTCAAATGGCAGGGACAGCACCACCCAATATAAAAACTCCAAAAGATAAAACATGGAGCGGAATTTCGCTCCCTTGGATGTCTGTTGGTTACGAATCTCAAATGTCGCCATTGCAAATGCTTACTTTTTATAATGCAGTTGCCAATAATGGAAAGATGCTCCAACCAATAATTGTTAAAGAAGTAAGGGTTGCAGACGAAGTGATTCAATCTTTTAACACCACAGTACTTCGTGAAAAAATATGCTCCGATAAAACCCTTTCAAAAGTTAAACAATGTTTAATTGGTGTAGTGGAGAGAGGAACCGCCAGCAATATAAAAAATGGAAATTATAAGATTGCCGGAAAAACAGGCACTTCGCAAAAATTTAAAAACGGAAGGTATACTCAAAGTTATTATACTTCTTTTGTAGGTTTTTTTCCTGCCGAAAAACCAAAATATACTTGTATAGTTGTGATGGATGAACCAAAAGGGATCCATCAACATGGAAGTGACGTGGCAGCGCCGGTTTTTAAAGATATTGCAGATAAGGTGTACGCTCTTGATGTTGAAATGCACAAATTACTTGTTAAAAACAGTGATAGGAATTATTCATTTCCATTAATTAAATCCGGTAAGGCGGAGGATTTACAATATTTATTTACCGAAATGCGAGTGCCGTTTAAACCTCAACAAGCTGAAGAATGGGTGATGGCAGGAGTTGATCAAAATAAAGTGCAATGGAAAAACCGCACAGCAAGTATTAATAAAATGCCTGATGTAAAAGGAATGACATTAAGAGATGCTCTTTTTTTGCTTGAAAATAAGGGATTGGAAATTAAGATAAAGGGTAAGGGCAGAGTAACTTATCAATCTGCCGAACCCGGATCGGGGATTATTCGTGGAAGTGAAGTTTTGTTGGAATTAGATTAAATTATAATGTTTTTAATTTTTCTGAAAAGAATTTTAAGTCATTTTATTGATTTTAAAACTGCCTCTTTTCCTTCTGACCTAAATAATATTTTAGAAGTTTGGTACAGCAACGGTAAGCTTGTACTCCACTCTGCAAATGCAAATTATTCATTCGGGAGTTTACATTTCATTTTTCAGGATGCATTTAAAATTTCAAATTTTAAAAATAACCCGCCTTCCAATCTTCTTTTGTTGGGCTTTGGTGCAGGCAGTATTGTAAAAATAATCAGGGAAGAATTTAATTTAAATTTCCCAATTACCGCTATTGAATATGATAAAATAATAATTGAAATTGGTAAGCAATACTTTAATACGTCTGCTTACAAAAATTTAAAAATTATTAATGAAGATGCTTATCAATTTACTTTTACCCAAGTTGAACCTTATAGTTGTATTGTAATTGATCTTTTTAATGATACCGAAGTTCCTGAGCAATTTGTTGATATACTTTTTTTAAACCGGATTAATAAAATATTACTGCCAGGCGGAATATTGTTTTTCAATATAATGGTTTCAACCCCCGTGCAAATCAAAAAAATGAATACCCTTCTGCAAATTTTTAAAACCTTTTCAGGGAGTTTAGAAATTGTTGAACCCATCGGAACCAACAAAGTTCTTATTTGGCGAAAGGTAAAGTAGATAATTATTTGCCGGCATTACTCTAAAAACTTAAAGAATTTCATCTTCCTGACGCATAAGAAGATAACATTTAATAGATTTCACGTGAGGTTTTGATGAAGTTTTAAAAATTATCAATATAATGATATTGATAAACCTTTAGATTTACCTGGATGTAAAATTCTAAGAATTCTATCTTAATTATTTTTTGTTTTCTTATAAAGAATTTTCACAAATTGTGAAAAGTTAACAACGGTAAAGGCGCATACGTTGGTAAACCAGACTAATGATCTATTATCAGATTTAATCCTTTACCGTTTGTTTTAAACTATGGCATCAAATAGAAATTAGAGTTACCAGGCTCATTAATAAGGTTTTGATGGTGTTTAAAACATGCTAACTTTTTTGTTAAACTATTAACAGGTTAAATATATGGAATTTAATTATTTTATTGGTTGTGATGTAAGTAAAAATGAACTTGACTTTGCCGTTATGAAAGGTAAAGAGTTTTTGTTTCATCAGGAGATTGAAAATACTCCATCGGCTGTCAAATCATTCATTGCCGGGCTTTCCAAGAAGTTGGGACTTAATATTAAAGATGCTGTTATTTGTTTGGAGCATACAGGCATATATAACAATCATTTACTATCCTACCTTCATAAAAAGAAGGCAAATGTTTGCCTTGAAGTTGCCAGCCAAATAAAGAATTCTATGGGCAATGTAAGGGGAAAGAATGACAAAGTAGATGCTATGAGGATTGCAGAATATGCTTATAAAAACCGTGATGGATTACGTTTATGGACGCCTAAAAGAGAAATAGTAACAGAACTCTCACATTTAGCTGCCCTTCGCTCAAGGTTAATAAACGCTAAAAAACAATTAAGTACCCCTTTAGAAGAAAGCAGCGCTTTCATAAGCAAAAAAATGTCAAACCATCACAAATCACTTTGTAGTGGGGCTTTGAAAGCCATAGAAGCCGATTTGAAGGGTGTTGAAGAAAGTATGGAAAAGGTAATAGAAATGGATGAAGAGTTAAAACGTTTGTTTTCTATTATCACCTCGGTAAAAGGTGTTGGAAAGATAACAGCTACCCAAATCATCATTACCACCAATGAATTTAAAGATATCAAAGACCCTAAAAAGTTCTCTTGCTACTCAGGACTTGCCCCTTTTGTAAAAGAATCGGGATTGATGAAAGGGAAAGCCGGGGTCTCACACATGGCCAATAAAAAGATGAAAACCCTATTTCATATGACAGCCTTAGTAGCCATTAACCATAACCCTGATATGAAAAAGTATTATGAAAGAAAAGTAATTGAAGAAAAGAAAAATAAAATGTTGGTCATCAATGCGGTAAGGAACAAACTTGTTTTAAGAATATTCGCCTGTGTGAACCAAAACAGGAAGTATGAACAGGATTATACTAGGGCTGTCGCATAAAAATTAAGGCTGCTAAAGAAAGTCTATTGTTAAAGTTAGCAGCCTTAAGTGGGAAATAACTTTTTGGCCCCTTATCAGGCCAAAAAAGTTATTCTCACTTAAGGCGGTGATTCTGAAAAAAATATTTAAAAATATGATTATATAAAGATAAAAATAGTTGCTTTAATCATAGAAATCTGATAATTAAAATTATTTCTATTAGTTATCTCAAATCAATCTGAATATTTTTTATAATTTAAGCATTATTCTGAGTTGGACCGTTAGAAGGCTTACCGGAATAAATAAAAGTAAATCACTAAATAAAAATAATGTATAATTATGGGTTTACAGAAGGAAAAATGAGTAGATTATGCAAGAAAATTTGAGTAGCACTAGTAAATAAAAATTGATTACATCTTAATTTAATTTTAAATGCAAAAAATAACTGTTGATGCAAATAATATTTTTGAAATTGATTTTAAAAAAGATCATATATTAGTTAACAATAAAATTTATGAATGGGATTTAGTTGAAATTAAACAAAATATTTATCATATCATTAAAGACGGGAAATCTTATAATGTTGAAATTCTAAAAGCTGACTTTTTAAATAAAGAATTTACTATTTTAATTAACGGAAATAAATATCGGGTAAAGGCTGAAGATGAATTTGATTTGCTTTTAGAGAAAATGGGAATGAATAAAGAAGTGAAAAATTTATCAACACAATTAAAGGCTCCAATGCCCGGGCTAATAATTGAAATTAAAGTTGTGGAGGGTCAGGAAATAAAAAAAGGCGATACCTTATTAATTTTAGAAGCAATGAAAATGGAAAATGTTCTTAAAGCACCAACTGACGGAATAATTAAAACTATTAAAGCCGAGAAAGGAAAAACTGTGGAAAAAGACCAGGTTTTAATTACCTTCTGATAAAAAAACATTATAAATTAATATACAAATATTTTTTTATTGCATTCCTTTACCATCTGATTTTTTTTTAAGGATTATTACATTTAAATGTCCGGGCATTCTTCTTAGTCCCGAGCTTTGCGCTCGAATTTTTTGACCATCATTTTTAGTACCGGATTACCCGGTATGGCTTTCTCTCCTTTGATTTTGTCCTTAATAATCTTTGTAAGCGGTTTAGTTTAGATGTGCACCTTTCATGTTTTAAGTCAAGTCGAGTAGTTCTTGCGTTAACTTTTTGGTTTCAATACGTGTGGCTGATACCACCACTGTATCCTCATTAATGTCAATTTCTATAATTATGCCGGGCAAACAGGGATAATTTATCGCTTAGAAAAGATTTTTTTGTATAAAATAGGGTTAGAAAAGCAAAATGATACTCTACATATAAAAGTATTTTATCTAAGCAAAAACAATTAATATAGCATTTAATAGATTGTTAACACCCAATATATTTTAGTGTATCTTGAAAATAATAGTACGGAATTTTTTTTACTGATTATTTTTGTTTCAAAAGACTCAGTAAGGTTATCTAATAAACAACACAAACCAATGTTAAAAAATTTAAATCGTATTTGCCTTGTATTTTTCAGTTTAGTAATTACCGTTTCGGCTTTAAAAGCTCAACAGGAAAAACCTTTAATTAATGATGAGCAAATACTAAAAAATGAAATTAAAGGCGGTTTTATTCGCCCTTCAATAATTTCAGGTACTAACATTAACAGCAATAAAAAATATAATGAAGCTAAAGTATCTGAAAATAAAAATAATTATACCATTTCAACTAAAGGGTTTTCTGTTTTAATTACTAAAAGTCCTTTTTCGATAGAGCTTAAAAACAATGCTGAAAATAAAAAATGGGCATTAAAAGAAATTATTACTGAAGATGAAAATGCTCCTCTCCCAATAAAAAAGGTAATTGCTATTAACCGAAAAGGTAACGAATGGGAATTAATTTCCGACCTCCCCAATGTAAAAATTTTCATAGAAACCGTTTCCGAAAAAATTATTAAATTCTCATTGAGAAATAATAAAAACAAACCGGGTACATTAAAACTTAATTTTAATGGGAAGGGTGATTTTTATGGTGGTGGAGAACGCTTTATGGGTTCTAAACTAAATGGCAGAAAATTTACAAACCAGCCAACCGATCACTTTTGGATTCCGTGGTCGCCGAAGAATGTTGAAAGTTTAAAATATTTTGAACCGAGTTATTTATCTGTTCCATTTCTGTTGACCCCACAGGGAAATGGATTATATGTTGATCAGGCTAACACCGTCGAAATTGATTTGCTGAATACCGACAAAGGATTATTTTCAATTAACATTAATAATAATAATACGGATGTTTATTTTTTTATGTGTGAAAGCCCGATTCAAATACTCACTGCATTTACATCTATAGTGGGTAGAACTCCACTAATGCCTGCCTGGGCGAATGGCACATGGATAAATTTATTGGAAGGCAAAGAAAATGTTTACCAAAAAATAAAAGAATTAAAAAAACTTAATATCCCTTTTGATGCCGTTTGGATATTTGATTTGGATGACCCTACTACCAATACCGGATGGACTTATTGGACAAAAGGATATTATGGAAAACCGCGCGAACTAACAGATTCTATCCATAAAATGGGTTATAAAGCGCTAACATATCTGAGAAATTACATTGATAAAGATCTTTTTTATTACAAATTTCCAAATCCGATTTTTGATTATTGTAATAAAAACAACTTAATATTAAAATCTGAAGAAGTTACGGATAGCGCTGAACAAACAAGTTTTCATGTTAACGGCCAATTGAATTTTTATAATAATGAAGCAAAGTCTTTTTGGGAAAATATTTTAAAAAAGCTTCTTGTCGATGATAATTTTGATGGATGGATGGAAGATTTTGGAGATATTAATCACTACTTTAAAAAAAAGGAGTTAAAATATATTCCTCTTTCATTCAAAACTAATTTAGGAATGACAAATGATGAAATTGCTAATTTATACCCATTGGTTTATCATAAAGCCTCATATGAAATATCGCATAAATATAAAAATGATATTATTAGTTTAAGCCGTTCAGGTTCTGCCGGTTCAGGTAAGTATAGCCCGATTATTTGGGGAGGTGATCAATATCCTAACTGGGATGAAAACTTTGGTTATGTTTCAGCTATTTCGGCAGGTATTTCCGCAGGTCTATCCGGCTATAGCGTATGGGCGCCTGATATTTTAAGCAATACCAGTAGGGAGCTATGGATGCGTTGGATTGAATTTGGTGCAATGTCTCCCGTAATGCGCGACCATTTATGGGAAAACGCTCCGAACACTTATAAAATATGGACTGATTCATCAACAATGATGCATTTCAAAAAATATTCTATACTTCATAAAAAATTTATCCCATATTTAAATGCCTGTGCTAAAGAAGCACATGAAACGGGAGTTCCCATCATCCGCCATACAATGCTTGAGTACCCCTCAGATACAACAACTTATGATTTGGGTTATCAATATTTACTGGGTGATAAAATTTTGGTTGCCCCTGTTCTTAAAGCCGAAGATACCACTCAGAAAGTCTATTTACCGGAAGGGAAATGGAAATACTATTGGTCCAAGAAAGTTTATAAAGGCAAAAATTGGGTTACTGTGCAAGCACCGGTAGATGAGATTCCATTTTTTATCAAACAAGGCTCATATTCAAATTTACTTAAGGAATTGGAATAATGTAAAAGTGGTTTTACATTGGTGGGAAAAGGGTTAGTTTTATAATACCGGCATCGTTCGCAGTGTTAACCAGACAGTAAGAATAACGAACTGCTAACATGGGTTTGGTAAAAGTGGCGGTTTCATACTCCGCAGACACATTTGTGGTTATTCAAACATTGGTTCTCAGCATCAACATTTGTGGTGAAAATCGCCACCTTCGCCAAGCTCTGTTTGTTATGGGCAATCCGAGAAAGTGTAGACAAAACGACATTTGCGGTAAAAAAATAAAATAATCACCGCAAATTTGCGGTAAATAATTCAGACATTTGCTGCATAATCGTTTTTGGCAATGTCAAAATACATCTATGAACATAAAAATTGGACAAACTTTTCGTGGCAAGACAAAGCCATTAATTTCGTATTTGGCGAGCTAAAACTAATGCAGGGCAAAATAATCGGGCAAATGAACGCATTAGGCTTTTCAGTCAAAAAAGAAGCCACGCTTACAGCCCTCACATTAGATGTGGTAAAATCAAGCGAAATAGAAGGTGAATTGCTCAACTACGAGCAAGTGCGTTCGTCCATAGCAAGGCGTTTAGGTATCAACACCGCAGGACTTGTTCCAAGTAGTCGCCACATAGAAGGTGTGGTAGAAATGATGCTCGATGCTACCCAACGCTACACGTCACCGCTAACCGAAAAGCGTCTGTTTGGTTGGCACGCAGCACTTTTTCCCACCGGGTACAGCGGACCTTACGCCATAGAAGTTGGCAAATATCGCACGGGCGAAATGCAGGTAGTTTCGGGGGCGATGGGCAAAGAAAAAATACACTACGAAGCTGTACAGTCCAAATTTGTAAAAACCGAAATGGACAAGTTTTTAGATTGGTTCAACAATGACAACCAACTTGACCTCGTTTTGAAAGCCGCCATTGCCCACTTTTGGTTTATCATCATTCACCCGTTTGATGACGGAAACGGACGTATAGGCAGAGCCATAACCGATATGTTGCTTGCTCGTGCAGAAAGCAGTGGCGAACGTTTTTACAGTATGTCGAGCCAAATTTTAGTAGAACGCAAACACTATTACGAAATCTTGCAAAAAGTACAACACAGTACAGGCGACATTACCGAATGGCTCGAATGGTTTTTGCATTGCCTGAAAAATGCAATGCTTGCCACCGAAAACACCACTCAACGAATTTTGCGTAAAGCCGAATTTTGGAAACTACACGAAAACACAGTAATCAGTGAACGCCAACGCACCATTTTGAATATGTTGTTTGACGGATTTGAAGGAAAACTACAATCATCAAAATGGGCAAAGATTACCAAAGTTTCTACAGACACAGCATTGCGTGACATAAAAGGCTTAATAAAAAAAGGTATTTTGCAAGAAACTAACGAAGGCGGACGAAACGCCAATTATGAACTGACAGACTTCTCAGTAGAATAGCCACAGCCCGTAACACGGGTTTTGTGTCAGGCGGGCTGACACAGTCCGCCGTGGCGGTGCAAATCAACAGCAGTTTTCCAATTGAACTTCAGTAATAAATTGAAGCTTTGTGCTCCGAAACCCGCCTGAACTCAGAGCCCAAAAAAGTTACCTGTAATTCTATGGCGAAATCACAACTATCAAACAGACAAACAATGCAAGAAACAAAAGAACTGCTTCAACAAATAAAGCAACATGACAAACTTGCAATTAGAGTAAGCTCTAACTCAAATAATTATTTGCCTGCTGATGTAATTAAAATGCTTACCCGGCCTCATAGAAAAGCCAATTATTTTTTTGCGTTCGTTGAAAGCGGTTCACTTACCCATAAGGTTGATTTAAAAGATTTAACCATTACAAGCGGACAGTTGTTTTTCGTTTTGCCTAATCAAATTCATTCCGCGCCTGCCCACAAGAAAGATGACATCGAATGTTTCAAAATGAGTTTTGACCAAAATTGCTTGTCTTTACTTCCTAAACAATTTTTCTTTTTGCTCAATCCTTTAAACTCACAAATCATTTCATTTGATAGAGATTCAAAACAACGAGTAAAAATACTTTTTGAAATACTCAACAAAATTTTAAATTCAGATAACGATCAAAAAGATGCTGAAATTATTTTGGCTCATCTTAATTCACTTTTAACAGAGCTTAACAAGGCATATTTTAATGGTGTTGCAAAAGAAAAGTCGGAAACAAACAAACTTTCAAAATACGTTGAGTTTAAAATTGTTGTTGAAACTCATTTGACGGAGCAACATTCTATACAAACCATTGCCGACAATCTTGCTATAACCACAAATAATCTTTACAACATTGTAAAAGAGTTTTCAGGTGTATCACCTAAAGAATTTATCACAAATCGTTTGATATTAGAGGCACAAAGAAAACTTTTTTATTCCGATACATCGGTTAAGGAATTGGCTTATGCATTAGGTTTTAGCGACCCTGATTATTTTTCTAAGCTTTTCAAAAAAAACACCGGAAAGAGTATTACTCAGTTTGTAGAAAGCATTCAAGATTTGTTAAGCAATTAAAGTGAAAAGTCCATCTCACTTAGTTTTTCTCCCCCGACTTTTGTTGTTCATCAAAAAATATAAAAATGAAATCTGCATTAGTAACAGGAGCAAACAAAAGCATCGGTTTTGAAACCGCTAAACAATTAGCCCAACTTGGTTATTTCGTTTACATCGGTAGCCGAGACAAATCGAAAGGGTTTAAAGCAGTTGAAAATTTAGAAGCTTTGGGCCTGACAAATGTGGAATGTATTCAATTAGATGTTACAGACATCAATTCAATTAAAGTAGCAAGGCAAGAACTTGAAGCAAAAACTCAAAAGCTAGATGTACTGATTAATAATGCAGGCATTAGTGGTGGCTTTCCGCAACCGGCAACAAAAGTTTCTATTGATACCTTACGACTTGTATTTGAAACTAATTTTTTCGGTGCGGTTCAAGTAACCCAAGAGTTTATGGAATTGCTAAAAAAATCAGATCAACCCGGAATTGTAAATGTAACTACCGAATTGTCTTCATTAACAAATCACAGCGACCCGAATTGGAAATTCGCACAATTCAAGCCTGCAGCTTATGGCCCATCAAAGACCGCCTTGAACGCATACACCGTAATGTTAGCGGTTGAATTGAAAGACACAAATTTCAAGGTGAATTGTGTGTGCCCCGGATTTACAGCAACCGATTTTAATAATCACATGGGAGATAAAAAAGTTGAAGATGCTGCCAATGTAATTGTAAAGTATGCAACACTTGGCAAAGACGGAAAAACAGGAAAATTTTTAAACGCTGAAGGTGAAATAGTCTGGTAAAAGATGACAACATAATTTCCCTCCGGTCGAAGTGTTTCACTTCAACGGGAGGAAGTTTCAATTAGGAATCCATTTGCTTAAACTTTTCTATAAATTCATATCCGTTCACTATAGGCATATGAATATAAACCAAAGCTGCTTCCTGCAATGGTAACTGAGTATGTCTAACTTTTAATTTTTTTCCTGCCCTTTAGATTTGCCATAATTCATAAGAAACCTATAGGCAGCTCCAAAGTGAGCCAGATCTTCCTTCTGAATTGCTTCTTCGCCACCATCGCTTAGGCAATATTCTTGAACTTTAGCTGAGTGAAAACATATCATGGCTACTGCTTCATCACTCATTCTTTTATCATTTTTCTTTGACCTGATTTTGTCTACGTTAAGTTCATGGAGCTTTTTAAAAATTAACACTCTATAAGCTTCTTTTAAAGGGAAGGAAATAATTGTTTTTTTGCTGCCTTCACGATGAACATATTTGCAAGTATCATAAGTATAGGTACAAACCGTTGATTCGTCTTGCATACCAACCCCACTATGAACTGAAAACTGAAAATCTTTTGACCAGCTTTGGGGTAATTCAAAAGGCACATTTGCAGTAGGTTCCATAATGATTTGTGGGAAAAATATAAGAATGAAAAATATGAAATAATTCATAAATGTTTGGTTAATGTGAAAAAAAACCTGATAAATTTAATATATATTATTTGAAGATGCATAATTTAAGTTATTGCTTATACTCATAGACAATTTTTTATCATGAGATACTAATCACATCTACTGTAAACGTCGCAAATTGACTTTATATGTTATTTACAATTTTCTGTCATAAATAAAAACGGTCCCCAGGAAATAACTGAGTCTTTATCAGATTGTGCATCGCCAATTCTGCAAACAGTAATCGGACTGGCTTTTGTGGGTTTGACTTTAGAATATCCGGGAATAATTGCTTGGGAATTTAATTGCTTCGCTACTTCCTTTACTGCAATGTTTTCCTTTCCTTTTTCTTTGTTATAAATCTTAATATCAAAGAAATAAAATCTTTGGTCAGATTCAAAACCATTTGCGGCATTATTCGATCCTTCTGTGAAATCTTCAGTCGATATTGCTTCATTATAAAAAGTATGCGTGTCTATTATATAGAGCCAATGAATTCCTTTTTGTTTATTCGCTAATTCAATAATAAACTGAATATCCTTTTTCAAAGGATTGATGATAATCCCTTCCTTAGTTTTAGTATTCCAAACGAGGTAAGAATGCATGAGATCTTGAGCTTCGCCGAATATCTTATCGTATGTAATCACTAGCCCATCCCAATTTTTAGGCATGGCAGGAACCGGAATAGTTTTACTTCCAATGTCTGTTACCGGCAATAATCTGGGTGTTAATATTGAGCGTATTTCACCAACTTCCCTTATAATTTTAGATCCACCGACTTTCTGAGACTGACTATTTGCTGACATAGTGTTCATAATTAATATTGATAGAACAATTTTAAATAATTTTTTCATTTAAGTTTGTTTAAGTTAAACTATAAGTCCGGTTAATATGTGGTTTTATACAAGATGCATAAAGAACCACAAATTCATAAATAATTATTAAATTATTAGTCATTTACTTGATTGCATCTTTTTCCCTATAATTCCCTCTAAGAAATGAATTACCTCCGGGAATTTATCTCTGTTTGAAACCCCTGCTTTTCCCGAACTTTCTTGGTCAAAGTATAATGCACCTGTTTTATGAGAATGAATCATGATGATTCGATCTCCTATATTATCATAGCCGGTGGATATTCTGCCCGATTTAATGCCATTCAGTAGCTGTATTTTCTTAAGTATTTCCTCACGATAAGCAGAGGTGAGCGGAAAGGATATCCCCCGTCATATTTGCAAGAATAGAAAGTGAAAATCAATGTAGAATATTGGAAAAACCCTCCCTACCCCGTAGAGTGTTTCCACGGATTTAAAATGAGTAGTAATGTCTTAAAAAAAGACATCATCAATTTCCACTTGTTTATATTATTTTGAATAAAACAAAATTACCTTTCTTAAACTTTGGTTCTATTTAAATTGAAATGTAGCCTTATCGGCTGTTGGGCTATTCTTTTGTTGGTAAAATACCAACAAAGGCGAAAATGGTTTACATCTGATAACCAATATTAGAAATAACATGAAGACTTGTTTAATGGAGCTAAAGGATAAAATATATTTAAGAAAAAGATCTATAATTGAAACGATAAATGATGACTTAAAAATATGTGTCAGGTAGAGCATTCCGTGCATCGTTCATTTGGAAACTTCATAACAAATACCATTTCTGCACTAATTGCCTATAGTTTTTTTCGAAAAAACCAGCCCTTACATTTGATGTAATCCAAAATCACAATTGACACTATTTTATAATCGAACTAAGGTAATAAATTGCTTTTTAAAGTTAAATCCGGACAGACACCTGCTTTTAAAATTGGATTTAAGTTTTTAAACTTAAACCGGTCCGTTTATTTGGTGGGTATATGTGGGCAATACACGAAAAACAGCTATCATTGGTTGGGAGGGACAAAAACACATTCAGAATTTATTTAGCAAGTTTCGGGTTTTATCGCTACTTAACTATGTAAATCTTTGCATTCAATTTAAAACAAACAGAAATGCAAAAATTAAAAAACAAAGTAGCCTTAATTACAGGCGGAACAAGCGGAATGGGATTTGCCACTGCTCAAGAATTTATTAACCAAGGAGCAAATGTTATTATTACAGGTCGTAGTCAAGAAACTGTTAATCAAGCAGTAAAACAATTGGGTGAAAATGCGTACGGAATAGTATCTGATGCAGGAAAGTTATCTGATATTTTTGAACTGCAAGAGAAAATAAAACTGAATATAAATAAATTGGATATTTTGTTTGTAAATGCAGGGTATGGAAAATTTGCGCCAATTGAAATGGTAAACGAAGAGCAGTTTGATGAACTCTTTAATGTGTTGGTAAAAGGAACTTTTTTTACGGTACAACAACTTCTTCCAATTATAAATGAAAGTGGCTCTATTATTTTGAATACATCTGTGGTTACAGAAATAGGCTATTCCAATATGTCTGTATATTCTGCAGCAAAATCAGCAGTACAGTCTTTTATAAAAACATTTGCAGCAGAATCTACAGCTAAAAATATTCGTGTTAACGGAATTAGCCCGGGTTATATTAAGACTAATGGTTTTGATAAAACAGGCCTAACAGCTGAACAAATTAAAGGGTTTATTGAATCAGTAGTACCTACGCTTCCCTTTAAACGTTTCGGAGAATCTTCTGAAATCGGCAAAACGGTAGCTTTCCTTGCTTCTGATGATGCTTAATACATTCACGGAATTGAAATTACCGTTGATGGTGGATTGTCAAATATAAAATAATGGAAGAGAAAATTGCGTCAATTAATTGGCAAAACATAGTTGAAGAAATGCACGAAAAGGGTTTTGCTATAATTTCAAAAATCTTAACTAGTGACCAATGCACTGACTTCATAATTGACTATAATAACCCAAATATTTACAGAAAAACGGTAGTGATGGAACGCTATCGTTTTGGTATAGGCGAATATAAATATTTCAATTATCCATTGCCAAATCTTATTCAAAGTATTAGAGAAAGTGTATATCCGAAACTTGCACCAATTGCAAACGCTTGGATGAACATGCTAAATATTGATATAGTTTTTCCTGATACACATCAACAACTTTTAGAACAATGTAATGCAAATAATCAAAAAAAGGCAACCGTTCTTATTTTGAAATACGGTAAAAACGGACATAATACTTTGCACCAGGATTTGTACGGAGATGTGTATTTCCCAATTCAAACAGTTTTATTTTTAAACGAACCTGATCAGGATTTTACAGGTGGTGAATTTGTATTAACTCAACAAACGCCAAGAGCACAATCAAAAGCAACGGTACTAAAACCAAAGAAAGGCGATATGCTAATTTTTACAACTAACTTCCGCCCTGTAAAAGGAACTAAAGGGTATTATCGTGTTAATATGAAACACGGAGTGAAATTCATAGCGGTGAACGACACACCTTGGGAATTATTTTTCACGATGCTTTGAGTTAAAAATGATAAAACATCTTGACTTAAAAAGTAAAATTAAGCAAACGGAAATTTGCTTTGGTGGAAATAAGAATTAAAAATATACGGAATACTACAATGCAAATCGGGCAAACGAATGAAAAAAGAAAATAGAGTTTTCTTTACATCAGAAAATGAAGCTGTTAAAACTGGTTATAGACCTTGTGGACATTGTATGAAAATAGAATATAAAAAATGGATTTATTCAAAAACGAAATAAGACAGGTTAAAAAACTTATTTCTATTTAAATTGGAATGTTAGCCTTATCGGCTGTCGGCTATTCTTTTGTTGGTAGAATACCAACAGAGGCGAAAACAACGAACCGCAAAATTAAAAATTTAAATTATCAAAAAATCAATATCAAAATATCAATAATTTAGGTGAGTTGAAGTTAAATGATTAAATTTAAGTAACTAAAAAGATAAAAATTATGCTTAACCAACTTGGCCCCTCCCTATCCGTAGAGTATTTCTACGGATTTAAAATGGGTAGTGTCTTTAACACAGAGAATTTATAAAAATTTCAGTGACTGCTGCAAATAATTTATCTGTCTTTATTGGTATCCTATTAACAAAACAGAATAGCAAATAATCGAAAGGTTTATATTCCGGCCCCCCCCTCTGTTTGAAGTGTTCACACTTCGACCCTTTTAAAAGACAGGAATCCGTCTAAAATACCTGAAAAAATTCTTTGATGAATGTTTATAAAATTATTCTAAATATTTTTTTTAGTATTACCGGACAGAGTCCTGCTTTAATATTGGATTTAAGTTCTAAACTTAAACTAGTCGGTTATTATATTTGGAAAATAGGGCACTTTACCGAGCTGAGAAATAAGATATTTAAAAATTATCTATTCAGATGAAAATTAATTGGAAGAGTGTATTTTACACTTACTATTTTTTCATCTTGAATGGCAGGCGTCCATCTTGGCATTAACATAATTACCCTTACGGCTTCGTCATCAATTTCTTTTGAAACCGATTTTAATACATAGGGCGACTCAACTTGGCCTTCGGTATTGATGATAAAAGATATATAGACTTTTCCTTCCTTGAGTTTTTTTCGTGCAATTTTTGGGTATTTAATATTCTCCGATATGAACCGGTTTAAAGCTTCAATTCCTCCCGGGTAGGTTGGCACCTGTTCAAAAGGGCTGAGACATTTAAAAAATTGTCCATTCCCATTAAAGCAACTATCCACGCTCTGATTGTTACCGGTTATTAATTTACGTCGCACACCCCCGTTTTCATAAAATAATACAGTGGTTACATGGCCATTTTCCTGATATGTGGTTTTTGATTTCAACGTGCCATTTTCATTCCATGTATAATAGTCACCTGTAGTTTTTCCATTCTGATAATATGCAAATGATTTTTTATTTCCATTTTCATAAAATTCAATGCAAGTATCTTCTTTAGTCCGGCCTTTGATCGATGAATAATACCCTTTTTTACATATCTTACCTGAAATATAATATACTTCATATCTGCCGAAGTTCCTTTCAAGCGGGTCGGCAGTAATCATCTCATAAAAGCTTGCATTGGTCTTATCAGTATGGTTGTAGTGTTTATCGTAGTAAAAAACACTTTGAGCTTGTGTATGCAGAAAAAAAATAAATGCAACAAAGATGGTAATAACAAGTTTGGAAATAATATTTGATTTCATGAAAATAGTTATAGAGATTTAAGTTGAGAAATCAGTTTTGATTTTTATTTGATATTATCTTTTTAATTACTACCCCCTCTGATTGAAGTGTTTACACTTCAATCTTTTTGAAAGATAGGACTCGGTCCGAAATACATGCAAAAATATTTGAAAAACGTTTTTGAATTCTTATAAATTGCCTTCTTAAGTTAATCTGGACAGAGTCGTGCTTTTAAGTAATTGTTGCAAAAATTCTTGCCTTTCTTGGTATCCTCTACCAACAAAGGTGCAAAACAAATATCTTGATATCAAAATAGTGAATATAAGGTGTTTTCAAGAACTCTAAATGTCGCTGGCAGCTGTGCAGAGTATTTAAATTCAATTTATCCTAAGTGCCCGGAAGTATATATCGATATAATAAATAATGATTCACTTAATGCCTCCGCTGCAATTCACAATATTAATTCTTTATCGGAATAAATAAAGGCACCGGCTTCCTAAAAAGGAGTCGTTGACTTTCTTTTTTTTTAACATATTAAAGTAGCAACTTGCCGGTGTTTAATAAACGTCTTCAATTTAATATCCCAATACATGAATATCCATTCCAAACGCTTAACAAAAACCTTGGTCCTGTGCGTCTTTCTTGTCTCATCAGCGAGCCAAGCACAAACGTTTCGTCAAAAAATCTCCCTTTCAGGCGACTGGCTGTTTGCCATAGATTCCGCTAAGTCAAATACTACAGACTGGAGCAAGGGCATTCCTGCAAAAAGCGTTAAAGTAAAAGTTCCCCATACATGGAATACCACACCCGGTCTGGAGAAATATGCCGGGAAAGGATGGTATCAATATGATGTTGAAATATCTGCGTCCCAATTGCAGAAACTTGTTCGTCTACAGTTTGACGCTGTTTATCACAATGCCACCGTTTACATAAACGGACAAAAAGCCGGCTCTCATGCAGGAAGCGGATTTAACAAGTTTTTTATTGATGTTTCCCCTTATATAAGGCCGGGCAAGAACCGCATCATAGTTTGTGCAGACAATTCATTTTCGCGGGAAAATATTCCCTTCTTAAAATCTTTCGACTGGGCAAACGATGGAGGTATTATCCGGAAAGTATACTTGATCACTACTGATAAACAAGCCATCAAAAACATACAAATCACCGCCACTCCTGAGGGAACAACAGGGTTGGCAGGGATAAAAATTGCCTTGCTCGATCCATCCATTAAGCCGGATGATGTTCGCATGAAAGCAACTATAACTGAAGAAAACCAGGCTACAAAAAACAGCCTCTTTACGGGAGATATGAAAACCACCTTCACAAAAGGCACTTTTCAATCAACCCTTTCTTTCCATAAAATAAAGCCCTGGCATTTCGATCATCCTAATCTGTACAAAATAACCGTTGCTCTTTACATCAGAGGTAAACAAGTAGATGAATTCTCCTCGGTTTTCGTTTTCCGAAGCCTTAAAACCGAAAAGGACCGCTTTGTATTAAATGGTGAACCCATGAGGCTGATGGGAATAGAATGGATGGTGGGTAGTACATTGGAACGTGGTATGGCAGAAGACACCAATGATTTTAAGAAAAACTTGATTTTGATGAAGAATGTAAATTGTATTTATACCCGTTTTCATTTTCAACAAGATGAATTTGTACTTGACTGGTGCGACAGGAATGGTATTTTGATTCAGGAAGAGATTCCATATTGGGGAGCCCCTACCTTACTCAATGATACATTGCTGCGTTTGGGTTACCAACACCTCGATGAGATGGTAAGTGATCATTATAACCATCCGAGTATAATATCATGGGGCGTAGGCAATGAACTGGAAAGCAGAAAAGCCATCAATATTTCATCTATCGAAAAATTGTATAAGTATGCCAAATCACTGGATTCTACCCGTCAAGTGAACTATGTGAGCAACAAGCTTGGATTCCACCGATTTGACAACCAAACCCTTTTGGATGAGCTACCGGGCTTTGCGATGTGCTGATGTTCAACGAATATTACAGCAGCTGGTACAGTGCAAACCTGAAAGAAATACCCTACCACCTTCAAAAGATGCATGAAGACTATCCGACCAAACCTTTGGTAATATCCGAATGGGGGCTGTGCGAACCCAGATTCAAGGGCGGAGATAAAAGGCGTTGTGAGGAAATGGTACAACAATTAGCCGTGTACGGAGCAGCAAAGCACGTGGCAGGAGCTATTTATTTTTGTCTTAATGATTATAGGACATTTATCGGTGAAGATTCCACTTATGCTTATCCTCAAAGGGTGCATGGAATATGCGACATCAAGTTAAACCCCAAACCTTCTTATGACACCCTTAAAAGAATAAGCGCGCCCTTACAATTAATAAGCAATACCCCGGCCAACGGAAAAAGAAGACTTGTATTGAAAGGTTCGGAAGGAATTCCTGCCTATACTATTAAAGGATATTATACCACAGGCAATTCAAACAAGAAAAACGATTTACCGGAAGTAAAACCGGGACAGCGGATAGAAGTGATACTGGATGAAAAGGAACAAACCATTCATATTTACAGACCAACCGGATATTCAGTCTTGAAAAAGGTTTTTAAATAACGAGGCTTTCTGAATTTTTTTTCTAATTCAAACAATTGCTAAAGCAGGTAATCCGGGTGGTAATATTCGGATTACCTGCTTACTTACCGGCAGGGTCTCCTATTTCAGGGACCCTGCGTTAATATTCAACTCTCTTCAAATAATATTAATTAAGTGAATTTTGATTTAAAACCCTTTTAAGTAGGATTTTAATATTTTATACAACTATGTTTGTTATCAATAGGCTTGTCAGCCAAAACCATTTTGTAACTAAGGGCTCGGGTGCATATACTTCAACTTTTGACTTACATATGACTAAGATAAAAATGAAATTAAAATATAAACTAATAAAATGCAGGGTCCCTGAAAAAGGAGACCCTGCTGGAGAAAGGATAGAAGGGCTTCTTTCCGCCCACTAACGCAAAACCCATTTATGCTTAGTTATTTATGGTTTTGCGATTATCAACCAAGTTAATAGCCCTGCAATGATTGCATATGTCCCAATAATTCTATAATTCATTGTTTTTCCATATTTATATTCTTTAAAAAATTCTTTTTTCAAGTCGTCATATCCTTGCACTTGTTTTAGTTGTTTTATTAGCCCTTTGTCTTGGTCAACAGCAAAGTAAATAAATTCTTTGCATGTGGGAAAGTCCTGCAATAGTTTATAAAAATACTCTGGGTTTGCTTTTACCATTTGATAAACTGATTTGTCAAAATATCCACTTTGAGGTCGGTAATCAATAGGTAATGTACTCATGCTGTCTTTCAAAATGGAATAATTTGCTTGTCTAACATTCGTAGTTATAAAATTTGTCGTTTTAGTTAAGGAAGTCTGCTTTCTAGAAATGCTGTCATAAATTATTACCATTTCTTGGTTTGTCTGTATAATAAATTTGTCATGACTAATAGTTTTGTTGGGTTGCTTTTCCCAAGCATAATACCCATATCTAAAAGTGTAATGATATAATGGGAATTCTTTGTTTAATTTATTACTCATGTCAAAGTAGCTTTTTAGACAATAAGCATTATTTAATTCTGAGTTTACTTTATTTAGGTCGTTTTCTCGTTCTGTTTCATATTTCTTTCCATTGTCGGTAAGTAGTGTAAAATGGGTTTCGTTCTTAAAGAGAGAGTATTGTTTTCCTTTAAATTCATTTTCTTTTGTTAAGATTAATGTGTCAATCAATATTATAGCTGAACCTGAACCCGCCTTGTCAAAATATGAACCCATTTTATACACTTTCACATTATCCATATTGAATTCCAAATAATGAAGATTTTTCTTTCCTGTCGTTTTTAAATATGTAACATTCTGTCCGGAAATTTGGAACGAAGCAAAAAGTGTCAATATGGTAATGGATAATTTCATTCTGCTATGGTGTCTGCAATAATTAAGCATAACGTTTAAGGCTTGGCGATGCGTCCCCTGCCTTGGTTCGTGTACCCACGAACCAAATTTTTGTTAGCTCATTTAAATATTTACCTATTTTGTGCCAAATTATAAATTTTCTTTTTATTCAACCTGTTATATGGAAAAAAGTATTTTTGACTATAAACGTAAATCTTATATTTCAATTGGAGAAATATTTTTTTGGACATCGGCTGTCGGCTATTCTTTTTTTGGTAGAATACCAACAAAAGCGAAAAACGAGTAAAAATTATTAATATATCAAAATATCAATAATTTAGGTGCTTTACTTACCAGCAGGGTTTCCTATTTCAGGGACTCACTTCTGGTCGTAGCATCCGCTACGCACCTATCTTTAATAAGCGTCCGCTTGTTAAAAAACAAGCGGACGCTTATAATATCTTAAGTCCTAGCGAGACGCTAAGACTATGTTGAGAAGTTTTGGGCTACACCGGTTTTTTAGTTACATAAGTCCCATCTTTATTAAATTCAATTACTAAGCTTCCGCCATTTCCACCTTTAATTATATGTTTTTGTGTTTTTCTAACTTTGCCAGCCGCATCAACATATTCAAAAGTCCTTCTTTTTTGAGTTGGCCTTATGTATAAATAATCTCCAATTACTTCTTCAAGGCATTCATTTAATTTTGCATGTTTCCTTCCATCTGTTGGTAATTCATGACCAATGTTATTCGCATCGTAAATTAATACAATATCTACACCTACCTCTGCATATTTTTCTGGAGGATTATCTTTATAGCTATCCTCGATTAATGGTATTAATAACCAGCAATATTTATCTTCTTTATTTTTATAAATATTTAGTTTAACCACTCCCTTTTCATGAATAAAAGAACCATTATGTTTGCATTCCTTAATAAAGTCATAAATAATATCTTTTTTTATTGATTCTGAGTCAATCTTTACTTTCTCACAAATTTGAGAGTTTGCTGAAATTGTTAATATTAAAATAAAAAAATTTAATGTGATTTTTATTAATTTCATATTATTTACAATTATAAGGTTGAGTATATAAAACTTCGGTACTATTATATTGTATAATGTTATTTTTATTTAAAATATATTGAGATAAATAAGGAAAATTTGCGGAGTTTTGAAAATCGTCACCACTTGGAATATCTGATAAAAGACCTGGCCCTATGGGATGTGTGTGAAGACCTGCAACAATTTGATAAGTAGATGCTGAGTTTTTATTATAATCATTGATTTGTAAATAGGTATGGCCGTTGTCGTCGTATATATCCGCTAGTTTCCTTTTTTGATTATCCAAAATTGGAAATTCAACTTTTACGTGCTCCGAAGTATTATTTAAAAATGGTAAAATTATTACTTCACCATCTTTTGTTACAAAACACGATGCCTCTTTGTTATATTTATCCTGAAGTGCTAAAGCTCTTTTTCCACCACTACATAAATTATCAAATATTTCAATTTCGTCTAAATTATTTATAGCTTCAACAACCTTAGTCACCCAACTGTTATAAGTTATACCATCCTTATCTGTAATATAAGTATAAGTAGTCATTACTTTGGTAATAGGGTCTATAAAAAAATATATTAAACCATTAGTGGGGTTGCTTGGCGGAGTGCCTTTTACTTCAACATCTTTAAGTGGCATAACCCAATATTTACCATCAAATATATATTTAGTTCCGTTTTGAGAAAAATAGATAGTTCCTTTTGCAGGGTTTTTAGGTGCGCCGTAAGGAACTATTGTAGCACTCGTCTCGCTGCCTGAACCGCTGCCGCCGCTGCTTGAACCACCACTATCTCCAGAATTACCACTTCCATTATTTGAGCCATCACCTCCTCCGGTATTACCACTACCTCCAGTACCAGTGTCGCCACTACCATCTCCTGAACCGCCGCCACCACCAGTATCGCCACCATCATCGCCCCCTCCTCCATCTCCATCTCCACCTCCACCTCCACCGCCTCCGGCATTTGGTGGAGAAGGAGCGCCGGAGCCACCACCCCCACCATCTGCACCCGGAAGAGCTCCTTCATTAAGCGAAAGGGTAGGGATTGGCCTTGGCGAACCAGGTTTAACTTTTGGATAACCCGGTTTTTGTTTTGTTGTATCTGCAGGGCTTTGGCCGGCGGTTCTAAGTATTGCCCTGTCCTTAAAGCTTATGTCATCCACATATATTTTTTTGCCTGTATGGTTCCAAACCGATATTTTATAACTGCCACCGGCAGGCACCACACCTCGTAAAGTTACTTTATCCCATTCTTTTACAGATGCATATGTTACCCTGTTATGACTTACTGATTTAAGTTTACCCTCCCGGTCAAATACTTCCATAACCAAATAGGCTTTTGGCCTGCGGGAATTTTTAACGGATTTGTATATTTGGCTCCCTGCAGCCACTAACGAAAATATACTGTTTGCACCATCCTTTATCATCGCCTCATGCTGCAGGTATATTTTATCTGTCCGGTAAAGCTGCATAATGCCTATGCCGGGGGCATCTGTTCTTTTATTGGATAGGGGCACATTTATATAAGCTTCGGTTATTATTTCCCTGCTGTCTTTAAAATGGGAATCGGAAATATTAAGTTTTTCCAAATCGGCACCCATCCTTACAGACCCTCTTCCCGAGCGGGCGTGCAAGGCGTCCATAGTCAGGCGATAACCTGCCATGCTCTTCTCAAAATCAACATGGCGGGTAAAAAAACCGTTATCCAATGGTTTAGTCATCTTTTTTGGATAATCTTTTTTGTAATAAGTGTTATCAGAATTTTGGCCGAAAACTGTAAATGAAAAAAGTAAAGATAAAACGGCAGCAACATGAAACTTTAAAAAGGCAGAATTACCTTTTTTGATTGATAAATGTGGTTTCATTAATTAGGTGGTTGAAAAAGAAATTGTTGAATGTAATTATTTTCAGCAAGTAGATTTATTATTTTTAATATTACAAGTTAGTAATAAAAGATAATGATTAAATAATTTAAGAAAGAATATAGAATGTTAATATGCGTAAACTTTATTGTTGCATTTTTTATTAAATGCAAGTTATTTAAACTAATATATTAAATGAAACCAATTAAGAAAATTACATTCTTATTTATTTTAATAATTGGTGGGTGCCAGTTAAAGCAGAAATATTATGAGAACAATGATAAACCATCTTATAATTATAAAGAAGTTATAGATCACTATAAGGCCATTAAGGAAGTTGAAAAGTTAAAAGCAGCCCAATTCCTTATTAAATGTATAAAAGAACATTATACATTGGGCAATCAATTAATAAATGAGGAAGGCGAGGCTATAACCTACAACCCATACATTTATCCTAATCGTGAAGCTTCATTTAAAGTATTAAATACCATTCTCGAAGACACTGAATTAAAACCGGTATTCATTCCGGACAGCAGCAGGGTTACTACAGGTTACCTGATTAATATAATAGACCATGCCTTTGATGAGTATAAAAACAATAAATGGGATAAAAATATTGATTTGAATACTTTTTATGAATATGTTTTACCCTATAGAATAAGAGATGAAGCACTTTCGGATTGGAATAAGTATTTTGATAACGAATTCGATTCTTTAAAAAAATCATTGGCTCCTTATGAAGACCCGATTAAGGTTTGTACTGCTGTTAACAATGAGCTTAAAAAAAGGGTTAAATATGATATCAGATCTTTTGCTGCCATCAATCGTCAATCTTTAGATGAAATCGTTAAAAGCAAATTAGGGAGTTGTGAAGATTTGACTATGATTGCTTCGTATGCCATGCGCTCTTTCGGGCTTCCGGTGGCTATTGATTTTGTACCTGTATGGGGGCATTAAAGATCCGGACATTCTTGGAATAGTATGATATTAAAAGATAAAAATGTTCATTTCGGAGGGGCGGAAGATTCTCCTTTGGAGCACAAAATAGGGGAAGATTTTAAATCGTATTATAGGATAGCTAAAGTATACAGATGGACATTTTCAAAGCAAACAGGAAGCCTTGCTTCAATCAGTGAAATGAAAGATATCCCGGCTTTTTTTCGAAATTATTTTTTCAAAGATGTGACAAGGGAATATGTGCCCGTTACTGATATCAATTTAACTCTTGACAAAGTCTCTTCACATAAATTTGCTTATATATGTGTTTATAACGGCTCATGGCAACCGATTGATTGGGGGAAAATTGAATCCAATAAAGTTACCTTTAATAATATAGGAAGAAACGTTCTCTATAATGTGATGTATTATAAAGAAGGCGAATTAAAGCCCGCAGCACGGCCTTTTATCTTAAGTGCTGACGGGTCTGTAAATTTACTTAACGGGAGCAGCAAATTTAATAAACTTATTAAATTAACTGAATTTAACAGGTTTGAAGATGGAGTGATAAACAAATGCCCGACAACGGATAATTATCAATTACAGTATTGGGATGAGGTTTCTGATAATTGGAAAGATATACCTACACAAAAGAAGATAGAAGGGAAATATTTTACATTCATCTGCTCTTTAAATCCTAATGGATTGTATCGCTTAATTAATTATAATATACCAAATTATCAGACAAGGATAAGGCCGTTTACCTTATCGGGAGACAAGCAGGTTTTTTGGTGAATATTAACTGTGGAAATACCTTATTGTTCACATCTTTCTTTTAATACATCATATGCTTCTTTTTTTATTAAATCCACTTCCGCAGAATTTACCTGTATTGTTGTTTCCAAAATTTGTTTAGCCCAAAAGGCAGCTTCATTACAATTTCCTGTATCAACGTATAATTGCATCAAAGCATATTTTGGAATAAATTTTTTGGGAACCATATAAATGGCAAGCTTATAAAGTTCTTCAGCCTTTTCATAATTATTGATGGCCTTGTAATCGTCTGCCAGGTAAACTAAAATATCCGAGTTTGTAAATAATTTATTTGCTTCCTCTAAAACTATAATACTTTCTTCATAATATTCATTGGAAGAAAGTTCAACACCGTAATTATATAAAAAGTAAGGGTTCCGTTTCAGCAATGGATACATGCCCTTATACAAATCGGCACTAAAATTACCGGCGCGGGCTTTTAATGCTGCCTGCTCCCATTTCTTTTGACTTAAAAATAAGGGTATTATTAAAGAAGTTATAAATATTAAACCGGCAATGCCTAAAATTCCTACAGCTTTTACAATAAACTTATTTATTATGAAAGTATATTTTATTTTTGCCCGGGCCCGAATGATGATAAAAACAATTAAAACATTTATTAAAATTGAAATTTCATTAAATGGATAAGAAAATAATGCACAAATTAAAATCGATATAAATGAAGCGAAAAAACCCGATAATTGTGGTTTTGCAACGGCAGCCAAATAACCGTTCTTTACTGATAAGAAAGCGATTATTAAAGCTAATATTAAGCCAATGATACCGAGCTCAGCCCATATATTTAAATACTCATTAAATGGAAAATAAATATTATCGGCAAGGGAAGTAAAAACAGAGTCCGGGTTGCTTAAAAAATAATTAGATTGAAAGGTGTTATATACAGCTTTAAATTTATCATACCCCACTCCCCATAAAGGGTGTTCTTTTATAATATTAAAAGTTATTTTTAATATTAATAATCTCCCTGCGGCTGATTTTGCTTTAAATAAATATAACAGAATAGATAATGCACCGATTACAGTAACAGTGAGGATTATGTAAGCAGGTTTTTTAATTAACTTTTTTAATTTAAAAATCAGGATTTCGTTCCTCATAAAAATTACAGTCGCAATCCCTGTTATAGCCGATATCCATGCAGTTCTTTCTTTTGCAAGCACAATTACAATTAATATTAAAATAAAGCTGCTTATGCCAATAATGTTTTGAATTTTATATCGAGGGTTTTCTTTACCGTTCGGATAGAATCCGGCCAGAGAAACAGGTAAAACAGTACAAAAATAATTAGTTAATATACTCGGGTTATTGAAAACACCTGTTATTTCGAATAAACTTTTTATTGTAATTATTTTGAAAAATTGCAGAATGCTGTATATAGCAAGCACTATTGCAATTATTTCAAAAATACAGATAATTATATTTAATGATTTTTGGTGGTTAAAATCAAAAAACTTTAATGTGAAGAATAAAAATGTAAAAAAGAACAACCGGAAAAAAGTATGGCCGGAAAAAGAAAAGGTGTCGGATATTGAAAACCTGAACCATATGTAACAAACTGTAACATAGCACGCCATGTTAATTGTACTTACATCAAAAACAAAACTGTCTTTATTGCTGATAAAATAAAGGCAAATAAAAAATATAATGATTATGGAAATGCAATAGAAATAAAATGCCCCTAAATCTAAAAATTTAATATCGTAGCTATTAAAATTAACAAGGGGAGTTAATAAAAGAAGAATTATGAAAAACCGTTGTAACTTATAATGAAAAGATAACTCTATGATTTTATTCATTTTAAAAATAAATAGTTGATTTTAGATTTTTAACCGGCCAAAGTCAGCTAATTATCTTTAAATAAACTACTACTTCTTAATTTTTTTTAACATAATAGAAAAAAATAAATCGCGAAAAAAATAAATAAAAATATCAATTTATAGATATCGGTATATTCATAATTCTAAAATTCACCATATGAATTTACTTCAACAAAATCTGATTTTGGTGCTTCACAAACAGAACATAAAAAAGTTTCGGGTAATTCATTAGCCTTTATCGGCTGTTGAGCTATTCTTTTGTTGGTATTCTACCAACAAAAGCGAAAACGGCAAAAATTATCAATATATCAATATCAAAATATCAATAATTTAGGTGCTTTGAAGTTAAATGATTAAATTTAAGTAACTAAAAAGATAAAAATTATGCATAACCAAATGGGCTCTATCGCTTCAATTGAAACAGTTTTGATGAAATTAACCATAAAACAAAAACAGTTAATTTATCAAATAGCAAGGTTGGATTATGGTATTTTTAAAAAAATGGCCCGGTTGAAAGTCGTTAATGTGCTTATTGAGGAAGAAGAGGAAAACATTAAATCTTTGGACGCTGCTGTTAAAGCAGCAGGTAAAGGAAAAGTATCAGATAAATTATCCATTTGGAAAGTAAAGGCTGAATACAAACTTTTCAAACTCAACTTAAGGAAAAATAAAATCGATGTTATAAAGCTTATTTTAAATCAGTCAAAACTTGAACAAACCAAACATGCTCTTGTCTCTCTGGAGCTTGATATAGAACACATTAAAGCTCAAAAGCAAAAACACCTGCCGGTAATTCTAAAAAACAAAGATTTTATAGAAATTGAAAACCTATTTCCTTTATGGGAAAGTACGCAGGCGATTAAAGAAAAGAATACAATTAATCAATCCATAAATGTTTATTTAAAACAAAAATTACAGATGGCTTCATAAGCTCGCTCTAAAATTAATTTTGAGAGTGTAAACCAATTTTGTTTCCTTCCGAATCTATAAAAAATGCCATATGTCCGCTTTCGGAATTTATATGCGTTTTCGGCATGTCAATTTTTCCGCCGGCCATTTCAACTTTAATTAAGTATTGAGTTAAATCGGGGTTTGCATTTAAATATATAACCGCACCTTCGGCACTCGGTTTGTGCAAACTGCTTTTTACCAAAGCACCGGAAACCTTGCCTGACATGTTATCAAAAGGAAAAAAAGCAAAATGCATTCCCATCATTTCACTTTCCTGCATTTCTATACCAAATAAAGTTTCATAAAACTTTTTGGCTCTCTGCATATCAGCCACCGGAATTTCAAACCAATTGATATTATTTTCGTTTTTTTCCATAAGTTTATGGGTTTAAGGAGTATATATTTTCAAATATAAAAAAATAAGGTTTCTAATGTATGATTTATGTTATAAATATTAAGAATATGATACTTTTTATGGAATCGTTATGTTGATTACAATTCTTTAAAGATTTGTTTTTTATTTAAAATTAAAAAAAGTATTATTTTAAAATTTATTTAGTTTTTTTCAATTTTCATCAAATAAAGCCTAAATAATAAGAAATAAAAAAACTTAATTATCCAAACTTTTTCCAATTAAGTTATCCACATTTTTTCCCTTCCCGGCTCTATCTTATCCACAACGCGTTTGAAAAATTTATTTCTGAAAAGAGGAACTGACATGTAAGTTTTTCGTCAAAAAATTATTTAATTTGTAGAAATAAAAATTGATTTTTTCTGAACCAAAAAAGTAAAATCCTGTTAGGATAAACAATAATTACATTCAGAAAAATCCCTGATAACCGGCCACCGAAAAAAACTTTAAATTAGATAAGAAATCACCTTTGTCGATTTTTTAAAAAACAATATTTATCTTATGCAACAAACAGTTATTAAAAGAGATGGACGACGCGAAACGGTAAAATTCGACAAAATTACTGCACGCATCGAACGACTGTGTTATGGATTAGATCTTAACTTTATAGATCCTATTGCAGTTGCCAAAAAAGTAATTGAAGGGATTTACGACGGAATAAAAACAGAAGAACTTGATAACCTGGCCGCAGAAACATCAGCTTCTTTAACAACTCGCCATCCCGATTATGCAACGCTTGCGGCAAGGATAGCCATATCGAACTTACATAAAAAAACAAGTAAATCTTTTTCAAATACAATGAAAAGGCTTTACACATATGTTGATCCGAAAACCAACGAAAATGCTTCGATGATTTCGCGTGAAGTATATGAAATAATTCGTGAAAATGCGGCTTTACTCGATTCGTCTATAATATATGACAGGGATTTTGGTTATGATTATTTTGGTTTTAAAACACTTGAAAAATCATATTTGCTAAAAGTTGATGGCAAGGTAGTAGAACGCCCACAACACATGTTAATGCGTGTTTCTGTTGGTATACATGGCAGAGATATTGATTCGGCAATAGAAACTTATAATTTAATGTCGGAGAAATGGTTTACCCACGCTACTCCTACATTATTTAATGCAGGTACGCCCAAGCCACAACTTTCTTCTTGCTTTTTACTTACCATGCAGGATGATAGCATTGATGGCATTTATGAAACATTGAAACAATGTGCTAAAATTTCGCAATCGGCAGGTGGGATCGGTTTAAGTATTCATAATGTTCGTGCAACAGGCTCGTATATTAAAGGAACCAACGGAACATCAAATGGAATTATTCCAATGTTGCGTGTATTTAACGACACGGCTCGTTACGTTGATCAGGGTGGCGGAAAACGCAAAGGAGCTTTTGCTATCTATCTTGAACCGTGGCATGCGGATATTTTTGAATTCCTTGAATTGAAAAAAAATCATGGAAAAGAAGAAATGAAAGCAAGGGATCTCTTCTATGCCATGTGGATTCCGGATTTATTTATGAAACGTGTAAGAGATAATGATGTATGGACTCTCTTAGACCCTAATGAATGCCCGGGCTTGTATGATACTTATGGTGATGAATTCGAAAGGTTGTATGAAAAATATGAACGCGACGGTAAAGGCAGAAAAACTATTAAGGCGCAAGAATTATGGTTTGCTATTTTAGAATCGCAGGTAGAAACCGGTACGCCATATATTTTATATAAGGATCATGCAAACCGTAAATCGAACCAAAAGAATTTAGGTACTATACGTTCGTCGAATTTGTGTACCGAAATAATGGAATATACTTCTAAAGACGAAATTGCGGTGTGTAACTTGGCTTCGATTGCACTTCCTAAATTTATCGAAAACGGGAAATTCAATCATCAAAAATTATACGATGTTACTAAAGTTATTACCCGTAACCTTAATAAAATAATTGACATCAATTATTATCCTGTAGTGCAGGCACGTCGTTCAAACATGCGTCATCGCCCAATAGGTATAGGAGTGCAGGGCTTGGCAGATGCTTTTATTTTGTTAAGAATGCCTTTTGAAAGTGATGAAGCAAGAGCATTAAATAAAGATATTTTTGAAACGATATATTATGCAGCGGTAGAATCATCAATGGAACTTGCGCTTGAACATGGCCCTTACGAAACATTTAAAGGATCGCCAATTTCAAAAGGTATTTTTCAATTTGATATGTGGAATGTTACTCCTGATTCAGGCCGTTGGGATTGGGAAACTTTGCGAACGAAAGTTGTTGAAACGGGTGTAAGAAATTCATTATTGGTTGCACCAATGCCAACTGCCTCTACTTCACAAATTTTAGGAAACAATGAGTGTTTCGAACCTTATACTTCAAATATTTACACTCGCCGCGTTTTATCCGGTGAATTTGTGGTGGTAAACAAACATTTATTAAAGGATTTGGTAAAAATCGGCTTGTGGAACGAAAAAATGAAAAACAAACTGATCACCGAAAACGGATCTGTTCAAAATATTGATGAAATCCCTAAGAATATAAAAGAACTTTATTTAACAGCTTGGGAGATTAAGCAAAAAACCATTATCGACATGTCGGCCGACCGAGGTGCTTATATTTGTCAGAGCCAAAGTTTAAATATATTCATGCGCGATGTAAATTTTGGAAAATTAACATCAATGCATTTTTATGCCTGGGAAAAAGGATTAAAAACCGGAATGTATTATTTAAGAACCGAAGCTGCAGCCGATGCGAAGAAATTCACGGTACAAAAACAAGCTGAAGTTTCTTTAGAGCCTGTTGTTGCACAAGTAGCAGAAGCAGTTGTTACCATCGAGGAAAACTCGGGAGTATGGTTGGATGATCAGGTTCAAAAAATGAATGATATGATGTGCTCACTCGACGATCCGGATGGATGTGATGCATGTGGCAGTTAAAATAATTTTATTGTTTTAAAAAAATCCCCGCTGTGAAAATGGCCGGGATTTTTTTTTTAGATAATAAATAAGGAAACGTGATTATCGTAAAAATTTATGATGATCTGCCTTAAACTTTTTTTTCTATTTTTTGAAAAATCAAACAACGTTTCTATTTTGATTACAACTTAGATGGATGTTATTATAAATGGTATGTAGGCTCTAAATATTTCAGCAAGATTCAGGTTTACTTATTAATTTTAAAAAATTTATTTTGATTAAAATTTAAATATCAAAATATGTCTTTATTTAAAATTATTCCACTCACCGCAGCATTTGCTACAGAAATTCGCACTAACAGAAAAGATTTATTTGGCAATGATGTAGTTGAACAATTAGCTGCCGGCTTCGGCCCATGCAGGGTTTCCTTAAAGCCATTTGTTCCACAATATGATAAAAGGTTATTGTTTAGTTATTCTCCTTTTGCAATTCAAAATGTTTTTAATCAAAACGGCCCGATATTTATTTCTTCAGAAAATGTAGAACCCTATTCTGATATTTACAGGTTTCCGCCTGAGATTAAAGCAGATAAAATTAATTTTCCTTTATCTTTAATTGGTTATTCTATCGATCAACAAATGGTTTTTACACAACTGGTTGGAGAACAGGATATAGATGAATTAATAGATCAGGTTTTGCACAATAACCCTAAAATTTATTATTTGCATGCAAGAAATGCAGAAGCCCAGTGTTTTATTTGTAAAATTGAACGTAAATAAATATGTGGATTTTAAAACCTTTTCAAGTTGATGACAGATCTTTAATTGAAGATTTTGTAAAAAAAAACGGGCTGGCAACTTTAATAACTACCGGCAATGAATATCCTGAAGCTACTCATGTACCTATCGAGTGGGAAACTTCCGATACCGGAGAGCAAATACTAAGAGGCCATTTGTCAAAATCAAATACACAATGGCAGCATTTTTTAAATCATCCAAAAGTGCTGGTCATTTTTCAATCGCCTGTTCAGCATTATATTTCTTCTTCATGGTATAGCCATCCTAATGCACCCACCTGGAATTACATGAGCGTTCACATTACGGGCGAAGTTAAAATTATTGAGGGGGAAGAATTATGGAATTCTGTAAGCAGGCTTACCGATAAATATGAAAAACCGGTTCAAAATCCTGTTTCATTAAACACACTCCCAACATCAGTTCAAAAACAAATGCAAGGAGTAGTAGGTTTTGAAATTAAAATTGATAACATTCAGGCATCTTTTAAAATGAGTCAAAACCGGTCAGATGAAGATTATAAAAATATAGTAAAAGAGCTTTATAAATTAGGAACAACATTTTCGTGCTTAATGGCTGACGCACTTAAATTAAATCGGCCCTCTTTGTTTTAAAATAATTTTAATTGTACATAAAACATTATGAAAATAAGTTTAACCACTGTTGCCACATTTAATAACGCAATTGATGCCCATTTGGCTAAAACAAAATTAGTGAGTGAGGGAATTGATTCATTTTTAATAGATGATAATGTTGTTTCCATTAACCCTTTATTAAACTTGACCATTGGTGGGATAAAATTAAAAACAAAATCTCAAGATGCAGAAAGGGCTATGGAAATATTAGGAATAAAAATGGCATAAAGCCTGATTTTAACTGCAAAAAAAGCAAGGAGATTAATAATTTTATTGAATCATATATATTGGAAGGTAAAACCAGTTTGATTTACTGTATTTCAGTTTTAAAGAATGATTTTATTCCACATCTGCTTTCCAATTTCTAAAAGATTTTTTCATCCCTTCTTTCTTTTTTTCATCCAGCCTCTTTCTTTTTGCAGCACGTGATGGTGCGCTTGGTGTGCGCATTTTATTTTTTTTAACCGCATTTGAAATTAATAAATAAAATTTTTCAATAGTATTTTGTTTGTTTTTTAATTGCGTTCGTTCCGTTTGAGAGATAATTTGTAAAAAACCCTCTTGGGTAATTTTATTTGCCAATTTTCGTTTTATTAATTCCTTTTCTTCATCATTCAGCAGAAAAGAATTATCGACATTAAAACGCAACTCTACCTTGGTAGAAACTTTATTGACATTTTGCCCGCCTGCACCTCCACTTCTTGAAGTTTGAAAAATAAATTCTTTACTAAAATCTTTGTTTTCCATGTTAACTTAATAAAAATATTCCGTTATCAGTAACCTTTAAGTTCGTAATTAGTTCTTTATAAACCTGATTTGATAAAATGAATCAGCAAATAAAGTTTAAATAGTTATTAACAAAGAAATTTAATTTTTAATTTGCCGGCCTTAAAAAAAAATAGAAAAGTAAATATGGACAATTTATTATTTGATAAAAACAGTGATAAAAGTACAGTGTTTTCTACAGTTGAAGAACAACTGACAAAACATAACTTTAAAATTATTAATAAAGATGAAAGCAGGCCTTGGGGAGGTTTTTTTGTTATTGAAGAAACTCAGGCTCCTGAATTTATTTTAACTTTTTTTTCCGCATTTAAACATTGCTGATTTTAAAGAAGGCCAAAAATTAAGCCCAAAGATATTGGTTGTTGCTCCCGAGAAAAGGTTATCGTGGCAATATCATTTCAGAAGAGCAGAAATTTGGAAAGTTTTATCGGGAATAGTAGGTATAAAAACAAGCTTAACTGATGATGAAGGCGATTTAAAAACGTTGACACCGGGTACAGTTGTAAATTTAGCTCAAGGGCAACGACACAGATTAATTGGTTTGGAAGAGTGGGGAGTTTTAGCAGAAATCTGGCAACATGTCGATGCTTCAAATCCTTCAGACGAAAATGACATTGTGAGGGTTCAAGATGATTTTGGAAGATAATTTAATTTAAATTTTATAAAAATGAAAAAGTTTATAATTGCTCCCATAGTAGTATGTTTAATTGCAGTTGGTATTTTCTCTTTTAAAAATATGGAGAACCCACCCAAACAGTTAAGGCATGTTGTTTTGTTAAAATTTAAATCGGAATCCACACCTGCACAAATTAAGGAAGTTGAAAGTGCTTTTAGGGCATTGCCATCAAAAATAAAAGAAATTAAAGGGCTTGAGTGGGGGACAAATAACAGTCCTGAAAATTTGGCAAATGGGTTTACTCATTGCTTTTTCTTGACTTTTAATTCCGAAAAAGACCGCGAAGCATATTTACCACATCCTGCACATAAGGAATTCGGTAAAGTTTTAGGCCCTCACCTTGATAAAGTTTTGGTTGTTGATTATTGGGCACAGCCTTAAAACAAAAGACCGTAAAATATTTTACGGTCTTTTGTTTTTTTATTCTGCTTTTTTCTTTTTTACAGGTTTGGGTTTTTCTTCCTTTATTTCAGCCTTCGTTTCGGTTTTATTTTCTTCTACGGGTTTTTCCTTTTTCGGTTTTTTAACTGCCGGTTTTTCTTCAGTTGGTTTTTCCTCAACAATTTTTTCTTCGGTTTTCTTTGCAGATGCGGGTTTTTTCTTCTCCTGTTTAATTTCTTCTTCTTTTATTTCCTCAACAGGTTTAATAAATAACTCAGGGGCATTTTTTACCAACAAACC
>CBDFKQ010000017.1:0-6117 GCA_965248855.1 Spirosomataceae bacterium | reverse complement strand
CCTGAATAATAGTTGTACTTAAAATTCTATATTCTTCGCGGTATTTATTTTTTAAATCGCGTGTAATAGCTCTTAAAACTTGTGCATCATCATCAATACAAAAAATTATAGGTAGGGTCATAATCAATATTTTATTTTTTAATTAACCGTTAATTGGAAAGCAAGTTGTAAATTCAGTATGGCCGGGTATGGAATTTAATTTTATAGATCCTCTGTGTTGTTTTATTATTCTTAAAACGACATCTAAGCCTAAACCGGTTCCTTTTCCAATTTCTTTTGTTGTAAAAAATGGATCGAAAATTTTTGATTGAAAATCAATTGGTATTCCCGGGCCGTTATCTATAATAGAAACCTGAACAAATTCATTATCCTGAACAGTTTTTATTTCTAGTATTCCGGTCCCATTTGCTTCCATTGCATCGAGCGCATTATCAATTAAATTAGTCCAAACCTGATTAAGTTCACCAATAAATGCTTTGACCGGTGGTAAATTATAATCAAAATTTTCCTTAAGTTGTATGTTTCCTTTTTTAAATTTATGATTTAGCATTTTTACCGTATTCAATATTCCTTCATGGATGTTTGCAAATTTTTTATCATACCCCTGATCCATATGAGTGAAGGTTTTTATAGAACCTACCAGTTCTGAAATTCTACGGGAAGATTCTTCAATATCAGTTACAATTTTTTCAGTAATTTAAATTATTATTTATCCAATTAAAAACCGGCGACATACAAGGATGATTTAAGTGAGTTTCAAAATCATTCAGATCATTAATCCTAAAACCATAATCAACAAAATTTTCTGAAATTTCAAGATAGTTTTCAATCTGATGTTTTTTCATCCATTCTGATACTTCATCTTCTAAATCAGATCGTTGTAACATATTTAGGATGGGTTTGTCATTTTTATTTAGAATATAAAACATCCTTTCATTCACATAATCTACTTCTTCAGCTGTAATAGTAGCGGCCACTATTTGTTTGAAAGTGTCAGGAGATAATTTTAAATGTTTTTTTAAAGACACAGAACCTCTTACTACTGCAGCAGCAGGGTTATTTAATTCGTGCGCCAATCCGGCAGATAATTTTCCCAGTGCCATCATTTTTTCATTTTGTTGCATCAGAGCAGTATAATCGCGCACCCTTGTAGTCATAATATGAACAAAAGCCTGCGTTAAATCAAAGTGATTATGTATTAGCTCTGTTGTTTTTTCAATAGGAAAAGTCATTATTTGAGTATCCACTTTTGATTCCCCATAACTAAAAGCGGTTTTACCTCTTGAAAAAGGAAGATAACCTGTAATTCCCTTAGGTTCAACAATTAAAATTTCTCTCACTTCATTATTCTGAAGCACATATAATCTTATCTTACCGTCAATAATTATATGGGTGCCTGTTATAGCATTTTCGGGTTTAAATAAAAATTCACCTTCAGTTAAAACATAATGATTACTGTTTTCTATTAACCATTCAAGTTGATTTACAGGCACGTCTTTTAAAGCTTCAATAGATTGAAGCCAAACTGCAGTAACTTTTATCATATATTATAATTTATAAAGAAAAATAAAATTATTATAACCATCGAAAGTAGATATTAAACTTTATTAACACAGGTTAAATAAATATTACTGACATTTATTTAATATTTTTTTTATTTATTAAAATTAAAATTCAATTATGAATTTATCGATATTGATATATTCATAATTGTGTAATCAAAAATCTTTTTAAAAAGTTTTGATTGCAAAGAGATATAAAAAAAATTAATTTTGAGGCTTTTAAAAAATAGTTATGAGTTTTTAATTTTTTATCACATAAAACCAAAAATAAAAATTTGAAACTCGCCGCCATAGACATTGGTTCTAATGCCGCACGCATGCAGATAAGTAAAGTGCTGGATTACAACGGACAGGTTTATTTCAAGAAAATAGAATATATTAGGTTTCCTTTGCGATTAGGGCATGATGTTTTTAAAGAGAAAATAATCGGACCTCAAAAAGAAGAAAATCTTTTTAAATTTCTTCAGGTTTGCAAATTATTAATTGAATTGCATGAGGTAAAGGATTATGCTATATGTGCAACTTCAGCTATGCGGGAAGCAAAAAATTCGGATGAGATAATTGTCAGATTGAAGACCAAGCTTGGAATGGAGATTGAAATAATTAGTGGCAATAAAGAAGCTGAAGTTGTAAATAATGTATTGGTAGACCTTTTGGATGATAAACAATATCTTCACATTGATGTAGGTGGTGGCAGTACTGAATTAAATATTTATTCTCAAAGAAAAAAACTTCATTCACATTCTTTTAAAATTGGAACGGTACGCAGTCTGGAGCATACCGATTCCCCAATAGTTTGGAAAAGGATGCGAGAGTGGATAGAAGAAAACATGCCTCATAATGATTTACCTGTTACAGCAGTGGGTACCGGTGGTAACATTAATAAATTATCAGAAATGGCCTTGCAAAAATCTGAATTACCTATTAAAGAGTTAGAAGATCTGCACGATTATATTAAAAATTTTTCGCTTGAGGATAGAATAAACAAGCTGCAGTTAAACCCCGACAGGGCAGATGTAATTGTGCTTGCGGCAGAAATTTATTTACATGCCATGAAGGCTGCGAAAGCAGTTAAAATTATTACACCGGATATTGGTTTAAAAGATGGAATTATTCGTGGATTGTATGAGAAAAGTAAAAGAATAAAAAAAAATTAAATGCATTTTTTATTCTTTTTTTAAAATTATTAAAAAAATCACAATCGTTTTTATGAAATTTTTAATTAAAGAATTAGAACAAAGTATTATTTTTGCAAACTTTTTACACTATAACAAAAAATGCTTTTGGATTTTGAAAAACCTATTGCCGAATTAGAGGCAAAGCTGGCTGATATGAAATTGCTCGCTAACCAAAATAATGTGGATGTTGAAGAGGCGGTAAAGTTTCTTGAAGAAAGCATTAATAAATTAAAAAAAGAAACCTATTCCAATTTAACCCGTTGGCAAAGAGTTCAACTTTCCCGTCATCCGGAAAGACCATATACATATGATTATATTGAAAGCATTGCTGACGAATTTATTGAGCTTTATGGTGATAGAACAGTAAGAGATGATAAAGCAATGGTTGGCGGTTTTACAACTATTGGCGGAAAAACCATTATGTGTATTGGTCAGCAAAAAGGAAGAAATACCAAACAACGCCAATTACGGAATTTTGGTATGGCTAATCCTGAGGGATACCGAAAGGCATTGCGATTGATGAAAATAGCAGAAAAGTTTAATAAACCTATCGTAACTTTTATCGATACACCCGGAGCTTTCCCCGGTATGGAAGCCGAGGAAAGAGGCCAGGCTGAGGCGATTGCACGAAACTTAAAAGAAATGTTTATGTTAAAAGTACCTGTAATTTGTATAATTATAGGTGAAGGCGCATCGGGCGGTGCACTGGGTATAGCAATAGGGGATAGGGTTTTAATGCTTGAAAACAGTTGGTATTCTGTTATTTCCCCTGAAAATTGTTCAACTATTTTATGGAGAACGTGGGATTATAAAGAACAGGCGGCAGAAGCATTAAAACTTACTGCTGAAGATATGTTAAAAAATAAATTGATAGATGGCATAATTCCCGAGCCATTAGGAGGTGCCCACATCGATAAACCATGGATGGCAGAAAAAGTAAAAGAAACAATTTTAAATGCAATTGCAGAATTAGAAAATATTTCCGTCGAAGAAAGGATTTCTCAACGAATTGATAAATTCTCTGCCATGGGTTTGGTGAAAGAATAGAAATTATTTTATCTTCTCTTGTCCCTTGTCTCAAATCTTTTGTCTGATTTTAAATATGAAACTCCATACCATAGATACCGGATTTTTTAAACTTGACGGAGGAGCCATGTTTGGTGTAGTTCCCAAATCAATTTGGAACAGGCTAAACCCGGCAGATGAAAATAATATGTGTACATGGGCGATGAGATGTTTATTAGTTGAAGATGGAGAAAGATTAATTTTAATTGATACAGGTATAGGTAATAAACAAGATGATAAGTTTTTTAGCTATTACTATTTACATGGCGATGCTTCACTTCAAAAATCAATTGAAAAGGCAGGTTTCTCGGTTGATGAAGTTACAGATGTTGTTTTAACTCACCTGCATTTTGATCATGTTGGTGGGGCAATAAATAGAGATAGGAATATTGTAGCAACTACATTTAAAAATGCAATTTACTGGTCGAATGAGAAGCATTGGGATTGGGCGATAAATCCTAATCAAAGAGAAAAAGCAAGCTTTTTAAAGGAAAATATTCTTCCGATCAGTGAAAGCAGACAATTAAAATTTATATATGAAAACACTATTTCTCCATTCAACAACATAGATTTTTTATTTGTAAATGGGCATACAGAATCAATGATGCTGCCAAAAATTAAATTGGGGAGTAAAACTTTAATATACATGGCAGACCTTGTTCCTTCTTCCTGTCATGTATCAATCCCATATTTAATGAGTTATGATGTAAGGCCATTACAAACAATGGAAGAGAAACAAAATATATTAAAGTCAGCTGCGGATAATGAGTGGATATTATTACTTGAACACGACCCCGGCATTGAGGCAATAACAGTTATAAACTCTGATAGAGGAATTAAGATTAATGAAAAGGGAAATTTAAATTTGTTTTGTTAAAGTTAAAAGATTTAATGCTTGAAAGATTTAACTTAAATTATGCAATAAGAATCTTATTTATTTTGCATAATTTAAGTTAATCGTTTATGTCAATAATTGAAAATAATTTTAAGTTTTTAAATATTTATAAATTCAACGTATTTAAATTTTTTTAAAACTTTCTTCTTGAACCTCCCTGATTTTCATCATTATAATCTTCATCGTCATCATCAGTAAATGAAGATGAACCGGAAAACATGCTGCTTAGTAAATCTTTAAATTGTAAACCGGAGGTAAGATTTCCTTTACTTATTTGCGAATATTCGGCTAAGCCATGTAAAGCAAATTCCATTAACAGAAGTTTTTTAGCATCTGTTGACCCATCATGATAAGTATTTACCAAATCTCTCAAACCATTAACTTTCATTAAACTTTCACGATAATCTTTATTGCTTGCATTGTTCATTACATCCAATACATTGCCATCGCCAAACCAACTGGTAATACTTTGGTATGGGTTTTTGTGTTTTTTCTTTTTTATTCTTTTTTAATTTTTCGGGATCCGGAAAATATTTTAAAAACATAGTACGAATTGCTTTACCAACTAAATTTTGTGCAACAATGTAAGGACCTTCCTGTTCACCTTCGTAAACCAATTCGATCTTACCTGTAATGGAAGGGATAATGCCCCATAAATCACCAATCCTTACATTAGTTTGTTGTTCTTTATTGATAAGCGTTCTTCTTTCTGCTGAACTTAATAAAATTTTCATATGCAGAAATTGTCAAACGAGCAGATACACCACTTTTTGAATCAACATATTCACTGCTGCGTGCTTCTATTGCTATTTGTTCAATTAAATCTTCAAGTAATTCATGCATTTCTATTTTTTCACCCTGCCCTGCTTTTACTTTAGCTTCCTGACGTGTAATTTTTTTACCTGTTTCAAGTGTTTTTGGATAATGAGTCAATATCTGAGAGTCAATCCTGTCTTTAAGCGGAGTAACTATGCTTCCTCTGTTAGTGTAATCTTCCGGATTGGCTGTAAAAACAAATTGAATATCCAAAGGCAATCGAACTTTAAAACCTCTTATTTGAATATCTCCTTCCTGCAAAATATTAAATAATGCAACCTGAATACGTGCCTGAAGATCCGGCAATTCATTAATTACAAAAATACAACGATGCGAACGCGGAATTAATCCAAAATGTATAACCCTTTCATCAGAATATGGTAATTTTAAAGTAGCTGCTTTAATAGGATCTGCATCTCCAATTAAATCTGCAATGGAAACATCGGGAGTTGCCAGTTTTTCGGTATACCTATCAGAACGATGTAGCCATTCAACTGCTGTATGATCGCCATGTTCAGTAATTAAATCAATTGCAAATCTGGAAAGTGGTTGTAATGGATCATCATTTAATTCAGACCCTTTTACTACGGGAATATATTCG
>CBDFKQ010000016.1:0-44139 GCA_965248855.1 Spirosomataceae bacterium | reverse complement strand
CTCAGCCATAATGTTCACCTAAATTACCAAATGTAATTAAACTTGACAGCAATACCGCCAGCGGAAGTGCAACGGGAATAAGATTGATACTGAAATAGGAGAGGAGTTCAACATAAGTAAAAAAACCAAGACCTTTACCAATAAGGTCTTCAAAATAATTTAAAATTAATTGTATAAGAAAAATAAAAATTACGACAGAAAAAGTAAGCATAAAAGGCCCCATAAAGGATGTTAACACCAGCTTATCGATTTTTTTCATAATTTTTTTGTATTCTTTTCAGAATAGTTATCTTCAATAATTGTTCCCGAATAATTGTTCCCGGTAAAATTAACCACCAACAATTTCTTTTAAGGCAGCCACAAGGCTCGTCCACATTACAATAACATCTTCTTCGCTTTCAACGTCCGAATAATCGGTGATCCTTAAAAAAGAAGATTGGGTCAATTCATTTAAATCAAGCCTGAATTCAATAAAAGATGGGTCCTCGGAGGGATTTTTATCATCTTCTAAAAAATCAAAGCGAACAAATTTATTAATTCTCTGATTAGACTGTACAGCGTAATGTGAACTGCCATCCCATATAAAATCATAAACTTTTTCAGTACTCAAATTAACATCATCAGCAAACCATTGAGCTAAGCCGCTTGGTGTAGATAGGTAAGGGAAGAGCATTTTGCTTGAGGCCCTGATTTCAAATTCAACCGAATATTTATTTTTCCCCATTTAGAAAGAATTTTTTTTTACTGTCTCACAAAGAGATTTGGGATAAAAATTTTAAATCTTCCACATTTTTGAAAAATCAATTTCAAAAGCGCTGTTTTGCAAATATTTAAAAAATATTTGACAATTAAAATTAAGTCTCTACATTTGCAAAAAATTAGGCGAGGTAGCTCAGATGGTTAGAGCGCAGGATTCATAACCCTGAGGTCACGGGTTCGATCCCCGTTTTCGCTACTAAGCCCTTCATTAATAGGGATTTTATTTTGAAAAATAGATGATATTTTTGTAAATTGTTCATTATAAAAGAAGAATTTACTTGAGAAGTTTTCTTTTTTTATTAATATTGCAATTAATGGTAACTTTTTTGACTTAGAGACGTGAATATGCCGAAAGTTTCCATGACAGATGCTAAAATCCACTGATGAAATATTTCAACGTCGCTTTATTATTCGTTCTCTTACTAGCAAATTTTTCCTGCAAACCACCTCGCAGTCCTATTGCTGACGATAGAGTGAGAATGATACATCGCATAGATGGAGAAAAAGGCTCACCAACACCCAATACCGCTACAGATCCGGCATTTCAAACTGATGCGACCAGGATAGATGAAAAACCTAAAGGATTTAAAAGGTTCTTTGGAAAAATATTTAAAAAAAAGGCGAAAGCAGGGCCGGATGAAAATGACCTGAGGGTAGATATAAATCCTAATGCGATTTCGAATACTAAAGTTGACTCTGCAAAATACAATATGGATCAAATTCATTACGAAACAGTAATGAGGCCAAGTTTCGGTCCTGAAGTTACTCTTGTGGGTAAAGATCCTAAACAAGAATATAAAGGCGTACCTTGGTGGTATCCAAATAAAAATCCTGCAGTTGGTTATGGTTATAAACCCGGTTACAGATATCCCGGTTATAAAGAGTTATCAATGGATAAAAGAATGCGGTTAATGAAAAAAGCTGCAAGAAGATCTAAAACTTACCAAAAAGCACAAGATAAAAAATTATCCAAAGAAGATAGAAAAGCTAAAAAGCAAGCTTTAAAAGATAGTTTAGCAACTTCTCAGGGTAAAGATAACATGAATGGTGAAGGAGTACCTGCAAAGAAAAAGGGCTTATTTGGAATATTTAAGAAGAAAAAGAAGAAAGAAGTAAACCCAATGGATGACATTGCTACTCAGGATGGAAATAAAAAAACACCTGTGGATCCTAAAAAAACGGGGCAAAAGAAAACAGACAATATAACACCTCAACCTGAGGTAAAGCCGGAAACCGGTATTGACCCACCTACAAAAAAGGAAAAGAAACGCAAAAAGAAACAGAAAGTAGTGGATCCAAAGTCGGATATTGCCCAACCTAAGGAAGAGCATCCTAAAGTTGAACAAAAAGAACCAACATTGGAAACAAAACCCGAAGAGCAAAAACAAACAGAAAAGCCTAAAAAGACGAAAAGGAAGAAAAAGAAAAAAGATGATCAGGCTCCGGTAGACAGTACCAATACAAATTAAAAAAAGAAGGCTCCGATTAAAGAGCCTTCTTTTTTATTTGTAGTTTAAAATTTATATTAAAGACTTAGATTATATTTTTACATTTATTATTAAAATAAGATCAAAATCAATAAAATGAAAACAGTAATTATTAAATATAATGCAGGTAACACACAATCAGTAATTTATGCATTAGAGCGATTAGGTGTAGAGGCTTTAATAACTGACGTTGAAGAAGAAATAAGAAATGCTGACCATGTGATTTTTCCGGGTGTGGGTGAAGCAAGTACAGCCATGAATTATCTGAAAGAAAGAAATTTAGATAAAGTAATAAAATCATTAAAACAACCCGTGTTGGGTATTTGTGTAGGGATGCAGTTACTGTGTGCACACTCGGAAGAAAATGATGTGGAATGCATGGGTATTTTTGATGTGAATATTAAAAAATTTAAAAATGTAAATGGCCACAAAGAAAAAATACCTCAAATGGGTTGGAATAAAATTTATGATCTCAAAACAGGTCTTCTTAAAAACGTAAAAGAACAGGAGTTTGTCTATTTTGTACACAGCTATTATGCGCCCGTTTGCGAAAATACCATTGCCACAACCAATTTTATTCAACCTTTCAGTGCTGCTTTACAAAAAGATAATTTTTATGCCTTGCAATTTCATACCGAAAAAAGCAGTGATGCAGGTGCTGTTATCCTTTCTAATTTTTTGAATATATCTTCTAATTGATATGGATCAACAATTATCAATTATTAAAATAATTGAATGCCCTCGAGATGCCATGCAGGGTTTTGATCATTTTATCCCAACCGAAACAAAAATTAATTATTTAAATTTATTATTGAAAGCCGGGTTTGATACATTGGATTTTGGAAGTTTTGTTTCTCCAAAACACATCCCTCAAATGCGTGATACTGCCTTGGTATTAGAAAAATTAAATTTATCCGCAACTAAAACAAAATTGCTTGCAATTATAGCCAATTACAGGGGAGCTGAAGATGCGTGCAGATTTGAACAAATTAACTGCGTAGGCTTTCCATTATCTGCCTCAGAAACCTTTCAACAAAAAAATACCAATCAAAGTGTTGACCGGGCTTTTGAAAGTTTGGCTGCGATAAATGAATTATGTATTAAAAGCAATAAAACCCTTGTAGTTTATATTTCAATGGGTTTTGGTAATCCTTATGGTGATATTTATAGTTTTGAATTAATTTTTAATTTTGTAGAAAAACTAAAGTTGTTAAACATTAAAATAATTTCTTTTGCCGACACTGTCGGTTTGGCAACTCCTGACGAAATTTCAAATTTATATTCGTTAATCGTTCCTCAATTTACTGAAATAGAATTTGGAGTTCATTTACATTCTGCTCCAAATCATATTTATGAAAAAATTAAAGCTGCATACAATGCCGGTTGTAAGAGATTTGATGGAGCACTGAAGGGATTTGGAGGTTGCCCGATGGCTGAAGATGAGTTGATCGGCAACATCCCTACAGAATTAATCATTGATTTTTTTGAGGAGAAAAAAATTGATTTAAAAATAAACAAGGTGGTTTTAAAAGACGCTTTAAACGAAGTTGATAAGGTTTTTATCTGATTGCCGGTTTTTTAATTCTTTAATATTTAATTAATAATACTTTTATTGAAAAAAATGAAACAAATTCTACAACGTCTCATTCTGTCATCTCTAATTTTATTTTTTGCCTGCAAAAGTTATTCTCAAACCGTTACTGTTAAAGACACCATTCCAAGACAAAGTAAGGACACCATTACAAAACAAAGCTTTAAATTTAAAAATCTACCCTGGTATGGAAGAGCAATGCCTTTTGCTATATATACCGGTGCAGGTAAAACAAAAGATAGGGTTGCTCAGAGCATAGAAATCGGAAAATCTTTTAATGTGCTCGACATAGGCATTGCAGGTGGAAGAAACTCTTTAAGAGCCGACACAAATCTTTTTTTAGAAGGACGTATAACTATGGATGTTTGTAATTATGGTATTTTTGCAAATGAAATGACCATTGGTGCAGGAAAATTATTCGATTCAAAAGGAAGTTTAATGCTCGAACTTACTTATACAATTTTTGCTCAGGTTGCAAGGCATTGGGGGATCGGAATCGAAACAGGCTATTTCGATTTTAGCAATGAATATTTTGACAGTTCAAAAACCTTTTATGCTGTTTATTTAAGATATGGTCTTCAAAGAACCGATGCAGGAGGCTTACTGGCTATTGGCAGAGGTAAAGGACATCCATCAAGACCGGGAGGCAGAGGGCATGGAAGATAGAAATTATTGTAAATAAGTCTTAATTTACTTTTTACTTAAAAATTAAGTAGAAACCCTATTAGTAAGGTACGAATGAAGAAAGATTAGATAATTCTAGTCTTTTTTCGTTTATATAAAGCCCGTGAAAAGCATTTATCTTTTTGACTCAATATTGCACCTACTTTTCGGTAAGTTATTTTATGGGATTTTAAAATATTTTAAACTTGCATCATAAAATTAATCAAACTACAAAATCAAGTTTTATGAAATATTTAATTTATTTATTTTCCATCTCAGCATTTTTTATTTATCAAAATATTTATTCTCAAACTAAATCGGGTATGAAAGAAAACAAAAATTATTCTGTAGAAATAATAAGATATAAAATCGATTCACAAAATTATAAAAACTTTGAAAGTGCGTATACCAAGGCGGGTAAAATTTTAGAAAAATCTCCATATTGCATTGGTTATGAAATTATTCATGGAGAAGAAGAGCCTGATCATTATATTGTTAGAATACATTGGACATCTGTAAATGATCATATAAATGGATTCAGGAAAAGTGCAGAATTTGGAAGTTTTTTTAATTTGGTGAAACCTTTTTTTAATAATATTGAAGAAATGAAACATTACCAGCTTACGCCAATTAATTGGAATAAAATATGAAAGATATCCCAACGCTTTATGAATGGATTGGAGGTATTGATAACCTGAAAAAATTGACAGATACTTTTTATAAAAAGGTTTTAAATGATATTATTTTAGAACCCGTGTTCAGAAATATGAATCAGGAACACAGTAAACATGTGTCTCAATTTATTGCAGAAGTATTTAAAGGCCCTGAGTTTTATACAAAGGAAAGTGGGAAAAGCCATTCGGAAATGATAGCTCATCATTTAAATAAAAGTTTAACAGAGCAACAGCGAAAACAGTGGATAAATTTAATGATTGAAACGGCTGACGAATTAAAGATACCTGATGATCCGGAATTCAGGTCAGCTTTTGTAGCATATTTGGAATGGGGCACAAGATTAGCTGTTATTAATTCTAATTTAACTCAAAATCCTATTAAAGAAGATGAACCCATGCCGAAGTGGGGTTGGGGAGAAACAGGAGGGCCCTATCAACCGTAATTTTTTTTTATAAAGTTTTAGATTTATAAAATTCTACTGTTTTTACAGCGTATTTATCTTTTACTTTTTCGTGGTTGATTTTTATGATATGCAAGCCATATTCTGTCCATACAATAAAAACATCGCCTATATGATGTTGTAAAACAGCTTTTTCAAATTCAGGAATCATTTCACCTTCATAAAACCAATCCAAATCTCCACCGGCATTTCTGTTAGCGATATCATCACTGTTCATAGCTGCCATTTTACCAAAATCTTGTCCGTTTTTAATTTTTTTAACCAATGCTTCGCCGCGCTTGTTTATCTTTTCATTAAACTTATCGGATTTTAATAATATATGGCTTGCATTCATGCGATAGCTATATTCAAACCCTATAATTTTTATAAATTTCCAATTTTTTCCATAATCGTAAGCACCCAAAACCGTTCCGACTGGGGCATTAAAATATTTTTCATCATCCTGTTTAGGATAAAGATTATCAAATGTTTTCTTTTTTAAAGTTATTTGAAAAGGCTTGTTTCCATATTTTGAAACAAAAACAGAATCATTAGTTGAATTGGCAAAATCTTGCTTCCATTTGTTAATATCGGTTTTTTCTTGGCAATATGTATGGAAAGAAAAAAACTCAAACACAATGAAAAGGGTAAGTTTTTGCATACTCATAAAATTATATTATTTATGTAAATTTAATTTTTCCTTAAGGGACTTTATTTCTTCTTTTAAATTATCAATTTCACTTAATTTTTTAAAATAATCTTCGTCTTGTAATTTTCGTTTTGTAATATCTTCAAACATACATAAAACTGCAACAGATTCACCATTGTAATCTAGAATTGGTACCTTAGTTGTGCTCATCCATTTGGTATCTCCATTAAAATCTGTTTGTTTTTCTTCTATATCAACTTTAGAAACTTTGGTTTCTAAAACTTCTCTATCATCTAACCTGAACATTTCCGATTCTTCACGTTTCCAAGGACAATCAAAATCAGTTTTTCCGATTATATTTTTTGTATCAAATCCCGCTATATTAGAGAAAAGTTTATTTGCTCCTAAAAAAGATAAATTTGTTTTCTCTTTCCAAAAAACAGCTTTTGGTAAATTATCAATAATGGTTTGTAACCAAAGTTCCGATTCTTTAAATTTTTTTTCTTTTGCAGTAAAATCATCAGCTTGTTTTCTCATTTCCAAAAAGGTTTCTTCCATTTCCCCGTTTTTTCGGGATATTTCTTCCTGAGTGGTAACAAGTTCTTCCATATTTTGGCGCATCACTGCTTCCTGAGCTTTCATAATTTCCTTTTGCTCTTCTGATTGCTCAATAATTTCTTTCATTTGTTGAGTATTTTCAACATTTAAAAGAGCTGCGGCTAAAAATTCACCGGCCTTTTCAATAAAATTTACTTTATAATCATCAAGGTTTCCAAAACCTGCCATTTCAACAATAGCTTCTACAGTGTCATTATATATTAAAGGAACAATCATAAGGCAATCAGGAGTTGCCTCACCCAAGCCGGATGTAATTTCTGTATAACCATTTGGAATTTGCTTAAGTACCATTGCTTTTTCTTCCAGGTAAACCTGCCCTGCCATTCCTTCACCTATTTCAATACGTTTTTCAATAAATTTTTTTTTATCATAGGCATAGCATCCGGTTAATTCGAGGTATCTCTCACCATTTCTCTCACCTTTAACTACAAATAAACTGCCTTGTTGTGCATTTAAGTATTTTGTTAAAAATTGTATACATTTATCGGAAAGGGTTTGAAGGTCATTTTGGTTGTTCCTTACAATTACAGAAAATTTTGTAAGCCCTTCGTTTATCCAGTTTCTTTTTTCGTCTTCCAGCTTTACCTGCTTCATTTCATCGCGCATTTTTAACAATCTTCCTGCAAGGCTATCTTCGTTTAAACTCAAATTTTGATTGTTTAAGCCTTCCCATTTTATATCATAATCACCTTCTGATATTTGGGTAATGAATTTATTGGCTTTAATAAAATTTTGAATCGACCCTTCAATTAATTTCGTTGTATTTTTAGCATCTATTTCGGTGCCGTCATTAAACAAATATTGCCTGTTGGTTTTTTCGAGTTGGAGCAATAAATTATTTCTTTTTTTATTTTCATTTCTCAATTGCAATAACATTGCCAATAATATAGGCATGCCAAGTAAAACTGTTGTTACCTGAATAATTATATTACTGTTTACTGCCCTTCCATAATTTTCTGTTGCCGACATTATTACTTTATCTTCATAACTGTCTATATCCATTTTAAAAGGATATAAAGCTTTAACGGCATTATACCCTCTATCCTCTTTAAGCATTTCTAAAAATTTAGGAACGTCTCCCTTATCAAGAGCCGTCTTCATTCCATTACAAAAAACAACATAATCATTTAATATAATTTTTAATTTTTTAAAAATAGTTATTGATGTATCGAGCTTCTGTTCTTTAAGCAGAACTTCTATCCGTTCAATATTTTCTGTCAGTAGCTTTTTTCCACTATTAAAGGACATAAGCTGATTTTTATTATTGGTAAGCGCATATCCTCTCAAACCTAAATCCATCCTGCCCATATTGTCTAATGTAATTGCATTAACCTTAATCTGTAATTCAATAGCCTTGTTTTTTATATCTGTAGTTAAAAGCATTTCTGCCCTATTATAAAAGCTGAGTATTGCAGATGTTATCATGAGCATAATAATGATAAAAGTGCCATACGTAATTAAATTTTTACGAAAATATTTCAAAACTGATTTCATCACAGAACAATTTAAAATGAATATTAAAGAAAATCTTGGCGATTTACTGAGGATTTTAGCATTTGCATTAATAAAAAACTTTATAATACGTTTAAAACAGAAAAAACCGGGATAAGCTGTTTTTTTTTATGATACCTTCAAAACGAAGAGAAATCTTTTTTCACTTTCTCAAATATTGTTTTAGATAAATTATTAATAACTATTTGAAATCAAGTTCTTAAGCTTTAATTTCTTTTATATTTCTTTCCAATTGATTTTTCATTGCTAAATTGGCTTCTTCCATTTCTCTGATTTTTCTGTACATATCTTCTTTTGTTGCCATAAGATCCTGAACATAGGTTTTCATCTCTGCCTCCTGTGCAATCATTATTTGCCGTTGCTCTTGTGCTTCTTCAAGCAGTTGTTTCATTTGTTGAGTAGTTTCGACATCTAAAATAGCTGCAGCTAAAATTTCCCCTGCTTTTTCTACAAATTTTACTTTGTGCTCTTCAAAACTTCCATAACCTGCCAATTCAACTATTGCCGCTACCTCGTCATTATATTTTAAAGGTATGATCATAAGGCAATCAGGCATTGTCTCTCCGGATGTAATTTCAATATAACCATCAGGAATTTTTTTAAGTACCAATGTGGTCTCTTCTAAATATACCTGCCCTATCATCCCTTCTCCAAAGTTTATTATTTTTTCCAGATGCTTTTTTTTATTATTTACATAACACGCGGTTAGTTCAAGGCTTTTGTCTCTTCTAACAACAAATAAACTTCCCTGCTTTGCATTAAGGTACTTTGTTAAGAACAGAAGGCTTTTATCGGAAAGTATTTGAAGGTCATTTTGATTGTTTCTTACAATTGTAGAAAACTTTGTAAGCCCTTCGTTTGTCCAGTTTCTTTTCTCATCCTCCATTTTTACATGCTTCATTTCATCACGCATTTTTAACAATCTTCCTGCAAGGCTATCTTCATTCAAGCTTAAATTTTGGTTGTTTAAGCCTTCCCATTTTGTATCATAATTGCCTTCTGATATATGTGTAATAAATTGATTGGCCTTTATAAAATTTTGAATTGAATTTTCAATTACCTTTTTAGTAGTGCTAATGTCTATTTCATTCCCTTCGTTATACAAATATTGCCTGTTAGTTTTTTCCAGCTGGAGTAATAATTTTTTTCTGTTTTTATTCTCATTTCTCAATTGCAATAACATTATTAATAATATTGGTAAACCCAGTACCAGAGTTGCTAACTGAATAAGAATAGTCCTGTTCAATGCCTTCTCATAATTTTCTGTTGCCAACGAAATTACTTTATCTTCATAACTGTCAATATTCATTTTAAATGGATAAAGAGCTTTAACGGCATCCCATCCTCTATCTTCTTTAAGCATTTCTAAAAATTTAGGAACGTCTCGCTTATCGAGAGCTATCTTCATTTGATCACAAAAAACAATGTAATCCAAAAGTATAATTTTTAATTTTTTAAATTTAGCTATTGATGTATCAAGCTTTTGTTCTTTAAGAATATTTTCTATTCGTTCTATGTTTTCTTTTTGTAGCTTTTTTCCATTATCAAAACCTACGAGCATCCGTTTTTGATTGGTAAGCGCATATCCCCGTAAGCTTAAATCCATCCTGCCCATGTTATCCAATGTAACTGCATTAACTTTAATCTTTAATTCAATTGCTGTATATTTTATATGGGTTGTTAAAAGCATTTCTGCTCTATTATAAAAACTAAGTATTGCAGATGTTATCATAAGTGTAATAATGATAACAGTGCCATATGTTATTAAATTGTTGCGAAAATGCTGAAGAACCGATTTCATCATAAAATAATTTAATTGAAATAAAGAAAATCCTTAATATTACCAATAAGGATTATAGGTATTCTAATTTATAAATTTAATTTAAATACATTTTATATCTACTATGAATACAAAAAAATATAAGAAAGTAATAAAATAATTATAATAGCGGAGTTAAAAATTAATTTAATAAAAACATATATTATTTTTCAATTAAAAAGCTATAATGTATAATTGATTTGTTAAATATGAAGTCTTTCACGGTTTTATTTTTTAAACTTTATTCGGATAAAAAATAAATATTGGGCGCTTGCTACAGTTGGGTTTAAGGTTCAAATCTTTTTTGTCCGTACTTAACAAAAAAATATTTTCACGGAAATTACTCAGCCAAAAGAAATAAAAAATAAATTACAAAAATAAAAAGGAATTTATAATTATTGATTTACCAATATCATTATATTCATAAATTATAAACAATATTTAAATATACCTATTGCAAATAGTATATAAAATTGATTAAAGATAAACGACCCGGTGTTATGAAAAATAACTTACATAACGCCGGTTAATATAATAATGCCGAATTTTAAACATAAATAATAAAAATCATGAAAATATTTTCTGTTATCCCAGTTGCCATAGTGGCTGTTGAGCATATCTATATTTTATACATCGAAATGTTCGCCTGGACAACTATTGGAAGAAAAACATTTAAGTCGATTCCACCTGATTTATTTGAACAAACTAAAACATTCGCAGCCAACCAGGGCTTGTATAATGGTTTTTTATCTGCAGGACTTATTTGGTCTTTGTTCATTCAAAGTGAAGAATGGTCAAAAAATGTAGCCATGTTTTTTTTGATATGTGTTATAGTTGCAGGTATTTATGGAGGTGTTACAGTTACCCGTTCAATATTTATTAAACAGGCAATACCTGCAATAATTGCATTAATAATTGTTTTTCTAAATTTTTAATAATATTGATAAATAGATATTGATATAATCATAAAAGAACTATTCAAGTTTAATTTTAAATAATTCTTTGGATTTTATCCATACCCAGGCTACAATTATCATGGTAACCGATCCGCCTATTATTACTGACGGAACAGTTCCAAATATTTTTGCTGCAACGCCCGATTCAAAAGCTCCAATTTCGTTGGATGAACTTACAAAAATACCATTCACTGCGTATACTCTTCCTCTCATTTCATTTGGCGTCATTATCTGTAAAATAGATTGCCGGATAATTACACTTACACTGTCAAAGGCACCTGTAAAGAAAAGTGCTAAAACGGAAGTCCAGAAATGGGTGGAAATACCAAAAACCAAGGTAGCAATTCCAAAACCTGCTATAGCAATTAATAAATTTCTCCAGGCATTTTTTAATGGAGGGAAATAAATCATAATGAACATAGTTATTAATGCACCTACCGAAGGTGCAGCCCTTAATATACCTAAGCCCTGTGCACCTACTTTTAAAATATCTTCAGCGAAAATGGGTAAAATAGCCACTACACCTCCGAATAAAACCGAGAACAAATCTAGAGAGATGGAGTAAAGAATAATTTTGGTATTGAAAACATATTTTATCCCTTTTTTTAAACTTGTCCATAAATCATCTTTTCCCTCTTCAAAAAGTTGTAAGTCGGGTATAGTTTTGATTCCTGATATTTGTAAATAAACTATTGCAAGTAATGCAACCACTATGGCTAATGTGCCTGTAAGGGTAAAGTAATAATATAAAAAACCTGCAATGCCGGGGCCAACTATCGCACCGGTTTGCCAAAAGGAACTGTTCCACGTAGAAGCATTTCCATAAATTTCTTTTGGAACCAAAAATGCTTTTAAAGATGACGATGCCGGACCAAAAAAACCTTTTGCAAAGCCTATTAAAATTAAAACCAAATAAACGATAATGAGCATCCACGATTCTGAAATTTGTGCCCTTGTTGCCGGCATAGTAACCCAGGTTAGTATTATGGAGCCTGTTGCAATAATGAGCAAACTATTTTTCATTATTTTCTTTTTGTCTTTTCTATCAGCATAATGCCCACCAAAAAGAGCAATAGAAATATAAGGTAATGCCTCTGCCAAACCAATTAAGCCAAGTGAAAGGGGATCATGTGTTATTTTATAAATTTCATATCCTATCACCACTTCTTGAATTAAGAGCGCTGCGGTTAAAATGAAATTACCAAAAATATATTTTCTGAAATCCTTATACCGAAGCGCTATATAAGGATTTTTATAAGTGAGGTTTTCCATTTATTTATTTAAAGTTGTACAAATGTTTACTAATTATTATCAAATAATTTCGTTTAGCAGCTTAAAGTTCATTGTTAAGTCATAAAAATGAATTAAAGCCTATTACTTATTTAATATATATTACAGAGAAAGAAAAAGTAAAATGTATACATAAATAAATTTGAGAAAAATATCTTAATTAAAATAAGTAAGTCCCTTTTGTGTAAAATCTGTTTTTTATTTTAAAAATGTATAATTTTAAAAATAATTATTAAATGGAAAAATTATTAAAAAAGGCCTTTTTCATTCATATATCAGGTATTATTTTTCAAAATTTACCCGATTATTACATTTTCTCTAAAATTTATCCATATTATACTGTTACTTTGATCGACAAAATGATATTAACCTTTGATAATATCTAATTTTAATTAAAGATCATTATTTCATTTATTCACTGTACAATAATAATTTATGAAAAAGTTTCTGTACTCTTTCGCACTGGGCATAATATTAAGTGCTTCTTTTGTGGTTCAGTCAAATGCTCAGGATGACAATATGTATTCATTACATGCAATGTTTATCCATAATTTTATAAAATATACTGAGTGGCCAAGTTCAGTTTCAATAATTACTATTGGAGTTGTTGATAATAGCGATGCTACATCAACATTGATAAAGAAATTTGGCTCGAATGTAAAAACTCAGGTTAAAAATTTTAAAAATATAGAGAATATAGATGTTTGTCAAATCATTTTTATCCCTTCAAGCAGTCGCTCACAATTAAATAAAATCATTGAAAAAGTAAAAGGCAAGCCGGTATTGATTGTAACTGAAGATGCCGATATGATTAAAAAAGGAGCAAGCATAAGTTTTAAAGTGGTGAGTGAAAAATTAAAATTTCAGATGAATGCTGATGCGATAAAGGTGTCGGGTTTAAAAGTAGCTTCCAGTTTGACTTCTTTAGCAGTAAATTAATATAGTTTGTTTATTCAAATATAAAAGTCGTCAGATAAAAATCTGATGACTTTTATATTTTGTTGGAAATATTCTTTTTTTTCCTCCATATTTACTACTGAAAAATTTAATTTATGAAAGAACTTAAAATAAGCATTGGCGGTAAAATATTTATCGGTTTTTTAATTCTGATTTTTATTTATTTTATCAGTGCCTCAATAAGCTATATTACTCTCCGTAATAATAATAAAACCATATATAATAATTCTGAACAAATTAATCCATCTAAAGATGCAGTAAATGATTTAACGCTGTTGGTAACCAAGTCAAGAATGTATACCATTAACTGGGTTTATCAACAAAAAAATGAAGAAGATAAAAATGCATTAAAGGTATTACACAGCACTGAATACCCTCAATTGAAAGCAACAATAGCTACATTATCAAATAAGTGGAAGCCTTCGGATAAAAAAGCGATGGGTCAGATTTTTATTAAAATCGATACTTTAATGGCTATCGAAAATAAAAATATTATGAGTGTTCTTTTATCTTTTGATAATTATCAGGATGCTGAAACAAAATTCAATACAGAAGGTACTATTGAGAGTGAAATTGTACCTCAGTCAAATCTTATAATTAAGGATCTTGAAAAAATTTCGAATATTAAAAAAGCAGAAGCATTACAGGGAGAAAAAGAATTGGTCAAATCCTCCACTAATTTAATCACCTCAAACATTATTTTATTCATAGTTTCGGCCATTGCAGGTATGATCATTTCTTTCCTTACTGCCAGGTCAATAACAAACCCGATAAATTATTTAAAAAATATAGTATTAAACCTTAGTAATGGTGAATTGCCTGAAAAGCTAAAAACAATAAAATCTAAAGATGAGGTTGGAGAAATGTCTATCGCAGTTGAGAAATTGGTTGATGGATTAAAAGGTACTTCAAACTTTGCAGAATCTATCGGGAACGGTAATTACAATGCAGAATTTATTCCGTTGAGCGATCATGATACACTTGGAAATTCTCTCATTGAAATGCGCAATAATTTGCAACGTGTTTCAAAAGAAGATAAAATGCGGGTATGGGCTACAGAAGGTTTGGCAAAATTCGGTGATATTTTAAGAAGCCATACTGACAGCATCGCAATGTTATGCGAAACAATAATAACAGAACTTATTAAATATACAAATTCAAACCAGGGGGCAGTTTTTATTGTTAATGAAGAAGAAAATGAAGACCCTTATATGACTCTTGTGGCATGTTATGCATGGGATAGAAAAAAATTTATTGATCAAAAAATAGAAATTGGAGAAGGTTTGGTTGGGCAGGCCTGGCAAGAGAAAGATACACTGTATATAACCGACGTTCCGGAAAATTATATAACAATTACATCAGGATTAGGTGAAGCAAACCCTACTAATATACTTATTGTACCTCTTATTTTTAATGAAAAGGTACAGGGCGTGATTGAAATTGCAGGATTTGAATTATATGAAGATCATGAAATTGATTTTGTACAAAAAATATCTGAAAATATTGCGTCAACTATCAGTACAGTTAAAACCAATGAAACCACAAAAGAATTACTGCAACAATCTCAAGAGTTAACTGAGGAGATGCGGGCGCAAGAAGAAGAGATGCGCCAAAATATGGAAGAACTTGAAGCCACTCAGGAAGAAATGCGAAAGAATGAATTGCAGTACCTCGATGAAATAAAAGAATTAAGAAAAAGAAACAGTTGATGCACAGGTAAATAAATCAATTTTATTTAACAGGTGTCTTATCTTTTGTGCATAACCGTCAGTAACATATATAAATTTATAGCCATAAAAAAGCCAATCACTTATGATTGGTTTTTTTTATGATTTAAATAAGACGTAAAAATGGAGATACTTATGTTAAGAGTAATAATTTCATAGAATTTAAATTTTCTTTTTTACATAAAAACAAAATTTTATACTTTTGTGAGTTAAATGCTATCTATTTTATTTTAAAAATTATAATGCGTCAGAAATTATTAAGTGAGGGGGCTAAGGAGCTAAGTTACGAAATACGGGAAATTGTAAAAAAAGCAGAAATAATCAAAGGCCTTGGGCAGGAAATTTTTTGGGAAAATATTGGCGATCCCATTCAAAAAAATAATAAAATACCTGTTTGGATAAAAGAAATAATATCTGATTTAGTTCAAACTGATGAGGTTTACGGATACTGCCCTTCAAAAGGAATGTTGGAAACACGTAAATTTCTTGCTCAAAAAACAAATTCATTAAACGGCACACAAATAACAGCTGATGATATTTGCTTTTTTAATGGCTTGGGTGATGCAATTGGAAAAGCATACCAATATCTCACTCATACTTCGCGTGTTATAGGGCCATCTCCTGCATATTCAACACATTCAAGTGCTGAAGCTGCACACGCAAATCACGATCCTCTTACGTACAAACTCGATCCCGATAACCATTGGTATCCGGATTTGGATGATTTATATAATAAAGTAAAATACAATCCGAATATTGTAGGTATTTTAATTATCAATCCTGATAATCCGACAGGAATGGTATATCCGCTTGAAACACTAAAAAAAATTGTTCAGATGGCAAAGGAATTTAATTTATTTCTGATTTGTGATGAAATATATTTAAATATTACCTACAACGGCGCAAAGGCATATTCACTTGCAGAAGTAATTGACGACGTACCGGGGATATCAATGAAAGGTATTTCAAAAGAAGTGCCATGGCCCGGCAGTAGATGTGGCTGGATGGAATATTATAACAGAGATAAAGACAATGAATTTAATCGACTTTGTACTGCTATTGATAATGCCAAAATGATTGAAGTCTGTTCAACAAAACTTCCTCAAATGGCAATTCCAAAAATCATGTCAGATGTGAGGTATAAACTTTATCGTGAAGATGTAAATGAAAAAATCGGAAAAAGAAGTAATATTATTTCGGATATTTTAGGTTCTGTACCTCAACTTACTTTTAATAAAACTTTCGGGGCTTTTTATAATACAATTATTTTTAGGAAAGGCAGTTTAAAACCTAATCAATTTTTAAAAATAGAAAGTATTGAAATAAAAAACTTAATTGAAAAATGGACAAGCGAAAATATTCCTTTTGATAAACGCTTTGTTTATTACCTGCTTGGCGCAAAAGGCGTTTGTGTAGTGCCTATTTCATCTTTCAGTTCTGATTTAGAAGGCTTTAGAGTTACTTTGTTGGAAGAAAATGAAGAAATTTTAATAAAAACTTTCACAGCCATTCGTGATGGGATAATTGAATATATTGCTTCTGTTTAAACTATTAATCTTGTGAAGTAAAAGGAAGGAATATATTCCTTCCTTTTACTTCACAATTTATTTAACTAAGGTAATTTCTACTTCACTTCTTATTTCTCCCTTACCCTTTTTATCCCAAAATCTTGCCTTTACAAAGTATTTTTTTCCTACTTCCATTGGTTTCCCAACTGTTAAAGAAGCAGTGAGCTCTGAAGCATCTTTTTCATTATACCCTTCAGATTTATCTGCTAAAAGATCATCAAGGTTAATAATGATTTTCCCACTTTCATCCGCAACATCAACAGATATTCCAACATGAACCATTCCATTTTCACTTTTATATCCTTTCACACCAACTACAGCAAATATAAGTTTTGAACTTAATTTGAATTCTGTATTGGTAACTTTTTCTTTTTTTTCATTCAATAAATATATTTCATCAAAACTTAATCCATCGTAATTTGTTTTCATTCCGGTAGCAAAATCTTTTTTTCCACCTTCACTTATTCCATTACTTTCTGCGTCTTTACTTTTTTCATTTTTTGTGCTGTCAGAAGAAGATTTATCATTCTCCTTTTTTTCTTTACTGTCACAAGAAAATAGTAAGGAGCATAAAATAAATATGCTGCAAATTTTTTTAATAGTTAGGTTCATCGTGTTTTTAGTTAGTATTTTTATTTGATTACAAATAAAGTATTTTATTTTAATCTTTAGTAATTAGATTTTATCTTAAAATCCAATTACCTTACTTTTATTAAACAGTAATATCTTTTAGTTTAAAAATATTACTTTAAAAACTCTTCAACTAATTTTTCCCATTCTTCATCCAAGTTTATATTTGGCATTTCTCTTTTCGCCCGTTTATACCAATAATTTGCGTTGCTATTATCTCCTTCAACCCTGTGTAAGTAAGCGTGGATTAGATCATGTGAAGAAGATTTTTCTGTTTGAGCAATTTCATGAGCTTTTTTCCATTCACCTTTTCTTTCAAACCATAATGCTTTTTAAAACTTCCGAAATATTTTCCGGTGGGTTTTCGTTTAAAATGCTATCTTTAAATTCAGTTAAATTCATAAAATCAAATTTTAAGCTTTTTAGAAATTATTTTCAAAAAGATCTATTTTTTATAGAAAATAATAAAAAACAGTAAAAAAAATTATAAAAAAAGAAAAAAAGCCCATCAAATGACGGGCTTCTTTCGAGAAATACTTTATTCTAACCTTTATTGTACAAATGTATTAAGAAATAAATTAAACAGAATCTAAATTTTCATAAACGGTAAATAAATTTTACAAACGGTACATTATTTCGTATGATTTTAAATTATTAAATTTCACTTCCAGCAAATATTATGTTTATTTAAAAAATACTCATTTGCATATTTCGTCTGAAGTAACTTAAATCATAAGCCGGCATAGGGTTGTCGTTCATCCATCTTTTTTTTGCAAGTTCATGTACCTGTGCGATATGTTCTGCTATTAGTCCTTCACCGTGCATTCTTCTATACCATTGGCTATCATTTAACTTGCCTCCATGGCAGGATTTTATTTTCTTGATTACTTTTAAGGCTTTATCGGGAAAACTTTTATTAATCCAATCTTCAAAAATTTCTCCAATGGCGCCATTTAGTCTTACAACAGTATATCCGGCATCCCTTGCACCGTTTTTTGCAGCTTCTTCAATTATTGAAGGGATTTCATGATCATTTAATCCCGGGATAATCGGAGCTGTCATAATAGCTACGGGTATCCCTGCTTTAGTTAATTGATTAATTACATTAAGTTTTTGCCCGGCAGTAACCGTTCTGGGTTCCATTGCACGCCGAAGTTCTTCATTCAATGTGGTGATAGATATGTTAACATGAATTAAATTCATTTTCGCTAATTCCTGTAAAATATCTGTATCACGCAATATTAAAGCGTTTTTAGTAATGATACTTACCGGATTTCGGTATTGTAAAAAAATCTTAAGCAGACTTCTGGTTATCTCAAATTTTCTTTCTGCCGGTTGATAGCAATCAGTATTGCCTGATAGAGAAACTATTTGAGGTTCCCAAGTTTTAGACTGAAACTGTTTTTCCAATTTTATTGCCGCATTTGGTTTATACATAATTTTTGTTTCGAAATCAATTCCGGCAGAGTATCCCCAATATTCATGTGAGTTGCGTGCATAGCAATATATACAACCATGCTCACAGCCTTGATATGGATTAATTGAAAAGCCATTCCTTAAATCAGGACTGTTATAAGTGCTGATTATTTTTTTTGGATTTTCTAAAAAGAATTGTGTTTGTGGCTGTGATTTTATTTCTTCTTCCGAAATATGAGCATCAATATCTTGCTCAATATGGTTTTTTAGAAATTTATTTACCGAATTATATTGAGCGCCTCTTCCTTTTTTGAAAAATAAATCATCGTTCTCTTTCATAATTTCCATTCATTTGTTTTTATATACAAATGAATGGAAATTATTTAATAAAATTAATTAAATAATTAAAAATTTAAATAAATATTTTATTTTTTACATAAATATATAACTTCGCCTAATGATAATGCATATTTATTTACAATTTCTTTAGGTATTTCATTAACATAATTATCTTCTTTAACAATAAAGCCTGCTTTTTCTAATCTTTGCTTATAATCCAAGCCGAATAACCTCAAGTGATCTTCCTGCCAATAATATTTTAAACGGTCTTGTGGAGAAATAATAGTTGGATCTTCAAGAGTAGTTGAACGATTAACATCCAAGGGTGATTGTATAATTGCCCATCCACCGGGTTTTAAAACCCGGTGAAGTTCACTCATAGCTTTTATATCATCTGTTACATGTTCCATCACATGGTTACAAAAAGTTATATCAAAAGTATTGTCTTCAAAAGGAATATCATGAATATCCATTTTAACTTTGGCTAATGGTGATTCTATGTCAGCGGTAATATAATCCAGATTTTTCATTGCTTCAAAGCGGTCAATAAAGCAATATTCCGGTGCAACATGCAACAGCTTGTGTTTAGCAGTAAAAAAATCAGTTTTTTCTTTAAGATATAACCACATTAATCGATGCCTTTCTAATGATAAGCATGAAGGACAGAGCGCATTTTCACGAGGATTTGTTCTTCCATAAGGTAAAAATTTGTTAAAATGGCTTTCACAAACCGGGCATTCTACTTTATTGCCCATATAAAAAATACCAAGTACCCTTGCAGCAAAATGACTTACAAGTTGTAAATATTTTCTGGGTACATTTCGGATCACAAAACTGATTATATATTTCATCAGAAATAAAAAAATAATTATTAACCGGTAAAAATAAAGATAAGAATTTAGATAACAAGAGAGCAATAATTACCAATTAGAGATTTTAAGGTTACAAAATTAAAAAATATTACTCGAAGGATTAGTTTATTTTGTGAAGATGTTGTTTGATATAATTTCTTAACATACTTTTGCAGTCCTTTAAAAGAGCCCAGATGGCGGAATTGGTAGACGCGTTGGTCTCAAACACCAATGAGGTTACACTCGTGCCGGTTCGACTCCGGCTCTGGGTACATGAGCAGAAAGGGAGCAATTTTGCTCCCTTTTTCTTTTTTCAATCCCTTGTGTCGCACGTCTACCAAGCTAATCAGCGATAGTAGTTCATTTGGTTTTTCCGTTCGAGTTTACCATCAGAAAATACGAGGTTATTCTGCAAGCTCGAACGGACAATATCTCGTTTGCCGTTAATGTCCAAATTATCAAATAGATAGCCTAAATGTTGGACGGCAGACAATCCTTTCTTTAAATAGTTACGATATTCGAGTTCGGTTTGGTTGAAGGTTAATTGTTGGCTTAAAAGGGCATCAATTTTTGGTTCAATATTGCTTTTTATTTCCTTATATGCCGACATTTCCATTTCTCCATCAAGCATTAATTGTTGAGCTTTATTTAACCGGTATTTATTCTTTTTAATTTCTGCTTGTAAGCCCATTTCGTTGGCGTTTTTCTCCCCCGAGCTGGCTTTAAAAACGGTCTTTAGTATTTCGGTATATAATTCCCGTACGCCGCTTTTAAACTTAAACGAGGCAAGGTATTTAGCATAGCCACATTTACATTATTGGCCTTAACCCTTTCTTTACAGCCCTTTAAACAATGGTAATAATAGTGCTTAATCCTTTACACCTTTAGCTTTACAAGTGTTAATGATTGGTTTAAAATATTTTTCAACTTCTGAAATTTGTGGCGGTCTTAATAAAAAAAGAATACCGCAACCATCTAATGCGGTCACGTAGGTTGTAATATCGGTAAAGTCGAATGGTATGAATTTTATTTTGTAGTTATCTAAACTACTATTGCCAGTCGCCCAGCTTCTAACTCCTGCATATAGGTCGAGCTGGTGGTTTAGGTTATGCAAGGATTTAATTACCTCTGTTCCCACATTTCCAGTTGATCCTGTAATTAAAACTTTTGTCATAATGTATTTTTTGCAAACGATCAATTTTCAAAATAAAAGTGGCAAAACTAGAATAATCTATGTTACAGAATTCTGTCTACCTTTTATAAAATTCTTATGATTTTTGTAATTTTAAACTACATTTATATGCAGATAGGTAAATGGCAAAGAAAGAATTTCTTTGAACCTGTACACATTTACAAAAAGTTTATTTGATAAAGTAGTTAAGTTTAGGGTCCATACTATAGCTTCTAAATTACTTTGTTTAATCAAGTTATGGCAAAAGTGTAAATGATTTAATAAAATTAGTTCATAAAACTAAGTATCCCCAATTAGTCTTTGCCATATTTCTTCATCACATCTTTTACAAAAGCTTCTCTCTTTTGTTTATTCATTTTAGCAAACTCTATTTGTTCAGGCATTGCTTCGCAATATTTGCTACCCCATAACATAATCTCCATTATAATTGGATATAAATCAATTCCCTTTTCGGTTAGTCTATATTTAAATTTTGACTTACTTCCCACAAAGATTTCCTTAGTAATTATCTCTGCTTTTTCTAAAGCTACTAACCTATCAGCTAAAACATTGGTAGCAATTCCTTCTTCCATCTTTAATAAATCTCCATAGGTGTCCTTGCCTAAATAAGCTAAATCTCTAACTATTAATAGAGACCATTTATCCCCAATAATATCCAATGATTGGGATATGGCACAGCTCGATCTAGTCTTTTTTTTGTCCTCCATAAAAAATGTTTTCTATTTACTTGCAAATTACAAGTAAATGTATTTATGTTTGCACTTGTAATTTGCAAGTACAAAAGTAAACAAAAAAAACAATAAATAGAAGCCATGAAAACACAGACAGTTTTAATCACAGGCGCAAGCTCAGGTTTCGGTTTTATTACCGCAAAAACGCGGGCTAAAAACGGTCACACAGTATTAGCAACAATGCGAGACGTTAATGGTAAAAACAAAACTAACAAAGTACAACTACTACAGTGGGCTAAAGAAAATAATGCAAACATACGCGTAGTTGAGTTAGATGTAACGTCCGATCAAAGTGTAAAAAACGCGAAAGATGAAGTTTTGAAATTAACCAATGGCACATTGGATGTAGTTATTAACAATGCTGGAATTTATGGTGGTGGAATTCAGGAAACTTTTACAATTGAAGACTATAAAATGTTTTTCGATGTAAATGTTTTTGGTGGTGTTAGGGTAAACAATGCTTTCCTGCCAATACTTCGTTCTCAAGGAAGCGGATTGATAATCCAAATATCAAGTACTCTTGGTAGAACTATTATTCCGTTTGGTGGCGTTTATGATGCTACTAAATGGGCTGTTGAAGCTCTTTCTGAGAATTTAGCTTATGAATTAAAACCTCTGGGTATAGACGTAGCAATTGTTCAGCCAGGTCCTTTTCCAACTGAAATTTTTCAAAAAAGTTTTACACCTGGTAATTTTTCATTAATTGAGAACTATGGAAAGTCAACTGAAATCATGATTGATTTATTTAATAGTATTAAATTGATGATGTCAGATGAAAATGTTCCTAACAAACCGCAAGATGTAGCCGATGCTATTTTGAACCTTGTGAACCAGCCTCAAGGCAAACGTCTGCTTCGAACTGTTGTTGATAAAATGATGGGCGGCACCACCGAAATCATTAACGACACATCCAGCAAAGTGCAGGCGGGTTTATTGCAAAATTTTGGACTCAATCAACTTAATAAAAATTAATCTTTAAATATCGAAAAAATGAAAAATCTAAAAACAGTAGTATTTACGGTAGCAATCATGACTATGGCTACGATTAGCAGTTACGCACAATCAAAAGTAGATGTTAAAAAGGAAAAATTTATGTTTATATTCAGAGGCGGAGACACTCACGTCCACAATGCAAAAGATTCAAAAGAAGTTAAGGCATACATTCAATCATGGATTACCTGGCAGCAAGGTCTAAGCCAAAGAAATGGTTGGTGGTTACCTCATCGTTAACGCAAAAGACATTAACGAGGCTGTAGAGATTGCAAAGGGGTGTCCTATTTTTGAAGAGAACGGAAAATTAGAAGTTCGCCCGGTTCAGATTCAGAAATTGAAAAATTAATTTCCGACTCTATGTCCACATACCCAAAACTCATTCGTCATTAGAGTATAATTCAAAAACAAATAAACAATTAAATCAAAAAAAATGGAAAAATTTATGTTTTTATTCAGAGGCGGAGACACTCACGTTCACAATGCCAAAGATTCAAAAGAAGTTAAGACATACATTCAATCATGGATTACCTGGCAGCAAAGTCTTGCTCAGAAAGGAATCCTTGCAGGGGGAGAACCTCTTCAAACCACCGGCAAACAGGTAAACGGAAAAAATAAAGTCGTGACAGATGGTCCCTTTATGGAAGCCAAAGAAATGGTTGGTGGTTACCTCATCGTTAACGCAAAAGACATTAACGAGGCTGTAGAGATTGCAAAGGGGTGTCCTATTTTTGAAGAGAACGGAAAATTAGAAGTTCGCCCGGTTCAGATTCAGAAATTGGAAAATTAATTTCCGACTCTATGTCCACATACCCAAAACTCATTCGTCATTAGAGTATAATTCAAAAATAAATAAACAATTAAATCAAAAATTAAAAATGGAAAAAATTTATGAAGCAGAAGTGACAACCTTATCAGGTCGTAACGGTCACGCAAAATCATCAGACGGTTTATTGGATGTCGATATCAGATTTCCCAAAGAAATGGGAGGTGCTGGTGGCGCAACCAATCCAGAACAACTTTTCGCAGCAGCTTGGTCGGCTTGTTTTGGTACGAGTGTAACAATTGCTGCAGGAATTGAAAAAGTTAAAATTGGAGAAGTTACTGTAACAGCTAAAATTGGTGTTTTACATGATAACGGTAATTATGATATTGGTGCGCATCTTCTTGTCAAAATAAACGACGTGGATTATGATACCGCAAAAAAACTGGTAGAAGCGACAAAGTCAATTTGTTCGTATTCAAAAGCAACAAAGGGAAATATTAACGCGGTTTATGAAGTTGTAGCAAATTAATCAAAACGATAATTTAGGTATTAATTTAGCCATAGTTCAGCCAGGAGCTTTCCTACAGAGTTATTTCAAAAATTCTATAATCCAGGTAACCCGGATGTAGCTGAATATGGCAAATTAGCAGAACTTTATAATACCTCTTCTCAAACAATTATGGCTATGATGGCCGACCCAAACATTCCTAATAAGCCTGAACAGGTAGCAGAAGCAATAGTAAAATTGGTAGAAATGCCCAATGGCACACGCCCATTGAGAACTGTAGTAGATAAAATGATGGGTGGTGTAACCGAAATCATTAATGAAACTGCCAAACAAGTGCAAGCCCGGAGTACTTCAAAATTTTGGACTTAGCGAACTAAATATTAACAGTTAAAATAAACGATGCAAACCATGAAACAAATAATAGTAAATGAATTTGGAAGTCCTGAAAAGCTGATCTTACATGATGTACCAATGCCTTCTGCCGGCGATGGGCAAATTGTAATTAAAGCAGAAGCATCAGGGGTGAATTTTTCTGACGGCATGCAAAGACGAAATAAATATGTATTCCCGGTCTCTTTACCTTATTTACCCGGTTTTGAAGTGGCAGGAACAGTTACCGAGCTAGGAAAAGGTGTCGAAAATATTTCCTTAGGAGATCGTGTAGTTGCTATGCTTCCTGATGGCGGAGGATATGCCCAATATGCTGTTACACCCTCTTATTTGGCAGCAGTTATTCCGCCTACTATCACTGCCCAAGAATCTTTGGCATTGCAAGTTCAAGGCCTTACCGCATACCTGCTGTTGAAAGACGGAGCGAAATTACAATCTGGGCAAACTGTGCTGATACATGCCGCAGCTGGTGGTGTGGGTACATTACTGGTTCAAATTGCAAAGCAAATGGGAGCAGGTAAAATAATTGCAACCGCAAGTAATGTTGAAAAACTTGCTGTTGCCAAATCATTGGGTGCAGATGAATTAATAAATTATACAGTATCTGACTGGGCTCAAAAAGTGAAGGACGCTACAGGAGGAAAAGGTGTTGATTTAATCTTAGATTCTACAGGAGGCGAAATTCTGCGAAATAGCTTTAATTGCCTTGCGCCCTTTGGTAGGCTGATAAGTTTTGGAAATCCAACTGGTGGATCTACATCAATTGAAGCCTTTACACTTGTAAGTAACAACCAAATTTTGCAGGGTTTTGGATTAGCAAGTTATTTCGAAAAACCAGATTTAATGCAGGAAGCTTATCAATATTTGTTTTCGCAAGCTGCAACAGGAAAACTAAAGATACATGTAGGACAGACCTTTGCTATGGCAGATGCGGCAGAAGCCCACAAGCAAATGGAAAACAGAAAAACAACTGGAAAAATTGTACTTCTACCCTGGGTTAATATTATTCAACAGGTCTAAATAAAAAAAATTATAAAAAATTATAGATGCACAGATTTGGCACTGGGATACTGCTGCTGTGATAGATCTTCTGAAATAGACTTTTTTCTCTCACGGATAATTTGTAAAGTATAAATAATTAAATCAATAAATAAATGAAAATAACATTAACAGGTTCAGCTGGAAATATCACCAAACCACTTGCAGAAAAATTATTAGCTGCAGGTTATACAGTAACCGTTATTGGCAGAAGTTCTGAAAATTTAAAACCTTTAACTGATATAGGTGCCACGGCAGTTATTGGTAGCATTGAGGATGGGGCTTTTATTGCAAACGCATTTAAAGGGGCTGATGTTGTTTATACTATGATACCTGCACCCTATCATATTGCTACTGATTGGGTAGAGTATAGTAAACTGATTGGAGAAAACTACCGAAAAGCCATAGAAGCGAACAACATCAAAAAGGTAGTGAACCTAAGTACTTATGGGGCTCATCTTACAAGTGGTTGGGGCATACTACAGTCAATTACACAATTAGAGCGTGAATTAAGTAAACTCCAAAATGTCGAAGTAATTAACTTACGCGGAGCCTATTTTTATTCCAATCTTGTTCCTCAAATTACTTCTATCAAAAGTATGGGTGTTATTGGCAATAATTACGGAAATCCTGAAAATGTAGTTCCCTTAGTGCATACCAGAGATATTGCTGATGTGGCTTTTGAGGCAATTACCACTTCAAACATAAGTAGCAAAGAACCTTACTATGTTGTGAGCGACAAACGATCTTTAAATGATATCGCTTCTGTATTAGGCAAAGCCATAGGCAAACAATTGAGCTGGACTCCTTTCACCGATGAGCAATTAAAAGCTGGTTTGGAACAAAACCAATTCCCACCGCATCTAATAGGTTTAATTATTGAAATTGGACAACAGCTGGCAAAAGGTGAATCAACTGGTCATTACTTTTCTCTTGTCAAAAAACCGTCTTTGGGCAAAGTAAAATTAGAAGATTTTGCTAAGGAGTTTGCAGTTGTTTATAATGCAAATTAAATATTAAGAAACAAGTAAAAATTAGTTCGGGACAAATCTTTCCTTTAAAAGACGCAGCCGAAGCACACAGACAATGGAAAACAGGAAAACAACAGTTAAAATTGTGCTAATTCCTTAACAAATAAAAAATAAAAACAATTAAATTTTAATAAACATGGTAAATACTCTAAATTGGTTTGAAATCCCGGCAACAGATTTCGCTAGAGCAAAAGCATTTTATGCTACAGTGTTAGATGCTCAAATTCATGACGACCCTAATCCTCATATGCAATATGCATATTTACCGTCTGATCCACAAAAAGGCGGATTTGGCGGAGCAATTGCTAGCGGTGAAAACTTTGTTCCTGCAATGACCGGCACAACTGTTTACTTAAATGGCGGAAATGACCTTTCAGTTCCATTAGGCAGAGTAGAAAGTGCCGGTGGAACAGTTATTCTGCCGAAAACTGCTATTGGTGACAACAGGGGCTTTATTGCACTTTTTATTGACACAGAAGGAAACAAAGTTGGCTTCCATTCAATGGGATAATACAGAGTTCTCCCGTATCTTTGTGAAAATAGCTGATAGAAGTGTTATCATTGATATTTCTATCAGCTTTGCGCTATATCCATCTGCGTTTACGCCATTATCGTTACGTACCATCCTCTACTGATATATCATTGCCTTATCGCCTTGTGCAGTTTATTGACCACATTTTAAATATTAACAACTAAAAAATAAAAACGATGCAAACCATGAAACAGATAATAGTAAATGAATTTGGAGGTCCTGAAAAGTTGATCTTACATGATGTACCAATGCCTTCTGCTGGCGATGGGCAATTGTAATTAAAGTAGAAGCATCAGGGGTGAATTTTGCGGACGGCATGCAAAGACGAAATAATTATGTACTCCCTACCTCTTTACCTTATTTACCCGGTTTTGAAGTGGCAGGAATAGTTACCGAGCTAGGAAAAGGTGTCGAAAATATTTCCTTAGGAGATCGTGTAGTTGCTATACTACCTGATGGAGGAGGATATGCTCAATATGCTGTTCATGGCATTAAAATTTATTAACCTTATTGATGAATATTGTTTAAACAGATATTAAATAATTTTTATTTCATTAATTTCAATAAAATTTCTTTTGCAGCCAAAGGGATCACAGTTCCCGGGCCGAAAACCGAGGATACACCGGCTTCAAATAAAAAATTATAATCCTGAGGGGGAATTACTCCTCCTGCAATAACCATAATATCTTCTCTGTTTATTTTTTTTAATTCTGCAATTAATTGTGGCAATAACGTTTTATGGCCTGCCGCCAAAGAGGATGCACCAATTATATGAACATCATTTTCGGCAGCCTGGCGAGCTACTTCTTCGGGTGTTTGAAAAAGTGGGCCAATATCTACATCAAAACCTAAATCGGCAAAAGCCGTTGCAATCACCTTCGCACCTCTGTCATGTCCATCCTGTCCCATTTTTGCAACCATTATTCTTGGCCGGCGGCCTTCTAATTCTGCAAACTTATCCGACAATTCAATTGCCTGCCTGAAATTAATATCGTTTGAAATTTCATTCATATAAACCCCGCTTAAAGATTTAGTAACAGCTTTATGCCTGCCAAAAATTTCTTCCATTGCAAAAGAAATCTCACCGAGTGTGGCTCTTTTCCTTGCCGCAATTATAGCCAATTCGAGTAAATTTTCTTTACCCTCTTTTGCTGAAATTGTTATTTTCCTTAATGCAGCTTCAACTTCAAGTTGATTCCTTTCCGATTTAATTTTTTTTAAACGGATTATTTGCTTTTCCCTTACTTCCGAATTATCGACTTCTAATAATTCAATTATAGTTGGGGTATCAGATTTTATATAATTTATACCAATTATTTTATCTTTTCCCGAATCAATTCGGGCTTGTTTTCTTGCGGCGGCTTCTTCAATTTTTAATTTCGGCAAACCTTCAGCAATAGCCTTGGTCATACCACCGGCTTCTTCAACTTCTTCAATTAAAAGCCATGTTTTCTCTACTAAAGCATTTGTTAAAAACTCTATATAGTTACTCCCGCCCCATGGGTCAATTACTTTTGTAATATTTGTTTCATCACGAATAAACAGTTGTGTATTGCGAGCTATTCGGGCAGAAAAATCTGTTGGTAATGCAAGTGCTTCATCCAATGCATTGGTATGAAGAGATTGCGTTCCACCCAATACGGCGGCCATTGCTTCAATGCATGTTCGGGTTATATTATTATAAGGGTCTTGCTCGGTAAGGCTCCAACCGGAGGTTTGGCAATGCGTGCGAAGTGCCAATGACTTTTCATTTTTAGGATTAAATTGTTTTACAATTTTAGCCCATATCATTCTCGCAGCACGCATTTTTGCAATTTCCATAAAATGATTCATTCCTATTGCCCAAAAGAAAGACAATCTGGGAGCAAAATCATCTATATCAATACCTGCTGCTATGCCTGTTCTTATATATTCCAATCCATCAGCCAAAGTATATGCCAATTCTAAATCTGCAGTTGCACCTGCTTCCTGCATGTGATAACCTGAAATAGAAATGGAATTAAACTTAGGCATATTGCGTGAAGTAAACTCAAAGATATCTGCAATAATACGCATACTTGGAGCAGGGGGATAGATATAAGTATTGCGAACCATAAATTCTTTTAAAATATCATTCTGTATAGTACCGCTTAATTGACTCGGTGTAACGCCTTGTTCTTCAGCGGCAACAATATAAAAAGCCATGATAGGTAAAACTGCACCATTCATAGTCATCGAAACCGACATTTTATCTAAAGGAATTTGATCAAAAAGAATTTTCATATCTTCAATTGAATCAATAGCCACGCCGGCTTTTCCAACATCACCTGTTACCCTTTCATGATCCGAATCATAACCACGATGGGTTGCCAAATCAAATGCAATTGATAAACCTGTTTGGCCGGCAGCTAAATTTCGCCTGTAGAAAGCATTAGATTTTTCTGCAGTTGAAAATCCTGCATATTGTCTTACAGTCCATGGTTGGGTATTGTACATGGGTGCATATGGCCCCCGTAAAAAAGGTGCTTTGCCTGCTCCAAAATGTAAATGTTTAATTTTTGAAATATCTTTTTTAATAAAAGAATGAGGAATTTCAATTCCTTCAGCTGTTTTAAATTTTACATCATTTTCTTTAAGAGATTCACTTTCAAAAAAATCAATTAAACTTTCTTGAATATTTATATAAGGCGTATTATAAAATTTATTTTTCAATGTCCGGATGGTTTTATTTTTTGGTGTATAAATAGGCAATTATTAATTACTTACTTCAATTATAATTAATTTTTTTCTAAATAAATACTTGGTGGCATACAAATTTTATAAGTTGAAACAAATTATTTTTTTCAACTAAACATTTAAAATTATGATTCGTTGGTCAATCACATTTTTCGTAATAGCTATAATAGCTGCAATATTTGGTTTTGGCGGTATAGCAGCAGGAGCTGCTTCGATAGCTAAAGTTTTATTTTTTATTTTTCTGGTTTTATTTTTAATTTCTTTAGTAAGCAATTTGTTTAAAAAAGCATAAATAATTTGAAAACACCCCTTTTATTGTAGTAATCTATAAGGTTTGAATTTAATATTCTTTAAGAATTTTTTTGAATGAAATAACAAAAACTTATAGACTATAAAAGGGGTTTTAATTGCTAATCTTTTAAATATAAATTAATTGGGGAATATTTTACACTATTTATTTTTTTAATATTAATTAATTACCGATAACTCTTCATGCTCATTGACTTTAAAATTAGGAATTTCAACTTTAAATGTAGTACCTACACCTTTTTGTGTTTCTAAGCTTATCTCACCTCCTATAACATTCACAACCTCTTTTACGATAAATAAACCCAAACCTGAACCGGATTTTTCGGAAGCACGGTAGAACATATCAAAAACTTTGTTTTTATGTATTTCATCGATACCAACCCCATTATCGATTACAGAAATGATTGCTCTTTCTTCAAAAACAATAACCTCTATCCTTACCAAAGCTTTATTATTTATAAATGGATTTCTGTATCGAATAGCATTTGAAATTAAATTTCCAAGTATGGCATTCAACCTTTCTTTATCGTTTTTAAATTCGTTTGTTTGATAAACATGAAATTGAAAATCTATATCCTTGGCATTTTCCGAAAATTTAACGCTTTCTATTAACTCACTTATAAAAATTTCAAAATTAATTGGTTCAATATCAAGTTGTTCTTTATTATTTTTCGAATAATTTATTATTGTTGAGATAGAATTATTTAACCTTGCAATACTTTTTTTAATGAATGAGTAATATTTCTCTTGCATTTCCTCTTCTTTTTCTACTTCCATTAAATTTATAAGCCCTGATATAGACGACAATGGCGCTTTTAAATCGTGAGTAATCCTGTATATAAATTGATCCAACTGGCAATTTAATTTTATAAGGGCTTTATTTTTGTCTTCGAGTACTTTTTCGGTTGTTTTTGTTTTTGATATATCCAATGCACAAAATACAACGCTTTTAATTTGAGAATGCTCATTGAGAATAGGGGCAAAAGAAAAGTTAAACCAATAAAATTTATCAAGTATAGATATATTCCTGTCTTCTACAATATATTCACCATAAAATGCCCTTTTTAAGTATTGAGAAAGCATTTCTCTATTTTGAGAGCCAAAGTATTGTAAAAAGGGTGTATTGGTTTTAATATTTATATTATAAAGATTAAAAATGTGTTTTTCAAAACTTTCATTAACAATTTCAACTTGCCAATTTTCGTCAATAAGCATAATTAACTGCTTATTTGAATCTATTACGGCCTTTAATTTTTTTCGCTCTTTTGAAAAAATATCTTTTTCAGCATATTTAAACATATAATATAAATATAATCCTGTAGTAACTAAGGTCATAAGCATATTACTCAAATAAATAATTCTTATTTGACCCGGTAATAATTTATTATCTAAAAGAAGGGAATGATTCGATAATTCAAGTATTGCCCAACAGGTGAATGTAAATAATAAATGAAAGGCTACAGATCGTTTATAATCCATACCTATGATAAATGGAATAGATAAGAAAAGAGGGTAATAGTAAAAAGCAATTCCGGCTTTCCCGCCTAAATAAGAATCAAAAAAGAAAAGAGTGAAATTAACTCCAAGAATTGCCAGATTGGATGCAAGAAAAAAATTACCTTTTTTATTTAAAATTAGGGTATTAACAAAATAAACAATTGTAATTAGTTCTAAAAATACGTGCATCCATTGTTTTAAAATTAACTCTACACAACAAATAAAAGATAACGAAAATATTACCGCACCTAAAAAATAGTTAACCGATATGGCTCTCTTCCATCTACTTCTAACAGAATAAGCATCATGTGGAATAAAAAATGTGTTTTTTATGAAATTATTGAATCTATCAGTCATTTTTAAATTTAAATGTTATCACACATTTCAGAATAATATTAATACATAATTTAAGCCAATAGTATTAAAGCCTTGATCAGTATTGAAAAATAGGTGTAAGTAATGGATTTTATAATGAAGGAAAATAATATTTATATGAAAAAATGTTAGTATTAAAAATTATTTTATAAAGATTCTAAATTAAAAAAAATGATGATTAGAGCTATTTACCGAACAAATAGGTATAACATGGATTATATTCGGTACAAATATTATAAGAATATTACTTCTATATTTATTTATAAAAATGATAACATTCTATATTAATGAAAAAAATAAAATTACGAATATATCAATATCATTATTTTGATATATTCATTTTTATAAACAAATAAAATGTAAAATTATTTAAAGCAAAAATCAAATAAATCTTACTTAGCACGATTTACTTTTTATCTTTGCCCAATTTATAAAATAATATCCTGTTTACTCTCTTGTATGAAATACAAACGCATTCTTCTAAAATTAAGTGGCGAATCACTTGCCGGAACACAACACTACGGAATAAGTGCCGATATGCTCAATCAATATGCAGTAGAAATTAAGCAATTGGTTGATGCTAAAGTACAGGTAGCAATAGTGATAGGTGGTGGAAATATTTTCAGAGGTATACAATCCATGGAAGCAGGTGTTGACAGGGCACAGGGGGATTACATGGGCATGCTGGCAACTGTTATCAATAGCATGGCGCTGCAAGGTGCTTTAGAAAATCATGGAATTTTTACTCGCGTTCTTTCAGCTATTCGTATGGAACAAATTTGTGAACCATTTATCAGACGCAGGGCTATCCGTCATCTCGAAAAAAACAGAGTAGTTATTTTAGGCGCCGGAACAGGTAATCCTTATTTTACAACCGATTCTGCTGCAAGTTTAAGAGCTATTGAAATAGAAGCTGATGTAGTTTTAAAAGGTACACGTGTTGATGGTGTTTATACTGCAGACCCTGAAAAAGATCCGTTGGCAACAAAATATGAAAATCTTTCGTTTGATGAAGCGTATCGGAATAATTTAAATATTATGGATATGACCGCTTTTACATTATGCAAAGAAAATAATTTACCCATCATTGTATTTGATATGAACAAACCGGGTAACTTATTAAAAATAGTAAACGGCGATAATAACGTTGGTACCTTAATTTCAAACTAAATTTTATTTATTAACCACACCTTGAATATTTATATTATTTAACATGGAAGAAATACAATTTTTTCTCGACGAATCAAAAGATTCAATGGAGAAAGCTTTAAAACACACTCAAATAGAACTTCAAAAAATACGCGCCGGCCGTGCTACACCAAGTATGCTTGATGGCTTAATGGTTGATTATTATGGATCGATGACTCCGCTTAACCAGGTAGCATCTATCACAACACCCGATGCAAGAACAATAATGATTAAACCTTTTGAGAAAAAAATTATTACCGAAATCGAAAAATCAATTAAAGACAGTAGCCTGGGTCTTAATCCTCAAAATGATGGAGAAGGAATCAGGTTGAACATTCCTCCCTTAACCGAAGATCGCAGAAAGGATTTAATGAAAAAGGTTAAAAATGAAATTGAAGTCGGAAAAGTGAACGTGCGCAATATCCGTAAGTCTACCAATGAAGATTTAAGAAAACTGTTAAAGGACGGAGCATCAGAAGATGATGTAAAAAGAGCAGAAGATAAAGTGCAAACACTCACCGATGGCTTTGTTACCAAAATGGACAGTTTATTTTCCGAAAAAGAAAAAGAAATTATGACAGTTTAAAGTTTAATAATTCATTCATAGTTCCAATAAAATAAACATAGTATTTAAAAATAAATTTATATTTAAGTTTGTTTTAATTAATATAAAAAAACTATATTTGCGGATTAATAAGAAGAAAGACGGAAAAAATAAATAAAAAATGTATTTAACAACTGAAATCAAACAAGACCTGTTTACAAAGCACGGACATGCTAAAAAAGCTAGTGATACAGGTTCAGCAGAATCACAAATTGCTTTATTTACACATAGAATCAATCATTTGACAGAACATTTAAAAGTTCACAAAAAGGATTATTCAAGCCGCCAGGGTTTGTTGAAATTGGTTGGTCAAAGAAGAAGATTATTAGATTATTTAGCTGATGTAGATATCGCAAGATACAGGGTTATAATTGGTGAATTAGAATTAAGAAAATAATAAAATAAAAAAGGGCAATCTATGCTGATTGCCCTTTTTTTATATTGCTTTAGGTTGTATGCCTATTTGCCCCTCCATTTTTTTTGCATCAATACTCCGTAGAGATGCCCAATTTAGAATTCAAACCTTACGATATTATAATTTATGATGCCAAACGTGCTGACTAAAACCATTCAATTTGCTGATGGAAGAACTATAACTATTGAAACAGGCAAGCTTGCCAAACAAGCTGATGGTGCTGTGGTAGTTAGAATGGGTAATACCATGCTGTTAGCAACTGTTGTCTCCAACAAAGATGCAAAAGAAGGCATAGATTTTATGCCATTATCAGTTGATTATCAAGAAAAATTTGCATCGGCAGGAAAAATTCCCGGAGGTTTTCTGCGAAGAGAAGGAAGGCTTTCGGATCACGAAATATTAATAAGCCGGCTTGTTGACAGAGCCATTAGGCCAATGTTTCCAAAAGATTACCATGCAGATACCCAAATAAATATATTCTTAATTTCTGCAGATGCAGAAATTCTTCCGGATGCATTAGCCGGTTTAGCAGCTTCTGCAGCACTTGCAGTTTCAGATATTCCCGTTGCAGATTATATTTCAGAAGTAAGAGTTGCAAAAATAGGTGGCAAACTTACTATTAACCCAACTGCATCACTATTAAAGAGTGCTACAATCGATTTAATGGTAGCAGCATCCTACGACAACATATTAATGGTGGAAGGTCAATTACATGAAGCATCTGAAGAAGAAATGATAGAAGCTTTAATGTTTGGTCATGAAGCAATTAAATCTCATTGCGTTGTTCAAAAAGAACTATCAGAAGCTGTAGGGAAATTAAAGAAAAGAACTTACGTTCATGAATCCAATGACGAAGCGCTTGAAAGTAAAATTCATGAAGAACTTTATTCTAAAGCGTATGAGATTGCTAAAATGGGTTTATCCAATAAACAAAAACGAAGTGAATTATTTAAAGAAATTAAAGAACAATTTATTTCATCATTGCCTGAAGACCACACATATAATTTAAAACTTGTCGAAAAATATTATCATGATGTACATAAAAAAGCGGCAAGAAATGCTGTTTTAGATACCGGCATACGTTTAGATGGTCGCAAACCGGACGAAATCAGACCAATTTGGTGCGAGGTAGATTATTTACCCTCTCCACACGGTTCAGCTATCTTTACAAGAGGAGAAACCCAATCACTCACCACAGTAACTTTGGGTACTAAACTTGATGAGCAGATTATTGATTCGGCCATGACTGACGGAAGCAGTAAATTTATGCTTCATTATAATTTTCCTGGATTTTCAACGGGTGAAGTTAAACCAAACAGAGGACCGGGCAGAAGAGAAGTAGGTCATGGAAATTTAGCTTACAGAGCATTAAAAATAGTATTACCTCCCGATGATGAAAATCCATATACAATCAGAATAGTTTCTGATATATTAGAGTCAAACGGTTCATCGTCAATGGCAACAGTTTGTGCCGCTACATTAGCATTAATGGATGCAGGGGTTAAAATAAAAGCTCCCGTTTCAGGTATTGCAATGGGTTTAATTGCCGAAAATGGAAAAATAGCCATCCTTTCTGATATATTGGGTGATGAAGATCATTTAGGTGACATGGATTTTAAAGTTACAGGTACTGTTAATGGAATTACCGCTTGCCAAATGGATATGAAAGTAGAAGGTTTATCTACCGACGTGTTGGTTCAGGCACTCAATCAGGCAAAAGCCGGCAGGTTACATATATTAAATAAAATAACCGAAACATTACCGGAAACCAGATCGGATTTAAAACCACATGCACCCAGGTCAATAACAATTAAAATCGATAAAGAGCAAATTGGCTCCGTTATCGGACCTGGTGGAAAAATTGTTCAGGAAATTCAAAAAGAATCCGGAGCAACAGTTATTATTGAAGAAAAAGATAATGCAGGTTTAGTTCATATCTTCGCTACCAATCAGGAGTCGATGGATAAGGCAGTTGGAAGAGTAAAAAACATTGTAGCCATACCGGAAGTTGGAGAAGTATATGATGGAATTGTTAAATCAATTATGCCTTTTGGAGCTTTTGTTGAATTTATGCCGGGTAAAGATGGTTTGCTTCATATTTCAGAAATTAAATGGGAGCGCTTAGAAACAATGGACGGTGTACTTGAAGCAGGTGAAGAAATAAAAGTAAAATTAATTGAAGTAGATAAAAAAACCGGAAAATACAGACTGTCGCGTAAAACTTTATTGCCTAAACCAGAAAAAACGGCTTAATTTTTGCTGCAAACAAAACTTATTTAAAATAAAATAAATATAAAAATTAATCCGGTTTAATGGGTTACTAAATGTAACTAAATCTGATTAATTTTTATATTATTGTATTATTAATTTAAATGCTTCGTTTAATAAAGAAACTTAATATAATATAATTTGGTTTTATTCTCAGAAAGGTTTGAGAAATAGGTAATTACATAGTAGATAAACATAGAAAAAAATGAGACAACTAAAAATCAGTAAGCAAATCACTAACCGTGAAAGTCAATCCCTGGATAAATACCTTCAGGAGATCGGTAAAGTTGATTTGCTTACTCCCGACGAAGAAGTAGAACTTGCGAAAAGAATTCGGGAAGGGGACCAATTGGCACTTGAAAAATTAACAAAAGCTAATTTGCGTTTCGTTGTATCTGTTGCCAAGCAATATCAAAACCAGGGTTTATCTCTAGGAGACCTTATTAACGAAGGTAATTTAGGCTTGATAAAAGCAGCACAACGCTTTGATGAAACAAGAGGTTTTAAATTTATATCATATGCTGTTTGGTGGATTCGTCAATCCATTTTACAAGCTTTGGCAGAACAATCACGTATTGTACGTTTACCATTGAACAGGGTAGGTTCGTTAAATAAAATATCAAAAACATTTAGTGAATTAGAACAAAAATTTGAACGTGAACCATCTCCGGATGAATTGGCAGAAGTTTTGGAAGTAAGTACTTCCGAAGTTGTAGATACACTTAAAATTTCTGGGCGACATATTTCTATGGATGCACCTTTCGTTCAGGGTGAAGAAAATAGTTTATTGGATGTTCTAGAAAACGATAGTGAAGACACCCCTGATGCAGGCTTAATAAATGATTCATTACGTAGGGAAGTACAAAGAGCATTATCCACACTTACTCAAAGAGAAGCTGACGTTGTTACTTTGTATTTTGGTTTAAATGGAGAGCACACTATGACTCTTGAAGAAATTGGTGAAAAGTTTAATTTAACCCGTGAGAGAGTAAGGCAGATAAAAGAAAAAGCAATCAGACGCCTGCGTCATACCTCCAGAAGCAAAGCATTAAAACCTTATTTAGGATAGGATAATTAATATATTAAAAAAAAGCCTTTCATTAAATGAAAGGCTTTTTTTTTAATATATTTAATACGATTCAATAATTAAACAGATAAGAAGAAATTAATTATTTTATATTTTAGAAAATATTAATTATATTTTCTAAAATTCTGTTTAAATCGTTATTCAATATTTTTAATGTTTATAATAACTGTAAGATTTTATGTCGGAAATAAGTAATAAAGTTATTTGGAAAACTTCGAATGGTGAAAATGAATCTGCAATAGTTTTTAGACGAAAATTAGAAAAATTATTTGATGAATTTGAAGAGAACACAGATTCTGATAATAAAAATGAAGCTCAAAATCATTTACAACAAGCAATGATTTATGCCAAAACCCAAATGCTTGACAGCAACATTAAATCTGTTTATGAAAAAGGTGTTGATAATAATTTTAAAACCGCTTACACCATTGCGGTTGCCGACTTTCTCAATGCACCCGATATATCTGAAATCGATCTGACAAACTACCAGGGCAGAATAGGTGATACTATAAGAGTAAAAGTTATAGATGATTTTAAAGTAAAATTTGTTAAAATAAATATTTATAATCAAGATGGTGCTTTACTGGAGAGAGGCCATGCATTCAACCAAGGTGATTACTGGCTGTATACTATTGTAAAAGAAAATGACAATTTAGATGGGGATAAAATAATTATTCAGGCGAGCGACCTGCCGGGAAATCTGGCTGAAAAGCAGTACCGGTTATAAATTAAAATAAACTATCATTCTTCCTTCAAAATATATCCCATTCCCACTACTGTATGAATTAATTTTTTAGGAAAATCTTTATCAATTTTTTTTCTTAGAAAATTAACATATACATCTATTACGTTGGTGCCTGTATCAAAAGTTATCTCCCAAACTTTTTCGGCAATATCTACACGCGAAACTACCTTTCCTTTATTCCTTATCAGATAATCGAGCAATGCAAATTCTTTTGCAGTAAGTTCAATTACTTTTCCTGCCCGTTTTACAGATTTTTCATCATTATTTAAAATTAAATCGGCCACTTTAAGAATGTTATTATGAGTAGATGAATCTGAAGCTCTTTTATGCAACGCTTTTATGCGGGCAAGTAACTCTCTAAATTCAAATGGTTTTACTAAATAATCATCTGCACCGTTATCAAAACCGGTTATTTTATAATCGGTAGTTCCAAAAGCAGTAAGCATTAAAACGGGAGTTTTAACATTATTACTCCTTATATTCTTACAAACTTCAAAACCATTTATTTGCGGGAGGTTGATATCCAATAATATAATATCATATGGATTACTGAGTGCCATTTTTTGGCCAATAAAACCATCATAAGCAACTTCAACCTCATAAGCCTGTTCTTCAAGTCCTTTTTTAATAAATGATGCTACTTTGGGCTCGTCTTCAACAACTAATATCCTCATGATTTTAAAGGGGTTTTCCAAATGTAATTTATTAATTATAAAGTAAAGGTTTATAAAAAATGTATTTTTATAAAGGCAAAAAAAAGGCTCTCGACAGAGACGAAAGCTTTTTCCATATTTAACCTCAGTACAAAATTTTTATAATTTTATGTTTATATTGATAGCTTTATAATTTCGTTTTATTTAAAGAAATAAAAAAAATAATTATATTACTTAATCATTTTACATTTTCTACACTCAAATATGGTTTTAATCAATTAAAACCTTATTAAAAGAAAATTAAAATATGATTAAAAAAAATAATTATTTTTTTTGTTACTATAAAATTTATTTTTCAGCCAAAAAATAAATTATGTCGTATAATAAATTTTATAATTTTATTTATTTGCAAATAAACTTTACAAATAATTTTATTTGCAAACCCTTTCTTAAAACCGGTTATTTAAATTTTTATCATTGCCATCTTTAATCATTTTTAACCGGTAAATATGAAGCTTAAAAATATTTTTTTTATTTTATTAGTATATCAAACATTATTTATTTCGTGCAAGAATATGAATACCGATTCTAATCAACTGGATGATGAAAGGAATTTTTTACTTAAAGAAGATATCAAAGACAATAAATTAATTATATATCAACTTTTACCAAGGTTATTTGGAAACAGACAAACTAAAAATAAAACCTGGGGCACCATCGAAGAAAATGGTTGCGGAAAATTTAATGATATTACTGATACTGCCCTTGTTCATATAAAAACAATGGGATTTACCCACGTTTTTTATACAGGAATAATTGAACATGCAACTGTAACAAATTATAAAAAATATGACATTAAAAAAGACGATCCCGATATTGTAAAGGGCCTTGCAGGCTCGCCTTATGCAATTAAAGATTATTATGATGTTGATCCTGATTTAGCGGTAAATGTAAGAGCAAGAATGCAGGAATTTGAAGAACTTGTTGCACGTACCCATCGCAATAATTTAAAAGTAATCATTGATTTTGTTCCCAATCATGTTGCAAGAGGATATCATTCCGATTCTAAACCCTTCAATGTTATAAACCTTGGTGAGAAAGATGATAAAACCAAATCTTTTTTACCTAATAATAATTTTTATTATTTCCCAGGAAAAGCATTTGTAGTTCCCATAAAAAATAATATTCCTAACCTTCATTTAAATGGCCGGGATGATAAATTTTATGAATTTCCGGCAAAAGCAACCGGTAACGACCAAATGAACCCAACACCTACAGTTAACGATTGGTATGAAACTGTAAAATTAAATTATGGTATCGACTTTCAACATGGCGGTGAGAAACATTTTAATCCAACACCCGATACATGGTTTAAAATGAAAGACATTTTAATTTTTTGGGCGAAGAAAAATGTTGATGGCTTTAGGTGTGATATGGTTGAAATGGTACCTGTCGAATTTTGGAATTGGGTAATACCACAAGTACATGAAATAAATAAAGACATTATTTTTATTGCCGAGATTTATAATCCTAAAGAATACAAAAATTATATTACAAAAGGGAAATTTAATTTTTTGTATGATAAAGTCGGCCTTTATGATACTTTAAAGGCTGTTATACAAGGCAGGGCAAACGCTGACGAAATTTCTGTATGCTGGCAAAACCTTCAGGGAATAAATAGTAATATGCTGAGGTTTATAGAAAATCATGACGAACAGCGGGTAGCATCAAGAGATTTTGCAAGCGATCCAAAAAAAGGAATACCCATGATGATTGTTACATCAACATTAAACTCAGGACCGATAATGTTATATTCGGGGCAGGAAGTAGGTGAGCAGGGCGTTGGACATGAGGGTTTTAGTGGAGAAGACGGAAGAACAACAATTTTTGATTATTGGGGCTTACCTGAACATCAAAAATGGATGAACGAAGGGAAATTTGATGGGGAAAAATTAAGTGAAGATCAAAAAAAATTAACGGTTTTTTATTCAAATTTATTTAACACCTGCAGAAACAGTGATGCCATTAGATTGGGAAAATTACTCGATTTACAACATTTAAATAAAAATCAACCAAATTATGACACTAACACTGTTTATACATATTTAAGATATACCAGAAGTCAAAAATTATTGATAATGGTAAACTTTGATATAAAACCTAAAAAAGTAAACGTACATATACCTGCAGGATTATGGATCGAAACAGGGTTGTCAGAAAATAAAAGATATGTTCTTACAGATTTATTGAGCAATAAAAGAATAGAAGAAGTTCAGTTTCGTGAAGGAGTATCAACTTATATACCTCCTTTATCAGGGTATATTTTTGAAGTTAGGTAAATAACTGCAATCAATAAGTCAAAAAAGAAAAACCATTTTTAAAATTAAATAATTTAGTCCTTATATCATTCTACAATTAGTAAGTATTCCCTTGGGAACATATTTTTCTTCTGATATCTGTAATTGATAAAAATACTCTTTCTATGCATTTCTACATTCATGGTTCTGAAGATCATAAAGAAACTTATTACTATCCTATGAATTCGGACTATTTACTTTGAGGTAAGTATTAATTAAGAATATTATTTCTTCAGAATTTTCCATCCTTTTATCAAACTCAATTTATATCTAAGGTTCCACTTGTTCAAACTCTTCAACACAAGAAGTGTCCACCGACTTTACTGCTTTGGATAGTTCAAAATTAGATTGCAAATTTACCCAGAGTTCAGGTGAAGTATGAAAAGCTTTAGATAACCTTATTGCCATCTCTGCGGATATCCCGGCCTTGCCGTTTAAAATATCAGATAAAACCTTTCTGCTTATACCAAGTCCTTTTGCAACATTGGTAACGGTTTTTTTGGTTGCATCAACATGATACCTTAAAATTCTTCCCGGATGTGGTGCGTTATGTTGTATCATATTTGTTTTTTTAATGGTAATCTTCGTAATGAACGTCTTCAATTGAAATGACTTCAACCTTATCATTTTCAATATTGAATGTAATTCTCCAAATAGCTTGTACAGTCATTGACCAAGTTCCTTTCCTGCTTCCTTTTAGCTGATGAGTTTTGAAAGTTGGAACCATTAATCTTTAATTGAACTTGCTGAATTTAAAAGAGCAAGAATATCAGATATCCTTTCAAGATGGATCGCGGGCAACTTAGAATCATCTCCTTTTTCAAAGTAGTTTTTAAGTCCCTTATGTTTAAAACTTATGATCACAATACAAATATATTGTGAAACGTGTCACGTATCAAGTGCTTTCTAAATTATCTTTTTTTCTATTTTAGGTAATACTCTCACAATATATGGTTTGAGCTGTCAAAAGACATGATTAGCAATGCTTATTCAGATATCTTTATAGATTATGATTTTATTTATATCAGTATATTCATAATTTAAAGCATTTCTAAATAAAACTTCTTCTTTTCAAAAAAAAATCAAATAATCGTTAAGATTTAAAAAGTAAATTTGTTAAATATTGATTAATAAGATAGAAAAAGAAAAAATTTCTTTTTTCTAATAGGCTCTTGCAAAAATTACCCTCCTCTCAGAAACTTTACCCGAAAATATACATTTTCCATCTTCATATGGTGCATCAATTGGTATGCAACGAATAGTTGCTTTAGTTTCTTCTTTGATTTTTTCTTCTGTTTCGGTTGTTCCATCCCAGTGAGCCAACACAAATCCTCCTTCATCTAATTTTTGTTTAAATTCATCGTAGGTTTCAACTTTGTGAGTAAAACTTTTTCTAAAATTTAAAGCTTTTAAATAAATATTTTCTTGAATTTCATTTAAAAGATTTTGAATTGTTAATACAAGTTGTCCATCAAAAGAATATGTGGCTTTTACTTTAGTATCTCGCCTTGCAATTTCAACAGTATTATTTTCCAAATCCCTTGGTCCGACAGCAATCCTTAATGGCACGCCTTTTAATTCCCATTCGGCAAATTTAAAACCGGGGCTAAACGAATCTCTGTCATCAAACTTAACAGAATAGCCTAGGGCCATTAATTCTTTTTTTATCGGATTTATTTTATCAAAAATTAAATCAAGTTGTTCCTGTGTTTTTATAATAGGTACGATAACAATTTGTATAGGTGCTAACTTAGGGGGCAATACCAATCCTTCATCATCTGAATGTGCCATTATCAAGGCCCCCATTAAACGTGTACTTACTCCCCACGATGTTCCCCAAACTTCCTCAAGTTTGTTTTCGCGGTTCGAAAATTTAACATCGAAAGCTTTTGCAAAATTTTGACCTAAAAAGTGTGAAGTACCTGCCTGCAATGCTTTTCCATCTTGCATCAAGGCCTCAATACAATAAGTATCCTCCGCCCCGGCAAATCGTTCATTAACTGTTTTAATTCCTTTTACAACAGGAACAGCCATAAAATTTTCGGCAAATTCAAAATAAATTTCAAGCATTTGCAAAGTTTCATCAACAGCTTCCTGCCTTGTAGCATGTGCTGTGTGGCCTTCCTGCCATAGAAATTCGGTAGTTCGCAAAAATAATCTGGTTCTCATTTCCCATCTTACCACATTTGCCCATTGGTTTATCAGTAAGGGCAAATCACGATAGGATTGTATCCACGTTTTAAAAGTACTCCAAATAATGGTTTCCGAAGTTGGCCTCACGATTAATTCTTCTTCCAACTTTGCATCGGGGTCAACAATTACACCTTTCCCGTTTGGGTCGTTTTTTAATCGATAATGTGTTACTACTGCACATTCCTTTGCAAAGCCATCAACATGACTGGCTTCTTTACTTAAAAAAGATTTTGGTATAAATAGTGGAAAATATGCATTAGAATGACCTGTTTCTTTAAACATTTTATCTAATTGAGATTGCATTTTCTCCCATATAGCATAGCCGTAAGGTTTTATAATCATACAACCTCTAACTGCAGAACTTTCTGCCAGATCAGCTTTTTTAACCAATTCGTTATACCACGCCGAAAAATCTTCACTTCTTTTTGGTAATCCTTTGCTCATTGTATTGTAAATGATTTATTTTAATTGAATTTTAATGTTTTTATAATTTAAATGGTATTAATTTTGTTATATATTAAATATATTTATAAAAAAAATAGATAATATTTTAATTTATAACTGCAAATATAGGTTATTGAAATTTTATTTGTGTTTAATAACGTATAA
>CBDFKQ010000015.1:0-23359 GCA_965248855.1 Spirosomataceae bacterium | reverse complement strand
GTTGAAAATCTTGTTTCTGAAATAAAGATAGTTCGCCCCAATCTAAAAGCATTTTCTTTTTTAAATAGAGCCGATGTTAAAGGCGCTGATAATATAGACGCAGCTACATTCTTAGCTCAATCTGAGGTTATTAAATATCTTCCCGCTCCAATAATTAATAGAAAGGTTTTTTCGAATGCAGCTAGTTTCGGATTGGGCGTCATTGAGTTTAATAAGCCAACGGATGAAAAAGCCATTTTAGAATTGAAAACATTGTTTGAAATGATTTTTGAAAATGTTTTAACTAATGAAATAGTATAAAAAATAGTACCTTAATTAGTACTAAAAACAGTACCTTTAACAGCACTAAAAATAGTATCAATAACAGTACTTATATTTTTCGATTAAATATTTTAATTATGGCTATAACAGTTTTAAACAAAAAACAAAAAACAGAATCTGAAAAATCAGATATTAAATCAGAAAAAATAATAAATGAGTTTATAAAGAAAGGTGGTTCAACTACAAAAGAACAAGCCGAACTTATAGAAGAAGATAAACTAAAAGGAATGAATGTTAAACTTTATCAAAGTGAGATTGACCAAATTAATGAAATTAGAAAAAGAAGGCCTGTAAGAGATAAGGTATCGATTCACGATTTTATTTTAGAGGCAATTAAGGAAAAAGTAAAAAGGGAAATTCAAAAAGAAGTCAAATGATTTATTGGATTCTTAACCAATAAATTCATAATTGATAAATAAAAAATTTTTGCTTTAATCTTGATAACTATATGGCAAAGAAAAAAAATGAATCAGAAGTTGATACTTCCAAGCCTACTATTATTCGGAAATCAAATCGAATTACTAGACTAGGCAATATTTATCAAAATAATAATCAAATCAGAATAATGATGAAGATTCTGGAAGCCATTCAGCCTGATCTTGAAAGGTATTCCAAGGGGAGCACTATACAACAATTGGATTTGTTTGAACCAAGTCCTTTCGAGTCTTTAGTAATTACCCTTCCATTTAAAAGCTTAACAGGATTTTCACAAAACTATAATGATATAGAAACTGCCTTATATGCTATGCAGGAAGTTTTTATCAAGCTTGATGATCAGGGAGGGAAATTAAGATCTGGATTAATATCCGATGTTTATATAACAAATGAAAACGAATCATATAGAAAGACTGCTAGGATAAGAATTAATAAAGAAGTAGCTCATTTATTAATGGACTTGACATATGGATATTCAAAGATTGATCCTAGTATTCCTTTTAAAACAAAAAGTTTATACACTTCATTAATGTATATTTTATTATGCCGATGGGCTGATCAAGAGGTGTTCGTAATGCCTTATAAGGACTTTAGGGAATATCTTAAGTTAGAAGAAAAGTATAAGGCATTTAAAGACGTTAAAGTTAATGTAATAGATAGAGCCATGAAGGAACTAAAAGAAATTTCAGATATATCTTTTGAATTTTTAAAACCCAAAAAGCAAGGCAATACTATAACCCATGTCAAATTTAAAATTTTAAGCAAAAAACAAAGCGAACAAAAACTATTAGAATTTCAAAAAAAGAAAGATCAAATAATATATCTATTGAGAGCACATTTTAAATGCGAAGAAAAACATTTAGAAAAAATAAAAGGAATCCTTAACGCAAATGAATATTCTGTATTAACAAAGTTACTTTCAGTTATAGTAGAAGTTGATGGATATTTGAATGATGGTAAGGTCAAGGAAATTTTTTCAAAACCAGATTATGTAATAGGAGCTATTTTAAAAGCATTCTCTGTTAATATTTAATTTTCTAATTAACATGCTCTCTTTTACTCCTTCTTTGATTGATAGTTACAACAGATCCCTCTCTTTTACTCCCTATAGATACTCTCTTTTACTCCTAAACATACTCTCTTTTACTCCCAAACATACTCTCTTTTACTCCAGAAAATACAATATAAAACATTAGTTATTAATTAGTTATTAAGCCTTTCAATTGTAACAATATGTAATACAATTTTAAACAATAAATCATTTATAAATAAAAAAGGGTTAATTTTTGAATTTTTAGAGATTTTTAATGACAGAATGTCTGCATTCTATAGAAAGAGACTTGAAAAAGAATCAAAATAAGACTAAAACAAATATTAAACTGGGCGGATTCTCAAACATACTCTCTTTTACTCCCTGTTGCTTTTATTTTTAATATTTATAGGATAAACATACTCTCTTTTACTCCCAAATAATTAAGTAGATTATTTTATTATTATTAAATAATGTTGTTATATGATATTAAAAACGATATATTATACTTATTACCTTAAAAATTTCATATTAATGAAAAGCCTTAAACAATACCCTGTTGTATTTGCTGTTTCTGTTAAGGAAAGTAAGGCTATGCGATTAAAAGTCTTACCTATTGATTCACAAAAAGAAATAGGCGGCTTATATGTAAGGTGTAATAAAAATCTTCGTGATGCTTTTCCGCAAGGGACTGTTTATCGTTTCCGTGCTGATCTTTTAGAAGGTAAGAAAGGTATCAGGTTCTTATCCAGTAAAAAAAAGTATTTTGAAAGGGCCATTGAATTCTTTGAACATAATTTAAGGGTGCAGATGGGATCCTTTTTTGAACCGGTTAATGAATGCCAAGACCCGGGCAGTTAAGCTTTTTTGAGTGAAAAATTATTGTCTTTTCAATTTAGCGAGCTAACAAAAGGTTTGCTTTATAATTTTCTCTATCAGGAATATAAAAACTTTATTATTTCTAGGAATTCTTAGGGCTAATTCTAGTATATGTAGGCATTAATTAGGGATAAATAAAGCATTAATTAGGCATTATTTAGGCATTTATTGAATTTTAATATGGGAAATATATCGAAATGTAGCGAGTTGTTGTCTTATTGTGCTTGGCCACTAGTTGAGTTCTATCGAAATCTATTTAAATGTTGCCAAATATTGTGAGATGTTTTTTTTATTTATCTACTTTTTCTTCAAGGGGCTCAAAGCCGTAGGCTTTCTTGAGTATCTTTTTTATTATTTCAAAGTCCTTACGGAATACTTTACGCCGGTCATTTAAAAATAAGCGTACTGCTTCGTTTTCTTCTTCGGCTCCTGCACCCCAAAAGGTATACAGGCGTCTTTTTAAGGTTGTCAGGTGCATACCATACATCTCTGATATCTCTTTCCTTGTATATGCATTTTTAATTTTCATTTAATCTGGTTCTTATTTAACACAATTAAAAAAAAATAGATTGGATTTGCAAGCCATTAGAATTCAATATCAATATTAAAATAAAAAAATACTTTATCCGGCTGACTCGATTGTATAAAAGATAAATATTCTTCTGTTTTTCTATCAATAACCAATTAGAAATTATTCCATTCATAACTTCAACAAAAAGAAAATAATTAAATATATATTTAATTATTTTTCATTAGGTTAAAAACATCAAAAATATGTTTAGTATTTTTAAATAAAAATTGTAATTTTTGCATTGTGTTTAAATATTAAATTAAATTGTTTCCAGATAGGCAAATTGTTCATATGGACATGGATACATTTTTTGTGTCTGTGGAAAGGTTTAAAAATCCCAAGCTCGCAGGTATGCCCGTGCTGGTGGGTGGCTTTTCAGATCGTGCAGTGGTAGCAAGCTGCTCTTATGAAACCAGAAAGTTTGGTATTCATTCTGCCATGCCCATGAAACTGGCCAGGCAACTATGCCCTGAAGCTGTTGTTGTAAAAGGGGATATGGATTCTTATTCCGATTATTCCAAAATGGTTACCCGGGTAATTGCAGATAAAGCACCTGTTTTTGAAAAGACTTCCATAGATGAGCATTATATAGATGTATCCGGGATGGATAAATATATCGGCACTTATAAATGGACGCATGAACTCAGGCAAAAGATTATGAAAGAAACGCATCTGCCTGTAAGTTTTGGCCTTTCCCCCAATAAAACAGTTTCTAAAATAGCGACCGGTCAGGCGAAGCCCAACGGTGAGTTACAGGTGTTGGCTCCGGAAGTGCATCATTTTCTGGATCCATTACCAATAAAAAAAATACCGGGGATCGGAAAAAAAACGGAAGATGCTTTGTACCAAATGGGTGGGCGATGTGATGGCGGAAGATTTAATTAACCATTTGGGGAAAACACTTAGGATGATGGGTATTTTTGTGACTGTTAAATCTCTCAGGACAAAAACAGGCAAGCCAATGGGCTTCGGTTGTTTCATCGATGCGAACGGTGATTTTTTTGATACGATACATTTTACCGAATCGTATATGCAATATCCATTTCAGGGCCCGGGGGTGTATCTGGTGGAAGGAAAGGTGGTGGAAGATTTTGGCCTGGCAAGCCTGGAGGTAAAGAAAATGGCAAAGGTGGGGTTTAAGGCCTGAAAAAGCTGGATACATAACAGGTGGAAAGCCTGCATACAAAAGTTAACCCCATATTATTTACTTATAATAACATTAATTATTTATTTATTAAATAAATAATTAATAATAGAGCCGAATTAAGATTTTTTTTCAAGAAATCTTTAAAAACATTATGTATAAATATTTATCTTTTCATTAAGCTTATTATATTGCGCATCACTAACCCACAACTTAGCTTTATTTCCAATTTAAATAAGGCATGATATAAATTTTATAATTTCATTAGTAAATTTATGGATAATACCCATTTTAGCCTTGGCTTATATAAGCAAATTCGGCTTGTGGAGTTAAAAGCTTTTATGCCCGGAATCGAATGGTATGTAGGCTTGGCAAATGATATAACAAATATCCCAAAACATATAAAAAATAGAAATTCTTTTGCTTTTTATAAAACAAAAAATACATCGGAAATTATAGGAGCTTTTAATAAGCTATTATTACTTCCACAACACAATAAATGTGAGGAGTCCAGCCCAATGGATAAAAATATTAGTATTATATATCATTTTAATAATGGGGTGAAAAAAAAAATGTGATTATTTTTCTAAATTAATAGAATTGAATAAAAATTGTTAAGCATTTTTAGATTTTTTCTTCACAAACATATTTTTTCAGTGCGTCTTTTTGTAAATCTAGATTCTGGTCTTGGGTTAAGACCCTGGCATATCTAATTTTCATAAATTTTTAATTCTGCACCTAGAAGTTAATTAAAACTAATACAGTTTTACATTGATTTGATTACCAGTTACGTTAACTTGATGGCCTTTAAAAAATGCTAAGAGGCAACTTTTAAAAAAGTTGCCTCTTAGCAAAAATGCGGGTAAAAACGCCCGTTTATTTTTACTTACTTTCAGAAAAAAATTAATTTGGAAATTATTATTAAGTATTATTGGATTTGTGGTTATTAAAATGCCATTTTAATTTTTTTAAGACTTTAATTAATTTTTTTAGATTTATTTAAATATATAATTAATTTATTATCTTTGTATAAGGTAGTTTAAAATCTTTTGACCAGTTATTTTAAAAATTGAAAATATTTTGTCACGTTTTGAAAAAACTCAGTCTTATTAATAATCTGTATATTATTCAGTGTTAATATTTAATTTACTTCTAAATAAGCCGTTTAATTTTTCAATATTAATAATATTTAATGTTGCTTTTAACAAATAGCACTTAAATTTACAGTGCTTCTTAAAGACCTTTAATTTATTATTAGTATAATTTTTAGTTCAAGGAGTGTATTTGCCGCAATATCTGTTTCAGGACAAATATTAAACAAAAGTTTCGATCAACCCGGAACATAAAATATTTTTTTAATTTTAAAACTATATTATGCTCACACTTCCAAAAATCATTCTATTGAATGGTATGTTATTTCTTGCCATTTGCCCTCTTTTTGCACAGTCGGACACCCTTAAAACTCCGTCGCACAAAGAAAAAGCTTCGGCAATGACCGAGAGGATGCAACGGGAATTATCATTATCCCCTAAGCAAGCTCAACAAGTACATCAGCTTTTGGATGATAGGTTCACTAACCTTACTAAAGCCGGCAAAAACAATGGTTCTTTAGATAAAGTTAACGAACAGGCAAGGCAAAAGCTTTCTGCTATTTTATCAAAGGAGCAATTTAGTTTGTATTTAGCAACCAGAGCTGATACTAAAAAGCAAAAGGACCAACATTTTAAAAAGAGCCAATCCCTCACAACATCAACTTTATCAACCGAAGACAAGGAACTTGATTTTTAATTAAAATCATTTTAAAAATCTATAAACATTATTTGTTTCACCTTATACAAGCTTTATGAAAACTACTCACACCCCAATTTGGATATCAATCCTGCTCTTTTTCTTTTATATTAATATAAGCCGGGCACAGGTAACAACAACAATTTCTGCCGGAGCTTCCTGGACTGATGCTACCTTAACAAAAAGCCTTAATCTACCAAGTGAAGCCTATTTGCAAACTACGAATTATAATTCATATCCACGGATTGATGCGACTGCATGGACACATTCGAGCCAACAAATAACTTACCGAAATCTGTTACGTTTTGATTTAACGGCTATACCTGTTAATGCGACCATTCAAAGTGCAAATTTATTTTTATATAGCGATCCCACTGCTACGAGCGGACCGGGAAGCAATACAGGTACAAATGCCTTTTTTTTACAAAAAGTTACTACGGCATGGAGCCCTACTGCTGTAACTTGGGATACACAACCTACCTCAACAACTGTTAACAGGGTTTATGTTCCTGCTTCTGCATCTGCCACTGAAAATATAACAGTAAGTTTAACTTCAATGATCCAGGATATGGTACTTAATCCTAGTACAAACTTTGGTATGATGATGCTGCTTGAAAATGAAATCACTTATGAAAGCAGAAATTATGCAAGTTCAGACCATGCCAATACTGCTATAAGGCCTAAAATTGTGATTACTTATACGCAAGTAACACCACCTGATACCAGTACATTTACTAAAAAAGCAGATTACATCTTTCAAAATCTAGATAAATCCCAAATTCCCAATAAACTTTTATATGATAGGGTTTCTCCCTGGGCCTCGTTACATACATTTGGACAAAACGGTAAGATAGATACTTCTTTTAATTCTCACTACCTGCAAGCACATAGTGAAATATTTCGTGCTAGTTATGATACAACTACACTTCCATCTCCTAGCGTAATGAGAATTCTTGTTAATAAGCATTCAGGTGTAGATACTATCCCAATAGGTTTACTATATTATAATATCACTGTAATAGATACTAATGCTGTAATCAATAATCAACTGAGTGTGCAAAACGGCTTGGTTTATGATGTTGCAAATCGGACAAGTTCACCTTACCTTACTAAAAAGGTTTTAGTATCATCGCCTGTGATTGGGAGGACAAGACAGGGAACCAAGTTTTTTAAATTCCCCAGGGATCTTATTTGGTATAATATTCCATTAGCAATCACAAACATTCAAATAACAGGAGACAACAACCAAAATATAACACTTATCCCGAATGGTAATTTAAGCAGCCTTACTTTTAATACCCCAGGGCTTAAAACATTGGTTATAAAAGTCACATTTTCTGATAATTCGACTCAAATTACTTATGCTAAGTTAGGAGTGATATAATTTAGTATAAGACAATTAATTAAAGAAAGAGTAACATGAAAACAAAAATTATTTTATTAATACTACTAAATGCATTTTATGTACCTGTTGTTTTGGCTCAAAACATAGATAAAAAAAAGATCTATAAAGTCAAAATACTTTACATTGATGGAAAGAGGATTAAAGGGAAATTGGTTGGGTTTCAAGATTCTACCATTTCTTTAATAGTTTTAAAGGACACCGTAAATGCTTATGTAAAAAACATAAGTAAAATTATCGTTGTTAGAAAATTTAAACATATTCAAACCTCATTAATAATTTCCGTACCCTTGGGTATTGCTTCCGCTTGGCTGGTAAATAATACTTACGAGCCGCCTACCAATACGGGCTACGGTTGGTCTCCTAGTTTAGGGAAGGACTTTACAACTATTTTGGGAGGCGCAGGAGGGCTCTACCTTGGGGCGTTGGTATCCGGATTAGTGATTTGGAGAAAAGAACATTCCAAAAAAAAGATTTCATTCAATGGGTCTTTGTATGATTATTCGCAGTTAAGGCCTGTTCTTGAAAATACATTTAAATAATTTATTATTATGAAAAAAAACGGCTTAATTATTATTATTTGTTTCTTCTTATTTAATAGTTGTAAAAGGAATGAAGTAGACGCTTTACCACCTGTTACTCAAAACGGAGCAAATACCTTTGGATGTTTAGTGAATGGACAGCCATGGGTTGCTAATGGTGGTAAATACCTTGGCAATGGATATAAAATAAAGGTTATTGATGGTGGATATCAGTTTGCTTATAATGACACCCTTAGAAATAATATCTGGCTAAATGGCAATAGGTCAGATGGAGAGAATATTCAAATTTTTATACGAAAAGTTTATAAAACAGGTATATATAACCTTTCGAACAATACAGGGTATTATCCGAATACTATACCTTTAAATTATGGCTCTTATTATGATAATGTGCATAATTATGCTACGAATACTAATTATAAAGGTCAGGTAATAATAACAAAGGCTGATACCTTAATTAATGCAATATCAGGGACATTTGAGTTTACCTGTTATAACCCAAATACTAAAAAGACAATTACTATATCTAACGGACGGTTCGACTTTCAAAATAAATAATTAATTTAAAGCAAATGAAAAATATCTTATTTTTAGCGTTTTTTTTATTCATTAATTTATCATATTCCTGGGCACAGGTAAAATTATTATCCAAGGCTGGAACATATATCAGGACAACTGATGGAATAAATTATGAATCAGATGTAAATTCTATCCCATGTGATAAAGATGCGCCTTTAATAAGCACAGAAATTTTTCAAGGATATAATGAACCAGCTGCTTATCCTGGATTGGGAGAAGTTACGTATTATTACAAAGGAATTGATGGCGTTTGCCCTTCTATTAATAATAAACAAAATTTAACGAAACCAATTATTATTTTAGATGGATTTGATCCTGGAGACAATACTAGTGGTGCTGCTATATATGGAGCGTACTTAAAATATAAAGATAATAATCAAAAGGATGTTTTTCTTGGACAACGACTTCGAAAAACACAAATCAATGAAATTGGGAGTACGGACGGATATGATGTAGTTGTATTAAACTTTCCTCAATATAGTCGTATTACGGGCGGTAATATTACCACAGTTACTTATCCTTGTCCAATTCCAGCAAATTATCCGAATCAGGCACAGATTTGTAGTCAGATGGGATATCCAAATACTGTTACTTATGGTTCACCGGCTCAAAGACAAGAAATAGATGGCGGAACAGACTATATGGAACGTAATGCTATGGTATTAATTGAATTAATACGCAATACAAATGCGACCCTAAAAGCCAATGGAAGCTCTGAAAAAATTGTAATAATAGGACCTAGTATGGGTTCCCTTATTTCCCGATATGCTTTGGCATATATGGAAAAGCAATTAGCCTTAAACCCTAACGACCCTATATGGCAGGCGAAATGGACTCACAATTGCAGGCTTTGGGTATCATTTGATGGACCACATTTAGGAGCAAATATTTCGATTGGTGCACAAGCATTTTTAAAGTTTTTTGGCGAAGACAATGGAAATGATGCAGCCAAGAGAAGCCTCGACAACAAAATAAGAAGTGTAGCTGCAAAACAACTTTTATTGCACCATGAACTAGGAAAAACAGCTATTGCCAGCGGGGCTCCAGGTTTTAGGGATCGATTTGTATCGACAATGAATAACATAGGTTACCCTAATCCCACCAACGACCCTGCTAAGTTACGGAAAATAGCATTAACCAACGGAAGTATAAACAGTACAAAATTTGCTCCAAATGATTGTCAAACGGTTCTTACTATGCAAAGCTTCTGGACAGTTGAGAACTTTTTATTTAAATACTTTTCTCAACATTTATTAGCGGATGCAACAATAAAATATAGTGGAAGCTATGGAAATGGGTGTGAGACATTTAAAGGTTATTTTGCACCTCGTAACCGTAATTCTGTTTTTAGTTCTGCCCCTAGTACTACGTATAGTTACGATAACGGCCCCGGGGGATACTTTAACACCTTACAAATTTTATCAGATCAAGGAACATCAGATTTCACGAATGTACCCAAACTTGATTATGCAGTTGGCGCAGTTACCCTCGCCACAGGTTTATTACATACCTTAGGCTTTTTGGGTTCTGGAAATTCCACACATTTTAATGTAAATATTGGCATTCATTCCTTCATCCCAACTAAAAGCTCTTTAGCCTTTAAAGGGACCAATCCAGATTTTGGTGAAGATTTGAGCGGAAGGAACTTGGTCTGTACAGGTGAAACCCCATTTGATTCGTATTATTCGCCATTATCTAATGAAAATCATGTTTCCCTTACACAAAAAAGCACTGATTATGTTTTAAGCGAAATAAGGGGTATAAAACAAGTGCCTAGTGTTAATGTAGGAACGATCAGTGGGGCAGATATTACTTGTGGCACATCCACCACTTATACCCTTCAAAACTCACTAGTTGGTGCTACTATATCATGGGTGGCATCTGCAGGCATATCTCCAAGCACAGGAACAGGAACAAGTTTTACAGTTTCAACCAGTAGTGGGCAAAATGGATCAGGTTCCATTGCAGCTACGGTTACGGATAATTGTGGCAACAAGTATGTAACCACTAAAAATGTAGCCATTAGCAATGGCTTGCCTACACCAACCATTAAAATATTACCATATAATGGATCAGGAGAATTAAATTGTGTAACTCGTGGAGAAGCTTATCGGTTTGATGCCGGAAGTTATACCAATATAAACATTGATAATGGTTACGAATGGGTGGTTCCATCAGGATGGAACTATATAGGTGGGCAAGGTTATCGTTATTTAGAGTTAAGCTTATCTGCAAGTGGTAATTATTCCCCCGTAGTTCAGGTAAGGTTGAAAAACAGCTGTAGTACAGGGAATTATGTAGGCAGACAAATCAATCTTTGTGGCGGTTCAATTCCAATGAAATTAGCTTATGTAGTTTATCCCAACCCAACTCAAAATGAGTTTAAAATTGAAAAAGCTGCTGTTACAGGTAACGAGCCAATTACGAACACTAACACACCACATATAAATGAGGCATCGGCGTCAAATATGGCTACAGAAAACTTCGAAATTCATTTATATAATACTTTCGGTAAGGAGGTTCGTAGTGGTAAAAGTCAGGAAGGGGCATTAAATATAAATACAATCGGTTTGGAAAACGGCATATATTCTTTAAAGGTATATAAAAATGGTTATTTACTTGAAACTCAACAGGTAGTTATTGTACATTAAATTATTGTTCAATCATCTTAAAAAGTTGGTAAGTTCTTTAAGATACTAATAATGGTAAGAGGCTCTTTCTTTTATAGAGAGCCTCTTTTTATATTTATGTGTAATTGTACTACCTTGAAAATGAAAGTGTAAAATAAATTTTTCCATGAAATACATATTGATTTTAAGTGAATATATGCCCAACCTAACTGTAGGGCTTTTACAATCGAGATACTCTCCAATATAAAGCGTGTCTATCTGTTGAAAACATTGATGATAAATACTATCAATTTAGAAAGGGGTTCGAAGAAAAATATGACGAAGCATTAAAATATGCCCTAATTTTGCATATTCATATAAGGAAAAATTCGTTGCATACTTAAAAGCTGAGATTTTTATCTTGGAGAAGATTAATTGACTTGGCTGTAAAATTGGATCACTAGAAATTTAGGTTATAGAGCCTGATGTCGCTATCAGTTTTTTAGGGACTATACAGCTCATTGGAGACATAAAATCAACTTGATTGTCTTGTGAGTTATGATATCGGGTTTACAGTAATTATTATTTATTTAAACATTACAAAAAGCGATTTGTTATAGTGCATTAGGTAAAAGAAGGAAGCGGTACAAATAATGAAAAGTCATATAATCATCAGGATATAATGAAGGTTTATATGATAATATCAACTTGGAGTTACTTAATTTGATTAATGATTACATCAATGCAGAAAGATGTTTTAAAGGACAAAATGCTGTAAATATACTATCTAAAAATGAATATTACAGAAGTTTAAAACTCAATTAAAAATTTTACGTATGGTATAAAAAATTCTGTCAATTAACCGAAGGTCTTCGGTAACTATTTCTGCATTTGCAGACATACCATAATTATAAATAAGTAATTTATTGTGGTTTGTTTTTAAACCATAGGGTAAATCAACTAATGCAAAAAAAAATTTGTTGTCTTGACTAGATAGTTGTGGAAGTGATGAAATTATACCTTCAACCATCCCAAATTCTTCAAAAGGATAACTTTGAAACTTTATTAAAACACGCTGACCCATTTTAATCTTGCCAGAGTTGTCTTGCGGAACCATTAATGTTCCCATGTACGCTGATTTTTTTTTAAATATTTTAAATAATTCACTATTCTGTTTTATATTTTCCTTTTCTTGAAGATTATTTGAGAAAAGAAGTTCACCTGAGGAAGGCGAAACCAATACATACCGATTCATCCAGGATGAGATAGAACTCCCTAAAACGTTAATTGACTGACGAAAACTTTCTTTTTGTTCAAATAACTGCTTATCCAAATCAATAATTTCCTTTTCTTTCATACGAATTTGAGTAGAATTATTTAACATGGACGTCTCAATGGTTTTTAAAGGAAGCTTTTTAACTAACATTTTACTTTCCTCCCTGTCTAAGTCTATTTTAGCTATAACCTTTTCTTTAAAAAGCTGCTTATTCATTACAAATTCTTCCTCAGCCAAGTTAGCATCCCGTTCATATAATTGATACTGACTTTTTAGATGACGGTTCATTTCATTTAACTCAGAAATGTCATGTTTTAACAATTCCGTTTTTTTATTAAAATACTCTTTACCTAATAATGAGTTAAGTTGAGCAAATTGTAGCCTAAATGCCTGATAAGAAATTTGAACCTCGCCCAGGTGCTCATGTGATGCAAGCTTTAAGGTATCTAAACTTTTAAAAAGACCTTTATCGAATAATGTTCGAATAACATCTAATTCAGCCTCTAATTGTAACACTTCTTCGCGTCTTGATGTACTTTCTAAAAAACCCAAGATTTGACCAGTTGAAACCATCTGGTGGTTGGTCACTAATAATCTTTCCAACCTTCCGTCTATTCGCGCTATCACAAGTTTAGGTACTATTCGTGTAGTGAGTTTAAAATCAGCATGAACCAGAGTTGGATATTTGATTACCCAAGTTAATGAAATAACAATGAACAAAACAACAGAAATCACCGCAGAACCATATCTAATAAGCCAATTTGGCATTTGTTCCAAGTAGTCCCTCACAGCTTCACTTCTGAAATCAATATCTTCCTCTTCCATCAGTTACCCAATTCTAATTGGTTTTTAATAAGCCTAAAATAATAGCCTTGACTTAAAATAAGTTCGGCATGGGTTCCTATCTCCACTATTTCGCCTTTGTCAAAAACTATAATTTGATCTGCATTTTTTACTGTGCTTAGGCGATGTGCCACGACTACTACGGTTCTATTTTTAAAAAAACGTTCTAAATTCTCCATGATAATGGCTTCATTATTCGCATCCAAAGAGCTTGTAGCCTCATCAAAAAATAAGAACTTTGGATTTTTGTAAACAGCCCTAGCAATAAGTATGCGTTGTTTTTGACCACCACTTAACCCCATTCCACTAGCCCCTATTCGGGTATTGAAGCCCATTGGAAGGTCCTCGATAAATTGGCCAATATTTGCTACCTCGACAGCTTCCAGTACCTTCTTCATATCAACTTGGCCGTTTACATCTGATTCGCTAATATTTCTTGAAATGGAATCTGAAAATAGGAAACCTTCTTGCATGACTACACTACATTGGCTGCGCCAAAAATTATAACCGTAATTTTTTAAGGTATTATTACCTAAAATGATTTGCCCTTGCGTAGGTTCATAAAATTTTAACAATAATTTAAGGAGTGTAGTTTTTCCGCTTCCGCTTGCACCAACAATTGCCGTTACTTTCCCTTCTGGTATTGTAAAGCTAATATTTTTTAAAACCAGTGCTGAAGAACTGCTGCCATATCTAAAGCTAATATTGTCAATTTTTATTGATTCATTCCTTGGTAATACATTAACCAATTGACTATCTATTAATTCCTCATTAGGTTTGTTATGAATTTCTGCTAGGCGACCTATACTCAATTGAGCATCTTGATAACTTCTAATGAAAATAATAAAATTGTTAATCGGTAAATTCATTTGGCCAATAATGTATTGAATAGCTAGCATTCCTCCAAAAGTAATTTGACCGTTTATAACATTTTGGGCAGCCACAAAACTTATTAAAATATTTTTAATTTCGTTAATAAACTGACCTCCTTCGTTTTGCGATTGAGAAAGTGCCAGACTCTTCATACTTAATTTAAATAATCTTGCTTGAATCGCTTCCCATTCCCATCTTCTTCGCTTTTCCGACCCATTTAATTTTATTTCCTGCATACCATTAATAAGTTGGATGGTACTGCTTTGGTTTTCACCTGCCTGATCGAAATGCTTGTAATCTATCTCAGCTCTTTGTTTCATGAAAACTAATACCCATAAAATATATAATACGGAACCCAACAAAAAAATTATAAATAGAGTTGAATTGAAATAAAATAGAATCGCACCGAACGCAATTAAAGGAATAATGGAGAACAAGACGTCTAATGATGTTGCAGAAAGAAAGGACTGAATTCGATTATGGTCTTGAATTCGCTGAAGTAAATCACCTTGGCTTTTTGAATCGAAGAAAGAAATAGGTAAGTTCATCAATTTGATCAAAAAATCGGAAAGCATACGTAAATTGATCCGACTGGTAATATTTAAAAGTATCCAACTCCGAATGACGCTAATACCCGTTTGTGAGATAAAGAGCATTAATTGGGCTGCAAGTATTAAGTAAATAAAGTTTAAGTTCTTTGTATTTATTCCAACATCAACAATTTGCTGAGTAAGAAATGGCAAAGCTAGTTGAACAAAACTACCTACTAATAAACCCAAGAACAATTGCATAAAGAAGGCTCGAAATGGCCTAAAATAATTAAGCAAAAACTTAAATGGCGATTTACGATCAATTGGATTTTTTCCTTCTTGATCGTAAAATAAAGGTGTTGGTTCAAATAAAAGCAAAATCCCCTCATCTTCATCAGAAATGTTTTTTTTAGGTATCCACCCCTTGCAAAATTCTTTAGGCTTATATTTTATAATGCCATAAGCAGGATCTGCCACTTTTATCCACTCGTCAGAAACTTCAAAAACCACAACATAATGACGTTGACGCCAATGTGCTATGCAGGGTAAAGGAATGCTTTTTACTAAATCTTGAAATTGAGAGTTAATGGCCAAGGTCCTAAAGCCAATTTTTTCAGCAGCGTCAGCAAGTCCACCTATTGTAGACCCACTTCCCGAAAGACTAGAATTTTGACGTAAATAAGATATTTCTAATGACTTTCCATAATGTTTGGCAATCATCCTTAGGCATGTTGGACCACAATCCACTTGGTCCATTTGATGATAAAACGTAAAATTCTTTTTCAATTAGTATTTTATAATTATTGAGAGTTAAAATTCCAATTGACTTTTTATTATTTTAACTGATTAACAGTTAAAATAATATATTCTTAATTAAAAACAATAATATTTAATTAAATAACAATTGGATTCTCTTCAAAGGCTTTGTAATGGAAATCATAAGTAGGCATTAACAGATTGTACTTATCTATCATTTGACCTCTTTCATAAATATTTTTATGTCTTTCGTGTAGAACCACTTTAATGGTATCAACCATAGCATGTAGTTGATTATCAATATTTATATAAATTCATTTTTAATAGTTATTAATTTTAACTATACTAGGCTAATTAAAATTATCAGAATATGGGTCATAATTACAATAATTGGTTTTGTAAATTTTATCTTCCCTTTCTATTATATCCGAATTACTTATACATGCATATCGGTATTTACAATCCATACAAATTTCAATGTTATCATTTTTAATCGTCCATTTTTCTCTAAACTCATTTTTTTTTATTATGTCTATTATAGGTACATTATTGACATTGCCATAAGAAAAATCATGGCTTAAATAACTTTTAATTTCCCCATTTTTATCAATACATACTTTTCTATTAAGTCCTAAATTATGTTCCTGAGCTTCCGAAAACATTTCTACGTTGGTTGTAAAGCGACCTATGTTAATTATTTCTTCTTGATCTAATCTTATGTCTTTTCTAAATTGTATAATAGACTTATTTGATATAGGCTCGCTTAATAATATTTTGTCTTCAAGGCCTGCATAGATCATAATGCGATACAACCTAGCCTCGTTTTTAATTAAATCTATTAATGACTCTAGTTTTATACTTTCATATAGAATCAAAATTTCTATATGCATAAATCTTGAATTTTTGAAATATGCGACCAACTCATTGATAAAATCAATAGTAAAGATGCTTAAAAGGCGTATTTGTATTGCATAGCAAGCTAAGGAATCTAATTGTCTTATTACACTGGCAAAGTTAAAACTCTTCTCGAAATCGAGTTCAATTATTGAATTGGTTATATGGTAAGGCGAATCCCAAGTAAGGTTTATTTCAGGAAAGGAGTTAGGGCTTTTGGTATAAAATCCAATCTCTTCCTTAATGAAGTTATTAAAAAAAATATCTATTGCCTCGCTACTATATCCAAAATTTTTTTTTATTGTTGTAATATCATTTATTTTGGAACTATAAAGAATATCTAAGTAATCATTTGGCAAGTCATAAAATTTATTTCGTTGAACGTCATAAATTAAGCTACTCGAAACTCCTTCAACAATAATGCAACAAGCGAACAATTTAAACCAAGCCTCGGGGTTTGCAGTCATAATATATTAGATAGGCTTTTATAAAATGGAATTATAATATATTCTGTAGTATTATGAAAAGAGCTTGATGATGCCACTTTGTATAATAGCTCCTCCTCCTTATATTTAGTTACCAACGAAAATAAAAAATAATTAATTGGTAAATGTTCCCTTAGAATATTTGAAATAGGTTGAGTATCAAGTAAATTTATAAAGTTATCTTTATCATTCATAGGAAATCAAATATTCAGCGATTTTTTTATCGAGTTGATAATTACATGGATCAGACGTCATACCATACTGACCAGTTGGGTTTACTTCAAGAAAAACATAGCGACCATCATTTGTTTTAACAAAATCTATTGATCCAGTATTAAGTTCAATAGCTAGCATTAACATTTTGATTTTTTCTTCTAACTCTTTCGGAAGTTGGTATGGCACATTTCTATTTTTAGAATATTTTCTAAAGTCTGTACTTGTTTGTGTCTCTAATTGAGAAAAAATTGCCATTGAGTAACAGATACCGTCTAAGAAGAAAGTTCGTATCTCTATATCCTTATCCAATTTTTCTTGAAACAATGAAGGAGAAAAAAAATCTGGCATACTTGCAAATATTTCGTCTGAAATTTCTTCTGTATAATTCATATAATATTCTATCTCATCGTTTTTTGTAACTTTAATACCAAAGATTTCGCTAATTGCTTTTGTAATAACAAATTTATGTTCCTTTAAAAATATTTTTACGTCTTGTTTCTTATTTGTAATTATCGTGGACGGTATATCTATACCATTTTCTCTTGCTAAATTTAAAACTTCAATTTTATTGAGCCTACCTCTTCTAAAGTTACCCAAAGTCTTTTTACCTTTTTCTAAACAAGAATAAAAAAACATACTGCTATTTAAATACTCATAATAAAAGTTTTTCTTTACATCAGTAAAAGTTGTTTCTTCTTTAATTTCTGATAATAAATCATTCCCTAAATGAAAATAGCTGGATCTTCTAAACCATATAGATTTCATTTCACTCGAAATGTCATGACCCAATATTTTTAACTTAGGCCAACTGTTGTTCGGGCTAAGTTCCATCATTATATGATGACTATTATTATCAAAGAAATCATCTCTATTTAATCGTAGAATTTTTTTTTTGTAATAAGAAATCCAATCTATGACAAAATTTGTGGAAGCATCGGTGCTTTCTGAAACGATTATGACCATTAAATATATATATATTAATTACTTGAAATAAATATTATAATAGTTAATAATTTGCCGAAAAAAACTTTTTTCAATTTTGAGATTTAATATTATAGCAAGTATTTTATCAAATTGATTTATTAAAACTCCCACAATCCATTCTGAGTAATTAGAAGAGATTATGGGAGTTTTTAATTACTTACTAATCAAAATCATAATATGTACGTCCGCCAGTACATGTTATTTTAGGTGGTGCAGAAAGTCCACCCATAATTTTTTCAATTTCTAGCTTGTTCGTAATCTCTTTAACTTTAAAATCTTCAAGAGATAATCTTGTTGTTGGATTTTTTTTCATTTCCGTTTTCATATTAATTTGATGATTTAATTAATTCATCCCCTGTCTTCGCCATGGGGCTGTTGTTCAGCGTCAACTAATGTTATGAACTTCCTACAATGCTAATGGTTTTTTGTAAATAATGCAATCATTCGATTTTTAAAACTTGGTAGATTTCTTTATTAATAATCTTTTGAACAGTTGAAATATTAAAAGTAAAGTGTATTATTTGCAGTTTTAAATAAAAATATAGATATGACCCTTTTAAAAAGAAGTATTTTGCTTTTCATTTTTATTACAATGTGCATTGCACCGAAATGCCAATCTGTTGACCAGAGTTACGATATCCTAATTAAAAAAGCTTTTTCATTTTATCAATCTAAAGAGTATCTTAATTCTGCTCTAACCTATTCTAAAGCTTTTACTCTTGGCAAAAAAACGCCAGATGATCTATATAATGGTGCATGTTCTTGGGCGCTTGCAAAGCGACCCGATAGTTCATTTACTTATTTATTTTTACTTGCAACAAAATTAAAATATCACAATTATAGTCACATAATTGAAGATAGTGACCTAAATTCACTTCACAAGGATATAAGATGGGTGTCGCTTTTGGATAAAATTAAGTCAAATAAGAAGGAATTAGAAACTTCTTTTATAACACCACTAGTTATCCAATTAGATTCAATATATGAAAATGATCAAAAATACAGGCTTCAACTAGATACTCTTTATCAACAATATGGAAAAGATTCAAAAGAAGTAAAATCCCTTGACAATTTAATTATCAAAACTGATTCCAATAATTTAAATGCAGTTAAACTGATTTTAAATCATTATGGTTGGCTTGGCCCAGAAAGTGTTGGTGAAAAAGGTAACTCCGCTTTTTTTTTAGTAATACAACATGCAGATGAAAAAGTAATTGCGGAATACTTACCAACAATGCGAAATGCGGTTAAAAATAAAAAGGCGATGCCTAAGCATCTTGCCTTGCTTGAAGATAGAGTAGCTATATATCAAGGTAAAAAACAAATTTATGGCAGCCAGCTTAGAATGAATGAAAAAACCAAAAAGTTTTATGTGTTACCAATCGAAGATCCTGAAAATGTTGATAAAAGGAGGGCAGTTATGGGTTTAATGCCAATGGCTGAATATGTAAAATATTGGGGTATTAGCTGGGATGTACAAGAGCATAAAAAGGCTTTTAAAACTAATTAATATGCTATTAATCTTTTAATAAACTTAAGAAATCAAACTATTTAGGACGGGCCATTGTTTTTTTGTAAAGAATAACGGGCGTTTTTTGGATACTCTTTTTACAGGGGGCTGGCTTTTTAAAAAGCCAGCCCTTTTCGTTTTTTAAATATCACTAAGTAAAGGAAACTGGTAAATAAAATCTGAGTAAAAAGTCAAACGTTTTAATTAGTTTTAGAGGCAAATTAAAATTTATGAAAATCGGATATGCCAGGGTTTCTACCCAGGATCAGAATTTAGACTTACAAAAAGACGCACTTAAAAAATATGGTTGTGAAATTATCTATGAAGAAAAAGTAAGTGGAAAAAACATAGAACGAACAGAACTTGGGAAACTAAGGGATAGTGTTAGGAAAGGCGATGAAATTGTAGTTTGGAAACTCGACAGGTTAGGCCGCTCGCTTAAAGATTTAATATTTTTAATAACTAGTTTTCAAGAAAAGGAAATTGGTTTTATCAGTTTGCAGGACAATATAAATACTACTACTGCCCAAGGAAGATTAGTTTTTAATATTTTTGCATCCCTTGCAGAATTTGAAAGAGAAATTATTCGGGAAAGGACTATGGCCGGTTTAGAATCCGCTCGGGCTCGAGGACGAATGGGAGGAAGACCAAAGGGGCTGTCTGATGAAAGTTATAAAACAGCTTTAGCCGCTAAGCAACTTTATGATGCTAAAACATTGTCAGTAATGGAGATTTGCACAAGGCTTTCTATTTCTAAGCCTACTCTGTATAAATATTTGAAATATTTTTAATCAATAATTAAAGGACTGTTAAATATTTTGCTAATTTTTTTTGCTTTTGTTTACATTTGTATAAATTCAAGGTGGGAAGACCTAACTAATTCTTTTTGGGTGAAAATTAGTTAATTAAGACAAATGATTAGGTTGGCAACCTTGTAAACCCATTAAAACGTTAATTGGTGCATATTTTGAACAGTGATATAAAAGTTAAAAGCTTTAACATTTTGACATCACAAATAGATAGAGATTTAAATTAAGATGAAGTACGGGGGTGGGGAGATTTATCATGGCGATTGCCTTGAAGTCATGAAACGAATTGACAGTGCTTCTGTCGATATGATTTTATGCGATTTACCGTATGGAACTACGCAAAATAAGTGGGATAGCGTTATACCTCTGAATGAACTTTGGAAAGAATACCGCCGAATAATAAAGCCGAAAGGCGTAATTGCATTATCCTCTCAGGGCATTTTTACAGCAAAACTAATTCTTAGTAATGAGACCTGGTTTAAGTATAAATTTGTTTGGGTAAAGAGTAAGCCTACCAACTTTTTAAATGCTCGTAGGCAACCATTGCGACAGCACGAAGATATTTGTATATTTTATGGAAGCCAGCCCAATTATTATCCTGTCATGTCTCCAGGAGAACCTTACGACAAAGGCGTAAGAAAGGCACAATTTACTGGGAGTTACGGAGACTTTAAACCAGTGCAGGTAAAGAGTGATGGTGAGCGCTTTCCAACAGATACATTATATTGTAAAACGGCTGAAAGTGAGACAGGCGGCCGCGTATGGCACCCTACTCAAAAGCCTGTTGCGCTTGGGAGATATCTTATCCGCATGTTTACAAAAGAGGGAGATATTGTGCTTGATAACGCGTTTGGTAGTGGTAGTTTTTTAGTTGCCGCCGCCCTTGAAAAACGCCGTTTTATTGGTATCGAAAAAAATGAAGAGGTGCATTTATTCAAAGAAAGCTTTATAGACTATATAAATGTAGCTAAGGAACGACTAGCAGAGGTTGAACAAGCGTTCAAAAATAAACAACAGCCCGCACCATTATTCTCAGAATTAAACCCAGCGGCTGGCTCACCGCTACTCAACAAAAAAGGAATGGTTGATGTAAACGCGGTAATTAACGAAGTACCGAGTATAGCATCATGAAAAGTTTTCCAACCACTTATAATGAAAGATCGTGGGCAATCGATCTGATTGGCTATATTAAATCTTTAGCCATATCAAATAACCGATCAATAAAAGATGCAGGCGGTGAGCAAACTATCAAAGTCGATGGCGGAAGTTTATTTCCTGATGTTCTGTTATTTGGCGACCGCGAAACGGCTCGAATTTTACAGGGTTGGGAATTAAAAATGCCCGATACAACCATTAATGATAGCGAATTTCGTCAAAATGCGGAAATTAAGGCAAACGCTCTTGGTTTGGATAGCTTTCTTTTATGGAATGTTTCACATGCCCATTTATATGTTCGCAATGCTACTAACAATGGGTTTGACAGAGCTAAGGTTTGGATAACCCTTTCCGATATTACTACTAGAAATGCAGTTCTTCAAAATCGTTCTCGTTGGGAGTTATTAGCCACAGAAATTTTTTATTACTTAAACGATTTATTTGACCGTGGTCAATTAGAGGGGAGACCATTTATAGAAGCTTATCGCAGTGGTGGAGTTACCTCCCTAATTATGGAAAATTCAGGTGAGGTAAAAGATGCGCTTATTGATGCTTCGCGCCGAAATAGTACCCTGCGTTCGAAAATGGTTCTATGGTGGAACAGCTATCAAGCTGAATACGGTGGCAGTAATATGGAATATGTGCTTGCTCAGGCGGTAATATCCAATTGGATTGGAAAAATTTTATTTGCTCATATACTCCGCGAAAAAGATATTAGAGCACAAAGAGTTTCCACAATCAATGACACAACAACACCATTACAAGCCTTAGAGCTATTTAAAAAGCTTTCTGAGGACTGTAATTTTTGGACCATTTTTTCAGAGAGCATAGGGTTATCTGAAATCACTGCACGGACATGGAGCCAACTTAAACAGTTTAATCACTTATTGTCAGATCTACGGCTTGGAGAGGTTGACCAAGCGCAACTATCAGGTATATTAGAAGCTACTGTCGAAGTTGCGGTTCGAAAACTCCGGGGTCAATATCCCACCCCGATTGAACTAGCGAGACTTCTTGTGAAAATTTGCGTTCGCAATATTGTTGAGGATAGAGTTCTTGATCCCTGCTGCGGAAGTGGAACAATTGTAAGAGAAGCGTTAGAGCTAAAATTAGCAAGCTCGGTTTCTCACGAAATTGCTGCTAAATCGGTGTTTGCAGGTGACCAAGACCCGCAAGCTGTTCAAATTGCAACTTTCGCTTTAACTAAGCCCGGGTTAATGCATATACCATTAAGGATATTTCAAAAAGATGCTTTTACGCTTCAACCCAATCTTGCTATAGAGTATAGAAATCCTTCGAATGGTCAAGCGTTTTCTGAAAATTTAGGTCAATTTGAAACAATTATCAGTAATCTACCTTTCGTCGCACAATCCGGCAGAAAGCAATATGGTAACGTATTAAAAAGCATTGTTGACAGAATGGGATTAGGTAAGTTTACTATGAGAGCAGACGTTGCAGCTTATCTTCCTTTTTCTTTACATTCTATACTTTCTGATAATGGACGGTTAGGAATAATTATTACTAATGCGTGGCTAGGTACTGCTTGGGGAGATGATTTTTATAATTTATTAGGTCGCTTTTATGATCTAAGATGTGTAATTACATCTGGAGCAGGTAAATGGTTAAAAATAGCAACGTGGTAACAAACCTACTTATCATGGACAAAAAAATTAGTCCAGAACAAAAAAGTAGCGAAATAAAATTCATTGTGCTAACACGCCCACTTGA
>CBDFKQ010000014.1:517500-648335 GCA_965248855.1 Spirosomataceae bacterium | reverse complement strand
CAGCCGCTTCAAGCGGCTTTTTTTTTAACATTTTTATAACTATTGATCAATATGAAATAAATTTTTATGTCGAAAGATTATGATAAAATATTTAAAGAAAATTTAAGAGAGTTGTTAATACCTTTTATAAAAAAAACATTAATGATTGAAGTTTTAGAATTTCAACATTTACCTGAAAAGTTTGAATATACTATTGAAAGAGAGGCAGATGCGATTTTTAAAATTAAAACTGCAAAAGATGGTAATTTTATTCTTCATATCGAATTTCAGAGTACAAATGATGTTTACATGGCCGAAAGAATGGTACAATATTTCGGAATGATTTATAAAACTTATAAATTACCTGTAAGGCAATGTGTTTTTTATATTGGAGATGAAAAACTGAAAATGAAAAATGTAATTCAAAGTTATTCTTTTGAATATAATTATGAATTACTTGATATGAGAAATTTTTCATATCACTTATTCCTCGATTCGCAAATTCCTGAAGAAATTATTCTGGCAATTTTAGCAAATAAAGAAAATGATGACGAAAGAATAATAATTAGAAAAATATTATTAAAATTGCAGGAACTACTGAAAGACAGTAGTTTGTTATTAGAGCAGAAAATTATTCAACTTGAGCTCTTATCTCTCATAAGGGATTTAAGACCTTTAATTATTAAAGAAAGAGAAAGTATGGCACTAATATTAGATCCAACAAAAGATGTAACCTTTATGCAAGGGCTAAGGGAGGGAGAAAGGAAAGGAAAAAAAGAAGGAAAAATTGAAGGGAAGAAAGAAGGGAAAATTGAAGAGAAAATAGATATGGCTCAGAAGCTTTTAGCAATGGGTATGAACTTAGAATTTATACAAAAGGCTACTAATTTATCTATCGACGAAATAAAAAAATTGAATCCAAGTTAAAGAATATTTAATCTCAAATCATCATTTGTTAGCTATTAAATAGGATAAATACATAATTCGTAATTTTATTTAGCCACTAAATGTGGCTTTTTATTTTAATTATAATAATGAAAATACATTTTTATAAATACCAAGGGACCGGTAATGACTTTGTAATGATTGATAACCGGAACGAAAATTTTCCTGTAGATCAAAAATTAATAGAAAAAATATGTAATAGAAGATTTGGTATTGGTGCTGATGGATTGATATTATTACAAAACCATAAAAAATATGATTTTGAAATGGTTTACTTTAATTCGGATGGAAACCAAAGTTCAATGTGTGGGAATGGAGGAAGATGTTTGGTAAAGTTTGCTTATAATTTAAATATCTTTGAAAACGAAGCGAAATTTTTAGCCATTGATGGCGAACATGAGGGAAGTATTAAAGATGGATTGGTTTATTTAAAAATGAAAGACGTTGAATTTGTGGAAAGAAATGAAAAATACAATTTTTTAGATACCGGTTCCCCCCATTATGTTGAATTTGTGAATAATTTAAAAGATTATAAGGTGGTAGAAAATGGAAAAATCATAAGATATAACGAAATCTTTGGCCCTAAAGGTGGCACAAATGTAAATTTTGTAGAACAAATAGCAGAAGATAAAATTTTTGTTCGCACTTATGAAAGAGGTGTTGAGGACGAAACATATTCATGTGGTACAGGCGTAACTGCAGCCGCACTGGCATCAAGCTATAATAATTTTAAAAGCCCGATAAAAATTAAAACCCTCGGCGGAGATTTACAGGTTAGTTTTTTAAAAGAAAACGAAATGGAATTTAAAAATATTTATTTGACAGGTCCTGCTATTGAAGTTTTTCAAGGAGATTTTGAAACAGAAAATTTTTAATTAAAAAAATTAATATCATTGTTATAGAGGCCTCAAATGAGTTAAAAACTTTGAGGCCTTCTTTTTTATATGACTATTTGTCTGAAATGCTTAAAAAAGTTATAAATTTGCACGCTTCGTAAAATCTGTGAAATAAAATATATTTTTTACAAGTAAAGTATTTCTCTCAGCGTATTCATAACTATATGTTAAACAGTATTATAAAAGGAGTTACCAAATTATTTGGTGGCACAAAGTCAGAAAAAGACGTTAATTTAATTGAACCTATTGCAGATAAGATTGAGCAGGTTTATGCAACTTTAAAATCTATTTCTGATGATGAATTGAGGTATAAAACAACTGAATTAAAAAATATTATCGATAACCATCTGCAAGATATTGATAGTCAAATACAATCCATTCATAATGAAATAGAAAATAATCCTAAATTAGATATTCTCCATAAGGAAAGATTATTCAATCAAATTGATGAGTTTGAAAAGGAGAGGAATAAAAAGTTAGAAGTGGTATTGATGGAAATTCTACCAACTGCATTTGCGGTTGTTCGTGAAACTGCCAGACGATTTAAAGAAAACTTAAAATTGGAAGTTTCGGCAAATGATTGGGACAGGAAAATTTCACAAACTAAAAAGAATGTTGAAATAATTGGAGATAAAGCAATTTGGCATAATAAGTGGCTTGCTGCCGGAGTCGAGGTTACTTGGGAAATGGTTCATTACCGCGTTCAATTAATTGGAGGAGTGGTTTTGCATCAAGGAAAAATTTCTGAAATGGCAACTGGAGAAGGGAAAACTTTAGTTGCAACCTTACCGGCTTATCTTAATGCACTTGCCGGTAGAGGAATTCATATAGTAACTGTCAATGATTATCTGGCAAAACGTGATTCGGAATGGAATGCTCCATTGTTTGAATTTCACGGTTTGAGAGTGGATTGTATAGACAAACATCAACCTAATTCTGAAGAAAGGAAATTAGCATATCAATCAGATATTATTTACGGAACTAATAACGAATTTGGTTTTGATTATTTGAGAGATAATATGGCCCGCAGTGTAGGTGAATTGGTTCAAGGCAAACATCATTATGCTATGGTGGATGAGGTTGATTCGGTTTTAATTGATGATGCTCGTACTCCTCTCATTATTGCCGGGCCTGTTGAAAGAAGCAACGAACAAGAGTTTTATGATTTAAAACCAAGAGTTGTGCGTTTGTTCGAAGCACAAAAAAAAATAACAGGAGATCTTTTAATTGATGCAAAAAAGAAAATAGCAGCCGGGGATGAAAAAGAAGGAGGATTATCTCTTTTTAGAGCTTATAGAGGCTTGCCTAAAATTAAACCACTTATAAAATACTTAAGTGAAGTTGGTATGCGATCAATAATGCAAAAATCGGAGAATATTTATCTTCAAGATAATTCAAAGTTAATGCCTGAGGCTGATGAACCTTTACTTTTTACAATTGATGAAAAGAATAATCAGGTAGAACTTACCGAAAGAGGAATTCAATTTATTACTTCAAGTGGAGAAGACGTTCATTTTTTCATATTACCCGATATAGCAACCGAATTAACTTTAATAGATAGCGAAGTTGATCTTACAATTGAAGAGAAACTCCATAAAAAAGAAAACTTAATTCAGGATTATAATATTAAGTCGAGTCGAATCCACACTATTCAACAATTATTAAAAGCATATACCCTTTTTGAAAAGGATGTTGATTATATTTTAGATGAAAGCAAAGTTAAAATCGTAGATGAACAAACAGGTCGTATAATGGATGGCCGAAGATGGTCAGATGGTTTACATCAGGCGGTGGAAGCAAAAGAAAATGTAAAAGTAGAAGAAGCAACACAAACTTATGCTACTATAACATTGCAAAATTACTTTAGGATGTATCATAAACTTGCCGGTATGACCGGTACAGCCGAAACAGAAGCAGGCGAACTTTGGGATATCTATAAATTAGATGTAGTTACCATTCCTACCAATGTTAAACCAATCAGGCAGGATATGGAGGACAAAGTTTATAAAACCACTCGTGAAAAATATAATGCCGTTGTAGACGAAATTGTTGAATTAGTAAAAAATGAACGCCCCGTTTTATTAGGAACCACCTCTGTTGAAAACTCTGAAATATTAAGTAAGATGCTTACTTTCAGAAAAATCCAACATCAGGTACTTAACGCAAAACTTCATCAAAAAGAAGCAGAAGTAGTTGCATTCGCCGGTAAACCGGGCACGGTGACTATTGCAACAAATATGGCCGGTCGTGGAACGGATATAAAACTTACTAATGAATCTAAAACAGCAGGAGGTTTAGCAATTATAGGTACAGAAAGGCATGAATCACGAAGAGTAGACAGGCAGTTAAGAGGGCGTTCCGGTCGCCAAGGAGATCCGGGCACATCGCAGTTCTTTGTAAGTTTGGAAGATAACCTGATGAGATTATTTGGGTCTGAAAGGCTTTCAAAAATTATGGATAAAATAGGTTTGGATGAAGGTGAAGTAATTCAACACTCGATGATTACCAACTCTATTGAAAGAGCTCAAAAAAAGGTTGAAGAAAATAATTTTGGAATTCGTAAGCGATTGTTAGAGTATGACAATGTTATGAATTACCAACGTAGCGCTATTTATAAGAGGCGTATGAATGCACTTTATGGAGAAAGGTTGCAGCTTGACATTTTAAATATTTTATATGATACCTGTGAAGAAATTGTAAAATCCAATCCAGGAAATTATGAAGAGTTTAAATTAGCGGTTATAGGTATTTTGGGTATGGATACTCAAGTGACAGCAGATGATTTGTTACTAAAAAATGCTGAAGTAATTACTACAGAAAAACTTTTTAAAGAAGCTGAAGCTAAATACTACGAAAAAGGTGATCAGATAGTTGAAAAAGTAATTCCTGTATTAAGGGATGTTTACAAAAATAGAGGACAAAATATTGAGGATGTAGTTGTTCCTTTTTCGGATGGAAGGGAACAAACAATGATTGTTGCAAATTTAAAAAAAGTAATTGAAACCGACGGAAGAGAATTATTGCGTGCAATAGAAAAAAATGTAACACTTTCAATTATAGATCATGAATGGAAGGAACATTTAAGAGACATGGACGACCTCCGTCAATCAGTTCAAAATGCTGTTTTTGAACAAAAAGATCCATTATTAGTATATAAATTTGAAGCTGCAGAATCTTTCCAGAGATTTGTAGTAAAGGTAAATAGTGATATTATATCTTATTTGATGAAATCATTTGTTCCCGTTGATGATGAGCAGGAAGTAAAAGAAGTACGCAATCAAAAAGCACCTAAGCAACCTAAGTTAAAAATAAGTAAGGAAGAAGCTCATTCTTTATTAGGAAATAATAACAATAATAATCAAGCCTTTGAAAATGAACCTGCCTCTCAACCCGAAAAACTGACTCCGGTTAGAAATGAAAAAGTTATTAACAGAAATGATTTGGTAACGGTAAGATATGTAGATGGTACTTTGGTAAAAGATGTGAAGTACAAAAAAGTAGAAGACGATATCCGTCAAAACAAGTGTATGTTAGTTGAGGTATAATTCTAAATTTTAAATTATGAATGTATTGAAAAATATTTTTATTTCTGTAACTTTTTGCCTTTGCGGCGTTTTATTTAGTTGTTCAAAAAAGGCAGTAGCTACGGTCTCTAAATCTGATACTAATAATACTGTATTAAAAAATTCCAACTCAAAATATTCTGAAGACCTTTCTAAGGTTAGGCCACATTATACAACAGTTCCTACATCATCAAATGAAGTAAAACCTAAAACGTCGGGAAATATAAATTCAAAATCTTTAGACAAGGGCACTATTGAAGTTACGGATAAATTACAAATTGTATTGGATACAATTGCAAATCACAATAAAGCCATAAAGTCAGCGCCCGGTTACCGAGTTCAGATTTATGTAGGAGAAAGTCGTGATGAAGCTTTACAAGCCAGAAATAAATCGTATTCAATTTTTCCCGATGAAACTCCACATTTAATGCCTACTCTGCCAAGTTATAGGGTAAGAGTTGGAGATTTTATGGATAGACTGGAAGCACAAAAAGTTTTTAAAACTTTAGTGAAAGAATTTCCAAATGCTTTAATTGTGCCGGATAAAATTGAAATTAAAAAATTTGCCGACGAAAAAGCAGATGATAATAAATAAAAATTTTATCGCCCATTTAATATAAAAAAAACAGATTAAACTTAAAAATGAAAAAAACTGCATTAATAACCGGAATAACCGGTCAGGATGGAGCTTACCTGGCTGAATTTTTAATTAATAAGGGATATAATGTATACGGTATAAAACGCAGAAGCTCATTATTTAATACCAATCGCATTGATCATTTGTATCAAGACCTTCATGAAAAAAATGTTCATTTTAAACTATTTTATGGAGACCTAAGCGATTCAACTAATATTATCAGAATTATTCAGGAAGTTCAACCTGATGAAATATATAATTTGGGAGCAATGTCTCATGTAAAAGTTAGTTTTGATGAACCTGAATATACCGCAAATGTAGATGGAATAGGTACATTACGAATTCTTGAAGCAGTCAGGTTATTGGGTCTTGTAAATAAAACCAAGGTTTATCAAGCCTCAACTTCTGAATTATATGGATTAGTTCAAGAAGTTCCTCAAAGCGAAACAACTCCATTTTATCCGCGTTCTCCTTATGCAGTTGCAAAAATGTATGCGTATTGGATCACTGTAAACTATCGTGAGGCTTACCAAATGTTTGCCTGCAATGGTATATTATTTAATCATGAATCGCCTTTGCGTGGTGAAACATTTGTTACCAGAAAAATCACTCGTGCTGTTGCTCGAATAGCACTTGGCTTACAAAATAATTTATACTTAGGCAACATGGATGCCCAACGTGATTGGGGCCATGCTAAAGATTATATCGAAGCCATGTGGCTGATGTTACAGCAAGATAAACCTGAAGATTTTGTGATTGCCACAGGGGTTACCACACGCGTAAGAGAATTTGTAAGAATGGCATTTGCTGAAGCAGGCATAACCATTGAATTTAAAGGCGAAGGGATTAATGAGAAGGGCTACGTAACTGCCTGTAAAAATCATGAATACCAAGTTGAAATTGGCAAAGAAGTAGTGGCGGTTGATGCTAATTATTTTAGGCCTACAGAAGTTGAACTTCTTATAGGTAATCCAACAAAAGCAAAAACAAAATTAGGTTGGAAACCAAAATATGATTTACCCGCCTTAGTTAAAGAGATGGTAACGGCAGATATAGATTTATTTAAAAGAGAACGATTGCTCCAACAAAGTGGTCATGAAATAATTAGTTATAACGAATAATAAAAAAAAAGGGATAGATTAATTCTATCCCTTTTTGAATAATATGAAACTTTTATTTAAAAGTACCCTCTTTCCCTTACGATTTACTCTTTTATTATGGATTATTAAAATAATAGAATGGGCGTTTCATATTAGTTTTGCCACTTTTGGTATTCTTCCCAGAAATATTTCAGGATTAAAAGGTATTTTTTTTGCACCTCTTATCCACCTTGATTTTCTTCATTTAATTTCTAATACAATTCCTATTTTATTATTAGGAACTACATTATTTACATTTTATCCTAAATGGGCATCTACTGTTTTCATAACTTGCCATCTACTTGGAGGTTTTTTAGTTTGGTTATTCGGTAGAGAATTTTATCATATCGGTGCCAGTGGAGTTTTATACGGTATTGCAGGATTTTTAATTTCAATAGGTCTTTTTAAAAAAGATTTTACCTCCCTACTTATTTCCATAATAATCGTTTTATTTTATGGTGGATTGATTTGGGGGATACTACCACTTCAACCGGGCGTTTCGTTTGAATCCCATCTTTTTGGTGCATTGGTAGGTGTTGCCTGTGCTGCTTATTTTGGCTCGAAAAGAAATATCATAAAGGTTAGAAATCCTTCATGATATAGATATGCTTTTATTAAAATGCAAAATTTACAAGAATCTATATAATTATTAAGTAAAAATCTTATTTATTCGATTAAAAAAATCTTAAAATGGATATTATTAAAATTCTCAAACAAAAAATTAATAAGATTTTTTCTCCTAAATTAAAATTACAAAAAGATTTAACTCAGGGATTATTACGGATTGGAAATGATTATGGGTTTTGTTACTTTCCTGAAAAGTTGCTAAATGACAAATCTGTTGTATATTCTTTTGGTGCAGGTGAAGATATTACTGTTGAGACTGAAATAGTTAATAAGTATGATTGTAAGGTTTATATTTTTGATCCTACACCTAAGTCAATTATTCATTTTAATTCTCTAATTGAAAATACCATAAAAGGTGAAGTAATGATAGCGGGCGACAGTAAACAACCCTACTTAATACATAAGTCAAAGATAGATTTATTGCAATATTTTCCATATGCTCTATGGGATGAAGATACAACCGTTCGTTTTTACGAACCTATTAATAAAAATCATGTTTCGCATTCTATTACTAATATTCAAGCTTCCGAAACTTATATTGATGTGGTTGCAAAACAATTAAAAAGCATAATGGATGAAATAGGAAATGAGCAAATAGATCTATTAAAATTAGATATTGAAGGAGCAGAATATAAGGTTTTGGATAATATTTTAAATCAAAATATCTCTATCAGAGCTATTTATTTGGAATTTCATCACAATGCTGAACTTACTTATAAACAAAATCGGTTACGTATTCAAAAATATGTAGATCAATTGTCTGAAAAAGGTTATAAAGTATTGCATGAATCTAAACAAAGATATTTAAGTTTTTACAAAGCATAAAAAATAGGTATCAATAAATTTTAAGGCAGTCTCGTTTCAAATTTAAACATTATAAAAAATGTGGTGGATTTATGCCTTGCTTTCTGCAGTTTTTGCCGCACTTACTGCCATTCTAGCAAAAATTGGAATTAAAAATGTAAATAGTGATTTGGCTACTGCTATTCGAACAATTGTTATTTTATTAGTTGCCTGGGGGATTGTGATTGCAAAAAATAACTTATCAGGAATAAATACATTAACAAAAACAAACTGGATTTTTTTATGTTTATCAGGTTTGGCTACCGGACTTTCATGGATTTTTTATTTTAAAGCTTTACAACTGGGGAAAGTTTCGCAGGTTGCACCCGTTGATAAACTTAGTGTCGCAATAGCGATAATGCTATCTGTGATTTTTTTAGGTGAAACCTTAACTCTGAAAACAGGAATTGGTGCAGCACTTATTATTGGAGGTACTATAGTTTTAATTCTTTAAAAAAAATATGAATATACTGATATCGATAAATTGATAATTATAAATTTGATTTATTTTTTGTGATTTAAAATTTTATTTTTCTTTTTAAAGTTGAGTATTAAAGTGTAAATCCTTTTTGTGATGAAGGGATGAAAACCAGACAGGAAGCAACCCCTCTAAACATTTATATCAATCTTTTTAAAAGCTTGATATAAATAAAATCAGAAATATTTATATTTAACAAATCAACTTCTTCATGATAGTTTAAATACATCTTGATATTATCAATTAATATTAAAAAAATAAATATATGTACCAAACGTTAAAACCCGTTCTTCAAAAAGAATTGAAAGAAATAAAAGAAGCCGGATTATATAAAAATGAAAGAATAATTACAACACCTCAAGATGCGGTTATTGAAACAACCGAGGCATCAAAAGTTTTAAATTTTTGTGCTAATAATTACCTTGGTCTTTCTTCTCACCCAACGGTCATTCAGGCTGCAAAAGATGCACTTGATACACACGGATACGGTCTGTCTTCAGTAAGATTTATATGTGGTACACAGGATATTCATAAAACTTTAGAGAAAAACTTATCGACTTTTTTAGGCACCGAAGATACTATTTTATATGCAGCGGCTTTTGATGCGAATGGAGGGGTTTTTGAACCTTTATTTAACGAACAAGATGCAATAATTTCCGATGAATTAAATCATGCGTCTATCATTGATGGCGTGCGTTTGAGTAAATCACAACGGTACCGATATAAACATAATGATTTAGTTGATTTGGAAGAAAAATTAATAGAAACGCAAAATTTAAGACATAGAATTATTGTTACAGATGGTGTTTTTTCAATGGATGGAACTATTGCGCAATTAGATAAAATATGCGATTTGGCAGATAAATATAAGGCTTTAATAATGGTCGATGAATCTCATGCTACAGGTTTTATTGGTAAAACCGGAAGGGGTACACATGAATTTCATAATGTGATGGGTAAAATTGATGTTATTACAGGTACATTAGGAAAAGCATTGGGGGGTGCATCAGGAGGGTTTACGTCAGGAAAGAAAGAAATTATAGAAATTCTTCGCCAGCGGTCAAGACCATATTTATTTTCAAATACTTTAGCTCCGGCCATTACAGGTGCTTCTATTGCAGTATTAGATATGCTTTCTAAATCATCTGAATTGAGAGATAAACTGGAAGAAAATACAAAATACTTTCGTGAAAAGATTACTGAAGCAGGTTTTGATATAAAAAAAGGTGAGCATCCTATCGTTCCTATAATGCTTTATGAAGCATCCTTAGCGCAACAATTTGCAGAAAAATTATTAAAAAAAGGAATTTATGTAATTGGTTTTTACTATCCTGTGGTAGCAAAAGGAAAGGCACGAATAAGGGTTCAAATTTCTGCTGCACACGAAAAAGAACATTTAGATAAAGCTATTCAGGCATTTACAGAAGTTGGTAAAGAATTAGGAGTTTTAAAATAGAAAGATCTGTATTTTTTACTAATGTGAATGCAGGATTATCTCCAACTTACTTTTGAACAGGTTGATTTAAAAATATTTAAGAATTTATCCCTTGCTTTTTCTGACATGGAAAAAGTTGTAATACGCCGTGCATACTCAGTGCCGCAAACGAAATAGAGTAAATGATTTTTAAATTAACGACAATATTGGTTTTTTAAAAATGTTGGATTAAATACTTAATTGCATGCAAAACGTGCATTTTATAGCCAAACCAACATATAATGCTTATGTTGAACCGGATAGGAAAACAAAGAAGCTTACCGAGCAAATTATATTATATTAAGGTAGAAAAATTAAAGATCAATAATTTCTGCTTTTACTTAATGTTACCCATAATCATACAAACCCGAAACATTTTTATTTTATTTTTTCTTATGCTTAAAGTATAAAATGATAGCAACTTATTCAGAAAAAGTTATCTGGATTAAGGGTTAGAAGGATTATATACTTTTTAGGATTTTTATGTTCATATCGCTTTATCAATATTGAAAGTATAGAATTCAATAAATTAGTTAAATTTAAATATTTAAGATTATCTGCTTCATTACAATAATATAAAAAGCCATAGATTTCTATGGCTTTTTATTAATTAAATTTATTTTTCTCAAAAAAATTAAAACGAAACAAATTTATTTTCAGAAATTAATTTTTCAGCTATTCTACGACGGTATTCTTTGCGGTTAATAGCTTCAATTTTTGTGAAACGTTTAATGCCCATCAGCATTGCCCTTTGTTCGTCGCCGGTTGCAAAAGAATTTACTGCTTCTCTGCCTGCTACATTTATTTTATCAATGGCTTCACTTAAATATAATTTTGCCATATCAATTTGTAAGCTGCATGCTGCTTCACCTTTAATGCCGATTAGTTTTTCGGTACGTAATAATGCTGATTCGGCAACATAAAGTTCAATTAACATATCAGCAGCATTCATTATTATTTCCTGCTCTTCTGATAATTTTTGCATAAATTTTTGAACAGCAGCACCTGCAACCATTAAAATTGCCTTTTTTACATTTTTTAATACTTTTTTCTCGGTCGAAAAAATTTCCTCACTTTCTTCATTAGAAAAATCAGGTACAGCCATTAATTCTTTTTGTATAGCCATGGCCGGGCTCATTAAATCCAATTCACCTTTTAAAGCACGTTTTAATAACATGTCTATTGAAAGCAAACGATTAATTTCATTAGTACCTTCAAAAATTCTGTTTATACGGCTATCGCGATAAGCCCTATCCATTGGTGCATCAGCCGAAAAACCCATTCCTCCATAAATTTGCACACCTTCATCTGTTACATAATCCAATACTTCCGATGCATGAACTTTAATTATAGCACATTCAATGGCAAATTGTTCAACGCCTTTTAATTTTGCTTCTGCTTCATGCATACCGGCTGCAATTAAAGTGGTGATAGCATCATCAATGCTTTGCCCAATGCGATATGCTGCAGATTCGGCAACAAAAATTTTTGTTGCCATTTCTGCTATTTTAAATTTAATAGCACCAAAATTAGAGATTGAAGTACCGAATTGCTTGCGCTCGTTTGAATAATTAATTGCCTGGTTTAAAACTGCGCGTGAAGCACCAACGGCAGAAGCACCTAATTTAATCCTACCAATATTTAAAATATTTACGGCTATTTTAAATCCGTTTTCGCGCGTTGAAAGTAAATTTTCGACAGGCACCCGGCAATCGTTGAAGAAAACCTGACGGGTGTCGGAACCCTTTATACCCATTTTATGCTCAGGTTCATTCATTGTTATTCCACCGAATGTTTTTTCAACAATAAAGGCAGATAGATTTTTATCATTATCAATTTTTGCAAAAACAATAAAAATATTGGCAAAACCACCATTTGTAATCCACATTTTTTGTCCGTTGATTACATAATGTTTACCATCAGCGCTTAAAACAGCTTTTGTTTTTCCTGAATTTGCATCAGATCCTGAATCCGGTTCTGTTAAACAATATGCTGCTTTCCACTCGCCACTTGCTAACTTTGGAAGGTATTTTGTTTTTTGATCATCATTGCCATAATATAAAATAGGTAAAGTACCGATACCGGTATGCGCCGAGAGAGCAACAGCAAAAGAATGGCCTGCGCCAACGGCATCAGTAACAAGCATTGAAGTATTAAAACTCATTCCAAAACCCCCATATTGCTCAGGTATAGAAGTACCCAATAAACCGAGTTCACCTGCTTTGTCCATTAGTGACGACATTAATTCCGGACCTTTAGCGCTATCAATTTCATTTAATCGTGGCCATATTTCTGCTTTTAAAAAATCTTTGCAGGTTTGAGCCACCATTTTTTGCTCTTCTGTAAATTCTTCAGGTATAAAAACATTTTCGGCAGCAGTTTCTTTTATCAAAAACTCACCCCCTTTAATTGATTTATTTAATACAGATTCCATTGCGATTATGTTTAAAATTAAATTGCTATTTTATATAATTATATTTATTCTCAAATATAAAAAAAATAATGTTATGCAAGCATACTATTATTTAAAATTTATTACTTGATGATTTATATAAAAAAATATTAACTCAATCTTTGTAAAAATTACCATCTGCATAAATATCAAAATCAATTTCCAGATTTAGATCAGCCAATTGTTTAATAATTTTTAAGTCTAAATGATGTCCGCCCAACATTGTATTTCCATTGTGAAAATTTGAAGCGACTTGAATATAACCCTCTGCACTTTCAACAAGTTGTTTAATGCCTTCTTTATCTTGTTCCGGATAATCAAGAAGTTTTTTTATTTTGTCTTCAAATTCATCTGCTCTGTTATATTATTGAATAATAAAGATGGTGATAATGATTTATCAATCAATTTATTAAAATAAAAATGCATTAAAAAGATGGCTCTACCACCTTTTTAATGCATTTTAAATTATTAGACCCTTGTTATATTTTTTCCTTTTTTAACAACTTTGTAAGAAATTCAATCCGTTTCTTTCTACAGCTGAAATTTTATTTCTTTTTAAATACAATTGTAATAGGCACTCCTTCAAAATCAAATAATTCTCTTATTCGATTTTCTAAAAAACGTTCATAAGATTCTTTGATGTATTGAGGCAGGTTACAAAAAAATGCAAACGTTGGCGTTTTAGTCGGTAACTGAGTAATATATTTAATTTTAATGTATTTTGCTTTTATCGCCGGTGGAGGTGTAGCTTCAATAATTGGTAAAAGCTTGGCATTTAACTGTGAAGTTGGTATTCTTTGGCTCCTGTTTTCGTAAACTTTCACTGCCTTTTCAATGGTTTGCAGTACTCTTTGTTTTTCAAGCACAGAAGTAAACATAATGGGTGCAAAATCTATAGGAGCAATTTTTTCATTTATTGTTTTTGTAAAAGCAATAGAAGTTTTGGAATCTTTCTCTATTAAATCCCATTTATTCACCATTATTACAATTCCCTTTTTATTTCTGTCGGCCAATGCTATTAAATTCACATCCTGGCTTTCAATACCTCTTTGTGCATCAATCATAATAATGCTCACGTCTGATTCCTCCAATGCGCGAATAGACCTAAGAACAGAATAAAATTCAATATCATCATGCACTTTTGATTTTTTCCTTACCCCTGCAGTATCAGTAATTATAAAATCTTTTCCGTATAAACTGTAACGTGTGTTAATGGCATCTCTGGTAGTGCCCGCCATTTCGGTTACAATACTTCTGTCTTTACCCAACAACATATTAAGGTAAGATGATTTGCCTGCATTTGGCCTGCCCAGAATCGCTATTTTCGGCAAACCTTCTTCCGGGTCTTCCGGCTGTGAATCATCAAAATGTTTTACTACTTCATCTAAAATTTCTCCGGTGCCTGATCCGGTTTGAGACGATACAGGAAAAATTTGGTCATAACCCATTGCATAAAACTCTCCAGTCATCTGAGTTTTAAGTGAGTCGTCTGCTTTATTCGCTACAACAAATACCGGTTTGTTGGTTTTTGATCTGCGCAATACCTGTGCAAATTCCTTATCCAAATCAGTAAGGCCGGCTGTAACATCAACCATAAATAATATTACGGTTGCTTCGTCAATTGCCAACGAAACCTGATTTCTGATAGCCTCTTCATATACGTCATCTGAGCCGGTTACATATCCACCAGTGTCAATCAGGGTAAAATTCTTTCCATTCCAATCCCCATATCCGTAGTGCCTATCGCGTGTTACGCCACTCACATTATCCATTATTGCCTTTCTGCTTTCAGTAAGGCGGTTAAAAAAAGTAGATTTACCAACATTGGGTCTTCCTACTATTGCTATTATATTTGCCATATTCTTATTAATATCGAGTAATTAGTATTGAAAATCGAGTATCAGATTAATATCTTGCTCAACCAATATTTACTTCTCTTATTATTAAATTAATTAAAAATGAGATTTACTTATTAATGCGATCCAAAAAATATTTAAGGATAACCATCAAAAGTGTTTTGTTTTAAATATGAAATTATTAACGGTGTTTAAAAACTTTATTCAGGTATAAAAGATTAAAATAAATATTTGGGGGTTGCCTTCGGCCGGGCTTTACGTTCCAATCTTTTTGTTCGTACCTCACAAAAAGGATTTCCACTTCAATCCCTAACCCAAAAGAAAAAATAAACTTCAAATCATAAAAAAAATAAAATGGTTTTTATGAATATCAATTTATCAATATCAATATATTCATAATTTAAAGAATTGTATTACTCATTATATCCAAATTGCTTTAATTTATTTTCTCTGCTTCTCCAATCCGGTTCAACTTTTACAAACATTTCTAAAAATACTTTTTTTTGAAAAAACTTTTCCATTTCTTCCCTGGCCATAATGCCGACTTTTTTTAATGCATTACCTTTATCGCCGATTATAATTCCTTTCTGACTTTCACGCTCAACTAATATTTCTGTTTGAATTACAATAATATCTTCCTTTTCATTAAAACTTATTACAATAACCTCACAACTGTATGGAATCTCCTTTTTATAATTCAAAAAAATCTTTTCTCTGATAATTTCTGCAGCAAAAAACTTTTCGGGTTTGTCTGTTAAGGCGTCTTTATCAAAATATGGAGGGTGTACGGGAAGATATTTTAAAATGATTGGCAAAATAAATTCGGTATTAAATTGATTAAGAGCCGAAACAGCCATAATCTCAGAAGGATTTATATAGTTTTTCCAATACTCTACCTTTTCATTTACCTCTTCCTGATTAGCCAGGTCAATTTTATTGATCAATAGAAAAACAGGTACATTAATATTAGCCAGCTTTTTTAATACATCTTCCTCATCAAATTTTTCATAAATATCTGTCACAAACAAAATCACGTCTGCATCATCTAAAGATGTATGCACAAAACGCATCATCGATTTTTGCAATTCATATTGAGGTTTAATAATCCCGGGTGTGTCGGAATAAATTATTTGGAATTCATCCGCATTAATAATTCCCATTATTCTGTGGCGTGTAGTTTGTGCTTTAGAAGTAATTATAGAAAGCCTTTCGCCAACCAATGCATTCATTAAAGTAGATTTTCCGACATTTGGTTTGCCGATAATGCTTACAAATCCGGCTTTATGAATATTTTCAACGCTCATCTGGAGGAGATATTTAGAACGACTTAATTAAAAAATGATAAATTTATTTTTAATTAAATGTCTGTTAATTAAAAAATGTTTGCAAAGATAGTTGTTTTTCTGAAATTAATTTTGTTATTTTGCACCACATATCGCGGGATGGAGCAGTTGGTAGCTCGTTGGGCTCATAACCCAAAGGTCACAGGTTCGAGTCCTGTTCCCGCTACTAATAAAAAAACCCTTATAATTTGCTTAATGCAGATATAAGGGTTTTTTTTATTAGGTTTTGAAAAGAGTAGCAATAAAAATCTGTTGTAGTTTTTTTTGTTTAATTACTTTTGCACAAAATGGCTCTTTTCATTTGAATTAATGTGTAGGTTCTGTAAAATGATTGTTATAATCGTTATTTCAGCTAAAATAATTGTAATTTAAACTTTTACTGCTTTATATGATGCAGTTTCTTTTCGCTTTCAGTTTTTGACATGCGATTCTATTTAGTTCGCTTTTGTGCTTATAACATAAAACTCAATCGGGTTTTGCGCCTGTGTACTGATAGGCATAAGGCCTTTTTTTAGTATCCTCAAAAACTCTCTTAATATCATCATCTATTTCCGAGGCAAAGTTGCTCAAATAATCATCAGTTAAGTTTTGTAGTTCCTTATCGATTGGTTTTATTAGATCGGACTTGGTCTCATTATTTATAATATTTAATAATTTACCTCTTAGATCATCAAATGGGCTTGTATTAGTTAACTTTTTATTGGTTTTATTATCAATTAAAGGCCGGGAGAGTTTAAATAAAATCTGTTGCCTTCTAAACATTCCGTTATTATAATGTCTGTTTTTATCTATTACAAAATCATCTTCCACACCCGAGTGACTACTTAAATATTTAATGGTCCAAAATATGAAAGCAAGGCTGTAATGAATGTTTTCATTATTCAATGGACGTTTAAATTCATAACCTTTAAAAATATCATTGTTAAGAAACTCCTCTATAAAATTTTCGTCTATAAATGTATCGGTATCTTTTGAAATAATAGGATCGTATTTAGCAATAAAACCAATGATGGAAGAAAATAAAATACGGCATTTCACAATAATAAAATCTAATGGAGTTAAATATGGAATAGGCTGTGTATACGATACATCAAGCTCATTAGTTTCCACACCATAATTATATTTTGGATCAGAATAGGGTGGCTGCCTGCCTTGTGTAGCATAATTCCTTTCATCCATTGGACCGAATGTTCCGACAAATTTCTGTGTAAATTTATTTTCAACCGGAGCATCTGTAAAACTGATATTGATGGCACCATTTAAATAATATTTAGTATTATAATCTTCATCATTGTCACTCTGAAGCCTAACCTGCCTTTCCAGCGAAACATTTACTACTGTATAAACAAACCCTTGCCAGCCGGAATCTGAATTCCATTTATTCAACCAGTATAAATAGTTTTTTTGATAATTGGTATCTCGTAATTTAAATTCAGCAATTGATAAGATAGCAGGTTGTATGGAGGTCTGATATGAAATATTAAACAGCCCCTTAATGCTCTTGTTTTCGCCAAACAAAAACGCTATTAAGCGTTTCCATTCCTTACGTCTCTCAATTTCCTTTCTATTTATCCAATCAACAACAAAATCTACTACGTCTACCAAAAGTAAAAGATCACCCAGAAGATTGAGCCCGGTTACATCCATGAATGTGAAGATGAATTTACCGATCTTTCCTATAACTTTAGCTCCGCTAAAAGCAAGCTTTACTACAAATTTTGCTTTCCCTGCTTTAGCTGCTACTTTTTCGCCTGTTTCTAAAATTTCTATTGCAGAAGATACTTTGCTACCGGTTTCAACCGCTTTATCTGCTTTTGCTGTTGTACTTATTTCACCCTTTATACCTTTTAAGTCAGTCCCTCTTTTTTCAATATCTTTTGCATGAATGGCTTTTGTATTGGCTGAGCCGACATCAACAGCTGTTGAGGCCTTTATTGGTTGCTTTTCCGTGATGATGTCTTTGGCTGAAGCCTCAGTAAGTTTGGCTTCAGTAGCTGTAGAGGCTGTGCCTTTAGAGTTAATTTTTGTGAGTTGTTTGGCTTCTATATCCGCATTTACAGCGGCTTGGCGAGCTTTTACTGCTTCACTCTCGGCCTTACCGGCAGTAATATCTGCTTCTTGAGCAAGCTTTGCCTTTTCTTTTCTGGTACTTTCTTTTTTAAAATTATTTATATTTTCCTTTGCTTTTGTAGCTTTGTCTCTTAACCTGGCTGCTTTTTTTTCCGCATTTTGTGCTTCATTGTTTAAAGATATTGCCCTCGCTTGAACTTGTTTGATAGATTCTTTATCTAAAGATTCAACGACATTGTTAAGCTGTTTGGCTTCTATTTCGGCTTGGGTTGCTGCCTGATTTACTTTCGCAGAATTATGTTCGGCATTTTTAGCGACATCATCTGCTTCTTTAGCCAATTTTTCTTTCTCTGACCTAGTACTTTCCTTTTTAAAATTTTTTACATTCTCTTTGGCTTTATTGGCTTTTTCTCTTAACCTTTCAGCATCTTTTTTTGCTGTTTCCGCCTCGCCTCTTAATTTTTTTGCACGGTCCTTTGCCTCATTTGCAGCCTTTCTATTATTGGCCTCCTTTTTTGCAATATCTCTTAGCCCTCTTTCCTTATCGGTTATTTGTTGATGTATCCCCTGTTTAAATTTATTTAGGTTTTCTGTTTCATCTTTTACACTTATCTCTTTAATTGTTGCCTTACCATTAGCAACTTCAGGCACAGTATTAATTTCGTGTACCCTTAATTTAGACTTTTCCCAAGCTGTCGATAATTTATTTGCAAGTCGGTTATCCTGCCTACGTATCTCAGTTATTCTATCCTGAAGCCACGGGCCTTCGAGTTGTGTAACCTGGTCTTCTAATTTTATTGTTTCTACAGCTCCGGTACCCGTGACATCATCTGCTTCAAATATGTTTTGATAGACTTTACCTTTTTTAGCAGTATTAAACTTAGATTCTATAAGCAGCACTTCATCTTTATCAAGTTCATAAGCAATATCTAAAATAACTGCTCCTTTTTCTCCACGACGAGGAATCACCAATACCTTTTTGATACGGCCTGCATACATCTCCTTTACTTTTATGTCTGCACATAGTTCACCTATTTTTTCTCCTATTGATTTTTTTATATTATCATACGGTGAAGCTAACCATTCGGCCAAAAGTCTTTCAAGCTCAGTCATTCGTGAGAGATTAAAATTAATTAAAAGTTTTTTCTAAAGTCTCAGGGATTATTAATATCAAATGTTGTACCAACAGTACCCTCAACTAAGATTTTCTTATCAATTTTAGGATCTTCCAGTTTGTCTTCCAGAATAAGTTTAGCCATTCGTAGGTTTTCCAGCGCTTGCATTTGTACTTCCTCTTGTACTTTATATACATCCCACTCTCTGTGAAAGAGCTTGAAGTCTTCTAATAATGAATTTGCAGAGAGCAACATTTCTATATAAAGAGAATTAGTGGGTACGATAATCTCATCACCATTTCTTAAAGGATCTTCTAAAAGCATTTTCAACCAACCCTTTAATGTTTCTTTCAATGCTTCGAATTCATTTTCACTCAGCTCCTCTCTTAGGCAGCAAACATAGCGGGCATAATCTTCCAGGCTTACATTACTTAATTGATCAGGGTCCATAGCGCCGAAAGACGCATCTACATAAGGCATCGCCATAATTTCTGTAAGTGCATTGTGCTGCTTCATGGGAAAAACCATATAGTTACCTTTAAAGCCCAGGATTTTATCAAGGTCGGCTACTTCTACCAAAGGTTTATTGGCGGTTTGTTTTATTTTGGGTTGCAGCCATGCCTTGTGCAGGGTTTCATCCGGTTTCCTGAATAGCTTAAACACATCATTTTCAGCTTGTTGATTGATAATACAATCCATACTTACTGTCTCAAACTGAGGTACATTTATATTCATTAACCGCATGTATCGCTGGTCTGATGGCTCCATTTGCCATATCGCCTGCATGTAAAATATTATGTTTTCCTTTACGTGCAACAACAGCCGTTCTACCATTGCTATTTTATCTAAATGCTCCTGCATTGCTTTTGTATAATCCGCGGTTATGCTCTGCAATGTGTTCATTTCCCTTTGCAGGTTTTGCGCCATTTTTTGTGCTTTATCTGCAGCATATGCCTGTGCATCCCTGGCTGCCATTTCCCTTGCCTTGGCGGCTTCGGGAGTCGGATTAGCAGATCCAAAAAATTCACCTATGCTGTCCCATATGTTATCACTTTCTTTATTTTGTTCTTGTCTTATTCTTAGTTTAATATCATCTTCTAAAACAGCATACCTATTATCAGCTTCGGAATTAAGTGATGCTAATTCTATTTTAAGAGCTCCCACTAATTGCCTTTGAGAACGAACGTTTTTTCTTAACTCTCTTACTACATAATCATCTCCTACATTTTTTTGTGCAATGTATTGTAAGGCGGGTCTAAAACTATCATCGAGAATAATCCGGTTCAGAATCCAATCATGTGCAATTATCCATGCCTCTGTAATTTCATTGGGAGACGGAACATCCTGTGCTACCAGCACCGTAGGCATAACACGATACAATTGTTCGGAAACCTTGAATCTTTTTTGCAATTCATAAAAAAGATAAGTAACGGCCAATTCATCATTTGGATTTACTATAGTACCTGATTCATTGTATTCTGAACTGTAATTCTCTTCAGTGTCAATCTCAACACTTCGTTCTTCTTTAAATTCCTGCGTAGCTTTTAAAACTGATTCCCTAAAATCTTTTCTATTGGAAGAAGATTCTTTAGAAGCTTCCAAACCAAAAGAAGAAGTCACCTTCCATTTGCTGTAATCGGCCTCGGCTGCTAAATTAAAATTTGTTTTGGTTTGTGCTTTTGATACAATTTCCTCCTCGGCTCTTGAAGTTGTATTTTGTTCCTGCACAAGAGATGTATTATTTTTCTTAGCTTCTTTTTCACTTCTCTTGCGGTTAAAAACGGTTTTAAGAGAATATTTTCTTTCTTCTTTTGGAGCAAGTGGAATAGACTTTATGAGATTGCCTACTTGGTAAGCAACCGGTTCCCATTTTTGGCGATAAGTATTTAAAAGCCCAAAATTAATGGCCTTAGCTGTTTCATCTGCACCAAAGATGGTAAACGCATAATTAGATTTTAATGCATTGTCAAGATCTGTCAAGATCTTATGGAAAGACTTTCCATTGCCATTTCGGATATAATCAATCAATTGCTCTCCCTGATCTTTCATTTTTTGAATGTACTGTTCAGCAATGCGGGTAGTTACATTGTAATAACCGGCTTGCCTATTTATAAACCCGGTATTTAAAAAATGTTGAATCAACTCTGTACTTTGGGGTTGATATATAAGACCCTTATTTGCATAATCAATAGCGGTAGCATACTCAACAAGTTTATTTTGTGCCAATGTTTCTAAAGCATTCCATTCTTCATAAGTAACATCAAAATTGCTAATAACAGATTCTGGAGGAGCTGTTAAAATATGAACTACAGAATAAAAATCACCCAGCATCTGGCTTTTTGAGGTATAAGCGGGAAGAAAAGCAAACCCTTTATTTGTTGCGAGGTGTTTTACTTCCGCCGCAAGTTGGGCAGGTTTATCATCTATTAATTGTTTCCAAATATTGCTGAAAGCTATATTTAATACCTGAAAGTCATAAAAAGAGGGTAATTCGGCCGGGCCTTTTTTCAAGCTAAACTTATCTACATTATTGTTAATACTTGTTTGGTCAGGTTTTCCTGCGGAGGTCTTTGCAGAACTGGTGAGTGAACGAATATCAGTAATAGCTTTCTTAACATAGTTGGCAATATCCTCCGGTCTTAAAGGTGTATTGTCATCAGTATTAATACCATCTTTGTCAAAATGCAAGATAATGTCAGCAAGGAGGCGTACTTCATACGAAATTATACCGTTTGTGTCAGTCAATTTAAGTGCGGCTACAAAATTTGCGATGCCTCCATTGTTTCCGTCAATATAATTTTTTGCTGGAACAGGCAAGTCATTAAAACTTACTAATATTTTAGAGTTTGCATCAGTATTAACCTCAGGATTAGTAAGCCCTAATTTATTAGTGGCACATAAAGTATCATCGGCCTTTATCACGCATTTTTTTAGTATGGGATTATTGGAGGTGAGCACAACATTGTCTGCTCCTGCTGCATTCATTTTACTGAGCAACGGCTTAAATATATCATTCGTCTCAATGTTTGTAAAAGATAGATCAAACTCTTGTGGATCGGTGGTACCTTGGTTTAAAACACCGGGATCAAACCCCAATGAATCTCTGTCCTTTTTATTTAGTACAAAGCGAACCTCAATGCCTTTGTTATGTATAACATGTGTATTAATGGCATCCGTAATCTTATTGGTTTCTTTGGTGTAATGATCCGGAAACTTGTCTGCCACCTTCTCATTTTCTTTTACAAATGTAGAAAAGTTATTACCAACCGCATTAATAGGCAGTGGTGTAAGGAGCGTTTGAAACTGCGATTTAAAGTTATTTAATTCACTCTGTTTTAACTGCACTTTGGCCGTCTCTACATCCAGTATGGCTTTGTTAAATTGTTCGCCTTCTAAAGAATTATTTTTGTAAGATAATATCTTACTTTCTATGGAAGTGCCAGTATTTACGCTTGGTATATCTATGCCTTTTTCTTTCAATAAAGCAGAATTTAACTTGATAATATAAGCTTCATTTGAACCTGCATTAATCCGGAAATCATTCGAAAAATAAAGTAAACGTTTGGTAATATCAAGCCCGGGCTCTTCCGGAGCAAGAATTAGCAATACCAAATCGGGTTTTTGTTCGTTTTCCGAACCGGTATTATAATCTCGATGAGTTATAGTTGCAAAAACTTTCCCCTCAACATCTGTGATACCGGAAAAAAGTCGGTTATAATTTTTATAGGCACTAATAAATTTTGTTATATCTCCGGAAGTGTTTGAAGTGCTCAATAGTTCAAGAACAGGGATTGCCTCAAATTCAGGATCTGAAAAATTATCAATATCTAATAATACAGCTAATAGATCCGGTAATGGTTTACCGGTTTCTTTGTGCAAAACCTTAACTGATACTGTAAAGTTTGTTTCGTTTGCTTCCATAATAATTACATTGTTTTCAAAAAGATGGTTCTTAATTTATTTTTATGCACACTGATTATCAGTGCTAATAATTACTCTTTATAAATACAGATAAAAGGTTAATTTGAAACTTAAAGGATATCATTCATGTTGATAATTTCATTAATTGAGAAGACATCATAATTAAATCCAATTATTAATAAAACGTAAGATGAAAAAAATTATTCGGAAATAGTTATAATCGATGCCTCTAAATATTTGCACTTATATTTTTGGTGTAATTCCACACAATTAAGAATATCTTTTGAAAATCAAAAGAGCTTAGATTTTATCTTTTCGTAATTATACAAGAATACGGCTGTTCCTTAATCATTTTGATTGTATAGCAATCAACTTTGCAATGATAATTATAATTGACTATTGATCATCAATTTTTTGTAAGTTCTTCATAATTAATTTAATTAACAAAAAGGGTATTTCTATTAATGACAAATTAATTAGAAATACAAGATTGGCTTTGAATTAATAAAAAAATCCCTGTTATCGAATGATAACAGGGATTTTTTTATTAATTATTATTTAGGATTATTGTTTTTTAAACCCAAGAACACTGGCAGCGCATTTATCTTTTGTATTTTCAAATGTAAAGCTTAAATAATAAATGCCTGTTGTATTACATGCGTAACTCAAGCCGGCCATGTATTTTTTAGTTTCATTTTCATGATTGGAAACGACCAACTTTCGGTTTGAATCATAAAGATTTAAAACCACCCCTTTATTATCTGTATCCTTACTGGCAATAGTAACTAAATAATTACTCCCTTTTGTGAAAATATATTGGTATTCAATTTTAGTTTTATTTTCTCCATCAATTTTATAACTTTTTAAAAAAGTAAATCCTAATTGATTTACTTTATCCACACATTTTTTTTCATACTCCTCAGTAGTACATTGTGCAAAAGCAGAATTGGAGAAGAAAGCGACTAAAGCTATAATGCAAAGATTAACACTCAATTTTTTCATATGTTTTACAAATTAATATATTTAATAACCGTATTATTTACGCTTAATTTTATTTAGTCAATTATTTTTTTTCTTATTGCGATAACGTTTTGATAAATTCCATCAAACACTTCTTTAGGAACGTCAACAGTAGTCTTACTATTATCCTGAACAACTAATATTCCATCTACTTCTTTCATAGTTGATGGCTGATAAACATAAGTAACTTTAACTTTATCATATTGTTTTTGTAAATTGGTTAAATCAGTAATTAAATTTCTCACAAAAGGATCATTATTATAAAAAGATAATAACAACAAAAATTGCTCCAATATAACTCTTTGTTGGCCAACTCTTTCTTTTAAGCTTTGTTCTGTTGGATATGCTTTAGAAACTTCTAAAGTTAAATAAAGGGATTCTAACCAACCGCCTGCTAAAATCAAAACACTTAGGTTTGACCTGTCTTGTTCTTGTAAATGACCATTAATTTTTTCAAAATTCTGTTGTGTTACAACGAGCAAAGAATCAAGGTTTCCACGACTTGTTGCTAATCTTCTAATTGTATTCATATCAAAAAATTGACCGATATTTAATCCGTCTGCTGTTTCTTTCACAACATCAAGGTAAGTTAATGCTTCCTGATTTTGGTTATAAATATTACAATACCCTAAATCTGTACTGTAAATTCCCAAATTTATTGCCTTTTTGTAATTTGTATTGTATCTGGAAATATTATCCGGTGAATTTAGATTCTTTTTACTAAAACGAATACCTGATTGTTTAATTAAAATTGATATTTCAAGTGGAGAAGGGATTGATTCCAATACATCTCCAACCAAATCTTTATTTACTTTTGGTTGGTTTGAAGAACTATCCGCCTTAATGATAAGCTCTTCGGTATTCGATTTTTTCTTACCACCACAAGATGCGAGTATAAAAACCAATAATATGATAGAAATTTTTTTCATTTTATTAAAATTTGGTTCTAAAATAACCTTTTACTTTATTATTTAATTTTTTATGTTTGAACGTGTTATGATGCGAAATTATGTGAATTAATTGGCAAATAAAAACAATTAGTAACAAACAAAATAAGGAACTAACTTTTATATTTTAGAAATATCCTTTTTGCGGTTTTTTCTAAATTTCATTGACAATGAAATAAACAAATTACTTATAAAACTAAAATTAATTTTAGATAACCTACCTATAAAATGTTTAAAAGATTCGAAGTATAAAGTGAAGTATAAAATAAATCCCATTAACCAAATAACTATAACATCAAAATAAAAGGTATTCACGTACAAACCGGCTATATGTTTTTCCGGAGCCAAAAAATGCGTTCTGTAATCCAATAAATCATTCGGATGAGGGTCATTATAAATCGGATCTGTTTGTTGCAAAATCCTTCCTTTATATTCAATAGTTTTTTGCTTGGAATTGACATTCTTAACTAAATCTGCAAGAGATTCATTAAAATAAACATTTTTATAATCGGTTAAGTTATAATTTTTATCTCTACTTAAGTTAGCGATTACTCTTTCTCTGGCTTGATCTACCTTGTTATATCTGTCACTATAATAAATCTTTAGTTTATCAAGGTAACTTCTAAGTTCAGTTAATGATTTCTCATTTAATCCTACCCCCTGCTTTAAATTTTCAATATCTAATTTCAATCCTTTTTTATTTGGCTCATTATCAAGTGCGTCAAATAACATATTGGCCTCAATTAAGGCCAAGTTTTTCATAGAATCATTCTTTGCCTGATAATTAACTCCTATTTCATCAGTTAATTCTAATAGTTTTGGAATCAGGTAGTTTGATTTATAATAGGCCTTACTTTGCTCTTTTTCTAATTCATAATAAGGTTCTTCAAAGCCATTGGCTGTATATTGCCTTACTGCCAATGCTTCAAACCCCCAACGTGTAGCAATTAAATCCGCAATAAAGGGTACCCTGCCTTTATCACTGACGTTATTATTTAATTTATCAAAATTGAATATTAAACCACTTAAAATCATTTGTGGGATTATAATCAATGGTATAGTAATATAAATGGTCACTACAGAGTTGAAGGATGATGAAATATTTAATCCCAACATGTTTGCAAAGCATGATAACGAAAAGAAAACCAGCCAATAACTCAATGTCATACCTTGTATTTCAAGGATGCTGTTTCCTATAATTACAAAAGTAAAGGTTTGAATTGCAGATAATGTAAATAGGATTATAATTTTAGAGAATAAATAACTCGTTCTGCTTAAATGTAAAAAGGATTCCCTGCGCTGTATCTTCCTGTCTCTTATAATTTCCTCTGCACTTACTGTTAAACCCATAAAAATTGCTACCAAGGCCCCTACTAATATATATGCGGGTATATTATCATTATATCGATATAAATATTTCCCATTATCCGAATTTTGATAGCGAATAATAAAAGCAAGCATAAAACCCAACAAAGGTGCTTCCAGAAGATTAATGACCATGTATTGGGCATTACTTACTTTAGAAAGGAAATCACGCTTTGTAAAAATAAGCATTTGTTTAATCTTAGTAGGAAGATCAAGTGCTTTAGGAGGTGCTTCTTTTACAGTTGTAACATCTTCAATTTTAAATTTGCCATTGTAATATTCATTCCACTGAACCGGAGTAATTTTCCGTTTATTTGTAAATTGACCATATTCATCAACAACTTTAGCCTCAATGATATTAAAAATTTGCTCAGGATTAACATTTCCACAAGTTGGACATTGCCCCCTTTGACTATCTACCTGATTTGTTATTGTTTTAAAATAAACAACAGCTTCAACAGAATTTCCATAATAAATTGGATACCCTCCTGTATCAAGGATGAACATTTTATCAAACATTTTATAAATGTCCGATGAGGGTTGATGGATAACAACAAAAATAAGTTTTCCTTTTAATGAAAGTTCTTTTAGCAGGTCAATAACATTTTCCGAATCACGAGAGGATAAACCGGATGTAGGTTCATCAACAAACATTACAGCAGGCTCTCTAATTAATTCCAAAGCAATATTTAATCTCTTGCGTTGGCCTCCACTAATTTTTTTATTTAAGATATTTCCAACCTTAAGTTCTTTAATATGATCCAAACCTAAGCTACTCAATACTTCTATTACTCTTTTATCAAGCTCAGTTTCTGAAAAGTTTTTAAAACAAAGTTTAGCGTTGTAGTAAAGATTTTCATAAACGGTTAAATCTTCAATTAAGATATCATCTTGGGCAATGTATCCTACCACCCCTTGCAAATTCTCGGAATCTCCCTGTAAATCCAGCCCATTAATTAAAATTTGACCTTTTGAAGGTTTTTCAATTCCTGCAAGTACATTAAGTAATGTAGTTTTACCCGCACCACTTCCTCCCATAATGCCAATAAGTTTCCCGGGGCCTTCAGAAATATGTATATCTCTTAAGCCAATGGCATTATTTGGAAATTTATATTCTAAGTTTTTTGCTAAAAATGATAATGGCGTTTTTTTGATATTCGAAACAAAAATGCCTACAATATCACTATAGTATATAGGAAAGCTTTTTGGTGTTTTTAAAATACTTCCGTGAGAAAATAAATAAACCTGATCGGGTTTTAAATGTTGACCATTCATCATCAGGTCATCAGTACCCAGATAACGCAAAAAATACATTTCAACGGACTTGATATGAATGAAAAGTATTTCTCCGTTAAGAGCTTCAGAATATAAGTGCCTGGTTACTTGATGGGTATTATGTTGATATCCATTAACAATAAGAATTTTAGGAAACTCAACGGTTAAACTTTTCTCACTTAATACAAAACTTTCAATTGGCTGATATTCTTCTTTGTCAATATTGAAAACAGTGGAAACTGTATCAATAATACTCATTCTTTGAGGGGTAAAATTCTTATCAGAACTTACCAATTCGAGCAGCCTGATTAAAACAATTACTTTTTGCTTTTGGGTAAGTGTTTTATTAATTTTTTTACATATAGAAAGGGTTTTAACAGAATCTTTTACAGAAGTTAATTTTGTTTCTGTCCTATCCTCTCCATATCCAACAAGTTGATCATATAATTCCACATACTCTTTTACGGAATCCAGATCCAACTCTTGTTTAAAAAATTGAATTATAAAATTTCGCTCCACAATCGTTGCTCCACCATCTTGCTTTGTAATAATGGCGAAAAGTTGTGTAAGAGCTTTAAGAATCTCCTCACTCATAGTAGGATATTAAATATTGAGTTATTAAGATTAATTATTTTATTGGATACTTAATAACTAATTAAATATTTTAATAGGTTTTAAATTCAAAAGGAATTTCAATTAATTCTGAGAATTCAGTACCTGCTTCTTCCATATCTTCATCATCTTCATGAAAATACCAGATTATAGTGGTTCCGGAAATGGCTTCGAGTTTACTTAAAATATCCAAAATCAATTTTGATGATGCTGTATTAAAATATTCCAATTTAAATGCAAATTCTGTAGTAGGATTTGATTTTTTTGCATATTCTTCAAGCCACTCTAATACCGGCCTGTAAAATTCTGCACTATCTTCCGGTAGTGATCTTCCGGATATTTCATAGATACCATTGGTTTTATCTAATATAATTTTTGGAGTATCCTCCGTACCTTCCAAGTTAATAATTTGCATAGTTTTATATATTATTAATCAGTTTTTTTAATTTATTAATGATATTAATACTTAAGAAATAAGATAAATAATCTTTATTTCTTACATCATTTTTATTCTTCAACTGAAGTTCTCGGAATTACAGTTTTTAAAGAGAAGAATGAAAATTCAGTATCAATAGGTTCAAAATCAAATTCAAGTTTTTGTCCGGATTTGCGTGCCATATCAATAAATCCTAAACCCGCACCTCCTTTTTCGGAAAGGTCGCCATTCTTAATAATTTCTTTATAAAGAGTTTTTAAACCTTCTTTATCCAGACTATTAATTTGTTCAAGTTTACTGCTTAAAATAGGCACCTTATCATGCCCGATAGGGTTACCGGATGTAATGATGTAAGAATTTTGATCTTTACCAATCATAAAAATTGCATTATGTCTCAATTTATCATGAGGTTCTAAATCATCTGCATGTTTTACTATATTTTGTAAACATTCTACCATTACGTTGAATACTTTTCGTTTTATGCCCATTTCTTCACCAACCGAATCCATGTTACGCTCTGCCATAGCCAGCACCGATTTAGTGATTTCTTGAGTAAATTCCCCCTCATAAATCAAAATGAGGTTTCTCTCAATCATGATTTTATGCAAGTCATATATATACTTCATGTTTTTATGGTTTAATGGTGCTAAGTTAGTTCAAATTTAATTTGTGAAATAATATAATTTTTTATAATAAAATAACTTTTGTTACATCTAAAATTTAATTCCTATCATAAGTACGTCATCCGTTTGTTTATAATTACCTTTCCAACTTTCAAACGACTCATCAAATATTTTATACATTTCCTGCATTGATTTGTTTGGGTTCTCAATTATTATTTCTCGTATTCTTCGCGATGAAAACTTTCTATTATCGGTACCACCAAACTGATCAGGAAATCCATCTGAACAGAAAAAGACAACATTGCCCTCATTAAAATCTATTGTATGAGTTGTAAAATGCCCTCTTGACTTGTATTGACCACCTCCGATAGGGTACTTATCTCCTTTAATTTCTTCTAATTCATCATCCTTCATTACATATAAAGGCCTGTGTGCACCTGCATATTGCAAAGTATGCGTTTTTAAATTGATTTTACAAAGCGCAATGTCCATTCCGTCCCGAGTAGTTGAATCTTCACTGTCTTGGCGAAGCGTATGTGTTACACTTCTATCTAACTCATCAAGAATGGCACCCGGTTCAGAAAGTTCTCTTACAGCATTATTAAGCAAAAAATATCCAATTAAAGAGATTAATGCACCCGGTACGCCATGACCCGTACAGTCAACTGCTGCAATAAACATGTCATCACCTTTTTGCATAAACCATGGAAAATCTCCACTTACTACATCACGAGGTTTATATAAAATAAATGAATCGGGTAAAATTCTTTGAATTACAACATTATTTGGAAGTATTGACCCTTGTATCCTTTGTGCGTAATTTATACTTTCAGTTATCTTTCTATTTTGTACCTGAATTTCCAGTTCAGCAAATTTACGATCTGTAATATCATGAGATACTACTAAAACCGATTCCATTAACTGGTCAACATTATATTCCGGAATTGCATTTACCTGCATAATTCTTTTTCCCATCACAGAAGGGAAATCCATCTCAATTGCAATTTTTTTATTTTCTTTTGTTACTTCTTTCAGCACATTTTCCCATTCCTGCACTATACTTTTATCTAAAGTAAGTTCGTCTAAATTTTTGCTAAAAAAAGAATTTTTTTCAATACCTGTATAATCTTCAATTACGGGGTTGATATAAAAGATTTGGCCTTCAGTATTAAAACGAGTTATCAAATCAAGAGAGTTCTCTGAAAGTGCTTGCATTTGCCCACTTCTACGAGCCTCCATTTCTGCTGTTCTTCGTTCTGTAATATCACGTATATTAACTACTACTCCACTTATTGCCATATCGGTCATTAAATTAGTACCGATTGCCTCAAGCCATATATCATCTCCATTTTTTCTTTGGAAGCTTATCTCTATTACTTGTTGTTTTTCAGGGATGGAAAGAAGGTCTGAGAAAAATTTATGTGTTCTTTCAACCGAATCTTCATTTACCATTGAAGAAATTCCGGTTCCTATCATTTGTTCAGGGCTGTATCCTAATATTTTCTCTACGGATGGCGAAATATAGCGTATGGTAGCATCCTTTTCATAAATAACAATTACTTCGGAAGCGTTTTCCAAAAGCAATTGCATTCTTTTTTGTGTTCTGTTAACTTCTTCCACCTGATCTTCAAGGGCAACATTAGAACGCCTGAGTTCTTCTTGAGTTGCCTGCATTTCTTCTGCATTTTGCCTTAAAATTTCTTGTTGTTCCTGTAATTCTTCACTTTGTTTTTGAGATTTTTCGAGTAATATCCTTGTTGTTTCGTTTACTTTAATATTAAAAACTGTTCGAGCAATAATTTCACTTACTTCATTTGCAAATCTTATGCTTCTGGAATTAAACTTTACAAAACCTGCAAATTCCATCACTCCGAAAACTTCTTTTTCACTGCCTACCAGAGTAATTAATGGAACGACCAATAAACATTTTGGTTTTTTATCTCCCAATAACCCTGATGTAATTGTTATATAACTATCAGGTATTTCTGTCCGCAAAAGCGTATCCTGCTCAATTGCAGCCTGACCAACTAAACCTTGTGCAAACTTAAATGTTGCTTTTAAATATTTCTTTTTGTTATATGCATAACTGGCTGTCATTTCTAAGAACTTGTTTTTTTCGTTCTCGTCATTAACAATGTAAAATGCACCTTGAATGGCACCAAGTCTTTTAACAACATAAGTTAAAACCCTGTCTCCCAAGTCATCTAAATTATTTATAGATCTTAATATATCACCTACTTCTGCCAAACCTGTAATAATCCAACTCTGTTCATCATCTTTATTGGCTGCTTCTTTAATGCTATCGCGCATTTGAAGCAAAGAAACACCTAAAGTATCCTCATCACTCATAGGTTTAAACTTTGCTTCAAAATCACCCTGTCCAATCTTTTGAGCAAACGTTGCAGTGTCTTTTAATCCTCCAACTAAAGAATTTACAGTATCTGTCATCTCGCCGATCTCATCATTATCCGTGGTTTTGAGTTGATTAGGTAATTTACCTTGCCCAAGCATTGCCATTGCTTCTTTTAATAACAATAAGGGTCTTACAAGGGCATTAGAAAATATTACTACGGATAACACACATATTATTAATATCATTACCCCGGCAATTAATATTTTTATCCTCAGGGCCTTAACAATTGAAAGGGTTTCATCTAAATCTATTTTTACGACTAAGCCCATATCAAGAAGTGGGATGTAGCGCCATGCTGCTATTACTGATTTACCTCTATAATCTATGTTTTCTCCAAATCCTTCTTTTTTTAAAACAGCCTGCTGCATAAACGTATTTTTTTCATCGCCCAGGTTAAATGTTTTTTTTATGAATGCAGATGAGGAGTCATGTCGAAGTGTTGAATAATATGTTATTTTTCCTTTTGCCAACTTCCCTAATATTGATTCACCTGAGCTACCCAATCCTGATGTATCCTGATGGGAAGTACAAATTGTTGAGGCGTCTAAATTATAAACAACTAATAATGTTCCATCGGTTAATGTATCAGGACCCCCTATGAAAAAACTAAAATCATCTCTTGATCTGACTATAGTGCTAAAATGATTACCGGAATAACTCTTTGCTAAAAAATCATTATCCGGATCTGAGAATTTATCACCCTTTGTTTGAAAAATATCATCCTGCTTAGCCTTATAAATAATTTTTCCGGAGGGAGTAACCAAATAAATATTATTATATCTGTATGTATTAACTATATTTTTAAAAAAATTATCAATTTCAGGATTGATGCCAGCTTGTAAACTTGCAATGGAGGAAGATTTAAGTATAGGAAAGTTTTGAATTAATTTAATATCATTTACAACCTGTTGCGACATTAAATTAAATCTTTTAACTTTTAAATCTGCAATGGCATTTAAAGTTTCATAATACCTTTCTTCAGTTGATTTCCTATTAAGTAAGTCTGTAATAAACCCAACTGTCAATAAGGAAACCATCACAACCGAAATAACCAGTAAAGAAATTTTAGTACCTATTTTTATATTTTTATACATAATAAATTAATCATGATAAATATTTTGATCTGCTGTTATAATAATCAACCTACCTATAATATTTCTATAAATTTTCTATATGATTAACAGCAACATTTACAAATCTTTCGTCTGTCTTTGAAAAATGGTGAAATGAAGCAATTTCTAAAATACCACATAAATCACCGGCAAAATAAACCGGTGATATCATTAATGAAGCCGGTAAAGCTTTTCCTAACCCTGACAGAACATTCACATATCCTTCGGGTACATTATCTATTATTGTTAATTTACATTCTTTGGCCACTTGCCCTATCAAGCCTTCTCCAAATTCAAATGTTATGGGTTGTGTATCAGGCAAATGATAAGCATAACCTTTATCAAATTCCAATATCTTCTTATTATCTTTTTCTTTCACCCTATAATATGCAGCCTGAGAAGCTTCCATTTCATTGCAAATTATAGATATAACCTGCTCTCTTTTCTTTTCGGTATCACCTGCTAAAGTTTTTAATGATAGCAGCCTATGTTCAATAACATCATTATCTGCTATGTCGGCAACACTCTCTTTTAATGATGATTGATTTTTCATTTCTACATTTATTATTTGTTTTTGAGCTTGAATAGATGCCATATCGGATTGATGTTGAAGAGCCAACATCCAAATCGCAATATCTATTAAGCCCAAAAAACCGGTAAAGCCAAATACTAAATCCAAGAGGGTTATTTTATTCTCTATAAAATTGAATTGTTTACCATTTGTCACCGTTGATATTTTAGAGATATAATTAGGAAAATTGTAAAGTATAAATCCTGTAAAAAGCAAACCTGCCACAAACAGAAAACTTACCAGCATTCCAATAAATTTGTATTTATTTTTCATTATTGCCTTTTTTAAAAACTTTTTTATTTTAACTGCTCCTACTTTCTTTGTCTAATTCTTTGAAAAAGTTAATCAATTCCTGAATACTTAATATATGGTCGATTTCTGTAATTTTTAAGGCTGCAGAAGGCATAGTGTCGATCATGCAATCTTTAGGGTTTTGTACAATTGTTAATCCTCCTCTTTCTTTTATTTTCTTCATTCCAAGGGCACCATCCTTATTTGCACCCGATAATAATATTCCTATTAACCTGTGTTTATAATTATATGCTGCTGTTTCAAGGGTTAAGTCAATTGAAGGCCTTGAATTATTAATCATCTCATCAGATGAAAGTGAAAATGTATTTCCCAATTCTATCTGTAAATGATAATTGGCAGGCGCTAAATATATATGTCCTTTTTTAATCGTTTCCTTATCTTCAGGTTCAGTAATTTGTTTGGTACTTTTTATATTTAAAGCTTCAACAAAGCCGTTTCTTACATGTTTTAGCCGATGTAAACACATAATAATTGGCAAGTCAAAATCCTTTGGTAAACTTGCAAGTATTTTATTAATAACCTGAAAGCTACCGGCCGAACCTCCAATAACTACTGCTCTAAATTGATTATTTAAATTATATTGGCTCATTTATAAAATCTTCAGGTTTCCGGTTTCCTTCTATAGCGATAATTTTTACCGGTTTGTATTAATTCCGGATTAATTTAATCTCTAATTTTCTTATAAATTTTTTCTTCATTATTAACAACAATGAATTTATTGGCTATATCACACCAGATTAAAGATTCTTTTGAGCCTACTATTAAATAACCATATTTAAACAGACTTTCATGGAACATTTTAAGTACGTTGTTTTGTAATGTTTGATTAAAGTAAATCATTACATTTCTACAAAGGATTAAGTCAAATTTAGAAAAAGGACGGCTGTTTACTAAATTATGTTCCTGAAAAGAAACATTAGCCATCAAGCTTTTATCCATTATTGCTTTTCCACTTTCTTCCTTATAATAATTCTCTAAAGTTTGAGTGCCTTGATAACGTATGTAATTTTTTTGATTCAATTCCATGTTTTTCACCGGATAAATTCCGGATTTTGCCTTTTCAAGAATAGCCGTATCAATATCAGTTGCTATTATTTTAACCTTTTCCAGTAAACCCATTTCTCGAAGGGTTATTGCGAGTGAAAAAACTTCCTCCCCTGACGAACATCCTGCATGCCAGATACTTATATTATTATTATTAAGCAAGATATTAGGAAGTACCTGATCGCGCAAAACTCTCCAAAAAGAAGGGTCCCTAAACATTTCAGTGACATTTACTGTGATTTCTGATAGAAATTCTTTGAAAAATAAAGGTTCATCCTGAACTTTTTTACACAAAGCGTCTACCGAAGGAAATCTATATAATTCTAAAATCCTTTGAATTCGTCTTTTAAAAGACGACATGGCATAATTAGAGAAGTCGTACCGATATTTATCACGAACTATTTCGGTAAGCTTTTTTAATTCTGCGATTTCTATTTCCTGCATAAATTATATCTAGGATAATTCTGAAAATTAAGCTGTTCGATTTTGATTGTGCAATTTATAGTAAATTCGATTTTAACCAAAAAATATACATTTTTTAATAATAACCATATGTAATATTAATCTTCCAATACATCTTAAAGATGCTTTAAAGAACATTAATATTATGTTTTTTACTAAAAAATAAATTATTTTAAAAGGTATTCATTTAATATTTATATACGAGTATGACAATAATGAAACTAATTGTATAATTTCTGACAATCTGTCGTAAACAATAATCTCATTTTTTGAATGGCATAAGGCTTGATAAACATATAAAAGATCGTATTTACTTAAATTTAATATAAAATAACAAATGGGAAAAATTATAGGTATTGACTTAGGTACTACTAACTCATGTGTGGCAGTGATGGAAGGAAATGAGCCCGTAGTAATTCCGAATAGTGAAGGTAGGAGAACAACACCTTCAATTGTTGCGTTTCTTGACAACGGAAATGGTGAAAGAAAAGTAGGAGATCCGGCAAAGCGTCAAGCAATTACAAATCCTAAAAATACCATTTCATCTATTAAGAGATTTATGGGTCGAAAGTATGGTGAAATTGAAGGGGAATTGAAAAATGTATCTTATGCAGTTGAAAAAGGGAATAATGATACGCCACGTGTAAGAATTGGCGATAGGTTATATACGCCACAAGAACTTTCAGCTATGATTTTGCAAAAAATGAAAGCTACTGCAGAAGATTACCTTGGAACAACTGTTACCGAAGCCGTTATTACTGTACCTGCTTATTTTGGTGATGCTGAACGCCAGGCAACTAAAGAAGCCGGGCAAATAGCCGGCTTAGATGTAAAACGTATTATTAATGAACCAACCGCAGCTGCACTGGCTTATGGGATGGATAAGAAAAATCAGGAAATGAAAATTGCCGTTTTTGATTTGGGTGGCGGTACTTTTGATGTTTCTATTTTAGAACTGGGCGATGGTGTATTTGAAGTAAAATCAACTGATGGCGACACGCATTTAGGTGGTGATGATTTTGATCAAAAAATAATTAACTGGTTGGCGGAAGAGTTTCAAAAAGAACATCCGACAGTTGATTTACGTAAAGACCCAATGGCTTTACAACGTTTGAAAGAAGCTGCCGAAAAAGCAAAAATTGAACTTTCAAGTTCTACTCAAACAGAAATTAACCTTCCATACATAATGCCTATTGACGGCATTCCTCAACATTTAATTAAGTCTTTAACAAGGGCCAGATTTGAACAACTTTGTGATGATTTAATTCAAAGAACTTTAGAGCCTTGTAAAAGGGCAATGAAAAATGCAGGATTATCAAATTCTGATATTAATGAAGTTATTTTAGTAGGAGGATCAACCCGTATACCAAGAATTCAAGAAGAAGTAGAAAAGTTTTTTGACAAAAAACCATCTAAGGGTGTTAATCCTGATGAAGTTGTTGCTTTAGGCGCTGCTATTCAGGGTGGAGTATTAACAGGGGAAGTGAAAGATGTTTTATTATTAGATGTTACCCCTCTTGATTTAGGTATTGAAACTATGGGAGGAAGGTTTACAAAACTTATCGAAGCGAATACTACTATACCGACTAAAAAGTCGGAAGTATTTTCTACTGCCTCTGACAACCAGCCTTCAGTTGAAATACATGTTTTACAAGGACAAAGCGAATTGGCTAAACGCAATCGCACACTTGGAAGATTTCACCTGGACGGTATTCCTCCTGCACCGCGTGGTGTACCTCAAGTAGAAGTGACTTTTGATATAGACGCAAACGGGATTTTAAATGTTTCTGCTAAAGACAAAGCTTCAGGGAAAGAACAAAAAATAAGAATCGAAGCTTCATCAGGATTAAGTGATGCAGAAATTGAAAAAATGCGTAATGAAGCAAAGGCAAATGAGGAAAGCGATAAAGCAGAGTTGGAAATTATCGATAAATTAAACGCTGCTGATTCAATGATTTTCCAAACGGAAAAACAATTGAAAGATTATGGAGAAAAATTAACTCCGGTTAATAAAGAAGCCATAGAGACTGCTTTAAAAAGTTTGCGTGATGCACATTTGCAAAAGGATGTTACAGCTATTGAAAGCTCTATGACTAATTTAACTAACGCCTGGACTGCTGCCTCACAGGATATGTACGCCGCTTCGGGAGATCAACCTGGTGCAGAAGGAAATGCTAATGCTAACTCCGGCACAAATGCTGACCCCAATGTAACTGACGTTGATTTTGAAGAAGTCGATAATAAAAATAAATAAAAAAATTATATAAAAATTATATAAAAAAAAGACTGCTTATTTCTAAGCAGTCTTTTTTTTATTTTATATAACACATATAAACCTACATTTGCCAATCGAAAATGTTTTTAATTTTTAATAACTCAAAAGCTTATTGTTAAAACATGAGAGTATTGATATTGAATAATTATTCTATAGAAAGCGTTTGGAAAGAAATTAAGGCCGGAGAAAAACCACCGAACCATATTTATGGAGTAGATTATTTAGCAAAAATGGGAATGGAAGTAATCATCGCGCCTTTTAATAGAAATTCAACTCTTGTAAAAATATCAAATTTCTTTTTAAAATATTTTCCTATCCCATTAGGAGATTTAGATCAACAATGGTCGGCATTGAAAATGTTTAAAAAGTATGATATAATTTACAGCCCCTGTCAAACCCAAACATGGCTTCTCTCTTACCTGCGAGCATTAAAATTGTTCAAGAAACCGATTTTAGCAATTGCGCATCACCCTTTTAAAAAAGGAAGATTAGATTTTTTGAGAACCCCATTTTTTAAATTAAGTTTTAAAGGGATTGATTATTACCCTGCATTGAGTAAAATAGTTTCTGAAGAAATTAATAAAATCGCCGGTAAAAATAAATCTAAACCAATCTTCTGGGGTCCCGATTTAAATTATTTTAATAAGTCAGAAGAGATAGGTGATAAAATTATAGTGGCCGGCAGGACGGGAAGAGATTTTGTAACTTTTGGAAAAGCACTGACTCAATTAAAAAATATAAAAGCAAAAATTATTTGCCTTAAAAATGATTACAAAGAAGAATTTAGAAGCTTTGGAGATAATATTGAAGTGGTTGTTCATGACAATCCGATAGATTATAAAGAAATGGTTAAAGAATATGCCAATGCCAGGTTTATTGCAATACCATGCCATTATTCAAAAAATTTGAGTGGATTAACGAGTTTTAATGATGCATTGGCATTATCAAAGGCAATAATAATGACAAAAACTGAATACATTGATATTGATCTTGAAAAAGAAGGTATTGGTTTTTGGGTAAACCCTGATGATGTAGAAAACTGGAAAAAAATTATTCAAGAAAATTGGAATGATATAGATACTATTAAAAAAATGGGAAGAAAGGGAAGAGAATTAGCTGAAAGCGGAAAAAATTCAGAAACATTTAATAAAGAAATTTTTGCTTTGATTAAATCAATCTCATTGGAGAATGACATTATTTAAATTAATATTTTTCATTTTAAATTAAAAGTCAGCAGCCTTATGAAACTCGACAATGAAAGCATCTTAAAGATAGGTCGCAAATAGAAACCCTAAAAGCTTTTACCAAATCTCTCAATATCAAATTGAAGTAATGCAAGAACCACCCTATAATACTGAGTTTGTAACTAAAATAGAAAAACGGCAGAAAGGAAAAAACAATAAGCCCCATTCTATCCTTCGGCTTTCATTAAGCTAAAACCACAATTTACAAACTTACGGGAGTTGCGCTTTTATTACTTAAATTACCTCTCATTCTACTCCAACGGATTGCAAATCCTATCTACCTGTAGTTCGAGATGCGCTGCGGTAACATCTCGTACAGTCTGATCGTTTTAAATTACAGAAATATAAGTTTAGATGATATTTAATTAAATTCAGTTATATTATTCTCAATAAAAGAATATCTTGGGCAATTATTTTACAATTTACAATCTGAAATGGGAAAGTTAATAAGTAGCTTATATTCTGTTTGTCAATATAATAAATGCATAAATTAAATACTTACTTTTAGTATGGATCCGATTAAACATAATCTTTTACTTGCAGACGATGACCTTGATGATTGCGCTTTTTTTAAAGAAGTATTGGAAGAATTGCGCATTCCCACAAATCTTACAATTATAAACGATGGAGTAGAACTTATAAGTTACTTAGCCAAAAACTCCAATAATTTGCCCGATGTTTTATTTCTTGATTTAAATATGCCACTAAAAAATGGATTTGAATGTTTATCTGAATTAAGAATGGATGAAAAATTAAAACACTTGCCCGTTATCATTTTTTCCACCTCCTTTGATATTGCAGTAGTGAACTCACTTTATGAAAAAGGTGCAAATTATTATGTTCGAAAGCCTGCTGAGTTTATAAAACTTAAAAAAGTAGTTCAGGCAGTACTTGATCTTATCAGTAAAAAAAGTCATATTTTATCTTCAAAAGAAGATTTTATACTTCTATCCTAAATCAGTATTTTACAATGAGCCTTAAAAACAGTGAATATTACTTTCTCTCAGGCGGTGGAGAGATGGGTGAGCAAATAAGAGCAAAAGACTGGAGTAAAACAACTTTGGGCGATCCGGAAAATTGGCCGCAAAGCTTAAGAACCATGGTTGCTGTTATGCTCGACAATCCCTTTGGAATGTATATAGCTTGGGGGAATGAATATATTCAACTTTATAATGACGCCTATCGACCAATATTAGGATCTACTAAACATCCGGAAGCATTGGGTATTAGTACCCGCGAAACTTTTATAGAAATCTGGGACATTATAGGAACCATGTTTGATAATGTAATGAAAGGTGAAGCAGTTGGCTTCACTGATTTTATGCTTCCCTTAGATAGGAATGGGTATGTAGAAGAATGCTATTTCGATTTTTCTTACAGCCCCATCAGAAAAGAAAATAGTGAAGTAGGTGGGGTTTTAGTAACAGTAATTGAAACAACAGGTAAAAAAACAGCTGAAGATGCTTTAAAAGAAAGTGAAGAAAAATTTAGAGCAATTGCCGATAACATTCCAAATTTAGCGTGGATGGCAGATGCTGAAGGTTGGATATATTGGTACAATAAAACGTGGTATGAGTATACAGGGACCCAACCTGAACAAATGAAAGGATGGGGATGGCAATCAGTTCACGATCCTGATGAACTTCCTCGTGTATTAACGAAATGGCAAAATTCCATAATTACAGGCTTACCTTTTGAAATGATATTTCCATTAAAAGGTGCTGATGGAATGTTCAGACAATTTTTAACGCGAGTTTTACCACGAAAAACCGATGAAGGTAAAATTCATCAATGGTTTGGAACAAATACCGATATTACAGACCAAAAAAGAATAGAAGAGGCCTTAAAAAAAAGTGAACAACGTTTTCGCAATACAGTAAAACAAGCCCCAATAGGAATTACAATTTTACTAGGGCCAAAGTTTATTGTAGAAATGGCTAATGAAGCTTATTTGCTGGTTGTCGATAAAAAAGAAGAAGACTTTGTTGGTAAACCTTTATTTGATTCATTACCTGAAGTTGAAGAAACAGTGGGAGAGTTACTTAATAATGTATTAACAACGGGTATACCATTTCATGGAATTGAATATCCAATACCTGTTAATAGATATGGAAGGTACGAAGTATCTTACTTTAATTTTTTGTATTACCCCCTTAAAGATGATAATGGAAACATTACAGGTATTATAGTAACCGTTACTGATGAAAGCGAATCTGTAAAAACAAAACATTTTATAACAGAAAGTGAAAAACAATTTAGGAATATGGTAATGGAATCGCCAATACCTATGGCAATTTTAAGAGGCCCGAATCATTTTATTGAAATGGCAAACAGTACTATGCTAAATAAAATATGGCGAAGAAAAGAAAAGGATGTTATTGGAAAAAAACTTTTAGAAGCATTTCCTGAACTTATTGAGCAAAAATATGCCGGTTTACTTAATGAGGTTTATACAACAGGTAAAGTTCACAGCGGCTTTGAATCACCGGCTTATATTAAAGGAGATGACGGCTTAAGGATGTTCTATTTTGATTTTGAATATTCGCCGCTTTACGATCTCAATGGAGAAGTATCTGCCATAATGATTACGGTAAATGATGTAACCGAAAAAGTAGAAACCAGAAAAAAAATTGAAGAAAGTGAAGAAAGATTTAGATCTATCGCTGAGACGCTTCCACAATTAATTTGGGAAACGGACAATGATGGAAATTCTTTATTTGCATCCGGTAGATGGGAAGAGTATTCCGGTATTATCCCAAAAGGTTTAGAAAAGTGGAAAGCTGTAATTCATCCTGATGATTTAGAAAGAAATACTGATATATGGATGCACAGTTTAAAAACCGGTGATATTTATAAATGCGATGTAAGACTAAGAAATAAACATGGTGAGTATAGATGGCATACAGTTACCGGAGAGCCGGTTTATGATAAAGATAAAAAAATAATAAAGTGGGTAGGTGCCTTTACGGATGTCCATTTTGAAAAAGGTTTTACGCAGGAATTAGAAAAACAAGTAGAAAACAGAACTAACGAATTAAAAGAAGCCAACAAAACACTTGAACAAAAATACCGGGAATTAGAAAATATGAACACTGAGTTACAGTCGTTTGCTTATATTTCCAGTCATGATTTACAAGAACCATTGCGTAAAATTCAAACATTTTCAAGTCAGATATTAGATAGGGAGTACGAAAATTTAACTGAAAATGGAAAGGATAAATTTCAACGAATGCAAAATTCGGCAAAAAGAATGCAGGCACTTATTGAAGACTTGTTGGCTTATTCTCGCACAAGCACTGCAGAAAGAAAATTTGAACATACCGGCCTTGCATCCATCATTAAAGAAGTAAAAGATGATTTGAATGAGGAATTACAACAAAAAAATGTAATTATAGATGAGATTGATATGTGTGAGATAAAAGTAATTCCATTTCAATTTCGTCAACTTATGTATAATTTGATCAGCAATTCTATTAAATTTTCGAAAATCAATGTAGAGCCGAATATAAAAATAAAATGTTCGGTAGATAAAGCCGGAAGTTTCAACAATCCAAAACTTGATGCTGATTTAACTTATTGCCATATCCGAGTATCTGATAATGGTATTGGTTTTGAGACTAAATACAGCGAAAAGATTTTTGAAGTATTCCAACGATTGCATGGGAAAACTCAATACACCGGAACGGGTATTGGCCTTGCTATAGTAAAAAAAATAGTTGAAAATCACAACGGCATCATTAGCGCATCAGGAGAAGTAAACAAAGGGGCAACTTTTGATATTTATATTCCGGTTCAATAAATATATTTCGTTGGCGTGAAATTTAAAAAGGTTAAAAAATAAATGTCGATTCGCCTTAAAAATTTTGTTTTTAACAGAAATATTACGAGATAAAATATCTTCTATAGATTGTTGGGGCAGAACCTTATTTATAGCGCTCCTATCCTTTTTTATTATCCTCTTTATACTGATCAATTATTTTATAAAGTGCTTTTTGCTGTTCCAGAGTTGTGAAAAAATCAAATAAAAGAACGTGTTTATCAAAATCCAGCACCAATGCCGTTTCCAAAAAATTGAATGCCTGCTTGTATTTTCCTGTTTGTAAAAGATAGGCTGCTGCCCTGTAATAAAGTTCAGCTTCGCTTGCTGATTGGTCTATTCCCTCTTCAATTAATTCGATTGCTTTTTCGTAATCCCCTTGTTCAAAAAATAATAATGACCAATTTAACCAAACATCCGGGTTGGCCGGCGCCATTATACTTGCCTTTTCGTAAGCTTCCACGGCTGATATAACATTTCCTACTTTTGCTTCACATTCAGCCAGATAAATAAAATATTCTTCATCAGTATCATTTATTTTTATCGCTTTTTTGAAAAAAAGGATGGCTTCATACCATTTATCTTGCGCATCGAGGCAAACTCCTATACCAAACCATGCCTCATCCCACAATGGGTCAATCTTTGCAGCTTTTTTATAGTTTACTAATGCTTCATCAAAATGCTCTAACTTTTCGCAGGCAGCACCCAGGCAGCAACATACATCCGGTGTTGGTTCAAAATCATGTTTTAATGTATTGCTATATGCTTCTTTGGCTTCTGCATATTGTTGAAGATTCATATATGCATTACCTAAATTGAAATAGGCAGAAGCAAAATCCTCTCTCAATAAGGTTGCATATTCGTATGCTTTTGCAGCATCATCATATTTTTCCAACTTTGAATAAGCAATACCTATATTATACCAGGCAATATCTGAAAACGGATCAACGTCAACAAACTTTTGATAATAATCAAGGCTGCTTTCAAGTTCACCAATAGCATCAAGGCAAAAAGCCAATTCGTACATGGCACCTTCATTGTACAGGTTTTCTTCAATAGAAAGTTTATAATTAACTATTGCTTCCTGAAATTTTCCCCAATTTTGATAAACCAGGCCCAAGTGATAATAAATATTATCCTTGTTGTCGGAATAATTCAATGCGTCTTCAAAAGTTACGATAGAATTTTCAAAATCTCCCAGAAGTGAATATATGTTACCTTTTAAAATCAATACTTCACAATCGTGTGGGTTATAAAGCTCTACTCTTTCTAAAATTTCCAAAGCTTCTTCAGGCCGTTGGTTTTGTATAAGCAGCTGAGCTTTATCCAACATAAATTCAGAAGAATATGGATATTGTGTAAGTGCCATATCACAGGCATGCAAGGCCTTTTTAAATTTTCCTTGTTCTATAAAATAATCAATAACCTGCTCATAAATTTCAATATCTAAAAAAAGATTTTCACCACTTTTCAACATTTCTTCATACAGTCGCAGAGATTGCTTAAAGCCTTCACGATCTTTATAAAATTCGCTTTCCATCATGTATTTAAATAAATTAAAATTAATACCTCAGTAACTGAAACAGGTAACCGACTTAATTAATTCCTTGATATTTTTGCCTCTAATTCACTACACGCCCACGACAAAGTATTATTAAGCGTGTTAAAATTAAAATTCAATGTATTTATAATTTTTTTATTATCATAATAATAATTTTTTTGAGCCATCATTGCTGTTTCGCGTGTAATTAACGGCTCTTTACCTGTAATAAGGCTTCGCAAAAATTCTATTCTCCAAAGTATTGCTATCCAGCGTGATGATAAATAAATATTTGGCCTTGTTTTATTAAAAAGAGTGGCAACCTTGTAGAAAAAATTTTTGAAAGTAATACTTCCCCCATTTAATATAAATCTTTCTCCGTTTATATCGGCTTTTAAAAGTTCTGTAACGGCCCTTGCCACATCCCTTACATCCACATAATTTATTTCCCCCGATGTATAAAACTTGTTCTCTTCCCACACATATTTAAAAAGCCTCGAACTGCTTTTATTCCAATCTCCGGGGCCTAAAACAATTGAAGGATTAAGAATAACGGTTTGCAAACCTTCTGCATTACCTCTCCAAACTTCTTTTTCGGCTGCGTATTTAGAATTTCCATAGGCCGTATTAAATTTAGTATCTAACCAAATTGTTTTTTCATCTATTATTTTATCTTTATTCCTTCCTATTGCGGCAACAGAACTGATAAAAACAAGTTTGGGTATTTTATTAAACAGGCAGGCATTAACAATATTGGTAGTTCCTTCAATATTTATTTTAAACATTTGTGCCTTGTCTTTTTTGCTGAATGATACCACAGCAGCGGCATGGATAACGGCATCAAAATCTTTTATTACATTTAATAAAACGGGCATATCCGTTACATCTCCTTCTACCCAATTAATTTTATTTTCTATATCTGTTAATAAAGCTTTATCTGCACCCTTTCTAATAAGCGCATAAACTTTATGACCTTCATCAATTAAATTTCTGATTATAAAACTTCCGATAAACCCATTCCCCCCGGTTACAAAAATCATTTTTTCAAATTTTAAAATACAAAATTAGTTAAATGAATTTAGGGATATGAAAATAATTTTTCAAAAAAAATTATTTTTAATTTTATCGAAAAAACGATATTGATATATTCATAATTGAATATATCAATATCATAAACATTCTTAATAAAATACTTAATGATCCCGGATAGGACTTGTGTAAAATGCCTGAGAATAATGAACAAGATTTGTAATGACATAAAAGGGTAGGCTCCCTTAATTTTTATATTTTAAAGAATTTATTTTCTTTCACAAAAATAAATCCCTCTTTTTCCTAAAATCCTTTAATCCTAATTCAGATATTTTTTAGATAAAATATCGATTTATTAATATCGGTATATTGATAATTATTATAAAAGCTTTATTTCTTTTAAAGAAAATCGTTTAATCCTAATTCAGATATCTATCTTCTTCGTTTATAATTGCTTTTTTTTCTGGTTACGCCAATGTCTTTAGCTCTGCTTTCCCTGCCAAACTGATACCCCACAGAAAAAGAAAGTGTGCGGTTATGCCAGGCATAAACAGTATGAAATTTAGGTATGTCAACTCCTCCTATATTTAACATTCCATAATCATATGTTGTACTTAAAGAAAAATTATTTAATTGTACCCCTAATGTTAATGATGCACCGGCATCAACTCTTTTTAGATAATTTTTTAATTCGGGATCACCCCAAATTTTATACGTAGTTCCATCAAACAAAGCATTTCCTATTGAATCATTTACCCTAAAGTGCGTTCTGCTCCAATCTCCGGTTATCCCATATGCAACATAAGGGCCAACACCGCCGAATACATTTACATCTCCTAAAGGTAATTTAACCATTAAATAAATTGGCATTTCTAAATAAATAGGACTGAACTTTTCAATATCCTCTCCGGAATGTTTTTTATAACCTTTACCAATGAGCATTAAATTTGGTTGAACATATAAAAAATCCAGTAATTTAATTTCTGCATACCCGCCAATATGTGGTGCAACCCTCAATCTGGTTCCATCATAATCTGTCAAACCAACTTCTTTTATTGCGGCATCAGCCAATGTCATTCCTGTTTTTACACCAAACCTAACTTGTTGTGCATTTATTGTTAAGTTTATAAATAGGAAAGATAGCAGACCAAAATAAAGTTTTTTCATAAAATCGGTATTATTAAAAGAAACTATTGTTTATTTTTGAACACAAAAATAAAAATTTACCCAAAATTGTCAAATTTTAATATAAAGACAATCTTTTTCACAAAAATAAAAAATAGTATTTTTATTAACCTATTGATTTTCAAATTATAGTAAAAATAAAACCTTAATAATAATGAAAAAAGTTGTTTTAGCATTCAGCGGTGGCCTTGATACTTCGTATTGTGTTAAATATTTATCGGAAGATAAAGGAATGGAAGTTCATTCTGTATTGGTAGATACCGGTGGATTTACTGAAGAAGAATTAAAAAATATAGAAAATCGCGCTTATCAACTTGGAGTTAAAACGCATATCACATTAAATGTTCTGGATAAATATTATCAGGAATGTTTAAAATATTTGATTTTTGGAAATGTATTAAAAAACAATACTTATCCCCTTTCTGTAAGTGCCGAACGTGTTTTTCAGGCAATGGCAGTTGCAGAATATGTAAAAATTATTAAAGCAGATGCTGTTGCACATGGCAGCACCGGTGCAGGTAATGATCAGGTTAGATTTGATGTTGTTTTTAGAATAATGGTACCCGAAGTAGAAATTATTACTCCCATTCGTGATAATAAAATAAGCAGGGAAGAAGAAATAAGCTATTTGAAATCGAAAGGAGTTGAACAGGATTGGACAAAAGCTGCCTATTCGATTAATAAGGGAATTTGGGGTACTTCAGTTGGCGGAAAAGAAACTTTAACTTCTGATCAATATTTACCTGAAGAATCTTTTCCAACTCAATTAAGTAAAACCGAACCGGAAAAAATTGATTTGCATTTTGAGAAAGGTGAATTAACAGGCGTGGGCGTTCAATATTTTAAAAACCCGGTAGATGCCATAAAAAAATTACAAGAGATCGCCTCTCCTTTTGCAATAGGCAGGGACATTCATGTTGGTGATACTATTATTGGAATTAAAGGAAGGGTAGGATTTGAAGCCGCAGCTCCATTGGTAATTTTAAAAGCACACCATGCCTTAGAAAAACATGTACTTACAAAATGGCAATTGTATTGGAAAGAACAACTCGCCGGTTGGTATGGTAATTTGGTTCATGAAGGGCAATTTTTAGAACCGGTTGCCAGAAATATTGAAAACTTTTTAACAGATATACAACGGAACGTAACCGGTACTGTGCATGTTCAATTGGCACCATATCGCTTTTATGTATTGGGGATAAAATCTGATTTTGATTTAATGTCATCCCAATTTGGATCTTATGGAGAAATAAATAACGCCTGGAGTGGAGAGGATGTAAAAGGGTTTTCAAAAATAGTATCAAACCAAACAATGATTTACAATAAAGTAAATGAAGGAAAATAGTTTATAATTTATCCAAGTTATTTGTTTTTAAAGGATAAGGTTGACTATTTAATAAAACGTAAAAATGGATAAAATTAAAGTTGGAATAATTGGCGGTGCAGGTTATACAGGGGGTGAACTGTTAAGGATATTAATAAACCACCCTCAAGTTGATATTACTTATATACATTCAAAGAGCAGTGCCGGTAAACCTGTTTATTCCATCCATCAGGATTTAATAGGCGAAACTGATTTGCAATTTTCTGATTCTTTTTTTCATCAAACCGATGTGGTTTTTCTATGTGTAGGCCACGGAGATTCCAAGATTTTTTTAAACGAAAATCCCAATTTTCTTAAAAGTAAAATAATAGATTTAAGTCAGGATTTCCGGGATGAAAGCAATGGTTTTGTATACGGATTGCCTGAATTAAATAAAGAAAGGATAAAAAATACCGACTTAATTGCAAACCCCGGTTGCTTTGCCACGGCAATTCAGTTGGCAATATTACCATTGGCTAAATCAAATCTATTAAAAAATGATATTCATATCAGTGCTGTAACAGGGAGTACAGGAGCAGGTCAAAAAGCAACTGAAACCACCCATTTTAGTTGGAGGAGCAGTAATATATCAACTTATAAAGCTTTTAACCATCAACACTTAAAAGAAATAAAACAAAGTGTGGTTCAATTGCAAAATGATTTTTCTCAAAAAATAAATTTTATTCCTTATCGGGGAAATTTCGCAAGAGGTATTTTAGCCAGTGTATACACTCAATATACCGGAGATATAAATGATGCTGCTGATCTTTATAAGAATTATTATAAAGATCAGCCATTTACACATGTTACTGATATGGATATTGATGTAAAACAAGTAATGAACACCAATAAGTGTTTGGTTCAACTACAAAAACATGATGAAATGTTATTAATAACTACTGTTATTGATAATCTTACAAAAGGTGCCTCAGGCCAGGCAGTTCAAAATATGAATTTAATGTTTAATTTAAATGAAAGGATGGGCTTAGATTTGAAACCTGTAGCATTTTAATTTCAGCTTAAATATATATTTTTTGAAAATAGGCATTTTAAGTATTAAATAATTTATTGTAAAAAGAAAGTAAGAATTAAGAAGTGTCAGTTTTTTCTACTTCGTTTAAATTAAGCAAAAGATTATTTTATTTTGAAAAAGGGCAGATTCATTTGAGTCAAGTTTTATCAAAATATCAATATTGATAAAACGGTATTTAAATCACAAGAAATCAATCCTAAAATGATTTATTTTATTTAAAAAGAAGGAAAGTTTTCTTTCTGATAATTTTATATATAAAAAAATCTGCAATAATAGAGTCAAGATTTAAAAAACATATTTTGCCGGTGTACATCAGTTTGTAAATAAATACATTATTTTTGCAGCAGATTGAACGGTGACATGGAAGATTATCAAATTTACGAATTATCAAACGGCATACGCCTGATTCACAAACAAGTTACGCATACTAAAATAGCTCATTGCGGTTTTATTTTGGATATCGGCAGTCGCGATGAAAAACCACATCAACAGGGGATAGCACATTTTTGGGAACACATGGCCTTTAAGGGCACTCAAAAAAGAAAATCTTTTCACATTTTAAACCGCCTGGAATCTGTCGGAGGTGAATTGAATGCATATACTACAAAAGAAAAAATTTGTTTTCATGCCTCACTTCTCGACAATCATTTCGAAAAAGCATTTGAATTATTAACAGATATAACTTTTGATTCAATATTTCCTGAAAAACAAATAGAAAAAGAGCGTCAGGTTATTTTGGAAGAAATGTCGATGTATTTTGATTCTCCCGAAGAAAACATTCAGGACGAATTTGATAATGTTATTTTTGAAAATCATACCCTGGGTAACAATATACTGGGTACTCAGGAAAGTGTAAAATCATTTAAAAAGGAAGATTTTAAGAGTTTTATTGCTGAAAACCTTAATACAGGCAAGGTAATATTTTCTTCGGTAGGTAATTTCCCGTTTTCGAAAGTGAAAGCTTTGTCCGAAAAATATTTATCCCATATTCCAAAGTTTTCTGCAGTTGCTGAAAGGAAATCTTTTACTGTTTACAATCCCAAAAGAATAATAAAAACGAGAGAACTTACTCAGGCACAATGTGCAATTGGAAGAACGGCTTATCATCTCACTCACGAAAAAAGGCTTCCTTTTTTTATGTTGTTAAATATTTTAGGCGGCCCCGGTATGAACTCGCGCTTAAATTTATCCCTTCGCGAAAAATATGGATTGGTATATGCAATAGAATCAAACTACACCCCCTATATTGATACCGGTTTTATGGGTATTTTTTTTGGAACGGATCCTTCGCAATTAAATAAAAGCATTTCCCTAATAGAAAAAGAACTTAAACAACTTTGCGAAAAGAAATTGGGCATTGTACAATTGCATGCAGCCAAAGAGCAATTGATGGGCCAGATGGCAATGGCTGAAGAAAGCAATGTCAGTTTTATGTTAATGATGGGAAAGAGCCTGCTTGATATCGACCGAATTGAATCGCTGAATGAAATTTTTGATGAAATAAAAAAAACAACGGCAAGTGATTTACAACAGATTGCCAATGAAATTTTTATTCCCGATCAAATGAGTGTACTTTCTTATTTGCCGGCAGAAAAAAAGGGGAATAGGAAACATAAAAAATGAGATATTTAAGAATTAGCTGATTCTTAGTAAAATTCGCTTGCAAATCATTTATAATTAACAACACTCAAATTTTTTTGGTTAATCATAAAAAAAATTTGCGTAGTTAAATAACTACATTTATATTTGTAGTCAAATAACTACATAATGAATTTAAGAAGAGATGTATTTCAAGCCATTGCAGACCCGACCAGAAGGGCAATCCTTCTGTTGGTTGCTGCGCAATCGATGACAGCAGGTGCAATAGCTTCAAACTTTGACACATCAAGGCCTACAGTTTCAAAACATTTGCAAATACTCACCGAGTGTGAATTGCTTGAACAAATACAAAACGGGAGAGAGATTTACTATCACATCAACGCAAAGAAAATGAAAGAAGTAGCTGAATTTATTGAACCATTCCGCATAATATGGGATGACAGGTTTAATAAACTGGAAAACATAATGAAAAAATACAAACCGGAAAAATAGAATGGTATGGAACAAAAAACAAAAATTAATGTAGAAGATGGTAAACAGGAATTACTGATAACAAGAGAATTTGATTTGCCACTTGATTTACTTTTTAAAGCGTATGTAGAACCCGAAATAGTTGAGCAATGGATGGGAACTAAAGTGTTGAAACTTGAAAATAAAAAGCACGGCTGTTACCAATTTGAAACAACCGATGCTAAAGGAAACAAATACGGTTTCAATGGTGCAATTCATGAGTTTATTCTTAACCGGAAAATAACACGGACATTTGAAATGGAGAATACGCCTTATGGTGTCCAACTCGAGTTCTTAGAATTTGAAAAACTCACCGATCATACAAGCAAACTCAATATGCATATTGTATATAAGTCAGTTGCACTCAGAGATCAAATACTGAAGTTACCTTTTGCTCAAGGTTTAAATATGGCACATAACAGAATACAAGAATTAGTAAACAATTTAAAATAACACATTATGACAAAGAGAAATAAAATTATCTATTGGGTTTCTACTATTTGGCTTGCTTTAGGAATGGTATCAACCGGAATAGTTCAATTATTAAGATTGAAAGAAGAGGTTGATATGTTTAACCATCTGGGTTATCCTGTCTATTTTCTGATAATACTGGGTATTTGGAAATTGTTGGGAGTTGTAGCTGTGCTTATTCCTAAATTTCCTTTGATAAAGGAATGGGCTTATGCAGGTTTTTTCTTTGCAATGTCTGGTGCTGTATTTTCTCACTTAGCAAGTGGAGATGGAGCCAAAGAATATTTTGGACCTGTATTATTACTGATCCTAACATGTGTATCATGGTATTTCAGGCCTGCAGATAAAAGAATTATTTTAATTAATCAAGAATAAGATTTATAAAAAATAAAAATGATAATGTTACAAATACGAAAATGCTACGGCACCGATTGAATTTATTGATGCAATTCACACAGTGGACGTATCAGAAAAAATCACATAATAAATAAATCAAATGAACCCTAAAGTTGATTTTTATTTTAATAAGGCTAAAAAGTGGCAACAGGAATTGGAACAATTAAGGATAATAGTTCTTGACTGCGGACTTACAGAAGAATTGAAGTGGGGTGTACCTTGTTACACTTTTCAAAAAAGCAACATAGTATTAATACATGCATTTAAAGAATATTGTGCGTTTTTGTTTTTCAAAGGTGTATTATTAAATGATACTCATAATATTTTAATACAACAAACAGAGAATGTACAGGCAGCACGCCAAATCCGGTTTGCCAATGTTGGTGAAATAGTTAAGATGGAAGCCATCTTAAAAACCTATATTTATGAAGCTATTGAAGTAGAAAAATCCGGTTTGGAAGTCGATTTAAAAAAGACAAAAGAATTTGTAATTTCTGAAGAATTTCAAAAGAAATTAGATGAAAACCCTGCATTGAAAACTGCTTTTGAAACATTAACACCCGGGCGACAAAGAGGATATCTTCTTTATTTTTCAGCACCCAAGCAATCCAAAACCCGGGAATCAAGAGTTGAAAAATGTATGCAACAAATTATGGACGGCAAAGGCTTGGATGATTAGTAAATTTTTTTCTAATTATGTTTCACAATTTAAAATTCATTTAAACATGCCAAATCGTTTTCTTTTAATCTGTTTTTTACTAATCGGGATTTTTAATATTCATAGTTCCTTTGCTCAAAATGATTTTTCAATACCAACATCCATAAAAACTTACATAAAAGTATGGGAAGAGCCTGATAGTACTTTGCGTTTACAAAAGATAAAAACTTTTTGGCTTGCTGAAAGCACCTACCGGGATAGTACAGCAATCGCAAAAGGACCCATCGAATTAAATAATATGATTCAGGTTTTCAGAAATAATTTGCCAAACAGTATTTTCATAAGTAACTATGTGCTTTCATTCAACCATTACCATACATGGTCATGGACGATTATAAACAAAGAAAAAAAATTCTATCTTGATGGACTAGATTATATAGAAATTAATGCGGATGGTAAAATTACCAAACTGATAGGTTTTTGGGGCTTTGACAAGAATTTATTAAAAGAGTTAAATTTAAACATTGTAAAAACATATTATGAAAGCCTATTTAAAAAACAAGATTTAGCAGCTATTAAAAAAATAATAACAAGTGATGCAATTTATTATCAGGCAGAAGGATTGCCTTATGGCGGAACTTATAAAGGATTTAGACAATGGGTAAAAATGTATGAAAAAGCAAGCACCTATTTTGATTTGCAAATAGAAGAAGAACCTCAATATTTTTTAAATGAATCAAACAATACGGTTATTATTAATTTTACAATAAAATGTAAATCTAAAAAATCCGGGAAATCCATTATCATGCCCATATCAGAACATTTTGAAATATTGGACGGGGAAATTAACTCAATCAGGCCGTTTTATTTTGATACTAAAACCTTTTCAGATTTTATAAAATAAATTTTATTGATAGTAATTCTCTTTTAATATTATCAGAATAGATATAAAAAAATATTTTTTTATGGCATCGTTTTGAAAACGTAATCCCATAATGGACTCGAAACACCAAATGCCGATAAACCATCTTTATAATGATGTTGTGCATGGTGAACCCAAAAGAATTTAAATAAATTTTTTGGAGCAGGATAAGCGTGAACTATATAATGTATAAACAAATAGCCCGCATAACCAAAGAAAAAACCGGGCAAAAAAGCAAAAGCATAAATTCCTATCAATAACCTGAATAAGCCTAACAAAATCAATACTATAACGATGCTGATTATCGGAGGCATGGCAAGGCGAGTTTTATCTTTTGGGTATTCGTGATGAACACCATGAACGTTGTACTGAAATTTTTTCTTTTTTTCGGTGTCGGTATCTATATGGTATACACTCCTATGCACCCAATATTCTGCCAACGTAAAAGCAATCATTCCAAGCAAAAATAAAATAGCTATTAAGTAAGTTTGAATATTTGTGTATTTATAAGCATAAGCAGCTAAACCTATTCCTGTAAAGGCATAAATAGAAATAGGAATAGAAATATGAGTTCTGGATAGTTTTTCTAATATCGGGTTATCGAACATTTTTTTCGATCCCGTATGCTTGGGTTTAATATCTACTTGCGACATAAATGCTAAAGTTTTCATTTTTCATAATTTCCTACAGCTTTTAAAACGCCATTCTAATTATGAATTAAAATAATAACACAAAAATAATTCATTTTACTTTTAAACATAAGAATTAAAAAAAATCTTTCTTAAAATTCCCCTCCTTATTTAAGGAGGGGTTAGGGGTGGTAGTGGTTTTATTTTAAAATTAATTCTATCCTTTCCAGTTCCTCAGAAGTAAAATCTTTATTGTTTAAGCAAGCAACACAATCTTCAACCTGTTGTACAGAACTTGCGCCAATTAAAACAGTAGTAACCACATCATCTCTCAATACCCAGGCAAGTGCCATCTGCGCTAATGTTTGATTTCGTTGAATAGCCAAATCGTTTAATGCAGAAATTTTATTTAATTTCTCTTCAGTAATTTGGCTTGGAGTTAAAAAAACATTTTTTGTAGCGCGGGAGTGTTCAGGAATTCCTTTTAAATATTTATTGGTAAGCAAGCCTTGTGCAAGCGGCGAAAACGGAATGCATCCAACATTTTTTTCTTTAAGTACGTCCGTCAATCCATCTTCAATCCACCTGTCAAACATAGAATAGCGGGGTTGGTGAATTAATAAAGGAGTACCAAGCTTTTCTAATATATCATAAGCTTTCCTTGTTTGTACCATATCATAGTTGGAAATTCCCACATATAATGCCTTTCCCCGGCGAACAATTAAATCCAGTGCCATCATTGTTTCTTCCAGAGGTGTTTCAGGATCGAAACGGTGAGAATAAAAAATATCCACATAATCCAGACCCATTCTTTTTAAACTATGATCGAGACTTGCGAATAAATATTTTTTTGATCCCCATTCACCGTAAGGCCCGTCCCACATATTATATCCTGCTTTTGAAGAAATTATAAGTTCATCTCTGTGGTTAGCCAATTCTTTTTTTAAAATCTTTCCAAAATTACTTTCTGCCGAACCGGGAGGCGGGCCATAATTATTTGCCAAATCGAAATGAGTAATGCCCAAATCGAAAGCTCTTGTAACCATGTTTGTGGCAGTTTCAAAATTATCCACATCGCCAAAGTTGTGCCACAGGCCTAAAGAAACTGCCGGTAATAATACACCGCTATTACCACAGCGATTGTATTTCATTGAAGAATATCTTTTTTCAAAAGGTGTGTATGTCATCTTATTTTTAATTGATCTCAAATACAAAGAAGCGAAAGTCGTATCATTTAAAATATTTTTTTTGAAAGTATTATTTCTTTGAAAAGAATATCATTTCATAAAATCCTTTAATCTGATTCAGTCATTTATCGAACTGTTGACGAAAAAATTAAGTTTTTAATAAAAACTCATTTAACAGTAAGATTATTTTTTTTAAATTTTTTATTCAAATCTTCAATAAAGTTTAAAATTTCTTCCTTCCCTTCTCGCGTTACGGATGAACTTAGGAAGCAGGGAGGTAATTCTTCCCAATATTCAAGCATTAATTTAATATAATCGTCTACATTCTGTTTTGTTTTTGTTACAGAATTTTTATCGGCCTTGGTAAAAAGTATCGCAAACGGGAGTTCGCTGTGGGCAAGAAAACGCATAAACTCAAAGTCATTATCCTGTAAGGGATGCCGTGAATCAATTAAAACAAAAATGCAGAAAAGATTTTCGCGTTTAGTTAAATAATCAATAATCATTACCTCCCACTTCTCCCTATAATCTTTGCCCGGTTTTGCAAAACCGTAGCCGGGTAAATCAACCAGGTACCACTCTTCGTTAATTAAAAAATGATTGATCGTTTGTGTTTTTCCCGGTGTTTGAGACGTTTTGGCCAATCCTTTTTTAGAAGTAATCATGTTGATTAATGAGGACTTACCAACATTCGACCTGCCAATAAAGGCGTATTCTGCTTTACCATCCTTAGGCCCTTTTAAATATGAATCTTCACTTTGAATAAAAATTGCATTATTAATTTTCATTTGAACTTTAATTAAACGTTATTGAAGAAATAAACAGAATAACAAGAATTTATTCTATAATTATTCTGGTTTTTAACTCGATCAATTTTTCTTTATCGGAAGGAGATATTTTATTTTGCGATTTTTAATGCAAAAAAAATGCTCTTTATTCAATAAATTATGTAAATCTGAATATAAAAACATAATTATTTTCTATGTTTGCTTATTAAACTGTGTAAAATAGAATAACTCATTTATAGAAATTCTTAATTGTGAGTATTTATAAAACTAAATCTATCTGTTTCACTGCAAGTTACAGAACTATGGAAAACAAATTCTTCTTCACTTTTTTATTTTCTTTTATTGTTTATTCTTCTTTCGCTCAGGCTGATAAAGATCTGGTGGAAGCTGCAGATGAATCTTACAAAACAGGTGCACGCTTATTGGCATTGGATCAATATGAACTTGCGCTTCGGGCAAACCCAAATAACATTCGAGCCGTTTTTATGGCAGGCAGATGTATTTTAGAAACAAAAGATAAAGGCAGGGCCACGCAATATTTATTAAAGGCATATAAAATGGATTTAAATGTAGATAAGGAAATTCTTTATCTCATCGCACAATCTTATCAGTATGGAAAAGAATTTGACAAGGCAATTGATTATTATCAGCAATATAAAAGTCAATTGGCAGCACAAGGTGTGAAATCTTTAAAAGGCAAGAAGAAGGGTACTTCAGGCGATAAAATTTCAGATATTGACCGCAGGATTGAACAATGCAATAATGGAAAAAAATATGTTTTGGATCCTTTAAATTATTCAATCAAAAATTTGGGTGAAAGTGTAAATACTGAGTATCCGGATTATGCACCGGCTATTAATAAAGATGAAAGTTTATTGATTTTTACTTCAAGGCGCCAGGGTGGTATAGGTCAGGATAATGTGGATAACGATTTATTCTACTTTGAAGATATTTATTTTTCTGAATTAAAAGATGGCAAATGGGCTCCTGCAGAAAATATCGGTAAAGGTATTAATACCGAATTTCACGACGCAAGCATTGGTCTTTCAGCAGACGGGAAAGAACTTTTTCTTTATAAAAGCGAAATTGGCGGAGGCGATATTTTAGTTTCAAAACGTAAAGATGATGGCAGTTGGGGTAGGCCTGAATCAATTGGTAAAAACATTAATTCTGCTTATAATGAAAATTCAGTGGCTTTATCACCCGATGGTAAAACTTTGTTTTTTACCAGTGACAGGCCCGGAGGAAAAGGAGGCATAGATATTTATATGAGTAAAATGGAAAAAGGTGGCCAATGGGGGAAGCCAAAGAACCTTGAAGCTCCTATTAACACAACACTTAATGATGACGGCCCCTTTATAGACTATGATAATAAAACATTATATTTTAGTTCGCAGGCACATAAAGGAATGGGTGGATATGATGTTTTTGTATCAGAATTTGATAGTGTAAAAAAGAAATGGAGTGAGCCTATTAATATTGGCTACCCGATAAATACACCTGACGATGATGTTTTTTTCGTAAAATCAGGTGACAGTAAGTATGGTTATTACGCTTCTGTAAAAGATGGTGGTTTTGGAGAAACAGATATTTATAAAGTTTTAATACCGGAACCGATTCAGGGATATAAAAATTTAAAAATCAGGGAATTACAAGGCCCGCCTGTTATACCTGATGTTGTTGTTACAAAAGATAGTATTCGGGAAACCCGATACCCTGTAAACCTTACCATAAACATTAAGGAAGCAAAAACCGGAGTACCGTTGGATGCAATGGTGATTATGAAAAATAAAGAAGATAATGTTGAAATTGGTGTAAAAAGGATTTCACAAGGTATTTATACTGTCACTTTCCGAGCCTCAACAGAAATAAATTACAGTATCACAATTGAAAGGGATAGTTTAATGTTTAAAAATGAAGAAATATTAATACCGGGTATGGGCTTGAAAGAAGAAAATATTGTTAAAAATTATGAGCTTTCTAAAATTGAAGTCGGCTTTTCAAGTATTTTACGTAATATTTATTTCGATTTTGATAAAGCTACTTTTAAAACAGAATCTTTTAACGAGTTATCCAAATTGTTGCGCTTATTACAAGAGAATGCTACAACCGTAGTTGAAATTGCCGGCCATACCGACAGCAAAGGTTCACATGATTATAATATTGAATTATCTCAACGAAGGGCTAATGCAGTTGTTGATTGGTTGGTGAAAAAAGGAATAGACAGAAGCAGATTGTCGGCGAAAGGATTTGGAGAAACAAAACCGCTTGCATCAAATGATGATGAAACTGATGGAAGGGAAATAAACCGGCGAACCGAATTTACAGTTGTAGGGAATACAAAATAAAAAAAATCTGCATTTATAATATAAAAAAGGGATTCGATGAAAATATCGACTCCCTTTTTTATATTCATTAATAAACTTCGTTTTTAATAAATAGAGCCCGTTCTCCAACCATCTACTACCGGAAACCAAATTGGTTCATATTCATTATAACGTTGTAATTCGTATTCGTTTTCAGAAAATAAATTTTTACGTTTAATAAAAGTAAAATTGATTTCGGAAAAATTAGAATTTTGAGTAAAAGTCCAAATCTGCCTGTCTTTTAATTTATTGATTTTATCGGGCGGTCCGAAAACCGTATAAACCATTCCCATATCTGTTTTCCAGCCTTCTTTGTAAGTAGTGAACAATTGGTTGGCAAGTGCTACCCTTCTGTAATATAATTTTATGGTTTGTTTGGCAGCATCTTCATTTCCATTAGCCAATCTTACCCAATATCTGTCGAGTGTTTTCTTTGCTTCAGGAGATTTTTTTGCTTCATTAATTTCTTCATTACTGCTAATATAAATTATCGGTTTAAGTAAATCTGATGCCTTTGATAACCTTGGAAAACGTTTATCGCCAACAAAAAGTGCTATTCCACTTGAATTGGCAGTATCAGCTTTATCCGTGAAAAAATATAAACCCTGTTGATTAAAAGAAATAATTTTATCTGAAGGAAATTGAAATGTAGAATCTGCACGTAAAAACATTGTACTTGCAGGGTGGCTACCCACAGCCATTGGTGAAGGGGCAGCATCAAAATCATTCTTATAATATAATACGGTAAAGTTTTTTTTATTGCCCGTGATATCTTTTATATTTAAACTGTCGCCCGTATGGCAATAGGATGTCATTAAAGGAAAATTAGTTTTAAAATCAAAAAACGCATATTTATCTGATAATTTTTCGGCGTTTAACCTGATCATTAATTCATCACCCGATTTTTGTTTGGTTTCCAGATCAGAAATTTCCAACTTAAGCAGTGCATAAGGTGCGTTTGGCTTTTTAACGTCTATCGAAATGGAAAACGAATTCGGGCTGATTAACTTTACTGATTCCTTTGTTAAAAAAATGCTACCTGTGGATAAAAATTCTTTTTTATTATAATCAGGCAATAAAACGTAAGTTCCGGCAAATCGATTAATGAAAGTCTCAACGGACATTATCTCATATCCTCTTTTAAGTTCGGTTTGAATTAAAATTTTTACCAAATCGCCGTTATCAAGGGTTTTTACTTTACAGAAAAAAGCCGATTCAGAAGTATATCCAATAGAAGGCGCCTGACTTGTTTTAGATTTTGCCGTTCTTCTTTTTGGACTGCAAGAACCCGATAATAAAATCACTCCAATAAAAAACGCTATAAAAATTTGACTTATATTTTTCATTTTAAATTTTTTGTTAAAAAAAATTAACTTTGTGCAAATACATTAGAACCTGATCCGATAAAAAACCTATGCTGAATACTATCAATCCTCAATATCTGGAAAAGTCCACAATTACGCAACTTGCTTCTGATTTTCAAAACGGATTTCCTTACAAACATATTGTTTTAGATAATTTCCTCAACCCTGAATTTGCAGAATCATTATATGATAATTTCCCTTCGATAGAAAAATTACATAAACATTATAAAGGTTTAAATGAAAATAAATCGGAGGGATCAAATTTTGAAGACTTTAATCCGGTTTTCTCGCAGGTAAGAGGTGAGGTAATGACTGATGAATTTGCAAAATGGATGGCCGAAATTACGGGTATTAAAGGCGTGTTTGTTACCGAAGACAAATTAGGAACCGGTTTGCATCAGGGTGGAGACGGAAGTTTTTTGGATATCCATGTCGATTTTAGCATTCACCATATTCAAAATGTTCATCGCAGATTAAATATGTTAATTTATTTAAATAAAAATTGGAAAGAAGAATATGGCGGAGGTATGGAAATGTGGAATGCCGACATGACAAAAATGGAAAAAATGGTAATGCCGGTTCTAAATCGTTGTTTAATATTCGAAACCAATCAAATATCTTATCACGGATATTCTAAAATTAACATCCCTGAAGGTGAGACCAGAAAATCGTTCTATACTTATTTTTATACTCCTTTAGAAGAAGATGAAAAAGTTAAATACCACGATACAATTTTTAAACCGAAACCAACCGACAGTACTTATAAAAAAGTAGGCACAAAATTCAAAGAAACTGCCAAAAATTCAATAAAAGGTGTTTTAAAAGGTTTGGGATTATTAAAATAAAAATTAGATTTAATAAAAAACCTATTGAAGTTTCAATAGGTTTTTTTTATTCATTCGTTTTATTTTTAAAAATATCTAAAAAACGATATTGATATATTCATAAATTATACAAAAGGCTTTAATACTAAAATTTGTTTTTTCATTAGCCTACGATAAAAATAGCGATTATTTTAAATAATGGATAACAGTTAATAGTGACTACTATAGTTTTGTATCTTAAATTATCTACAGCTTAAAAGTTAAAACCAAAATGAAGTCCTGGTTCTCCTAAAAAATATTTTGGCCATTTATCATTTAATTGTGCGAATGAATCAGGCATTTTTGTTTGTATGGGTCTGTGAGTTATAGAAATAGAAGGTTCTATAAAAAACATGTTTTTAAAAAGCTTTATTTGGTAACCTAAGCGGTATGTATTAAACATTTGATATCCATTTTTTATCTTGTTACCGTTATTATCAAGGTAAATCTGTCCGGCATTTAAAATATGTATAGCAGTATATAATCCTTTCCACCAAAAATGTTGATATGCTAAAGCTATCCCATATTCCCTAATGTGTCCGGGAAATTTTTCTGCGGGATCTGAATATGATTTTCCGTAAGGTATTCCTAATGACTTTGAATACTTCCAGGTAATAGCTTCAATTGAAATAACATGCTTAGGTGTTATTCTATAACCATAATTTAGTTGATAGAAATCAGGAGAATCATTGTAGTTTAAGTTTCCAGACATAAATAAGGAACTACCTACATAACACTTCCTATAAATATAGTTTTGATTTTCACTTTGACCATAAGCAGATAAAACGGTCAATAATAAAGCTGTGGATATTAAATAAATTTGTTTTCGCATGACATTTACATTAGTTCATGCAAAAATATTCTTGCTACAAGCTTAATTAGTTAACTTAAGTTAACTAATTATATTTTCTAAAAGAATTTTTATTTTTTATTTTTTTTTGTTTCAACAATTCTGTTTCGCAAACGGCTAAGCGATTGCGGCGTTATTCCAAGAAAACTTGCTAATTGATATTGGGGCACTCTTTGCAATAAATAAGGCCTTGTTTGAAGTAAATTCAAATAGCGTTTTTCAGGGGAAGAAGTTTTATATTCATCGAACTCAGCTTTGTTTTTTGCCAACAATTCTTCAGAAAGGATGCGACACAGAGTTTCAAATCTTGGAAATTTCTCGAACATGGTTATTTCCATTTCGGCATTTGCGGTTAAAAGAATACAATTTTCCACGCAAGACACATAATATTCGGATGGTTTTTTATTAACTGCACATAGAGGGTTAAGAGATTCGGCTTCGGTATAGAAAGCGGTTGTTCTTTCTTCCCCATCAATAATGTAAAAGGATCTTATACATCCTTTTATTACAAAATATCCATTGTCGGAAAGTTGTCCTTCTCTCAGTAATATGGTTCCTTTCTTGTATTGTTTGAAGATATCTAATTCAGTAATTGCCTTTTTTTCATCATCAGTCAATATCATATAATTAGAAATATAGTCAAAAAGTATTTTTTCCATTATGATAAGGGGTTTCAGTATTTTTTTAAAATAAAAATTACTACTTTTTACTTGAAAATAATTCACGCTCGCTCTTTGTGTCAAGTAAAGATAATTACCAATAATTTATTAGTATAAAAATACTGTTTAATAAAGCAATTTAATTTATTCATATTTACTGATGGGCGAATGGAGGTTGCTGAAATAAAAACTACCATTTAGTTAAAAAAAACCTATTGAATGTTCAATAGGTTTTTTTAATTTTTATCGAGAATTATTTTTTTAAAATTAAATAAAGACTGATATTGATTTGCTCCTTTTCATAATAAAAAGCGAGCAGAATATTAAAATTATAGTTGAAATATCCTTCTCCTGAATATCAGGGATCAATTTTTATTCATTTGCTCCGGCATTTTTACGATTCCTGCTTTTAACTGTGCCATAACATATTGTGCAACCAAGCTTACGCCGCCACCATTTGCAAGAATGGCAGGCAATGCAGCATTATATTCAGGTGTAGTAAAATCAGGTGCAAGCTCAGCCAGTACGGCGGCCCAAGTCATAGGCACAGCACCCGCCTGAATGAGGCGTGCTACACCACGTTCATGTGCTTCCACGCTTAGCCCACCTGAACAATCAGTTACTATGAACACTTCAAAGCCATCATTTAAAGCTCCAATAACGGTTTGCGCTAAACAGACTTCTGTCCATAATCCACTCATAATTAACTTTTTGCGATTCGTTTTTTCGACTGCAGCTTTAAAATTAGGATCCGACCAGGCGTTGGTAGTAGTTCTGTCAATAGGCTCTACATCAGGGAATACTTCGGTCAGTGAGCTAAAAAGTGGATCGGCCAATACATTATTTTTTGCACCAACAGTAGTTAATATTATGGGCATACTTAATGCTTTAGCAATACCGGCCAAGCAGGTTACATTGCTGATAAGCTGCTGGTTATCTATACTTTGAACCGGAAATTGAACCAATGGCTGATGATCAAATAAAAACAAAAGCAGAATTAGTGATTTGTAAAGTATTTTGGTTTGGTACACTCATAAATGATGTTATTTAGATAGACGAAAAATTTGTATATATTATATTCAATGTGGAAAATTTATATTAATTTTTTCTCAACCTCCAATGCGACTATTTCTAATTTCATATAAGGAAACATTGGCAAGGTTTTCAGTAGATTTTCGACTTCTTCTAAAGTATTTGCCTGCAAAACAAGAAAAGCGCCGCTCAAATCCTGCCTTACATGATATGCTTTTAAAGTTCCTTCCATTATCCATCTCTTTAAAACTACCCCTTCTTCGGGTCTAAGTTTTTCCATTGATTTTTCATCAATTCCACTTACGTGGATAGTAACCATAAAATCTGCCATGATATTCTTTTTTATATGAGATACAAAAGTAAAATCCGCATTACAGATAAACTTGTATAAAACGGCTATTCTTTACAAGCCCACCGGGCGATATACCAAATGCTTTGCTAAATACATTGTTAAAATGAGCCTGATCTGAGAAACCGGCACTTAAAGCTGCCTCTGTAAAATTCATTTTGTATTTAGCCGTGTTGATAAATACCATTTTTATCCTTGTCCATAAAACATATTTTGAAAATGGCATTCCAATTTGTTCATTGAACAGGTGCCTGAACCTACTTTCACTAAGATTAATATAATTGGCTGTTTTTGTTAAATCAATGTCTTGATGAATGTGCCTTTTAATGAAATCTATTGAAACTGTAATCCGATTATCAATAGAATCAATATTTGTATTGCTGTTTAAAAAAAGATGATTTAGAAATTTGTCAAACAATAATTGCTCCGAAAAATTACATTTATTTCCAATTTTGATTAATGCTTTAATTTGTTCATCGCATTCAAGAGTGATGTAGTCCTGATTTTGATGTGTAAATTTAATTATGGAACCTAAATAACTCTGTGGTTCAATAAGATATATCAATACTTTAGAGTTACTTGTAAAACAAGAATGAGGCACAAACTTATTGATTAGAATGATTTGGATATTGTTAATCATAGTATGACTAACAAAGGAGCTAAATGAGTTGTCGAGAGAGATTACTATTTGCAAGGTTAAATGTCTGTGAACTTTAACATCGATTTTGTCTGCAATGAAAGCAATATACTGATTTTTGTAAAAGCTATTGTCGGCCATTTATTTCTTTTAGTTATTGTGCCAATATACCACAAACGGAAGTTCTTCGAGTATGTAGAATTCTAAATTATTGTTTTGCACTATAATTTTTCCATTTTAGTTTTTACAATCTCAGTTAGTTTTTCGCCTCGGAGGTCTTTTGCCAATATTCTTCCATCCGGGCCTATTAATAAGGTTGTTGGAAACCTATCGACGAAATAATTATCTAAAACTTCTTTTGATACAAAGGCGTTTTTATATTTAATGCCCTTTTTAGATATAAAGTCTTTTGCCTTTTCTACATTATCATGTGCTATGAGATCTAGTATAATTAGTTTTTCTTCTCCGATATCGCTTTGAAGCTTAATATTATTTGGAATTTCCATTACGCACGGTTTAAACCATGTACCCCAAAATCAAAAAGAAACAAACTTACCTCTAAAGGAAAATAAATCAATAGAATCTCCCGAAATAGTTTTTATCTTAAATAATGGAGATAGAGAACCTATCTTGAAATTAACTGATTTAATATTATAAGAATTTTGAAGGTCTAATTTGAAGATAATCTGAGAAAATAAACTTATGTTTATCACGGAATAGGGTATAAAATTTTTTTATACGGCTCAAAGGTAACAATGAGTTAAAAACTTCCCTTCCCACTTTTATTTTAGGACGCTATTTGTACTTCTTAAGCTTCTCGATAGTTTATAGTATCGTATTAATTTTAACCTTTTAAAAATATAATTTGATTAAGTTGTTAAACAAACTAATTTTAACTGCTCGTGTTTAAACAACAAAAAAACTTTTAATGCTCTCCAGAAAATGGCGGATACGGATTAGGTACTTATCGGGCTTTTTTAAACTGATAAGGTTAAATAATTTATTGATTATAGCCCTTACTCAATATTTGGTAAGGATTTTTTTAACAGGGCCGAAAGAAAGCTGGAAAGCCATCATTATCGACCCTCATTTGTTATTATTGAGTTTAAGTACTTTAATAATGGCGAGTGCAGGTTATATGATTAATGATTATTATGATGTTAAAATCGATACCATAAATAAACCCCGTGAAGTAGTAGTCGGCAGACTTTTTCGCAGGCGGCGTGTTTTAATATTTAATATTGTATTAAATATTTTAGGTATTTTAATGGGCTTTTACCTGAGCATAAGTGTAGGAGTTATTAATATATTGGCCGGATTTTTTTTATGGTTATATTCAAATCAGTTAAAACGCCTTCCATTTGTCGGCAATTTTACAATTGCTGCCCTTACTGCTCTTTCACTTTTAATCGTGCTGGCTTATTTTCCCGAAAAACATTTGCGGGTTTTTACATTTGCCATTTTTGCATTTTTCATTTCCCTAATTAGAGAAATTATCAAAGATATGGAAGATATGAAGGGTGATGCAACATTTGGCTGTAAAACACTGCCGATTCTTTGGGGAATTCGTCGAACAAAAAATTTAATTTATGTTTTGGTTATTGCGCTTTTTATTTTATTGGCAGCCTTTGGCTCTTATTTAAAAGTTTTTTGGAATGTAGAGTTCTTAATTATTTATGGGGCAATTTTTGTAATTCTTCCTATGATTTATTTTAATTATAAACTTTTTTCTGCCGATACAAAAAAAGATTTTAAATACCTGAGTTCAATTTGTAAAATAATAATGTTAGGCGGTGTAACTGCCATAATGCTGATGTAATAACCATAAAAATCGGTTATTACGAATTAGGATGCCACATCCCGTTATTAATAATTCCCAGCACTTTTCCTTTCAATGTCATACCAATAAAAGGTGAGTTTTTGGATTTGGAAATAATATTTTCCCCCTTATAAATCCATTCTTTCTTTTCATTAAAAAATGTAAGGTTTGCCAAAGCTCCTTCTTCAATTTTTGGAATATAAATATTTAGTATCTCTCTTGGTCTTTTACTAAACTTTTCAATTAGTTTTATAAGGGTGATTTTTTTATTATATGTATTGATAACAGAAAAGGCAGTCTCCAAACCAATAATTCCAAATTCAGCCATTTCAAATTCAAGATTTTTACCTTCTTCTTCGTGCGGTTGATGATCCGAAACGATTACATCTATTGTACCATCTGCCAAACCTTCCCAAAGAGCCTCTATATCATTCTGATTTCTAAATGGTGGGTTTACTTTATAGGCAGAATCGAAATCTGATAAGAATGTGTCGTCAAATGCAATTTGATGAGCAGCTATATCGCATGTAACCTGCAAGCCATTCTTTTTTGCCTGCTTTATAATTTCAACAGATTCGGATGTTGAAATACAGGAAAAATGAATTTTTCCTCCCGTATAATTTAAAATTTTAAGGTCGCGCATTATCATCATGCTTTCTGCCATTTTTGGCATTCCCTTCATGCCAAGTAATGTTGCAGGTAATCCCTCATTCATTACACCAAACTTAGTAAGAAGAGTATCTTCCGGCCTGTTGATGAACAGGCCTCCAAAAGGTTGCATATATTGCAATACCTTCAAAACCATATCAGAATTTTGTAAGGGATGATTGCCATCTGAAAACGCTACTGCGCCTGCATGATGCAAATCTATCATTTCTGTTAATTCAACACCTTTATTATCGAGCGTTACAGCTGCAATGGGGTGTACTTGCACTGCATGAATAGCTGCCTTCGTTTTTTGATAGAGGATGGATTCTTTGGTTTGAACAACCGGATGGGTATTCGGCAAAAGAGCAATTTCGGTAAATCCGCCTGCTGCTGCTGCATTTTTTATAGAATATAAATCTTCCCGATATTCATTACCCGGGTCTCCGGTACTTACCCGCATATCAAACCATCCGATAGAGACCTTTAAATTTTCTTCTTCAATTATTATATCGGCGTCTGTTTCGATTTTATCATCGATCCGGGAAATTATTCCGTTTACAATTAAAATTGATTTAACAGATCCATTAAAAGGAGATTGTGAATCAATAATTTCAACTGCACGGATGAGTATTTTCATGAAATATTTCCTTAAGGATTATTTTGTTTGCAAAAATAAGGAGAAGATTATGAAAACAATATTTTAAAGATTATAATTTAGCTGTATTAAGCAATAAAGCCGGGAAACTGATATGCTTCAAAACAAAAAAAACGTTTTTCTAATAAATTAAATTTATTAGAAAAAACTGATGAATTCGTAAATTGAATTCACCTTTTCATATTTTTGTGGTTTTATAAAAGAACTTAAACATAAGTTTGCTTTAAAACACAACACGAATTGAGGAAAATACAATTATTTACTGCGCTAATCTTTTTAATAGGCGCCATTGGATATGTTATATATCAAAAATTAACAGAAAATTATGATATCGGCTACCGTTCGGATTTAAAATTAAATAAATACATAACGGTTGGGTTGCCTAAAGAAATTTTTTTTGCTGAAGAAAAAGTCCCGTTAGATGATCCCAAAACTGCATTACGGTTGGGCCGCGAATTAGAAATTCAAACCTACCAAAATCCCAACATGGCGTCAATGATTCAAAGAGCCAATTATTGGCTGCCGCTTATTGATTCAATTTTAAAAAAGAATAAAATCCCGACAGATTTTAAATATTTAGCACTGGTTGAAAGTAATTTAATAAATATCGAGTCGCCAATGGGTGCCGCAGGGTTTTGGCAATTGTTACCGGCTACTGCTACAGAAATGGGATTGGAAATAAATAATGAAATTGATGAAAGATATAATGCATTAAAGGCTACTAAAGCTGCTTGTAAATATCTTCAGCTGAGTTTTAAACATTTACATAATTGGACGAGCGTTGCCGCTTCATATAATTCAGGTATTAATTATTTATATAATGAACATATCCGGCAAAGGCAAAAATCTGTTTATAAAATGCGGTTAAATTATCAAACCGATGGATATATATACAGGATTTTAGCATTTAAACAATTATTTGAACATCAAAAAGAATATGGATATCAGGTAGAAGATGACCCAATCTGGAATGTTAAAAAGAAGGAATTAAAAATTACAACAACCGTTAATAACCTCACCGGTTTTATTAAAAATTTTAAGGTTTCTTATTACGAAATGAAAGTTTATAACCCATGGTTAAAAGGAAACAGGCTTACAATTTCAAAAAAAGGTAAGAGTTATAAGTTGTTAATACCTGCTAAATAATATTTGATTTGGCATTTTTAATCTTTTCTTTTAAAAAAACACATAAAACCTCCAGTGCATTTTCGAAATTATGATTATTGGGGATAATTAAATCAGATAAATCTTTATAAGGTTCTATAAACTTTTGATATGAAGGGGCTGCATGGTACTCATATCTATACAAAACATCATTTAAATCATATCCTCTCTCTATATTATCTCTAATAATCCTTCGTTTTATTTTAAGGTGTTCTTTTGTGTCAATAAATATTTTGAAGTTTAGAAGGCTATCTATTTCACTAAAGTGAAATACAAAAATTCCTTCAACAACAATAATTGGGGCAGGTTGAAGGGTAAGAATCTTGGGTATTATTTCGGGGTTGTTAAATGTATACTCTTTTTGATTTACAATTCTACCGTTTTTTAAATCCAAAATATGTTGTGCGTAAAGTGAGGCATTAATGGATTCCGGAATATCAAAATTATGAATTCCATTTTCATCTATTTGTTGTTCTTCAAGAGGTTTGTAATAATTATCCTGAGAGATTAAACAAATATCTTCCGGGGAAAAAGATTTCATTAAACTTTTTAAAAAAGTTGTTTTACCGGATCCACTGCCTCCGGTTATTCCTATTATATATGGAGATTGCATTCGTTTTAAAAAACTTATTTACGCCAATTAAAAAACAATCCCGCTCTTACCACCAAAGGGCTTCCATAAGGAGAAAACAATTGCGATTCATAGTTTAAATTATATAAAATGGTTAAACTGTAAAAAGATCTGTTTCCGGAATCATTCACTATTGCTGCGCCCAAAAGGGGATTTATAATCCAATTTGTCGGCGATTTATATGGTTTCGCATTATCAGGATTTTGTATATGCATTCCTTCTATTTCTCCATGAATAAAAAATTGCCTGTATATTCTTTGTTGTACAAATGTACGAGGGCCAAATATGGTTTGCGCAATACTACCGGTTGTATTACTTCCGGTTACATATGCATATTTTGAATATAAAAATAATGGGCCAAGCGCCACATTTAAATTTTTTGTTACTCTGTAACCTATAAGTGGAGAAAAATAAATGAAAAAATTACCGCTTCCTCCAAAACTCGCTGCCGATAAACTTAAATTACCACCAACAAAAACATTATTTAAAAATTGATAAGGCTCTACCTCACTTGGGTCAACCTGTCTTTTTTTAAAAATAGCATTAGGGGTAGGTGATTGATTTTGTGTAGTATCCTGACTAAAAGATTCATTCGGGAAAATAAAAATATAAACTGAAATCATTATCAAAATGATTTTAGGTAAATTTCTCATAACTATTTTCTTATTTTTAATTTGATTAAGAGCAAATATATATTTTTTAGCTAACGAAATAATCTTCAAATCTAATATCATTAAGATTAGACGTAAAATCAATCAACTTTTTAATTTTACTTTCTTAATAAAGAAGTTTAGGAAATTGGTTTCATGTACAACTTATTTTTTCTGCATAATCACATTACCTTTGTGTTGATAATGATATAATCCTTTAATGCTTTTATATTAAATTCAACGATATTATTACTTAGCTCAAATAATTAAAACATGAAAAAATATTTAATTGTGATTTTTATTTTTATTTGTTGCCTGGCAAAGGCGCAAATTATTACCTATTACCCGAAGGCAGATAAGCAGGGTACGAGTTCGGTTACAATTCAAAAAATTGATATTCGCGCAAACGATACCGAAATTTCATTTGCCTATAATAATGATTTCGCCAACGACAGCGGATATATTGAAATTGACCCTCATATGGAAATTATTGCAGTTGGGGGGAGGCGAATTTTTAAATTTTTAAAAACTGAAAATATTCCGGTAATGCCTGATAAAAGGCAAATTACCATGCAGGGCGAAGAAGTATTATTTAAAGTTTATTTTGAAAAACTCGATCCGGGGATTGTTGTTTTAGATATTTTTGAATGTTCTAATTATGACAATGTAACTTGTTTTAATTTTTATGGGGTTCATATAAGTAACCCAATATATGCTCCCAGCCCGGCTGCAGAAAAAAATCCTGATAAACCTGTTACTAACAAACCTATAGTAAAAGTTATTCCTCCCAAAGTAATTTTTACAGGGAGGCTTTTAAACAGCAAGACAAAAAAACCGGTTGCCGGGCAAATAACGTTTGATATTTTACCCGACGAAACTGTAGTCGGCAATATAAAAAGTAATATAAATACAGGGCAATATAAATTTGAACTGACGCCCGACAAAGCTTTTTATGGATATACAGCTTCTGCAAAAGGATATTTAGCAGATCAGGAGAACATAGACCTTACAAAAATTACCGGTAATAAAACATTTACAAAAGATATTTTATTAAAACCAATTGAAACAGGTGTGACAATTCGCCTGAACAATATATTTTTCCCGATAGGTGAATATACTTTATTGAGTTCCTCGTACGGTGAATTAAATAAATTAATTAAAATCATGCAGGATAACCCTACAATGGCAATTTCTCTCGAAGGCCACACCGATATAATCGGAAACCCTGATGATAATTTAAAATTATCGGAAAACAGAGTTAAGGCAGTAAAAGAATATTTGGTTACTAACGGAATTTTAACCGACAGGATTCAATTAAAATGGTATGGCGGTACAAAACCAATAATATCTAAAGGAACAGATGAAGAAAGAAAGGTAAACAGAAGGGTAGAATTTAAAATATTGAAAAAATAAAATGGCATTGGAAAAAAAATCTTAATTAATTTATTTTAAATCATTTAATTAATGAGACTAAATATTTATTATGAATAACTTAAAATTAACTCTCGTTTTAACCTTTTTTATTATAAATCTTGCGGGATATGCTCAAATTACCTTAAACCCTGAAATAGAAAATCAGGGAAATCATAATTTGTTGATGAAACAGGTAGAAATTACTAAAAATTATACGGTAATATCATTTGTTCATACAAGCCCATTTTCTACACGGCCCGGTGATAGCAGTTGGGTAAGTATTGAACCTAAAATACAAATAATTGCAGTAGGTGGAAAAAGAAATTTTAAATTAATTAAAACAGAAGGAATTCCTGTTGCACCCACAAAACACTTTTATAAATTAAAAAACGAGAAAATCTTTTTTAAAGTTTACTTCCAAAAGCTCGAGCCCGGAATTGAAAAGTTTGATCTTTTTGAATGTGTAAGTGGAGATAGGATAATTTGTTTTAACTTTTATGGAGTAAAAATTAATAATCCCGCCAATAAAAATATAACTGCCGGCAAACCTAGTGTTACCGTTTCAGGAAAGTTATTAAGTTCCATTACAAAAAAACCTGTGAGCGGAAAGATAATTTTTGAAATTTTGCCAGGTGAAAAAATAATTGGTTCAAGTACATCAGATCCTACAACAGGAGCTTTTTCTTTTTCATTTAAGCCATCAAAATCAGTTTACAGCTATTTGGCAACTGCAAAAGGGTTTTTAGGAAATCAAGAAAATATTGACCTTTCGCAATTAACACAAAATCAGGATATCAATAAAAATATTTTCTTAAAACCATTGGAAGCAGGAGAAACCATCCACCTAAAAGATATATTTTTCGGCCGGGGAGAATATATTTTGTTATCTTCTTCATTTGGAGAATTAGATAAACTTGTAAAAGTAATGCAGGAAAACCCAACTATGGAAATTGAGTTGGAAGGCCATACAGATATTATTGGGAATGCAGATGACAACATGAAGCTCTCGGAAAATAGGGTTAACGCTGTAAAACAATATTTGGTAAACAAAGGAATTGCCGATAAAAGAATACAAACAAAAGCTTACGGTGGTACCAAACCTTTAAAAACCGATGGTACTGACGAAGAAAGGCAGGTAAACAGACGGGTTGAATTTAAAATTTTAAAAAAATAAATATTTTTTTTATTTTTTCTTCAATAAAGTGTTCATGAAAGTAACAAAAATTATAATATTTTTTTTTCTGATTGGTTTAAGCAGTCCAATACTTGCGCAGGGTTCATTTACCGAGCAAGGTTCTGTAACTACCTTATACCCAACAATAGAGAGCCAAGGCGAAAAATCTGTAAGGGTTCAGAAAATTGAAATCTCTAATACTTATACCATAGTTTCGTTTGTTCATACCAATTTATCGCAAGGTGAAATGTGGATTCAAATAATGCCGTCAATTAAAATAATAGGCGCATTTGGCAAACGCACTTTCAAGTTTATTAAAACTGAAGGCATCCCCGTGGCGCCTGATAAATATACATATACAAACCATGGACAAAGGAAATATTTCAGGGTTTACTTCGAAAAATTAGATCCGGGTGTTGAAAAATTCGATATTTTTGAATGTATAAATACTGATCAGTATGTGTGCTTTAATTTTTATGGAGTGAAAATTAAAAATCCGATTACTCAAATCCCTCCAACAGTTGTCAATAAAAACGTACCGACTGCCGGAAACTCAAATATTATTATTCAGGGTAAAGTTCTTAACTCAAAAACGCAAAAACCTGTTGCCTGCCAAATAAATTTTCAATTTGCATCAAATCAAAAACAAATAGCAAGTGTACAAAGCAATGCGTTAGGTTATTATAAAACAGTTTTAAAAGGAGGGTATTTTTATAATTGTACTGCATCTGCAAAAGGTTATTTAGTAGGCGAAGAAACCATAAACACCGGTAAATTTATCCCTAACAAGGTTTTTATTTGTAATTTTTCATTAAAACCTGTTGAAGTAGGTGAAACCATAAGGCTGAATAATATTTATTTTGCTCAGGCTGAGTTTAAAGTTTTGGATGCCTCTTATAATGAATTGGACAAGCTGGCTAAAATTATGCAATCCAACCCCACTATGGAAATATTAATAGAAGGGCATACCGATATTATTGGGAATGTGAATGATAATTTAGCTTTATCACAAAAAAGAGTTATTTCGGTAAAAGAATATTTGGTAAAAAAAGGAATTGCTGAAAAAAGAATACAAACAAAAGCATATGGTGGTACAAAACCTTTAAAAACCGATGGTACTGACGAAGACAGGCAGGTGAACAGAAGAGTAGAATTTAAAATTTTAAAAAAATAATTGTTTTTTGGAATTAAGGTGAAACGAAAATGCGGATAGATATAATTACCGGTTTGCCGGGGATGTTGGATAGTTTTTTAAATCAATCTATTTTAAAAAGGGCACAGGATAAAAAGATTGTAGAAATTTTTATTCACGATCTTAGAAATTATACTACCGACAAACACCGACAAATTGACGACTACGCATTTGGTGGAGGTGCCGGAATGGTTATGATGATAGAACCTATAGCTAAATGCATTAATGGCTTGCTTGCAGAAAGGACATATGATGAAGTTATCTACATGACTCCCGATGGTAAAAATTTCAATCAAAAAGCAGCAAATAAGTTATCACTTTTAAAAAATATTATAATTCTTTGTGGCCATTATAAAGGAGTAGATGAAAGAGTAAGACAAAAATTTACAACTTTAGAAATCAGTATAGGAGATTATGTTTTATCAGGCGGGGAATTGGCTGCTGCTGTTGTATCTGATGCGATTATTCGTTTAATACCGGGTGTACTTTCCGATGAAACCTCAGCATTGACAGATAGTTTTCAAGATGATTTATTAGCCCCACCTGTTTATACACGTCCTGCCAATTATGAAGGCTTAGAAGTGCCCGAAATTTTACTTTCAGGTCATGAAAAGAAAATTGAAGAATGGCGTTATAACCAATCTATTGAGCGAACTAAACAAAGAAGGCCTGATTTAATTAAATAATTTATTCAGCTATAAAAATCCGGTTTTGATTTCAAAATGGTTGAAATTTATTTTTATGGTATAAATATTGTAGTTTTGTTGATTAAAAATAAATCCGGGGTCGTCTGGTATTGACAGCGTGAGAGATTGGATGTGTAAGCATGTCGGGAGTTGAGAGCATCTCCTGTTAAAAAGGTTCTCAAACAATAATAGGCGAAGGTAACTACGCTCTTGCTGCTTAATTAGGATTAATTAAACAAGCTTGTGTTCCGGTGAGGCCCTGTTCTACGGCTTTACTATATGGGGCATCAAATTGTAGAACTGGTTTTGGTAAAGTTGTGGTGCCAAAATAAGATAAAATAACTAAGGAAAGAGATCCGCCTTCGACTGGCCTTCCTTTTTCCCTACAATCCGACAGTCGATAAACATGTAGAAAGCATCACAGCATCCGTGCCTGGACCAGGGTTCGAATCCCTGCGACTCCACAAAAAACCCATAGATTTTTTATTTATGGGTTTTTTTATTTTAAGGCACAAGCCTTCTATAATCCAATTATGATTCGTTAATTTGTTTTAGCCCGTAACTTATCTGTTTGCCTGTCATGCCTATCCATATCGCAGGAATAAGAAGTGCCAAGAAAATATTTTTTATTTCAATTTTGTGAATAACTCGATCCTCTAACTTTTTATTACACTTGAGGATTTCGTAATGGAAATAAATATTAAATTAGATAAGCAAAATTACTTGACCGACCGAGACTAGGATGTCAGCTTCCCATAATTAGGACAGTTTAAAAGTAGGAATTTTATTTTTACTCATTTATTTTTTCATTTTTTCTTTTTTAATTTTTTTTGCAAAAGTTTATTTTATGAAGTTTTTCTACTTATTTATGCTTCGCAGGTGTAAATAATATTTATATTTCAACAGTAGGCAGTTTTTTCAGAAAAGCAGTTAAAGATTATTCAGGAAATTATTTACAGGGTTAATTCTAATTTTATTTGCATAGGAAGTGATAATGATATTGTAGGAGATTTAAATTAATTATTTAGGTCAGCTATGTTGTAGGAATATAAATTTCGAAAGTGGCCCCTTTGTTTAGATCTCCGTATGCGGTGATGATGCCGTGATGATTCTCTACAATTTTTTTTACAATGGAGAGGCCGATGCCTGTGCCGTTGTATTCATTTTTACCATGCAGGCGTTGGAATAGTTCAAATATTTTTTCACTGTACTGTTGTTCAAATCCAATTCCGTTATCGGAAACTGTGATATGGCAATATTTATTTTGAGGTGAGAGTTTTTCATTATTGAATTTTATGCCGTTTGCTATTTCGCTTTTGATTTGTATGTGTGGTGGATTTTTCGGATTGGAAAACTTTAATGAATTGCCAATAAGGTTGTGCATGAGTTGCCGAAACTGAAAAGGAATTATATCTGCATCACATAATTGGTTTGCTTCTATGGTAGCATGTTTCTCGTTCAGTTCTTCCTTTAAATCTTCTTTGACTTCAGCAATAATTTCATTCAGGTCGGTAGTTAAAAAATTGCGTTCGGTTATGTTGGTGCGTGAGTAGGCAAGTAAATCCTGGATGAGGGTTTGCATTCTTTTGGCCGCATCCTGCATCCGGTTAAACATATCTTTGCCGGAGTCCGATAAATTATTTTTTTCTTTCTCTTTAATGCGAGATGCAAAGGTTTGTATCTTCCTTAACGGTTCCTGTAAATCATGGCTGCTGATGTAGGCGAATGATTGCAGCTCTTTGTTCATATTTTGGAATTGGATATTGCTTGCTTCCAACTCTTTTGTGCGTTCGGTTACCTGTAATTCTAACTCTTTAGTAAACGTTTTTTGCTCCTGGATATCGGTGCTCGTGCCTACCCACATTTGAATTTTACCATTTTCATCTTTTTGCGGAATTGCCCTGCTTAATTGCCAGCGATATACTCCATCATATCTGCGAAAGCGGTGTTCGAATAAAAAATCTTTACCTGTTGAGACGGCATTTACCCATTGTTTAATGTTCTCCTCCCTGTCGTCAGGATGAACTATTTGCATCCATCCGTCTTTATTGATCTGCTCAAGGGTTAAACCTGAATAGTCAAAAACAGATTGGTTGTAATAATTCAAATTACCTTCCGGATCGGATGTCCATATATGTTGTGCCATGGAATCAGCAAGCAGGCGAAATTTCTCTTCACTTTCTTCTAATTTCTGTTGATGCGATTTTTCGTTATTAATATCCATACAGGCACCGATATAACCTTCAAACTCTCCGTTTGATGTAAAACGGGGCACTCCATTATCAGATAACCATCTGTATTCTCCATCATGCCTTTTTAGCCGGTATTCCATATAAAAAGGCGCCCTTTTATCAAAGCATGAAATATAAACGTCCAGACATTTTTCTAAATCGTCCGGATGCACGCCTTCTGCCCATCCATTCCCACTCTCCTGTTCCATCGTACGGCCTGTAAAATTAAGCCAGCCTTTATTGAAAAAATAGCAAAGCTTGTCAGTGCCTGCCATCCAGATTAACACCGGCGCACTGTCTGCTATGTTTCGAAATCTTTCTTCGCTTTCTTCAATAAGTTTTCTCGCTTCAACTTTTTCACTAACCTCGGTAACAATAGCAATCACACCTGAAATTTTCCCATCTTCCTCTTTTAGTGGATGATAGAGGAAATCGAAGTAGAATACCTCCTGCTTTCCGTAACGGTTAACAGGGATAGCCACTTCGCTTCCGTGATAGGGTATGCCGGTATTTAATACATTATCAAGCAAGGCATGAATGGCTTCTTCTACTTCGGGTAAGGAGGTAAACAATGGCTTCCCTACAAATGCAGCTTCTTTTTTATCTACCAATTGCAGATAGGCATCATTCGCCATTTCTACAATGTATTCAGGTCCCCTTAAAATGGTAATACCAACAGGAGCCTGTTTCATAGTATTTCGAAACCGGAGGTTGCTTTCCCTAACTTTTTCTTCAGCTTCCTTTTGTTTGGTTATGTCCTGAATAACACCGGTGTATCTTATTGCCTCGCCTTCTTTATTGTAGGTTCCTTTGCCTTTAGATCGCAACCATCGTAATTTGCCATCAGAAATACCAATTGTACGGTACTCCAGTTCGTACACCCCCCCCTCTTTTAAATCTGATTGTTGCTGGGCTATGGCCCTGGATGTACCCCTATCTTCCGGATGAAGTGCTGTTATATAAGTCTGGTAATCAACACGGGCATCGGGAGGCAGGCCAAATAGTTCTTTGGTTTTCGTCGACCAAATGAGTTGATTGGCTTTGGGTATAAAATCAAAAGTGCCAAACTCGCCACCTTCTATGGCAATGCGAAGTTGTTCCTCGCTCTCTTCTATCCGTTTTTTTGCGATGTTCAATTCGGTTAAATCTACTCCGGTGTTCATCACACCATATATATTGCCGTTTAAATCATAAAGCGGGGTGAAGCTGTAATTAAAATAATAAGTATATGGTTTGCCATCTATTAGCAAATCAAGCGGAGTGTTTTTGGTATGAAATGATTCTCCTGTTTCAAAAACTTTTTGTATCTGTTCAAACACCAATTGATTATCCAGTTCCGGAAGTACTTCTTTAAAAGATTTTCCGATAACATCATTTCCTTTGCCCCATATATCAATTATGGATTGGTTAGCCAATTCAACAATCATCTCTTTTCCAACATAAACAGCAATGGGGAAAGGGGCATTTTCAACAAGCGCACGTACTTTTTGTTCACTTTCCTCTACCCTAGAGCGTGAGATTACCTGTGGCGTTACTTCAATTGCTGTAGCTAAAATACCTGAAATAGTTCCATCAGCTTCTTTTAATGCCTCGTAAACAAAGTTGATATAGGTGGTTTGCACTTGACCGTTTCGCGGAAGATTTACAGGTCTTTCATTTGCAATAAATTTTTCACCGGTTGTAAATACACCGTCGAGCAAAGTTTCCAGTCCCTGATCTTTTGCTTCCGGCAATCCCTCAAAAATAGGTTTGTTCATTACCTGGTCTGCATGCTTACCCCATAAATTGAGCATTTGTACATTTGCAATTTCAACCACATAATTTTCCCCCCTGAAAATACACATGGCAACGGGAGCCTGCATAATGTTATTAATAAACCGTGCGTTGCTTTCCTTCAATGCTTCTGTGGCTCTCTTTTTTTCTGTGGTTTCTATAACCGTAACCAATACTCCACCAACTTCTCCATTGTCTTTTCTTATAGGGCTATAAGAAAAATCAAAATAACATTCTTCTACAAAGCCGTTTCTGTTTAAAGGTAACATCAAACCAGGAAAGCCAACAGCCTTTCCTTTCATTACGTCATCAAACATTGATCCTATAATGTTGTCCCATATTTCTGAAAATGTTTCCCTTGTGCTGATACCTAAGGCTTGCGGATGTTTGGTAGCCCCAAGGATGGGACGATACCCGTCGTTGTAAAGCTGGATGTATTCGCTGCCCCAGGCGATGTACATACCAAAAGGATTATCGAGCATTACCGCAACCATTGTACAAAGGCTTTGAGGCCAGTCTGCAGGGTCGCCTAAAGATGTTTTGCTCCAATCTTTTGCTCTTATCAGTTCACCCATTTCTCCCCCTCCTCTGAGGAAATAATAGTCAGAATTTTTATTGCTCATATAAACATTACTATGGGTGAAGTATAAATTTATCTCTTGAAGGTTGTGTTAATTTGCTTTGTGATAAGAATGTAATGGCTTCAAAAATAACTTTTTTTAACTTATCAAATTCACCGGGTTTACGAATGTAGTAATAAGCTCTTTTTTTATAAAACATATCCACAACATCAATATCAATTGATGTTGAGAATATTATAACCGGAAGATTCATTAATTTATCAATTATTTTTATTTCTGACAAACATTCAAAGCCGGATTTCCGGGGCATGTTCAGGTCAAGGAAAAGAGCATCGGGTAGTTGTGTTTCTTTTGCAGAAAGCATTTCCATAAGTTGCACTCCGTCATTTACATTGATGAGTTTTGCAGATATGCATAGTTCTTTTAATGCTTCTTTAAAGAAAAAACAATCATTCGTATCATCATCGGCAAGTAAAAGGATGGGAGGAGTTGAAGTCATTTTACAAATGTAGATTTAATAAGAAAAATGGAAGTTGTGCTATTGGGAAAAATAAATGTAAAAAAACTTGCGTTGGCTTTGCTTCTCTTTTATTTTGCTAAGGATGGCAAACATGGCTTGTCCGAAAATTGCAGTTCCGTTCATTTTATGTCTATTTATTTGGTTACGCACTGTCGCCATAGTAACACCGATAACGAAAGGATTTTGTGCAGGCAAGGTATGTTGTTCGTCCAGCCCGAAACTGAAGCCAAATAAACAAATAAATGTACAATATAACAACTAAAAGCTCGGGCAGAATTCTGTCCGCCGTAACCCAAGCTTAGATATGCAATGCCGATGATTGAACTTCCTTCAAGCCCCAATTGCAAAAAACCTTTTGTTGCCTACAGGTTTTAGTAGGGTTGTTCTGTCTTCATTATCCTTATGCTGTCTGTCAATAAATCCCAATCTTCGCAAGTCTAAATAGTAAAATGAAATCCATTCTTTTCTTATTTCTTTTTTTTTGTTATAGAAAGTACGGCTTTTTTATAGGCTGATTTCTTACAATTAATGGATGTAAAAAGTTGGTTATGTTTTTTTAACTCGAGTAAATTGAAATTACCACTTAGCATAAGAAAAGTTATCTGTCAATACCAGGGGGTCAAATCTGTGAAATTCCATCAAATCTATAAGTCTTTGTACATACGCTTGTACCTAAATAACAAAAACGCACTTACTGTTTCATATAAGACCATTTAGTTAGAGACTTGGAATCTACAATAATGATTTTAACACAATCATAAACTCTTCCTTCTTTTCATAGTCATATAGCAATTGATCAATATACTATCGCAGCCTTGGAGTAAAATAAAGTAAAAACTCCCCGGCTCCGCTTCACCCTCCTATACGGAGAGTTAGTGAAACGCTCTACGTATTAATAAATGAGTAGAAGTGTCTCAGACATGGATTATGTAAGAAAAATTATTAAACAAACCAAGACAAAGTCTCTATCATTTCATAAAAAATCCGTAGAAACGCAGAGCTTAACTCAATGGATAGAGGTGGAAAACCTCGCTCCATTGGTTATTTAATCTACTATCGTAAATATGGAATGGTATTATATTTTCATTTTTTTCTGTTTGCAATCCGGTATATCGTAAAAGCAAATCTTTAAATTCACATATTAGATATCCCCGTTCATTATAAAAATAATTACCGTCAATTTTGTAATTTTCTAAATGCATTCCATCTTGTTCATCCATAGGTCGAAAAGAATCGACAATTATTTTAGTAAAAAGAACTTTATCATCATTAATAAACTCTAAACAATTTCTATATATAATGCAAAAAAATAATCCGCCGGCGTGAAGGTCTGTATCAGCTAAAAGTTCAGATAAGTATATACTATTAATCTTCATATTTTTTAATTATGCGTATTTTCACTTTTAATTTTATAGGTAACTCTACTATATGGAGAGTTAGTGAAACGCTCTACATATTAATAAATGAGTAAAAGTGTCTCCGACACGAATTACGTAAAAAAACATTTTATTAAACAAACCGAGAGTTAAGTTTTTTTGTCTATTTGAGTGATAAATTTAAGTCAGATTAAAGGAATTGGGTTTGGAATAAAATGATTACTAACCTATTTGTTCTTTTGGGATTTAATTTTTCCTATAAAACCCTGATAGTTTTTCAACCACAAGATCGATCTCTGTTATAGAATTGTATTTGCTGAATGAAAATCTAATGTTTTCCTTTTCAACATTGCAGTTTAAGGCTTTTAAAACACGTGAACCTTTAATTGATATATTTGAGCAGGCACTTCCGCTTGAAACAGCAATACCTGAATTATTCAACCTATCCAATAAAGAAATATCATCAGGGATCGTAGGAAAACAAATATTGATAATATTCGGCAAACCTTTTTCTAAAGATCCACTTTCTCCATTAAAATGGATACCTTCTATACAATCCTGTAATTTTTCCATAAAGTAGAGAAACCAAAGATGAATCATTCTTTTTCAATAGCATTTCGAGATGGCCCCTGCCTTGGTTCGTCTCCCCACGAACCAAAATTTTGGAAGTGCATAATTAAATTCCAAAACATACTCTAAAGTCATTTAATAGATTTAGTTCTTAATTAGTTTTGTAATATATACCGCGTTGCTGCTATATATTTTTAGAAAATATATGTCATTTCGCCGTCTCAGGTGTTTTCACCTGAGACTTTTTTTAATTCACCAATTAAAAAAGAAATTTTAAATAAATGTAATTTTGATTTTATAGCGTGATATAACAGAGATAAGGCTAATGCTTTGTTTCAGATGAAAAACACCTGAAACGGCAGGACAGGTGTCGTCACACGTCGTTAGAAAAAACTACCATCTCTATTATTTTTATCAAGAGGCAACCTGAAAAACCCGGTTCAAGTAAGCTTTGATGGGTTGGTGTACAGGATATTGGTCTTTTAGTTGGCGTGATTTCTCCCAAAAAGCAAACATATTTTCTCCGGTTTCTTTTTTATCTTCATTTACTTGAGGGGATAATCTTTGTATTTGCGCTTCTAAGTCCAAAATATCTTTTTCAACACTCTCAAGCGCCTGGCGATGTTGTTGTAGTTTTGATTGGTTAATGATTATTTTGACAGGGTCGATTTTATTTTTCCTGATATTAAGTTTAAATAATTTGTATTCCGCTTTTACCTTCCAGGCAATTAATTTTTCAGCCACTTTGCCTTCACCTGTCGCCTTGATAGCCGCATCCAACGATTTAATATTTTGCACTTCTTCCACTATTAATGCCTCCACTTTTTCCAGCATGGCCAGGCTTTTAAAAATCCTATAATCCAGCCTTGCAATCTGATAAATTAATTGCTTTTGCTTCATGGCTAATCGCATTAAAACGGTTTCAATGGCAGGGATGGAAGTAAGTTTATGTAGCATTTTTTTCTCTTGTCTAGTGCTTTTATCTATTTTCTAATAACCTAAATTCCGTTATTCCTTTCATATAAACAAGTAAATATCAATATCTTGATATCAAGATATTGATATTTTTGAGGTGAAAATCCTGATAGGTTTCAAAAACCTGTCAGGTATTTTGTAGAAAAAATTTTAGAAAATAAAAATAGATTTATGTAGGTTTCCGATAGGATTTTATTCTTTATTTTTAAAATGGATTATAAATCCTGGGATAAGGCTTCGGAATTGCAAATTACGAAGAGCTTGAGGTTATTATAACAAACCAAAATAAACTTTTATGCAAAGAAAAAAAACGTCTTTTTCAAAAAAAATAGTCAGTATCATAATTGTCTTTTTTGGGCTTCTGTTCTCAAATTCTCTGTATGCACAGACCGTTGTAACAGGTACTATTACAGATAGCAAAGGTACCCCGCTAAGTAGGGCACAGGTAAAAAATAGGGAAGATAAATTACTTGTTAAAGAAATAAAGCACGACAAATATTTCTCCTTTGTAAAAACCAAAGCTTTAGAAATAATGAAAGCGGGCTTTAATGCAGGCGACGGCTATCCGGAAGTATGGATTCGGGATTATAACACATTTATTGAGTTGGCAGCCCGGGTAAGTCCAAAAAAAGCTTTGAAAGAAAACCTGTTGGTGTTTTGCAGAATGCAAGGGGAAGACGGAAATATTATAGATGGATTTATACCGATAGAAAAATTAGGACCTGAGTCGTATCATTTTTTTTATTCAAAAGCGGAGCCCCGTTATGCAGCCCATAAAAACACAGTAGAAACTGACCAAGAAAGCTCACTTGTGCAAGCTGTTTACAAATACATACAATTAACAGGTGATAAAACAATTTTAGATGAAAAAGTTGGTGAGAAAAAAGTAAGCGAAAGATTAGAATGGGCAATGGAGTTTTTAATGAATAATCGTTTTAATAAACAATATGGACTCATTACTGGTGCCACTACAGCCGACTGGGGCGATGTTCAGCCCGAACATAGTTTTGGCGTAGATTTAGACAGTAATACGCATAAAGCTATTGATATTTATGACAATGCCATGTTTATTATTGCACTCAATAATTTTATAGAGATGGTACCCGGGGCAAAAAAGAAATGGCAACCAATTAAAAGCAATGTAGCAAGTAATTGCAAAAAATATTTGTGGAATAAAAAGGACCAAAAATTTATTCCTCATATTTATCTTGAAAGAGGTTCACCATTCCCGTCGGATTTTAATGAAAATGAAATCTTTTATTTTGGTGGCACTGCCATAGCCATTGAAGCAGGATTACTCACTAAAGAAGAAATAAAAACATCATTGAATGAAATGATAAAACGGGTGAAACTGGCTGGAGCCGGTTCAATCGGATTAACACTTTATCCTCCTTATCCTGAAGGTTTTTTTGCCAATAAAATAATGAACCCTGTGTATAGTTATCAAAACGGCGGCGACTGGACATGGTTTGGGGGCAGGATGATTCAGCAATTAATTAAATACGGATTTGTAAAGGAGGCTTACGAACAAGTGCAGCCGATGCTAAAAAGGGTAAAAGACAATAATGGTTTTTATGAATGGTATTCAGTTGATAACAAACCCAGAGGGTCTGGTACCTTTAAGGGAGAAGCCGGTGTTTTGTACACAACTATAAAGATGTTTGAAAATTTAAAAAAATAGAAAAACATTTCGTTGGAATTTGAATTATAAATTAAGTGTTTCTACTTCATGATTTTAAATCCAATACAAATTAAAATTGTATTAGCACCAGTTGTTTTAACAATCAATTTCACAATTTAAAAATTATGAAAAATATTATTTTCGTTATCACTTTTATCTGGGCTATGAATGCCTCTAATGTTGTAGCACAAGAACCCGCAAGGCAAGGCGACTTCAAAGAATTATTCACAGGTCCTCTCACTTCATCGGATTATCCGAACTGGCACAAATCAATGCAGCAATGGAGAACTGAACAAAAAAATAAATTAAACTATTCCGATGCAGCCTATCAGCATAAGCAACTAAAATGGATGGACAGTACATTTATGTATGCCCAGGTAATGGCACACGACCGATATTTATATGACCCCAATGAAAGAAAATATACGGTAGATCGTTTTTTGAAAGATGTTGCAAAAAGATATGGAGGTCTTGATGCCGTTCTTATTTGGCCAACCTATCCCAATATTGGTATTGACGAACGCAACCAGTTTGATTTAGTGTCAGATATGCCCGGAGGTTTGAATGGAGTAAAAAAGATGGTAAACGATTTTAAAAAAAGAGGGGTTCGTGTATTTTTCCCAATTATGATTTGGGATAAGGGAACAAGAATTACTGGTATTACCATGGCTGATAATTTGGTAAATGAAATGAAAACCATTGGTGCAGATGGATTGAACGGCGATACCATGTTTGGCGTAACGGAAGATTTTTTTAATGCTTCAAATCAAATAAATTATCCACTTGTATTACAGCCCGAAAATAGCATTAGCGACTTAAAAATGATAGAATGGAATCAAATGAGCTGGGGGTATTTTTGGCCTTATGCATACAGTCCGGGTGTAAGTGTTTATAAATGGCTTGAAACAAAACATCAGGTACAGGTAACCAATCGCTGGGCAACTGACAAGACCAATGATTTGCAATATGCTTTTTTTAATGGAATTGGGTACAATGCGTGGGAAAATGTCTGGGGTGTTTGGAACCGGATTTCTGAAAGGAACGCTGAGGCAATTAGACGTATTTCTCACATTTACAAGCACTTTCCTGGTTTGTGGAAGTCTGCCGGTTGGGAACCTCATACCCCTGTATTACAAAAAGGAATATTCGCTTCATTATTTCCGGGGAATGACTTAAAAGTTTATTTGATTGTAAACAGGGACACTGCTGACAAAAATGGAAGACAATTAAAGCTGCCCTATAAACAAGGGGCAATATATTTTGATCTTTGGAACGGAAAACAACTTATTCCGGAAAGAGAAAATGACAGTATTTTTTTAAGTTTCCCTATGGAGGCATTGGGGTTTGGGGCTGTAATGGTTTCAGAATCAGGAAATATAAATAGAGGTTACCAACCTTTCCTAACAAGAATGAGCAATTGGGCAAAAAGTCCATTGAAATCTTATTCTTCTTCGTGGAATCCTTTGACCCAAATTATGCTGCCAATAAATCCTTCAAAGAAATCAAAGACGATACCAGCCGATATGGTACTCGTAACCGGATCCGGTGAGTATGAATTTGAATCAAACGGTGTAATGATAGAAGGTAGTGAATTGCCACTTGCCGTAGGTATTCAGCATTCTTGGGAAAAACATCCTGCCCGTTCACAAAAACATAAATTGTCAATACCATCATTTTATATTGACAAATACCCCGTCACGAATAAGCAATTCAAATTATTTATGGATGCCATCCATTACAAACCCAAAGACAGTCATAATTTTTTGAAAGACTGGAATAATGAAAATTATCCAAAAGGATGGGATGATAAACCTGTAACTTGGGTATCCATTGAAGATGCCCGTGAATATGCCCGTTGGGCCGGCAAGCGTTTGCCACATGAATGGGAATGGCAATACGCAGGGCAGGGAACCACAGGGCAACTGTATCCCTGGGGAAAAACGTTAGACTCATTGCTTATACCCAATCGTGATACCAGCAGAAACAGAAATATACTTATTTCTGATGTAGATGCTTTTCCAACGGATAGTAGTAAGTTCGGGGTACGGGGAATGGTGGGTAATGTATGGCAATGGACTGACGAATATACAGATGACCATACAAGGTTTGCTGTTTTAAAAGGCGGGTCGTATTTTAAACCACAAACTTCTAACTGGTATTTTCCACCCGCATTAGAATTAAATAAGTACGGCAAATATTTATTAATGGCACCCAGTATTGACAGGTCGGCAACAATCGGCTTTCGATGTCTGATGGATGAGTAATGATGATACTATTTCAAACTAATGTACTAATTTTATAGCATCTGTAATAGCACCTGGTTTGCTGTATGTGTGATTAATGGCAATACATTTGTTCTTGATGCAGCGTGTCTTGTCCTGAAATCCCACGAATATGCCATCTTTGATTAATAGAAACAACTTAATATTTTCGCTCCGTTATTTTCGGAAGAAACCTCAAACCTAAATGGCACTTAAAGTCCCTACCTGAAATCTGGTTGGAATGTACTTTGTTTAGTTTTCTAAACAAGTGTTGATTAGCTTGGTGACCTTAATTTTCAGATATCCCTTATGGAAAAATAATTTTAATCCTATACGTTCCGCGAAAATAATTTTAATTTATAATTAATCATATAATATTTTTGCCTTTGTTGGTGTTCTTCACCAACAAAGAAATTAAGGCTTTAATATCTAAATATCTTTAATGAATTTTTCACATACATTTTTTTGCTTGTTGGTCGAAAAGACACAACAATGGCGAACTGGAAACTCTATTCAAACTTTTCTTGAAGATTTTGAAGGCGTAAGTAAATATCAGGCTGTAAAACTTCTCGAAATGTAACAGAAACTAATTGAAACTTCATAAAACATCCTCAGTGAAAATTTTGCTTGATGAGTGCGTCACTAAACTGTTGAAAAACCACTTGACAGAATTTGATGTATTTACCGTAAGAGAATTGGATTTGAGTGGAATTAAAAACGGGAAGTTAATGATGTATTGTGTTGAAAACAATTTTGATATTTTATTGACTATCGACAAAAATTTAATGTATCAACAAAATCTTGACAAATACCCTCTCACAATTGCGGTTTTTAATTGCTTTACAAGCAAGATTGAAAACATCATAACTTTACTCCCATAACAGGTGTCGTCACATGTAATTAGAAAAAACTACCATCTCTTTTATTTTTATCAGGAGGCAATCTGAAAAACCCGGTTCAAATAAGCTTTAATGGGTTGGTGTACAGGATCTTGTTCTTTTAGTTGGCGTGCTTTCTCCCAAAAAGCAAACATATTTTCGCCTACTTCTTTTTTATCTTCATTTACTTGAGGGGATAATCTTTGTATTTGCGCTTCTAAGTCCAAAATATCTTTTTCAACACTTTCCAGTGCCTGGCGATGCTGTTGTAGTTTTGATTGGTTAATAATTATTTTGATAGGGTCTATTTTGTTTTTCCTGATATTGAGTTTAAATAATTTGTACTCCGTTTTTACCTTCCATGCAATTAATTTTCCGGCCACTTTTCCTTCACCTGTCGCTTTGATAGCCACGTCCAATGATTTAATATTTTGTTCTTCTTCCGCTATTAAAGCATCCACTTTTTCCAGCATGGCCAGGCTTTTAAAAATCCTATAATCCAGTCTGGCAATCTGATAAATTAATTGCTTTTGCTTCATGACTAAACGCATTACAACGGTTTCAATGACAGGGATGGAAGTAAGTTTGTATAGCATTTTTTTATCTTTTTTAGTGTCTTTTATCTATTTTCTGATAACCTAAATTTCGTTATTTTCTTTCATATAAACAAGTAAATATCAATATCTCGATATCAAAATATTGATATTTTTGAGGTGGTAATACCTGACAGGTTTCAAAAACCTGTCAGGTATTTTGCAGAAAAAAATTTTCGGAAAATGAAAATAAATTTTATAATGCTATTCTGGTGTTAAAAATGGGAAATAGAATTGATATATTTAGAATTAGTTACACAAGCGGACGCTTGACTAATTGTGGGCCTAAGCGGACGCTAAGACCAGTGTGGGCTAATATTTTAAGTAAAATAGTAGGATTTAAGAACTTTTCTCATATTTGATAAAAATATATGAGGTTAATATATTAACCAGTTGTAGACAATTTTAAGACGACACAGTATTATGAAAGAAACCCCCAAAATTTTTATCTCATATAGTTGGACAACACCTAATCACGAAGATTGGGTAATTAATCTTGCTGAAAGACTTGTCTCCGATGGAGTTGATATCGTTATTGACAAATGGAATTTGAAGGAAGGTAATGATAAATACGACTTCATGGAGAACATGGTTAAATCAGCAGATATCAAAAAAGTTCTGATAATTCTTGATAAAAAGTATTCTGAAAAAGCTGAACAAAGGGCTGGTGGTGTAGGAACAGAAACTCAAATAATAAGCCCTAAAATTTATGGAGACGTATCTCAAGAGAAATTCATTCCAATCGTTGCTGAAAAAGACGAAAATGGCAACGCCTATGTTCCAACATTTTTAGAAAGTAGAATTTACATAGACCTTTCTGACGATGATAAATTTGAAGGCAATTATGAAGCCCTTTTAAGAAACATTTACCAAAGACCCGCATATAGCAAACCGAAAATTGGTAATGCACCAAGCTATCTTTTCGAAGAGTCATCAATAACACATAAGACTTCTAGTTTAATTAGAAGTTTTGATAATCAAATATCAAAATCACCAAAACGAATTAATGCAATTCTTCGAGAATTTCTAGAAGACTTTTTTCAAGATTTAAAAGGTTATTCAGTAAATCTAAGCGGAACAGGAGATATTGTTATTTTTGGTAAGGCAGTTCATGACAATATCATTTCTTACACACCACTTCGTAACGCTTTCATAATCTTTCTGGATAAGGTTTTTAAAAGTGAACTTGAATTTGACATTGATATTATTATAAAGTTTTTTGAAAAAATACCAACGCTTAAAGACCCACAAGACGAAAGGAGTAGTTGGTCTCAGAATGAATTTGACAACTTTAGATTTTTTATTCACGAGATATTTCTTTACACAATAGCAATCGGTCTAAAAGCTGAAAGATATAAGTTTGTTGAAGAAATTTTGTATTCAGGATATTTCTTTCAAGGTAGGTATGACTACCAAAAGGAGGCTCGAAGATTTGAAGAACTCTATAACGATGTAAAAATATTTGATCAATATTACAAGCAAACCTATTCAAAGGATTTTTTCAGTCCTATGGCAGACTTGATAATAAAGCGACTGCCTGAAAATATGACTATCGATGATATAATAAATGCAGACTTAGTAATATACTATATCGCTGCATTAGAAAACCTTCGTTGGTTCCCAATTACACATGTCTATAGAACAAGAGACAATGGAAAATTTGAAGTGTTCAACAGACTTGTATCACAAAGACATTTTGAGAAGTTAAAGTGCTTTTCAATGTCGATACTGTAATAGAATTGCAAGAAAAACTTATAGCTTTTCAAACCGCAGATACAAATCCAGACAGAATGGGATATGTTAGCTCTTTTAATAGAGTAATTCCAATTTACAAACTTATTGAAATTGATAAAATTGGAACAATCCGTTAAAAAACTGCCTACAACTTTGGGTTTTGTGCAAGTGTGGCTGGACGTTCAAACTTCGGCTGTTTGCATCGCTGTACTTTGGTTCGGGCTGGACGGAATTCTTTTGGGCTTTTAGTTGTTAACTTGTACTTTTATTTCTTTATTGGGCTTCAGTTCCAGGCTGGACAATCAACAATGCCCTGCCTGCACGAAGCCCTGTTGGTTATCGGTCATTCTTAAACCAGCATACAACATGATAATTGCATCAAAATTGAAATATAAAGATGGGAGAATTTTCAAAACGCATCGGTGAAATCGGTGAAGAAATCGTAGTGGATTTCCTCTCTCTAATCGGTTGGTATCAGCCAGTCCGCAACTTTGACATTCCAAGTATTGACCCCGACAAGCATGAGAAACAGTCACACGGTATAGACGCTTATATTCATTACAAAAGTCCAATGATTTCAAGAACATTGGAGAATATATTAATCTCAATAAAATACAGCAAGGACAAATATCCAAATGCACCTGTTGCAAAATTCAAAGACCATTATAGAGATTTAGGAATGGCTATTGAATCTTTCAAGAAATCAGAAATTAGAGCTAAGACAATCAACAATCGTTCGGATTTTGAAACAACCTTTGACAGAGGAATAATTTTTTGGCTAAATAATATTGATGATGATTCACAAGACATATTACAAAAACTATCAAAACTTGAAGCTCCAAAAGATTTTAACCATGACGGAATTTTTCTTGTTGATAACAAGAAAATTGAATTTTTCTTTTACGCAATTGAATTTGTAAAAAGAAAATATCCGAACAAATCTATTGAATTTACTTATTTCAGTACAGGACTAAACAGCGACAACGACACACCGAAAAATGGAAGTATAATGCCAGTTCAATACTTGGCCTCAAACATATTACCTATGAGAGTGCAAACCGATCCAGAAAAGAACACACTCATACTTTGTTCAAGAGAAAATTTTGAAGAAGAAGAATTGATAAAATTAATTGGCTTGGCCAAAAACATCACGGCCAATTATCAATCAAACACAATTATTGCTTTCCCTGATTACAACCGTTTACAGCATGAACAACTTGTTGATAGTGCAAAGTTGATTGTTGAAGAATCTTCTTTTACAAATTCGCTTTCAATTGAAAACTTCAATCCTAATTTTAGAAACTAGTGGAAAAAATACAAGAGAATATAAATAGATTCCTTCCTTTTGGTGAATCCTTGAGAGCTATCTTGCAACACGATTCAATAAAAGACAGAGAGAGACGGCAGTTGTTAAGAATGAAAGGAGTATTCGTAAATAATGCTGATGAAGACAGCACATTTCCTATTCTTATAACTTCATTGTTAAGTCCTAATGAGTTTGAATTTCTTAAAGAAAAACTACAAGCGAAAGAGGATAGAGAAAAAACAATCACTAGAGCTTTGGAATGGGAATCAGATAAAACTTTAATTGCAGCCATACCAGACAACTTTAATATTCAGGAAATTATCAAAACTAGTTTTCCTAAATACAAAGTAATTGGAAACCCCAACTTCACAATGGTTGACAAGAATCCAAAGAAAATTACTTTAGATTTCAAATGCGAAACTACCAATTACAGCAAAGCATGGTTCAGAGGTAAAAATGAATTCAAAGGCCAAATTGCCTTCGAAAAAGTAATAACAAAAGACAACAAAGTTAAACTTCAAATAATCCACACTTCACCAGAGACAACAGAAATAGCTGAGAAGGTTTCAAAAAATTTGGAGAAACATTTCAAAGCCAACAACTATATGAATCCTCAAAAAGAAATTGAGAAAATTCTTTATAGAGATTTTACAAATGAGGAAAGGATTCAGTTCTTTATGAGCATGACAGAGAGTAATGACGTGTTTAATTATACTAAGGCTACTTTTTTAGATATTGGACCGGATCCATCTGAAATTTTACCTTCTGATATTAGATGGCTTGAATTAGCCAAAGTTCGGGAATTAAATATCAATGGAGAAAAATTACACGAACTCCCCTTCTTAAAAGATAAAAACCTTCATAAATTTATGGAGTTAGTTGAGATGGAAATTATCTATGACTTCTCACTTACATCTGTAGAAGGTAGTTGTAAAATCAAATTTGGTTTTGGTCACTATGACTTCAAAAAAAGAATTGGGAATATTGAGTTTGTTATTGATATTCTAAATATTTATCCGAAAGATGAGTATTCAACAGTACCACTTTCATCTATTAGAACCCAATTATTGAAAGAATTTGAAAAATTCAAAACCGAAAAATATGAGTGGTGCAAACTTCAAACCTTAAATAAACAATATACACCAACTGAATGACCAATTTAGATTTTACAAAAGTCGAACTTCAACAGTTAATCACACATCACGTAGGAAACAAATTAAGGGATGAAAAATATTTGCTTTCAAATGAATCGACAACTGTCGAAGATAAAACCAAGGATTTTCTTTTGAAGTATTTCCTTTTGCCATTGAAAGCAGAAGAATTCTATTTATTTACTCATTCTATTAAGGTACAGTTGAATGATATTTTTTCAGTGGCCGAAAGTAGTTTTTCCAATCCAAAGAACTTTATTCAAAATTCACAAAACATTGCAAAACTCCTTTATGAACAGTCTATGCACCCAAAAATAAGGGAAGGTAAGCTAAACATTGCTTATTTTTCTAATGTGGTTTTGGATAATGAGGCAGTTGAAGCAATTGGTATTTTCAAGTCGGAAACTGATGTTCCTTTTTTGAAAATGAAAAATCACGATTTAAAATTTAGTATCAATCACGATTATGGTTTTGAAATAAAGGGAGTTGATAAGGGCTGTATCATTTTCAACACAGAAAAACAAAATGGCTACAGAGTCTTGATTATTGATAATGCAAATAAATCACAAGAAGCACAATATTGGAAAGATGATTTTTTGAAAGTAAAACCAGTTGAAAACGAGTTTCATCAAACAAATCAGTTTTTAGGGATAACGAAGGACTTTGTTACTAAAAAACTTTCAGAAGATTTTGAAGTGAGTAAAGCAAACAAAATTGATCTACTTAATCGTTCAGTTGAGTATTTCAAGTCACATCAAAGCTTTGACAAAAAAGAATTTGAGAATGAAGTTTTTCAGGACGCAGGAATAATTAAATCCTTTAGAGATTTTGACCACAACTATCGATATGAAAATGAAATTGGACTCACTGATAATTTTAACATTTCACCACAAGCGGTAAAGAAACAAGCAAAAGTTTTCAAAAGAGTTTTGAAGTTGGACAAGAACTTCCATATTTACATTCACGGTGACAGTGAATTGATAAAGCAAGGAGTTGAAGAAGATGGTAGGAAATTTTATAAAATATATTTCCAACATGAATCATAGTCACAAAATGGCCACTTGTTTTGCCCCCTCTGGTTGAAGTGTTCACACTTCAATCCATTTGAAAAACAGGACTCCGTCTGAAATACCTGCAAAAATATTTGAAGAATGTTTTTGAAATTATGATAAATTGCTTTTTAAGTTATATATGTAGTAGTCTTGCTGTAATGTTTGATTTACGTTATTTAAATTTAGGCTAATCTGAGAACTCAGTTTCCCTTCTTACATTTACTAAATGCAATTAGATAGTCAAATGATCTCTAATTTTTTTTAGTATTTTTGAATGCAAGAAAATTAAAATTTATGCAATTCGCTGATATTAAAAATGACATTGCCTTTCGCAAAATATTTGGTAATGAAGTTAAAACTAAAATTCTTATTTCTTTTCTCAATGCCGTTTTAAAGTTAGAAGGCAACTATCAAATCATTTGGGTGGAAATCCTTAACCCTTACCAACTGCCACGAATGGCTGGCCCCAAAACAACTATTCTGGATGTGAGGGCTAAGGATGAAAAGGGCAACTTTTATATTGTAGAAATGCAGGTAACTGACAAAAAAGGGCTCGACAAACGCATTACTTTTTATTCAGCCAGAGGTTATGCATCGCAATTGGATGCAAGTGAAAATTATTATCAACTCAAACCTGTTATTTTTATCGGAATCCTCGACTTTGAGTACTTACAAAACCCGCAATATTTATCAAGGCATTTGATTTTGGATGCAGATACGCATGAACACAAACTCAAGGACTTAGAATTCACTTTTATCGAACTTCCTAAATTTAACAAAATTGAAAGGCAGTTAGAAACTCTAACAGAAAAATGGATTTTCTTTATTAAAAATGCTGAAAATTTAAACCTAATTCCAGCAAGTGTAAATGACGAGGGTTTAATGAGTGCTTATGAAGAAGCAGACAGGCATACCTGGTCAAAAGAAGAACTCGAAGAATACGAATATTCAAAAATGCGTGAGACAGACGAAATCACAAGGGAAATGCTTGTTATTGAGAATGAGAGAAAAGAAATTGCCAAAAACTCAATATTAGCAGGATTAAAAAACGACCTTATTATTCAAATAACAGGTTTGACAATTCAACAAATTCAGGAACTAAGAACAACATTGGGAAAATAATTGTAAATAACATTGGGATTGTACAAGTGTAACCCAACCAAATTGCAATTATCGGTAGCGTCTCATGAACTGTGTAAGTGATTAAAAGTTGGAGGTATCCCAGATGGCCGTAGAATACAAGAGCAGCTTGGCATAATCTCCAGACCTACGTCAAAGCGTTATCAAATCTCCGGATTTGAAATTATAAAAACAATCCTGTTATTTTGCCTTATGAGCCAAGGGTATCAAATTTACGATCAAACTTCACTTTATTATCTTACATTTCAGGTTGTTAAATGGGTTGATATTTTTACAAGATTAGAGTATAAAGACCGGAAGATTATATTTTTAGCAGAGCAAGAAATTATTCCGGTATGGAAGGAAAAATAGAAATTGATTGTCTTTTTTAATTAATTGTATACTCAAATCCGGAGATTTGAAGACGCTTTGACGTAGTCCGGATACTGCGCCAAGCAGAGGTATTAATGCTAAACTTCAACTTTTGTTTATTAATTTAGTTTCAGTACCCGGCAGACAGTTTGTCAATTCCTAACTGCAGCAATACTCGGTAGTTGGCTGATGTTTTAGCGAACATAATAAACATTATTAAGACTTTTAAAAATGATTGAAATATGTACGAAGAAATTGATACAGACAAATCACTTACAGACTTTGTAAAAAGGTTTTGGAAATTCAGCAACCTAACCGCTGTCAAGCAATATTATACCATTTTGCCAGACGGATATTTTGACCTCATTATAAAAATTACAGCCAACAAATTAGACAGCATTACTTTGTTTGGTTTGTGGACGAAGGAAATTGAAGTTGTTATTCCGGCAGACACAATTATTATAGGCATTTGTTTTAAACCACTTGCAGCAGAATACCTTTTACAGCAAAATATTGCTTGCATACTCAATAATTTTAAAACTCTGCAAAATAACTTTTGGAATATCAACAACGATCAGTCTGGCAACTTCAAAAAGTGGAAAGAAGAAATCACAAATGAAATGTTGCTAACTTTAAAAAAAGGAAAAACCATTGACAACCGAAAACAAAACATTTTCTATCTTTTGTTCCAATCAAATGGCTCATTAACAGTTCAGGAATTATCAAACCAAATTTTTTGGAGCAGTAGGCAAATCAATCGCTATTTCAAAGACAAGTTCGGGTTGTCTCTTAAAACCTACTCAAATATTTTACGTTGTGCTGCTTCTTATACCGACATAAGGAAAGGTGAGCTTTTTCCCAAACAAGATTTTTACGACCAGGCTCATTTCATCAAAGAAATAAAAAAGCATACAGGTTCTAACCCCAAAGAACTTCACAAGAATAAAAACGACCGATTTTTACAATTTTCTACTTCGTTCAAGGTTTAGTTTCGCAAAAAAAAAATAAAGATATGAGCAAGATTAAATATGGTATTGACGCACCCGGTATAATGCGTAATCTAATCGTTTTTGGGGCTTTGACAGTTTTGGCAGGTTTTGCAGTTCCATTGCTTTCCGACAACACAATTTTAAAATACGTAAGCTACTTAATTGTTTTTGTGGGTGCTGTTTTCTTTATCCTCGGCATCGCAATGTTTGCTTACGGACTAAAAGGCAAATACAGAACAAGGGATTTAATGCTCTCAAAAATCATGTGGACAGGAAATGAAAATGTGCTTGACATTGGCACAGGACAAGGACTTTTAATGAATGGTGCAGCAAAACATTTGACGACAGGAAAAGCAATAGGTATAGATATTTGGAGCACCAAAGATCTTTCAGACAATTCAATAAACAAGACTTTGGCAAACGCTGAACTGGAAGGCGTGAAGGACAAAATAGAAATCAGAAATGAAGACGCAAGGAGCTTAACTTTTGAAGACAATTCTTTTGATGTGGTGCTTTCATTGCTTTGCATTCATAATATTGAATCGAAAGCCGACCAAGAAAAAGCCTGTTTTGAAATTGCAAGAGTTTTAAAACCCAATGGCACAGCTTTAATTGGCGACTATATCCCAACAACTGAATACGCAAAAGCATTTGAAAAAGCCGGACTAAAAGTAAAAAGTTCAAAACCATATTTTGCAACAGCCTACGCTTTAATGTGGATAGTTGAAGCCACTAAGTAATATATGGTTTACGTTTTTAAAACATCGGTAACGACAAAAATTGCCATAAAGAAACCCTCGCTTGGTGTACCATGTTCCGATAATTTCAACAATAGTGACTTTACCTTTATATTTTTTCGTCCGAAAGGGATACCTGATTACCGTTTAAATCAGGGAAAGTGAAATCCGGCTTATTATAACCGGGTTTTAAGTAGGTTAATTTATAAGGATCAGGTAAATCGGTTTTCTTCTCTTTGATGCCTTCAAACTTCTGATTGCGGTAAATTCCCAATCCTATTTCTCCTGTAATTTCTTTTTTATTATTGATTTTTCCTTTTACAAGATAAGGACTTGGCCCTGTGAAGCCTGAAAGGGTAAATTCATCTCCTTGTACTGTTCCTTCCAATTCCCGGCTATCCCCAACGGTTGACATGATTACTCCCGTTAATTTATTTCCTTCCTGCTCGAGAATGGCCACCCTGTTGGGTACAGGATCTTTACCGGCAATTTTAATGCTCCATTTTCCAGTCATATTTATTTTAGGGGCAATGTCTTTTTCGGGTTCAACAAAACGGTAAGATTTTCCTGCTTCAGCAGTAAAGGGTAAATCATTTTCTTTAAAATTGGGAACGAGGCTTTTGTAAGCACCACTTAAACTACCATCATTTTCAATTTTTGCAATTAAAGCGGCATCATACGTATTCATTTTAATAAAAATGCTGTCTTTGCCAATAGCAGTAACTTTAAAATCATCCCTTCGCGTACCGTTTAAAAGGGTAAAAACTGCAGTTTCAGGCGTGTTACCTTTAACTTCAAAATTGAAAGGCAACTTATTTTCATTTACTATAAATTCGCCTCTCCAAATTCCTTGTTTTATAAAGCCTTGGGCGAAGGAATTAACAGATAGAAATAATAGAAGCGCGCAAATGAGGGTTAATCTAGTAATTTTCATGGGTATATTAGTTTAAAAGGTATACGATTTTACTCTTCAGTCATTATTTGATTATCAAATGACTGAATAAAAAGTATGTCAGTAGAGTTGCCGGTTAAATCATACGTTTAACTTACGCGACAACTACAAGACTTGTATAAAAAAAATAGTTTGATAAGGTTAACAGCAACAACAACTTGCTTTTTTAAAATTTTGGGGGGAGATCAAAAGAAAAGGTTGAAAAACCTTCGGATAATGATACTGAAAAAAAGTTTTAACTTTCATGTGTTTTGTTAATTTATGGTCCCTAAAAAAATAGGCAGGATAGCACTTATTCCAATTGGAAAGTTGCTGGAAGTTTCAACGAGCCTGTTCTCTCTCTCCCTCTTTATAAATCAAATAATTAATGGTTGATATTTAATTAGCTACCTTAAGGTGAAGCAAATGTAAGGTGATATAATTCACATCTCCAAATTAAATCTCTATTAATTTTGTAGAGTTTAAATTTTTTTTCTTCTTATGCCCTATTCGTTAAAATTTGCATGCTTTTTGATAATCCTTAATTTAGATACATATAATATTTAATTATAAATATTATATGCTTGGAACTACAAAATTTGATTTTTATGTTTTTTTGGAAAAAATGTAAATAAAATTTTTCTTTTAGATTTTAATAAATACTTTTGCCCATCGAATAAGTAGTGATTAAAATAATCCTATTACAAGGGCTGTGAACTGTTAAATTGTTAGATAAAAAATGTTAGGGTACATGAAATCATTTTATTGTCAGGAAATTAATTTCTCTTCTCAAACTGACCTCTGTCAAGGCAATTGCTTCTGTTGTTGATTCTAAATTAAAAACCCGACTTGGTAATAACGCTTTATAAAAATTGCTTTTCTTAGTCCCGGAAAAGGATTGGAAAAAATAATTTGAAAAATAAAAATTATGTAGTGACAAAATAAACAGTATTGGCAAGAGAAGTAAAATATTCCTTTTTCTCTTCAAAATAAATATTATCCTTAACAACCCATTGAACAGACCCTTATAACATGACATCTTCAAATAATAAGTTTTCAATACACGAGGATTGGGTTGTAGTTCTCCTTGGATTCCTCATTATCCTCATTTCCATAACAGGGTTTTTAATTCCTGTTCCTGTTTATTCATGGAAAAACCCGGATGATTTAGCTGCTAAAGTCTTCTCGAGCCAAAATTTATTTAAGATTTTCATCCAGTTTACATTTATTTATACTATTGCTTTTTTTTGCGCCTTGCTCACAAAAAAATCCTTAAAATCATTTTTAAGAGTTTTCCCTGTCATTTATCTGCTCATTGTCTTGGCTTTAATCATTGCAGGAAATAAAAATGTTAAAAGCATAAATCTTGAAGCAGTAATATTCAGTCTTTCAATCGGCTTATTGATTGGTAATTTATTCAGGCTCCCTGATTGGTTTCGTGAGGCTGTATCTACAGAGTTATTTGTGAAAATCGGTTTGGTATTGCTGGGAACAGGTGTTATTTTTTCAGATATCTTAAAAGCGGGTTCCTTAGGTTTAATTCAGGCTCTGGCAGTGGTACTAAGTGTTTGGTACTTTGCTTTTTGGGTTTGTAAAAAATTGAAGGTGGATGAAGAGCTGACCATGATGATCTCCAGCGCGGTTTCAATATGTGGGGTTTCTGCTGCGATTGCTACTGCAGGTGCTATAAAAGGAGATCCAAAAAAGCTTTCTTACGTTATTTCTATGGTTTTGATCACAGCCATACCTATGATGATTTTTATGCCATACATCGCAAATTATTTTCATTTTTCGCAAGAGGTAACAGGCGCGTGGCTGGGTGGCAGTATCGATACCACAGGGGCTGTAGTTGCCTCTGGCACTTTAGTTGGTGAGACAGCATTAAAAATAAGTACTATAGTAAAATTTTCGCAAAATGTATTGCTGGGTCTGGCAGCTTTCGCAATTAGTATTTACTGGACTTACACCAATAAAACTTCCGTGGATGGCCAAATTACCAAACCAACTTTGGGATTAATTTGGGAAAGATTTCCAAAATTTGTGATAGGATTTTTGGCCGCATCCATTTTATTTTCATTTTTTCTTAGCCCGGCAACCGTTATTAACGTGAAAGACAGTTTGAAAAACATTCAGACTTTGTGGTTTGTCCTTGCATTTACCGGTATAGGCCTTGAAACAAAATTTTCAGACCTGATTAATACTAATGGAAAGAAACCTTTTTACGCTTTCCTGATCGCCCAGTTGTTCAATATTTTTATCACTTTAATTATCGCATATTTTTTATTCAGATAAATTTTATTCAGAAACTCTACTATAAGGATTTGCAATTATGAATTAGTATTGTAGTTCTTAGAAACGTTTCTTCAACATAACTAATGCAATTTTCCTTTAAGTATGGCGTATTTTTTATTTTATAAATTCCACTTTCTTTACCAAGAAGAATATAAAGTTTCAAGACTTATTGCCGTAAAAATTTTTTAGATAATAAGCTATGCTTTTCATAAGAAATAATCACTTAAATAAATTTTCATATTAAAAACAAACTACCCTCATGAAACACGTTTTGCAATTTATCATTCCCTTACTTCTCTTTGGCAAAGTGGCCTTTGCCCAGACTAACCTGACGGGATCAGTAAAAGACAGGCAATCATCACCCCTCCCGGGAGCCGTTGTATCCATTATCGGAAGCAACATTAATTCGGTTGCAGATGCCAACGGCCAATTCAGTATTGCTGCCCCAAGCCAATTACCATTTACTATTAGGGTAAGTTTTGTGGGTTATAAAAATCATGAAATTCAAGTTTATGAACTTCCCGAAAATCCTATTAATGTTGTATTGGTGGAGGCTAACCGCCTGGATGAAGTAGTAGTAACATCCAGGCGTCGAGAGGAAGTAGGACAAGCCGTTCCTATTCCTATTTCCGTGATAAGCGGTGCACGCATTGAACAATCCGGAGCATTCAACGTAAACCGTTTAAAAGAGTTTGTCCCATCGCTTCAGCTCTACTCTTCTAATCCACGCAATACAGGGATTAACATACGTGGATTAGGTTCACCATTCGGGCTTACCAATGACGGCCTTGATCCCGGTGTTGGTTTTTATGTAGATGGTGTGTATTATGCCCGACCTGCGGCTACCACTCTTGATTTTATTGATATTGATCAGGTAGAAGTTTTACGCGGTCCTCAAGGGACACTCTTTGGAAAGAACACTACTGCCGGAGCTTTAAATATCACCACACGCAAACCGAGCTTTACATCCGGCGCTAACTTTGAAGTAAGCTATGGAAACTATCAATACGTGCAAGCCAAGGCTTCTGTAACAGGACCTCTAACTAAAAAAATTGCTGCGCGAGTCTCTTTCTCAGGCACTCAGCGTGATGGTCTTATTTTTAACAACAGAACGCAGCATTATACCAATACCCTTAACAATTTAGGAGGCCGTGTCCAATTCCTATATCAACCTTCCGAAAAAGTTAATATTACTCTGGCAGCCGATGTTACCCGCCAACGCCCTGATGGCTACGCGCAGGTTATTGCAGGAGTTGTCACAACGAAGCGCCCGGCTTATCGTCAATTCAATAAAATCATTAATGATTTAAATTATCAATTGCCAAGCCAAAATGCATTCGAAAGGGTAATTGATACTGACACTCCCTGGAAGTCGGGTAGTGACCTCGGAGGTGCTTCCCTTACTGCCAATTTTAAAATAGGTCCGGGTACGCTAACTTCAACAACGGCATGGCGGTACTGGTTATGGGATCCTTCAAGCGACAGGGACTTTACCGGCTTGCAAGCTTTGGCAAAATCAGCTAATTACTCGAAGCAAGACAATTGGTCGCAGGAAGTAAGATATGCCGGTGAACTTTCCTCCAAATTAAGTGGCGTTGTTGGCCTCTTTGCGCTTGGCCAACAAGTTCAATCCGACCCTTACAACATTGAAGAGTCGGGCAACGCTACCTGGCGTTTCTCACAAAGCGATACCAGTTCATTGTGGAAAACACCGGGCTTGTTTGAAGGGTTTGGTATCAGGACCAAAAATTCAATTAAATCATTGAGCGCAGCTGCATTTGCCAATGTGGATTGGGAGATTGTAAAAGGTTTACACTTTCAACCGGGTATCCGTTTTAATTACGACAGTAAAGATGTGTTCTATGACCGTCAAACCTATGGAGGTTTAGATGTGGCAAACTCCGGTTACTCAGCTGCTGTTAAGAAGAAATTACAGGGATACAAAGATATAGTGTATGCCAATCAGGCTTATGCCACTAATACCAATGAAACACACTTTACCTATAATGCCACCTTGGCTTATAGGCCAAACGAGCGAATAAATGGATATGCTACCTACTCTACAGCCTTTAAACCGGTAGGGGTTAATGTGAACGGGCTTCCAACTGTTAATGGCCAGGCAGCAACGGATCTTGCAGTTATTAAACCCGAAGATGTAAAACATGTGGAAGTAGGCATAAAAACCTCACCATTTAATTGGGCCACTGTAAATCTTACCTTTTATAATACTGACATTGCCAATTATCAAACCAGTGTGCAGTCACCGGAACTTGGTGTGAACCGTGGCTACATTGCCAATGCAGAAAAAGTAAAGGTACAGGGTGCTGAGCTTGATGCCAATATCAAAGCAGGTCAGTATTTTTCACTTTATGGATCTCTGGCCTATACGGATGGCAAATATGTTACGTTTACAAATGCGCCGCTTCCACTGGAAGAAACCGGTACTACTGTAGTAGACAATGGCGTAAGCAAGCAATTAGCCTTTAAAGATATTTCCGGTAGCCGGTTACCGGGCATTTCCAATTGGGCCAGTTCGGCAGGAGCTGAATTTGCAGCCCCTGTAAATTTCCTTCGCCAAAGTGGCAAATTCTTTATTGCTTTTGATACGTATTATCGCTCAGAGTTTTCATCAAGCCCAACACCTTCGAAATATCTCAATATCGATGATTATTTTTTACTCAACACACGTTTTGGTTTCCGTTCACCAACCGGAACCTCCATAACGATATGGTCACGTAATTTATTAAACCAAAATTACTATGAGCAGTTATTAGTAGCGGGTGGTAATGCAGGGCAGTACGCAGGCGTATTGGGCGATCAGAGAACGTTTGGTATTACCATTAAACAGTCTTTCTAGGATTGGTTCAAGCCTGAAATGTAACCTAAAGCGGAAATAATTTTTTAGCCTTATAATGGGCTAAAAAATTATTTCCTGCCTACAGCTGTTATCTTAATAATTAATAATCTATTGCTTTTTTAAACTAATGTTTAGGCTGCAATTTCTAAGAAATTGCCGTGAAGAAGATGGCATAGATAGGTTAAGGCAAAAAATTTAACAAGAAACTTATTTAAATAATTGAAAAAGATATAGAATTAAGGTTGGGAACAAGTCCCAACCTTAAAAACAATTTTCCGAATAGCATGGATTTTACCAAACTTTAAAACGGATTTTAAGAACTCTTATAACTCTATTGGCAAGTCATATTCTTTAATAGTTGGCTTAGAACTGCGTGTTTTAACTTCAACCCTGGCTTTAAGCGATGTGCCAATAATTAAATAGTTTTTTATATATTGGTCTTCATGCACCATCCACGAATAATCTTCCAATAACATTTCACTTACTCCCGCTTTCCCGGCCTGATATACCCACCTCTCTACAATATTTGGCTCATAATTTAAAATATATCCCAAGTAATGTATTTGAATACCCGGTTTTGAATTATTACCCAATTCAGTGCAACTTTCTACCAATATTTTTAATGACGATCCATCTTCTAAGTCTTTAACAGACCATTCATCAAGAACAGTTTTAATATTTGACATTTTATTCGGTTTAAGAGTGTATAAAAAAAAATGTTATGCTATCAACCCGACTTTTGAATTATTGGTTGTAAATTTCAAGCAAATATTCAGAATAAAGTAAGAAAGAAAAAAAATATCTGTAAAAAAAGTAATATTCAACTTAGTTTCACCTGTTTAATACCTAAATATAAATATTACTAAAAAAAATTAGTAAAATATTTTATTTTACTAACCAATTTTATAAAATTTAACTTTAGTATACGGATCTTCTCCTTTTTAAGACTTCAGACTAAAAAGGTTGCAATACAAATGATGGAAGGCCAAGCAAGTGCTTTTAAAATGATTGTGGAGGATTTGGTAATTTTTGAATTAAATTCAGACTTTAGCCTATCAGATGTAAAGGTAATTGATAAAAGTAAAACTAATGTTGAGCTACCAGCAGGGACAGGATTAAACAGTCCTCAAATATTAGCACAATTTATAAAATACGTTAATGGTTTTGACTACTCCTTTACCCAACTGTATACAGATAAAAAAGCTTTTTCTGTTTGCTATACTGACTATGAAAGAGAAGAAAAGAGCAGACAATGGAATTTTCATGCTGTAACAAAAATAGATAATCAATACTCTACCGATAAGTTAAGCCTTAAAACTGATGCTACTTTTCTAAAAGTTCTTCCGGCAAAGGCAGGAAACGTATTACTGATTGAATATTTCAGAAAGGCAAAAAAACTAAATATGAGGCTTGAGAAAATTAATTATTAAAAAATTGGGGCTCTGAATATTATTCAATAAAGCCCCTTTTTTTTTATTTAATTTTTATTTATTTCCGATCTTAATCACAACTAATTTTTTCATATAAGTCTTGAGTTAAAACCTGCTTTCTAATTGTTTTCCCTTCTTTATTAATATAATATAATAAATATACATCCACCTCTTTTATGTATTTCTCGGCAACGTAAAATGGATTATCAATTGTGCCCATGTTGTTGAGAGAATTATATTCTAAATCAATTACCACGCCCGATTGATTACTTATTAATCCATATTTATTTTCGACAAGAACTTTTATAAGTTTTTGTTTATCCTCATCTTTCAAAAAAAATAATTTTTCGATTGGCTTAAACATCATTTCTTTCGTTGAAATATTATAGAAATACCAATATTCATTTATCCTAACTAAAGCTACAGAGGGTTGCCAATATTTAATTTCATCAAATTTAAATTCTGATAATTTTTCATTTTTTTCAGAAACCCATCCAAGCTTTCCTTTCTTCTTTACAATAAATATTTTTTGTTTTTTATTATATAAATAAGGCAAAGATTCAAATCCGGGAGAGATAGATATTTTGTTTTTTAATTGTATAATTCCAAATTTCCCTTTTTGTATAGTGGCTATATATCCGCCTTCCATCCGGGATAATCCGTCGAAATGCGTTGGAAGGATATTTTTTTCTTTATTATCTATAAGGCCCGTTTTGCCCCTTAATTTTATTTTGAATAAGTTATCCTTCCATACCTCTATTTCATCATACTTAACATTTAAAACCTTAATGCCCCTTTTATTATAAAAGCCATATTTATCATTTTCATTTTTTACTGTAAAACCATTTTTAGTGGGATAAACACTTGCAAACTTTTGCATTAATAGTCTTTCAATTTTAGGAATGCTTGTGGTATCTAAAAATTGATTTATATCAAGATGGTATGATAAAAGGATAAACTCTTCATTGTTTTTAATGACTTTTAAAGTAAAGTCATCTAAAATTTTTACAGAATCTATATCAAATTTGAGCGTAGGATGTGGATTATCAAAAAGATAATTGCACGTTATCAGGCAAAATTTATTCTCATTTTTAAAAATCAACAAGGAATCTGCAAAACTTTGAATTTGATAATTTGCCCCTTTAAATAATTCTTTTCCGGTTAAGCTAAATAAAAAAATATTATCCCTATGGTGGGATAGGATTATTTTATCGTTAATTAAAATTATAGAATCGTAAATAGGCGGAAGAATTTCAAATCCTGATTCATAAATGAGTCCTTTTTTTAAATTTCTTACGGTTTTATATAATCCGGATTCAAAAAAATTAATATTTTCAATATTTTCTTCTGCTATTTCTTCTCCTTTTTTATTAAGTAATACAAGTTTTGATTTATTATAAACTTGTATAATGTTTTCTTTAATTCCCTCACAAAAATAATTTGCAGGAATAGAATCAATTCGACTTGGAATGGTAGTGTTGCCGCGCTCATCAATAAAACCATATTTACCCTCTTCTAAAATCGGATAAAGAATTTTATTATTTGTGGTTATTAAATCATTCCATCTTAAATCATTTTTAAAATGTGGATAATAAAGAAAGAAATCGGTTTCGTTGTGATCTTCTTTAAAGAGATTATAAAACCATTGTCTGGCAGTTTGTTGAAGGTGGTTGGCAGGATATTTAATTATAAAAGCCTCATAATTTTTAAGTTGTTGATGAAGTGTTGTCAATTGAAAAATATTTTTTTCGGCAATTTTGATAAAAGGGCTGTTTGGATTTTTTTTTACAAATTCTTCAAAATCTTTTAATGAACCGTTTTTAGTTTGGTTTTCAAAAATTAAAATATCATATCTCTTCTTAGCCTCATTCAATTGACCTGCAAAGAGATAACGATCTATAAAGTTTTTTAAACTATCCGTATTATTGCTTTGAAATGCCTGTTGAAAAGCAATTTCCTGTAGGCTTAATTCTGCTTTTTTATAGTACGCAGAACTTGGATAAAAATTTAAATAATGTTGATAAAGATTTATATTTTTTGTTTGGCTTATTAAACCAAATTCAAGGCTATCGATTTGTTTTTTTAAAATCGAAGCACTGTCACTATTTAAACCAATTTTTGCCCATTGTTTTATTTCTTTTGAACTTGATGTGGAGAAATCATCAATTGCTTTCTGTATATGAAAATAAGCAGAGTCGTATAAATTTGTTGACAAGGGCCGGTATAAATAATATTTAGCATATAAATATTCAGCAGCTGCATTATGAGGTTTTTTTAATAAGATTTTATTTAAATAATCGTGACTGCTTTTAAAGTCCTTGTCAGCAAGGTATCCTTCAATTTTTTTTATACTTTGAGCTAAGGTAATTTGAATAAAAAAAAATAAAAGGATACTGAATATTATATTAAACCGCCAATTCATTTTAAGTCTTTAAACCTGAACTGTTATAATTGTTTACACTAATTCTGATAGCTCAACCCACCTGTCAGTTTTTTCGGAGATTTTTAGATCTATAGCTTCAATTTCTTTTACCAATGAAGAAATTTCACCATGACTCACATTTTCTGAATTTAATTTTTCCAGTATTAAATTTTTCGTTTTCTCCAATTCTTCTATTTGAGATTCAAGTTCTTCATATTCCCTTTGTTCGTTAAAGGTTAATTTCTTTTTAAGGGTATTAGAGGATGTAACTATTGGTTTTTCAATTACCGGTTTCGGATTTTTTTGAGATGATTTTTTTTGATTTATTTCTTCTTCATCCAACCATTCCCTGTAATCGGTATAATTACCATTAAAATCTTTGATTTTTCCCTCACCTTGAAAAACAAATAAATGTTCGACCAACTTATCCATAAAGTACCTGTCGTGAGAAACGAGTAAAAGGCAGCCGCCAAAATTCAATAAAAAATCTTCCAGAATATTTAATGTTGTAATATCAAGATCGTTGGTTGGCTCATCGAGAATAAGAAAATTAGGGTTTTTTATAAGTACTTTTAATAATTGTAAACGCCTTTTCTCGCCACCACTTAATTTTTCAACCGGTGTATATTGAACAGCGGGTTGAAATTGGAAATGTGTTAAAAATGCAGAGGCACTTATTGTTTCACCGGTTCCTAAAGTAATTACTTCTGCAATATCTTTTACAACATCCAGTACTTTTTGCCCGGGAGTATAAATTAATTCCGATTGAGTATAATATCCAAAAGTTGTAGTATCACCCTTATCAACTAAACCTGAATCAGGTTGAATATTACCTGTAAGCATGTTAAGGAAAGTGGATTTACCAACTCCATTTTTGCCTACTATGCCTATTCTATCACCTTTTTTGAAAACATAATTAAAATCTTTTACAATTTCCTGACCTCCGAAAGATTTATGTAAATGATTAATTTCGAGAATTTTACTTCCCACGCGTGTCATTTTTACATTTAATTCTAATCCGCTGTCCGGTTTCTTCTGAATTACTTTTTCTTTAAGTTCTTCAAAAGCATCAACTCTGTATTGCGCTTTGGTTCCACGAGCTTTTGGTTGTCTGCGCATCCACTCCAGTTCCTTGCGGAAAGTATTTTTATTTTTGGATAATTCTGCGGCTTCTATTGCTTCTTTTTCAGCTTTTTTCTCCAGGTAATAAGCATAATCACCTTCATATCTTGCTACTTTTCCATTTTCCAAGGCAACTATCCTATTACAAACTTTATCTAAAAAGTACCTGTCGTGAGTTACTAATAATAAAGTTCTGTTTTCTGTTGCCAAAAAACTTTCAAGCCATTCAATCATTTCTAAATCTAAATGGTTGGTCGGCTCATCCATTATTATTAAATCCGGTTCTTCAATTAAAATTCTTGCCAATGCAACCCGTTTTTTTTGACCTCCTGAAAGTTGGGAAATTTTCTTTTCAAAGTCTTCAATTCCCAGCCTTCCTAAAATTTGTTTTATTTTTACTTCATAATCCCAAGCCTTCAATGATTCCATTAACTCAATGGCTTCTGATAATTCATCACCGTTTTCTGAAATTAAAGATTTTTCATATTTCTTTATTGCTGCAACCATCGGGTTATTACCCGAAAATGTAGTATCAATAACACTCATTGTTAGATCAAAACTAGGGTTTTGATCTAAATAACCTACTGAAACACCTCTTCTTACACTTACTGATCCTCCATCTGATGGTATTACACCCGCTAAGATATTCATCAAAGTGGTTTTACCGGATCCGTTTGCTCCTACCAATGCAACTTTTTCACCCTGACTGATACCTATTGAAATATTTTTGAAAAGCCATTTTTCACCAAAAGACTTTGATATATTTTCTGCAGAAATAAAATTCATGATGTGTAGACTATTGGAATTATAAAATTTGCAGCAAAGGTAGGTGAAAAAAAGGAAATGAATCAGGTAGAAATTACTTGGAGGTAAAATTTTATGCTTCCCAAAAATAATTATTGTGGTCTTGATCTAAACTAAAACCTAATTTTGGATATAAATTATTTCCTATTACATTCAATTTTTCGGTTTCTAACATCAATCCGCAGGCATTTGTTTACTTGGCAAATTCCTGAGATTTTAATAGAAGTTGAATGCCAAGTCCGGTACCTCTTTCGCTTTCATTTACATATAAATCATTTAGCAACCACAGCCGTTTCATACGCGTGGACGAAAACAAAGGATATAATTGCACGAAAGCAAGTAAATTATTTTCTTTTTCTGCGACGAATATTTGAGAATCATTATTTATAATCCTTTCTGTTAAAAAAGTTTTTGCACTTCCTAAATCTGTTTCTTTTCCGTAAAAAATTCTATATTTATCAAAGAGGACTGTTAATTGTTGAATGTCGTTTAAAGAGGCTTCTCTTATTTGCATTGTGTTTTTTATGATTAATATTTTAGCTTCTAGAAAATCCATTTTTGTAAAATTCAAATTTTACTTCACCACACCACCGGCACCAATTATTTTTTCAGGACTTACAAATGCTAAACTGCCATCTTTATCTTCAGCCATTAATATCATCCCTTGCGACATAATACCTTTAATTTCCCTCGGAGCTAAATTTGCCAAAAGGCAAACTTGCTTTCCGATAATTTTTTCAGGGTTATAGTATTCTGCTATTCCGCTCACTACTGTTCTTTCATCTAAACCGGTATCAAGAATTAATTTTAATAATTTTTTTGTTTTCGGAACAGCTTCAGCAGCTTTAATTGTTGCAATCCTTATATCGATTTTCTCAAAATCATTAAAATTTATATCTTCCTTTTGAGGTTCGATAGTTTGGTTGGCAAGTTCATTTTCTTTTTTACTGGTCAACAATTTTTGAATTTGAGTTTCAATAACTTTATCTTCTATTTTTTCAAATAAAATCTCAGGCTGGTTAATTACATGCTCTGGAGCCAATAAGGTAACATCGCCTGCTTTATTCCATTTTAATGAAGGCAGATTTAATATTTTGAAAATTTTATCGGAAGTGAAAGGTAAAAACGGTTCCATTACCACTGCCAGATTTGCAACCAATTGCGAAGCCAAATACAAAATGGTTTTTACCCTTTCCGGATTTGTTTTTATTAACTTCCATGGTTCGGCATCACCAAGGTATTTATTACCGGCCCTTGATAAATCCATTACTAAACTTAAAGCTTCACGAAAGCGGTAAGTTTCTAAAGATTCTGAAATTTTAACAGGCGCAGCGATAATGGTAGAAATTAATTCTTCATCCACTTCTTCCCAATTTCCATGTGATGGAATTTCGCTGTTATAATATTTGTGAATAAGCGTTATAACCCTGTTTATAAAATTTCCGACATTATCTGCCAATTCATTGTTATTCCTTGCCTGAAAATCTTTCCAGGTAAAATCACTGTCTTTATTTTCAGGAGCATTGGCAGTTAATACATACCTGAGTACATCTTGCTTGCCCGGGAAATCCAGTAAATATTCATGCAACCATATGGCCCAATTGCGTGAAGTAGAAATTTTTTCACCTTCAAGGTTCATAAATTCATTGGCCGGCACATTATCCGGCAATATATAACCACCATGCTCCATAAGCATAGAAGGGAATATAATACAATGGAAAACTATATTGTCTTTTCCAATAAAATGAACAAGTTTACTTTCTTTATCCTTCCAATATTTTTCCCAATTTTCTCCTAATAATTCTTGAGTGAAAGTTATATAACCTATCGGAGCATCAAACCAAACATATAAAACTTTTCCTTCTGCATTTGGCAAGGGTACTTTTATTCCCCAATCCAAATCGCGAGTCATTGCTCTTGGATGTAAACCCTGGTTCAACCACGATTTACATTGGCCATATACATTTGTTTTCCATTCGGGATGTTCACTAATGTATTCTTCAATTTTTGGTTGAAGCACATCCAAAGGTAAATTCCAGTTTGTAGTTGATTTTTTTATAGGTTGTTCCCCGGAAAGGGTTGAATGAGGATTAATTAATTCATCAGGACTTAAAGATGTTCCACATCGTTCACATTGATCGCCATATGCATTTGGGTTTCCACAATTAGGGCAAGTGCCGACAATGTACCTGTCTGCCAAAAACTGATTTGCTTTCGCATCGAAATATTGTTCAGTTGTTTCTTCTTTAAAAACACCTTTATTATAAAGGGCAGTAAAAAAATCCGATGCTACTTCATGGTGTTTTTGATTACTTGTGCGAGAATAAATATCAAAAGAAATTCCAAACTCGTTAAATGAATCTTTTATTTGAGTATAATATTTATCAACAACTTGTTGCGGTGTAATTCCTTCTTTTTTTGCCTTAATGGTAATTGGTACGCCATGTTCATCCGTTCCGCTAATAAAAACTATATCCCTTTCTTTGCTTCTTAAATATCTTGCATAAATATCTGCAGGTAAATAACAGCCGGCTAAATGACCAATATGAATAGGGCCGTTGGCGTAAATTAATGCGGCGGTGATGGTGTATCTTTTAGGGTCGGAAAGCATTGGATTAGTAATGAGTAGTAAATAATAATTGTATACTGATATTAAGTAAAAATCTGATTAAATAAGTTTTAAAAAAAATTTTACAAAAGTAGAAAGTATTATACAATTGACAACAGATAAAAAAGCTTTAACATTTCAAAAACAAAATAATGATTATCAAAAAAACGATATTTATATATTCATAATTTGTATCTGATGATATTAATAACCTGAGATATAATAATTAATTTTTAAAATAAAGTGAAGACGATGTATTTTTGCAGAATCAGTATTTCTAAAAATATTTGAAATGACCAAACTCAGTGTTAATATCAATAAAATAGCCACATTAAGGAACTCACGAGGTGGTAATAACCCTGATTTAATTAAAGTTGCACAAGATTGTGAACGGTTTGGTGCGCAAGGTATAACTGTTCATCCAAGGCCTGATGAAAGACATATTCGATACCGGGATGTGATTGATTTAAGTAAAATTGTAACGACAGAATTTAATATAGAAGGATATCCGGATGAAAGATATTTGGAATTAGTAAAAAAAGTTAACCCTACTCAGGCAACATTAGTACCTGATTTGCCAGGTGCCATAACATCAGATAATGGTTGGGATACAATTAAAAACGAAAACTTTTTAAAAGAAATAATTTCAGAACTGAAAAAACAAAATATCAGGGTCTCTTTATTTGTCGGAACTGAAGAAAAAATGATTGAAGGTGCTGCAAAAATCGGTGCAGATCGAATAGAGTTATATACCGGGCCATACTCCCATCAATTTTTAAAAGATAAAAGAATAGCTATTGAACCTTATTTAAAAGCAGCAAAAAAAGCGGATGAATTAAAAATAGGCATCAATGCAGGTCACGACCTTGACCTTGATAATTTAAATTTCTTTTTTAAAAATATACCCTCTTTGTTAGAAGTTTCTATTGGCCATGCCTTAATTTGTGATGCTTTATACTTGGGATTGGAAAATACTATTCAGTTATATTTGAGACAGTTGCAATAAAATATTATTTTAATTTATATCAAAGTATATTCTTTTGCATTTTTTTGATAGAGTTATTAAAAAAAATAGTTTAATTTAAGTCGTGAAAAACTGCCTTGTAATAATACCTACATATAATGAAATTGAAAATATTGAAGCCATCATTCGAAAAGTATTTTCATTGCCCCGCGATTTTGAAATTTTAATTGTTGATGACGGTTCACCGGATGGAACTGCCGATAAGGTAAAAGAACTTAAAAAAGAATTTCCAAGCAGATTATTTATTGAAGAAAGAAGTGGAAAACTTGGCTTAGGTACAGCCTATATACACGGTTTTAAATATGCCTTAAAAGAAGATTATGCATTCATATTTGAGATGGATGCTGATTTTTCTCATAATCCTGAAGATTTGGTTAAACTTTATACTGCCTGTAAAAACAATGGTGCAGATGTTGCAATCGGTTCCAGGTATGTAAGTGGGGTAAATGTTGTGAACTGGCCAATGAGCAGGGTACTTATGTCGTTTTTTGCAAGTAAATATGTAAAATTCGTTACCGGAATGCCAATTCACGATGCAACTGCAGGTTTTAAATGTTATAGGAGAAGAGTATTGGAAACTATTGGTTTGGATAATATTCATTTTGTGGGTTATGCATTTCAAATAGAAATGAAATTTACTGCCTGGAAATATGGATTTAAATTAGTAGAAGTACCGATTATTTTTACCGATCGTACTTTAGGGCAATCAAAAATGTCGTCAAAAATTTTTAGAGAGGCTTTTTTAGGAGTGATACAGATGAAAATAAATAGTTTTTTTAGAAAATATAACTTAAATGACCATAACTCGGTTATAGAAGTAAAACAAACCTGAATTAAATGAATCTTTTAGCTCACTGTTATCTTTCCGGAGAATTTAATGAAGTGATGGTGGGTAACTTGATGGGAGATTTTGTGAAAGGAAAACCGGCAGAAAAACTAAGTGAAGATATTAAATTTGGTATTCATTTACATCGTAAAATAGATAGTTTTACCGATTCACATCCTATAGTAAGAGAAAGTAAATCACGGTTGTTCCCCACATACAGGCATTATTCAAGCGTGATTGTTGATGTTTTCTATGATCATTTTTTAGCCTCTTGTTGGTTAGATTATTCTAAGATTCCATTAATGGATTACGCAAAAAAGGTTTATCTTTTACTGGAAGATAAATATCAATCTCTCCCAACTTCTATGCAACGCATGTTTTTTTATATGCAAACCCAAAACTGGCTTTTAAATTATGCCCAGTTGGATGGGATAGAAAAGACTTTATTGGGCATGAAAGAAAGAGCAAGCTTTGACTCAGGAATGGAATATGCTATTAAAGATTTAAAAAAAGATTATCACCTTTACTTATCGGATTTTAATGAGTTTTTTCCTTTACTGGTTCAATATGTAAAAGTTTTAAAAGCGTCTTAATTATTATCATTAATATTTTCGGCTCACTTATAATAAATGAAAACATACTGAAATCACTATCATTGATAACGATTTATTACCATATTGTTAATAAAAATTATAAAGTTTTATTATAAAGAGGCAGATCAACAAGCTTTTCGTAATATTTACTTTTATAAACTTTTTGCAAAGATAATATATGCTTCTCTGCATGGCAATCGGTGCCTGCAAAGCTCACCATTTTGTTGTCAATTAATTTTTCTGCAATAATTTTAGCTTCTTTTCCATAGTAACCTGTAAGGGAGTTAATATTTACCTGAAGAAAAACATTTTTTTCATAAAGATTTTTAAGAGCTTGAAAATCTTTATGAAAATAAATATACCTTTCAGGATGCGCCAACACGGGTTTATAATTTTGGGTTTGCATTAAAAAAACAGCTTCCTGTAAAAAAGATGATTTATTCATAAATGATGTTTCAAACAGAATAAAATTATCGCCAAAGGTTAATAGTTTTTCATTTTGTCTAATTCTTTCCATCAACCAATCATCCAAAAAATATTCTGCCGCAGCTTCAATTTTTATATTGATATTATTTTCAGAGAGGTGTTTTTGCAGTTCTATTAATTTATCGGAAATTATTTCGGGAGTGTTTTTATAAAAATCACTCATGATATGGGGTGTAGTTATTAACTTTTCATAACCCGATAGTACAAGTTCTTTAATTAATGCTAAAGATTGATCTAAATCTTTGGCGCCGTCATCAATCCCCGGCAATAAATGTGAATGCATATCAGTTTTAAATGAAGTTCCAAAAGAACTATCGTTTAACTGATTTTTTTTAAAGAATGAAAACATTTCCGGTTAAGTTTTTTTTGTCAATTTTTTTAAATTTTTCATTATTGATGGTTGAACATCATCGCTGTCATAATATCCATTTCCGTAGCCGTAGCCGTAGCCATAGCCATATTTCCCACTGGTTCGTAATGCATTAAGTATTATCGCCGATTTTCCGAATTTATGGTTTTTAATAAGTTTATTAATATTTTTTACAAATAATCTTTTAGAGTATTCCGCCCGAACAACAAAAATTTGCATATCAGATTTTTTCATTGTTAAAATTCCATCTGTAACAAGGCCTACAGGAGGTGTATCAATAACTATTACATCATATGTTTCATGTATATTTTGTAATAACTCATCAAACTCATTCCTTAAAATCAGTTCAGCCGGATTTGGAGGAATGGGCCCTGCGGTTATAAAATCTAACGTTGGGATGCTGGTTTTACTTACACATTCCTGCCAAGTATTTTTGCCTATTAATATTGTACTTATTCCTTTATTATTTTCCGCATCTAACCCTAAATGTAAGCGTGGCTTGCGCATATCTAAATCAAGTAATATTACTTTTGAATTAGATAATGCAATGATACCTGCAAGGTTCATCGAGACAAAAGTTTTCCCTTCACCACTTATACTTGAAGAAACCGAAATGATTTTCTTACTTTTTTTTGCACTCGACATAAAATCCATATTAGTCCTTACTGCACGCAGGGCTTCACTGATGGATGATTTGGGATATTTATCTACAATAAGACGTGAAACGGGCATTTTTTCTTTTACGTAGGTAGGGATTATACCTAAAATAGGTGAAATGGCTATCCGCTCTAAATCTTTTTGACTTGATATTGTGTTATGCAAAAAATAACTAATTACTACGATTAATAAACCTATTAACAGCCCAACACCACTGCAGATAAGGTAGATTAATATTTTATTTGGAGAAATGGGTATTCTGGGAATATTAGCCGGCGATAAAATTACAAAATCAGGTATAGTACCTGCTTTTGAAATGCCAACTTCTGCTTTTCTATCCATCATTTGCAGATAGAATTTTTCATAAAGATCTTTAAACCTCCTTACTTTTGTATATTGATTATTTCTGTCAGGTAAATTAGTTATATCACTTTCAAGCTTTATAATTTTTTGATTAATAAGGTTTATTTTTTCTTTTAAATTATTTTCACTTTGGTTTAGTAAAAATAGTAGATGGCTTTTAGCCATCTGAATTTCTTTTTCTTTAACTTTAACCGAGAAGGTATTTTCTTTTGTAGATACCGATAACATTTCCCTTTCCTCTAGCAACCTGGAAACAGTATTTAGCAACGTAATAACTTGCGGATCTGAAATATTTTCAACACTTGGCAAAAATTCATTTATTTTATAATTTTTTTCGACAAGGTTTTTTAATGTTTTGGTTTGTGCATATTGTGTATTTAATAACAGTCTCTTATCTAAAAAATCTTCAATTTTAGTTAATGTCTTTTCGTTTATCCCACTTTTACTTTCAGAGTTTCTGTCAATTTGAGGGAAATCAAGTAATTTATTTTCATATAATTCCAAGCTATCCTCAATTTTTATCAGTTGTTGATCCATAAAACCAATTTTTTGAATGCTTGATTTATCTTTCTCTTCAATGGTTTTATTCAGGTATACACTATCGATAGTATTAACAATATCTCTGGCTTTTTGACCGCTGTGATCTTTAAAATAAATACCAATAATATTGGCGGTAGGATTTAATATTTCTACCCTTAGGTTTTTTGATAAGTAATTGTTGAGAGCAAAATTACTGTTTATTATAAAATAAAATTTAACGTCAGTATAATCTTTAATAGAGGAGTTAATTGGGTGAATAATTATTTTGAAATTTTCATTTTCAATTACCCGGTTAAAAGAATACTTATTTGAAATTTCTGTATTTCCGGATTTATATTTAAAAATAAATTCATTTGCATTTATGATTTGAAGATCAAAAGGGATATCGTAAAACAAATCATTTTTTACAATATAATCTACTTTAAAAGGGTTGCTCCTATATCTTTCTTCATCAATTATTTTTCCATGGATGAAATAACTTACAGTCAAATCCATTTGTTTTATTACTTCATCATAAATAAGATTGGATTTTATTAATTCTATTTCTCCCTGAAGGTTTCCATAAGTATCATCAGTAATTCCGTTTATGCCAAGTACATTTGCCTGCCTCTTTACCGATAACCGAAGGCTTGAGCCCGATTCGTAAATTGGTTTTGTATATCTTAAATATAAATACCCTCCTGACAGGCAGGATAAAAATATTATTAATAATATAAATTTATTTTTATTAAATATATTAAAGATCCTTGGGAAGTCTAATTCACTTAAAACATCGTCATTTTCTTCATCATCTTGCATCCGATGATCGTCATAAAAATCTTCTTCATCAAGATGTGGTTTTTTTCCATTATGTGACGACATATTTTTTTATTTTTTCAAAATAAGGATGGTTGAAATAAGAGAAAGCACAGAGGTAGAAATTCCTATTAATGGATAAATATCTGATATGGATTCTATAACAGGTTTCCTGACAGGTTCAATATAAATAATGTCGTTAGATTCAACATATAATTGCGATTCAGCCATACCTTGTACAGTGCTAAGGTCTATTAAAAATACCTGTGGGTTTTTATTTAAATCTCCTCTGAGTAATCTGATTTTTTGAACTTTGGCTGTATTATTAATTCCACCTGCCAAGGCTAAAACTTCTATAACAGTCATTTTTTCATTAATCAATGGCACTATCTGAGTGATTGTTCCAAGTACTGTTACTCTTTTGTTGGCAAATTTTGTGGTTACAAAGCTTTTTTCGTAATACCGGTTAAATGCTATTTCGAGTACACTATCTGCCTGATGTAAAGTATAATCTTTTAAAAAAATATCTCCCACCAGAGGCAATTTTACCACTCCATCCTCCCTTATTAAATATTTTGCAGATGTAGTTGAAGCAGCATTTCCAATTCCTCTTGGCGAAACGGCACTTTGATCGGTTGGTTTATAAATATTTATATCTATTGCTCTTTCTGCTTTATTATCAAATAGTTCAACGGTTATAAAATCATTTGGTTGAATTTTATAATTATTTTCAGCCCGGGCAACAGATAATTTTAAATTTGAAAGGGGATAACCCTTTGTTTTAAACATTATATTTTGTTTATAAGTATTGCAGGATGAAAGATATAATAAAGGACAAAATAAAATTAAACAATACTTATATAAATAAAATATTTTACTCATTCTATCACTAATTTTAAAATTATGTCAAACATTCTTTGAAAGAACCCAATATCATATCTTTTTCGGAAATTATTGGATCTGTAGCACCCCAGTTTATATTTAAATCGGTATCATTCCATATAATCCCTCCTTCCGAAACTCTACTGTATAAATTGGTGCACTTGTATTGCAAAATAGTATCTTCAAGTGCAACGAAACCATGAGCGAAACCTTCCGGAACATAAATCATATTGTTTAAACTGCCTTCCAATAAAAAAGATTGCCATTGGCCAAAAGTTGGAGATTTTGGTCGGATATCAACTGCTATATCTAATGCTTTTCCGGATATTACTCTCACAAGTTTGCCTTGTGCAAAAGGTTCTTTTTGAAAATGCAATCCCCTCAAAACATTTTTATGAGAAAACGATTGATTATCCTGAACGAAATTAAATGGGATACCATTTTCTTCAAATCTTTTTTTACTATAGCTTTCAAAAAAAAATCCTCTTTCGTCATTAAAAATAGCCGGGATAATTTCAACAAGGCCTTGAATGTGAGAATGTTTAAACTCCATGAATTATTTATAATTATTTAATTGCTAATTTTTGAGTTAATATGGGTAATTTAAATTCTATAATTTTTTCTTTTCCGAATAAAGATACCAAAGCTTCATTGTATTTACTTATCACTTCTTTTTCATCAAATCTCCTTTCTACCTGCTTTCTACTTTGAATACCCATTTCCATTATCTCTTCTGTTGATAATTCAATCATTTGTATCATTTTATAAGCCAGATCTCTCGGGTTTTTAACTTCGCATAAAAATCCATTCACCCCATCAATAACTATTTCTGTGCAACCGGGCACATCTGTTGCAATAATAGGCTTTGCCAAACTTGCAGCTTCGAGTAAGGTACGTGGTGTACCTTCTCTGTATGAAGGTAAAACTATACAATCTGCTTTATAAATGCTTGGTCTTACATCTTCTGTAAATCCCAAATATTCTATCAATCCTTCTTTAATCCAACTATTTAAATCCTCTTCAGGTATTCCCAAGTGAGAGCGATCTATAAGGCCAAGTAATTGAAAACGCGCCGGAACACCCATTCTGCGTAAGGTTTTAATTGCTTTTATATATTCTATAATTCCTTTATCGAATAATAAACGGGCGATTAAAAGAAATGTAAAAGTTTCATTTTTAATAAAAACGGCAGGTTTAAAATGATCCAAATCAATTCCTGAACCTGGCAATATATCCGTTAATTCACTTTTAATTAATTTTTTCTTAATAAATAATGCTTTATCATCCTTATTTTGAAAAAAAACCTTTTTCGGAGTTAAGAATGCTATTTTATATAAAGTTAAAGCTATTTTGCTGGTCCAATTATCGCGCAGGAAAACAGTACCCAAACCTGAAACATTATTTATACAAGGGATACCTTTTAAATAAGCTGCAATTGTACCATATACATTAGGTTTAATTGTATAATGCAATATTATGTCGGGCTTAATTTTTTTATAGATGGAGTAAATGTCAAGCAAAAAAGAAAAGTCCTTTTTTACATTAGATCCTTTATTATCTAAACTTACAGGCACATAATGGCAGCCCAAGTTTTTTAGTTTTTCGGAATAATCGTCTTTAGGGGCAATAGCGTAAACTTCATGACCCTGTTCAAGAAGATTTTTAATAAGTCCCTTTCTGAAATTATAAATGTTCCAGGAAGTATTAATTACAATAGCGATTCGCATGTTGGCGCTTGCTTTTTTGCACAAAAATAACGTAACTAAGAAACCGCTTTTATATTAAATTCAGTTTAAAACTTATTTTACGTAATTTTACTAATATTTTCAGTAAAAGTACATTTATTTTATTTATGAATAAAACTAAAACTTTATATGATACCGCAGAACCACAGGAAACTGCGGTTTTGGTTGCAATAATTACCCAAAAACAATCTCAACAAAAAGCAAATGAATACCTTGATGAATTGGCTTTTCTGGCTGAAACTTCAGGGATTAAAACCTTACAGGTATTTACGCAAAAACTTGAACACCCGGATATAAGAACATTTGTAGGAAAAGGAAAATTATCGGATATAGTTGCCTATGTTAAAGATAAAAGTGCTGATATGGTTATTTTTGACGATGACCTCACACCTGCACAAGTAAGAAATTTGGAAAATGAATTAAAGTGCAAAATTCTTGACAGAAGTTTATTGATTTTAAATATCTTTTCAATCAGAGCAAAAAGTGTTCAGGCAAAAACCCAGGTCGAACTTGCTCAATACCAATATATTTTACCCAGATTAACCAGAATGTGGACCCACTTAACAAAGCAAAAAGGTGGAGTGGGCATGAGAGGCCCCGGTGAAAAAGAATTGGAAACTGACAGGCGGATTGTTAATGACAGGATTTCTTTTTTAAAAGACAAACTGGAAATAATTGAAAAACAATCCATAACAAGGAGAAAACAACGAGGCGGTGTTGTAAGAGTAGCATTAGTGGGATATACCAATGTGGGTAAATCTACTCTAATGAAATTGTTATCAAAAAAAGAAGCTTTTGCAGAGAACAAATTATTTGCAACTGTTGATTCTCTTGCTAAAAAAGTAGTTTGGAATAACATTCCATTTATTCTAACGGATACTGTTGGGTTTATTCGTAAACTGCCTACCATGTTGATAGAATCTTTTAAATCAACATTGGATGAAGTGCGTGAAGCGGATATTTTAATTCATGTTATTGATGCCTCTCATCCATCATATGACGAACAGATTGAAATTGTAAATAGAACTCTGGCTGATATTGGAGTTACCGACAAACCAACTATTTATGTTTATAATAAAATGGATATTGTAAGGGAGCGCGAAAGGCAGGAACAGGAAAAGGATTTAATGAATATAGATGAGCTTCAAAAGCTGCCATCGATTGAAAAAACAAAAAATTCAGATTCCGTATTTATTTCTGCAGAAAAAAAGGAAGGTATCGAAAGTTTGAAAGAGATAGTACTCGAAAAAGTTTTAAAAGCCCATCGAAATATTTATCCGAATTTTTTAATTGACGAAACTTTTTGGGGTCATAAAATTAAAGAAGAAAATAATGATGTTGAAAATGCGGAAGAATTAAATTAATATTGCACCTTAATTTAAACCGGTCCCGTAGTTCAACGGATAGAATAGAAGTTTCCTAAACTTTAGATACAAGTTCGATTCTTGTCGGGACCACAAAGCAAAATAATCCTCCTTTAAATCAATAACTTACGGCGTAAAATAAAATATGATATTCAAACAGGTATCACTTTTAAATGATAAATTTTTGGTATAATCCGGCTAAGACTCTAAACGCTCATAATTTAGATTAACCTTCAAAAAAAATCTAATAAAATGATCCCTAAACATTACGCAAGAAACACAGTAAACGACATTGGGTTTAGTGTAATTGATATGGATAAATACATAAAAGCTCATCTTTCATCCGGCAACCATCGACATAATTTTTATGAAATATTAATAATATTTGAAGGGGATGGAATCCATGGAATAGATTTCATAAATTATGTCATCCGAAATAATTCTATTTCTTTTCTGCCTCCGGGCCAAGTACATAATTTAAAAGATTCGTCCATAAAAAATTGTACAATACTGATTTTTAATGTAGATTTCATTTACAAAACATCCGAAAACTCAACTCTATTAAAACAATTAGATTTAATTTTTAATCAGTCACCCATTTTAGATTTGGATAAAAACGGGTTAAATGAGCTTCGCACAACTCTGTCGATTATTGAAACCGAACTAAAAAAAGAAACCCTTAACAGAGATATTTTATTCCATTCCCTCAACTTATTGCTATTTCAAATTTTGAGTTTTTATAAGGAAAACCAAAAAATACCATCACAAACAACTGCAATCAGCAAAGAAAGGTACTTTCATTTTTTAGAGTTAGTAGAAAGCAATTATTGTAAAGAACATTCTGTTCAATACTATGCTAACCGGATGAATATCCATCCCAAGCGTTTAAATGAAGTTACACAATTTGCAAGTGGAGAAAATGCGCTATACCTTGTTCAAAAAAGAATATTGGTTGAAGCAAAAAGATTATTATTTTATAATACCCTTTCCATAAAAGAAATAGCATATCAGTTAGGCTTTGAAGACGTATCTTATTTCAGCAAGTTTTTTCTGAAAAATATTGGTTTAAGGCCATCTGCTTTTAAAGAGTCAAATCCGAAAAGTACCGGATAAGCGGACTTTTGTCCATTCCCTATAACCTCAAAGACATTTACATTTGATCCACAATTAAATTAAATAAAAAAAATGGCAACTATATCTTTTAAAATCGACAAATCGCATACACATTTAACTTTTTCAATTTCTCACTTTGTAATTGCAAAAGTTAACGGCACATTCAAGGAGTTTTCCGGAAGTATTATAACCGAGAATGATGACATGAGTAATGCCAAACTTGAGCTTTCTATCGAAGCAGATTCAATAGATACTAATGATAGCAACAGGGATGGACATTTAAAAACTCCCGATTTTTTTGACACTCAAAATTTTCCGCTTATAACATATAAAAGCAATAATTTTCAAAAACATGCAGATAATGATTTTGTTATTGATGGTGTTTTGAGTGTAAATGGTATTGAAAAAATGCTGCAAATTAAAGCGGTATACAATGGAATGTTTGAGCATCCGATGTCGAAAAACACAATTGCGGTTTTCAATGTTTCGGCCGAAATACCGCGTAAAGATTTTAATGTCGGCTTAACTTATCCGGCGGCGGCATTGGGAGATATAGTTAAACTGGAAAGTACCGTAGAATTGATAAGAGAATAAGAACAAGAAGCATCAATTTAAAAGACTGATAACAATTTATATCAGTCTTTTAAATTATAAAAAGTTATTAGCAAATGCCTATAAAAACCAAATGATTACGCCTATTATTGATAACATTGGAGATAAGAATTGCTCATTTAAGAAGCCATCTGCATAAATTCTCTTATATAATCCTTTATTGATTGGTTAACAGTATTATTCTCCTCAGTTTGTTTTATTATTTCTACAGAATTAAAAATACCGGTTTTTTTTAATCCGTTTGTACTTTTGGTTTTTGCGGAAGTTATTTTGAGTTTTTGGGCTTCAACTTTTTTAATATCAACTTCGAGAGCTTCCAATGATTGTTTTAATTGGGCTAATTGAGATTGGTTTAAAACTAATTTAACAATATCAATTTTATTTCTTCGCAGGTTCAATTTAAAAAGTTTATACTCGGCTTTTATTTTCCATATTGATAATTTTTCTTCAACTTTCCCTTTTCCTGCAGCATTAATTGCGTTATTTAATGATTTTAGATTTTTTTCTTCTTCAAGAATAAGCGTATTCACTGCTTCCAATTTAATTAAATTTTTATAAATTCTGTATTCAAGCCTTGCAATTTGATAAACTGACTGCTTGTACCTGATTGTAAATTTAATCAAAACATTTTCAACAGCGGTGATGGATGTAAGTGAATTGATCATGATTTTATATTTTTAGTTTCTTTGTACAAATCCATTTCTAATACTTAAATTTCGTCATTCTACATTAATTAACCTAAATTATTGATATTTTGATATCAGTATATTGATAATTAAAAAATTGAAAACATACCTGATTTAACTTTTTAAATAATATTTAATGCAATAATCAATGTTAAATGGTGAAGAATTAAAACGATATAACAGGCAGATCATATTACCCGAAATCGGCCTTGCGGGTCAGGAAAAATTGAAGAGCGCTAAAGTACTCATGATTGGTGCCGGAGGGTTGGGATGCCAGGTTTTACAATATTTAGCAGCAGCAGGTGTTGGAAATATTGGAATAGTTGATAATGACACGGTAGATTTAAGTAATCTTCATCGGCAAGTGTTATATTCATCCGCTGATGTTGGAAAACTAAAAGCTGTACTTGCCAAAGAAAAACTGGAATTACAAAATCCATATATCTTTGTAACCGATTATACTGAGCGCCTGACTTTAAATAATGCAAAAAACATTTGCATAAACTACGACCTTATTATTGATGGCTCAGATAATTTTGAAACCCGTTACCTTGTTAATGACATTTGTGTTGCCTTAAACAAAATTTTAGTATTTGGGTCTATATTTAAATTTGAAGGTCAGATTTCTGTATTTAATTATTTCGATGGCCCTAATTACAGGGATGTATTCCCTAATGCGCCATCAGCTGATGAAGTTCCCAACTGTGCAGAAATAGGAGTATTGGGAGTATTACCGGGTATCATTGGTGCATATATGGCCAACGAAGCTATAAAGATAATTTGCAATATTGGAGAAATGCTGTCCGGTAAATTATTAACTATTAACGCACTTGATAACTCCACAAGTATTTTTAAAATAATAAAGCAACACTCTACAATCAAACTCGAAGAAATTATTGCTACTGCTCCTATTAAACCAAACGATCAGGAAATTACAATAGATAAATTAAATACTTGGCTTTCAGACTCACCGAATGAAATCTATTTAATTGATGTGAGGGAAAATTATGAATTTGAAGAATACAACATTGGAGGAATAAACATTCCTTTGTATGAGTTAAAAGAAAGAATTAAGGAAGTGCCCGAAGGGAAGAAGTTAATATTCTGTTGCCAAACAGGTCAAAGAAGTAAAATGGCTATACAATTATTAAAGCAATTGTATATAGGAGAAATTTACAGTTTAAAAAACGGTTTGATTTAAATTATGAAGTATATATAGGAACCCTATTTGTATTGAGTTTTACGCCTTGGTTTAAATGTTCACACCTCAATTCCTTTAATAAGAAAAAGAATCTGTTAAAATACCTGCAATCAACTCTATAAAACTTACTAATCTATTTTTCCATTTACTATTCTTGAAATGCCCAATGGATTATTTTGTTTCAATTCATCAGGCAATAAACTATCAGGAAAACCCTGATAACAAACCGGTCTTGTAAAACGATATATGGACTGTGTGCCTACAGAGGTAGTACGTACATCTGTAGTTGCAGGGAATGGGCCGCCATGCACCATTGCATGGCATACTTCAACGCCAGTTGGAAAGCCATTTATAATTAGCCTGCCTGCTTTTGACTTGAGCGTTTCAATTAAAATATTTGCAGCTGCAAGATCATTGTCTGTTCCATGCACTGTTGCAGTGAGCTGCCCCTGCAAACCGGCACAGCATTCAATTAACTCATCCATATTTTCTGCAATGATGGCAATAGTAGATGGGCCAAAAAGTTCTTCTGTTAAAGTCGGGTTGTTGATTACCGCCCTTACAGTTGTTTGCAACAAGTGTGGCTGAGGTGTGCCTTCGCTAAATGGTGTGAGGCCAACAGCACCTTTAGTGATGCGTTGTACATTAATACCTTCACAATATGTTTGTTTTATATTGTTGGTAAGCATGGCAACTGCGGGTTTTGCAGCCATAGCTTCTTTTAATAAATTAATAAACTGAAGCGAAATCGCATTATTTATTAATAAAAATATACCGGGATTGGTACAAAACTGACCGGCTCCCAACACTACAGCAGCAGCAAAATTCTCAGCTAATCCTGCAGCATTTCCTTCAATAATACCCGGCAGAAAAATAACCGGGTTTACACTACTCATCTCAGCAAAGACAGGAATAGGTTCATTGCGTTTTACAACTGCATCATATAAAGCCTTTCCACCTTTTAAAGAACCGGTAAACCCCACTGCTTTTATTAATGGATGTGTTACCAATGTATTGCCCGCCTCATGACTTACGGCATGTAACATAGAAAAAAACACCTTCGGGAATCCTGCATTTTTGTGCCGCACTGATGATAGCACCGGCCACCATTTCGCATGTAGCAGGGTGTGCAGGATGAGCTTTGAATACTACCGGGCAACCGGCAGCCAATGCAGATACAGTATCACCACCTGCAACAGAAAATGCCAGTGGAAAATTACTGGAACCAAATACTGCCACTGGACCAACAGCAATTTGCATTTGCCGAATATCGGCTCTGGGCAAAGGTTTCCGGTCGGGCATAGGTTCATCAATAATTGCGTTTACCCAACTGCCGTTTGTAAGCAGCTCTGCAAAAAGGCGTAGCTGTGCCGTTGTTCTTCCGCGTTCCCCCGTTATCCTTGCAATGGGTAAACCCGTTTCTATGCAGGCAGTATTTATCAACTCCATATCCAAGGCTTCTATTTCCACTGCAATACATTCTAAAAATGCAGCCCTTTTTTTTCCGCTTGTATTTTTATAAATACGAAAAGCAATATCGGCTTTGCTTACAGCCATATTTATTTCAGTTTCAGTGGCTTCAAAAAAATCAATTGGCAGTATTTTATTTTCAACCACATCATACCCGTTAAAAGAATGGTTTCCTTGAGAAGACAGGCTGTTCCCTATTATATTTTTTCCATGTATCATTATGCTATTGTATTTATAAGAGTACCAATATTTTTAATATTAATAGTAACCAAGTCCCCGCTTTGCAAAGTGAAATTGTTAGGTGGCACAATGCCTGTACCAGTCATTAAAAAACAACCATGAGGAAAGTCGCATTCTCTGAATAAGAAATCAACCAGGTCATGGTGTTGTCTTTTCATTTTATTAATGGTAATGCTTTCGGTAAACATGGTTACATTATTTCTTTCAATTAAAATTGTGATAGTTGTTTGCCCACCGATTGGTTTTTCAGGCACATAAATACATGGCCCCAATGCGGCACAACCATCGTAAATTTTAGCCTGCGGCAGGTATAAAGGATTTTCGCCTTCAATACTGCGGCTGCTCATATCGTTACCAATTGTATAGCCAACAATTTTTTGTGAGGATGTAATAAATAATGTAAGTTCCGGCTCGGGTACATCCCAGGTAGAATCTTTTCGAATGCGAACCAAACCCTTGTGGCCAACTGTGCGTTGAGCATTGGCTTTAAAAAATAATTCCGGCCTTTCGGCATCATATACTTTGTCGTAAAAAGTTCCACCTCCTGCATCTTTCGATTCTTCCACCCTGGCATGGCGACTGCGTAAATAGGTAACACCTGCTGCCCATATTTCCTGGTTTTGAATGGGAGGAAAGATGGTAACCTCTTCCAGCCAGTCGTTGGCAATTTCTTTAGAATTAACTATCTCCTTTTTTAAAAAATTGTATAAATCATTTTGATTAATAAAACTATCCCAGTTAGAAGCTGTTGTTAGAAATAATTTTTCTTTCTGCACTATTGCAATGCCACCGGATGTTTTGTATATTTTCATTTGTATGTTATATTTTATTTTTTGAACAGACCTTGTGTTTTTGTGGCATTACCATTGTCACTAATTTGTAAGTTTATTTTAATGGTATCTTTATTTATAAATTCTTTAACACCATCAAGCTTAGTGTAATTTAATATATGTGCACTTTGATAAACCTTTATGTAACCTTATAAATTGTATCTGTACATTACTGTATATATTAGAATAAATTATTAAAACAATCTATACCATTTCATACCGTGGCAGAATTGAAGAAACTACATTTTAGGCTTTGAACTTTTAATGCAAAATATAATACTACGAAGAAACAACCTGCCGGTACTATATAAGCAAGCTGTATTGTAAACATATCCGATACCTTACCCATTATTACCGGAAAAATTGCACCTCCTACTATTGACATTACTATGTATGAAGAAGCCATCTTTGTTTTCTCTTCCAAGTCTTTTATCGCCAAAGAAAAAATTGTCGGAAACATGATGGACATAAAAAACTCAACTCCAATAAATGCATATACAGAAACTTTACCCCCCATAAAAACTATAACGGCCAGAAGTATAATATTGGCAATACTATAAATAGTCAGCAACTTTGCAGGGTTAATATATTGCATTATAAAAGTACCCATATAACGTCCAATCATAAAGCTCAATAATAAAAACCCCAAATAGTTAGCTGCTTCCAGTTCGCCCAGACCTGCTGCGTATTTGGAATAGCGGATAAAAAAACTGGAAATACAAACCTGTGCGCCAACATAAAAAAATTGGGCAGCAATACCGAGTATTAAATTTTTATGATTGAAGATGTTAAACTTTTTATTAATGCTGCTGTCTGCTTCTCTTTCTTTTTGCTCAATGGGAAAACTTGTTATCATAAAAATAATTGCAATAATCAATAAAGTAAATCCAATAATCAGATAAGGCATTTGCACGCTTTTCGCTTCATGCGTCAACAATACGTTTGCATCTGCAGCAGACATTTTTGATAACAACTCATCACTTATTTCTTTACCGCTAAGGATTACTTTACTTAAAAAAAAGGCTGCAATAAAAGCACCAAGCCCGTTAAAAGCCTGTGCAAAATTTAACCGTTGAGCGGCAGTCTCAGGCGGTCCTAAAATAGTCATATAAGGGTTAGCTGAAGTTTCTAAAAACGTCATGCCACTTGCTACTATAAATAATGCTGCCAGAAAAAATGGGAACGTACGTTGTTCTGCTGCAGGATAAAATAAAAATGTACCTGCTGCTGCAATCAGTAGTCCAACAATAATTGCCTTTTTATATCCAAATCTTTTCATCACCAATCCCGCCGGTATTGCGATTACAAAATAAGCAATCCAATAAGCAGAATCAATAAAAGCAGACTGAAAATCACTAAGTCTGCAAGCCTTTTTTAAATGCGGTATTAAAGTAGGTATCAGGTTAGAAGTAAGTGCCCATAAAAAGAAGAGGCTCGTTACTAATATGAAAGGCAGCAGGGTTTTTCTTTTCATTCAATTGGGTAATGATTGTTAATATCTAATTAAAAGGGCCCTGTAATTAAAACCGTGACAAGTATTAATATTTTTGAAGAGAAAGAGAATTTCGCTTCAAAAGACTGATTTAGTTTCTCATTGCAAAAGTATTATTTTTTTTCAAATTCTATTTCTTTTACCTATTATCAGCAAAAACAGTAGAAAAATTGGATAATATTCACTTACAATGGTATATCACATACTCCAATTTTGTAACATTTTTTCGGAATAAATAAAGCAAGTTTAATAAAATCATGTAGATGTTGTAAATCCAATTACTATATAAAAATAAACTTGGCTTATTTAATAAATTTTAGACTTTACACCTAATTGAAAAACAATGTTGAAGTCATTTTTCTAATGCGCAGCGTTAGGAAAAAAAACTACTATATATCGCTCATGATCAATAAATATGACGATCGGATTTCTACTGGGTATTTAGGATAATGATTTTTAACAGAAATGTGTGATGATTAAAAAGTTAAAATGTATTGGCTACTTACAGTCATAGAGCCTTATCACAAAGGGTGAGAAGATAGGATTTGGCGTAAAAACTAAGTCTATTAAGAAAATAGAGTGTATGATTTGTGGTTCAAAACATTTTAAAGATGATATTCTCTAAGGATTTGTTATTATAACACTTGGTCAGCAACTAATCACTTAAAATAGACCGAACCTCTTTTAATATCCATAAATTTTAAGGCCAACAACGAGTAATGGGTTAATTTTAATTTATATATGCTGTCCTGATTAGTGAAGCGTGTGAAAGTCTTTAAGAAACATTTGCACATGGAATGTGGTTAAACAAAAACAGCCTCGAATTACATCGGGGCTGTTAGTTTAATAAAATTGGCGGTTACCTACTTTCCCAAATTTGACTTCAGTATCATCGGCGGTGTGGGGCTTAACTTCTCTGTTCGGAATGGGAAGAGGTGAACACCCACCCTATGACCACCATTATCTTTTGACTTCTTACAGTCAATATCTTTTAATTCATTTGAATCATATTGACAAAAATAGATATTATAACAACCTTTCAGTCAGATAAATAAAAGTAAAAACCTGTCGAGTAATTAGTACGGCTCGACTTTGTCATTTCCGACTTTACATCTGCCGCCTATCAACGTAGTAGTCTGCTACGACTCTTATAATGATATCTCATCTTGGGGCGAGTTTCACACTTAGATGCTTTCAGCGTTTATCTCTTCCCGACGTGGCTACTCTGCGATGCAGTTGGCACCACAACAGATATACCAGCGGTCAGTCCATCCCGGTCCTCTCGTACTAAGGACAGGCCCCCTCAAATATCTTACGCCCACAACAGATAGGGACCGAACTGTCTCACGACGTTCTGAACCCAGCTCGCGTGCCACTTTAATCGGCGAACAGCCGAACCCTTGGAACCTTCTCCAGCCCCAGGATGTGACGAGCCGACATCGAGGTGCCAAACCTCCCCGTCGATGTGAGCTCTTGGGGGAGATCAGCCTGTTATCCCCGGCGTACCTTTTATCCTTTGAGCGATGGCTTTTCCATGCAAAACCACCGGATCACTATATCCTACTTTCGTACCTGATCGGCTTGTCTGCCTCACAGTCAAGCACCCTTCTGCTATTGCGCTCTACGCACGGTTACCAAGCGTGCTGAGGGTACCTTTGAAAGCCTCCGATACTCTTTTGGAGGCGACCACCCCAGTCAAACTACCCACCATGCATTGTCCACCATAAAGTGTTAGAAGCCAAATAAAACAAGGGTGGTATTTCAACGTTGGCTCCCCGATGCCTGACGACACCGGTTCACAGCCTCCCACCTATCCTACACATGTTTTATCCAGCCCCAATGCAAAGCTATAGTAAAGGTGCACGGGGTCTTTCCGTCCCGTTGCGGGTACTCGGCATCTTCACCGAGACTACAATTTCACCGAGCTCACGGCTGAGACAGCGTCCAGATCGTTACACCATTCGTGCAGGTCGGAACTTACCCGACAAGGAATTTCGCTACCTTAGGACCGTTATAGTTACGGCCGCCGTTTACCGGGGCTTCGATTCAATGCTTCTCTTGCGATGACATCCCCTCTTAACCTTCCGGCACCGGGCAGGTGTCAGGCCTTATACTTCATCTTTCGATTTTGCAAAGCCCTGTGTTTTTGTTAAACAGTCGCCTGGACCATTTCTCTGCGACCTCTTACTCGCGTAAGTAGGCTCCCCTTTTCCCGAAGTTACAGGGATAATTTGCCGAGTTCCTTAGCCGTGATTCACTCGAGCACCTGAGTATATTCTACTCGACTACCTGTGTCGGTTTGCGGTACGGGTTGCGGTCAATATGCTTATAAGCTTTTCTTGGAAGTATCTTTGTGCTGCTGTCGGCGCCGCCCGAAGGCTTTGCCGTACTATCGCCTTGCGGCTTTAACGTACTATTCCGTCAGTACGCGGGCACTCCGACGCTCCGTCACTTACTCACTCTTAGGCAAGTACCGGAATATTAACCGGTTGTCCATTACACTATGCTTTCGCTTTATGCTTAGGCCCCGACTAACCCTGAACCGATTAACGTTGTTCAGGAAACCTTAGTCTTATGGTGGGCGGGTTTCTCACCCGCCTTATCGTTACTTATGCCTACATTTGCTTTTCCAGAAGCTCCACCATCTCTTACGAAACAGCTTCGGCGCCGCTGGAATGCTCTCCTACCACTGCATTGCTGCAATCCATAGCTTCGGTACCGGTCTTGATGCCCGTTTATTATCGATGCCCGCCTCGCTCGACCAGTGAGCTGTTACGCACTCTTTAAATGTGTGGCTGCTTCCAAGCCAACATCCTGGCTGTCTTTGCAAGGAGACTTCCTTTGTTCAACTTA